>NZ_JOAG01000041.1 GCF_000725485.1 Nonomuraea candida | reverse complement strand
ACCCACCCCCGCCCAGGACGCTTAGACGCTGCCCCACCAGTGCAAACACCCCTTCACCCCCCACCCGCCCCGCCCCCCGGCCCGTCAAGAAACGCCGGAGCGGCCCGCTGCCTTGACTCTCCACCGCCCTCGCTCAGGGAGCGCTCTCTCGACGTCTTCGCGACAGGCCCCGGAAGCGGGGCGAACCGGTCGTCCGGGGGTCCACTTGATCTTCGTCGAGGCGAACCGGCAGAATGGCCCATCCGCCTCAAGGAGGGGAGCCACCGCATGCCCGACCTCTTACCGGCTATGACGACGTATCTCAGGGTGATGCTGCTCCTCCTCGGCGCCCTCAGCCTCGGCCTCGGCGTCTTCATGCTGTCGGCCCGCCGGATCCCGCGCTGGCTGCCGGCACGAATGCACCGGGCCCGGTGGAAGCCGCTCGGCTGGTCGGCCGTCTTCCTGTGCGCCTTCACCGTGGCGAACGCCCTCCCCGCGCTGCTGCAGGCGCCGGCGGCGGTGCAGGGCGCCCTGATCCTGCCCGCCCTGGGCTTCTTCGCCGCCGCGCTGATCCTGAGCGCCAGGTCGTACCAGCCGCGACGGGCCGGGCGGTAGGCGGCGCGGGCCGCCGCGACACCTACCGACCGGGCGCTCTCAGCCCTTGATGCAGATGAGCTGCCGCAGGTGCGCCACCACCTGCACCAGATCCGTCTGAGCCGCCATCACCGACTCCAGGTCCTTGTACGCCCCCGGGATCTCGTCGAGCACCCCGGAGTCCTTGCGGCACTCCACGCCCGCCGTCTGCTCTTCCAGATCCTTGACGGTGAAGGTCTTCTTGGCCTTGTTGCGGCTCATCTTCCGCCCCGCGCCGTGCGAGGCCGAGTTGAACGCCGCGCCGTTGCCCAGGCCCTTGACGATGTACGTCCCCGTGGCCATCGAGCCCGGGATGATCCCCAGGTCGCCGGCGCCGGCCCGGATCGCGCCCTTCCTGGTGACCAGCACGTCCACGCCGTCGTACCGCTCCTCGGCCACGTAGTTGTGGTGGCAGGAGATCGGCTGGTCGAACGTGACGCCCGGCAGGTGCCGCCGCAGCACGTCGCAGACCAGCCCCATCATCAGCGCCCGGTTGCGCCGCGCGTAGTCCTGCGCCCAGAACAGGTCGCGCCGGTAGGCGGCCATCTCCGGCGTGCCGCCGAGGAACACCGCGAGGTCGCGGTCCACCAGCCCCTGGTTGTGCGAGAGCCCGCGGGCCACGCCGATGTGGTGCTCGGCCAGCTCCTTGCCGATGTTGCGCGACCCGGAGTGCAGCACGACCCACACCTGGCCCTCGTCGTCGGCGCACACCTCAAGGAAGTGGTTGCCGCCGCCGAGCGTGCCCATCTGCACCTCGGCCCGCTCGCGCCGCGCCTTGACGGCCGGGGCGAGGTCGTCGAAGCCCTTCCAGAACTCCGCCCAGCCGGCCGTCCTCATCCCGTGCACGTTGCCGGGATCGACCGGCCGCTTGTGGTGCCCGAACCCGACCGGCACCGCCTGTTCGAGCTTCCCCCGCAGGTAGGCCAGGTTGTCGGGGAGCTGCGAAGCCCGGTACGACGTCTTGACCGCCGTCATCCCGCACCCGATGTCCACGCCGACGGCCGCCGGCGAGACCGCGTCACGCATCGCGATGACCGAGCCCACCGTCGCGCCCTTGCCGTGGTGCACGTCCGGCATGACGGCGACACCGTGGACCCACTCCAGGTTCGCCACGTTGCGCAGCTGCTGCATCGCCTGCGGATCGACCGCCTCGGGCTCCGCCCACATGCGCAGCGGACGCCGCGTTCCGGCCACCTCGTTGTACGCCATCTCGTATCGCCTCCTCCCGGTCACATCCCGAACGCGATCTATCACGCCAGACTCCTCATACCCCCCGCAAGCGAATTACCGGGAACGCCTCACACGAGCGACCCTTCGCGTACGGGCTCCGGCGTGCGGGCCTTCCCGGGCAGGAGCGGGACGAGCGCGAGCACGACCACGTTGGCGGCGACGCCGAGCCAGAAGACCCCGCGCAACCCGCTGACCGGGTCGGAGGCGGTCTGGACGACGAGCGTGACGAGGGCGACGCCGAGGGCCGCGCCGAGCTGGTTGAGCATGTAGAGCACCGAACTGCCCTGCGCCACCAGGGGCCCGGGGAGGGTGCGGTAGAGCGAGCCCATGGTCGGGGCGCTGTAGCAGCCGCTGCCCAGGCCGAACGTGAGCGCCGCCAGCGCCGGCCACACCTCCGGCGTGTCCGGCCCGACGCGGGTCAGGGCGAGCAGGCTGAGCACGGCCACGACCGCGCCGCCGACGGCCAGGCCGCGCGCGCCGAGCCGGTCGGACAGCCGCCCGGCCAGTGGCATGGCGATGGAGCCGCCGAGCCCGAGCGGGGCCATGAGCAGCCCGGCGGCCAGCACGCCGTGCCCGTGCGCCTGCTGGTAGTACAGGGGCAGGGCGAACAGGCCGGCGTACAGGCCCATGCCGCCGAGCCCCATGATCGTGACGCTGGCGCTGAACCCCCGGCTGCGGAACAGCCGCAGGTCGATCAGCGGAGCCGGGCCGCGACGCCGGCGCAGCGCGTGCCCGGCGTACATGATCAGCAGCACCGCTCCCGCGCCCAGCGGCAGCAGCGCCTGCCACGCCGCGATCGCGCCCTGCTCGGCCGTCTGGGACAGCCCCAGCACGACCGCCGCGAACCCCGGCCCGAGCAGCGCCAGCCCCAGCACGTCCAGGCGTGCCGGCCCCTGCCCGGCGCCTCCACCGCCCGCGCCGGCCTCCCCGGCTCCCCCGGACTCGCCCGCCTGCGACCCGCCGCCGCCGGGCCGGTCCCCCGGGATCACGCGCAGTGCCAGCACCAGCGCCACGATCCCGACCACCACGCTGACCAGGAACATCGCCCGCCACGTCAGCGCCCCGAGCAGCGCCCCGCCGGCGATCGGCCCGAGCACCGGCCCCAGCGACAGCACCACGCCCATCAGCCCCATCACCCGCCCGGCCCGGCGCGGCCCCGCAGCCCGGGCCAGCAGGATCAGGACGAGCGGATCGAGCACCCCCGCCCCGATGCCCTGCACCACCCGGAACGCGATCAGGCTCCCCACGTCCCAGGCCAGGCCCGCGCCCAGCGACCCGGCCAGGAACAGGCCCAGCCCCGCCACCCACAACCGCTTGCCGCCGTACCGGTCGACGGCCCAGGTGGTGAACGGGATCGTCGCCGTCACGGCCAGCAGGAACCCGGTGGACGCCCAGCCGACCGTGCTCAGCGAGGCGTCGAACGCCTCGGCCAGCGATCCGGTGGCGACCGCGGCCATCGTGCTGTTGAGGATCCCCAGCAGCCCGCCGAGCAGGACCACGCCGATGATCCCCAGCAACCGGCGATCCAGTTGATCCATAGTTTCTGAACTCATGGGTTCAACATAAGTACCTAAATAGTAAGGGCGCAACCTCTCCGTCCATGAAGTTGAACCAGCGAGTACAATCGACGACATGACCACCACCCGGGGGCGGATCGACAAGCGGCAGGCGATCCTGGAAGGCGCGTTCACCGTGTTCGCCCGCGAGGGCTACGCGCAGGCGTGCGTCCAGAAGATCGCGCAGGAGGCCGGCGTGGCCAAGCCGACGGTCTACAACCACATGACCGACAAGGCCACCCTGTTCAGGCACGCCATGGAGGCGGCCGCGCGCACCGTGCTCGACGAGCGGATCGCCGCGCTGGAGCCGCTCGCCGACCCCGGCGCCGACCTTCGCGCCACGCTGGAGGAGGTCGCCCACGCCCTGCTCCGCCTGCACACCGACGGCCGCTCGTGCGCGCTGCGCCGCCTGCTGTTCTCGGAGATCACCCACTTCCCCGACCTCCTGGAGATCGTCCAGGACAGCGGCCCCGACCGGCTCAGACAGGCGCTCGCCGACCGCCTGGCCCGGCTCGCCCTGACCGGCCGCCTGCGCACCACCGACCCCGACCTGACGGCCGAGCAGTTCCTGGCCCTGCTCCTCGGCCCGCTGGAGGCCCGCACCCGGCTGGGCACCCGCACGCTGCCGGACCCGGAGCTGCGCACGATGGCCGGCGACACCGTGGAGAGCTTCCTCCGGGCCTGGGGAGCGGCCTGACACGTGGCGGCCGGCGACGCGGCTTCACGCCCCCTTGCCGGACACCCGCCGCGATCGCGCGAGGGCGGTTTCACCACAAGGGCCGCGAACCCGCGACACGCGGCACGCGAATCAAGGCGACAATAGCTCTTGTCGATGGTGAACAAGGGATATAGTCTGCCGCGTGTGGTAGAACGAGACGACTACGCGGCCATCCGCGACCGGATCATCGGGCTCTCCCACCTACACGGCCTGCGCTGCGACTGGGCGGAAACGACCCGGCGGCAGCGATTCCTTCTGCTGTGGGACACCGAGGGCCGGGTCGTGGCCCGCGCGATCGTCCCGCTCTACCCCGGGGAGACACCGCACCTGGTGGACTCCCTCGAACGAGGGCTGGCGCATCTGTTCGGCGAGGGCTGGCTGAAGGACTGACTGGAGCATCCGCATGACCACAGACCGCGTCGACGTGCACGTCACCATGGCCGGGAGCCTGTGGCTGGCCCAGGTGGACGGCGTGGCCGGCGGCATGTCGGCCCGCACGCTCAAAGAACTGCACGGAGACGTCGCCGAGGGGCTCCCGTTCCTGTTCGCCGACCGCGACCGGCCGCCGTCCCCCGTCTTCCACTACACCCTGCCCGGCCTGTCGGAGCAGGACCTCGACGACTTCGCCGCCCTGCAGCGCCAGGCCGCCGCCATCGCCGAGGACTACACGCGCACGCTGAAGAAACGCGTCAAGCACATGCACGAGCTGGGCCTGTCCGACGGCGACATCGGGGAGCTGCTCGGGCTGACCAAGCAACGCATCCAGCAGATCCGCACCAACGCCAACGACGAGGCCCGCCAGAGCGGCTGACTCCCTCCGGGAGCGAGGCCCGCCGGAACCGGTCGTGCTCCGGCGGTCTCCGGCCGGTCAGACCTCCCGCAACGGATGACGCGCCGGCGAGCCCGGGACGGTCAGGCCCGCCGGGACCGGCAGTGCTCCGGCGGGCCGTCGCCGGTCAGGAGGCCGGGCGGTCGTCCGTCCAGCCCGCCTCGATCAGCGCGCTGGAGTTCCACACCGTGCCCGGCTCGAACCCGGCCTGCATGCCGCCGGGCTCCACCACCACGAACTCGTTGGCCAGCCCCCGCCCGGTGGCCTCGTCGAAGATCAGCCGGTTCTCGGAGACCCCGCCGGCGGCGTAGCGCTCCTCGACCGACACGGCCGTGCCCTGCCGGCCCTCGGCGTCGGTCACGTTCCCGGTCACCTTCACGCTGTCGAGCTCGGCCAGCATCCGGAACGCGGCCCCCCGCACCTCGGGCGTCACCGGCATGTCCATGATCAGCCCCACGCTGACCTTGAACAACCACGTGTCCCCCGACATCTTCTCGCCGCTCGACTCGGTGCCGTGTCCTCTGTAGGAGGCCATGAGCCACTTCTTCAGCGCGCCAGGCTCGTCCGGCAGCCCGCGCAGCTCCTTCATGGTGACGTTCCGTCCCAGCCAGAACACCTTGTCACCGTCCGCCAGCGGCATGTGACTGGTCTCGGCCCGCCCCTCGGACGTGCTGAGCGTCAACGCCCCGTACCCGCCCTTCGCGGGCGTGTCCGCCCCCTTTCCGGGCGCGGGCCGCCGGCCCTTCCCCGGCACCACGACGGCGATCTCGGACGGCGCCCCCGCCCGCTCCCACGCCTTCCGGTCGGCCTCGGTGGCCGGCTCGGCCCCGAGCGGCCGGGTACGGGCCCACTGCTCGCCCCCGACGGCGGCGGGCGTCCATCCTTCGTTGCGCTGCCTGTCCACGACCAGGTAGTCGCCGGAGACGGCGGCGTACAGGTGGCGGCTCACCGTCTCGCTGTGCCACCAGTCGCCGCTGCCCTCCGCCTGCCGATCGGCCCGCTCGGCCGCGGCCAGCAGCACCTCCCGGGCCGGCAACGTCACCCGGGGAGCCGCCGACGCCCCTGGCGCCTCCGTACCCGGGCCCGTGCCCGTGCCCCGCTCCTGGCCCGGCTTCTCGCCCTGGCCCGCCACGATCTGCCGGTCGTCGGGCGCGCGCGGGGTCGTGGGCGCGGCCCCGTTCCCCGACATGACCACCGCCACGGCCGTCACCGCGGCGGCCGCCGCCCCCGCCAGCCCCAGCCCCCAGGCCGGCCGTACGACGGTTCTGCGCCGCCGCGCCTCCCTGGGACCCGCCATCGCGCGGGCCAGCTCCGCGGCCCTGGTGCCCTCGTCCACCGGCCGGTCGCCGAGATGCGCGGGCCTGGCCGCCCGAAGCTCCTCCATGGGGTTCATGACCACTCCTCGCTCAGATTCCGGACGTGGGGCACGGACGACTCAGCGGCCCTCCTCCGAGACCGCCCACCAGCCACGGACGGCTCAGCGGCCCTGCTCCGGGACCGCCCACCAGCCGCGGCGGGCGGCTCGCCGACCGCCTCCATCGCCTGTCTGAGCCGCTTGCGCGCCCGATGCAGCCGTACGCGATAGGCCGCCGACGAGCAGCCGATCACCCGGGCGGCCTCCTTGGGCGTCAGCCCGTGCCAGGCGACGAGGACGAGGATCTCCCGATCGTCCTCCTGCAACGCGGCCAGCGCGCGCAGCACCCCCATCCGCTCGGTCACCTGATCGGCCACGTCCCCCTCGGTCCAGGCCCGCAGCTCGGCGGCCATGGCCTCCCTGCGGATCTCCGCGCGCACGTTGTCACGCAGCACGTTCCTGGCGACCCCGAGCAACCACGGCAACGCCGGCTCGGGCACGTCGTCCAGCCGCCGCCAGGCGATCGCGAACGTCTCGCTCACCACCTCGTCCGCGACCTGCCGCCCCGCGCGAGCGACCACGTAGGCCCACACGCGTTGCCGGCATTCGTCGTACATGCCGGTGAACCGGTGCGCATCATCCGTCACCGCCCAGCCCCTTCGTTCGGGATGCGTTCTTCTGACACCAGGAAGTGGTGCGAACCCTCCCGTTGTTACCCGCCACCCCAAATCCCCGCTCCGCTACCCGCGGGGCAGAACCACGGGGGCGCCTCTCCCGAGCAGGCAGGGCAGATCGACCAGCAGCACGTCCCTCCTGCGCCGCGCCTGTGCCGCTACCCGGTCTCCATGAGATCGCGCTGCGGCACGGTGATCAGGTCTTGAGACGCACGAGAGGATCAACGGGCGTGATCACCTGCCGCTTTCCCCCATCTAGTATGTCGGCGAGCATACAAATCAGGTGACACACGAGTTACCTGATGGGGTCGCCAGAACTCACTCCCCCGAGTACAGACGGCGGAGATCGACCAACTCCACGTCCGCCCGCCCGCGCGCCGCCGTCACCAGCGCCTCGCTGAAACCGGCGCGCGCGAACAGCAGCAGCTTGGGCGGGGCGTCGACCTGGACGTCCGGCAGCAGGGCACGCAGGTGTTCCAGCCGCTGCAACTGCGCCACGTCCATGGGCCCGAGAGTCCCCTTGGCCTCGCCGATCGCCGTGATCCGATCAGGCACGGACGAATCGGTCTCCGTAACCACCACGTCGAGCTCGTGCCCCTGCCGGTGCGTGCGACACGAGATCGTGCTGGGACGTACGGCGCTCGCGGTGCCGCCCAGCGTGTCGTCCGAGGCATGCAGGAAGCACCATTCGCGGGCCAGGTCCTCGAAGTGCGGACCGTAGATCTTGGACCCCACCGTGTCGGCGCTGGACTGCCAGACCCGCACGGCTCTGCCCGCCACCAGCTCGGGCTCCCTCCGCTGCGTGATGAGCTGGTGCAGCCGGACGATCGGCTCGGCGATCCGGTACACGCTGCGCTTCTGCCGCAGGGCGTCGTCCACCTGCTCGACGAGTCCGATGCCCCGCAGGCCGGTGAGCAGGTGGCCCAGCGCGCTGACGGGCCGTCCCAGGGCGGCGGCGATCTCCGTACGGCGGTGGTTACCCGCGCTGATGGCGGCCAGGACAGCGGCGAACGAGGTCGGGTCGACGATCGACGGCTCCTCCCGCAGCAGCAGCCCGCCCTCCCTGAACATCGCCGAGGCGGGGTTCAGCAACCGCCGGTGCACCCAACGGTCGAAAGCACCGAGATCGTCCGGTCCCGAGCCACCGCACATCTCCCGGTACGCGGGAGTGCCACCGACCAGGGCATGAACCCGGAAGGCCAGCTCGGGATCCGCCGTCAGCCCCCAGAACGCGCCGGCGTCCCTGAAGCCGAAGGGCCGCACCACGAGTTCGAGCACCGCCCGACCGCGCAGCGGCGCTCCCCCGCCCAGCAGTTCGGCCATCGTGGTGAGCGCGCTGCCGCACAGGATCAGCCGGGTGCGGGTGTGCTCCTTCGCGTGCCCCGTCGGGCTGAGCGCCTGCTGCAGGTACGACGGCAGCGCCGGCGTGGCGGAGATCAGGTAGGGGAACTCGTCGATGATCACGGGGACGGCGCGTTCCTCACCAAGACGCAAGAGCTCGTCGAGCCCTTCTCGCCAGTCGCCGAACGAGACCGGCTGCCGCAGCCCTCGATGGGCGGCGTAGGCGGCGCCCAGATCGGCGAGGTTCTGCGTCTCGCTCTGCTGGGTCGCGGCGAAGAGCAGGCCCCCGCTCGCCTGCGCGAGAAGTTCGAGCATGAGCGTCTTACCCTGGCGGCGCCGCCCGTACACCAGCCCTAGCGTGGCACCCGTGGTGGGAGCAGCGACGAAGTCGGCGAGCGCTTCCCACTCCTCGTCACGACCGAACAACCGCGCCGGCTTCTCCACTCTTCCACCGCCGCCTTCCGAGAATGATAGCTGCAGCTATCATAGCTGTAGCTATCATTCACCGTCGCATCATTTTTCTTCTGTCTGACACGCGTCCTTCGCCAGGAACCGCTCTGCCTGGCGCGCCCCCTGGCCGGACCGGAACTAGGCATCGCGCTGCCGGTGCTCATGTCCTGAGGAAGCAGGCGACTCCGAACCTCCTGTAAGGTAATGGTCGATCGCAGGCACCACCCCGGTGGAGCCGGCGACGTGACCGGGACGTAGCGCAGCTTGGTAGCGCACTTGACTGGGGGTCAAGGGGTCGCAGGTTCAAATCCTGTCGTCCCGACCAGATTTCGCTGGTCGATGAGGGTGTCACCCGCAGAGGTGGCACCCTTTCGCGTTGGTGAGCGACCAACCGGGCGTGACCCCCGAGCCGGACAGCAGAGAGACGAGCCCGTGCGGCTGCTCATCTACCCGGCCCTGGCGGCCTGCGTCCTCATCAGGAAACGCGTCGTCCAGGGCGGCCGGGCGGTCGCCGACAGGCCGCGAGGTGCCACAAGCAGGACAGCCTGAGACCACCCCGTGCGAAGCCCGTTCGCTTGGGGTGGTCTCAGGCTGTCATCCCTGCCGGAGGGCGTGGCCTACTTGGCGTTGGCCTTGAGGTAGTCGCTGTTCATCTGGGCGATGGCGTCCAGCGGGATGCCCTTCGGGCACACGGCCGTGCACTCGCCCGTGTTGGTGCAGCCGCCGAAGCCCTCCGCGTCCATCTGGTCCACCATGGCCTTGGCGCGCGACAGGCGCTCCGGCTGGCCCTGGGGCAGCAGGCTGAGGTGGGTGATCTTGGCGGCGGTGAAGAGGGAGGCGGAGCCGTTCGGGCAGGCCGCGACGCAGGCGCCGCAGCCGATGCAGGTGGCCGCGTCGAAGGCGGCGTCCGCGTCCTCCTTGCGGACCGGGACGCTGTGGGCGTCCGGGGCCGAGCCGGCCGGGACCGAGACGAAGCCGCCCGCCTGGATGATGCGGTCGAACGCGCTGCGGTCCACCACCAGGTCCTTGACGACCGGGAACGGGGCCGCGCGCCACGGCTCGATGGTGATCTCGGCGCCGTCCTCGAAGTGGCGCATGTGCAGCTGACAGGTCGTCGTGGCGCGCTGCTCGCCGTGGGCGACGCCGTTGATGACCATGCCGCACATGCCGCAGATGCCCTCGCGGCAGTCGTGGTCGAAGGCGATCGGGTCGTCGCCCTCCAGGATGAGGCGCTCGTTGAGGACGTCCAGCATCTCCAGGAACGACATGTCCGGGGAGACGTCCTCCACCTTGTACGTCACCATCCGACCCTTGTCGGACTGGTCCTTCTGACGCCAAACGCGCAGGGTCAGGTTCACTTGTAGCTCCGCTGGGTCATCTTGACGTACTCGTACTCGAGCGGTTCCTTGTGCAGCACCGGCCCGTCAGGGGTGTGCTCCCAGGCCGAGACGTGCGCGAAGTTCTCGTCGTCGCGCAGCGCCTCGCCGTCGGCGTCCTGGGACTCGGCGCGGAAGTGACCGCCGCAGGACTCGGTGCGGACCAGGGCGTCCAGGCACATCAGCTCGGCCAGGTCGAAGAAGTCGGCGACGCGGCCGGCCTTCTCCAGCACCTGGTTGAGCTCCTCGGCGGTGCCGGTCACCTTGACGTTCTGCCAGAACTCCTCGCGCAGCTCGGGGATGCGCTCCAGCGCCTTGCGCAGCGACTCCTCGGTGCGCTCCATGCCGCAGTAGTCCCACATGAGCCTGCCCAGCTCGCGGTGGAAGGAGTCGGGGGTGCGGGTGCCGTTGACGGAGAGCAGGCGATCGATCTTGTTGCGGACCTTGATCTCGGCCTCGGCCACGGCCTCCTCGTCCACGTCGCCGTACGGGCCGTTGGCCAGGTAGTCGCCGATCGTGGTGGGGAGCACGAAGTATCCGTCGGCCAGGCCCTGCATCAGCGCGGACGCGCCGAGGCGGTTGGCGCCGTGGTCGGAGAAGTTGGCCTCGCCGATGACGAACAGGCCGGGGATCGTGGACTGCAGGTCGTAGTCCACCCACAGGCCGCCCATGGTGTAGTGCACGGCGGGGTAGATGCGCATCGGCACGTCGTACGGGTTCTCGCCCGTGATGCGCTCGTACATCTCGAACAGGTTGCCGTACTTCTTCTCGACCGCGTCGCGCCCGAGGCGGTTGATCGCGTCGCGGAAGTCGAGGTAGACGCCCAGGCCGCCGGGGCCGACGCCGCGGCCCTCGTCGCAGACGTTCTTGGCGGCGCGGGAGGCGATGTCACGCGGCACCAGGTTGCCGAAGCTGGGGTAGATGCGCTCCAGGTAGTAGTCGCGCTCCTCCTCCGGGATGTCGCCGGGGGCGCGCTCGTCGTTCTTGCGCAGCGGCACCCACACGCGGCCGTCGTTGCGCAGCGACTCCGACATGAGCGTCAGCTTCGACTGGTACTCGCCCGACACCGGGATGCAGGTCGGGTGGATCTGCGTGTAGCAGGGGTTGGCGAAGTACGCCCCGCGCTCGTGCGCCCGCCAGATGGCGGTGGTGTTGCAGCCCTTGGCGTTCGTGGACAGGAAGAACACGTTGCCGTAGCCGCCGGTGGCCAGCACCACGGCGTCGGCCAGGTGGCGCTCGATCTCGCCGGTCACCATGTCGCGCACGATGATGCCGCGCGCCCGCCCGTCGGCGACGATCAGGTCGAGCATCTCGTGGCGGGTGTGCATCTCGACGGTCCCGGCCGCGACCTGCCGCTCCAGCGCCTGGTACGCGCCCAGCAGGAGCTGCTGGCCCGTCTGGCCGCGGGCGTAGAAGGTGCGGGAGACCTGGGCGCCGCCGAACGAGCGGGTGTCGAGCAGGCCGCCGTACTCGCGGGCGAACGGCACGCCCTGGGCCACGGCCTGGTCGATGATGTTCACCGAGACCTGGGCCAGGCGGTAGACGTTCGACTCGCGGGCGCGGAAGTCGCCGCCCTTGACCGTGTCGTAGAAGAGGCGGTAGATCGAGTCGCCGTCGCCGCGGTAGTTCTTGGCGGCGTTGATGCCGCCCTGGGCGGCGATGGAGTGGGCGCGCCTGGGCGAGTCCTGGTAGCAGAAGGACTTGACGTTGTAGCCCAGCTCGCCGAGCGTCGCCGCGGCGGAGCCGCCCGCCAGGCCGGTGCCGACGACGATCACGTTGAGCTTGCGCTTGTTGGCCGGGTTGACCAGCTTGGCGCTGAACTTGCGCTTCTCCCAGCGCTCCTCGATGGGCCCGTCGGGAGCCTTGGTGTCCCTGATCTCGGGGCCTTCGGTGTACTTCACTTGACAACTCCGAACGTGATCGCGAGGGGCGGGAGCAGGAAGCCGATCACCAGGACGATGGAGACGAGACCGGCGGTGGCGCGCAGGGCCTTGTTGCGGTCGCGGTTGGCCCAGCCGAGCGTCTGGAAGGCGCTCCAGATGCCGTGGCGCAGGTGCATGCCCACCATGACGACGGCCACGAAGTAGATGAGGGTGACCCACCACCGGGACGGGTCGAAGCCGGAGATCATCCGGTCGGCCGGGGCCGAGTTGAAGCCTTCGGGGTTGACGACGCCGAAGGTGAGGTCGAGCAGGTGCCAGATCACGAAGAGCACGATGGTCACGCCGCCCCATCGCATGATGTGCGTGGCGTAGCCGTTCGCCTGCGACTTCCTGGCCACGTACTTGACGGGCCTGGCCTTGCCCGCGCGGCGCGACAGCGAGATCGCGGCCCACATGTGCAGGACGACCGCGACCACGAGGCCGATCTCCAGGATCGTCAGCACCGTGCGGTACGGCGCGAAGGGCTCCAGCAGCGTCCGCAGCCAGTGGGCGTACTCGTTGAACGAGTCACGGCCGAAGAAGATCTTCAGGTTGCCCAGCATGTGGAGCACGAGGAAGCTCACCATCACGGCGCCCGTGACGGCCATGACGACTTTCTTGCCGTTGGACGAGGTCAGGAACCCGCCCGGCTTCCTCGGCGTTGAAGTCTTCGGCGTTGGAGTCTTCTTCTTGGAAGCAGGGGTGTTAACAGGCGCGGTGGCGGAGCCGCGCTCTATCGTGGCAGTCACGACTTCACGCTAGATATCCAGCGATGATCCGTCCAAGTCATCGCGGGTCTGGTTTCGATAGCCACCGGCTATGATGCGGGTAGGCGCGGCTTTACGGCCGGCTTACACCGCGCCGGTGCGAGGAAAATCACATGCAGTTCCAGCAGCTCGCGTACTTCGTGGCGGTGGCCGAGACCCGGCACTTCACCCAGGCGGCCGAGCGCATGCGGGTCGCGCAGCCGTCGCTCAGCAAGCAGATCAAGGCGCTGGAGGACGACCTCGGCGCGCGGCTGTTCTCGCGGGCGCGCGGCAACGTCACGCTGACCGCGGCCGGCGAGGCGCTGCTCCCGCTGGCCCGCCGCATCCTGGCCGACGCCGACACCGCCAGGCAGGAGGTGGCCCAGCTCGCCGGGCTGCGCCGCGGCCGGGTGCGCATCGGGGCCACGCCGTCGCTCTGCGCGGGGCTGATGGCCGACGCGCTGGCCCGCTTCCACAGCGCGTACCCGGGCATCGAGCTGCTGGTGGAGGAGGGCGGCTCGCGTGACCTGGTCAGGGCGCTGGCCCGGGGTGCGCTCGACCTGTCGCTGATCATCATGCCGCTGCAGAGCGACGACCCCGCGCTGGTGACCGAGGAGATCCTGCGCGAGAACCTCGTGGTGGTCTCGCCCTCCCACGAGCCGGTCCGGCGGCCCTACCTGCGCATCGAGGAGCTGCGGGGGCGGCCGATGGTGATGTTCCGGCGCGGCTACGACCTGCGGGAGGCGACGCTGGCGGCGTGCCGGCAGGCCGGGTTCGAGCCCCGGTTCGCGGTGCAGGGCGGCGAGATGGACGCGGTGCTGCGCTTCGTGGAGGCGGGCCTGGGCGTGGCCGTGGTGCCGTCGATGGTGCTCGACGGGCGGCCCGGGCTGCAGGGCATCCCGCTGGCGCCGCCGGGGCTCAGCCGCACGATCGCGCTGGCCCACCGCAAGGACGTGGAGCCGACGAGGGCCGCGCAGGCGTTCAGGGAGACCCTGCTGGCGTTCGTCCTTCAGGCCGGACATGACGGCACGCTTCCACAAGGGGTCGCGCTCATCGCAGAATGAGCCCAAGTGGCCCGACTCCCCTGAGGGGAATTTTGACGGCAATTCTCACGGAAACGCTGACGCTCCTCCTCATCGAGGACGATGACGGTGACGCCTTCCTCGTCGAGGAGCTGCTCAAGCAGGCCGTGGCGCCGCCCAGGATCTTCCGGGCGCGCAGCCTGCGCGAGGCCAGGCAGAAGCTCACCCCCGCGGTCCAGTGCGTGCTGGTGGACCTCAACCTGCCCGACGCCAGCCGGCTGGAGGCGCTGGAGGGGGTGCTCGCGGTCGCCGCGCCGCACACGGCCGTGCTGGCGCTGACCGGCGTCAGCGACGTCCACGTGGGCGTCTCGGCGGTGCAGTCCGGCGCGCAGGACTACCTGGTCAAGGGCGACGTGGACGCGCGGCTGCTGGCCAGGTCCATCAGGTACGCGATGGAGCGCAAGCGCGCCGACCTGGCCCAGCTCAAGCTCGTGCAGGCGGAGCTGACGGCCAAGGAGAACGCCCGGCTGGAGAGCGCCCTGCTGCCCGACCCGCTGCTGCGCACCACGTCCATCGAGCACCTCACCCGCTACCTGCCGGGCAGCGGCGGCACGCTGGCCGGCGACTTCTTCGACACCGTGCAGACGCCCGACGGCGCGGTGCACCTGGTGATCGGCGACGTGTGCGGGCACGGCCCCGACGAGGCGGCGCTGGGCGTGGCGCTGCGCATCGCCTGGCGCACGCTGGTGCTGGCCGGGCAGACCGGCGACACGCTGCTGCGCACGCTCGACACGCTGCTGCGGGCCGAGCGCAACGCGCCCGAGATCTTCACCACGCTCTGCATGGCCACCGTCGACCCCGGCCTGAGCCACGCCCGCATGCGCGTGGTCGGGCATCCGCCGCCGGTGCTGGTGCGCGACGGCGTCGTCGAGGTGGTGGACGGCACGCCGTCCGGCCCGCCGCTCGGGATCTTCCCCGACGCGGAGTGGTCGGTGATCGACGTCCCGCTGGGCGGTGAGTGGACGATGATGCTCTACACCGACGGCCTGATCGAGGCGGCCGTGGGCGAGCCCAGCGGGTCACTGGGCGTCGAGGGCCTGGTCGACCTGGTACGCGAGCACGGCGGCATCGACCTCGACCGGCTCATCAGGCACGTGGGCAGGCTGAGCGACGACCTGGCCGTGCTCATGGTCCGAAGGAGAGGCCCGTGAGCCGAGTGGCCGGCAAGCGCCCGAGATCCCGGCACGGACGGAGGAGCCCATGAGCATCCACCCCCTGCCTCCGCCCAAGGAGCCGACCGGGCTGGGCAGGCTGCCGGCCCGCCGCTGGTTCCTGCTGGTCGGCGCGCTGGCGGCGGTCACCTTCACCGGCGGCGTCGTGTCGGTCATGGTGCTGATCGCCGACGCCCGGCGGCTCGGCCCCGCGCCGGACGTGGGCGCGCAGCTCGACCAGCTCACCGTGGCCCTGATCGTGCTGTTCGGGCTGCAACTGGCCTGGGGCGTCGGGCTGGGCGTCACGGTGCGCTACGCCGTGCTCAAGCCCATCGACCAGCTCACCGAGCAGGTCCGTACGGTCGCCGGCGGCGACTTCGACCACGACCTGCACGTCGACCGCCCCAGGGAGCTGGCCGAGCTGTCCAGCCACATCGACTCCATGCGCGCCAGGATCGTCGCGGCCTGGCGGGTGGCCACCGACCAGACCGAGGAGCTGCGCCGGTCGAACGGGGAGCTGGAGCAGTTCGCGTACGTGGCCAGCCACGACCTCCAGGAGCCGCTGCGCAAGGTCGCCAGCTTCACCCAGATGCTGGAGCAGCGCTACGGCGCCCAGCTCGACGACCGGGCCAGGCAGTACATCCACTACGCGGTGGACGGCGCCAAGCGCATGCAGCTGCTCATCAACGACCTGCTCGACTTCTCCCGGGTCGGCCGGGTGACCGGGGAGAGGAGCACGGTCGACTCGGGCGCCGCGCTGGACCGGGCGCTGGACAACCTCTCGGCGGCCATCGAGGACGCCGGCGCGACCGTCACCCGGGACGAGCTGCCCCCGGTCATCGGCAACCAGCTCCAGCTCACCCAGCTCTTCCAGAACCTGATCGAGAACGCCGTCAAGTTCCGCTCGGAGGAGCCGCCGCGGGTGCACATCGGGGCCAGGCGGGCCGGCGACATGTGGGAGTTCAGCTGCTCCGACAACGGCATCGGCGTGGAGCCCAAGTACGCCGACCGCATCTTCCTGATCTTCCAGCGCCTCCATCCCCGCGACGTGTACCCGGGGACGGGCATCGGGCTGGCGCTGTGCCGGAAGATCGTCGAGTATCACGGCGGGACGTTGTGGCTCGACGGCACCCCGGGACACGAGAAAGACCCTGCGGCAGACGCCGGGACGGACGGCGGCGGGCCGGCCCGGGCGGCGGGTCACGGCGCGACGTTCCGCTGGACGCTCCCCGCGGCGAGAGGCTGACGATGAACGGATGGCGCCCGATCGAGGTGCTGCTGGTCGAGGACGACCAGGCTGACGTCCTGCTCACCAAGGAGGCCTTCGACCTCAACAAGGTGCGCAACCGGCTCAACGTGGTCAACGACGGCGAGCAGGCGATGGCGTACCTGCGCCGCCAGGACGGCTTCGCCCACGCCTCGCGCCCCGACCTGATCCTGCTCGACCTCAACCTGCCCCGGATGAGCGGCATGGAGGTGTTGAGGGAGGTGAAGGCCGACAGCGAGCTGCGCACGATCCCGGTGGTGATCCTGACGACGTCGGAGGCCGAGGAGGACATCCTCCACAGCTACCGGCTGCACGCGAACGCCTATGTCGCGAAGCCGGTGGATTTCGAGCAATTCATCCGAGTTGTCCGGCAAATCGATGATTTTTTCGTCACTGTGGTGAAGTTGCCGGCCCAGGGGTAGCGTCCTGACGCGCGAGGGTGACAGGAATCACAGTCAGTCATCGAAAAAGTGAGTGACCCCGCTCACAAATTTCGATCCTGTCGTCGTAACGTATCCCCCACCAACGCGCGCCCGAGCGGGCACCTCCGTAGGAGCGCGCCCAGCGAAACGAAACCACGGGCCCCCTGCGCGACGGGGTCCGCGGGAGGTGGAGAGGTCCGCGATGACCCAGACGACGCCCGACGCTCCAGTACGAAGGCAACGTGCGCAAGTCAAGGTGCGCACCCTGCGAACAGACAGATGGTGGCTGACCCCGTTCGTGACGTTCCTGGGGCTCAGCTCATTCCTCGTCTACGGTGTATGGGCGATCATCGACAACAGCATCTTCGTCGATCCCTACATCGCCCCGTTCGCCTCACCCTGCCTGGCCGCGGTGACGTGCCCCGAAGGGGCGCAGCTGTTCGGGTGGGCGCCGATCGGCGACTGGTACGCCCTGTCGCCCGGCCTGCTCATCCTCGCCCTGCCCGGCGGATTCCGGCTGACCTGCTACTACTACCGCAAGTCCTACTACCGCTCCTTCTGGTTGTCGCCGCCCGCCTGCGCGGTGCAGGAGCCGCACGGCAAGTACACCGGTGAGCGGCGCTTCCCGCTCATCATGCAGAACGTCCACCGGTACTTCTTCTACGCCGCCATCGTGATCGGTCTCATCCTGGCCTACGACGCCGTGCTGGCGCTCGTGCACAAGCCGGCGGGCCTGGGGAGCTGGATCCTGATCCTCAACGCCGTCCTCATCAACGCCTACACGCTGTCGTGCCACTCCTGCCGGCACATCGTCGCGGGCCGGCTCAACCACTTCTCCCGCCACCCGCTGCGCTACCGGGCCTGGGGGTTCGTCTCCAAGCTCAACGCCAAGCACCAACCCCTCGCGTGGGCCTCGATGTTCTCCGTCATGGGCGCCGACCTGTACGTCCGCCTGGTGGCCAAGGGCATCATCAACTTCCCGTACGCGTAAGGACAGCTTTCAGTGGAAAACACGCACAACACAGAGCGCCACGAGTACGACGTCGTCGTGATCGGCGCGGGCGGGGCCGGCCTGCGGGCCGCGATCGAGGCCCGCCAGCAGGGCAAGAGGACGGCCATCGTCTGCAAGTCGCTGTTCGGCAAGGCGCACACCGTCATGGCCGAGGGCGGCGCGGCGGCGGCGATGGGCAACGTCAACCCCGACGACAACTGGATGGTGCACTTCCGGGACACCATGCGCGGCGGCAAGTTCCTCAACAACTGGCGCATGGCCGAGCTGCACGCCAAGGAGGCCCCCGACCGCGTGTGGGAGCTGGAGGCGTGGGGCGCGCTGTTCGACCGCACCAAGGACGGCAAGATCAGCCAGCGGAACTTCGGCGGGCACGAGTACCCACGGCTCGCACACGTGGGCGACCGTACCGGGCTGGAGCTGATCCGTACCCTGCAGCAGCGCGTGGTCGCGCTCCAGCAGGAGGACTACGAGACGCACGGCGACTACGAGGCCTACATCAAGGTCTTCGCCGAGTGCACGGTCACCCGGCTGCTCAAGGACGGCGACGCGATCTCCGGCGCGTTCGGCTACTGGCGCGAGACCGGCAACTTCGTGCTCTTCGACGCCCCGGCCGTGGTGCTGGCCACCGGCGGCATCGGCAAGTCCTACGTCGTGACCTCCAACTCCTGGGAGTACACCGGCGACGGCCACGCCCTGGCCCTGCTCGCCGGCGCGAACCTGATCAACATGGAGTTCATCCAGTTCCACCCCACGGGGATGGTCTGGCCGCCGTCGGTGCGCGGCATCCTCGTCACCGAGTCCGTCCGGGGCGACGGCGGCGTGCTGCGTAACTCCGAGGGCCGGCGCTTCATGTTCGACTACATCCCCGACGTCTTCAAGGACAAGTACGCCACCACCGAGGAGGAGGGCGACCGCTGGTACACCGACCAGGCCAACAACCGGCGCCCGCCCGAGCTGCTGCCGCGTGACGAGGTGGCCCGCGCGATCAACGCCGAGGTGAAGGCCGGGCGCGGCTCGCCCCAGGGCGGCGTCTTCCTCGACGTCTCCACCCGGCTGCCCGCCGAGGAGATCAAGAAGCGGCTGCCGTCGATGCACCACCAGTTCAAGGAGCTGGCCGACGTCGACATCACCGCCGAGCCCATGCAGGTGGGCCCGACCTGCCACTACATCATGGGCGGCGTCGAGGTCGACGCCGACACCGGCGCGGCGGCCGTGCCGGGGCTGTTCGCGGCCGGCGAGGTCTCCGGCGGCATGCACGGCTCCAACCGGCTGGGCGGCAACTCGCTCTCCGACCTGCTGGTGTTCGGCCGGCGGGCGGGCGCGGGCGCGGCCGAGTACATCGACTCGCTCGCGAGCCGGCCCAAGGTGCTGCCCGAGCAGGTGGAGTTCGCCAGGGAGGAGGCGCTGGCCCCGCTGGGCCGCAGCGGCGAGAACCCCTACGAGGTCCACCACGAGCTCCAGCGCACGATGAACGACCTGGTCGGCATCATCCGCAAGGCCGAGGAGGTCTCCGAGGCCCTGGAGGTCGTCGAGAAGCTCAAGGAGCGGGTGCGCCTGGTCGGGGCGGCCGGCTCGCGCATCTACAACCCCGGCTGGCACCTCGCGATCGACCTGCGCAACATGGTGCTGGTCTCGGAGTGCGTGGCGCGCGCCGCGCTGATGCGCGAGGAGAGCCGCGGCGGGCACACCCGCGACGACTTCCCCGGGATGGACCCGGAGTGGCGCCGCAAGCTGCTCGTCTGCTCCACCGAGGACGGCTCCTCGGTCAAGGTGCGGGTACGCGTCCAGCCGCCCATGCGGGACGACCTGATCACCCTGTTCGACCGTGACGAGCTGAAGAAGTACCTCACCGACGAAGAGATGGCCGAGTTCGACGGGATAGCGAAGAAGTCATGAGCTACAAGGCAAAGTTCAAGGTCTGGCGCGGTGAGGGCGGAGAGGGCAGGCTCGAGGACTTCACCGTCGAGGTGAACGAGGGCGAGGTCGTCCTCGACATCATCCACCGCCTCCAGGCCACGCAGGCCCCCGACCTGGCGGTGCGGTGGAACTGCAAGGCGGGCAAGTGCGGCTCGTGCAGCATGGAGATCAACGGCAAGCCGCGGCTCGGCTGCATGACCCGGATGTCCACCTTCTCCGAGGACGAGACCATCACGGTCACCCCCATGCGGACGTTCCCGGTCATCAAGGACCTCGTGACCGACGTCTCGTACAACTACCAGAAGGCCAGGGAGGTCCCCTCCTTCACGCCGCCGAGCGGCGTGCGGCCGGGCGAATACCGGATGAAGCAGGTCGACGTCGAGCGCTCGCAGGAGTTCCGCAAGTGCATCGAGTGCTTCATGTGCAACAACGTCTGCCACGTGATCCGCGACCACGAGGAGAACAAGACCAACTTCTCCGGTCCCCGCTTCCTCATGCGGATCGCCGAGCTGGACATGCACCCCTACGACGTGGCGGACCGGCAGGAGGCGGCCCAGCAGGAGCACGGGCTCGGCTACTGCAACATCACCAAGTGCTGCACCGAGGTCTGCCCCGAGCACATCAAGATCACCGACAACGCGCTGATCCCGATGAAGGAGCGCGTGGTGGACCGCAAGTACGATCCGCTGGTGTGGCTGGGCAACAAGATCTTCCGGCGCGGCAAGTGAGCGGATGACGAAGCGGGGGCCGGATGTCCGGCCCCCGCTCTCGTTTTCGCCTACTTCTTCCTGCCGAACCGCCTGCGCTTGGGGTCGGGCATCTCCTTGGTCGGCTCGCGCGGCCCGTCCTCCGGCTGCCGTGCCTCCTGTGACGCCTCCTGCGACGCCTTCTGTGACGCCTCCTGTGACGCCTCCTGGGGGGCGGGCTGGGGCGGCAGCGGCTGGACGGCCGTCACGTCGCCGTCGGCCGGCAGGTACGGCGGCGGCTCGTAGTCCCTGGGCGCGTTCGGGTCGCGCGGCACGGCCGGGCGGAACAGCGAGCCGGGCTCGCCCTGCTCCCACGGCTCCGAGTCGCCGGGCTCGGCGGCGGAGGCCGGGCCGAGCGGCTGGTCGAGACCGCCGTCGTAGGGCTCCGCACCGCCCGGCGGGATATCGGCGGGCGGCGGCGACGGCGGCACCAGCGGCTCGAACAGGTCGCGCTCGCGGGCCGGCTCGCCGGCCGGCCGCGGGGGCTCGCTGTAGGAGTCGAACTCGTCCGGGTGCAGCACCACGGGCTCCGGCGGCGCCTCCCCGTGCACGCCGGGCTCCTGCATGTAGCCCTGCGGCGGGTACGGATGGTTCGGGTCCTGGTAGCCGTACTGGGGCGGGCCGCTCGGATAGGTCTGCACCGGCACGAAGCTGATGATCGGCGCGTACGCCGTGCCGCCCGGGTACGTGGGCGGAGCCGGGAAGCCCGACGCCGCGTAACCGGGCCCCGCCGGATAGCCGCCGCCGTGCGGGGGCAGGTCCGGCCGGGGTCCCATGGGCGCGGTCGGCTGCGCGCCCAGCGGCCCCGCGTGCTGAGGGCCGGCCCTGCGCACGGCCGCCGCGTGGGCCATCCTGCGCAGCCGTCCCTCGAAGATCAGCACCGCGAACAGCGCGAGCAGCACCAGCACCAGCGCCGGGATGCTGAGCTTGCGCGTCAGCTCGGTCTGGTCGAACTCCGGCGCCGCCTTCCGCAGCTCCAGCACCTCCTCGGTGGAGGCGACCTGCGTCTCGCTCGGCTGCGGGGTGGTGGCCGCCTCGGTCGGCGCGATGGTCGGCATCTCGACGGACTGCTCGGGCGTGGGCGTGGTGGAGGTGACGGGCGGAACCTCGACGCTCTGCGTGGGCAGCGGCTGCGGGTTCTGCGTCGGAGTCGTCTCCGGGACCGGCGGAGGCGTGCTGGTCTTGGTCGGGGTCGGGCTCGGCGGCTTGCTGGTCTTGGTCGGGGTCGCGGTGACGGTCTTGGTGACCGTCGTCTCCGGCGCCTCCTCCGGCCCGGTGGGGCTCGGCGAGCCCAGCGTCGTGGTGACCGTGATCGTGGTCTCGGGCGTGATGTCGGTGCACAGCGACACGTCGGCGTCACAGGGCTCGACGACAGGATCCAACCGCGCGGCGGACGCGCTGGCGCTCTGCGTGATGAACGGGGCCGCTCCGACGCCCGTCAGGCCGAGCGCCAGGACGATAGCGGACACGGCTGTCGCTCGTGTGCGTGCCACCGGTGCCCTCCGCGGATTCCCGGAACCATGGTCAAGGGAATACTAGCCGGGTAAAAGTAACAGTAAAGACGGAATTACAACACCTTTTTCCGGTTACGTCCTCGTTGTACCGTGCCAATGCACCACAGGCCTCCCAGAAGCACTCCGATGCCACCCGCGACCATGGGCAACGCCCAGGGACCGTCGATCGGGCTCACCCACGTGACCGGCTCGACCGGCTTCGCATTCACGGCCACGGCCAGCGGCAGCGGCGCCTCTCCACTGGCCGCGTCGGGCCGGAACGTGACCACCGGCCCCGCCACCTCCGGCGCCCGGGGCTCCGCGGCGGCTGCCGCTCCGGAGCCTCCCGACGCCGCGCCACCAGGCGCCTTCCCGGGTGCGGCCTCCGGCAGCACAAGCCCGCCCGCCGCCGCGGCGGGCTCCTGAGCCCGGGCCGCCAGCAGGCCGCCCTCCCGCGACTCCCCCGAAGCCCGCGACGCCCGGCCCGCCCCTGTCTCCGCACCCACGACTCCCGTCCCCGCGCCCACGGCCTCCGCCCGCTTGCCCGCGTCCGTGCCCGCCGCCGGCGTCGATCCGTCCGCGCCGGCCACGGCGGACCTCCGCCCCTCACCCGCACCCGCGGCCGGCCGCCCCACTCCTGAGGCGCTCCGCCCCGCGTCCGTGCTGGGGCGGCGCTTCTCCGGTCGCACGCGGTGTGCGGGGCCGCTGAGGACCGCCGCTTCGCCCGCGATCGGCCCGTGGGCCCCTCCGGTGATCGGCTGCCCGGCGCGTCCCGTGAGCGGGCCCGTGACCCGGCCTGTGAGCGGGCCCGTGGCCCGGCCCGTGGTGGGCTCGCCGGTGTGTTCCGTGGGCTGTTGCCTGACCCGCACGGCGGTCGTCTCGCTCATGGTCGTCAGGCCGCCGCCCTTGACGTCCCGGGTCCGGGCCACCGCCGCGAGCACCACCTTCCGTGCCCCCTCAGGCGCCCTGAGCGTGACGTCCACGGCCCGCTCGCCGGCGACCTTCCCCAGCGCGCACACCCGCGTGCCCGGCACGACCCCGTCCGCCGGCGCAGCGGCGCCCACGGCGGCCAGCGCCCGCACCGCCGGCGCCCCGGCCGCCGTGCCGTACCCAGCCGAGGCGGGGTGCGGGTCCGGAGCGGAGCGCGAGTCCGGAGCGGAGCGCGAGTCCGGAGCCGAGCGCGCGTCTGAGGTGGAGCGCGTGTCTGGGGTGTGGCCGGCGGCCGAGGGGGCGGCCACGGCGCCGCTCAGGGGGGCGCCGGCGGCCTCGGGACGGCCCGTGGCCGGGCCCTGCGCCGGGGACGGCACGCAGGCCACCTCCGCCAGCGCCTCCGCCGGGCTGGCGGCCACCGCCACCCGGGCCCCTCTGGCCATCCCGTTGATCCGCACCCGGAACCGCTGCACGTCGCCGGTCCGCATCCACTTGCCGACCCCGTCGGCGCCGTTGACGCGTTCGAGCACCAGCGACACCCCGGCCGCGGCCACGGGCACGGCGGGCACCGCCGCCAGGACCAGCGCTCCGGCGATGATCCAGCCACGCCGCATCGCTCCCCAACTCCCCCTGCCGTGACAAAACTACCGCTAGTAATCATTGTGTCACAGAGAGGGACGGCCTAATCGGGGAGGAGCAGATTTTCCACGGCCTTCATGATGGGCAGGTCGGCCCCCAGCCACTCGACGTCGCCGTATTCGCCCGGCCCGAGCCAGCGCAGCGCCAGGTGCTCCTTGGCCTCGGGGGTGCCGGAGACGAGGGAGCAGAGCCACACACGCATGACGTACCCCTCGGCCAGCGGCCAGTCACCGCCGACGCGTTCGCCCACCGCGATCTCCACGCCGAGCTCCTCCCGGCACTCGCGCACCAGGGCCGTCTCGTCGTCCTCCCCGGGGTCCACCTTCCCGCCGGGGAACTCCCAGCCGCCGGCCAGCGCGGCGGGCTCGGCGCGCTGGGCGGCCAGCACCCGCGCGCCGGGAGCGACGATCACCGCGGCCACCACCACAGTCATGGGCTTCATAGGGAAGGATTCTGCAGCTTCTTGATCTGCTCCAGCACGTCGGGGTTCTGGAGGGGACGGGTGAAGCCCACCCGGTTGTCGCGCGCCTGGTAGCTCGTCACCTTGATCGGCCCGCAGAGCCGGCACCGGGCCTCCAGCATCTTGCCTTTCGACACGACCAGACCGACGTGGCCGGGGTTGTTCGGGGAGGTGCCGGGGCCGGAGTTGAAGAACACCAGGTCCCCCGGCTGCTCCTGACCCTCTAACACCTTCACGCCGAACGGCCACTGCCCGAACGTCGTACGCGGGATCGACAACCCCGCCGCCTTGTACGCCGCGTAGATCACCCCGGAGCAGTCGAACGAGTCGGGCCCCGTCCCGCCCCACAGGTACGGCTTGCCGCGCTGCGCCAGCGCGAACTGCAGGATCTTGGCCACGAGGTCGCTCGGCGCGGCCTCGATCAGCGGGTCGTCGCAGTCCTCGGACGCCTGCGGCGGCACCTTCACCTCGCCGGACTTGGCGTACTTCCTGGCGATCTCCTCGACCTGGTCGACGTACCACCAGGCCCGGTTGTAGACGAACAGCGCCCGCCGCACGTTCTCGGGCGCGCCGTTGCGCTTGAGCATCTTGGCGGCGCCGAGGATCGCGTCGGCCGGGTTGTAGACGTCGGCCACGCCGTCCTCGTCGCCGTCGGAGGCGTACCCGTTGACCTTGGCCGTCGCCGGGATCCTGGCCTTGCCGCCCCACGTGGAGATGAGGAACTGCATCGGCCCGGCCGCGCCCGCCGAGTTGGTGCCGCTCTTGACGCCCGGCAGATCGGAGCGGCCGTGGTCGGTCTCGCGCTTGCCCACCGCGGCCAGGATGTTCCACTGGACGCCGATCTTCTTGCCGTGCTTCTCGTACAGCTCCAGGTATTCGGCGGGGATGTCGGAGGTGGCCGAGTCGGAGACCTCCTCCACCTGCGCGTCGTCCTCGCAGTCGACGGTGGTGCCGCCGTTGCTGAGGAACGACGGCATCGACATCAGCAGCAGCGGAGAGATGATCACGGCCGCCAGGAGCAGCATCCCGGCCAGGCCGAGGATCAGGGCGAGGCGGCCTCGCGACAGTTTCACCCGAGCTCGTCCCCCTTCTGGCCGTCGGTGGAGGGCAGGATGTCGTAGATGCGCCAGTCGGCGCCGGACTGGCTGACCGTGACCGCGAACTCCTCCGCCACCTGCTGGTTGCCGCTCCTGGCGGTGACCTGCCGGTTCGCGGTGACCACGAAGACGATGGAGGTCTTGTCGACCTGCCTGATCTCCTTCAGCGTGGCGGTGGCGGTGGAGACGATCTCGTCGGCGCGCTTCTGCTCGACGGTGCCCGCCGAGGTCATCGTCCTGGCCAGCGTGTCGCCGAGCTCGGCCGTGGTGTACGCCTTGAGCCGCTCGGCGTACGCGGCCGGGTCCTCGTCGTGACGCCAGGTGCCGTACGCGGCGGTGAACCGCTCCGCCACGTCCGCCGCCGCGGCGAGCTGCTCCTTGCTCATCGGCAGGTAGGAGTAGACGTCGAACGGCGCGGCGCTCGCGGTCGCCAGCGGCGTGCTCGTCGCCACGGCCGGGCCGGTGACGAGGGTCGCCTCCGGCTCGGGCGCCGCCTGCTCGGGAGAGTCCGGCCACATCGTCAGGTAGATGCCGACCGCTGCGATGACCACGACGACGGCGGCGAAGGCCACCCCTCGCCTGTCACCCGGCTGCGCCATATTTCAGTCCTTGTCGGGATTATTCGGTTTGAGCCAGAAGGGCACGGAAGGCCGGTCACCTCCGGAGCCGCCGCCGCCGTCGCCGCTGCTGCGCAGCCAGAGCGGAGGCGCCTCCGAGGAGCGGGACGACGGCTCGCCGGAGGTGAAGATCCGGGAGGCGGACGACGACCCGCCGCCGCCCGAACGTGCGGAGCCGCCGAACAGCCCGCCGCCGGAGCCGCGCGACCCGTTCGACCCGTTCGAGCCGTTCGACCCGCCGGAGCCGCCGAACAGCCCGCCGCCGCCCGAGCCGCGCGAGCGCGACCCGCCGAACCGGGAGCCGCCAGAGCCGCCAGAGCCGCCGAAGCGCGAGCCGCGCGCGGCGGAGGAGCCGCGTGAGCCGCCGGAAGAGCCGCCGCGCCGGGCCCAGCCGCCGCCCGACGCCCCGCCGAACCAGCCCCCGGACGAACCCGAGGAACCGGAGGAACCGCCGGAACGCGCGCCGCCCGAGGCGGCCGTGGCGCCGGAGACCGCGGAGCCGCCGCCGGTGCGCGGGCCGCCGCCGCCCGCCGCGGGCCCGCGGCTACGCGCCGGCGCGCCCAGGTTGAGCGGGGGCGCGGTGCCCCTGCGCGGTTCGAGCGTGGCCCGGCCGGCCGCCTTGCCGCCCTGCTGGTCGGTGTCGAGCGGGGCCGCCGTGGCGGGGATGCGGGTGCCGGCGGCGGTGCCGTCGCCCTCCTCGGCGCGCGCGCGGACCTGCCCGGCTGCGGTGGACGCCGCCGCGCCCGCCGGGTTGGCCATGCCGGCCGCCCTGATGAGCGGCTCGGCCTTGCGCAGGCCCCAGCGCCCGATGCGGGCCGAGGCGACCGGCGGCAGCGTGCCGGCCGACCGCTCCAGCACCGACGAACTCGCGGCCTCGCCCAGCATGCGGGTGGTCACCGTGTGGCCGCTCATCGAGGCGAACAGGTGCTGGAACGGGCGCCGGTAGAAGAAGACCGCGATCGTCAGCAGGGCCATGAACAGCACCTGCATGCCCCAGGGCATGGCGGTGGAGATGATGAGCGCGTACCCGTAGACCAGGACGCTCAGCACGATCGTCAGCACCGCCTGCCGCAGCAGGGTGCCGATGAGCATCTCCACCCAGCGCATGGCGATGATGCGGCCGCTGCCCGGATGCACGCCGATGAGCAGGAAGATCGGCCCGAGGATGAGCAGGAGCAGGAAGCCCACCTTCAGCACCAGCAGCGAGACCGCCACGAGGAAGATGAGCAGCCCCGCCACCAGGGCCGCGATGAACGCCCCGACGGCGACGCCGAGCCGGTTGGACCAGTCGCGGCCGGAGAAGGTGGCGTAGCGGGGGTCGTTCCTGAGCTTGTCGGCCAGCGAGGCGTACTCCGACTGCCTGGCCCCCACGTCTGGGGCCGGCTGCCCGGCCTGGATCTGCGGGACCGACTGCATCTCCAGCACCTTGCGGCCCCAGTCGCGCACCACGGGCTGCTGCGGGTCGGAGGTGCCGAACAGGCCCACCAGCCATGGCTTGCAGACCAGCGTGGACCACAGCGCGTCGGCGTTCTGGTCGACGCCCGGAGTGCCGCTCTGGGCGTAGCCGCCCGCCTTGACCTGCGGGGTCGTCGCGCCGGGCGGCGGCAGGCAGGACGCGCCGCCCGCCCCGGGCAGGCCGGAGAACGCGGAGTTGACGACCTCGCCGGTCTTGTCGGTGACGACCTTGCCCAGGCCGGTGAAGTCGCCCGGCCGGCTGAAGAACCAGGTCGCCACGGTGACCGCCAGCACCATCCAGATCACGCCCTCGGCGGTCGTGGTGGCCCGCTTGCGGATCAGCCCGTACCAGGCCAGCCAGATCGCGCCGAGGATGACGATCGGCCGCAGGTACGGCCAGTACATGGCGTTGGACAGGTTGATGACGATGTCGTCGACCACGTCCTTGATCGACTGGAGCGGTCCCTCGGTCGCCGCCGCCTGGTACGTGGTGATCGTCAGCCGGTCCACGGCCTTGGCCGCGGTGAAGATGCCGTTGGCCCACATGTTGCCCAGCACGGCCACGTAGTCGGAGCAGGTCAGCTCGTGCGTGTGCCAGAACTGGCCGCTCATGCCGAACTGGGCGTAGTTGGTGGTCGCCGCCTGCGGGCCGCCCGGCGGGGCCGGCGCCTGGATCAGGCCGTCGACGCCGCTGCCGACCATCTCGGGGTTGAGCGGCCCCGACAGGTCGCAGGGCGCCGCGGCGGCCGGGGTGGTGGTGGCGCCCAGCACCAGCGGCACCACCAGCACGGCGCTCACGAGCGCGAGCACGAGCGCCAGTCGTCGGGATAGCCGGATCTTCATGACCGTACCTCCTGCGCCCTGCCCACGCCCCCTTGATGATCATGATGCCCGGCGCCGCCGGGTTTGTCGTGCGTCGGGTTCGTGTCGAGCCAGCGGAGCAGTTCCTCGGAGATCAGGTCTACTCCGATGCGGCCCGCCCTGCCATCCAGATCGCGGAATACGCATTCGCCGTTGCCCAGCGAGCGCAGCACGGCCTTGTGCTCCTCCGACGGCTCCACCCCGAGCAGGGACATGACGTGGTCCACCTCCACCCGTTCGGTGGACCGGAACGCGAAGACGGACGACAGGCAGTTGGTCACCTGCTCGTTCAGCAGGTCTCCCGCGTTCTGCGAGACCAGCACGAGCGCGGTGTTGCGGGAGCGGCCCATCCGGCTGACCTCGGGCACCAGCTTGGCGCCCTCGGGCGTGGAGGTGATCGCCCACGCCTCGTCCAGGAAGATCGCCTTCGGGGCGCGCCGGTCGAGGCCGTTCATCAGCCTGCGCGCGAACTGGGACACCAGGTAGAGCAGCGCCACCGACAGCCGCTGCTCGTAGGAGTAGTCCTCGCGGCCGGTGGCCACGTCGGGCAGCGTCAGCCCGCCGAGGGTGAACACCGTCGTCCACCCCTCGGTGTCGATCTGCTCGCCGCCGGAGGGGTCGAAGCAGAGCCTGGCCAGGTGCATCTCCGACATGGAGCGCAGCACCGCGCCCAGGTTCTTCGAGGCCGGGTCGTCGGCCTGCTCCAGGTAGTCCACGACCTTGCCCAGCGAGGGGTCCGCGCCGTTGGAGACCGCCGCCACCGCCTGGATCATCGCCGACTCGCGCTCCTCCGACATGCGCGGCAGCAGCAGCCGCAGCGTCTCGGTGGCCATGGTCTTCTTCGCCGCGATGTCGTCGCCGAACGAGAACGGGTCCAGCAGGCCCGGCGCGGCCGACCCGAGCGGGATGACCCGGGCCTTGCGCCCCCGCTTCTCCAGCAGTTGCACCAGCGACTCCGCGTCGCCCTTCGGGTCGATCACCGCCACCGTCACGCCGCGCAGCGCCATCTGGTAGATCATCAGCAGCGCGAGCGTGGTCTTGCCGCCGCCCGGCTCGCCGGTGATCGCGATGGCGGTCGGCCGGTTGCGGGTGGCCGCCACCAGCGGGTCGAAGTGCACGATGCTGCGCGCCCTGCCGACGGTCTCGCCGATGTACGGCCCCAGCCAGCCCTCGCTGCCCTCCCCCAGCCGGTCGCCGAGATCGACGGTGGCCGTGGCCATGCCGCCGGCGATCGTGCGCAGGGGCTGGCGCTGGGCGTAGGCGTTGACCCGCACCCGCTCACCCGGCAGCGCCTCGCAGAACAGCGAGAACTGGTCGCCCGTGGAGTTGACCACGTCGATGCCCATGTCGCGGTAGTGCTCGACGACCGCCTCCACCCGCTGCACGCAGATGTCCTCGGTCGGGGCCGCCACGATCAGCCGGTGCCAGCCGTACACGAAGGGCAGCCGCTCCTTGGTGATGCCGTGCTCCAGCATCCGGGCCGCGTCGATCTGCTCGGCCAGCGCCAGCGGCGCCTCCGCGCCCGCCTCGCGGATGTGGTGGTCCATGTCGCGGGCATGCGCGAGCTTGCGCGCCACGTCCTTGGACGCCTTGACCGGCGGGATCAGCCGCATCCGCGAGGAGATCTCCACGGGGAACGGGAGCTGGTCGGCGAAGTGCATCCACGGCTCGCCGTCGGGGAACGGCATCAGGTCGGGGAAGCGCGCGAACGACAGGTGGGCCACGTACGAGTCTCCCTGCGGCTGCACGATCCGCAGCAGCGACCTGCCGTTGTGGATCTCGCCCTCGACCAGCGACTCGATCTCGCCCCTGCCCCAGCGCCTGCGCGGGCTCGCCGACGGCGGCGGGTCGCCGAGTGCGCCCGCCGCGGCGTGCTGGAACAACCACGCCACCTCGACCGAGGTGGCGTGACGGGCGTAGAGAGCGCTCGACGCGAGCGCCCGGCCGAGTCGCTCGGCCTGCTCCGTCCACCGCCCGATCTCGCTGTCGGGTACGTGGTCGTCCTCCATCCCCAGCACCTTCT
Source organism: Nonomuraea candida (assembly GCF_000725485.1). Taxonomy (GTDB): domain Bacteria; phylum Actinomycetota; class Actinomycetes; order Streptosporangiales; family Streptosporangiaceae; genus Nonomuraea; species Nonomuraea candida. The sequence continues at coordinate 49,466 of NZ_JOAG01000041.1, read as the reverse complement.
CCGTCTTCTGGTAGAAGCCGAAGATCTGGGCCAGCACGCCGCTGCCGAGCTGCTTGCCCCGGGGCCCGAGCCGCACCCCCAGGTAGACCTCCTTGGTCCAGAAGTCCTTGGCCCAGACGTGCCGGTACATCTCCTCCAGGTAGTCGCGCCAGCCCGGCCCCTCGTCGGAGGTGGCGTTCAGCGCCATGGCCCACTCCGCCGCGGGGTAGGTGCGGTGCGCCACCCTCAGGTGGACCTCCGCGTCGGGCATCCTGATCGCCGCCAGCGCGATCGTGATGTTGGTGGCCAGCGCCTCGCGCTCCTCGGGCGTGACGAACTCGTAGCTGACCGTCGGAAGCCGGAAGTACGCCCATGCGCAGGTGTCCGTGAGCAGGATGCGGTCGTCGAAGTAGCGGACCGCGAGGCGCTGGTGCGCTCGTGACGCCCTGCTCATGCCGCCCCCTCGGCGCATGAACGGGCCAGACCTGCTCGCTTGTTCACTTATCGCTCACCGATTCTCGTGCCCGGGGGGTCACTCGCCAACTCCTCTTCGCTCGGTCGTACGGTCTGTGCCGCGAAGCCCGCGACCACGACACCGGCGAGGGCGAGATAGGCCCGCCGCCCGGCCGCGCGCAACTGCCCGGGGTCGACGACCTCCGCGCCGCCGGGCGCCAGGTCGTCCTCCCAGGGGACCCTGACGATGGCCCGGCACCTGCCCCTGGCCACCGACTCCGCCTGCTCGACGTCGGCCATCGAACGCCTGCTCACGCCGTTGACCACCATCACCGCCCGCCTGCGCAGCTCCGCGCAGCCGTGCCCGTCGAGCCACTCGTACGTCATCGCCACCGACTCCGACGCCTCCTCGCTCGCCGGAACCACCAGGACGAGCTGGTCCGCGTACGGCAGCAACCTGGCCGCCAGGGCGGCGGCCGGGTCGATGACGGCCAGCTTGTAGTGGCGGTCGAGCAGGCGCATGGATTCGCCGAGCCGGTGGTCGGAGAAGAAGGACCGATCCGCGAGGCGCTGTGCGGCGCCCGCGTCGGTGTCCGCGCTGACCACCTCGAGACCCGAGGCGGTCCGCGTGGTGTAACCCCGCATGGTGAGATAGCCGCTGACCCGGTCGAGCCCCGACAGCAACGAGGTCAGGGTCTCGGGGGTCTCCGGCTGGATCCTGCTGGTCAGCGTGCCGCCGCCGGTGTTGGCGTCGACGGCCACGATTCTGTCGTCACGGTACTGCGCGAAGGTGTGGCCCAGCATGAGCGCCGTCGTCGTCTGGCCCGCGCCGCCGGCGCAGCCCAGCACGACGATCCTGCGGCTGCCCCCGAACACGGCCCGTGCCCTGGCCTCGTCGATCTCCGACCCGTCGGTACGCACCCCGCCGCCGCCCACCACGACCTGCGCGATCCGCCGCCACCCGCCGGAGTCGCGCCCCACCACGGACTCGACCCTGCGCACCCGCCCCTCACCGGGCCTGGCCACGTCTCCCGCCCTGGGCACCGGCACGGCCCCCACACCGTCCCGTGAGCCGCGCGCCACCTCGCGATCACCCGCCCCGGCACGCCCGGCCACCTCGGGATCACCTGCGTCCGCCCGGCCGCGCGCCACCTCACGGTCGCCCGCCTCGGCACTCCCGGCCACCTCGCGGTCGCCCGCCACCGTGTCGGCGCGGCCTTCCGTCGTGGGGGCGTCGCCCTCGCCCGCCACCGTGAGGTCGTGGCCCGTCGTCCTGGCGCCGCCCTCTTCCGCGCCGTCGAGGCCGTCACCCGCCACCGGGGCACCACCTGCTGGTGCCGCGCCGGGGCCGGGGGCGTCGGTCGGCGGGGCCGGGTCCTGAGCGGTGGGGCCGGTCGGCGAGAGCTCGGGATCGGCGGGTGGCCGCGTCTCAGGGTCCGCCGGCTTGCCCCGGGACGTGCCGATCGGGCGTGGCAGGGGCTTGGCCTTGGGGTCGAGCGGCGGCCAGACCCGCTGCGCACCTGACAGCACCAGCCCCGGCGCCAGCCGAGGCGGCTGTCCCTTCCTGTGCTGGTCTCTGGCCACTTCGTCCTCGGGCCGCTCCCTCTCCGGGCGAGGGCCGGCCTCCCGCTCGTGGCCCGGCCCATTACCGGTATCCCCGCGCGAGCCGCTTCCGACCCGTCGCGGCCCCATCTCGGCCTCACGCCGGATTCCGCTTCCCACGGGATACGGACCCGTCTCGGCCTGTCCCGCCGGGTCGCCGGGGACGTCCGCACTGGCCGCGAGCCGCCGCAACCGCCGCAGGGCCTCGGTGTCGATCGGCCGGCCCGCCGCCGCCTTGCGGCTCTCGGCCGTCTTGATCGGCACGCCGGCCTCCCGCGCGGCCACCTCCTCGGCCCCCGCCTCGGGCACGAACGCTTCCTTGTCACCCGCCTCCCGGGCAGCCGGCGCTTCGGCGCCCGCCGGCGCACCATGCGCCTCGGGCTCGGCGGTCTTCCCGAGGGCAACCACCGGCTCGGCACCGTCGTCCGCACCGTCGTCCGCACCGTCGTCCGCCGCCGGTTCAGCGCCGGCACGCGCCTGCCCGGCCGCCGCGTGTCGCGGCTCGATCGTGGCGGTCGGCTCGGTCGGCTCGGTCGTGGCGGTCGGGTCGGTGGTCGCGGGTTCGGTGGCCCTCAGCTCTGCGGCCGTCGGCGCGATGGTCGGGACTTCGGTGGTCGTCGGATCGGGGGCGTCGCCGGTCAGGCCGTTGCTTGCGGTGCCGCCGGCAGCGGTGCTCCGGCGGCGCGCGTCGTCCAGGCTGACGACCTCGCGCCCGGCGTCCTCCCGCTCCGCGCCCGCGGTGTCGTCGTGGCGAGCAGTTCTGCCTGTGTCAACAGACGACTCGTTGGCGGAACCGCCAGCAAAAGGACCTGCGGAGCGAGAAAGGTCGTGTTCGGAGGGCTCGTCCGGGGGTGGCGGGCTCACCGGCGGGCTCTGGTGCCGTGTGGAGCCGCCTGAGAGGCCCTTCTCGCGGTGTACGGGCGTCACCACGCCCTCCGGGGCCGTGACCCCGGCGGCCTGGCGCACCCGGGACCTGAGGGCCGGGGCCGCGCCACGGCGGGTGCCCCAGGCCGTGCGCCCGGTGGCCGGCTCGGCGACGGGAGCCTGCGCGGCGGCGGCCGCCGCGGCGGCGACGGCGGGGCGCACCTGGCGGGGCCCGGTGACCCGCCGGCCCTCGCGCTCGCGCTGCGACTGGCGGGATTTGCGCGGCGGCTTCGCCTTGACCCGGGCGGGGACCGTGCGCCAGACGCGGCCGGAGAACGTGACGGCCTCGGGCTCGGACGTCGGCGCCAGGCGATACCACGCCTTCGGCTGGCCCAGGTAGCGGAGCTGGGATTCGAGCAGCTCGGTCAGCCGCTTGCCCTCGATGACGGGGCGGGTGGACAACCACGTCACGATGCCCGGCGGCACGAGGAACAGCACGTGCCAGGGCATCTCCACCGGCACGCCCACCAGGACCAGCAGGAGCGACCACGGGACGAACACCCCGACGAACACCCCGATCCAGACGATGGGGAGCGGCATCGGCAGCCGTAGGTCGTACAGCTTGTAGAGCCGCTTCTCTATCCGCCAGATGTTCGTATACGTGGGCAGGTCCACGCGGTCCTCCTCTCCACCCGCTCGTTCATGACCGCCGCGGAGCGGTCTCAACCCTCACCTGATGCCCAGAGCGCCCGCGATCGCCTTCGCCGTCACCTCGATGATGTTGGGCACGTAGAAGATCACTCCGATGGCGACGGCCAAGATCAGGAACTGCACGAACCGCGTGATCTCGCGGGTGAAGAGGAAGAACAACGCGACCACGGACACCACCACCAGGAACAACGGGGCGAAGAACGCACGCAGGAAGTCGGCGAGACCCCCGGTGTCGATGCCCGTGGACGTCGGTGTCGGCGTCATCTCTATCAAGGTGAGCACTACGGTCTTCAAGGTCACTTCTTGTCCTCCCGGGGGGTACCAAGCTGCGGCGCGGCCGTGCGTCATCCAACGACCCGGCCGCCACCGCGGATGTCGGCGACGAACCACTTGTCGCCCTGCTTTTCCACGGTCAGGCGATAGACCTGCTCCAACGTGCCGCCGACCGCCGCCGGGTCGGTGGCGTTGGGCGTGGGCGAGGCGTCGCCGTTCGGCACGGCCCAGACCACGACCGCCTGGATCTCTCTGGTGGCACCCCCCACAGGCACCACGACTTCCTTGAGCTGCGAGAAGGTGAACACGCCGCCGAAGCTGGGCAGGCTCTTGCCGGCGGCGACGTAGCGCTGGAGCCCGGCGGCGTCGCCGGACGCGTATTCCTTGAAGAAGCCCTCCAGCTGGGGCTTGAGCTCGGCCGCCGCCGCGTCGTCGGTCTCCGGGGCCGCCACCTGCGGCAGGTCGGCCGGGGCGGGGGCGGGCAGGATCGCGGGCCGGCCCGAGACGACGAACCGCCTGCCGGCGTCGTCGCCGGAGTAGTAGATCGGCACCGACAGCAACATCCTGCGGGGGCCCGACTGGAAGGCCACGCTGACGATGGCGTTGTGGGCGTCGGTGGTCTCGATGTCGTAGGGCTGGATCGCGACGGCCGCCAGCTTGCCGTAACCGTCCCAGCCCAGCTGCGCGTCCATGCCCTCGGCCAGGAACGCCGCGAGCTTGTTCGACCTGCTTGCCGCGTCTTCGGGGCTGAAATTGAGATAGACCCCCGCGAACTGGGCGGCGAAAGCCATGCCACGGTCAGCGGGGAATGCCTGGCCGGCCTGCGTGACGCCATTGGACACAGCAGGCTCTTGCTGGGTAAACCGCTCAAATGGGGCACGAATCCCATTCACCACGATAACCACAATAAGCGCCCAGAGAATGACGCGGCCGGTCCACACCAGCCACCGGCCCCCGCCACCCGACCAGCCGCCACGCCGCGGCCGGCGCGGTGGCGGCGCGTCGAAGTCAGCCGTGTCAAGGGTTGCGGAAAGCCCGGGCCCGTCAGCGATCCGAGGATCGTGCTGGACGGTAGACCTACGAGCCATCACGCCTCCGCTCGCGCCGATCCCCCCGGCTGGCGCGGTGTCGTCCGTTGCCGATCCCCATCATCCGCGGTGAAGTAGTCACCCTATCCGGTCTCCGCCATTGTTCCAGGAAAGCCACGCCCATGCTGCGGCATGACACTCCTCACCGGCAAACCGGCCGTATGACAGGCCACAGTGCCGATTCCTGTCAGTTCCCGGTGGAAACAGCTTTTGACCAGGCCAGACGCCTAATATCGCATAGCGCGGCAGCCACGGATTCCTGTCCAAAACGAGCATGGACGCTCGTGACCTGCGGATTCGGTATGGGTCGCGAGCGGATACGGTCTCAGGCCGGCTCGGGGCCCCGGAAGGCCCGCTCCCTCAGGCCGGCCCGGCATCCCGGAAGGCGCGCCCTCAGGCCGGTTCGGGATCCCGGAAGGCTCGCCCTCTCAGGCCGGTTCGGGGTCCTGGGAGGCGCGTGCCCGGCGCCTGCTGTGGAGATCCACGACCGTGGGCCGCGCCGCGGACAGGGCAGCGGGCAGGGCAGCGGACAGGGCCGCGGGCCGCACCGCCCGCTCCAGCGAGTCGCGCAGCTCGGCCAGCATCTCGGCGGGCTCGTGCGCACGCATCCGGGCGGCCATCTCGTTGCGCTCGTCGACCTTCCTGCGGAGGTAGGCCTCGCGGTTGACGTGCAGGCCGTACATCAGCTCGACCCTGATCAGGGCCAGCTCCTCCTCGAGGCTGATGCCGGCGAGCGCAGGCGCCGGGCGTCGTCTCCGGATGATGCGTCTCCGGATGATGCGACGGAACATGAGGGCCTCCCGAGTCAGCGTGACCGCCGTGACAGATTCGACGCGCGGGGGCCCAAAGTGGTTGACGTGTCAGTTGTCCCGGTAACAAGTGTCTCGGTCGTTGCCGGGGCACCAGCCGTCACCTCGCAGGGGGCTTCGCCGCCGTCCGCCGTCGGTAACCTACCGTAGCGGAGTCTCGCTCTGGGTGATTGCGTCCGGGGACATGCGACGTTTCGCCGCCCGCGTACGCGGGCGGCGCGCAGCGTTCGGCACAGGGTTCGACGCAGCGGCGGCGCAGCGGCCGGTCAGACGTTGAAGCGGAACTCCACCACGTCGCCGTCGCGCATGACGTAGTCCTTGCCCTCGATGCGGGCCTTGCCCGCCGAGCGCGCGTTGGCGATCGAGCCGGCCTCCACCAGGTCGTCGAAGGAGACGACCTCGGCCTTGATGAAGCCGCGCTGGAAGTCGGTGTGAATGACGCCGGCCGCCTCGGGCGCGGTGGCGCCCTTGCGGATCGTCCAGGCCCTGGTCTCCTTCGGCCCGGCCGTCAGGTAGGTCTGCAGGCCCAGCGTCTCGAAGCCGACCCTGGCGAGCTGGCGCAGGCCCGACTCCTCCTGGCCCACCGACTGCAGCAGCTCCAGCGCCTCCTCCTCGTCGAGCTCCACCAGCTCCGACTCGATCTTGGCGTCGAGGAACACGGCCTCGGCCGGGGCGACCAGCGTCGAGAGCTGCTCGCGCAGCGCGGCGTCGGTCAGCTCGTCGGCGTCGAGGTTGAACACGTAGAGGAACGGCTTGGCCGTCAGCAGGTGCAGCTCGCGCAGCTCTTCGCGGTCGAGGCCGCTCTCGAAGATGGTCTTGCCGGTCTCCAGGACCGCCAGCGCGGCCTCGGTGGCCTCCAGCGCGGCCTTCTTGTCCTTGTTGTTGCGCGCCTCCTTCTGCAGGCGCGGGATGGCCTTCTCCACCGTCTGCAGGTCGGCCATGATCAGCTCGGTGTTGATCGTCTCGATGTCGCGCTTGGGGGAGATCTCGCCGTCCACGTGGGTCACGTCGGGGTCGCCGAAGACGCGGATGACCTGGCAGATCGCGTCGGTGTCGCGGATGTTGGCGAGGAACTGGTTGCCCCTGCCCTGCCCCTCGGACGCCCCCTTGACCAGGCCCGCGATGTCGACGAACTCGACCTTGGCGGGCAGGATGCGGGCCGAGCCGAAGATCTCGGCCAGCACGGGCAGCCGGTCGTCGGGCACGCCGACGATGCCCACGTTGGGCTCGATGGTGGCGAACGGGTAGTTCGCCGCGAGCGCGTTGCCGGTCTTGGTCAGCGCGTTGAAGAGCGTGGACTTACCGACGTTGGGCAGGCCGACGATGCCGATGGAGAGACTCACGGTGAGCGAGTTTACTTGCTGAGGACGTACAGACAGGTCACCGGACGGCGGCCCCCGTCGGAGCGCAGGTAGCGCTCGGCGCTGCGGGGGCAGGCGGCCGGCGCGGACTCGAACGACAACACCCTGGCCCAGGCGTGCGGCGAGTCGCAGGGCACCCGGGTGACGGCGGACCTGGCGATCACGTCGGTGGCCGGCTCGGCCACGCACGAGCCCCGGTCGAGGACCTGCCCGCCGGGGCCCAGGCAGATCGCCTGCTCCGCGCCGTCGAGGACGTCGAGGGTGCCGTCGGGGCAGGCTCCGGCGTCGGGGACGAGCGCCAGGGCCCTGCCGTACCAGCCGGAGTCCGCGCAGGCCCGCTCGCGGCCGTCGAGCGTGACGCAGTCGCCGGGGCGCAGCAGCCCGCCGCCGCCTCCCGGCGCGCCGGGGTGGGGCTCCAGGAAGTTGCGTACGCAGGCCGTGCGGCCCTCGCCCACCCGCAGGACGACGTCGGTGTCCACCGGGCAGCCGCCGGGCCCCGGCGGGTCGGAGGCCATCGCCACCACCTCGGAGTCGCCGCCGTTGCACGCGGTCAGCGCGTAGTCGCCCGTGACGCACGCGCCCGGCGACCAGCGCAGCACCGGCCGGGACTGGGTGCCGCCGCCGGAGCCCGCGATGACGGCGCCCGCCAGCGCGACCAGGGCGATCGCCACGGCGGCGCCCGCGGCGGCCAGCTTCGGTAGCGTGTCCATCACAGTACTGTGAGTGACGGCCCGTGCGGCGCACAAGCGGAACCGCCAAGCGTGTCGGGAAGAAACCGGGCCCGCGCTCCTGCCATGATCGATGGAGTGGACGTCGTGTCGCTTCTCCTCGGTCTCGCCGTCGGCCTGCTCGTCGGCTTCCTCATCGCCCGGACCCGCGCGGCGGTGCGGGTGGCCGAGTCCGACGCCCGTGCCAAGGCGTCCGCCGAGAAACTGGTCTATGTCGAGGAGCAGCTCGCCGAGCGCTTCCAGGCGCTGTCCACGCGGGCGCTCGACGTCAACAACGTGCGCTTCCTGGAGCTGGCCGAGACCAGGCTGGCCGCCACCCGCGCGGAGGCCACCGGCGACCTGGAGCAGCGCAGGCAGGCCGTCGAGCACCTGGTGGAGCCGCTGAAGGACGCCCTGGCCCGGGTCGAGTCCCAGCTGCGCGACACCGAGTCCGGCCAGCGGGCGGCGCGGGCCGAGCTGGCCAAGCAGCTGGAGTTCGTCCGCCAGAGCAACGAGCAGCTCCGCTCCCAGACCACCGCCCTGGTCCGGGCCCTGCAGCGCCCCGAGGCCCGCGGCCGGTGGGGCGAGCTGCAACTGCGCAGGGTCGCCGAGATCGCCGGCATGCAGCGCTTCTGCGACTTCGACGAGCAGGTGACCGAGGGCTCCATGCGGCCCGACATGGTGGTCAGGCTGGCCGGGGGCAAGAACATCGTGGTCGACTCCAAGGTCTCGCTGGCGGCCTACCTGGAGGCCGCCGAGGCGTCGGACGAGTCGCTGGCCTCCGTACGCCTCGACGCGCACGCCCGGCACGTGCGCGAGCACATCGACCGGCTGGCGGCCAAGTCCTACTGGCAGGGGTTCAACCCGTCGCCGGAGTTCGTGGTGCTGTTCATCCCCGGCGAGGCGTTCCTGGCGCCGGCGCTCGAACGCGATCCCGGGCTGCTGGAATACGCGATGACGCGGCGGGTGCACATCGCCACCCCCACCACGCTGATCACGATGCTGCGCACCGCGCACTACGCCTGGCAGCAGGCCGCGCTCAGCGAGAACGCGCGGGCGGTGTTCGAGCTGGGCAAGGAGCTGTACGAACGGCTGTCGTCGCTGGGCCGCAACGTCGAGTCGCTGGGCAGGGCGCTGACGCGGGCCGTGGAGGCGTACAACAAGTCGGTCGGATCGCTCGAAAGCCGGGTTCTGGTCACCGCGCGCAAACTTAACGATCTGGGCGTCGTCGATGGTGATCTCGACGCCCCCGAGATGCTGGACGGCCTGCCCAGGCCCCTGGCCTCCCCCGAACTGCTCGAAACCTCATCTCCGATTTCCCACGCGAACGGTAAGTTGGCCAACGGGTCGCAGTAAATGGGGGTGGGCCAATGGGTGGGAAAGGCAGGCGTTCTGCCGTCAGGCTGACTGCTCGCGGCGCCATCGCGCTCGCCCTGGTGGCCACCATGGCGGGCTACGTGCTGACGGCCCTGCTCGACGTGGAGCACATCGTGGGGGCGGCGTTCGTGCTGGCCAGCGTGCTGGGCGCGGCGCTGGTCAACCGGCGCGAGCTGCTGTCGCTGGTGGTGACGCCGCCGCTGGTGTTCTTCTGCGCCACGCTGATCGTCGAGCTCGGGCGGGCGTTCGGGTCGGTGTCGATCATGCAGTCGCTGGCGCTGGGGCTCTACACGTCGATGACGCGGGGCGCGCCGTGGCTGTTCGCGGGCTCGGCGCTGGTGCTGGGCATCGCGTGGCGGCGCGGGCTGCGCGACAACGTACGCGAGCTGCGCGAGGAGCTGAAGGCGGGCGCCGAGGTGTCACGCCAGCGCCAGCCGACGTTCGCCCCGGAGCCCGAGGGCTATTTCGAGCCCAAGGTGTACGGCACCCCGCGCGGCGAGGACTGACCACCGCCGCGCGGGACGCGCGGGAGACGGGCGGCGCCGCGCGGGAGAACGGAAACGTCCCGCGCGGGAGCCGGGGGGCGTCGCCGCGCGGGACGTTCGGGACGGGTGGGCTAGGAGGCGCGCAGGTCCTTGCGCAGCTCGTGGGGCAGGGCGAAGCGCATGCTCTCCTGCACCGGCTCGACCTCCGTCACGTCGCCGAACCCGTGGCGGGCCAGGCGCGCCAGCACCTCCTCCACCAGCTCTTCCGGCACCGAGGCGCCGCTGGTCACGCCCACCGTGGTCACGCCGTCGAGCCACTCGTCGCGGATGAAGTCGGCGTTGTCCACCAGGTAGGACGCCTGCGCGCCGTAGTCCTTGGCCACCTCGACCAGGCGCTTGGAGTTGGAGGAGTTCTCCGAGCCGACCACGATGACGAGCTGCGACTCGGCGGCGATCTCCTTGACCGCCGTCTGGCGGTTCTGGGTGGCGTAGCAGATGTCGTCGCTCGGCGGGTCGATCAGCGTGGGGAAGCGCTCCTTGAGCCGGGCCACGGTCTCGGTGGTCTCGTCGACCGACAGCGTGGTCTGCGACAGCCACACCAGCTTGCTCGGGTCCTTGACCCGCACCTTGTCGACGGAGTCGAGCCCGTCGACGAGCTGGATGTGGTCGGGGGCCTCGCCGGAGGTGCCCTCGACCTCCTCGTGGCCCTCGTGCCCGATCAGCAGGATGTCGTAGTCCTGGGAGGCGAAGCGCTTGGCCTCGTTGTGCACCTTCGTCACCAGCGGGCAGGTGGCGTCGATGGTGCGCAGGTTGCGCTGCGCGGCCTCCTGGTGGACCGCGGGCGAGACGCCGTGGGCCGAGAACACCACGATCTCGCCCTCCGGCACCTCCTCGGTCTCGTCGACGAAGATGGCGCCCCTGGCCTCGAGCGTCTTGACGACGTGGGTGTTGTGGACGATCTGCTTGCGTACGTAGATCGGTGCGCCGTACTGCTCCAGAGCCTTCTCGACCGCTACCACGGCTCGATCGACTCCGGCACAGTAGCCCCGCGGCTTGGCGACGAGGACTCGGCGGGAAGTGGGGGTCTGGGGCTCCATACTTTCTATGCTACGTGGAGCGGCCATCCGGCCCGCATGTGCGTGGTAGCCCGCGGTTTGCCAGACTGGCCGTCCAATACAGACCTCCCAGGGAGACGTTCATGTCCCTCAGCGACGTGATACGCAACATCGCAAAAACCGTCACCAACAAAGACGAGCTGAAGGAGAAGGCCAAGGACCTCCCGCTGTTCGTCGTCCAGACCACTCTGAGCGCTGCGGGGCAGGCGTTGCTGCTCGTGGACCGGATGAAGAACTCCATCAAGGGGCTCGGCGGCAAGGAGGAGCGCGAGGAGGAGGAGCACGACTCCCGCCCGTCCGCCGCCGCACAGGTCGCCGCCGTCCCGGCGGAGACCGCCGAGTCCGCCGAGTCCGCCAAGTCCGCCGAGTCGGCCAGGTCCGCCGCGCCGGCCGGTGCGGCGGAGTCCGCGCAGGACAAGCCGGCGCGCAAGGAGCCGGTGATCTTCGCGCCGCGGCCCAGCGCGGCCGAGTCCAACGGCGTCGCCAAGACCAAGCCCGACCCCGTCATCTTCACACCGGCCGCCAAGACCGAGCCCGCCGCCGCGGCCGAGCCCACCGCCAAGGCTGAGCCCGCCGTGAAGCCGGAGCCGGCCGCCGGCAGCTCCGAGCCCGCGCTGAACGCCGAGTCCGCGGGCAAGTCCGAGCCCGTGGCGGTCGCCGGGCCGGAGGCCGAGGCCGCCTCCAAGGCGAAGGCCACCACCAAGACGGACGCGTCCCCCAAGCCCGCCGTCACGGAGAGCGCCGCCACCCCGGAGCCCGTCACCGCCAAGACCGCCGAGGCGGAGGCCGCCCCCGCCAAGGGCACCGCCAAGCCGAAGACCGCGCCCGCCAAGCCGGAGGTCGCGCCCGCCGCTCCCAAGGCCGTGGCCGAGCCCGCCGTCGAGGAGCCCGCCCCCGCCGCCAAGCCGAAGGCCGCGAAGGCGACGAAGGCGACGAAGACCGCCAAGAGCACGAAGGCCACGAAGACCGCGAAGGCTGGCGAGTCCGGAAAGACCGGAGAGGCCGAGGCTGCCGAGGCGGCCGTTGCCGCGTCCAAGGTCGCCGAGCCCGCGCCCGCACCCGAGCCGGCCCGCGCCCCCGAGCCCGCCGCCGCCACCGCGGAGCCCGCCGCGGCCCCCGAGCCCGTCGCGTCCCGCACCGTGGATCTGACCGAGCCGCTGCCCGGGTTCTCCGAGCTCACCGTCGCCTCCCTGCGCGCCAGGATGCGCGGCAAGACGGCCGAGCAGATCGGCGAGTTCCTCGCCTACGAGCAGGCCACGGCGGCGCGGTCCGAGGTCATCCGCATGTTCGAGAACCGCCTCGCGAAGCTGCAGGCCGGGGAATAGGTCGTACCGAACCCGTAGTCTTCCGCCATGACGTCGAAGACCACGCCAGAGTCTCCCCTGCCGATCCGCACGGTCCTGCAGATGGTGGGCGGTTGGATCGGCAGACTCGGCACGGTCTGGGTCGAGGGTGAGATCACCGACCTGAGCGCGCGTGGCGGCACGGTGTTCCTGACCCTGCGCGACCCGATCGCCAACGTGTCCGCCAGGGTCACCGCCCCGCGTGGCGTCTATGAGGCGACGGTGCCCCGGCCGTCCAACGGCGCCAGGGTGGTGCTGCACGTCAAGCCCGACTTCTGGGTCAACAGGGGCTCGTTCGCGTTCACGGCGCTGGAGATGCGTCCGGTCGGCGTGGGCGAGATGCTCGTCAGGCTGGAGCGGCTGCGGCAACTGCTGGCCGCCGAGGGCCTGTTCAACGCCGACAGGAAGCGGCGGCTGCCGTTCCTGCCGGGCACGATCGGGCTCATCTGCGGCCGCGACTCCGCCGCCGAGCGCGACGTGCTGGAGAACTCCCGGCGGCGCTGGCCCGCCGTGCGGTTCAAGGTGGAGGAAGTGGCCGTGCAGGGGCCGTACGCCGTGGCCGAGGTCACCGAGGCGCTGCGCAGGCTCGACGCCGACTCCTCGGTCGAGGTGATCGTCGTCGCCCGTGGCGGGGGGTCGCTGGAGGACCTGCTGCCGTTCTCCGACGAGACGCTCGTACGCGCCGTCGCCGCCTGCCGCACCCCCGTGGTGAGCGCGATCGGCCACGAGCAGGACAGCCCGCTGCTCGACCTGGTGGCCGACGTGCGGGCCTCCACCCCCACCGACGCCGCCAAGAAGGTCGTGCCCGACGTGGGCGAGCAGCTCACGCTGGTGCGCCAGCTCCGTGACCGGGGGCGGCGGGTGATGAGCGGCTGGCTCGACCGGGAGATGTCCTGGCTGACGTCCGTGCGCTCCCGCCCCTCGCTGGCCGATCCCGTACGCGAGCTCGAACGCCGGGCCGAGCAGGCCGAGGCGCTGCGCGACCGCGCCAGGCGGTCACTGTCGGGGTCGCTCGACCGGGCCGCCGACGACCTCGCCCACCTGCGGGCCCGCCTCATCGCCCTGTCCCCCGCGGCCACCCTTGAGCGCGGCTACGCCGTCGTCCAGCGGCCGTCCGGCGAGGTCGTGCGCCTGGCGAAGGACGTCGCCCCCGGCGCGATGCTGACGATCCGCCTGACCGACGACCGCCTGACCGTCCGCACGGAAGATCCGGGCGACTCCCCGCCCGCCTGACGCCCCTTTCGCCCGTCCGGCGCTCGTCACGGCTGCTCGGCCTCGCTCACCGCGACGGCGGTCAGGCGGTCTCGTGACGGCGGCGGACAGGGCGGTCGGGCGGTCTCGTGACGGCGGCGGACAGGGCGGCCAGGCCGGCCTTGATGTCCTCGATCGTCATGCCGCGCTCCTCGACCTGGAAGGCGATCAGGCGCGCGTTGACCGGCGCGAGCAGCGCGTCGGCGAGGTAGTCGGCGTCCACGCGCGGGCACGCCTGCGCGAGCAGCGTCGCCAGGTGGATGTGATGCACCTTGTACGGCCCGCTGACCTGCTTGCCCATCCCCTTCTCCAGCAGCAGGAACAGCCCCTGCTGCGCCACCGTCCGATCGACCAGCGCGTGCAGGAACGCCACGATGCGCTCACAGGCGGGCGCGCCGGGGCCCAGCGGCGGCGGCCCGGCGAGGAAGGCGGACTGGAACTGCCGCTCCCGCTCGTCGATCAGCGCCAGCGCCAGCCCGGCCCGGTCGCCGAAGCGCCGGTAGACCGTGCCGACGCCCACGCCGGCGATCCTGGCGACCTCGTCGAGCGAGAGGGCCTCGGCGCCACGTTCGGCGACCATCCGGCCCGCCACCTCGATGATCTTGCGCCGGTTTCGTGCGGCATCGGCCCGCTCCGGCTGGGGTTGCCCGATGACGGGCAGCGATCGGCGTCCGCACACGGGCGCAGCATACCGCTTGTAAACGGAGAATCCTCCGGTTACGCTTCACAAACGGAGAGTTCTCCGATTATTGAGGAGCCGAGAATGCCCAACGAGTTCAACCAGAAGATCATCGACGAGTTCAGGGCCAACGAGGGCCGGGTCGGCGGCATGTTCGAGGGCGCCCCGCTGGTGCTGCTCACCACCACGGGAGCCAAGAGCGGCAAGCCTTTCACCACGCCGGTGATGTACATGACGGACGGCGACCGCTACATCGTCATCGCCTCCAACGCCGGCGCGGACAACCACCCGGCCTGGTACCACAACCTGCGCGCCACGCCCGAGGCGACGGTGGAGGTCGGCACGGAGAAGTTCGAGGCCAAGGCCGAGTTCGTGGAGGGCGACGAGCGCGACCGGCTCTACGCCGCGATGGTGGAGCGGGAGCCGGGCTTCGCCGAGTACGAGGCCAAGACCACCCGCCGCATCCCCGTGATCGCCCTGACCAGAGCCGCCTGACCCCCCCGACCCGGGCCGGCCGAGGGGGCGCGCGGTGCCGGTGGGCGAGCGCGGCCAGAAGCCGGTGTCGCCGGTGGCGCCGGGGCGAACGCGCCCAGAAGGGCCGCCGCACGTGGTGCCCGCGCGATGCCCCCAGAAGGTCGTGTCGTGGGCGAGCGCGGTCAGAAGGTCGTGTCGTGGGCGAGCGCGGTCAGAAGGGAGCGTCGTGGGCGGCGCCGGAGGACGGGTCGGAGCGGCGGGCCATGGCGGCGGCCAGCTTGACCCTGGCTCCCTGGAGCCACTCCTCGCAGACGGCCGCCAGCTTCTCCCCCCGCTCCCAGAGCTCGATCGACTGCTCCAGCGTGAGCCCGCCGGTCTCCAGCCGGCGCACCACTTCGGTCAGCTCCTCGCGGGCCTGCTCGTAAGACGGGGTCTTCTCGCCCGAGGGCGCCTTCTCCTCTGCCACGTCACCACCCTAGACGCGCCGACCGACAGCCCCGGCCTCCGGGGACGAGGACAACGCCGGGGGCCGGGGTCAGCCCTTGGGGCGTTGGTGGAGCAGAGCGGCCAGTTCGCCCAGTTCCGTCCAGTCGGCGGTGCCGGTGATGACGAGCGTCACGTCCGGCAGCATGCGGACGAGCGTGCGCTGGTTCTTGTCCTCGCGGAAGCGCTGCTCCCACGCCACCCCGCCGATCTGCTGCGTGCCCACGACCTTGTCGGAGTTGGCCAGGCGGTTGGCGAACCCGGCCGCCGGCCGCTCGTCGCTCTGCGCGAACATCGCGTGCTGCCGCTTGGCGGTGGCGTAGCCGAGGTAGAGGACCTGCGCGCCGTTCTCGCCCTTGGCGATCCTGTTGCTGTTGGGCACCCAGCCGGCCGGGTCGCGCCGCGGCGCCCACACGCCGTACGGCACCGAGTGGCCGAAGTTGGCCACGGTGATGGAGTAGTCGCGCCGCGGGATGTGCTCCTCCCGGCCCTGCGGGGCGACGAGCAGGAACAGCCCGGCGCCCGCGAGGCAGACGAACAGGGCTACCGCGTAGCCGTACAAACCTTGGGTGAACCGCACACTGGGCGAGGTTACCCGCTGGAGCGGGCGGTCGCCGAAGTGGCCGGGCGAATCTGCCCGATGATGGCGAGCACCTCGTCGGCCAGGCCGGGGTCGCCGCCGAGCACCACCTCCGACACGGCCGCCGCCAGCGCCCCGGTGACGACCACGACGAGGGCCGGCTCGTTCTCGAACAGCGCCGCGTTGCGCTGCGCCCACTTGCGCAGCCGGTCGCGCATGACCACCTCGAAGCCGGGCGGCCCGTCACCGCGCAGGAACAGCGCGGCCAGCTCGCGCTCCTCCAGGCAGCCGTCGAGGTAGGCACGGGCGGCGCTGACGAACACCCGCATGGGGTCGCTCTCGCCGGCGCCCCTGGCGTTGCGGGCGGCGTGCTTGGTGCGCTGGGTCTGCCTGGCCTGGAACTCCTCCCACAGCGTGAGGTAGAGGTCGGCCTTGCCGGAGAAGTGGTGGTAGAGGCTGCCCACGCTCGCGTCGGCCCTGGCCACCACGTCGGTCACGCCCGCCTCCGCGAAGCCCTTGGAGACGAAGACCTCACGCGCCGCGGCGAGCAGCGAGCTGCGGGTGGCCGCGCCGCGCTCGGACGTGCGGGGCTGGGTGACGACGTCATCCACATCGCTCATTCGGGATCTCCTCCACGGCGGGGCGCCACGCTCCATGTTGGAGGCAAGATCCTTGGCGCGCACAGCATATGGCGCAAAATCCGTTCTCCCCTAGCAGATTATCCCCCTCCGGCCGGGAATAGACCGGCAACTACGATCGACCTAGTTGTCCCACAAGGAGGGCCAGTCATCATGTCCGACCAGACTTCCGTGCCGCCGGCGCTCGCCACCAGCGAGCACGCCCCCGATCGCAACCTGGCCTTGGAGCTCGTACGCGTCACCGAGGCCGCCGCGATGGCCGCGGCCCGGTGGGTGGGCCGCGGCGACAAGAACGGCGCCGACGGCGCGGCCGTGAACGCGATGCGCCAGCTCATCAGCACGGTCTCCATGAACGGCGTCGTCGTGATCGGCGAGGGCGAGAAGGACCACGCCCCGATGCTGTACAACGGCGAGCGCGTCGGCGACGGCAGCGGCCCCGACTGTGACGTGGCGGTGGACCCGATCGACGGCACCAGGCTGACGGCGCTCGGCATGCCGGACGCGGTGTCGGTGATCGCGGTCAGCGAGCGCGGCTCGATGTACGACCCGTCCGCCGTGTTCTACATGGAGAAGCTGGTGACCGGCCCGGAGGCGGCCGACGTGGTGAACATCGAGGCCCCCGTGGCCGACAACATCAACGCCGTCGCCAGGGCCAAGCACTGCTCGCCGTCCGACGTGACCGTGGTCGTGCTCGACCGGCCCAGGCACGAGCGGCTGGTCAAGGAGATCAGGGAGACGGGCGCGCGCATCAAGTTCATCACCGACGGCGACGTGGCCGGCGCGATCATGGCGGCCCGCGCGGGCACCGGCATCGACCTGATGCTGGGCATCGGCGGCACCCCCGAGGGCATCGTGGCCGCGTGTGCGCTCAAGTGCCTGGGCGGCGTGATCCAGGGCCGGCTGTGGCCGCGCGACGACGCCGAGCGGGGCAAGGCCATCGACGCCGGGCACGACCTCGACCAGGTGCTCACCACCAACGACCTGGTCAAGTCCGACGACGTGTTCTTCGCCGCGACGGGCATCACGCAGGGCGAGCTCATGCAGGGCGTACGGTTCCGCGCCGGCTCCGCGGTGACGCAGTCCCTGGTGATGCGCGGCAGGTCGGGCACCATTCGCAAGATCGAGAGCGAGCACCAGCTCTGGAAGCTGCGCGCGTACAGCGCGATCAACTTCGACACCGCCGGCTGAGCCGTCAAGGGGCGGGAAGCGACGGGCGGGGCGGTGAGGAGGGTCAGCGGCGGCGCTTGCGGCGGGGCGGCTCCTTGACCTTGACCTCGCCCGCGAAGTTCGTCGTGCGCACCTCCACCACCGGCGCGCCCGGCTCGGTGGGCTGCTTGGTCAGGCGGACCGTCTTGTCCTTGGCCACCCTGATCACCTCCAGCCCCTCGGGCACGTGGATCTCCAGCCCGCCGAAGACGAGGGTGGCGTTGAGGATGATCCGCCGGTTCTGCAGGATCGCGTCGCGGAAGTCGAGCTTGGTCGTGCCGAACATGGCCGTCACGCCCAGCTCGGCCGGCACCACCCAGCGCCCGCCGCGCTGCTCCTTCTTGAAGATGGCCGAGACCGGCCGGCCGTCGAGGTTGAGCGGCTGCTCCTCGGGGGGCAGGAGGTCGGTGGTGAGCGCCGCCAGCTCGCCGAGCGTGCGCGCGGAGTAGAGCACGCCGAGCCGTTCCTCCAGCTCCTCCAGCGTGATCCGCCCGTCGGCGTGCGCGTCCTGGAGCACCTGGGCGATGCGCTCGCGATCGGCGTCGGACGCGCGCAGCTCATGGGGCTGCGGCACGTCGCTCGTCGTCGAGGGACGGCGAGCGGTCACCCACTCCTCGGCCAGCCGCTCGCCGACTTCCTGCAGCTTGGGCAACCACGATCCCGCGCGTTCGTTCACACTTCTGACGATATCCGGCGCCCGGCCCGTTCGCTCGTGCCGATTGGCCCCAACTCTGCCGATTCCGGCCAGGAATTCGGCGATTTTCGCGGCGAGCTTCCCGTTCACCTCGGCGTGGCGGTCGTACCGGCCTCGCAAGCCCCTGTTTCTCAGGAATTTCTTAGGAATCTACCGCTATGTACGGCCGTTATCCCGGCAAAAGGGAGGTGTCGTGCATCAACCGGCGCGGTGGGGTCTCGGCGCGGCAGGCGCGGGCATAACGGTGATCCTGGGGCTGGAGCTGACGAGCTTCGGCGAGATGAACCCGTTCAGGCGCACCATCAGCGAGCACGGCCTCGGCCCCGACGGCTGGATCTTCGGGCTCGGGGTCGGCCTGCTGGCGGCGGGCTCGGTGGCCATCGGCGTGTCCTTGGCGCGCAAGCGGCTGGCCGGGATCTTCGGCACCGTCGCGCTCATGGGCTGGAGCGTGGGGCTGTTCCTGGCGGCCTGGTTCGAGAAGCACGACTGGTCGGTCGGGCCCAGCCTGAGCGGCAACATCCACCGGGTGGGAAGTTTCGTGGCCTTCCTCTGCCTGCCGCTGGCGGCCGTCATCATCGCCAGGCCGTGGCGGCACAGGGAGCGGACGAGGGCCACGGTGGCGGCGTTCGGGCTCGGGATCTGCTCGGTGTTGTGGGTGGTGGGCATCGGCGCGGCGGTCGTCATCGGGGCCGGCGAGGGGCTGCCGTGGTACCGGGTCATGCCGCTGGGGCTGGTCGAGCGGGGCCTGGCCGTCACCGAGGTGGCCGCGCTGCTGGCGCTGGGCGTGTGGGCCGCCGCCAAGCGGCTCGACCCGGCGGAACCCGCCCCGGCCCCGGCACGCGCCGGCCTCGCCGGCGACCGGCTGGCCAGAGCGGCCGACGAGGTCTGAAGGCCGGCGCGAGGCGCTGGGGTCCAGGGCCGGAGCGAGGCGACGAGCGCTAAGGCCGGAGCGAGGCGATGAGTGCTAAGGCCGGCGCGAGGCGCTGGGGTCCAGGGCCAGTGCGAGGCGACGAGTACTAAGGCCGGAGCGAGGCGATGAGGTCGTCCACGTAGCCGCTGAAGACGCGGGTCATGTCCACCCGTTCGGGGTCGATCAGCCACTGCGTCTGCAGGCCGTCCACCATCGCGATCAGCCGGTCGGCGTGCGACTCCGCGTCGAGGTCGGACCGGAACTCGCCCAGCTCGGCGCCCCTGCGCAGCGCCGCCGCCACGTCGGCGCGCAGGCGCCGGTAGCGCCGCCTGGCCCAGTCGTGGCCGGGGTGGCCGGGGGTCACGGCCTCGCCGCTGATCACGGCGAAGAGCTGCACCAGGCCCGGCACCCGGGAGTTGTGCGCCACGACGTCCACCAGGGCCCGCAGCGCGGCGATCCCGCCGACCCGGCCGAGGTCGAACCTGCGGGCGTCCATCTCGTCCCGGTATTCCAGCACCGCGACGAGCAGCAGCTCCTTGCTCCTGAAGTGGTGCAGCAGCCCGGCCTGGGACAGCTCGACGCGCTCGGCGATGCGGGCCAGCGATGCGCCGCGATAGCCGTGCTCGGCGAACTCCAGCAGCGCGGTGGCCAGGATGCGCTCCCTGCGCGCCGCACCGGACGCGTAGCCCCGTCTCACGCCCCGTCTCACCCGGGGCAGCCTATCTCGCGCCTTCTCGTGCTGGCGGAGGGCCTTCGGCAGCCGTTAACCTGACCGCGCCTCACGTTTGATACCCCCCGATCAGGAGGCCCCTGTGCCGTCCTCACGTGATCGCCAGGCCCGTGTCGCCACGTCCGTCGTGTACGCCGTACAGGGACTGTCCTTCGCCTCGCTGCTCATCCAGGTCGCCGCCCTCCAGGCCAAACACCAGCTGGACGAGGGCACCCTCACGTTGCTGCTGCTGATCGTGCCCGTGTTCGCGGGCGTCGGCAGCGTGGCGGCGGGTGCGCTCGCCGCCCGGTACGGCAGCAAGGCGCTGTTACGCGCCGCCCAGCCGGTGGTCGCGGTCGCCGTGGTGCTGGCCGGGCTCGCGCCGGACGTGCCGCTGCTGGTGCCGGTGCTGCTGCTGTTCGGGCTGGCCGTGGGCGCGGTGGACGCGGGCATGAACATGCAGGGCGTCGCGGTCGAGCGCAGGTACGGCCTGCCGGTGCTGAACGGGTTCCACTGCGTGTGGAGCGTGCTCAGCATGGCCGGCGCGCTCTGGGCCTCGGCGGCGGCCGAGCTGCCGCTGCCGCTCATCATGGCCGTCCCCATGGTCCTGGCCGTGGCCGGCTCGCTCTACGCCGGGCCCGGCCTGTGCACGCCCGAGGAGGAGAGGGCCGGGGCCGCGAGGACCGGCGACGAGAAGGCCGCCGCCGCGAGCCGCTTCCCCTGGCGGCCGATCGTCCCGCTCTGCCTGGCCATGGGCTTCCTGTACGTCGGCGACGCCGCCGTCTCCAACTTCAGCACGGTCTTCATGAAGGACGTGCTCGTCGCCGAACCCTGGGTGATCCCGCTGGCGTACGTGGCCTACCAGGCGACCACGCTGGCCGTCAGGCTCGGCGGCGACTTCGCCGTCCGGCGGTACGGCCCCGCCGCCATCGTCAGGATCGGCGGCGTGATCGCCACGCTCGGCTTCCTGGGCGTCGTGCTGGCCCCGAACCAGCCGCTGGGCATCGTCGCCTTCGGGCTGACCGGGGTGGGGCTGGCGGTGGTGGCGCCGCAGTCGTTCTCGGCGGCGGGCAGGCTGGACCCGGCGGGCACCGGGGTGGCCATCGCCAGGGTCAACCTCTTCAACTACGTCGGCTTCATCGTCGGCGCGGCCCTGGTGGGCGGGCTCGCGGACGCCGTGGACATGCGGGTGGCCTTCGCCGCGCCGCTGGTGCTGGCCGCCGCGATCGTCGCCCTGGCCCCGGGCTTCGCCCCGAAGCCCACCCCCACCGCCACCGTCTGACCGGCCCCACCGCCGTCCTGCCGCGTCCGACCGGCCCCGCCGCCGTCCTGCCGGCGTCCGACCGGCCCTCGCCGTCCTGGCACCGCCCGACCGGCCCCCGCCACCTCGCCGTGTCGCCGGTCGCGGCGGGACGGGGTCAGTGCCGTACCTCGGCGACCTCGACCGGGCGGCCCTCGCGCAGGGAGAGGTCGGCGGCCTCGGCCACGTAGAGGGCCTCCAGCGCGTCCTCGATCGTGCACGGGTTCGTGCCGCCGCGCAGGAACGCGTCGATCTCGGCACGGTAGGCGGTCTCGAAACGGCTGACGAAGTCCGGCCAGGGCGCGCCGGAGCCCGGCGGCAGGGCCTCCGTCGTGTGCAGCGGGGCGCGCGGACCGAGGCCGACGGCCTGGGTGCGCTTGGTGCCGGCCAGCTCCATGCGCACGTCGTACCCGCCGCCGTTGTAGCGCGAGCCCTGCAAGGTGGCCAGCGTGCCGTCGTCGAGGGCCAGCAGCGCGGCGCTGGTGTCCACGTCGCCAGCCTCGGCGAAGAACGCGGCGCCCCGGTTGGCCCCGCGCGCGTAGACCGACACCACCTCGCGGCCGGTCACCCAGCGCAGGGCGTCGAAGTCGTGGATGTGGCAGTCGCGGTAGATGCCGCCGGACAGCGGGAGGTACGCGGCAGGCGGCGGCGCCGGATCGGCCGTGACCAGGTGCACGCGGTGCAGCTCGCCCAGCTCACCGGCGCGCAGCGCGTGCGCCGCCGCGACGTAGCCGGGGTCGAACCGGCGCTGGAACCCGACCTGCACCCGGTTGCCCGCGGCGGTCTGCAGCACCTTGACGGTCTCGGCCACCGTTGACGCGACCGGTTTCTCGCAGAACGCCGGAATGCCGCGGTCGCACGCCTTGATGATCAGCTCGGCGTGCGTGCCGGTCGGGGTGGCGATGACCACGGCGTCCGCCTGGAACGGGTCGCCGGGCCTGCCGTGCGGCGAGGTGCGTACGGGATCGGCCACGATCAGCTCGTCCACCAGGGGATGCGCGGCCAGGGTGGCGGCGTGGAAGGCGCCGATCCGGCCCAGCCCCAGCAGTCCGACACGCATTCCGCCTCCGATCCCGCCCGGCCTTCCCTCCGGGCGAGCGACTCTCCCCCGGGTCCGGCCTTCCTTCAGAGCCCCCGGTTCCGGTCCGGCCTTCCTTCAGATTCCCCCGGTTCCGGTCCGGGCCTTCCTTCAGGGCCCCGGGTCCGGTCCGGCTTGCCCGGGGCCTCGGTTCCGGGTCCGGCTTTCTTTCTAAGCGAGCCGCTTCCTTCAGTCAACACTTTGTCCGGACATTCTGACCTTTAGTCCGGACACCACCTCGGCCGCCCTGTGCGCGGGCAGCCGCGCGAACCCCACCACCACCGCCGCCGGCCCCGGTGTCTCCCGCATCGGCTCCACCGGCTCGACGGACATGCCCAGCTCGCGCGCCGCCCGGACCGTGCGCGGCTCGTCCCAGCCGGGCGGCAGCTCCAGGTAGACGTGCAGCCCCGCCTCGATGCCCCGCACCCGCACCTCGGGCAGCTCGGCGGCCAGCGCGGAGACCAGGGCGTCGCGGCGGCGCCGGTACTCCCTGCGCATGCGCCGCAGGTGCTTGTCGTAGCCGCCGGTGCGCAGGAAGTGGGCCAGCGCGTACTGCTCGATGACCGGCGAGCCCAGGTCCTGCTCGCCGCGCGCCCTGCGGATCGCCTCGGCCAGGTCGGGCGGCGCGGCCACCCAGCCCAGCCGCAGCCCGGGGGCCAGCGCCTTGCTGACGCTGCCCGACAGGATGACCCGGTCGGGCGCCAGCCCCTGGAGGCAGCCGACGGGGTCGCGGTCGAAGCGGAACTCGGCGTCGTAGTCGTCCTCCAGGACGACCCGGTTGCCGGCGTACGCCCACTCCATCAGCGCCGCCCGGCGCTCCGGGGAGAGCACCACCCCGGTCGGGAACTGGTGCGCGGGCGTCACCAGCACCGCGTCCCCGCTCAGCTTGCGCACGTCGAGCCCCTGCCCGTCCACCGGCACCGGCACGAGCTGCGCGCCCGCGCGGCGCAGCAGCGGCACCTGGCGGTGGCTGGTCGGGTCCTCCACGGCCAGCCGCAGCGCGCGCCGCTGGGTCAGCACGTGCAGCACCAGGCTGAGCCCCTGCGCGACGCCGCCGACGATCACGAGGTTCTCCTGGCCCACCTCGGCCGCCCTGACCCTCCTGAGGTAGGCGGCCAGCTCTTCCCGCAGCTCGGGCACGCCGCCGGGGTCCCCGTAATCGAAAGCCTCCGAAGGTACGGTGGCCAGGACGTGCCTGACGGCCGCCAGCCAGCGCTCACGGGGGAAGTGGCCCAGGTCCGGAGAGGTGGGGCGATGACCGTAGTACGGGGGATGCGAGGCGACGGTCCGGGCCCGGCGCGCGGGCCCGGGTGGTCGCGGCGGCCGGGGCGGGGACGGGTCACGCGACTTGAGCGCGGTCCGGCCGGCGTTCTTGGGGGTGACCTGGGTGCCGACCCCCACCCTGGAGACCAGGAAACCCTCGGCGACCAGCTGCTCGTACGCCTCCACCACCACGCCCCTGGAGACCTGGAGATCGGTGGCGAGGTCGCGGGTGGCGGGCAGGCGCGTGCCGGGCGTGAGCCGCCCGCCGCGGATGGAGTCGCGCAGCTCAGACGCGATCTGCCCGGCGATGCCCCCTTTTCCCCGGTCTATCTGGATGTGGAGGTCAGCCATATTGGTCCTGTCTTCCGGCCGGAGATTGGACTGTTTATGCGAACCATTGTCTCTCTAGCATCCTTCACATGAAAACCGGAATCGCAGGCGCCGCCTCGGCCATGTTCCTGCTCGGAACGCTGGCCGCGGTCTCGGGCCTGATCGGCTCATATCCGATATACGGCGGCCAGGCCGTTCGGTATCTCATCGCGTCGGTCATCCTGCTCGTCATCACCCGAGCGCTCGGTCTCCGGTTCGTCCGCATGACCGGGCGCGAGATCCTCTGCCTGGTCGGGCTGACCCTGTTCGGCCTGGTGGTCTTCAACATCTGCGTGATCGAGTCCACCCGCGAGTCGGGGCCCGCGCTGGTCGGGACCGTGCTCGGCACCGTGCCGCTGGCGCTCGCGCTGGCCGGGGGCAGGCCCGCGCGCCGGCTGCTGATCGGGGCCGGCGTGGTGGTGGCGGGGGCGACGCTGGCCACGGGGCTCGGCAGCGGCACCCCGTCCGGCCTGCTGTGGGCGCTCGGCGCGCTCGTGGGCGAGGTCAGCTTCTCGCTGCTGGCCATCCCGCTGCTGCCGAAACTGGGGGCCGTCAGGGTGTCGGCGTACTCGACCGCGCTGGCCGTGCCCATGCTCGCCGCGGTGGGGCTGGCCGACGCCGGGACCGGCATGCTGCGGATGCCGACGGTGTCCGAGGCGCTCGGGCTCGCCTACCTGGCGGCCGTGGTGACGGTGGTCGCGTTCTTCCTCTGGTACCGGTCGCTGCCCAAGCTGGGGCCGGGGCGGGCGGGGCTGTTCGCGGGGCTCATCCCGGTGTCGGCCATCGCCACCGGGGCGGTGCTGGGGGTGGCGACGCCGTCCGCGTACGACCTGCTGGGGGCGGGGCTCGTCATCGCGGGCATCCTGGTCGGCCTCACCGCCGAACCACCCGGCGCCCGCGCCGCCGTCCAGCCGTCCAAAGCCTGAGCCGAGCCGTCCAGCCGGTCAAAGCCGAGCCGTCCAGCCGGCAAAGCCCGAGCCGTACGGCCCTCCGAAGCCCGAGCCGAGCCGTACGGCCGTCTATGCCCGAGCCCGTCCGTCCGCCGCTCCGAGGGCGCGTAATCTCTTGGAGGACCGAAAGGATGGACATGGGCGAGTTCGACTACACCGACCTGCTGCCGCTTGGAGCCGACGAGACGGAATACCGGCTGATCACCTCGGAGGGGGTGCGGAAGGTCGAGGCGACCGGGCGGACGTTCCTCGAGGTCGACCCCGAGGCGCTGCGGCTGCTGACCGAGACGGCCGTCCACGACATCAGCCACTTCCTGCGCGCCTCGCACCTCGCCCAGCTCAGGAAGATCATCGACGACCCCGAGTCCAGCGGCAACGACCGCTTCGTCGCGCTCGACCTGCTGAAGAACGCCTCCATCTCGGCCGGCGGCGTGCTGCCGATGTGCCAGGACACCGGCACCGCCATCGTCATGGGCAAGCGCGGCCGCCACGTGCTGACCGACGGCCGCGACGCCGAGGCCATCGCGCGCGGCGTGTACGACGCCTACACCAAGCTCAACCTGCGCTACTCCCAGATGGCCCCGCTGACCATGTGGGAGGAGAAGAACACCGGCAACAACCTCCCCGCCCAGATCGAGCTGTACGCCGAGGACCCCCACGGGCACCCCGACGAGTACAAGCTGCTGTTCATGGCCAAGGGCGGCGGCTCGGCGAACAAGTCGTTCCTGTACCAGGAGACCAAGGCCGTGCTCAACGAGAAGCGCATGATGGCCTTCCTGGAGGAGAAGATCCGCTCGCTGGGCACGGCGGCCTGCCCGCCGTACCATCTGGCCGTCGTCGTCGGCGGCACCTCCGCCGAATACGCGCTCAAGACCGCCAAATACGCCAGCGCCCGCTACCTCGACTCGATCCCCACCGAGGGCTCGGCCTCCGGGCACGGCTTCAGGGACCTGGAGATGGAGGCCAAGGTCTTCGAGCTGACCCAGAAGCTGGGCATCGGGGCGCAGTTCGGCGGCAAGTACTTCTGCCACGACGTGCGCGTCATCCGCCTGCCCCGCCACGGCGCCTCCTGCCCGGTGGCGATCGCCGTGTCCTGCTCGGCCGACCGCCAGGCGCTGGCCAAGATCACGCCGGAGGGCGTCTTCCTGGAGAAGCTGGAGACCGACCCGGCCCGCTTCCTGCCGGAGACCACCGACGAGCACCTCTCCGACGACGTCGTCTCGATCGACCTCAACCGGCCGATGTCCGAGATCCTCGCCGAGCTCACCAAATATCCCGTCAAGACCCGGCTCTCCCTCACCGGGCCGCTGGTCGTGGCCCGCGACATCGCGCACGCCAAGATCGCCGAGCTGCTCGACAACGGCGGCGAGATGCCGCAGTACCTCAAGGACCACGCCGTCTACTACGCCGGCCCCGCCAAGACCCCCGAGGGCTACGCGTCCGGCTCGTTCGGCCCGACCACGGCCGGGCGGATGGACTCCTACGTCGAACGCTTCCAGGCGGCGGGCGGCTCGATGGTGATGCTGGCCAAGGGCAACCGCTCCAAGCAGGTCACGGAGGCGTGCCAGAAGTACGGCGGCTTCTACCTCGGCTCGATCGGCGGGCCCGCGGCGCGGCTGGCCCAGGACTGCATCAAGAAGGTCGAGGTGCTGGAATATCCGGAGCTGGGGATGGAGGCGGTGTGGAAGATCGAGGTCGTGGACTTCCCCGCGTTCATCGTGGTCGACGACAAGGGTGACGACTTCTTCGCCGACAAGACGGGCCCGGTGCTCTCGATCGGCCGCCGCTGACGCCGGGCGGCCCACGGCGGGGGTGGGTCGTGCGGGGGTGGGGCCCGGTGGCCCGAGAGGGTGCTCAGGTGGGCCACCGGGGCCCGGTGCGGGAGGTCATGACAGAGGGGCTCATGCGGCCACCGGGGCTCGGTGCGGGGCCACGACGGAGCCGTCGGGCAGCAGCAGACCGGTGTCCTCGAACAGCACGACGCCGTTGCAGAGAAGGCTCCAGCCCTGGTCAGGGTGGGCCGAGATGACGTGCGACCTCTCACGGTCAAGAGAGTCGGCACTCGGGCAAGCGGGGTGGTGACTGCACATCGCGCACCTCTCAGATTGCGCTCCGGGTTGTGGGTACTCAAAAGGGCAGCGTGCGCCCCGACGGCGTGCGAAGGTCCAGCGCGGCTCTGGCCGGCCTCCTCGGCCGGCGGCGAACCTGGGTCTGGCGCATCTCCATCACTCCTTCAACGGTCTGTCCTCAGTAGTGACCGGGGCGGGCCCCCCAGTGTGACGATCGGGTCCGACACTTTCCGGCCGTCCGCTGGTGGTCCGCTGCTTTCTTGGCTTAAGCATGCCCCCGCTCCCTTGAGACATCCTTACAAGTCGGTGACGGCGCCCCGTGATCACCGTCTCTTAGCCCGACGTAAGCCGGAAAGTCCCCTTCCTGGCATCATGCACAAATTTCCGGTCCGTGGTTGTGCCGATCGGCACAGATCCACTCCGAGCTGCGAAAACGTGCCGGGAAAGTACGCCCCGAGCCGGGGCGCGCGGCGCCGCGCCCCGGAGGGCCGCCGGACGGCGGGAGCCCCTCGGGGCACGGGGATGCCGGCGTTCCGGCCCGTCCGATTCGACGCACCGGGGCACGGGTACTACCGTCGGTATCGCGGTGTCCGTCCGGACTGCGTCGAGAAACTGCGGGGCCCTCATCAACTGGGAGGATGTGGCCCGGAGGTTTGCTGACGTGGTGAGTCAGGCGGGTTGACTTAAGTTCGCAACAAATTATCGGCCCCGCCTCTACTGGTCGGTTTACACAAATAGGTAAGCTGCCTGGCATGCGTGCGCCCTCCGGTTACCTACTCGCCGCGCGCTATCGGCTCGTGGAGCCGGTTGGTCGGGGCGGCATGGGCACCGTTTGGCGGGCACATGACGAACTGCTCGACCGGGACGTGGCGGTCAAGGAAGTGCGGCTGCCCACCGTCCTGGACGAGGAGCTGCGCGCCGAGCTGTGCGCGCGCACCGAGCGCGAGGGCCGGGCGACCGCGATGGTCGCGCATCCCTCGGTCATCACGGTCTTCGACGTGGTCACCGAGGACGACCGGCCGTGGATCGTGATGGAGCTGCTGCGGGCCAAGTCGCTGGAGCAGATCATCCAGGAGGAAGGACCGCTCCATCCCCGCAGGGTCGCCGAGATCGGCCGGCAGATCCTCGGCGCGCTGCGCGCCGTACACGCCAAGGGGATCCTCCACCGCGACGTCAAGCCGAGCAACGTGCTGGTCACCGAGGACCGCGCGGTGCTGACCGACTTCGGGCTGGCCGCGCTCGAAGGTGACGTTTCCATCACCCAGGCGGGCATCGTCCTGGGGTCCGCGGGCTACATCGCTCCAGAGCGGGTGCTCGGCTCGAAGGCCAGCCCCGCCGGCGACCTGTGGTCGCTCGGCGCGACCCTCTACACCGCCGTCGAGGGCAGGGGCCTGCACGGCAGGCGTACGGCCGCCGCCGCGCTGGCCGCGCTGACCAGCGGCGAGCCGATCCCGATGACCAAGGCGGGGCCGCTGGCGCCCGTGCTCGACGCGCTGCTCCGGATCGACCCGGCGACCAGGCTCGACTCCGTGCGCGCCTCGCTCATGCTGGCCAGAGTGGCCGCGGGCGGCTCCGCCGAGGAGCCGCTGACCCCGCGCAGGCCGGCGCGGGTGTCGTCGTCGATCTCCATCCCGCAGCCCCCTTTCGTACGCAGGCCCGCGCACCGCGGGCTGCACCGGGCCGACCCTCCCGCGGCGGCCGTGAGCGTGCCCTCACCCCGGCAGGAGCGCAGGCCCGGCGAGGGGGTGCACCGGAGGCGGGTCGAACCGCGCCCCGCCCCGTCTGCTTATGCCCGTTTCAAAGCTACGGTGATAAAGTTGTTCCTTCCTCGGCGGTTCTGGCCAAGAGAACTTCGCAAGCGAGGGTAAAGCACTTCCCAAGCGAGAATCGATATCTTCTTCTCATGCCGGAACAGCAGACACGCCTGCTCGCGGAGCGTTACGAGCTCATCGCCCCGCTCGGCCGGGGCACGATGGGGACCGTGTGGCGCGCCCGTGACCGCGCGCTCGGGCGCGAGGTGGCGGTCAAGGAAATCCGCCAGGACCCGGGACTCACCGAGGATCAGCGGGCCGAGCTGCGCGAACGCATGGTCCGCGAGGGCCGTATCGCCTCGCGGATCAGCCACCCGTCGGTGGCCGCGATCCACGACGTGCTGATCCAGGACAACAGCCCGTGGATCATCATGGAGCTCATCGAGGCCCGCTCGCTGGAGCAGGTGATCGACGAGGAGGGGCCGCTGCCGCCCCGGCTCGTGGCGGAGATCGGCGTCGACCTGCTCGGGGCGCTGCGCGCGGCGCACGCCCAGGGCATCACCCACCGTGACGTCAAGCCGGGCAACGTGCTCATCACCGAGGCCGGGCGCGTGGTGCTGACCGACTTCGGCATCGCCAAGGCCGAGGGCGACTCCCGGCTGACGAAGACCGGCATGGTGATCGGGTCGCCCGGCTACACGGCGCCGGAACGCGCCAGGGGCGAGTACACCGGCCCCGAGTCGGACCTGTGGTCCCTCGGCGCCACCCTGTACTTCGCGGTCGAGGGACGTCCGGCCTACGAGCGCTCCACGATCGCCGAGACGCTCGCGGCGCTGCTCACCGAGAGCGCCGACCCGCCCACCCAGGCGGGGCAACTGCGGCCCGTGCTGAACGGGCTGCTCAACAAGGACTACCGGCAGCGCCTCAACGCTGCCAAGGCGGAGACCCTGCTGCGCATGGTCGCCGACACCCCCACGAGCGAGATGCCGGTGCTCACGGCCGAGGCTCTTATGGCGCAGGAGGCCGCTTTGCCCGATCCGTTCGCCGCCCGGAAAACCCCCGCCGGTGGTCCCGGCGCCCAGGGAGCCGACGCTCCCGACACACCGGGACCCGCCGGGCCAGGCGCACCGGGACCCGCCGGGCCAGGCGCCCAGGCCCCCGGCGGTCGCGGCCCCGGCGGTCAGGGGCGCCCCGGCCCGGTCCCGGCCGGCCACGCGTTCGCCGGCCAGGGGCCCGGCGGCCCCGGCCAGGGACCTGCCGGACGCGGCCCCGGTGGACAGGGCGGCCCCGGCGGTCAGGGGCAGGGGCCCGGTGGACCGGGGTGGGGCGGACCAGGAGCGCCGACCGGGCCGAACGCCTTCACCGGCCCCAACGCCTTCACCGCTCCCAACGGCCCCAGCGCGCCGGGCGGACCCGGGGGTCAGGGACAGAGCGGGCAAGGCGCACGCAGCGGCCAGAGCGGCCCCGGCAGACCGGGCAACGCCGGCGGACCGGGCGGACCCGGCAACGCCGGTGGCCCCGGTGGCCCCGGCAACTCGGGTGGTCCCGGTGGTCCGGGTAGCTCGGGTGGGCCGGGCGGACCTGGTGGGTCGGGCGGACCTAGTGGACCGGGAGGACCTGGTGGGCCGGGCAACGCCGGTGGGCCGGGTGGCCAGGGCGGCGCCGGCAGGCAGGGGCAGGGCGGCGCCGGGCAGCCGGTGCGCGGTTCCAGCGCGCCGACCGTGCCGCAGGCCACGGCCTCCGGACACCCGCCGCAAGGACAGCAGAGCTTCGCCTCCCAGCCCGCCGGGAGCGGTGCCGGGCCGCACGCCGGTGGTTCCGGCCGGTCCGAGGATGACTACGACCCCGAGCGGACGGTCAGCATCTCGCGTCCCAAGGGGCCCTTCCCCACGCCCGAGCAGAGCGGCCGGCCGCCGCAGGGGCCGGGCGACGAGGGCTCGGTCGCGACCACCCGCATTCCCACTCCCAAGTCCGGATCTCCCGGACAGCAGGTCTACCCGCCCACCCCTTCGGCCGGTGGCCACCCGCAGCCCGGCCCGCAGCAGGCCATGCCGCAGCAGCCCGGCCCCCAGGGCCAGCCCGGACCGCAGGGCCAGCCTGTGCCGCAGGGTCCGCAGCAGGGCCAGCAGGGCGCCAAGGGGCCGCACGCCGGGCACGGGCTGGGCACGGACCTGTTCGCGATCGCCGGCCAGCCGGAGAAGCCTCCGGCGGGCAACCGCAACGGCATGCTGGTGCTCATGGCCGTGGCCGCCGCGGCCGCCGTGGTGATCGCCGTGCTGATCGTGGCCCTCTTCTCAAGCTGAGGCACGCGCCCGGGCCGCCCACCACGACCCGGGCCGCGAGCCGAGCCCCCGGCGCATGGGCCGAGATGTCCGAGCGCGGCCGGGAGACGGAGGCAGCCGGGTGCGGCCCGAGGACCTACGTGACCGAGGAGGCCGGCCGCCGGGCCGAGGCGGCCGGGCGGCCCGGGGGTGGGTGGCGGTCCCGCTCGGTGCGAGCCGCGTGGGCCAGACTGGGTTCATGAGCGAGTTCCGGATCGAACATGACTCGATGGGTGAGGTACGCGTCCCCGCAGGCGCCAAGTGGCGCGCCCAGACCCAGCGGGCGGTGGAGAACTTCCCGGTTTCGGGGCGGCCTCTGGAGCCGTCCCACATCGCCGCACTCGGCCTGATCAAGGCCGTGGCCGCGGAGGTCAACGGCGAGCTGGGCGTGATCGACAAGGACCTGGCGGAGGCGATCGCGCAGGCCGCCGCGGACGTGGCGGAGAACGAGCACGACGTCCATTTCCCGATCGACGTCTTCCAGACCGGCTCGGGCACCTCGTCCAACATGAACGCCAACGAGGTGATCGCGACGCTGGCCGAGGAGCGGCTGGGCCGGCCCGTGCACGCCAACGACCACGTCAACGCCTCGCAGTCGTCCAACGACGTCTTCCCGACCTCGATCCACGTGGCGGCGGCCACCGAGGTGACCTACCACCTGCTGCCCTCGCTGGAACACCTGGGGGCGGTGCTGCGGGAGAAGGCGATCGAGTTCGACGGCGTGGTGAAGTCGGGGCGCACCCACCTGATGGACGCGACGCCGGTGACGCTGGGGCAGGAGTTCGGCGGTTACGCCAGCCAGATCGAGCACGCCGTCGTACGCGTCACGAGGGCTCTTGAGCACGTCCTGGAGCTGCCGCTGGGCGGCACCGCCGTGGGCACGGGCATCAACACCCCGCAGGGCTTCGCGGGCGAGGCCATCCGGAAGCTGCGCGAGGCGACCGGCATTCCGTTCCAGGAGGCCCTGGACCACTTCGAGGCCCAGAGCGCGCAGGACTCCATCGTCGAGCTGTCCGGGCAGCTCAAGGTGGTGGCCGTGTCGCTCACCAAGATCGCCAACGATCTCCGCTGGATGGGCTCGGGGCCGCGCGCCGGGCTCGGCGAGATCAACCTGCCCGACCTGCAGCCCGGCTCCTCGATCATGCCCGGCAAGGTCAACCCGGTGATCCCCGAGGCCACGGCCATGGTCG
The DNA here is from genome assembly GCF_000725485.1 of Nonomuraea candida. Lineage (GTDB taxonomy): Bacteria > Actinomycetota > Actinomycetes > Streptosporangiales > Streptosporangiaceae > Nonomuraea > Nonomuraea candida. Next base: position 17,384 of record NZ_JOAG01000041.1, on the reverse strand, counting down.
CGGCCCAGGTCATCGGCAACGACGCGGCGATCACGTTCGCCGGCGCGTCCGGCAACTTCGAGCTGAACGTGCAGCTGCCCGTCATCGCGCGCAACATCCTGGAGTCGATCAGGCTGCTGGCGAACATCTCCCGCCTGCTCGCCGACCGCTGCGTCTCCGGCATCACGGCGAACGTGGAGCGCCTGCGCGAGTACGCCGAGTCGTCCCCGTCGATCGTCACCCCGCTGAACAAGTACGTCGGTTACGAGGAGGCGGCGAAGATCGCCAAGCAGGCCCTGGCGGAGCGCAAGACGATCAGGGAGGTCGTCATCGAGCGCGGCCACGTGGCCGACGGCACGCTGACCGAGGAGCAGCTCGACGCCGCGCTCGACGTCCTGTCGATGACCCGCCCCTGAGCCCTGCCCGCCGCCCGGCCGGGCCGGGCGCGGCCGGGGCGCGATCTCGGGCGGGCGGGCGACGGGCCGGCGCGGCAGGCCTGGGCTCGGCCGGAGCGCGGGCTCGGCCGGAGCGCGGGCTCGGCCGGAGCGCGGTCACGGACGGGAGTCGGCGCGGGTGGCGTGAGCGCGGGCGCGGGTGGCGCCGGCGTGGGCGGCGCGGGCGGCGCGGGCGTGGGTGGCGTGGGCCCAGCGGGTGAGCAGGGACAGCGCGGCGCCGGAGTCCACGGCGTCCGTGACGCGCTTGTGGGCCGCCGCCAGCGCCGGCGTCAGCTCGCCCGCCGGCGGCGTGCCGTCGGCGGCCACCACGGCGGCGGCCGCGTTCAGCAGGACGACGTCGCGCACCGGGCCGCGCTCGCCCCCGAGCACCGCGCGCGCCACCTCCGCGTTGTGCCGCGCGTCGCCGCCGCGCAGGTCGGCGTGGCGGGCGCGGGGGATCGACAGTTCCATGGGGTCGAACGTGGTCGGGGTCACGGCGCCCCTGCGTACGACCCAGACCGTCGAGGGCCCGCAGGTCGTCAGCTCGTCGAGCCCGTCGTCGCCCCGGAACACCAGCGCCGAGCAGCCGCGCTCGGCCAGCACTCCCGCGATGACGGGCGCCATGGAGGGGTGGAAGACCCCGACGGCCTGCGCGGAGGGCAGGGCGGGGTTGGTGAGCGGGCCCAGGAAGTTGAAGACGGTGGGCACGCCCAGCTCGCGGCGCGGCCCGGAGGTGCGGCGCATCCCGGGGTTGAAGGCGGGCGCGAAGCAGAACGTGATGCCGACCTCGTCGGCGACCTCGACGACGGCGGCGGGCGGCAGGTCGATGACCACGCCCAGCTCTTCGAGCACGTCGGCCGCGCCCGCCGCGGAGGAGGCCGCCCGGCCGCCGTGCTTGACGACCTTCACGCCCGCGGCGGCGGCCACGACGGCGGCCATGGTGGAGATGTTCACGGTGTTGGCGCGGTCGCCGCCGGTGCCGACCAGATCGACCGGATCACCGGAGACGCGGATCGCGGCCGCCCTGGCCAGCAGCCCGTCGGCCAGCCCCGACACCTCCGCCACGCTCTCGCCCTTGGCGCGCAGCGCGACCGCGAACGCGGCGATCTGGGCGTCGGTCGCCGCCCCGGACACGATCTGCTCCATGGCCCAGGCCGCCTCGCGCGAGGTCAGCGACCGGCCGTCGAGCAGCGTCGTGAGGATGCGTGGCCAGGTGGTGGTCATGAGTGCCCCTTCGTGTCTTCGCTCGACGGGGGGCACCCACCGCAATGGTGACGGCCGCCTCGTCGAGGCGGCCGGTGCGCACTGCGCTGTGAGGTCCGCCTAGGAGGCGGGCCACCACTGCTGCGAGTACGCGATCATGCGCCAACCTTAGCAGATGCCCTTGATCCACATATGGAGCCGCTCAGCTATGTCGCCCGCACCCATGCGTCGCGGCCCGGCGACCGCCTAGGGTGCCAGGTATGGCGAAGGAGCTGACGGGGCGGACCGCGCTGGTGACGGGGGCGGGCGGCGGCATCGGGGCGGCCTGCGCCCGGCGGCTTGCCGCGGCGGGGGCCAGGGTGCTGGTCGTCGACCTGCGGGCCGAGGCCGCCGAAAAGGTGGCCGCCGAGGTGGGCGGCACGGCCGTGGTGGCCGATCTGGGCGATCCCGGCTTCGCCGCGGCGCTGCCCGACGAGCCCGTGGACATCGTGGTGAACAACGCCGGGTTCCAGCACGTGGCGCCGATCGAGGAGTTCCCGCCGGAGACGTTCTCGGCGATGCTCAGGGTGATGGTGGAGGCGCCGTTCCTGATCGCGCGCCGGGTGCTGCCCGGCATGTACGCCCGGGGCTGGGGCCGGTTCGTGAACATCTCGTCGGTGCACGGGTTGCGGGCCTCGCCGTACAAGTCGGCGTACACGACGGCCAAGCACGCGCTGGAGGGGTTCTCCAAGGTGGTGGCGCTCGAAGGGGCGCCCCACGGGGTGACCTCGACCTGCGTCTGCCCGGCGTACGTGCGGACGGGGCTGGTCGAGGCGCAGATCGCCGACCAGGCCAGGGTGCACGGCATCGCGCCGGAGGAGGTCGTCACGGACATCATGCTCGCCCCGGCCGCGATCAAGCGGCTGATCGAGCCGGAGGAGGTGGCCGAGCTGGTCGCCTACCTGTGCGGGCCCGCCGGGGCGTTCGTGACCGGCGTGTCGCTGCCGGTGGACGGCGGCTGGACGGCCAGGTAGTGAGCACCCGGTTCCTGGAGCTGCTGGCCAGGGAGGCGTCGGCGGTCGAGTTCGAGGGCCCGATCATCCAGGCCAGGGCCGCCGGCGCGGACGCGGCCACGATCGAGGAGCTGGAGCGCGCCAAGGTCGAGGCGCTCAAGGTGCGCGACCTGCTCAAGCGGCGGGCCAGGCGCGAGGCGGAGCTGTCGGCCCTCTACGACACGGCCGGCGACCTGGCGGCGCTGCGCGACCTCGACGCCGTGCTGGAGGCGATCGTGCACCGGGCCAGGCAGCTCCTGGCCACCGACGTGGCGTACATGACGTTGCACGACCCCGAGCGGGGCGACACCTACATGCGGGTCACCGACGGGTCGATCTCGGCGAAGTTCCGGGCGCTGCGGCTGGCCATGGGGGCGGGGCTGGGCGGGCTGGTGGCGCAGACGGCGGTGCCGTACGCGACGGCCGACTACTTCGCCGACGCCCGCTTCCGGCACAAGGAGCACATCGACGCGGCCGTCAAGGAGGAGGGCCTGGTCGCCATCCTGGGCGTGCCGCTGCGGCTGGGGCAGCGGGTGATCGGCGTGCTGATGGCGGCCAACCGCAGCGCGCGGCCGTTCCACCAGGAGGAGGTGTCGCTGCTGGCCAGCCTGGCCGCGCACGCCGCCGTCGCGATCGACAACGCCAGGCTGCTGCAGGAGACCAGGAACGCGCTGGAGGAGCTCTCCCAGGCCCACCGGACCGCCAGGGCGCACGGCGAGGCCGTCGAGCGGGCCGCCATGGCGCACGACCGGATGACCTCGCTGGTGCTGCGCGGCGGCGGGATCGAGGACGTGGCGGCCGTGGTGACCGACGTGCTGGGCGGGTCGCTGGCCGTGCTGGACGACCTGGGCCGGGCCATCAGCGGCGACGTGGGCGAGCTGGACGCGGGGGTCTTCGAGGCAGCGCAGGCGTCCAGGGCGCTGGGGCGCACCGTGCGCAGGGGCGATCTGCTGATCGCCTCGGTGGACGTGGGCGGGGAGCCGCTGTGCACGCTCATCCTGCGCAGCGACGACGCCGACGAGCGCATCCTGGAGCGGGCGGCGCTGGTGTGCGCGCTGCTGCTGCTGTTCCGCAGGAGCGTGGCCGAGGCCGAGGGGCGGGTCAGGGGCGAGCTGCTCGACGACCTGATCTCGCGGCCGGGCTCGCCGGGGCTGGCCGACCGGGCCAGGCGGCTGGGCATGGACCTGGGCGCGCCGCACGTGGTGGTCGTGGCCAAGCACGCCGGGCAGCGCGAGCGGGCCGCGTTCTGGGCCTCCTCGCAGGCCACGGTGCGGCACGGGCTGGCGGCCGGGCGCGGCGACGAGGTGGTGCTGCTGCTGCCCGGCGCGGACGCGGGCGGCCTGGCGCGCCGGGTGGCCCGCGAGCTGACGGCGTCGTTGCAGAGCCCCGCCACGGCGGGCGCGGCCTGCGTGGGCCTGCCGGCCGGCGAGCCCTCGGGTCCGCCGCGGCGGACGCGGGCCGGCGAGCCCTCCGGGGCGCCGCAGGACGGCGAGTCGCACGGGCCGCCCCGCGAGACGCGGGACGTGGCCGCCGCCTACCAGGAGGCGCTGCGCTGCGCCGAGGCGCTGCTCGCGCTCGGCCGGGCCGGCGACGGGGCGAGCGCGGCGGAGCTGGGCTTCGTGGGGTTGCTCGTCGGCGACGGCCGCGACGTGCGCGGCTTCGTCGGCAGGACGCTCGGCGCGGTGATCGAGTACGACGCCCGCAGGGGCACCGCGCTGACCGGCACGCTGGCGGCCTACTTCGCCACCGGCGGCTCCCCCTCGCGCACGGCCGAGGCCATGCACATCCACGTCAACACCGTCACCCAGCGCCTCGACCGGATCGGCAAGCTGCTGGGCGAGGGCTGGCTGGAGCCGGAGCGGGCGCTGGAGATCCAGCTCGCGCTGCGCCTGCACCAGCTCGGCCACACATATCCACCACACACTGTGGGCCCCGACGCCATATGAGTGACCCCGGTCACACCCTACGGTGACCGGCATGGCCACTTCCATCAAGAAGATCGTCGCCGCGAGCCTGATCGGCACCACCATCGAGTGGTACGACTTCTTCCTGTACGGCTCGGCAGCCGCCCTCGTGTTCAACAAGCTCTTCTTCCCCGAGTCCGACCCGCTGACCGGCACGCTGCTGTCGTTCCTCACCTACGCCGTCGGATTCGTCGCCCGCCCCCTCGGCGGCCTGGTCTTCGGCCATTTCGGCGACCGGATCGGCCGCAAGACGCTGCTGGTCGTCAGCCTGCTGATGATGGGCACGGCGACGTTCCTGATCGGCTGCCTGCCGACGTACGAGACGCTGGGGCCGGCCGCGGCGCTGGTGCTGACGGCGCTGCGGCTGGTGCAGGGCTTCGCGCTGGGCGGCGAGTGGGGCGGCGCGGTGCTGATCGTCTCCGAGCACGGCGACACGGCGCGGCGCGGCTTCTGGGCCTCCTGGCCGCAGGCCGGCGCGCCCGGCGGGAACCTGCTGGCCACCGGCGTGCTGGCGGCGCTGGCCGCCTGGCAGTCGGACGAGGCGTTCCTGTCGTGGGGCTGGCGGGTGCCGTTCCTGCTGTCGGGGGCGCTGGTGCTGGTCGGGCTCTGGATCCGGCTGACGATCAGCGAGTCGCCGGTCTTCCGGCAGGCGCCGCCGGAGAAGCGGGCCCCGATCGTGGGCGTGCTGCGCCACCACTCCAAGGACGTGGTCATCGCGATCGGCGCCCGCCTGGCCGAGAACATCTCGTTCTACCTGCTGACCGTCTTCGTCATCACCTACGCCAAGCAGAACGGCATCGCCAACTCCACCGTGCTGAACGCGGTGCTGATCTCCTCCGCCGTCCACTTCGCGACGATCCCGGTGTGGGGCGCGCTGTCCGACCGCTTCGGCCGCCGCCCGATCTACCTGGCCGGCGCGGCCGGCGTCGGGGTGTGGATCTTCGCGTTCTTCCCGCTGGTGGACACCGGGAACTTCCTGGCGATCACCGGCGCCGTCACGGTCGGCCTGCTCTTCCACGGCATGATGTACGGGCCCCAGGCGGCCTTCTTCTCCGAGCTGTTCGGCACCAGGACCCGCTACACCGGCGTCTCCATCGGCGCGCAGCTCTCGGCGATCGTGGCCGGCGCGCTGGCCCCGATCATCGCGGTCGCCCTGCTCCAGCGGTTCGGCAGCAGCCTGCCCATCTCGGTCTATCTCGGCCTGGCGGCGCTGCTCACCCTGGCCGCGGTCTACGCCGCCCGGGAGACCCAGGGCCGCGACCTGGCCGAGAGGACGTACGCGCGATGAAGGTCACCACGCCGCGGCTCACCCAGCACGTCCTGACCGTCGAGGGCAGGACCACCGGCGAGCCCGTGCTGTTCGTGCACGGGAACGTCTCCTCCGCCGCCTTCTGGCGCGACACCATGGCCGCGCTGCCGGAGGGGTACCGGCCGCTGGCGCCCGACCTGCGCGGGTTCGGCGGGACCGACCCGGCGCCCGTGGACGCCACGCGCGGCCTGCGGGACTACTCCGACGACCTCCTCGAACTGGTCGCCGCGCTGGGCCTGGACGGGGTGCACCTGGTCGGCTGGAGCATGGGCGGCGGCGTCGTCCTCCAGGCGCTGCGTGACCGTCCGGGAGTCGTCCGCAGCGTCACCCTGGTCAACCCGGTCTCCCCGTACGGCTACGGTGGCACACAGGGCCCGGACGGGCGGCTCACGCACCCCGACGGCACCGGCTCCGGCGCCGCAGCGGCCAATCCCGACTTCGTGGCCCGGCTCGCGGCGGGCGACCTGTCCGACGACTCCCCCACCTCCCCGCGCAGCGTCTTCCGCTCCTCCTACGTCAAGCACCCGGTGCCCGACGAGGACTTCTACGTACGCGCGATGCTCACCACCCGCGTGGGCGAGGCCCACTACCCCGGCGCGGCCGTCACCTCCGGCGCGTGGCCGGGCGTGGCCCCGGGCAGGACCGGCGTGCTGAACGCCCTGGCCCCGACGTACTTCCGCCTCGACGACCTCCACGAGCTCGGCCCCAGGCCGCCCGTGCTGTGGATCAGGGGCGCCGACGACGTGATCGTCTCGGACGCGTCCCTGTTCGACCTGGCCCACCTCGGCGCGCTGGGCGTCGTGCCCGGCTCCCCGGGCACCCCGGCCCAGCCCATGGTGAGCCAGACCAGGGCGGTGCTGGAGCGGTACGGCCGCTACCGCGAGGCCGTGCTGGAGGACTGCGGCCACAGCCCGCACCTGGAGCACCCGGCCGCGTTCCTGCGGCTGCTGACCGAGCACCTGAGGGAGGCGTAGATGCTGGTCGCGCTCACGCTCGTGGCGAGCCTGCTCACCCCCGTCCCGCCGGGGACGCCCCCGGCCGGCCCGCCGGCGCTCACGGTGCCGGGCGCCGAGCACGCCGAGGTCGCCGCGCTGGACGACCTGACCACGGCCGGCACCGCGACGACGGGCCACACCGACCCGGCCGACTGGGCCGGGCTGCACGCCTCCGCCACCGTCAACCCCACCGGCGTGCCCGGCCTGCAGATCGACGGCTACTTCCCCGACACCTCCACGGGCAACGCCACGCACGGCTGGAACCACGACTCCCAGTTCGTGATCAGGCTGCCCGCCCGGTGGAACGGCGGCCTGGTCGTCAGCGGCACCCCCGGCAACAGGGAGCAGTACGCCAACGACTACACGATCTCCGACTGGGTCCTGGCCAAGGGGTACGCGTTCGCCGCCACCGACAAGGGCAACGTCGGCGTGGACTTCCACCTGGACGGCCGGCGCCCCGGCGACGCCGTCGCCGAGTGGAACCACCGCCTCACCCAGCTCACCGTGGCCGCCCGGGCCGTGGTCCGGCAGCGGTACGGCAAGCCGCCGGCCCGCACGTTCGCCGCGGGCATCTCCAACGGCGGCTACCTGGTCAGGTGGCAGCTGGAGAACCGGGGATGGCTCTACGACGGCGGCGTGGACTGGGAGGGCACGCTCTGGCGGGTCAAGGGCGACAACCTGCTGGACTTCCTGCCGGAGGCGCTGAAGGCGTACCCGGACGAGGAGGGGGTGCGGGCGGCCGGGTTCGCGGCGGGGTCGGAGTTCCTGTGGCCCTTCCACCGGCAGTACTACTGGGAGCTGACCCAGCAGCTCTACCAGAAGGAGCTGGACCCGTCGTACGCGGGCGCGCCGGCCGACTACGACTACGACGCGCGCCGGCCGTACGCGGCCGTGGCGAAGATCGCGCTGACCGGCCGGATCACCAAGCCGCTGATCACCGTGCACGGCACGCTGGACGCGCTGCTGCCGATCTCGCGCTCCTCCGACGTCTACGCCGCGATGGTCGGCCCGCACCGCCCCTTCCGCTACCACCGGGTGGCGGGCGGCACCCACCTGGACAGCCTGGTGGACGCCCACCCCGGCCGGCTCACGCCCCTCCTGCCGGTCTTCAGGAGCGCGTTCGAGGAGCTGGAGGGGTGGGTCAGTCGATGAGGTAGCGGTGCCGGCCCGCGCGCGCCAGGCGGACGAGGTGCCGCGCGCCGGGCAGGCGCCGGCCCAGCCGGTGCAGGGCCGTGTCGTGGCCCAGGGGCGAGCGGCGCGGCGGGGCGCCGTCGGCCGGGCGCGTCTCGACCCTGCCCCTGCGCATCTCCAGCGCGAACCGCAGCCCGACCTCCTCCTCGGGGGAGCGCAGCGAGCACTGCCAGGAGCCGGGCCCCAGCTGCTCCACGCCCGGCATCAGCCGCTTGACCGGCACCTTGGCCACGAGCTGGCCGGCCAGCCTGCCCGGCACGCCGGCCTCGACCAGGGCGGGCGCGCTCACCTCGCGGGCGCGCCGGCCGGTGGAGCGCAGCACCAGCTCCAGCGCGGGCCCGCCGCTCGGCGGCACGTACGGCACCGGCAGCACGACGTACAGGTGCCGGTCGAGCTGCTTGAGCGTCACCCCCGGCGACACCAGCGCGATCGACTCGGTGAACGAGCGCGGCTCGATGGCCAGGCCCAGCTCGCCGTGGTCGCTCCAGCACGGCACCACCAGCCGCATCCGGGGCCGCTGGGCCAGCACGCCCAGGCAGTTGAGCGGGCCGTCGGGGCGGCCGACGCGGGCCCTGGCCTGGTTGGCGCCGCTGAACATGCGGACGTGCACCTCCCACTGGCCCTGCCGCAGCGGCTCGCCCAGGGCGGCCTCGGTGATGTCCACCCTGGCCTCGCCCCTGATCCGCACCCTGACCCGGCGGCGGCCCGCCTGGACGCGCTCGACGTGCTGCGTCAGCGGCAGGAAGTGCACGACGCCCGTCTCGGTGTGGCGCACGTAGAGCTCGACGCGGGCGCGCTCGACGGCCTCGGTGATGTCGGTGGCGTCCTCCGGCAGCTTCCTGGTGTCCAGGGAGCGCGGCGGGATCCAGTGCACGCGCTCGCCGTCCAGCCGGTACTTGTCGGGCGTGCCGTCGCCGCCCAGCACCTCCACGGTCAGCCCGAGCACCAGGACGTGGGCGTCCCAGCGCACCTCGGTGAGGTCGGCGCGCAGGCCGGCCCGCCGGGAGGAGTTCGCCAGCAGCACGATCTGGTCCAGGCGGCCCGTGCGCACGTACGCGGCCACCACGCGGAGCTGGACCGGCAGGTGGCGGTCGAGCCGCTCGGGGAAGCGCCGCTCCACGAGCTCCTGCACGGCGCGGAAGTGCGCGCCCCTGTCGACGGACGAGTCGGCGAACCTGCTGGTCAGCAGCGGGCGCAGGACGGCGTAGCGCAGCCAGTAGGCGTACATGCGGTCGCGCTGGCGGCCCTCGCCCACGAAGGTGTCGATGTCGTCGAGCAGCCCCGTCAGCTCGCGCGCGATGGCCCGCGGCTCCTCCTCGGCGGGCGGGCGCTCCCCCAGGTGGCAGCACAGGTGCTCGGCCAGCACCGCGATGACCTTGGCGTGCAGGTAGGCCCGCATCACGAACGCCTGCTCGCCCATCCGGCCGCCGGGCACGGCGAAGCCCAGCTCGTGCTCCTCCAGGAAGGCGCGGCGGTAGAGCTGCTGCGGGACGAGCAGGGTGAGCAGCCGGTCGCGCAGGACGTCGGCGCGGGCGGTGCTGCGGGCGAAGGCGGTCATCGGGGGGCCGTAGTCGCGGACGAGGCGGCCGATCAGCACGTCGGCGTCGGTCTCCACGGCGCGGTCGTGCATGCGCTCGATCGCGTCGCGCTCCAGGCGGTCGCCCGGGTCCAGGAAGTAGACGTAGTCGCCGGCGGCAGCGGCCAGGCCGACGTTGCGCCCTCGCATGGGCGAGCCGGTGTGCGGCAGGTGCAGCGCGCGCACGTTGCCGCGCAGGGCCGCGATGGTGTCGAGGCGCTCGGCGGTGCCGTCCGTGGACCCGTCGTCCACGAAGATCACTTCGTATTGGTCCGCGGGCATCGTCTGCTCCAGAGCGGAGCGGATGCACGCGTCGGCGGTGTCACCCGGATTGTGGACATTGACGATCACACTGACCTTCACACCCATGCGGCCCAGCGTGCGCCCGTATACAGGATCGGGCGCGACGGCTTGCCGATTGGAGGAGGAAAGTTGACTCGTTAATACCAACCCACGGACTGTGAGTGGCCCCAGGCCGCACAAGGCGTGCCATAGCGGCCCTTGATGTAGCCCAGTCCCCACTTGATCTGGGTGGCGGCATTGGTCTGCCAGTCGGAGCCCGCGCTGGCCATCTTGCTGCCGGGCAGCGACTGCGGGATGCCGTACGCGCCGGAGTAGCGGTTCATCGCCCGCTCGTTCCAGCCGCTCTCCTTGGTCCAGAGCCGCTCCAGGCAGCCCCACTGGTCCGCGCCGAAGCCGAACGAGGCCAGCATGGACTTGGCGGTGGCCTTGTTGCTGCCGGGCGAGGGGTCGCTGCCGGGCGGGAAGTTCATGGCCGGGAAGCCGCCGCCCGCGGGGGCCTGCTTGGGCACGATCCAGTCGAGGTCCTTGTCGGACACTCCCGCGCGCCCCTTCTTGAGCTGGTCGGCCCGGTAGGCCTGCTCGGCCTCGGCCTTGAGCAGGTCGGTCTCCGGGTCGGGCGCGGAGAGGTCACCGCTGGCGATCTTGCCGAGGTCGTTGAGCGTGAAGGCCGGCGTGTGCGGCTCGTTGGCGTTCTGGACGGCGCGGTAGGCGACGAAGCCGCCGCCGCCGAAGACGATCACCAGCGAGAGCACGGTGATGACGATGCGCTTCGGGGTGACGCGCGAAGGCCGGCGCGCCGAGGGGAGATCTTCCTTCGGGGGGCGCTCACTCAACTGCGGACCGGGGCTCACGATGCATGAGCTTGCCTTGTCCTGGGGGGTGGTCCGCAACCGAAACGCGGGAATCGCTTGGCATGAATTTCACCAACCGCCAGGTAAGCACCACGTTTCCCTAATATTGTGACTTTAGTCACATGAGTGACGGCCTCCCTTCAGGCGCCCGTCACCGAAGGGAAGCCGCTTTCAGGCTCGCGGGCACACGTACGGATCTCATGATTGACTTGTCACAGTTTGGTGACACAACCCGGGTATATGCGACATGGAATAATAATGTGCGCGTGGCAGGCATCCTCCTTGTAGAAGACGACCCCTCGGTCCGCACGGCTCTCGAGCTCGCGCTGACCCGGCAGGGGCACTCCGTCACGTCGTACGCGACGGGTGAGGAGGCGCTCGACCACATCAGGGCCCGCCGCCCGGAGATCGCGATCCTCGACGTCATGCTCCCGGGCATCGACGGGGTCGAGGTGTGCCGCCGCGTGCGCAAGCTCGACCAGCTCCCGGTCATCCTCCTCACGGCCCGCGGCGACGACCTGGACGTGGTGGTCGGGCTGGAGGCCGGCGCCGACGACTACGTTGTCAAGCCCGTCGAGCCCCGCGTCCTGGACGCCCGCATCCGCGCCGTGCTGCGCAGGGCCGAGTCGGCCTCCTCCGACCGCATCACCTTCGGCGACCTCGTGATCGACCGGGGCGCGCTCAAGGTCATGCTGGCCGGCAAGGAGATCCACCTGACCCCGACCGAGCTGCGGCTGCTGCTGGAGCTCGTCCGCCACCCCGGCCAGGTGCTCAACCGCCGCTACCTGCTGCGCGCGGTCTGGGACCACACCCACATCGCCGACTCGCGCCTGGTGGACGCCTGCGTCCAGCGCATCCGGGCGAAGATCGAGCCCAAGCCCGCCGAGCCCGTCTTCATCCACACCGTGCGCGGATTCGGCTACCGGTTCAGCCCTCCGTGATCCCGCGCCCCACCGGGCTGCGCGCCCGCCTGGTCATCTTCTTCACCCTCGTCGCCGTCACGGCCACGCTGCTGGTCGCCACGTTCGGTTTCGAGCTGGCCAAGGAGGCGCTGGTCAACCGGGTCGAGACCACCTCGATCGACCTGGTGACCAGGGAGCTGGGCAGCATCACCTTCCCCATCGGCAAGCTCAGGCCCGGCGAGGCGCCGCCCACCACCCGCGACCTCGACCGCCTGGCCCACAACCTCAGCGGGCCGGGCCGCAGCGTGCTGGTCGAGTACGGCGGCCTCATGTCCGCGCTGGGCCCGATGGAGATGAGCGACGTGCCCAACGAGCTGCACGGCCGGGCCAAGCAGAACGTCGTCACCCAGCGCAAGATCATCAACGCCGAGCTGTACCTCATCGTCGGCGCCGAGGTGCACCGCGACGCCGCCGGCGGGGCCGAGGCCACGGGGCTGCGCGCGTTCGTCTTCTTCCCGCTGGCCGACGACCAGCGGCAGCTCACCACGCTCAGGACCACGTTCGTCCAGACCGGCGCGGTCATCGTGCTGATCGCCCTGCTCGTGGCGCTGCTGTCGGCCCGGCAGGTGCTGCTGCCGGTGCGGCGGCTGAGCGCCGCGGCCCAGGCGCTCGGCCAGGGCCGGCTGGACACGCGCCTGCCCGTGCACGGCCAGGACGAGCTGGCCGGGCTGACCGCCCGGTTCAACGACGCGGCCGCGGCGCTGGAGCTGAGCGTGTCGGAGCTGCGCTCGCTGGAGGCCATGTCCCGCCGGTTCGTGGCCGACGTCTCGCACGAGCTGCGCACGCCGCTGACCGCCATGACCGCCGTGGCCGACATGCTCTCCGACGAGGCCGAGCACCTGCCCGAGGCGCCCGCGCAGGCCGTGCGGCTGGTGCTCAAGGAGATCGAGCGGCTGCGCGGGCTGGTCGAGCACCTCATCGAGATCAGCCGCTTCGACGCCGGCACCGCCACGCTCAACCTGGAGCCGGTCAACGTGGCCGACGCCGTCCAGGACTGCCTGGACGTGCGCGGCTGGACCGACCGGGTCACGGTCAAGGCGTCCCAGGGCCTGACCGCCAACCTCGACCCGAGCAGGTTCGACGTCATCGTGGCCAACCTCGTCGGCAACGCGCTCAAGCACGGCGAGCCGCCCGTGGTGGTCAGCGCCAGGGCGACCGAGAACGGCCTGGAGGTCAAGGTGCGCGACCACGGCAAGGGCATCCCGCAGGAGGCGCTGCCGCACGTCTTCGACCGCTTCTTCAAGGCCGGCGCGGGCCGGGCCCGCAGCCAGGGCAGCGGGCTGGGCCTGTCCATCGCCAGGGCCAACGTCCAGTTGCACGGCGGCACCATCTCCGTACGCCCCCAGAGCCCCGGCACCCTCTTCACGATCTGGCTGCCGCACGCATGAGGCCGATCCGCGCTTTGACCGCCGCCCTGCTGCCGGCCCTGCTGCCGGCCCTGCTGGCGGCGCTGCTGGTGGGGCTGACGGCCTGCGGCATCTCGCCCACGGACGTGCAGGACAGGGGCAGCTCCCCCGTCGTCACGATCCCGCCGCCGACCAAGACGATCTTCATGATCAAGAACGGCAAGCTCTCCCTGGAGCCGGCCCACGTCGAGAACGACACGGTCGCCAGCCTGCTCGGGGCGCTCTTCGACGCCTCCAACCAGCCGCTCAAGGACGTGGACACGGCGCTGCGCGGGTTCAGGTACCTGCGGACCAAGAGCTCGGTCAACCCGCCGCAGCGCGACGAGGTGCAGCTCCCGCGCACCTCGACGCTGACCGTCTACATCAGCGGCGGGGGCACGCTGACCAAGCTCGGCATCGCGCAGATCGTCTGCACCGCGCAGCAGTACACGGTGCTGGAGACGGTCAGGATCGTGCGGGAGAACGAGAACGGCCCCTCCAAGGTGGAGGGGCAGTTCACGTGCGGCGAGTTCAGGAAGGTCACATCGTGATGTCCTCGAGCATCTCCGTCACCAGCGCGGCGATCGGGGAGCGCTCGGACCTCGTCAGCGTGACGTGGGCGAACAGCGGGTGGCCCTTCAGCTTCTCCACCACCGCGACCACGCCGTCGTGGCGGCCGACCCGCAGGTTGTCGCGCTGGGCGACGTCGTGGGTGAGCACCACCCGCGAGTTGGCGCCGATGCGGCTCAGCACGGTCAGCAGCACCCCGCGCTCCAGCGACTGGGCCTCGTCCACGATCACGAACGCGTCGTGCAGCGACCGGCCGCGGATGTGCGTCAGCGGGAGCACCTCCAGCATGCCCCGGTCGAGCACCTCCTCGATCACCTCGGGCGAGGTGATGGCGCCGAGCGTGTCGTAGACGGCCTGGGCCCAGGGGCCCATCTTCTCGCCCTCGGTGCCGGGCAGGTAGCCCAGCTCCTGGCCGCCGACGGCGTAGATGGGGCGGAAGACGATCACCTTGCGGTGCTGGCGGCGTTCGAGCACGGCCTCCAGGCCGGCGCACAGGGCCAGCGCGGACTTGCCCGTGCCGGCCCGGCCGCCGAGCGAGACGATGCCGATCTCGGGGTCCATCAGCAGGTCGAGCGCGATGCGCTGCTCCGCGGAGCGGCCGTGCAGGCCGAAGACCTCGCGGTCGCCGCGCACCAGGCGCACCGACTTGTCCGGCTGCACCCGGCCCAGCGCCGAGCCCTTGGCCGACAGCAGCCGCAGGCCGGTGTGCGCGGGCAGGTCTCTGGCCTCGTCGAGGTCGGCGGTGCCGGACTCGAAGAGCGTCTCGACGTCGTCGGTGGTGACCTGGATCTCGGCCATCCCCGTCCAGCCGGACTCGTGCACCAGCTCCGCACGGTATTCCTCGGCCACCAGGCCGATCGAGGCGGCCTTGACCCGCATCGGCAGGTCCTTGGAGACCAGGACGACGTCGCAGCCCTCACTGGCCAGCGAGCGGGCCACGGTCAGGATGCGGGTGTCGTTGTCCCCGAGGCGGAAGCCCACGGGCAGGATGGACGGATCGCTGTGGTTGAGCTCGACCCTGATCGTGCCGTCCCCCGTGGGCATCGGCTCGTCCAGCCGGCCGTGCTTGACCCGTAGCTCGTCAAGGTAGCGCAGGGCCTTGCGCGCGAAATAGCCGAGCTCCGGATGGTGCCGCTTGCCTTCCAGCTCCGTGATGACCACGATCGGAAGGACCACGTCGTGCTCCGCGAACCGGGTCATCGCCGCCGGGTCGGCCAGCAGGACCGAGGTGTCCAGCACATAGGTGCGCTTGGCCGACTGGTGAGTAGGGTTGCTCGAGGACACTGCCACACGTTCTCCCCCGGGCGCCCCTTGGTGCGGGCGCCCTGCAGACGAGGTGGGAATCGGACCGGACCCGCGTCCCCGACCGCGAGCTGCCGTCGGCGCCGGAGTCCGGGCCTCCTCGGCAAGTGTTGGCGCAAAGGCGGGCCCTTCCGAAATGTCCGGCCTGTGACCGGACACTTCCAACGTTACGTCCTGGATACCCGAATGTCGGGTCAGGAACCGTAACGTCGGTGTCTCGCAGCGTAATCGCGCAGCGCCCGCAGGAAGTCCACCCTGCGGAAGTCGGGCCAGTAGGCCTCGTGGAAGTAGAACTCCGAATGAGCGCTCTGCCACAGCATGAACCCGGACAAGCGCTGCTCGCCCGAGGTCCGGATGAGGAGGTCCGGGTCGGGCTGGCCGCGAGTGTAGAGATGCTCCGCGATGTGCTCGACATCGAGCACCTCGACGAGGTCCTCGATGCTCGCTCCCTTGCTCGCTTGCTCCTGGAGCAGTGAGCGCACCGCATCGGCAATCTCACGTCTTCCTCCATACCCAACTGCAACGTTCACAATCAGGCCTGGACGGTGTGATGACGCTTCTTTTGCAGTTTTTAGGACATTGGCCGTTCTGTCGGGCAGCAGATCGAGCGCGCCGACCGGGATGATGCGCCAGCCCTCGGCCACCAGCTCCTGCGTCACGTCCTCGATGATGCGCAGGAGCGGCTCCAGCTCTTCCCTCGGCCGGTTGAGGTTGTCGTTGGACAACATCCAGACGGTGACGACCTCGACGCCCGTCTCGCGGCACCAGCCGAGCAGCTCGGAGATCTTGTCCGCGCCCTTGCGGTGGCCGGTGGACACGTCACGCATGCCCATGGCGCGCGCCCAGCGGCGGTTGCCGTCAATGATGACCCCCACGTGCCGGGGGACGCTGTCCTTCGACAGCTTGGCCTCCAGCCGGCGTTCGTACAGCCGGTAGACCAGATCGCGCAGGCCCACGGAGTGCCTCCCCAGCGGTGCTGTGCCTTTGGTCGATTGACCCAACAGGCAATTATCACCGCGTTTCGCCCGTGCCTGCTCCCTCTACGGGGTTCCGTGCACGATCTGCACCGTCCAGACACCCTTCCGCCTCATTCACGAGCTGGCGCACGAACACCGACAGCTCCGCCGAGGTCAGCACCGCTCGCATGCCCACGCCCGTGGCGCCCCACGCCTCCACGTAGGCCCTCCTGGTCAGCCGCCACTCCCCGCGGCCCGGCTGCCAGACCGGGATGGTGCGCAGCTGGCAGCGCAGCTCGCCGCCGGCCACCAGGCCGGCCCGCGTGCGGTAGCGGAAGGCGAACAGCTCGCCGTCGGGGCCGTCGCCCGGGAAGCGGTCGTCGGGGTCGGCCCACCGCCGGGCCGCGCCCCCGCCCCTGCGGGCCTCGTCGACGCCGTGTGCCAGGCGGGTCAGCAGGTGGCCGCAGCGCTCCCCGACGCTGCCGTAGGGGGTGCCGTCGCGGCTCAGCTCAAGGGTGATCTCGTACGGCGTGCCGACGCTGTCCGTGCACGCCACCGGGGTCACGGTCAGATAGGAACCATCGACGCAACGTAGTCCTCCCATCCCCTCACAGTTTCCCGCCGAAAGCCCCGTAAACCGGCTATCCCTCCGGCTTCCAGCGGTGGCCGCCGAGAAGCCCGCCACGTGGGCCGGCGGGCCGCCCGGGGGCGCCAGGAAGGCCGGCCAGGGCAGCTCCAGGCCGAGGTCGGCGCCGGACGTGGTTCAGCGGCGGCCCGGGAGCAGCCGGGTCCACCAGCGGCGTGCGGGTGGCGGGGCTGCTTCTGGCAGCCGGCCGCGCTCGCGCAGCCAGGCGGCGAAGTCGTCGGCATCGGCACGGTAGCCGGGCGGCGGGGCGGTGCGGGCCCTGGTATACGCCGCGAACTCGGCGGCCAGGTCGGCGCCGGCGGCGGCGGCCGTGTCCGGGCGGATGCGCGCCACGATGGCGCGGCGCTTGGCGATCAGGCTCGCGGCCTGCACCCGCATCCGCTCCGGGTCGAACCCCTCGGCCCGCCCCCCCCCCCCCCCCCCCTCCCTCCCGCCCCACCCCCCCCCGCCCCTCCGCGACCCCCGCCTCCCCACCCCCCGGCCGCCCCCCCGCCCCTGCGGGTCCCGCCGGGGTGGGGGTGGCGGGTTCCGTCGGGTCCGGAGTCGGGGTGGCGGGTCCCGCCGAGGCCGGGATCGGGGTGGCGGGTGCCGCCGAAGCCGAGGTCCGGGTGGGGGTGGCGGGGCCGGGGGTCACTAGGGCACCATCCTTACTGCGAGGCCCGCGTAGGGTCTTGTGGAAGGGACTCGGCGGGAGCCGGGGTGACGGCCTGGTTCGGTCGCCTGTGAA
>NZ_JOAG01000040.1 GCF_000725485.1 Nonomuraea candida | reverse complement strand
AGATCATCCGCTGCCTCAAACGCTACATCGCCCGGGAACTCTACAAAGCGATCACCCAAAACGATCAAGAAAACACCGATTGACATCCATAGGAGCATCGCCACCGGCCTCGCACTCGGGCATCACGCCCGCCGATGACGCGTGGGAGCCGCCGGCCGGGTCACGTCGTGATGACGAGGTCGGCCCGCTCGCGCGTGCGGTCCTCGGCGAACCACGCGCGCTCGGCCTCGAACCACTCCTTCCACCGCGGCTCCAGCGCGGCGCCGTCGCGCTCCAGCACGCGCCGCAGCCGCACCGGCTCGGCGGCCTCCAGCCAGACGGTGTACGCCACCAGCTCCGCCACCGACGCCCGCGCCGTGCCCACGCCCTCGATGATCAGCACCGGCGCGACGGGCACGGCCACCCATTCGGCATAGGCGTCGCGCACCCAGTCGTACCTGCGGAAACCTCCGGGCAGCCCCTGCCGGAGCGGGCGCAGCACCTGGCGCTCCAGGGCGTGGAACCAGGCGCCCGGACCCTCCTCCCACGGCACGGGGAAGTCGTCGCTGTGGATCACCTGGCAGCCCAGCTCGCCCGCCAGGCGGCCGGCGAACGTCGTCTTGCCCGAGCCCGCGGGCCCGTCCACGGCGACCAGGCGCACCGGGCCGCACGAGGGCGGCAGGGCCGCGATGCGGGCGGGCAGGTCATTCACCGACCCAGGGTAGATGACGGATCGTGGACGCCTGAGAGAATGTTCTTCCACTCCCGGACGCAAGCAGGAGGTCGGATCGTGCTCGGACCCCTCGGTGACATCGTCGTGCTCGATCTGTCCAGGGCGCTGGCCGGGCCGCACGCCGCGCAGATGCTCGGTGACCTGGGCGCCCGGGTGATCAAAGTGGAGCATCCGGACGGCGGCGACGAGTCGCGCGGCTGGGGGCCGCCGTTCGTCGGGCCCGACGAGGAGATCTCGACCTACTTCCTGGCCGCCAACCGCAACAAGCAGTCCATCGCCGTCGATCTGAAGTCCGCGGAGGGCAAGCGGCTCGTCGAGCGGCTCGTCCGGCAGAGTGACGTGCTCGTCGAGAACTTCCGCGCCGGCGTGCTCGACCGCCTCGGCTTCCCCGTCGCCCGCCTGCACGAGCTCAACCCCCGCCTCGTCATCCTGTCGATCACCGGCTTCGGCCACGACGGCCCCGAAGGCGGGCGCCCCGGCTACGACCAGATCGCCCAGGGGGAGGCCGGGCTGATGTCGCTGACCGGTCCCTCGCCCGACGAGCCGTACCGCGTCGGGGCCTCCGTCGCCGACCTGCTGGCCGGCATCCACGGCGCGTACGGCGTGGCCGCCGCCCTCTACGAGCGCGAGCGCACCGGCAAGGGACGCGTCGTGCGCACCTCGCTGCTGGCCGCCGTCACCGGCGTGCACTCCTACCACGGCACCGCCTGGACGGTCGGCGGCCGGGTGCCCGGCGCGGGCGGCAACCACCACGCCTCCATCGCCCCCTACGGCGCCTTCCGCTGCGCCGACGGCATGGTGCAGATCGCCGCCGCCAACGACGGCCAGTGGCGTAAGGTGGCGGCGCTGCTCGGCATCGACCCCGACACCCCCTGCTACGCCACCAACCGCGACCGGTTCGCCCATCGCGACGAGCTGATCGCCGACATGGAGAAGGCCCTGTCCGCCCACGACCGCGCCCACTGGCTGGCCAGGCTGGGCGAGGCCGGGGTGCCCGCGGGCTCGATCAGGACGCTCGACGAGGTCTACTCCTGGGAGCAGACCCGCTCGCAGGGCCTGGTCGTCGAGGTGGAGCACCCGGTGCTCGGCACGATCGAGCTGCCCGGCCCGCCGCTGCGCTTCGACGGGCTGGAGGGGATGAAGCACACCGCGCCGCCCGCGCTCGGCCAGGACGGCGAGGCCGTGCTCGCCTGGCTGGACGAGCGCGAACGATGATCGGAAACCGATGGCACCGGCCGGGGCGCTCATGCGTCAACATTGCATCGTCGCTGACATCCAGGGAGTGATAGTGAGCCGTCCGGACGCGCGCACACTGATGGAAACGGTCCTCGACCGGGGGTCGTGGAAGTCGTGGGACGCGCCGCCCGCCGATCCGGCCCAGCCCGGCTCCTCCTACGCCGACGAGCTGGCGGCGGCCCGGGTCAAGTCCGGCTACGACGAGGCCGTGATCACCGGTGAAGGGTTGCTCGGCGGGCGCAGGGTGGCCGTCGCGGCGTGCGAGTTCTCGTTCATGGCGGGCTCGATCGGGGTGGCGGCGGCCGAGCGGCTCGTCACCGCGATCGAGCGGGCCACCCGCGAGGGGCTGCCGCTGCTGGCCGCGCCGGCGTCGGGCGGCACGCGCATGCAGGAGGGCGCGCGCGCCTTCGTCCAGATGGTGAAGATCACCGCCGCGATCCAGGCGCACCGGGCGGTCGGCCTGCCGTACCTGGTCTATCTGCGGCATCCGACGACCGGCGGGGTGCTGGCGTCCTGGGGGTCGCTCGGGCAGGTCACGCTGGCCGAGCCGGGCGCGCTCATCGGGTTTCTCGGGCCGCGCGTGTTCGAGTCGCTGCACGGCTACTCGTTCCCGGAGGGCGTGCAGGTCGCGGAGAACCTGCACGGCAAGGGGCTGATCGACGCGGTCGTCTCGGCCGAGGAGGCGCGCGAGGCGGCGATCAGGGCGCTGGCCGTGCTCGCCGACGACCGTGCCGGCATCGTGGCGGGCGAGCCGCCGGAGGAGGACCTGCGGCCGGTGGAGGCGTGGGAGGCGATCACCCGCTCCCGCCGTGACGACCGGCCGGGCGTACGCGCGCTGCTCAAGCTGGCCGCCACCGACGTGACCAGGCTCAGCGGCACGGGCGAGGGCAAGAACGAGCCGGGGCTGGTGCTCGCGCTGGCCAGGTTCGGCACCGTGCCCGCCGTGGTGCTCGGCCAGGACCGGCGGCTCCAGCGCACCCGCTCGCCGCTCGGCCCGGCGGGGCTGCGGGTGGCCAGGCGCGGCATGCGGCTGGCCGCCGAGCTGGGCCTGCCCCTGATCACCGTGATCGACACGGCCGGCGCCGACCTGTCGAAGGCGGCCGAGGAGGGCGGGCTGGCCGCCGAGATCGCCCGCTGCCTGGCCGAGCTGGTCACGCTCGACGCGCCGACCGTCTGCCTGCTGCTCGGCGAGGGCGCGGGCGGGGCGGCGCTGGCGCTGCTGCCCGCCGACCGGGTGTTGTGCGCGCAGCACGCCTGGTTGTCGCCGCTGCCGCCGGAGGGCGCCTCGGCCATCCTCTATCGCTCGGTCGACTTCGCCCCCGAGATCGCCCAGGCGCAGCAGATCCGCGCCACCGACCTGCGCCGCGACGGCATCGTGGACCGCGTCATCCCCGAGCTGCCCGACGCCGCCTACGAGCCGCGGCAGTTCTGCGAGCGGGTGGGGCGGGCGCTGGAGTACGAGATCGCGGGGCTGCTGCGGATGAGCCCGGCCGACCGCTTCGCGGCCCGCCAGGCCCGATACCGCAACCTGCGCTAGTCCTGCTGCCAGAGCTGCCTGCCGCCGGCGTCGAACCCCTTGACGACCATGCCGGCGGAGAAGTCGGCGCCCTCGGGGACCGGCGCGGCGAACAGTGTCACCCCCTGTCCCCACGGGTCGGGGGCGGCCTCGGCGGTGCCGGTGACGCCGTTCGACGAGGTGACCTCGATCCTGGCGGTGCCGGCGAGCGCGTAGCCGTACCAGGTGTGGGTGCCGCGGCCCCACGTCACCGGCTGTTCGGCGCTGAGCAGGTCGCTCAGCCTGGTCCCGGGCAGCGGCCCGGCGAGCCCCATGACCAGCTCGCCGTTCTCCCAGAAGGCCAGGCAGTTCGGCTCGCTCACGAGCGCGGTGACGCCCGCGGGCAGCGGGTGGCGGGGGGTGTCGGAGCGCAGGGCCTGCTGCCCGCAGTCCTTGCGCGTCTCCGGGAACAGCCCGAGTGGCCGGCCCTTGCGTTTCATGGTGAAGCCCGCGACCTCCGCGTCGCTGGACGGGATCGTGACGTACCAGATCGGGGCCGGGGTGCCGGTGCCGCGCCGGAACGTGGCGGGCAGGCGCCGCCCGTCGGAGAGCACGGCCTCGACCGACTCCCAGTCGTCGCCCGCCGCGCCGAAGTAGCTGACGGTGCCGGGCTCCGGCAGGTACTGGACGGCCCGCAGCGGGCTGCCGAAGTGTTCCGGGTGCCGGCCACCGCCGATGCAGGACAGGTCGGGGTCCACGCCGCCGGAGTAGCAGAGCGTGACCGTGGGGCCGGTCGCGCCGGAGCCGGCGCCGGTGAACCAGACGCGCACCGGCTCACCGACCGCTCCGGTGCCGGGCAGGCTCATCACCTCGCCGACGGGCGGGGTGTCCTCCCGCGGATCCCCGGCCTCGTCGCGCCAGACCTCCGCGCCCGACGCGTCGTAGGCGACCAGGCGATGGCGCTCCTCCCCGTTGTCAGGGGCGCCCTCGGCGGCGAACAGCGTGATGCCCAGACCCCATGGATCGGGCCGCGTCCCGACCTGGGCGGTGGTCCCGTCCTCGAAGGAGAACGCGATCCTGGAGACGTTCCCCGCGGCCACCCCGGTGATCACGTTCTCCCGCATGCGCGCGTCGACCGGTGGCATGGCCCGGCCGAGCAGGGACGTGCCGAGCTCCGCGCCGCCGCGTGTGAGGCGCAGCTCCGTGCCCTCCTTCGTCCGGAACGGCCGCGCGGTCACCCCGGCGGGCAGGTCGTGGGCCGCCCCGAGCGCCTGTCCCGGCTGCGGAGCGGCGAACATGTCGCGCGAGCGCTCGCCGAGGTCCCTGCCCCGGTCGTCGGCGATCTCGATCTTCGACAGCGGCTGCCGCGCGGGGTAGGTCACCGTCCAGATCCGGTACGGCGCCCCGGCGGGCCGCCACAGTTGCCCGGGGAACCTCTGCCCGTCGCCCGCGACCCCGGTGACCGTCCCGATGTCGTCGACGGCCACGCCCCAGTCCAGCGCGGTCTCGGCCTGCTCACGGGCGGTGCTGCCCGCGAACCAGGCGTCGGAGCCGATCGTGGGCATGCGCGAGCAGCCCCCGAACGCCTCGGAGTCCGCCCGGTCCAGGACGTAGCACAGCTCGGGATTGCCCAGCCTGCCCCTGGCGAACCAGAGCCGCAGCGGCTTGCCCTCGGTGGGGTTGTCCACCGTGACCTGCTCGCCGGCGGCGGTCCTGCCCCGCATGAGCCCCTGGTAGATCGCGTCGGCGCCGGCCGCGGTGTTCCCGCCCAGGCCCCCGTTGAGCAGGACGGGCACGAACACGGCCAGCAGCGCCACCGGCAGCGCGGCCGCCGCCAGGCGCAGCGCGAGGTACCGGCGCGGCCTGCGCTCGCGCACCCGCACCCAGGCGTCCGGGCTGGTCTCGAAGGTCTGGGCGCGGGCGTCGAAGGCCGCTCGCAGGCGCTCTTCCAGGTCAGTCACCGGTCCTCCTCCTTCAGCGCCCTGCCCAGGGCCGCCAGGCCCCTGCTGGCGTGGGTCTTCACCGATCCTGGCGAGACGCCCATGGCGTCGGCGATCTCGCGCTCTGACAGGTCCAGCCAGTAACGCAGGACGAGGGCCTCGCGCTGGCGGCGCGGCAGGCGGTCCACGGCCGCCAGCAGCTCGCGGTGCTCCTCGCAGACGAGCACGGCCTGCTCGCTGCTGCGGACGGGCTCGGGAGGGTCGGGGCGGCGCAGCCGGATGAGGCGCAGATGCCGCAGGCGGTTACGGGTCAGGTTGCAGACGGTCGCGCGGAGATAGGCCATCGCGGCCCCGTCGTCGCGCAACCGCCGCGAGTGCAGCCGGGCGAACGCCTCCTGGACGATGTCCTCGGGGTCGTCCGCGCCGAGCAGCCCGGCCAGGCGTACCAGAGACTGGTACTGGGCCGCGAACAGCTCGGCGAACGACGGCTGCGCCATGGTCGCTGTTTCGGTCACATCCCTAGAGACACACGGGCGCGCCGGAGGTTGACTACGGGACCGGAATCCTTTCGACCCGGATGGAGAAGACCTCTTCGCGGGGCACCACGACCTCGTAGGCGCCGTGGTCGACCATCCAGTAGCCCAGCGCCTCGGCCTTCATCCCGCTGTGGCCGGTGTAGGCGATGTGCAGCCCGTCGTCGTCCTCGTCGAGCACGATGCAGGGCTCGCCGCCGAACGCGCCCACGGTGCGGATCAGCACCAGCCACTCCACCTGCGACCGGGGCACCGTGCGCCGCCAGTAGCCGGAGGCCGGCTCGAAGCCCTCCAGCTCCGTCTCGCTGAACAGCACCACCTGGTCGCTGTCGGGGCCGAGGGCGGCGGGCAGGGTGCGCTCGCCGAAGCGGGCCACGAAGCCGGAGGCGACCGGCGCGAGGTCGTCGCTCATGCGGCGGGCCGCCAGGTCAGCCCGTCGTAATCGGCGAAGGGCCGCTCGCCCTCGCCGGTGACGCGCACGATCTCCGCCCCGGCCGGGATCGGCATCGGCATCGTGTGGAACTGCGGCACCACGTGCTCGGACGACGTGGTGAACCCGTTGCCGGCGAACGGCGGCGCGTCGCTCCAGTCGCCGCCCATGTGCGGCCCGTAGGGCACCGCGTAGGTGTCGACGTCGCGGGCGAACCAGCGCATCACATAGAGCTCGGGCACCTCGGCGAACAGCTCGGAGCCGTCGAAGGACAGGTCGAGCCCGTGGTAGAGGGCCTCAGGAGTGGTCAGCCTGACGCAGTCCTGCACCCGGTAGACGTAGCCCGAGATCACCGTGCGCTTGCCCGAGAGGTATGGCACGAGCAGACGCGGCGGGACCACCTTCTGCATCTGCGTTCCGCTCACAGTCCTACTTTACGATCGCTTGACCCCCGGGTGGACCGCCTCGTCATCACAGAACGCGATGTTCGAGGCACGGCAGCGTCGCCCTGGCGTCGGAGGTGTAGTCGTGGTCCACCTCCACGACCCGCACGCCGGGGCCGGTGCCGAGGTCGGCGCGGACCACGCCCAGCGGGTCGACCAGCATGCTGCGGCCCACCCCGAAGCCGTCGGACGACTCGGCCGGGTTGGGCGCCTGGCCGACGGCCGCGGTCCACATGGTGTTCTCCAGCGCCCGCGCCCGCACCAGCGTCACCCAGTGGTCCTCCTTGAGCGGCCCCGACCCCCAGGCGGCGATCACCGCGAACAGCTCGGCCCCCCGGTCGACCAGCGCCCTGGCCAGCTCGGGGAAGCGGACGTCGTAGCAGGTGATCAGGCCCACCTTGACGCCGGCCAGCTCGACCACGACCGGCTCCGAGCCGGGCGCGACCAGGTCGGACTCCTTCGCGCCGAACGAGTCGAACAGGTGGATCTTCCGGTACGCGGCCCGCAGCGCGCCCCGGGCGTCGATGGCCACCGCCGTGTTGCACACCAGCCCCGTGCCGCCCGCGGCCTCGCCGGGCTCGAACACGCCCGCGATCACCGCCAGGCCGTGGGTGCGGGCCGACTCGGCGAGCCCGGACACGAACGGCCCGTCGAGCGGCTCGGCCAGGCCCGTGATGCGCCGCCCGTAACGGGTGAGCGTGGCCTCCGGGAAGATCGCCAGGTCGGCCCCTTCGGCCGCGGCGAGAGCCTCTCTGGCCCTCTTGAGGTTCGTGGAGGGATCAGGTGACACCGGGATCTGGCAGAGGGCGATTCTGGTCACGGCCCGACTCTAGCCTGTTGGGCACCATCCGGAACCAGGTCAGGCAACGCCACACCCATTCCAGCGGGCCGTACTTGTGGCGGGCCAGCCACCACCGCGCGAACAGGACCTGCGCGAGCACCGTGGCCCCCGCCAGCGCCACCACCGACCAGCGGGTGGGGTCGGCGTTCAGCAGCGGCAGGGCCAGCACGATCACGACGGTGCCGGAGACGTAGTTGGTCAGCGCCAGCTTGCCCAGCGGCTCCAGCACCGCCGACAGGACCGGCGCCGGCGGCGCGCGCAGGATCAGCAGCAGCCCCAGCGAGTACGCCGCCGCGCCCGCCAGCGCCGCCACGCTGTAGACGATCCAGTCGCGGGTCTCGCCCCAGGCGGCGGTGAGCAGCACCGTGGCCAGGGCGGTGACCGCGAACCCCGGCAGCAGCAGCGCCTTCGGCGGCCGCAGCCGCCACAGCCCCATGCCGACCAGGAACAGCCCGGGGATCAGCCACGCCCCGCCGCCCATCCACACCAGCGCCCACGCCACGCCCGCCACGCCGAGCACCAGCGCCGGCGCCCCGCCGGGCAGGAACGAGGCCGGCAACAGCAGCACGGCCCCCCAGAAGGCGTAGTCGGTCAGCACCTCGCCCTCGTAGAACGTGTGCTGGATCAGCCCGAAGCAGAACAGCCAGAACAACCTGCGCAGCAGCGCCCAGCGGCTGTTGCCGCGCAGGAACAGCAGGAAGCTGATGCCGAACAGCATCGAGAAGATCGGGTAGAAGCGGCTCTGGAACAGCGCCTCGACCGTCCAGTCGAGCGGCGCGGGCTGCGTCTTGACGGTGTGCTGCCAGGTGTTGACCAGCATGATGCCGCCCACCGCGAAACCGCGTAGGGCGTCGAGCTCACGGATGCGCGTCACAGGACCCAGATGAACCACCATACGAGGAATCCGGCGCCGATGACGGTTGCCGCGGTTTGTGGCCATCTGCGGTCGTACGTCATCGCCGCGGCGGTCAGCACGGCGGAGGCCACCGCGAGCGTCGAGTACAGCAGGACCGGGTCGGGCAGGCCGACGGCCAGGGCGGTCGCGTTCCCGCCCGCCAGCGTCCAGACGGACTGGGCGACGAGCCCGCTGAACGCCACGCCCGCCAGGCCCCCGAAGGCCGCCGCCGACCTGCCCCGCAGCGCGGCCGTGACGAGCTGGAGCAGGCAGGCGAGCGCGAACAGCGCGAACGGCGCGGCCAGCCACGGCCTCCTGAGGATCTGGTACGGCGCGCCGGTGGCGTGCAGCCCGAACCGCAGCTCGGGACCCGCGGTGGCGGGGGCCGGGGTGCGGGCCGGGTGGCGGGTGGTGGCGCGAGCCGGGTCGCGGACGAAGGCGGTGGCGCGGGCCGGGTCGCGGACGAAGGCGGTGATCCGGCGGCGGGCGCAGCCGTCGGCCGCCAGGAGCGCGTGGGACAGGCCGGGGAACTCCTGGAAGCGCCCGGCGGGCAGGGCTTCGGCCGCCTGCCTGGCGGTCCTGGAGGGCGTCGCGGGGTCGTACTGTCCGGCGAGCACGTAGACGGGGGCCTCGGTGGTGGCGCCGACCGGCTCGGACCTGGGCAGCCGCCACGCCTCACACACCGCTTGATCCGCATTTACCGTGAAAAGTCGTGATTTGGTGGTGAACGGGGTCTCGTCCTGGCACCGCAGCGCGTGATACAGCCCGTACTCGCGCCCCGCCAGCTCTCCGCCCGCCGCGTCCACCAGGGGCCGCAGCAGCTCGTCGGGCCCCTTGCCCACGGCCTCGGCCAACCGCCGCAGCAGCTCCTCCGGCCCGTGCCACGCCGGCGGCCGGATCGGCCCCGCAGGCACGTACCCGGCCGCTGCCGGAGCCTCCCCACCCGCCGCGCCCGCGGACCCGCCACCCGCCGCGCCCGCGGACCCGCCACCCGCCGCCTGCCCGGGCCCGTAGCCGTCCGCCGCCTGCGCGGGCGGCGCCGGCGGTCCGGCGTGCTGCTCGGCGTGCTGCTCGGCCAGTGCGGACACCAGGGCCGGCGCCGCCTGGGCCGCGCCCGGGCGGCGCAGCGCCTCGGCCAGGATCGCGGCCAGGTCGTCCCCGCTCAGCCGGGCCGTGAACGACCTGCCCAGCAGCGGGTCCGTCGCCGCCACCCGGGCGGGCGCGGCGTTCAGCGCGGCCCGTACCGCCGCGAACCGCTCCCGCAGGCCCAGCCGCGCCAGGACGCCGGCCAGCCCGGCGTCGGCGTTCTCGGCGGCCCGCGCGGGCAGAGGGGAGTCGAGCACCACGGAACGCACCCCCTCGGGATCAGCCGCGGCCACCGCCGTCATCACCCTCGCCGAGAAGCCGACGCCGATCAGGTTCCACGACGTGTATCCGAGCTGCCTGCGCAGCGCGACCACGTCGGCCGCGATCTCCTTCGTGCGGTATCCCCGCAGGTCGATGCCCTGCTCGCCGAGCCGCTCCCGGCAGCGGCGCGCGGCGGCGGCCACCTCGGCCACCTCGGCCACCTCGGCCACCTCGGCCACCTCGGCGGCCTCGCCCCCGCCGGCGGGGGCGCGCCGCAGCCGGGACAGCAGCGCCTGCGCGGTCTCGGGGCAGGCCAGCACCGGCCGGGAGTGCCTGCCGCCGCGCGGCTCGACCGTGATCACGTCGCGGTCGGGGAACATCCGGCTCAGCAGGCCCAGCAGCGGCAGCGACGGCGCTCCCGGCCCGCCGCCCATGACCACGACCGGGTCGGGGCGGCGGGCGGGGGAGCGCGAGACGCGCACGGCGTACCCGACCTCGATCCACCTGCCCGGGGCGTCCCTGCGCTCGGGGACGCGGAGGAGACCGCAGGTCGTGCGGGCGGGCACGGGGGCGGGACAGAAGCCCGCGGAGGCCCGGGACGGCGTCATGACCGGCGGCGCGGACAGGGCGAGGGCGAGCACGACCCGAAGGATCACGGGACGAGACTAATAGTGTGGACCCGTGACCGAACCACTCGTTACCAGGATGCGCATCTTCGGCACGACGATTTTCGCGGAGATGAGCGCGCTCGCCGTGCAGACCGGGTCGATCAACCTCGGGCAGGGCTTCCCCGACACCGACGGGCCGGCCGCGATGCTGGACCGTGCCGTGCAGGCGATCGGCGCGGGCGCCAACCAGTACCCGCCGGGCCCCGGCGTGCTGGAGCTGCGGCAGGCGGTCTCGGAGCACCGCGCCGCGCACTACGGGCTCTCCTACGACCCGGTGGGCGAGATCCTGGTCACGGTCGGCGCCACCGAGGCCGTGGCCGCCGCCGTGCTCGCGCTGTGCGAGCCCGGCGACGAGGTGATCGCCTTCGAGCCGTACTACGACTCCTACGCCGCCTCGATCGCCCTGGCCCAGGCCCGCCTGGTCGCGGTCACGCTGCGGCCGGTCGAGGGCCGGTTCACCTTCGACCCCGACGAGCTGCGCGCCGCCGTCACGCCGCGCACCCGGGCCATCCTGGTCAACTCCCCGCACAACCCGACCGGGACGGTCTTCACCCGCGACGAGCTGACCGTCATCGCCGAGCTCTGCCGCGAGCACGGGCTGACCGCCGTCACCGACGAGGTGTACGAGCACCTGACCTTCGACGGGGTCGAGCACGTGCCGCTGGCCACGCTGCCCGGGATGCGCGAGCGCACGGTCATGATCTCCTCGGCGGGCAAGACGTTCTCGGTCACCGGCTGGAAGACCGGCTGGGTGTGCGCCCCCGCGCCGCTGGTGACGGCGGTGCAGACGGTCAAGCAGTTCCTCACGTTCACGGCGAGCGCGCCGTGGCAGCTCGCGGTGGCGTACGGGCTGCGGCACGAGATGGAGTGGGTGGCCGCGCTCGGGGCCGGGCTCCAGGACAAGCGCGACCGCCTGATGGAGGGGCTGACGGCGGCCGGGTTCGAGGTGCTGCGGCCGTCGGGGACGTACTTCGTGCAGACCGACATCCGGCCGCTGGGCTTCTCCGACGGGCTGGAGCTGACGCGGCGCCTGCCCGAGCTGGCCGGGGTGGTGGCCATCCCGACGCAGGTGTTCTACGACCACGCCGAGCGGGGCCGGCACTTCGTGCGGTTCGCCTTCTGCAAGAAGGACGAGGTCATCGACGAGGCCGTCACCCGGCTGAAGCGCCTGTCCTCCTGAGGGGGCCCGGTGCTGGAGAAGGCCGGGTTCCCCCGGGTGGCCGCCACTGGCGCCACGGCCCGGTTCAGCGTCACCGAGCCCGGCCCGGCTCGCCGCTGATCCTCCGGGGCCGGCGGCGCTGCACCCCCACCCCGCCGCCGGCCCGCCTCCGGCCGCTTCAGGGTGGCCGGGTCCGGCGTGGGTGTCGCGGCGGTCAGCGTTGTTCCCGGTAGAGGACGAGGTGCTCGTGGTAGAGCACGCCGCCGCGGACGTCCCCGGTGGCGGTGAAGCCCGTGTCGTCGACGTAGTCGATGTGGCTGCCGGTTACCGTGTAGCGGCCCGTGTAGGCGCGCTCGCGGCCGTCGCGCGCCTCCTCGTACCGGCCGTCGGGCAGCAGCTCCTGCCGGATGCGGCCGTCGGCGGTGACCCACATGCCGACGTACGGGTGCGGCCCGGCGCTCGCCGCTCCCCGCGCCGCCTGGGCCTGGCCGGCGGCGGGCCCGCGGCCGTCCGCGCAGGCGGCCAGCGTGGTGACGAGCCCGAGGGTGAGCAGCACTTTCGAGAACATGTCACGAACCTCCTTGGTCGTGCCGCCCCTGACGGCGACGGCACCACCAAGTCTCCCGAGGCCGGCGCCCTGTAGGCAGTGGTGAGCACCTCCTAGGAGAAACACACCCAGGCTCACGGACCATCCAGCCCGCGTACGACGCGGGGCGAGCGGAGACGACCTCTTCGCCGTGGTGACGCGCCGAGCCGGACGAGGCCGGCGACGTGGTGCGTACGTTCCTGCAGGGGCCGTCACGTGCCCTGTGAGGTGGTCTCGTCCAGGGGGGTCAGCGCGGCCGTGGCCTCCTCGTGCTCCATTCCCGTCGCCTGCAGCAGGTCCACCACCACCGAGCGCAGTTGCGCGATGATGACGTGCGCCGAGAAGCCGAGACCCTCCGGGCGTTCCCTGGCGGCCACCGCCAGCAGCGCCTGCCGCGCCAGGGTCGGCTCGCGGCCCGCCCCCAGCTCCAGTTGCAGCAGCAGCGCCGCCTCCGAGACCTCGCGCATCGCCTCCGCCAGCGCCGCCGGGGGAGGGCTCGACTCGCCGAGGGCGGCCAGCGTGCGCCGGCTCAGCACGCGGACGTTGCGCAGCGCCAGGTCCACCGGCACGGCGGCGGTCTCGTAGCGGGCCAGGCGGGAGCGCCGGTGCCAGTGCAGGGGGGAGATCATGGTGATCTCCTTGCTGGTCTCCAGCGCCGCCCCGAACTCCTCCACGGCCGCCTGCGTCGTACGCGCCTCCTCCAGCGCCTCGGCCGCCAGGTCCGCGTCCCGCTTCTCGATCGCCTCGGCCGCCCGTTCCAGCACCGTGGACAGCGCGTCGAGCACTCCGGACAGGTGCTTGGCCGCGATCAGGAACGGGCTGGCCGGCAGCAACGCCACCGCGGCGATCCCGATGACGCCGCCCGTGAGGGCGTCGGCCATCCGGTCCAGCCCGCCGGCCCCCTCGCCGGGCACGAGCGTGGCGACCAGCACGGCCGAGGAGCCGGCCTGCGCGACGAACAGCGCGCCGCTGTTGAGCAGCACGGCCACCGCCATGGCCAGGCCCACCACGAGCGCGATCTGCCAGGCGCCGGAGCCGATCTGCGACACCAGCAGGTCGCCCACGCCGACCCCCAGGCTGACGCCGACGACCAGCTCGACCACCCGCCGCAGCCGCTGCCCGAGGCCGACGCCGACGCAGATCAGCACGGAGAT
Organism: Nonomuraea candida; assembly: GCF_000725485.1. Classification (GTDB taxonomy): domain Bacteria; phylum Actinomycetota; class Actinomycetes; order Streptosporangiales; family Streptosporangiaceae; genus Nonomuraea; species Nonomuraea candida. The sequence goes on along the minus strand of NZ_JOAG01000040.1, from coordinate 76,873 downwards.
GGGCGCGAAGAAGGGGCGGGGGTGGCCGAGCAGTTCGATGGCGATGGTCCAGGCCAGGGCCGCGCCGACCGCGCACTGCGCGATGGAGGGCGCCATCAGGCCGAACGTGCCCAGCCGTTCCTTCACGAGATCGCTGAGCCTGGTTAGCACCTTTCCACCTTGGCGGATCTTTGTGACATTAAGGTCACATTTGCCCCAGCTAAGTCCTTTTCGTCAGGTGTCCTGTCACCCTCATCCCCGGAGCCGGACGGCCCGCCGGGCGGTGCGTCGGGGGGCATGCCGGGCGGAGGCGGGACGTCCAGGGGCGGGAGGGCGGCGACGGCCTCCTCGCGTTCGGTGCCCGTCGCCTGGAGCAGGTCCACGATGATCGAGCGGAGCTGGGCGATCATCACGTCCGCCGAGAACCCCCACCGCCCCGGCACCTGCCGGGAGGCCACCGACAGGACGGCAAGCCCCGACCGCTCGGGAGGCCGGCCGGCGGCCAGCTCGTCGCGCAGCAGCAGGGCCGCCTCCGCCAGGTCGCGCAGCGCGTACGGCAGCCAGGGCGGCAGCGTGCTGGAGCCGTCGAGCGCCACGATGGCCCGCCTGGCCAGCACCCTGGCGTTGCGCAGGGCGTGGTCGAGCGGCACGGCGGCCTTCTCGTACCCCTCCAGTCTGGGGCGGCGGTGGCGGTGCAGCGGCGAGATGGTGGCGATCTCGCGGCTGGTCTCCAGCGCCTGCTTGAACTCCTCCACGCTCGTGTGCGAGCCCCGCGCCGCCTCCAGCGCCCGGGTGGCCAGGGCCGCGTCGTTCCGCTCGATCGCCTCCGCGACCTGCCGCAGCGCGTCGGCCAGCGCGCCGAACATGCCCATCGCGTGCCGCTTGGCCAGCCCTGACGGGCTCGCGGGCAACAGGGCGATGGCGGTCAGCCCCATCAGGCCGCCGACCAGGGCGTCGATCATGCGGTTGAGGCCGCCCAGGCCCGTCGGGGGCAGCAGCGTGGCGACCAGCACGGCCGAGGAGCCCGCCTGGAGCACGATCAGCGAGCCGCTGTCGAGCAGCACCGCGACCGCCATGGCCAGCGCCACCACGAGCGCGATCTGCCAGACGCCCGAGCCGATCCACGACACCAGCAGGTCGCCCACGCCGACGCCGAGACTGACCCCGACGACCAGCTCGACCGCCCGCCGCAGCCGCTGCCCGAGCCCGACGCCGACGCACACCACCACCGCGATCGGCGCGAAGAACGGGCTCGGGTGGCCGAGCACCTCCTTGGCCACCAGCCAGGCGAGCGCCGCGCCGACGGCGCACTGCGCGATCGAGGGCGCCATCAGTCTCAGCCTGGTCAGGCGCTGGTGTACGTGCATGTCACCCCGCCCCTACCCGGGCCACGCGAACCCGACACCGCAGGCCGGAGCCAGGCGAGCCGGACAACGGGATCGGGGACCAGGGGCCGGGGGAGTCAAGGGCGGGGTGTCAGGGGGCGGGGCGTCAGAGGGCGGGGTGTCAGGGGGCGGGGGCGGCGAGGAAGGTGTCCACGGCGTGCAGGAACTCCTTGCGGGCGTCCATGTGCACCAGGTGCCCGGCCTCGATCCTGACCAGCCTCGCCCCCGGGATCCGCGCCGCCACATCCGGCTCGAACGGGCTGCGGGTGCCCGACAGCACCAGCGTGGGCGCCGTGATCCGGCCGAGCCCCGCGGCCCAGGCCGGATCCGGGTCGACCATCTGCCGCTCGGTGTCGTGCACCATCCGCCAGTCGAACCTGGTGGAGCCGTCCTCCACGATCGGCGGCCGGCCGGTCAGCGGGCGCGCCGGCGGCGGGTCCTCCAGCACGAGCCCCCCGACGCGGTCCGGATGGCTCATGGCCAGAAGGTAGGAGACGACGCCGCCGAGCGAGTGCCCGATCACGACGGCCGGCCCGAGGCCCAGGTGGTCGAGGAGCGCGGCGACGTCCTCGGCCATCTCCGGCAGCGGGTATTCACCCGGCCGGTCGCTGGCCCCATGACCGCGCAGGTCCAGGGCGAACACGCGGTGGCGGGCCGCGAAGTGCTGGGTGATGCCGTTCCAGTCGTTGTGGTCGGCGCAGCGGCCGTGGAGCAGCAGCAGCGGGGGAGCGGAGGGGTGGCCTTCCTCCCGGTAGACGAGCTTGATCCCGTTGACGTGCGCATCGCGAATCACGGGCCCGACCCTATGGCGTACGACGTTGACATCACCGGCGGGGTACATGGGCACACATTGACCATGAACCCCGCCGGCCGGCCCGGCCGGCGTGGGAACCGCCGCCGGGAGAAAGGGCTTCACGCATGCCGGACCCGATCGAAGTGCGCAAGGTGCCGATCGAGAGCGTCACCGACGCCTCCGGGCTGTCCCGGCTCATCGCCGACGGCGTGATCGAGGCGCACCGGGTGCTGGCCGTCATCGGCAAGACCGAGGGCAACGGCGGCGTGAACGACTACACCCGCATCCTCGCCGACCGCGCCTTCCGCGAGGTGCTGGCCGAGCACGGCCATCCGGCCCCCGGCAGCGTGCCGCTCGTGTGGTCGGGCGGCACCGACGGCATCCTCAGCCCGCACGCCACCGTCTTCGCCACCACGGCCGACGCCCCCGCCTCGGAGGAGCCGCGGCTGTCGGTCGGGGTCGCGATGAGCGAGGTCATCCTGCCCGAGGACATCGGCCGCCCGGCCATGGTCGAGAAGGTCGCCGCCGGGGTGCGGGAGGCCATGAAGATCGCCGGCATCGACGACCCGCGTGACGTGCACTACGTACAGACCAAGACGCCGCTGCTCACCCTGGCCACCATCACCGACGCCAAGAGCCGCGGCCGGGACACCGCCATCGAGGAGACCGGCCCCTCCATGGACCTGTCCAACTCCACCACCGCGCTCGGCATCGCCGTCGCGCTCGGCGAGATCGAGATGCCGTCGGCGGAGCAGATCCACAAGGACCTGTCGCTGTACTCGTCGGTGGCCTCGTGCTCGTCGGGGGTCGAGCTGGACCGGGCGCAGATCGTGCTGGTGGGCAACGTACGCGGGATCGGCGGCCGTTACCGCATCGGCCACAGCGTCATGAAGGACGCCCTCGACGCCGACGGCATCTGGGAGGCCATCAGGGACGCCGGCCTGCCCCTGCCCGGCCGGCCGCACCCGTCGGACCTCGGCGGGCGGCTGGTGAACGTCTTCATGAAGTGCGAGGCGGACCCGTCGGGGCGGGTGCGCGGGCGGCGCAACATCATGCTGGACGACTCCGACGTGCACTGGCACCGCCAGATCAAGGCGGCGGTGGGCGGGGTGGCGGCCTCGGTCACGGGCGACCCGGCGGTCTTCGTCTCGGTGGCGGCCGTCCACCAGGGGCCTTCGGGCGGCGGTCCGGTGGCGGCCATCGTCGACCTGGGCTGACGGGCTGGGCTGACGATCGGGGCTGACGATCGGGGCTGATGACCTGCCGGTCGGAGCCGGTGGGCGGGGCGGTGGCCGGCGCGGGTAGTCTCGGACGTCGTGCCGAGCATCCCGCAACCCCTCGATCCCCACGACGACGGCGGTGTCGCGCCCGCCGTCGCCGCCGCGCTGGCCGCCTATCAGGCGGGCACGGCCGGCCCCGCCGAGGTGCTGAACGCGCTCGGCGGCGCCCGCCTGCTCGTCCCCGTCGTCGCGCTGCTCACCGAGTCCGAGGTGGGCGCGCACGGGGTGCGGCAGGAGAAGGAGAGCGAGATGGCCCTGCCCAAGCTCGTCGGGCAGGACGGCAGGGAGGCGGTGCTGGCGTTCACCGGCACCGAGTCGCTGGTCAGGTGGCGGCCCGACGCCCGGCCCATCCAGGCCACCACCCTGCAGGTCTGCCGGGCCGCCGTGCAGGAGCGGGCGGCGGCGGTCGTGGTGGACGTGGCGGGGCCGGTGCAGTTCGTCATCGAGGGAGAGGTGCTGGCCGCCCTCGCGGCCGTCGAGTCCGGCACGGTCGGCGACCTGGCCGGGACGGGCGAGGTGACGGTGGCCAGGATTGAGACCGCCCCGCCCCCGGCCGCCGCGAAACGCCGCCGCTGGTTCTCCAGAGGACGCTGACCACGCCCCGGGGACCGGCGCCGGTCAGGAGCCCGATTCGGGCCAGGCGTCGTCCTTCCTGATCGGGCGGACGTTCCCGCCCGCCTCGGGGCGGGCCCGCTGGTTGATCGGCGGCAGCGTGAAGTGGCCGCGGATCAGGTCGACCAGCCGCGCCATCTTGTCGTCGGCCACGCCGACCTTGCGCTGGTCGAGGGTGACGCCGATGAGGTACTGCCCGTGGTCGACCCAGTAGTGGAACAGCGCGCCGCGCTCGACGTCCAGCACGGTCCTGATCACCGTGCCGCCCTCCATCGCGCGCAGGTGGGTGTCCAGGCGCCCGCCGAGCCAGTGGAGCTGGCTGCCCAGCCGCAGGTAGGTGAGTCTGCGCGCCTCGGGGGTGGTCTCGTGGAAGAAGTGCCGCAGGTCGGCGTCGTCGAGCACGTCGGTGTAGAAGGCGCAGCCCTGCGGGCCGAAGAAGGCCACGAAGTGCAGGTCGTCCTGGTCGATCACCGACACGCAGCTCCCGAGGGCCTTCTCCAGGGCGTGGCTCATCTCGGGCAGGGTGCGGATCAGGATCTCCGTTATCTGGAGTCCGTGAAGCGTCGTCCGCGACGTATCTGACGTGGCCTGAAACGCCTGCCGCGCTCCTTGTGGATCGGTTATCTTGCGCTGTCCATAAGGCAGTTACAGGGAGGGACGATGCGTGTACAACGGGTTCGGCCGCCCGGCGCGATCGTGGAGTCGTGGACGCTGCTCGGTGCCGACCATCTGCCGGTGGAGCCGGTCGAGCGGTGGCTGGCCTATCTGAGTTCGGCGGAGCGGTCGCCGAACACGGTCAAGAGCTACGCCCATGATCTGAAGGACTGGTTCGGGTACCTGATCGGACGCGGTATTGACTGGCGTGAGGTCCGGTTGGAGGACATCGGCGGCTTCATCGGTTGGTTGAGGCTGCCTCCCGCCGCGCGGGCAGGTGGGGTGCTGGCCTTGCCGTCAGCGGGCGAGCATTGCAGCAACAGCAGCGTGAACCGGAAATTGTCGGCGCTGAGCTCGTTTTACGAGTTTCACGCCCGGCATGGTCTCGACCTGGGCGAGCTGTTGATCACCTGGCGGCCGTACGCGGGGTCGCGCACCGCGTGGAAGCCTTTCCTGCAGCACATCGCCAAGGACCAACTGCAGCGGCGGCGGACCGTCGCACTCCGGGCGCCCAAACCGGTTCCGCGAGTCCTGACGGCCGATGAGGCCCAAGCCGTCCTGGACGCGTGCACCCGGCGACGGGACCGGCTGCTGTTCGCCGTCTTGCATGACGCCGGGGTGCGCATCGGCGAGGCGCTCGGACTGCGCCACGAGGACGTGTCGGTAGCCGGCCGGACAGTGACGGTGATGCCGCGCGTCAACGACAACGGAGCGCGCACCAAGTCGGCCAAGCGGCGCACGATCCCGGTCAGCGCCCAGTTGATGCGCTTGTATGCCGACTACCTGGAGCTCGAGTACGGCGACCTCGACAGCGATTACGTCTTCGTCAACCTCTGGGGAGGCACGATCGGTCGGCCGCTCAGCTACGACACCGCCCACGATCTGGTGGAGCGGACCCGGCGCGCCAGCGGCGTGCATTTCGACCCGCATTGGTTTCGCCACACCTACGCCACCGAGTTGCTGCGACGTCGGACGCCGATCGAGTCGGTGGCCGCTCTGCTCGGTCACGCGTCGATCACCACAACGCTGGAAATTTACGGCCACCTCACGATCGAGGACGCCCGCCGGGCGCTGGAGGCCGCCGGGTGGCTGCCGGAGCGGCAGGTGAATTGGTGAGCACGGAGGGGGAGGGGACGGCACCGCGGAGGCAGCCGACGCAGGCCGGTCTGCTGGAGAAGCTGGTAGGTGCGGTGCGCCCGCAGTTCCGTGTCGACGTGCTGATTCCGGACACTGACGACGCGATCTTGGGGACTCCGCCCTGTCTGGTGCCGGGCTGCGGGCGGCTGTGTCGCAACAAGGGGATGTGCACCGGCCACGTCCAGCGCTGGGATCAGCTGGGCCGCCCCGACCTCACGACGTTCCTGTCCGAGACCACGCCCCACGTTCTGGGCCGCGGGCCCCTGGCCCACTGCCTGGTGGCCGGATGCAAGTACGGGCGCAAGAACCAGGGCCTGTGTCACGGCCACGACCGGGCATGGAAGCGCGCCGGCGAGCCGGACCTCGACGCGTGGATCGCCACAGCCGTGGTATCAGCCACCGACCGGCCGATCTGCGCGATATCGGACTGTGAGCTATGGGCAGGATCACGCAGCGGGCTGTGCGCTTCACACCGCACCCGATGGAGCAAATGGGTCAAACGCACCGGCCAGAACGACCTTGAAGCCTTCGTCCATTACTGCAAGACGCGCGGAGATGCCCGCATCGATTTCCGCCCGCTGCCGCCGCAGCTGAAGCTCGAGTTGCAATACGCGGTGCAGTGCCGTGTCGACGAACGCCGCGGCCGGGCCAAGCCCTTCGACCTGGAGCTGATCATGCGACTGGCCGCGGCCAGCGGCGCGCACTCCTTGCTGCAATGGCCTCAGCACGTCTGGGACGAGAAGTTCCACGCCTTCACCCCCCGTAGGCACGGCAACGCTAACGCCATCCCGCTCGGCTTTCTGCGCTTCGCTCGCCGCAAGGTCGACGATCTGGCTCACGGGCTGGGGTGGGATGCCGAGTACGGGCGCGACGTGTGGGATCTGCACCGGGTTGGTGTCCGGGCTCAATCGCGCCGGATCCGATTCGACACCATCCCGCAACCGTGGCTGCGTGAGCTGATCAAGCGTTGGGCCCGGTGGAAGCTGTCCACCGATGTCAGCCCGGTTCACGTCTCCCGATCGGTGACACATCTGAGTCGGTTCGCCGCCTTCGTCGCCACGACCGGCAAGGTCGACACGCTGGCCCGCCTTGATCGGGAGGTGCTGGAACGCTTCATCGCCCACACCGCCACGACGGGCGCCTCTCTCCGGTCGCGTCGCCAGTCCATCGGCGCGCTGAGCCGGCTGCTGATGGACGTTCGCCGTCACCGCTGGGACGCTTCCCTGCCGGCCGAGGCCGTCATCCATCCCGAGGACTATCCCAAGCTGCCTGAGGCCCCACCGCGGGCGCTGCCCGATGCGGTGATGGCGCAAATCGAACGTTCCGAGAACCTGGAGCGGCTGACCGACCCGGTGCTACACCTGTTCACTCTCATCCTCATCCGGACCGGGCTGCGCATCGGGGACGCCCAGAAGCTGCCCTTCCACTGCATCGTCCGCGACTCACGAGGCGCCCCTTACCTGCGCTACCGCAATCACAAGATGAAACGCGAAGGGCTGGTGCCCATCGATGACGATCTGGCCGCGCAGATCGCCGCGCAGCAGCAGCGCATGCTGCGGCGCTGGCCCGAGCCGCAGGTGTTGCTGCCCCGCTGGAAGGCCAACCCCGACGGGCGCTGGCCCATGCCGGTCAGCACCTATCGCAAGCATCTGGCCGCGTGGCTGATCACCTGCGACGTCCGGGACGAGCACGGCCGCCCGGTCCACCTGACCCCGCATCAGTGGCGTCACACCTTCGCCACCCGCCTGCTCAACCTCGACGTCCCGCAGGAGGTGGTGCGACGCCTGCTCGACCACCAGTCCCACACCATGACCGCCCACTACGCCCGCCTGCGTGATGAGACGGTGCGCCGGCACTGGGAGCAAGCCCGCAAGGTCGACATCACCGGCACCGCCGTCGAACTCGATCCGGCCGGGCCGCTGGCCGAGGCGAGCTGGCTCAAAGACCAGATGGCCCGGGCCAAACAGGCACTGCCCAACGGCTACTGCGGGCTGCCGCTCAAACAGACCTGCCCGCACGCCAACGCGTGCCTGACCTGCCCGGTTTTCATCACCACGCCGGAGTTCCTGCCGGAGCACCACAAGCAGCGCCAGCGCACCCTGACCCTCATCGAAACCGCCAAGGACGCCGGGCACACCCGCGTAGTCGAGATGAACCAGCAGGTGCTGGGCAGCCTGGACCGCATCATCACCGCGCTGGAAGCCGACCAGGACGTCGCCAGATCTGCCTCCGACTCCTGCTCGGAGCCCGCGGCCGCCACCGATCACCGACCGGTGGCCGATGCGGGCTGACAACTCCGCACACCTCATCGCCGCAGCCAGGAAACGCAGCCAGGCCACCCGAGACAAGGCGGTGCGGGCGCTGCGCCGCCTCGACGCCACAGGCCGGCCGATCACAATCGAGACGGTTGCTCGCGAAGCGGGCGTCTCTCGATCCTGGCTATACGGCCAAACCGACCTGCGGGCCGAGATCGAACGGCTGCACACCAGCACGGCGAGCAGCCCCGTCCAGGTGCCCGTGCGCCAGCGAGCGTCGGACGCCTCGCTGCGCAGCAGGCTCCAAGCAGCGCAGGAGCGGGTCAGGGCGCTCGCGGCGGAGAACAGGGAACTTCGAGAGCAGCTCACGGCCGCGCTCGGCGAACTACGCGCGCAACGCTGAATCACAGAGGAGAACACCAGCTCAACGGGGTCGGCCATCGGACCGGACGAGAAGCACGAGATCATTGCTGCCATGACGTCACCCACCCCCGCCGGAGACGACCAGGCCGCGGGAGAACGCATCAAGCTCTGGTTCCGGTTCGCACCCCGCGAGGGCTGGCTCCCTTACGACACCGAGGGACTCTGGGCCGCACCCGTCACGAGCGACACCGCGCGCATCGAAAACGTGCCGTTCCTCGTCGACGGCGTCGCCCAAGGCGACATCGTGCGGTTCATCACCGGCACGGACGGGCTTCATTGGGCTACCGAGCGAGTGACATGGTCTGGCGGCAACACCATTCGGGTCTTGCCGATCCCCAGCGGACCACTGGGGCGCAGCGCTGCGGCTGTCCATGAACGGCTCGCCCCGTTCGGGATCGGCGGCGAAGCCTACAGCGCCGACTTTCCGCTGGTCGCGCTCAATATCCCCTCTGGCGACAGCCTGTCCGAGATCAAATCACTGCTGACCCACGGCCAGGACGAGGGCTGGTGGGCCTTCGAGGCCGCCTGCATCGGCGATGCCTGGAACAACGCATAGCCGCTCAGATCGCACCAGCCTCAGCAACGATCTGATAACGACCACGAACTGGATCGCATCACCTCTCGAGGCGGTCCCGGCTGCCTCCCGGACTCCCTCCGCAACGAAGGACCGCAGGTCAGAAGCCCGAGAGATATCACGACTCCAGATAATCTCGGACTCGCCGATCACCTTGCGCTTGGTGGTGGTCGGGGACGGGCCGGCGGTGGTCTCCAGATGCGGGACGTACAGGCCGCGGCGGTAGAGGATCAGCAGGTAGACGCCGGTCAACGCGGTGAACGCGGCGATGCCGATCATCGACAGGCCGACCAGCTCGCCGGACACGCCGAGATCCCACAGCACGGGCCCGAAGCCGGCCACGAACCCCAGCACCAGCCCGCCCGCCGCGGCCACGGTCATGGCCGTGACCAGCATGACCGGCAGCCTGCCGCGCACCCGGCCGACGCCGAGGGCGATCAGCGCGAGCGCGGCCACCACGGTCAGGACGGTGACGGCGCGCGAGACGTTGTAGTCCTCGCCCTCGATGTACCAGGCGAGCATCTCCAGCAGCACAGGGGCCAGGACGAACGTAGCGATGACCACCGCGATCCTGACGAACCGGTCCCTGTCCACGCGGGAAGTCTCGGTGATCATCGCCGCGAGCGCAATAGCCGCCTCCGCCACCGGATACCCCGCCTCCGATCGACGCATATATACGGACACGTCCATGCCGGCTGCGTGCACGGGGCCACGGTCGGGCGATACGCGCGTGCTCGTACCGGCCGGGCGACGTGCGCGCGTCGCGTGCTCGTACCGGCCGGGCGACGCGCGCGCGTCCATACCGGCTCGGCGCACTCGGGCCCGGCCGGGTGGCAGGCGCGGCTAGGGTCGGCGGCGTGGTCGCACTCGCGGCGCTCGTCGGCCTGGTCTGCGGCGGGCGCATCAGGGCCCTGGCCCGCTCCTACGACGACGCCCCCGCCCTCGTCCCCGACCGCTTGTGGCCGCCGGGGCTCGAACTGGCCGCGGCCGCCGTGGCCGGGCTGGTCGCCTGGCGCGCGGGGCCGCCGTACGTGTGCTTCGCCGTGATCGCCGTCGCGCTGGCCGCCGTCGACTGGCGCACCAGCACGCTGCCCGACGCGATCACGCTGCCGGCGTACCCGATCACGGCGTTGGCGCTGCTGCCCACCGGAGAGCTGCCCAGGGCGCTGGCCGGCGCGGCGGCGCTGACCGCGGTGTACGGCCTGCTCTGGCTGATCAGACCCGCCGCCATGGGACTCGGCGACGTCAAGCTGGCCGGGCTCATCGGCCTGGCCACCGGCGCGCTGGGCTGGCAGGCCCTGCTCACGGCCGCCTTCTGCGGGCAGCTCCTCGGCGCGCTGTACGCCCTCGCCCTGCTGCTGACCGGCCGCGGCGACCGGCACACCGAGTTCCCCTTCGGCACCTTCATGCTGCTCGGCACGCTGCCCGCGCTCTGTCTCCTTCCCTGAGTCTCGTATCGTGAGCGCGGGACATCTCACTGGGCCGCACATGGAAGACTTGTACGCATGTTGCGCTGGTTGACCGCCGGAGAGTCCCACGGCCCCGAACTCGTCGCCATCCTCGAAGGCCTGCCGGCCGGGGTGGAGGTGACCACGGCCGCCATCGACGAGGCGCTGCGCCGCCGCAGGCTCGGCTACGGGCGCGGAGCCCGGATGAAGTTCGAGCAGGACCAGGTGACGATCGTCGGCGGCGTCCGCCACGGGCGCACGATGGGCAGCCCGGTCGCCGTCCGCGTGGGCAACACCGAGTGGCCCAAGTGGGAGAAGGTCATGGCGGCCGACCCGGTCGACCCGGCCGAGCTGGAGGGCCTGGCCCGCAACGCGCCGAGGTCCCGGCCCCGCCCCGGCCACGCCGACCTGGCGGGCATGCAGAAATACGGCTTCGACGACGCCCGCAACGTGCTCGACCGGGCCAGCGCCCGCGAGACCGCCGCGCGGGTGGCGCTCGGCGAGGTGGCCAGGCGCTTCCTGAAGCAGGCGCTCGGCGTCGACATCGTCAGCCACGTGACCGAGATCGGCGGCGCGCGCACCCCGTCCGAGGTGCTGCCCGGCCCCGGCGACCTGGCCAGGATCGACGACGACCCGGTGCGCTGCTCCGACGCCGAGGGCAGCGCCGCCATGGTCGCCGTGATCGACAAGGCCCACAAGGACGGCGACACGCTCGGCGGCGTCGTCGAGGTCCTCGCCTACAACCTGCCGCCCGGCCTGGGCAGCTACACCCACTGGGACCGCCGGCTCGACTCCCGGCTGGCCGGCGCGCTCATGGGCATCCAGGCGATCAAGGGCGTCGCGGTCGGCGACGGCTTCGAGACCGCGCGCAGGCCCGGCTCGCGCGCCCACGACGAGATCGAATACACCACCGCCGAGGGCGTGCGCCGCGTCACCAACCGCGCGGGCGGCCTCGAAGGCGGCATGACGAACGGCGAGATCCTGCGGGTCAGCGCCGCGATGAAGCCCATCTCCACGGTGCCCAGGGCGCTGGCCACGATCGACGTCAAGACCGGCGAGGCCGCCAAGGCCCACCACGAGCGCTCCGACGTGTGCGCCGTGCCCGCCGCCGGCGTCGTGGCCGAGGCGATGGTCGCGCTGGTCCTGGCCGACGCGGCGATCGAGAAGTTCGGCGGCGACTCCGTGGAGGAAGTCGCCCGCAACCTGTCCGGCTACCTCTCTTCCATGGTGATCAAATGACAGCGAAGGCCGTCCTCATCGGGCCGCCCGGCTCCGGCAAGACCACGCTCGGGCGGCTGCTCGCCGAGCGGCTCGGCGTCGGGTTCCGCGACACCGACTCCGATGTGGAGGCCGTGGCGGGCAAGGCCGTGTCCGACATCTTCATCGAGGACGGCGAGGCCCGCTTCCGCGAGCTGGAGCACGAGGCCGTGCGGCGCGCGCTGGCCGAGCACGACGGCGTCCTGTCCCTGGGCGGCGGCGCCGTGCTGCACGAGGAGACGCAGGCCCTGCTCCAGGGCCACCACGTCGTCTACCTGCAGGTCGGGCTCGCCGACGCGGTGCAGCGGGTCGGGCTCGGCTCGGCCCGGCCGCTGCTGGTGCTCAACCCGCGCAGCCAGCTCAAGAAGCTCATGGAGGAGCGGCGCCCGGTCTACGAGCGGCTGGCCGTGGCGACCGTGGTGACCGACCAGCGCGAGCCCGAGGAGCTCGCCGACGAGATCGTGAGAGGGCTGCCGGCATGAGCGCGACACGGGGCCGCGGGGTGACGCAGGTCCGGCGGGCGGGATTCCGGCGAGTGACGGAGGCTCGGGCATGAGCGCGCCGCGGATCCACGTACGCGGTGACAGCCCCTACGACGTGGTGGTCGGCACCGGCGTGCTGCCCGAGCTGCCCACGCTGCTCAAGCCCGGCGTGCGCACCGTCGCGGTCATCCGCCCCGAGACCCTGCCCGAGATCTCCCGGCCGGTGTGCGCGGCGCTGTCCGAGGCCGGCTACGAGGTGGCCGAGCTGACCGTGCCCGACGGCGAGCGGGCCAAGACCGTCGAGGTGGCCGCCGGGCTCTGGTCCGGGCTCGGCCGCCACGGCGTCACCCGCTCCGACGCCGTGGTCGGCGTGGGCGGCGGCGCGACGACCGACCTGGCCGGGTTCGTGGCCGGCACCTGGCTGCGCGGCGTGCAGGTGGTGCTCGTGCCCACGACGCTGCTGGCCATGGTCGACGCGGCCGTCGGCGGCAAGAACGGCATCGACACGCCCGAGGGCAAGAACCTCGTGGGCACCTTCCTGCCGCCCGCCGGCGTGTTGTGCGAGCTGTCCACGCTGGCGAGCATGCCCAGGGCCGACTACGTCGCCGGCCTGGCCGAGATCATCAAGGGCGGCTTCATCGCCGACCCCGAGATCCTCCGGCTCATCGAGGCCGACCCCGAGGCCGCCACCCGCCCCGACGGGCCCCACACCCGCGAGCTGATCGAGCGCAAGATCCAGGTGAAGGCCGACGTCGTGGGCGCCGACCTGCGCGAGTCCGGCGTGCGCGAGATCCTCAACTACGGCCACACGCTCGGCCACGCCATCGAGCGCCACGAGCACTACGGCATCCGCCACGGCGAGGCCGTGGCCATCGGCATGGTCTACGCCGCCGAGCTGTCCAGGCTCTCCGGCCGCGCCGACCTCGTCGGCCGCACCCGGGCCATCCTCACCGCCGTCGGCCTGCCCGTCTCCTACCGCGCCGACGCCTGGCCCCGGCTGCGCGACCACATGCGCCTGGACAAGAAGAACCGCGGGGCCAAGCAGCGCTTCGTCGTGCTCGACGGCCTGGCCGCGCCCGGCCGCCTCGAAGACCCCGCCGAAGAGCTGCTCGAAGCCGCCTACAAGGAGATCTCGGCATGATCCTCGTGCTCAACGGGCCCAACCTGGGCCGGCTCGGCAAGCGGGAGCCCTCGATCTACGGGGCGGAGACGTACGACGACCTCGTCGGGCTGTGCCGCGACACCGGCGAGAAGCTCGGCCACGAGGTCGAGGTGCGCCAGACCGACTCCGAGGCCGAGCTGATCGGCTGGATCCACGAGGCGTGCGACGGCCGCATCCCGGTCGTGCTCAACCCGGCCGCCTTCACCCACTACTCCTACGCCCTGCGCGACGCCGTCGCCCAGCGCACCGCTCCGCTCATCGAGGTGCACATCTCCAACCCCGCGGCGAGGGAAGAGTTTCGCCATACCTCCGTCGTGGCCGGGGTGGCGACGGGCACCATCGCGGGCTTCGGACTACAGTCATACGTCCTTGCGCTGCACGCTATCGCGGAGTTGAACACACCCTCATGAGGCACTACAAGTCCTTCGTCGCCCTCGGTGACAGCTTCACGGAAGGACTGAACGATCCCGGGCCGGACGGCCACTACCGTGGCTGGGCCGACCGGGTGGCCGAACGGCTCGCCGCCGACGATCCCGCCTTCCGCTACGCCAACCTGGCCGTGCGCGGCAAGCTGCTCGACCAGATCGTGGCCGAGCAGGTGCCGCTGGCCGTCGAGATGGCGCCCGACCTGGTCAGCTTCTGCGCCGGCGGCAACGACCTGCTGCGGCCGGGCAGCGATCCGGACGTGATGGCCAAGAAGCTCGCGCTGGCCGTGCGCGAGCTGCGGGCCGGCGGGGCCGACGTGCTGCTGTTCACGGGGGTGGACCCGCGCGACACGCCGCTGATGCGGCGGCTGCGGGGCCGCTTCGCCGTCTTCTACCTGCACGTGCGCTCCATCGCCGACCTCTACGGCTGCCGGATCGTCGACCAGTGGTCCATGCAGGGACTGCGCGACTGGCGGGCGTGGAGCCCCGACCGGCTGCACATGAACGAGGACGGGCACCGGCTGGTGGCCGCCCGCGTGCTCGACGTGCTGGGGGTGCCGTTCGAGGACTGGCACAAGGAGTGGCCGGCCCGGGCGGTCGATCCGCGGGCACGGCGGCGCGAGGACGCGCAGTGGATGCGCGAGCACCTGGTGCCGTGGGTGTCGCGCCGGCTGCGCGGGGTCTCCTCGGGCGACGGCCTGCTCCCCAAGCGCCCCGACCTCGCCCCCTGGTCCTGAGCCCGCCGGTCCTGAGCCCGCTGGTCCTGAGCCCGCTTCGCGGCCTGTCCGGGGCGGCGCCCGCCCCGGACGGACGCCTTCGCGCTCAGGAAGAGGTGGACGACAGGCGCTTGAGGGCGGCGCGGGGGACGGCCGGGTCGGTGGTGCGCCAGAACGGCGGCAGGGAGCCCAGCAGGAAGCCGCTGTAGCGGGCCGTGGCCAGGCGCGGGTCGAGGACCGCGATCACGCCCCTGTCGTCCTGGGCGCGCAGCAGGCGGCCGACCCCCTGGGCGAGCAGCAGGGCCGCGTGGTTGGCCGCGACCGCCATGAACCCGTTGCCGCCCCTGGCCGCCACGTGGCGCTGCCTGGCCGAGGTCAGCGGGTCGTCGGGGCGCGGGAACGGCACCCGGTCGATGATGACCAGCCGCAGCGACGGCCCCGGCACGTCGACGCCCTGCCACAGCGACAGCGTGCCGAACAGGCAGGTGGGCTCGTCCTCGGCGAACTGCTTGACCAGCAGCATCGTCGAGTCGTCGCCCTGGCACAGCAGCGGCACGTCGAGCCGCTCGCGCAGCGCCTCGGTGGCCGCCTTGGCGGCGCGCATCGAGGAGAACAGGCCCAGCGTGCGCCCGCCGGCCGCCTCGATCAGCTCGGCGATCT
The DNA here is from genome assembly GCF_000725485.1 of Nonomuraea candida. Lineage (GTDB taxonomy): Bacteria > Actinomycetota > Actinomycetes > Streptosporangiales > Streptosporangiaceae > Nonomuraea > Nonomuraea candida. The sequence goes on along the minus strand of NZ_JOAG01000040.1, from coordinate 61,631 downwards.
CGTCGAGGTACTGCTGCGGCAGGCCGTCACGGCCGGGCTGGGGCAGGTGCTTGGCGACGTACAGGATGCCGGCGCGCGGGTGGTCGAACGGCGAGCCGACGTCGATGCCCTGCCAGCCCTTGCCGTCGCCGAGCCCCCACTGCGCGGCCAGCGCGTCGAACGTGCCGCCGAGCGCCAGCGTGGCCGAGGTGAGCACCACCGTGCGCTCCCCGAACAGCTTGTCGCGCAGCATGCCGCTGACGCTCAGCGGCGCCACTCGCAGGGCGGGCGGCCGGCGGTCGGTGCCGGCGTCGAGCCAGACCACCTCGGCCCGGTCGGCCTCGGAGGCGTGCCCGTAGGCGTCGAGCATGCGCACCGCGGTGTCGTGCACCTCGTCCAGCGCCGTGAACGCCGCCTTGCGCTGCCCCGCCTTGTCCGGGTCGTCCTTGTCGGCGCCGCGCGGGCCCATGGCGGTGATGCAGCGCCAGGCCGTGTCGCGGATGAGCTGCAGGGTCAGCCCGAGCACCTGCGGCAGCTCGTCGATGCGGCCGGGCGGGGCGGCGGCCAGCAGCGCCTTAAGGTCTTCGCCGGCCTCCATGAGCTGGTCGGCGATGGGCTGGTCGATCAGCCGGCCCACCCGGCGCACCGCCAGCATCACCGACGACTCCGACAGCTCGGAGGTCACCACGGAGGTCACCCGGTCGACCAGCTCGTGGGCCTCGTCCACCACCACGACGTCGTGCTCGGGCAGCACCGGCAGGTCGCCCATGGCGTCGATGGCCAGCAGCGCGTGGTTGGTGACCACCACGTCGACCTCGCCCGCCCGCGCCCTGGCCAGCTCGGCGAAGCACTCGGCGCCGCTGGGGCAGCGCGTGGCGCCCAGGCACTCCTGGGCGCTGACGGAGAACTGCCGCCACGCCTGCTCGCTGACGCCCGGCACCAGCTCGTCGCGGTCGCCGGTCTCGGTCTCCTCGGCCCACTCCTGGATGCGCTGCACCATCCGGCCGGTCGCGCTGACCTCGCGAGGGTCGAAGAGCTGGTCCTGCTCGTCATCCTCGGGCCAGCCCGCCGTGGCCTTGTAGCGGCACAGGTAGTTGCGGCGGCCCTTGAGGATGGCGAACGTCGGCTCGTGCGGCAGCTCCTTGGCCAGCGCCTCGGCCAGCCGGGGCAGGTCGCGGTCGACGAGCTGGCGCTGCAGCGCGATGGTGGCCGTGGAGATCACGACGGGGGTGTCGCTGTCCATCGCGTGCCGGATCGACGGCACCAGGTAGGCCAGCGACTTGCCGGTGCCGGTGCCCGCCTGGACGGCCAGATGCTCCTCGTCGTCGATGGCCTTCTGCACGGCTCTGACCATGGTCAGCTGGCCCTGCCGCTCGCTCCCTCCGAGAGCGTTGACCGCGATGCTGAGCAGTTCGTCCACTGGTGGGAGATGGGAGTCCGGCACGGCAGTAAACGGTACCCGCATTCCGGGGCCGCCGCGCCGAACGCGGTGTGATCACCCAGACGCATCCCGGCGTTCCGGGGCACTATCGCCGGGTTGCGTGGCACACTGGGCGATCGGAACTCCAACCGGCCGCGGCGGCGTTCACCGCCTGTGACCGCAGGGGTTCCGGGTGTAGGTGGGAAGGCCGGTTCCCTAGGGTTTTCCGGGGTTGAGTGGACGAATAAAGGCTGGTTAAAGCAGTATGTCCTCCATGTCGGAAGTTGTCCCGTTGCCGTCGTTCGGCGAAGTCTTCTTCGATGCACGAGGTCAGGAGCGGTGCCTCCGCGTGACATGGCATGAGGGAACGCTGGTCCTCAGCCTGTGGCGCGGCGAGATGTGCACAGCGAGCTTCCGCATGCCGATGGAGGACGTCGGCCGGCTGCTCGACACCCTCGACGAGGGGTTCGCGGAGGCCACGGGCGAGCAGCCCGAGCTGCCCGAGCACGACCACGACCCGGGCACCGAGGTGATGCCCGGCACCGGCACCTACCATCGCCCGCCCCAGCACGTCCAGCCCCAGCCGGTCCAGCCGCAGCCGCAGCTCGACGAGCGGCCCACGGCGGCCCTGTCGCCCAACGACGTCCTCGTGGCCAGGAGCACCACGCCGCACCAGGACAAGCTGGTGGCCTCCTACAGCGAGACCACGGGCCCCAGGGACCCCTACGGCGAGAGCGCGTCCCCGTCCACGGGGTCCAGGGAGGCCACGCCCGCCTACGGCGACCAGCGCTCGCCCTTCACCGGCCCGCAGTACATCGAGTCGACCGGCCCGCAGCCGAAGTACACCGGCGACCCCTTCAGCGGCCCGCAGTACACCGCCGACCCGCTCAGCGGCCCCCACTACACGCAGCCGGCCGCCCAGCCCGACCCCTTCACCGGCCCCCAGTACGTGGACAACGAGCCCGTCTACCAGCTCCCCGGCGACCAGCGCCGGCCGTCGCCGCTGAGCACCGACCCGCTCGGCTTCCCCTCCCAGGCGTCGGAGCCGTACCAGGGGGCCGCCCAGCAGCCGTATCCGCCCGACCCGTACCCCTCCGACCCGTACGGCGGCAGGCACTCCGACGGCTACCAGCAGGCGCAGCCCCAGCCCAGCGCGGCCGGGCTCGGCACGCCCATGCACGGCATCCCCGGCGCGGGCCGCCGCAGGCAGGCCCCCCAGCAGGCACAGCCCGCCCGCGACGACTACGGCTCCTACCAGCAGCAGAGCCCGCAGCCCAACCCGGTGGACCCGCTGCTGGCGCTCGGCCGCCCGGAGCAGTACCCGCCCCAGGACCAGTACCAGCAGCAGGAGCCGTACCAGCCCCGCGACCCCTATCAGGCGCAGGAGCAGTACCCGCCGCAGGACCAGTACCAGCAGCCCGACGCGGACATGTCCCGCCCGTACGTCGGGGACCCCATGTTCTCCACGGGCGAGCGCCTGCGCCCCGAGCAGCCCGATTACCACGAGAGAAGCGACCGCAGGGAGTGGTGACCTGCCATCCCGGCGCGCCCGGTACGCTCACGGCGGGACGATCGAGCTGAGGCGGTCGTTTCACCCGTTCCGACGACGGCGTCCCACTGAGGCGATCGCACCCCGACACGACGGGGCCGGGACGGGAGGAGCCGCGGGTGGACCCCACCACGGGCCTGCAACTGCTGCTGCTGGCGGCAGGTGCGATCGGCGTCGCGGCGGTGGCGCGGCGGCGGGGCTGGCCGGCGCCGCTGCTGCTGGTGGCCGCCGGGCTGCTGGTCTCGCCGCTGGTGCCCGCGGTGCCGCTGGAGCCGGAGCTGGTGCTCTACGTCTTCCTGCCCCCGCTGCTCTACTCCGCCGCGCTCGACAGCTCCTACCTGCGGCTGCGTGACGTCAAGCGGGCGGTCGGGCTGCTGTCGATCGGGCTGGTGCTGTTCACCACGGCCGTCGTCGGGCTGGTCGTCCACCTGCTGCTGCCCGACCTGCCGCTGGCGCTGGCGTTCGCGCTCGGCGCCATCATCGCCCCGCCCGACGCGGTGGCCGCCGTCGCGGTCGGGCGGCGGCTGGGCCTGCCACGCGTGTCGCTGACCATCCTCATAGGCGAGAGCCTGTTCAACGACGCCACCGCGCTCACCCTCTACCGGGTGGCCATCGGCGCGGCCGTGGGCGGCGCCGTGAGCCTGTGGGAGGGGGTCTACGAGTTCCTGTTCGCCGCCGTGGCCGGCGTCGGGATCGGGCTGGCGCTGGCCTTCGTGTTCGCCTGGATCTTCCGGCACACCCGCGACTCGCTGGTGGAGAACACGCTGATGCTGCTGATCCCGTTCGCCGCCTACCTGGCGGCGGAGTCCGTGCACGCCTCGGGCGTGATCGCGGTGGTGATCGTCGGCCTCTACCTCGGCTACCGCATGCACCTGCGGGGGTTCGGCACCCGCCTGGTGTCCGACGCGGTGTGGAAGGTCACCGACTTCTTCCTTGAGGCCATCGTGTTCGCGCTGATCGGGCTGCAGCTCGTGACCGTGATCGAGGGCATCACCGGCTACAGCCCGTGGGCGGTGGCGGGCTACGCGGCCGCGGTGCTGGCGGTGACGATCGTCAGCAGGTTCGTCTGGGTGTTCGCGGTCACCTTCGTGGTCAAGGCGCTGCGCAGGGGCGACGCGGGCCCGACGGTGGCGCAGACGGTGATCCTCGGCTGGGCCGGCATGCGCGGCGTTGTGTCGCTGGCGGCCGCGTTCGCTATCCCGCCCTCGGTGCCCGAGCGGGACCGCGCGATGCTGCTGTTCCTGACGTTCACGACGGTGATCGGCACGCTGCTCATCCAGGGCACCACGTTCCCCGCGCTGATCAGGCGGCTGCGCGTGTCGAGCGAGCAGGAGCAGTACGAAGACCGCCTGGCCGAGGCGGCGGCCCAGCAGGCGGCGCTGGAGGCGGGCCTGGCGGAGCTGGAGCGGCTGGTCGGCGAGCAGGGCGAGCCCGACGAGATCCAGAAACAGGTGATCGACCAGCTCAGGGAGAAGTCCTGGCGCCGCTCGCTGACCGCGTGGGAGCGGCTGGGCGGCGGCACCGGGCAGGGCGGCGCGGAGACCCCCAGCGCCCTCTACCGCAGGCTGCGCCGCGAGATGCTGCAGGCCGAGCGCCGGGTCTTCGTCCGGCTGCGCGACGAGCGCCGCCTCGACGACGAGGTGCTGCGCGAGGTGATGGCCCAGCTCGACTTCGAAGAGGCGATGCTCGAACGCTGAGGCTCCCGGCCTCGCCGGACCCCTGGGCGGAGGTTCCGAAGGGGCGGCGGGGTCGTCGATGGTGGGGTCGCGGGCGGCGGGGTCGCGGGCGGTGGGGTCGCGGGCGGTGGGGTCGCGGGCGGCGGAGTCGTGGACGGCGGGTCAGCCCATCTGCTTGTCCTCGAAGCACCAGCGCCAGTTCTCGCCGGGCTCGAACGACTGGATCACCGGGTGGTTCGTGTCGTGGAAGTGCCGGGTGGCGTGCTTGGCCGGGGAGGAGTCGCAGCACCCGATGTGGCCGCACTCCAGGCAGCGCCGCAGGTGCACCCACCTGCCGCCGGCCGCCAGGCACTCCTCGCAGCCCTCGGGCGTCTTGGCGGCGGGGTCGCCGGCCTGGGAAAGATGCTCGCAAATTGCCATGTCCGAAATCCTATGTCCAGGTTGTCACGCCGATTCCGGCCGGGGGCCGCCCGCCCCGATCCCGTCTACCGGGCGGGCCGTTGGAAGCCCGCCCCGTACGCGCCTTGCGGCGCTCTCGCCCGCCCCGATCCCCTATACCGAATACCGACCGGGCCCATCGGAAGCCCATCCCGAAAGGGTTTCCAGGGAGCGCGTCGGGTGATCCCTGATCCACCGGCCCTGTTCGCCTGAAGGGCCGGCCGCGACGAGATCGTTGATCCATCGAGCGGCGGGACGCCGTCCCGGCCCGCGCTCGTGCTCCTCCCTGCTCGCCGGCGTGCAGCGGGTTGTCGGGGTGCTGTCCGCCGAGGAGGAGGGACCGGCGTAGCGGGTCCTCCAACTGGTGGGTGGTCATGCGGTGGAGGGGGACGGGGGGAGTGGTTCGAGGTCGGCGACGAGTCCGAAGTGGTCGGAGGCCCAGACGCCGTGCACCGGGCGGTCGAAGATCTGGCGGCAGTTCACGAGCCGTAGCGTCGGCCCGTTCCCGTGGCAGCGTACGAAGAGGTAGTCGATGCGCCGGCCCGTCTCCAACGGCCAGTTTCCGCCCCGCACCAGGGGATTGACCGGCGTGAACGTGTGCCCGGGGTCGTCCGGGTGCGCCCACTGCCACACGTCGCGGTAGGCCACGCTCACTCCCTCCAGGGACTGCAGGCCGCTCCAGAAGCGGACGGAGGCCGACTCCGGTGGCGCGTCGAAGTCCCCGGCCACCACCACGTGCATCCGCCGGTCCCCGAGCACCTCCTCGATCAGCTCGGCCGTCCGTACGGCCTGCAGTTCGCGCTCGCGCTCGTGGCCGAGGCGGTGGGAGGGCTTGTGGTTGACGAACAGCAGCGGCTCCGGTGCGAGCACCTCGGCGAGGCCGGCCCAGCCGGAGAACTCCGCCGGATTCACGCGCGGGGTGACGACCTGCCGGAGCTGCCGGGTCGCGGCCAGGGGCAGGCGGGAGGCGATCGAGGCCCGGGTGCCGTCGGCCTCCCCGTCGCTCTGATGGACGACGTGGTAGCCGGGGCCGAGCAGGTCGATGGCCTGGTCGTAGTCGTCCGTCACGACGGACTCCTGGAAGGCCACGAGATCGGGGGAGAGGGCGCGCAGCCCCGCGATCAGCACGTCCCTGCGCTCGGGCCAGGAACCGTGCCGGGCCCAGAGGTTCAGCGTGGCGATGCGCATGATCCTGGCGCTACCCCGTCCGGCGCGGGGGTAAAGCGGTTGGTGTTCGCCGTGCGGGCCCGGATAGGTCGGGGGCGTGATCCAGAACTGCATCCGTCGTCGCGGGAACAGCTGAGACGCTGTGCCCAGCCGGTCGTCCTGAGACCGGCGGACAGCCGGACAGACGAGCAGGTTCCGCGCTGCGGCAGGTTTCGTGCTCGCCCCTTTCGTTGCTGCGGTTGGCTGGATGAGGTCTGCTGGTCGGTCAGCCACCGTTCGGCCTACGGGCGCGGCCGGCGCGGACACCGGACCGCTCGTGAGCAGGTTCTCTGCGTATACCGCGACTGAGCTGGTCACGGTCGGCCCGGTGTCCGCGGCGGCGGGCTTCACGCCGTAGGGCTTTCCACGGACACCTACTGTCGAAGGTCCTGTCGAAGGCCGGTCGTCGCGGGATCGGCTGGGACGGCGGGAGTTCGCGGCCAGGCCCAGGCGGAGCGCAGGATGAAGGCCAGGAGCAGCACCTCGATTCCGATGGAGAGGCCGTAGAAGGGGGCCCAGTTCCAGGACTCCCCTGCCGCGTTGAACACCGAGTAGGGGATGTAGAGCGATGCAACGACGAGGTTCGTGGCGCGGTTCGCCCGGGCGGGCAGCGTCATGGAGAGCATCACCATCAGGGCCGGGATCGCCACGGACGCGAGCATCACGGTCAACAACGTCGGGCTGATGTCGAACTCGAAGACGACGCCGGCGCGGAGGTTGTCGATGACGCCGGGCTTGTGGAGGTGGAAGTAGTCGACGTAGATGTAGAGGAACATGAAGCTGGTCCATGCGGCGGCGAGCTTGGCCTGCACGGGGACCGGCGGGGTGTCGAGCGGGTTCGGGGTTTTCGTTCGGATGGTCATCGGCTCTTCTTTCGAGAGGAGCGGTCCCTCCGCCGGAGTGGCGGCAGGGATGTACCGAGGCCGCGCCCACCTGGACGAGCACATCGCCTCGACCGGGCAGCGGTAGCCCGGACCTCGGACGATTTCGAGCGCTGAGGGCAGGCCGTAGCGGTGCCGGTCGGCGGCCCGCATCGTCGCCGCCCCGGCGGACTCGCCCCCGGCGCCAGGCGTACTCCGGCACTCGATCGCTGTTCGATTCCCACAGAAGCCTCACGTCCGAGCTACGACTTTCGCTGGTTCGTACATCGTACGTCGTACGCTGTACTACGAGTAGTACGCTGTACCATGACCGCACGCTGGACGATTGTCAAGCCCGGCGGGCGAGCGAGAGGAGACCCGTGTCTGCGAGGGAACAACGCCAGGTGGCGTCAGACGCGGCGCTGAGCAAGCAACGGGTGGTGGTCGAGGCGGTCCGTCTCGCCGACCGCGAGGGGGTCGGAGGGCTGAGCATGCGCCGGCTGGCCGGCGCGCTCGGCGCGGGCGCGATGTCGCTCTACTACTACGTGGCGAGCAAAGAGGAGTTGCTGGACGCCATGATCGACTTCGTGTTCGAGGAGATCGAGCTCCCGCCCGAAGAGGCCGACTGGCAGTCAGCGATGCGACGTCGGGCGGTATCCGCCCGACAGGTTCTCGCCCGCCACCCGTGGGCGATCGGCCTGATGGAGTCGCGGACATCGCCGGGGCCCGCGAACCTCCGCCACCGCGAAGCGGTCACCGCCTGCCTGCGAAGGGCCGGCTTCCCGGTCTTGATGGCGACGCACGCCAACTGGTTGCTCGACAGCTATGTCTACGGTTTCGCCCTGCAGGAAGCCGGCCTGCCGTTCGACACCGCCGATGAGTTCGCGGACATGGCCAAGGACGTCTTCCTGCCCCAGCTTCCTCCTGACGAGTTCCCCTACCTCAACGAGTCCGCCGCGGTGCTCGCCGCTGCCGGCTACGACCCGGCGGAGGAGTTCACCTTCGGCCTCGACCTCGTCCTGGCCGCCCTCGAGCCCCTGAGAGTGCCTACGGGGTCATGATGAACCTGGCGGCGCGCAGAGGGGCGGGTATGGGCTCGGCCTCGGTCTCTGCCTTCGCATCGGTCTCGGCTCCGGCCTGGGGCTCCGCATCGGTCTCGGCTTCGGCCTTGATCTTGGCTTCGGTCTTGGCCCGGGTGGCGTCTGTCACCCGATCAGTCTGCTCGATGGCGGGGTCTTTGTCGCGGTCGGCGTTCCCGGTCCGGCGGTTCCCCGCCACGTGCTCCTGGTCCGGCGGTTCTCAGTCCCGCACGCGCTGCTCCGCCCGGCCCTGTCCAGGCTCTGTCCCGGCGCTGTCCCGGTCCGGTCCCGGCTCTGCCCTGGCCTCGCCGCTTCAGGAGGCGTCGCGGCGGGACTTGTAGAGGCCGTACAACGCTTCCAGACCGCCCAGGATCATCAGCACCATGCCGAGTTTGGTGGGTGCGATCACGTGCCACCCGTCGTCGTTGCCGAACGTCCACAGCGCGGCACCGATCGCCAGGGTGGCCAGGCCGGTCAGGAGCGTCTTGCGGGCGGCTGCCATGAAGGACCCTACCTCGGTTGTCGGGATACGTCGCCACTGTAGTGACGTGCCTGATCATGGCGCTTCCTGCCCCTTGAGGAGATCGGGCTACATCTTTCGACTGACGGGGAGGTCATGGCGCATGCTCACCCCGGCCTCACGCCCGCTCCATCCCGCCCTCGCCCTCCATCCCGCCCCGCACCCGCACCCGCCCCCGCCCCCGGCTCGGGCGAGGGCGAGGGCGAGGGCGAGGGCGAAGGGAAGGGGTTACTCCAGGATGTCCTCCGGCAGGATGGTCGTCTCCGCGTCGGGCTCGGTGCCCGGCCCGGTGTCCGACTCGCTGTCCGACTCGGTGCCCGGCTTCGAGGAGGTCTGCGGCCGGCAGTGCTCGCCGCACCCCTCGAACCGCGCCGAGTCGATCGGCGTGAACCGCGTGGCCGGCACCCCGCGCAGCGCCGACACCATCGTGTCCTTCCAGATCGGGCCGGGGATGCTGGCCCCCTGCACCGCCCCGTAGTACCGGCCGCCGATCGTGACGCCGGTCAGCTTGTGGCGCTGGGAGCCGCGCGGGTCGCCGAGGCTCACGGCGCTCGCCAGGTCGGGGGTGAAGCCGGCGAACCAGGCCGAGGCGTAGTCGTCGGTGGTGCCCGTCTTGCCGGCGGCGTCCCGGCCGATGCCGCCCACGCCGCTCATCGTGCCCTCCGTGAACACGCCCGACAGCACCTCGGCCGTCGCGTCGGCGATGCCCGGGTCCAGGGCCGGGCGGCACTTGGGCCGGTAGGGGGTGGTCTTGCCGTCCCGGTCCGTGATGCGGCTGATCGCCATCGGCGCGCAGTACGTGCCGCGCGCCGCGATCGCCGCGTACGCGGCGGCCACCGTGACCGGGTCGGACTCGTTGATGCCGAGCGTGAACGTCTCGTACTCCTGCAGCTTCTTGCCGTCGGCGCGCTTGATGCCCAGCGCCTTGGCCGTCTTGACCGTGTCGCAGAGGCCGACCCGCTCCTCCAGCATCATGAAGAACGTGTTCACCGACGACCACGTGCCGCTGCGCAGCGTCTTCCAGCCGGGCGTGCCCTCGTCGTTGGTGACGGTGTGGGTGGGGTCGCCGATGTTCTCGCCCGCGCAGTTCTTGAACGTCGAGTACGCCGGCGCCCGGTAACCCGCCCCCGCCGTGAGCCCGTCGTCCAGCTTCATGCCCTCCTGCAAGGCCGTGATCAGCGTGAACGTCTTGAACGTCGAGCCCGGCTGGAACCCGATCCCGCCGCCGTGCGCGGCGTCCGCGACCACGTTGTACGAGATCTCGTTCTTGCCGGCGTTCGTCCCGTAACGCCGGCTGGCGGCCATCGCCTTGATCGCGCCCGTGCCGGGCTGGACCAGGGCCTGCGCGGCGACCGGGCGGTCCGACGGGTTGACGTAGCGCCGGATGGCGCGGTCGGCGGCGCGCTGCATGGCCGGGTCGATGGTGGTCCTGATCGTCAGGCCGCCGCGGTTGAGCATCGCCAGGCGGGCCTTGGCCGTGCGGCCGAAGTCGGGGTTGCTGAGGATCTCGTGACGAACATAGAGGCAGAAGTACGGATATTTGCTGCTCTCGCAGCCGCCGGGAATCCGGGTGCCCCGGTAACCGAGCCTGGTGGCCTTGGCCTCGGCCGCCTCCGCGGTCGTGATCTTGCCCAGTTCGGCCATCCGGTCCAGCACCACGTTGCGCCGCTTCAGCAGGCGTTCGCGGTGCTTCCCGCCCAGGTTGGGGTCCGTCGCGTTCGGGTCCTGGACGGCGCCGGCCAGCGTGGCCGCCTGCGGCAGGGTCAGGTCGGCCGCGGAGACGCCGAAGAAGCGCCGGGCCGCCGCCTCCACCCCGTACGCGCTCGCGCCGAAGTATGCGATGTTCAGATATTTCTCAAGGATCTGGTCCTTGGTGTATTTCTCCTCGATGCCCATCGCGTACCGCAGCTCGTTGAGCTTGCGCGCGTAGCTCGCCTCGACGGCCGCGCTCCGCTCCTCCTCCGTGTCGGCCGAGTTGAGCAGCACCTGCTTGACGTACTGCTGGGTGATGCTCGACCCGCCCTGGCTCACCTTGCCCGACGACAGGTTCGTGGCCAGCGCGCGCAGCGTGCCCTCGATGTCGATCGCGCCGTGCTCGTAGAAGCGGAAGTCCTCGATCGCCACGATCGCCGTCTTCATCGTCTCGGAGATCTCGTCGAAGCCGACGACCTCGCGGTACTCCTCGTAGAAGCGGGCGATCTCGCCGCCCTTGGCGTCCTGCACGATCGTGACCTCGGCCGGCGGCGGCTCGGCCAGGTCGAGCGGCTTGAGGTTCACTTCCTCGGCCGCCGTCACCAGCCCGATTCCCGCGCCCCCCACGGCCGGGATCGCGATGGCGGCCACCAGCAGGCCCGCCGCCGCGCCCGCCCCGGCCAGGCGGGCCACCATCGTCCCCCTGCGCGTCGTCCTCTTGCGCGGCATCGTGCTGCTCCCCCTGCTCGGTGTCGTCGTCCCCCGTCCGGACATCAGAGCCTGCCGAGCCCGCGGGCCAGGATGGTGGCGGTCTTCGCGACGGCCGCGTCGTCGGCGGCGGCGACCTCGCGGTTGGTGTAGACGGCCAGGATGATCGGGGCCTGCGAGGTGCCGGACGGCCAGGCGACGGCGATGTCGTTGGCCCCGCCGATCTCGCCGTTCGTGCCCGTCTTGTCGCCGATCGTCCACGTCTTGGGCAGACCGGCGCGGATGCGGGCGTCGCCGGTCTTGTTCGCGATCAGCCAGGCGTTGAACCGCTTGCGGTCCTTGGCGTGCAGCGCGTCGCCGGACGTGAGCACGCGCAGGTCACGGGCGGCGGCCGCGGGCGTGGTGGTGTCGCGCCGCTCCCTGGCCGTCCAGTCGTTGAGCTCGGTCTCCCAGCGGTCCAGGCGGGAGACCGGGTCCTTGAGGCTGCGGAAGTACCTGGTCAGCCCGGCCGGCCCGCCGATCTGCTTGAGCACCATGTTCGCGGCGGTGTTGTCGCTCTCGGTGATGGCCGCCTCGCACAGCCGCGAGACGCTCAGGCCGTCCTCGACGTGCTTCTCGGTGGTGGGCGAGTTCCGCTTGAGGTCGCCGGTCGTCCAGGTGACGACCTTGTCCATCAGGCCCGGCTCGGCGGTGCGGGCCCGGTGCAGCGCGGCGGCGCAGAGCGGGGCCTTGAACGTGGACAGCAACGGGAAACGCTCGCCCGACCGGTAGCCGACCGTCCTGCCGGTGGCCGTGTCGATGGCGTACGCGCCGATCCGGCCCTGGAAGGACGCCTCCAGCGCGCGCAGCTCCCTGGTCACCCGGGCCTGACCCGACGCCGCCGCGCGGGCGGTGGCGGTCGGGGCCGGAGCCGGCGACGCCGGCGTGACCGCCCCGGTGGTGGTGCTGATGCCGGTGGCAGCGGTGCCAGTGGTGGCGATAGTGCCGGTGGTGGCAGCGGTGCCGGTGGTGCCGGTGGTGCCGGTGGTGCCGGTGGTGCCGGTGGCGGCCGTGGCCGGGCCCGCGGTCAGGCCGCCGCCCGCCAGGAGGGAGATCGTCAGGGCGGTCACCCCGGTCGTCAGGGTTCTCGCCCGGCCGCGGGCCGGGTGGCGCCGGGCGCGAAGGTGTCGCATCGCGGTGTCCTCGCTGTCGTGCGATCGGTCAGAGGGCAGGAGCAAAGCACGCGCGATCAGCGGATGTCTAATAGCGATATCGCGAAGCAGTCGATATCGGTTCCGGTATGAACGCTGGTCACGGCCTTGTGGGGGAGGATGGGCGGCAGGCGGCCTTGCCGGAACGGCAACGTGGTTCGCGTTCCGCGCGCGTCCGGCCGCATAGTGCCAGACGTCCCTGAACAGTATGAGGCGAGGAGGCCGGGACACATGTCACAGAACGTCACCCATCGGCTGGTCGAGGTGCCGGGCGGCCGCATTCACGTGGCCGAGCAGGGCAGCGGGCCGCTGGTCCTGCTGGTGCACGGCTTCCCCGAGTCCTGGTACTCCTGGCGGCACCAGCTCCCCGCCATCGCCGCCGCCGGGTTCCGGGCGGCTGCCATCGACGTGCGCGGCTACGGCCGCTCGTCCGCGCCCGCCCGGGTCGAGGACTACCGGATGCTGGCCCACGTCGCCGACAACGCCGCCGTCGTGCGGGCGCTGGGCGGGGGCCCGGCGGTGGTCGTCGGCCACGACTGGGGCGCGCCGATCGCCGCCAACAGCGCCCTGCTGCGGTCCGACCTGTTCCGGGCCGTCGCGCTGCTCAGCGTCCCTTACTCCCCGCGCGGGCCGCACCGGCCCACCGACGGCTTCGCGGCGTTCGGCGGCGACGACGAGTTCTACGTCAGCTACTTCCAGCGGCCCGGGCGGGCCGAGGCCGAGATCGAGCCCGACGTGCGCGGCTGGCTGGCCGGCTGCTACGCCGCCCTGTCGGCGGAGGGTGGGGGCGCCGCGTTCGTGTCCCCCGGGGGCAGGCTCCGCGACCGCTTCCCCGAGCATGGCCTGCCGTCCTGGCTGAGCGAGGAGGACCTGGACGTGTACGCGGGGGAGTTCGAGCGCACCGGCCTGACCGGCGCGCTCAACCGCTACCGCAACGTGGACCGCGACTGGGAGGACCTGGCCGCCTGGGACGGCGCGCCGATCGCCCAGCCGGCGCTGTTCATCGGCGGCGCGCTCGACGAGACCACCACCTGGATGGGCGGCGCCATCAAGGCGTTGCCGCAGACCATGCCCGGCATGTCGGGCGTGCACCTCCTCGACGGTTGCGGCCACTGGGTCCAGCAGGAACGCCCCGACGACGTCAACCGGCTGCTCACCGACTGGCTCCGGGCCCTGGCCTGACCCTCCCGGCGGTCGCCCCGAGGCCCCGGGCCGTCGCGGTCCGTGAGCACAGACGGTCGCGGAGGTGATGCGCTCGGTCACAGCATGTGGCCGCGGTCTTGGGTAGTGTCGAGGTATGCGCCATCTCAAAAGCCGGTTCGTGCCCCTGGCACTGTTCGCCTCGTGTGTCCTCGCGGCCGGCTGCAGTGACGTCAACAACACCATCGACAGGGCCCAGGCCTGCCTGGAAGCCCCCAAGATCGTGACCGAGCTCGGCACGCAGATCGCCGGCCTCACCAATGACCCGCAGGCCATGGAGAAGGCCATCGACGACGCCGCCGGCAAGCTCAACGGCGTGGCCGACCAGGCCGCCAACACCACGCTCAAGGAGGCCACCGACAGCATGGCCGCCACGCTGACCGGCATCACCGTCAACGACGTCAACGACGCCGTCGACGCGGTGCAGAAGGTTGGCACCGAGAGCGCGGCCTACGTGAAGGAAGTGGCCCAGGCCTGCGGTGGCGGCTGAGCCGAGCATGGGACCAGGTCTGGGGTGACGGCCGGCTCGCGCACGTCGCCCCGGCCTGGGGTGGCGGTTGAGCCGCTACGACAATCCCGGCTTCTCTAGGGGAAAAGGGGACGAATTACCGTTTTTTCATGGAACCCGACCCGCGTTTCACCCTGGCCAACGAACGCACCTTCCTCACCTGGCTGAGCACGGCGCTGGCGCTCAGCGCGGGTGGGGTGGCCATGGCGGCGGTGCCGTCCGACGTGTTCGTGCCGTGGATCCGTACCGGGCTGGCCATCGTGCTGGTCACCCTCTCCGCGCTGGCGGCGGGCATGGCCTACCCGCGCTGGCGCAACATCCAGCGCGCGCTGCGGCAGCAGGCGCCGCTCCCGCCGCCCGCCCTGGCGGCCGTCTTCGGCTACGGCGTGGCGGCCGTGGCCGTGGTCGCCCTGGTCCTCATCATCCTGTCCGCCTGACCTCGCATGACGGCCGAAGAGGAGATCTGGGACCAGGGCCTGCAGAGCGAGCGCACCCGCCTGGCCTGGGTGCGCACGGCCGTGGCCCTGTCCACCGGCGGGCTCGGCGCGGCCGGGCTGTCCGTCCGCTACGGCCTGCCCGCGCCCGCGATCGTCGGCTTCGCCCTGGCCGCGCTCTGCGGCGGCGTACTGCTCATCAGGACCCGGGTGCGCTTCCGCCGGGTGCAGGCGGCGCTGCACGCCGGCAGGCCGCTGGACGCCGGGCTTGACGCCGTTTTCGCCTGGCTCGGTACGTTGAGCGTGGTCGCGGGCGCTTTGACCTTTGTGCTCACCGTTCGATGAGCCTGGTTGCGGGAATCCGAGAGGGAGGCGGACACTCGGAATCAGGGGGTGACCACAAGTGGAAGAAACACGAAGAAGCGTGCCTTTCGAGTGCCGTAGTTGCTGGCACGTCTGGCAGGAGGACTACACCGTCCGGCACGAGGAAGACGATCACGGCAACGCGGGCGAGGTCTGGCTGCGGGGCGGGCTGCCCGCGCCGCCGCCGTCGTCGGGCGCGGTCTGCCCGCAGTGCGGCTGCCAGCAGAGCACCACGTTCCCGGACGGCTATCTGTCGCACCATCCGGAGCTGACCGCGCAGGCCGAGCCCGGCGCGCCCGACGCGACACCGCTGCTCAGCCCGGTGCGCGGGCCACTGTACTGACCCGGAGCTGACTCGACGCTTGACTCCTGGTGAGAATTACCTGGCGTCCGGTGTCAGAAAGCGCGTCTTGCGGGAAGAACGTAACCGGACGGACACTCAGGGCGACATGGCGGCCGACAGCCGGGGGTGGTCTTGGTGCCCGACGGATTCGACACCCGTGAGACATGGCCTTTCCAATGCCTTCGCTGCCTTCACGTCTGGGAAGAGGACTTCGTCGTCAGAAGCCTCACCGACGCCTACGGCAACGAGGGCCACATCTGGCTCAGCTCGGGAGTTCCCGTGCCGCCGCCGTGGTCGGGCGCCTGCTGCCCGTGCTGCGGGGCGTACGGGGTGACCTGGTTCCCCTCCGGGTACTCCACCCGCCATCCCGAGCTGGTGCCCGCGCTCGACCCCGAGCCGGCGCCGGTCTTCGTGCCGGCGCCGGCGCCGCTGCCGGTCAGGAGCCCCGCCGTCGCGCGGACGCACCTGCCCGGCCGGCTCCTGGTGGCGCTGGGCGTGCCGCTGGCCCTGTTCGTGGGGTACGAGCTGTACACGAGCGTGGTCGCCGTGGCCCGCCCGCACCCCTGAGCCGGGACCTCCGGCCGGGCCCAGCGCCGCGCCAGGCCGGACCGGAGCCGGGCGCGGCCCTCGGCCGCGGGCCGCGCCCGGCTCACCCGGCGCGGGACCGCGCTCGTAGCTCGGTCTCCAGCCCGGCGCGGGATCGCGCTCCTAGCTCAGGCGCTCCAGCCCGGCGTGGGGCCGCGCTCCTAGCTCAGGCTCTCCAGCCAGGCGCGGTGCAGGCCGGCGAAGCGGCCCGAGGCGGCGATGAGCTGGTCGGGTGGCCCGTCCTCGACGATCCGCCCGCGATCCATCACCAGCACCCGGTCGGCGATCTCCACGGTCGACAGCCGGTGCGCGATGATCAGCGCGGTGCGCTCGGCCAGGATCGTGCGCAGCGCCCGCTGCACCAGCCGCTCGCTCGGCACGTCGAGGCTGGAGGTGGCCTCGTCGAGGATCAGCACCGCCGGGTCGGCGAGGAAGGCCCGCGCGAACGCGACGAGCTGCCGCTGCCCGGCCGACATGCGGCCGCCGTGCTTGCCCACCTCGGTGTCGTAGCCGTCGGGCAGGCCGGAGATGAACTCGTGCGCGCCGATGGCCTTGGCCGCCTCGCGCACCTGGCGGTCGGTGGCCTCGGGTCGGCCGAACCTGATGTTGTCGGCGACCGTGCCGTCGAACAGGAAGTTCTCCTGCGTCACCATGACCACGGCCTGGCGCAGCGTGGGCTCGTCGAGGTCCCGCAGATCGACGCCGTCGAGCAGCACGCGGCCGCCGGTCGGGTCGTAGAAGCGCGAGATGAGCTTGGCCAGCGTGGTCTTGCCCGCGCCGGTCGCGCCGACCAGCGCCACGCTCTGCCCGGCCGGGACGGTCAGGTCGAGGCGGGGCAGGATCGGCATCTCCTTGACGTAGGCGAACTCGACGCCGTCGAAGCGCACCTGGCCGCGCGCCCTGCCGCCCGGCAGCGCCTTCGGCTCGCGCGGCTCGGGCACGGCGGGCTCCTCCTCCAGCACGCCGGAGAGCTTCTCCAGCGCCGCGCCGGCCGACTGGAGGGTGTTGTAGAACTGGCTGATCTCCTGCATCGGCTCGTAGAACTGGCGCAGGTACAGCATGAAGCCGGCCAGCACGCCGGGGCTGACCTCGCCGCGCAGGGCGAGATAGCCGCCGTAGAGCAGCACCGCGCCGATCGTCATGTTGCCGATCAGCTTGACGCCGGTCATGAACGTCGCGCCGAGGTACATGCTGCGCGCGTTGGCCTCGCGGTAGTCGTCGTTGAGCTGCTCGAAGATCTCCTGGTTGCGCGGCTCCCTGCGGAAGGCCTGCACGGCGCGGATGCCGATCATCGACTCCACGAAGTGCACGATGACCAGGGCGACCGTCTCGCGGGTGCGCCGGTAGACCAGCGCCGACTGCCGCTGGAACCACTTGGTGAACAGCAGCAGCAGCGGCAGCGGGATCAGCGCCACCAGGCCGAGGTGCACGTCCAGCACCAGCAGCAGCACCGCCGTGCCCACCAGCGTCAGCACGGCCTTGACCAGCGCGTCGAAGCCCGACTGCACCAGCTCGGCGATGGCCTCGATGTCGGAGGTCAGCCGGGAGATCACCCGGCCCGAGGTGTAACGCTCGTGGAAGCTCAGCGACAACCGCTGGAAGTGGTCGAACACCCGCCGGCGCAGGGTCAGCAGGATGCTCTGCCCCACCGCGCCCATCAGCCGCAGGAACGCCTGCCGGGTGACCGCCTGCGTGACGGCCGCGGCCAGGATCACCCCGACCACGGTCACCAGCACCCCGGCGCCGGAGCCGTTCGTGAGCGGCGGGATGGCGTGGTCGATGCCCACCGAGACCAGGTAGGGGATCGACAGCCCGGCCGCGTTGGAGACCACGATGATCAGGACGAGCGCTGCGATCTTCCTCCGGTACGGCCTGAGCAGGTCGCCGAGCAGCCGCCGCGAGCGCGCCCGCAGCAGCACGGTCACCCTCTCGGTCAGCTCGTCCTGGTCCTCGGAGGCGACGCCGCGCCAGGAACCGTTCTTCTCCTGGACCGTCGTGGTCATCGCAGCGCTCCTTCCGAGGCGTCGTCGAAGTCGGCGTCCTGGGCCAGCAGCTCGCGGTATTCGGGCACCCGCGCCAGCAGCTCGCGGTGCTGCCCGACGTGGGTGATGGTGCCGTCGCGCAGCAGCGCGACCTTGTCGGCCAGCAGCACGGTGGAGGCGCGGTGGGCGACCACGATGCCGGTCGCGTCGCGCAGCACGTGCCGCAGCGCCTCCTCCACCAGGGCCTCGGTCTCGGCGTCGAGCGCGGACAGCGTGTCGTCCAGCACGAGGACGCGCGGGTTGCTCAGCACCGCCCTGGCCAGGGCGAGCCGCTGCCGCTGCCCGCCGGACAGCGACAGGCCCTGCTCGCCGATGCGGGTGTCGAGGCCCCACGGCAGGTCGTAGACGAACATGGCCTGCGCGGTCTGCACGGCCTGCGCCAGCTCCTCCTCGGTGGCGTCGGGCCGGCCGAGCTTGAGGTTCTCGCGCACGCTCATGGAGAACAGCGTGGGCTCCTCGAACGCGGTGGCGACCACCGAGCGCAGGGTCTTCAGGTCCAGGTCGCGCACGTCGTGCCCGTCGATCGTGACGCGGCCGGAGGTGGGGTCGATCAGGCGGGGCACCAGCGCGGTCAGCGTGGTCTTGCCCGCTCCGGTCGCGCCCACGATCGCGATCGTCTCGCCCGGCCGGACGTCCAGCCAGACGTCGCGCAGCACCGGCTCCTCGGAGTCGGCGAAGCGGAAGCCGACGCCTTCGAAGCGCAGGTGGCCGCAGGGCTCGTCGATCGTCTTTGAGCCGCCCTCGATGGCCGGGACGGTGTCCATGACCTCCATGAGCCGGTCGGCGGAGGTCATCGCCTCCTGGGCCATGACCAGGAGGTAGCCCAGGCTGGCCACCGGCCAGACGAGCTGCAGCATCAGCGTGGTGAAGGCGATCAGCGCACCCAGGGTCAGCGCGCCGGACCCGACCGCCAGCGCGCCGATCAGTAGCACCAGGGCGAGGGTGATGTTGGGGACGATCTCCAGGAAGGAGAAGAACTTGGCCGACAGGCGCACCTTGGCCATCGAGGAGTCGTACACCTTGCGCGCGGCGTCGTCGTAGCGGTCGTAGACGTGGTGGCGGCGGCCGAACGCCTTGATGGTGCGGATGCCGGTCGCGGACTCCTCGACGAGCGTGGCGAGGTCGCCCTGCTCGTCCTGGACCTGGCGGGAGATCTTGATGTAGCGGCGTTCGAAGCGCTGCGAGGTCCAGACGATCGGCACCACCGAGGCGATCACCAGCAGGCCGAGCGGCCAGTACTTGTTCAGCAGCAGCACGGTGACGGTGACGACCTGCAGCACGTTCATGACCAGGAACAGCGCGCCGAAGCCGAGGAAGCGGCGGATGGTCGACAGGTCGGTCGTCGCCCGTGATAAGAGCTGCCCGGACTGCCAGTCTCCGTGGAAGCCCATGGGCAGGCGCTGCAGGTGCCCGTAGAGGTCGCCGCGGACGGCGGTCTCCAGGCCGAGCACCGGTTTGACCTGGATGTAGCGCCGGAAGAGGATCAGCAGGGCCTCCAGGGCGCCGACGCCGATCGCGAGCAGCCCGAGGGGCAGCAGCGCGCCGGGTTCACGCTGCCTGACGGGCCCGTCGATGACCTGCTCGATGATGAGGGGGAAGACGATGACGAGGGCGACACCCACGAGCGCGGTCAGCCAGATGACGACCAGTCTGGCGACGTAGGGGCGGAGATAATGCTTCATCCGCCACAGGGAGTTGGAAGACAGCAGGGGACGGCGAGGTTTGTGCGTATCGGGAGGCATCCCTTCTAGGCTAATACGTGGGATCAACCGATTTTCTGTGACCTGAGGGTGGGGTTCCTGTACGTGACGTGGGGAAACATGAAAGCTCATGCACTTCCGGCAGGCCCTAACCCATGTTGTGACGTGTTGAAGTAGGGAGATTCATGATCGATCCATCTGAGCTGTCCCACCTGAGGCGCTGCGTCGAACTGGCCACGCGCGCCCTGGAGGTGGGCGACGAGCCGTTCGGCTCCGTGCTGGTCTCCGGCGACGGCAAGGTGCTGGCCGAGGACCACAACCGGGTGGCCGGCGGCGACCACACCCGGCATCCGGAGTTCGAGCTGGCCCGCTGGTCGGCCGAGCACATGACGCCCGAGGAGCGCGCCGCCGCCACCGTCTACACCTCCGGCGAGCACTGCCCCATGTGCGCCGCCGCGCACGCCTGGGTGGGCCTGGGCCGCATCGTCTACGCCACCTCCTCCGCCCAGCTCGTCGGCTGGCTGGCCGAGCTGGACGTGCCCCCCGCGCCGGTGCGCCCCCTGCCGGTCAACGAGGTCGCCCCCGGCGTGGTCGTCGAGGGACCGGTGCCCGAACTGGCCGGGGAGGTCCGCGAGCTGCACCGCCGCTTCCACGCCGCCCGGCGCGTCTGACCAGCGATTTGTCCGGCTCGTGGCACAGTCGGACACATGGTGCACGGCCGCTCCATCAGGGCCCGGATGACGATCGCGACGGTGGTTTCGTTCGGCGTCATACTGCTGGCGGGGGTGGGGACGATCTCGCTGACCTACCCCGCCAGGGCGCGGGCCGACCTCGCCGCCCAGGCGGCCAAGGCCAGCCGGCACCTCACCACGATGATCGACACCCGGCGCCTGCCCGCCCCCATCCCGCCCCAGGACGGCGTGCAGCTGCTGCAGATCGTCGACTCCGGCGGCCGGGTGGTGGCCGCGAGCGCCGAGCTGGCCGGCCGGCCACCGCTCACCCGGGCCCGGCCCTCAGGGGGCGACTCGCGGGTCGACGACCGGGTCTGCCGCCCGCACGGCTGCCTGATCGTCGTGGGCACCAGCAACCGCGCCACCCCGTACGGACCCGTCGTGGCCTACGCGGCGGTGCGGGAGCCGTTCCTGCTGCGCACGTCCTTCCTGCCCGCGCTGCTGTTCGGCTCGGCCGCGCTGCTGCTGGCGCTGATGGGCTGGGCCGCCTGGTACGGCGTCGGCCGCGTGCTGGCCCCCGTGGAGCGCATCCGGCGCGACCTGGAGCGGATCAGCGCCGAGGACCTCGGCGATCGCGTCGAGGTGCCCCCGGGCGGGGACGAGGTGGCCGAGCTGGCCGTCACCGTCAACGACACGCTGGCCCGGCTGGAGAACGCCGTCGAACGGAACCGCCGCTTCGTCTCCGACGCCTCCCACGAGCTGCGCACCCCGATCACGGCCCTGATCGTGCGGCTGGAGGCGGGGCTGGACGAGCGCACCGAGGCCGACTGGCGGGCGGCGCTGGACGACGCGCAGCGGCTGTCGGACATCGTGGGCGACCTGCTGCTGATGGCCCGCATGGACGCCGGCGCCGAGCCCGGCGACGACCGGTTCGAGCTGGGCCGGCTGGTCGAGGAGGAGGTCGCCCGGCGGCCCGGGCGGCTGCCGGTGACCCTCGACCTGGAGCCCGGCGTCCACGTGCGGGGGAACCGGCTGCGGCTGGCCCGGGTGTTCACCAACCTGCTGTCCAACGCCGACCGGTACGGCGACTCCATGGTCCGCGTCACGGTGACCGGCCGCGCCGGCGAGGCGATCCTGGAGGTGGCCGACGACGGGCCGGGCATCCCCGAGGAGATGCGGGAGCGGGTGTTCGAGCGGTTCACCCGGCTGGACCGCACCCGGTCACGGGACGCCGGGGGCAGCGGGCTGGGGCTGCCCATCGCCAGGGACATCGCCCGCGCCCATGGCGGCGACCTCCACGTGGCCGAGGGGCCGGAAACCCGGCTGGTCCTGCGCCTGCCGCGCGACTAGCCCGGACAGGTGGGCCACCAGCCGGTCGTCCACGTCCGGGCGGCCGGCCAGCACGCCGACGATCCGCTGCAGGCGGTCGGGGCCCGTCCAGCGCGAGCAGGCGACGGTGACGATCGCCGCCACCTGCTCGCCCGGCAGGTGGCGGGCGTCCAGCTCCAGCTGCCGCAGCACCCGGTCCACGTACTCCCAGCTCGGGCCGCGGGTCACCGCCCGCCGGTACGCGGCGCCGCTCGGGGCCTTGGCCAGCAGGATCGCCAGCAGCGCGGCGACGTGACCGTCCGGATGGGCGTCGAGGTCGTCGTCGATCTCGGCCAGGTAGGGGAACAGGCCGGTGAACAGGTGCCCGAGCGCGGTGTCGTCGCGGAAGGAGATCTCCCGCATCCACGCCACCCGCTTGGAGCGCATGGCGTAGGGGTAGCCGGCCATGGCGTTGCCCGGCCAGGTGAAGAAGACCAGCTCGTCCAGGCCGATGACCGGGTCGCGCTCGAACGACACCTCCATCCGCCGGGCCTCGCCGCTCAGGAAGTGGCGCACCCTGACCGTGCGGGTGAGCGAGTCCCACTCGGCCCGGGTGAGCTGGGAGTGCCACAGCCGGGAGATCCGGCGCCACCGCTCATTGGCCTGCTCCGGCTGCTCCTCGCGGAACAGCTCCGCGCCCGCGATCGGCTCGTCGGACGACAACACGGCCAGCAGCATCAGGTTGGCGCTGTAGGCGGCGCAGCGCGCGGTCAGCTCGGCCGGCACCGGCTCGTAGGCGTCGTAGCCGGGCCTCTGCTTGGCCCGCAGCGACTCGGCGAACAGCTCGCACAGGTAGCGGGTCAGCAGCGGGCGGTGCGCGGGCGGCAGGGTGTGGACCAGGCCGTGCCGGAGGAAGCCGACGACGGGGGCGCGGCCGGAGAGGGCGGCGAAGGACAGCAGCGCGTACAGGAAGGCGTCGTCCGGGCGGGTGGGGCGGCGGCGCGACTCGGCGAAGGCCAGCTCCTCGGCCATGTCGGCGAGCTCCCTGACGACCAGCCGGGCGACCAGGTACTCGCCGAACGTCGCGTGCAGGAACTCGTACGTCTTGAGCCGCTCGTGGTCGCGCAGGGCCTGCGTCGTGTGCATGAAGAAGAAGCTGCCGATGACGCCTTCCGCGCGGGTCAGCGCGCGGCGGAACCCCTGCGGCCGGCGCGGCTCCTGGGGGTGCAGGGCCTGCAGATCGGCCTCCAGGTCGTGCTCCGCGATCCACTGCAGGCCGCGGTTGAACATCGCGAACGCGGTGATCGACAGCCGCAGCAGCTCGTCCTCCACGGCCCGGTCCAGCTCCGCCTCGTCGAGGTACGGGCGCGACTTGCCGACCTCGCGGGCGGCGAAGCCGTGCAGCAGCCGCTCGTACAGCTCGGCCTCGTGCAGGTCCTCGCGCATGTGGCGCAGCGCGTTGGCGTCGGCGTCGTAGAGGGCCAGCATCATCAGCAGCAGGGGCTGCTCGGCGAGCTTGGGCACGGCCGACACCTTGTCCAGGGGCAGCGGCCGCAGGCCCCGCGTCGCGAAATAGCGCTGGTTCTCCCGGTTCCAGATGGTGACCCAGCGCCGGATCTGGTCGTCGTCGAACGGCTCCAGCCGGATCGTCACCGTGCCGATCGGCGCGTGCGCCCGGTCGGCCACCGCCGTCCTGGAGGTGACGATGACGGCCAGGGCGCGGCCCTTCTCCGCCTGGTCGCGCTGGAACTCGGTGACCCGCTCCAGATAGTCGGTCTGATTCACGCCGGTCGCCTGCAGCAGCTCGTCGAAGCCGTCCAGCATGACGACCGGCAGGGCGCCCTCGGCGGCGTGCACGAACTCCGGCCAGGACATCGGCTCGTCCAGCGCGGCCCGGATGCCGTGCTCGATCTGCGCCTGCACGTCGCCGTTGGCGGGCACGGCGCGCAGCTCGACCCGGAGCGGGAGGAACTCGCCGGCCGGCAGCCGGGCCGCCAGCACGCGCGTCAGCACCGACTTGCCCGCCCCCGGCTGGCCGAGCACCAGCAGGGGCGACTCGGTGGCGTACGGGAGCGTGAGATGCCCGGCCAGGAACGTGTCCAGGTCGTCGCGGCGCGGCCGTTGCGCCCACTCCACCTCGGAGGTGACCGGCTTGGGCGAATACCACAGCCGGTAGCCCGGGTTGACGTAGCCCTGGTCGAGCGTGGGGATCGTCATCCCGGCCGGCGTGCGGGCGGGCGACATGATCGGGCGGCCGAGCGCGGCCCGGTTCGACCGGACCAGCGCCGCCAGCCGGTCGGACGGGCGGCGGCCGGAGGAGATCCTGGCGAGCTGGTCCTGCACGCCGGCCAGCCCCTGCGCCAGGTTCCTGACCTCGGCCCGGGTGGCCTGGTGGTCGATGCGGTCGAACCAGCAGGCCACCTCGGGGAACTCGGCCACGAGCCGGCGGAACAGCTCTTCGTACCTGCGGATCGCCCGCTCCGGGATGCCGGTGCGCAGCCGGCTCCTCGTGGTCTCGTCCCAGCCGTCCCAGCAGGCCAGGCCGCTGAGGAAGTCGATCAGCGGGCCGGTGAACTGGTCGTACTCGAACTTCAGCTCCGCGAGCACGGTCTCGTACGGCAGGGCCGCGTCGGGCATCGGCATGTGGGCGTGCAGCGGCAGCCACGCGTCGGTGCCGGTGAGCTTGCGCTGGTCCGCGGGCGAGAGCTCGCGCAGCACGTCCATCTCGGCCAGCGCCTCAAGATAGGCCGTGATCACGATCACCGAGTGCGCCGCGGCCAGCCGCTGCGTCGTGTCGTAGCGGCTCAGGCCCTTGACCTTGTCGCGCAGCCCCCGGAGGAACGCGTCGCCCAGCCGCACCGCCTCGGCGCGGGCGTCGAACAGGTCGATCGCGCCCATGCCGAACAGCGCGAGGGAGGAGGCCTTGTCCAGCACGCTCGTGAGCGTGCTCGGCCCGCCCAGCAGCACCACGGCGTCGCGATAGGTGAGGATCTGCCGCACGTCTCCCAGTCTGCCCGGTGAGATCGTCGCGGCGGGCGCGTCTCCATAGAATCAGCTCCGTAGAATGAGCCATGCCCAGCGAGCCCCTCTCCCGAGGACGCATCGTCGCCGCGGCCATCGACCTCATCGAGCGGGAGGGCGCGGACGCCGTCTCCATGCGGCGCATCGCCGCCGAGCTCGGCGTCGGGGTCATGTCGCTCTACAACCACGTCCCCAACAAGGACGCCCTGCTCAACGGGGTGGCCGAGACGGTGCTGAGCCGGATCGAGTTCACCGACGACCCCGGCGCGCCCTGGACCGAGCGCGTGCGCGAGCAGGCGCGCGCCTTCCGCCAGATCGCCCACCACCACCCGCGCTCCACCATGCTCGTGGTCAGCCGCCAGCTCCACTCCGCCGCCGGGCTGCTGCCCGTCGAACGGGCGCTGGCCACGCTGCGCGAGGCGGGGTTCGAGGGGGCCGACGCCGTGCGGATGGTGCGGATGTTCGTCGCCTACATCGTGGGCTCGCTGCTGCGCGAGGTCGGCGTGACGCCCACGTTCGCCCCCGCCCAGACCCGCACCATCAACGCCGACGGGGTCGATCCCGTGCTGTTCCCCGAGGTCAGCTCGCTGTCGGAGCTGCTGGGGGAGTGCGACCACGAGGCCGAGTTCGAGTTCGGCCTGGAGTTGCTGATCACGGCGATCGAGGCGTACGCGGGGCGTCGGGAGGGCACCCGGTGAGCGGCTCCGGATGCCCTCCTGAGCCGGCTAGTACCAGTTGTGCGATTTCCAGTGCCCCCAGGCGCCGCACGGCCTGCCGTACCTCCCCTTGATGTAGGCCAGGCCCCACCGGATCTGCGTCTCCGGGTTCGACCTCCAGTCCCTGCCCGCGCCGCTCATCTTGCCGGCCGGCAGGGCCTGCGGGATGCCGTACGCGCCGGAGGAGTGGTTGAGCGCCTTGTGGTTCCAGTTGCTCTCCCTGGTCCACAGGTTGTCCAGGCAGCGGAACTCGCGGTAGTTCCAGGCCCGCTGCACGACGTGGCCGAGGGCGATCTTCTTGTTCCTGTTGGCCGGCCGGACGGCCGCCATCTTCGGTTGCGCTGACGTGGTCCAGGTCCGGGTCCTGATCGCAGGCCCGCTTTCTGCCCTGGCCGGTAGGGCGGTGCCGAATGTGGTCACCGCGGTGAACGAGACGATTGTGCCGCTGAGCGCGCGTTTGCCGTCCAACGTGATCCTCACGGTCGGGTCGCGTGCGGACGGGCGCACTCGGCAGGCGCCCCGCCGTCCGCGTCCGTGGCCCGGACGAGGAGGGTCCGCGTGGCCCCCCGGGATCCTGCTTCCGCCCGATCATGCTGGACGGCCCGGAGGGCACCGCGACGTGTCCTTTGGCACGATTCCTATTACGCGCCATCACCGCGGGTCATATACCGGGACACGCGAAGGACAGGTGTTTGCGTGATCGTTGCGGACTGAGTGCCGGTTCGCTGGAACGGGATTGCCCGGTCCGCCGACCCTTTGGCACGGCCTTGCCGCAATCAGCGGGCAAGCCTGGGGTTTGGCTCAGTACCAACGGTGGGATTGGAAGTGCCCCCAGGCGCGACACGGCGAGCTGTAGCGCTGCTTGATGTAGCCGAGCCCCCACTTGATCTGCGTACGCGGGTTGGTCCGCCAGTCACTGCCGGAGGAGGCCATCTTGTGGCCGGGAAGCGCCTGCGGGATGCCGTAGGCGCCTGAGCCGTTGGCGGCGCGGTGGTTCCATCCGCTCTCTCTGGCCCAGAGCCTGACCAGGCAGGTGAACTGGGCGCCGTCCCAGCCACGCGAGGCCGCCATGGGCTTGGCGAGGGCCTTGTTCCTGCCGCTGGACTGGGAGCTCTGCGCCTGTGCGGCCGTGGCGCCGCCCGTCGCCACCAGGGTGGCGGTCAGGGCCAGGGCGCCGATTCGGCGGAGCATGGGCATGCGGGATCCCTTTCGAGGGGTTTCGTGGACCGCGCCACCCTGCCCGAAGAACTACCTTTACTGCGAATTGACCATGAAAAGGTAGATCGTCAGTAAAGATCTCGATATATACCTTTTTCTGGGGTTTTGACCCGAAAATGAGGGCTGTGTCACATTTATCGCCCTGACTGGTTCTGGGGGCCGGAACGGCGTTCGGTAGTCTCGGCGGACATGAGCCTCACCGACATCCCGCTCCGCACCCTCTCCGACGCGCCGACCACGCTGGCGCAGCTCGCGCAGGGCAAGCCCGCGCTCATCGTCAACGTGGCCTCCAAGTGCGGCCTGACCCCGCAGTACGGCGGCCTGGTCGAGCTCCAGCGCCGGTACGGCCCGCGCGGCTTCACCGTGATCGGCATGCCCTGCAACCAGTTCGCCGGCCAGGAGCCGGGCACGGCCGAGGAGATCGAGCGGTTCTGCGTCACGACGTACGGCGTGGACTTCCCGCTGCTGGCCAAGGCCGACGTCAACGGCCCCGACCGGCATCCCCTCTACACCGAGCTGACCCGGGCGGCCGACGAGCAGGGCGAGGCCGGGGACGTGCAGTGGAACTTCGAGAAGTTCCTGGTGGACGGCGAGGGCCGGGTCGTGGCCCGCTTCCGTCCCCGCACCACCCCGGAGGACCCGGCGATCACCTCGGCCATCGAACGCCTCCTCTGACACCGCCGTCCGCCGGCGGTTCGCGAGGCGACCGGCGGTGACGGGCGGGCCGCAGGGCCACCGCCGGTCCGCCGGTGGCCGGTCGCCGGTGGGCGGCCGGGCGTTACCGGCGGTCGCCGGAGGTGTGGGTGAGGATGGCCCGGGCCAGCTCCTCGTGCGCCTCCGGCGGCAGCGTGTGCCCGAGGCCCTCGACCATCATCAGCCGCGCCCCCGGGATCCGCTCGGCGATGAGCGCGCCGTGGCCGGGCTTGGCGGGCTCGTGGGTGCCCTCGATGACCAGCGTGGGCGCCTTGACGCGGTGCAGCACGCCCACCGGCTCGAAGTCCGGGCTCGCCGCGGCGGCCAGGCGGTGGTTGACGACCGCGTCCAGGTCGCGGGCGCGGTCGTAGACGCGCTCCTGGAGGCGGCGGGCCGCGTCCTCGTCGAACGGCAGCGCGGTGCCGTGCAGCACGCGCTGCTCGGCGATCATGGCCTCGATGCGCTCACGCCGGTCCGCCGGCGGCGGGTTCGTGATCATGGCGCGGAAGAAGTCCACGAACTCGGGCGTCGGCTCGGGCAGGCTGCCCTCCGGCTGCGGCTGTCCCATGAGCGCCCGCATGATGACCGCGCCCTCACCGCCGCCGAGCGGCGAGGAGCCGATGACGGTGAGCGTGCGCACGCGCTCCGGCCGCTCCACCGCGATCAGCTGGCCCAGCAGCCCGCCCGCCGAATGGCAGACCAGATGCGCGCTGTCCAGACCGTGCGCGTCCATCACCCGCAGCACGTCGTCCTTGATGTCGTCCCAGGTGTACGGCTCCTTCGCGAAATCCACCGTGCCGGACCGGCCGGTGTCACGGTGGTCGTACCTGATCACCCGCCGCCCCCCGGCGGCCAGCCTGCCCACGAACTCCTCGGGCCACAGGATCCCCTGCGACATCGACCCCATGATCAGCAGGATCGGCTCGTCGGTGGGGGCGCCGAACTCTTCACTCCAGATGTTCACCGTTTGCATGCTCAGAGCATGTCCTGTCCCGCCGCCGGCGCCTTCCGTAGAACTACTAGCCGCGCCAGTTCAGTACGGGTGCCGATGCCGAGCTTCGGATAGATCTTGTACAGGTGGTACTCGACCGTGCGGGGGCTGAGGAAGAGCTGCGCGGCGATCTCCTTGCTGGACAGCCCGTCGGCGACCAGGCGCGCGATGCGCAGCTCCTGCGGCGTCAGCGCCGCGAGCACCGAGCCCGGCGCCTCCTCGGCCCCCTCGTCGGCCGTCCCCGCCGGGAACCCGCCCTCACCGGGCGAGCCCTCGCCCGCCGCGCGCAGCTCGCCCTGCGCCCGGCGCGCCCAGGGCCGGGCGCCGATCCGCGTGAACGTCTCCAGCGCGCTCCTCAGGTACGGCCGCGCGTCGCCGGGGCGGTGCGCCCGCCGCAACCGCTCGCCCAGCAGCAGGCCGGTCCTGGCCGCCTCGTACGGGTTGGACTGCAGCCGCAGCGCCGCCTCCAGCGGGCCGGGGTCCTCGTCCGGCGTCACCAGGGCGCGGCACCGGGCCAGCAGGGCGCTCGTCCCCGGGCTGACCGCGCTCGCCGACCACCGCTCGTACGCCTCCAGCGCCACCCGCGCGCCCTCCAGGTCGCCCGCGCCCACGGCGGCCTCGATGCGATCCGGCGCCGAGCGCCACACCACCGTCGGATGCCCGGCGCCGGGGCCCGCCACCGCGATCGCGGCGAAGCGGCCATGGGCGGCGGCGAAGCGGCCCATCCCCAGGTCCAGCATGGCCAGCGCGTACTCCGCCATGCCCACCCGCAGGCCGACCCGGTGCGGGATGGCGATGGCCAGCGCCTCCTGGGCCAGCCGCCGGCACGTCTCCTCCTCGCCCCGCAGCGCGGCCAGCACCGCGAGATTGGCCAGGTGGGCGGCCACCGTGTTGGTGTAGCCGGCCTCCCTGGCCAGCTCCAGCCCCTCCTCCGACAGGGCCCGGCTCTCCGCCAGCCGCCCGGCGACCCGCTCGCCGGTGGCCACGAACTCCAGCACCACCGGCAGCTGGCCGATCATCCCCGACATCCGCGCCACCCGGCCCGCCCGCGCGGCCAGCTCGGCCGCCAGGTCCGCCTCGCCCAGGTAACTCGCCGCCGCCGTCGCCCACAGGAACTCGGCCGCCTCCGTCAGCTCCCCGGTCCTCCCGAGCGCCCGCCTGAGCAGCCCTTCCCCGCCGTCCGCGCTCGGGGCCGGGCCGTCGCCGGAGAGCATCAGGCCGATGCCCGTGAGGACGTCCCGCAGGAAGCCCTCGGGGAAGGGGGCCGCCCGCCGCCCGATCTCGACGATGGCGGCGCTGTCGCCCACGTACGAGGCCGCTTCGGCGGCGTCGGCCAGCATGCCCAGGCTCTCGCCCGCGGCCAGGATCCGCATGGCCTCGGCGGCGCTGCCGGAGTTCAGCTCGAACCGGCCGCGCAACTGGGCGATCTCCATCCCCAGCGCAGCGTCGTCCCCGGCGCGCTCGCGGGCCTCGGCCAGCAGCGATCCGGCCCGCCCGGGACGGCCGCCGAGCCAGGCGGCCACCGCGGCGTCCTTGAGCCTGGCCGCCCTGGTCCGCGGGTCGGGGGTCAGCTCGGCGGCCCTGGCCAGGGCGGTGGCGGCATCGCCGTACCCGCCGCGGTCGCGGGCCCGCGCGGCGGACTCGGCCAGCGCGGCGGCCACGCTCTCGTCCTGGCCGAGCGCCGCCGCCGCCAGGTGCCGGGCCCTGCGCTCCCCGCCGGCCTGCCCGGCCAGCGCGGCGTGCGCCTCGCGGCGGGCCGCCGGGGTCGCGGCCTCGTACACCGCCGACCGGATCAGGGGGTGGCGGAAGCGTACGGCCGCGCCTTCGACGCGTGCCAGCCCGGCCGCCTCCAGCTCGTGCAGCGCCGCCCGGCCCGCGCCCATCCCTTCGGCGGCCCGCAGGACCAGGTCGAGGTCACCCTCGACGGCCGCGAGCAGCGCCACCAGCCGGGCGGGCGCGGGCAGCGCGGCCACCTGCTCGCCGAAGAGCTGGGCGCCGCCGGGCAGCGGGTCGGGCAGCGGCTCGCGGCCGGCGAGCTGGTCCGGGCTCAGCAGCCGTACGGTCTCCCGCAGCGCCAGCGGGTTCCCCCCGGTCAGCGCCACGAGCTCCCGCTTGACCCCGGCGGAGACCATCCCGCCCCAACCCGCCACCCCATCGCCCGGCCGCGACCCGCCCGGAGGCGTGCGGTCCGGGCCCGTAGCGGGCGGAATCCGGTCGTTCGAGGCAGGCCCGTCTTCCGCGGGGGGTGCGGTCGCGGGCCGGAGGGAGGCGGCCTCCAGGAGTTCGTGCGCGGCCGGCTCCGGCAGGCCGCCGAGCTCCACCGACGGCACGCCCTTGACGAAGGCCGCCGCGTCCCCCCGTACCGCCAGCAGCATGGCGATCCGCTCCGTCCCCAGCCGTCTGGCCGCGAACAGCAGCGCGTCGGCGGAGGCCCGGTCCACCCACTGGAAGTCGTCCACCACGCAGAGCAGCCCGTCCGGCGCGGCGGCCTCGGCCAGCAGCGACAGCACCCCGGCCGCCAGCAGGAACCGGTCGCCGCGGCCGTCCCCGCCCAGCCCCAGCGCCCCGCGCACCGCCTCCCGCTGGCCGCCGGGCAGCGCGTCCAGCAGGCCGGCGACCGGCCGCAGGAGCTGGTGCAGGGCGGCGAAGGCCAGGTCGGACTCGGGCTCGACGCCGATCGTGGTGAGCACCCGCATGGAGCCGCCCCTGGCGGCCGCCGCGCCGAGCAGCGCCGTCTTGCCCACCCCCGCCGCCCCGCTCAGCACGAGGGCGGCGCCCGCGCCGTCGCGGGCCCGGGAGATCAGGTCGTCAATGGCGGCGATCTCCGCCGATCTGCCGAAAAGCATAAAAACACACCTTATGTCCCGTCCTGGCCGCTCCCCAGGACGGGAAACAACCTGGACAGTAGTGGGCCGAGCACGGTACGTAGCTCGTCACGCCGGGTATCGATCCACGCTGTGGCCGATTCGCCGCCGCTCCGCCGAACGCTCGCCCAGAGGAGGTCGCGATGACGATGAACCCGTACTCCGGATCGCCCTTCAGCTACGTCGCCGAGCCGGCGGTGGCCCCGTACTCGATCGTCGAGCTGATGCCCGGCGTGCGCAACCTGTGCGACTACGTCCGGCTGGTCCCGGGGGAGCGGGTGCTGCTGCTGATGGAGCACACCGTTGACCCGGTGGTGGTGCAGGCCATCGCCGCCGCGGCGGCGCTGCGTGACGCGGACGTGCGGATCCTGTCGGTGCCGCCGTTCAGCGCGGGCGGGTGGGACAGGGAGGCGTCCCTGCGCATCGAGGCGGCCGCCTTCCAGGAGGCCGACGTCGTGATCAGCGGCACCTGGTGGGGCGAGGTGCACACGGCGCCGCTCTTCTTCGACCAGATCAGGGCGCGCTCGGCCCGCTTCCTGTCCCTCCACATGACCGCCACGGCCGGCGCGCTGCTGACCGGCGCCCGGTTTCCCGTCGAGGTCTTCTACGCCGTGCTGGCCAGGGCGCTGCGGCAGCTCTCGCCGGCCTCCTCGATCAGGGTGACCTCCGCGCGGGGGACGGACGTCACGTTCTCGGGCCTCACCTTCGAGGACCCCGGCCCCGGCGGGCTGCGTCCGGGCGACTGGCGGCCCTTCCCGTACGGGGGCGCCAACTTCTGGCCGGCCGAGACCGAGGGCGTGATCGTCGTCGAGGACAGCACCGTCACCGGCGTGCCGGAGGAGCCGCTGCGCATCACGCTCGAAGGCAACGTGGTCCGTAAGATCGAGGGCGGCGCCGCCGCCGCGCAGCTGCGCCGCTACGCCCCCGGCGGCTACTACATGCGCCACGGCCTGTTCGGGCTCAACCCGAAGGTCCGCATCGCCGGCGGCGCCCAGTTCGAGCGGGAGAAGCACGCCGGGGCCTTCTACTGCGGCATCGACGGCCTGACCGGCGGCGTGCCGGACCCCACCGAGCCCGGCTACGCCCACTGCGACTGCCAGGTGGACCGGCCGACGGTGGTGGTGGACGGGGAGGTCTTCGTCGAGCAGGGCCGGCTGCTGCTGCTCGACGAGCCGGAGATCAGGCAGGCCGCCGCCCGCTTCGGCCCCCCGGACATCATCCTCGACGACAACCCCGTCATGATCCTCCCCCGCCGCTACACCGCCGGGGGCTGGGGGCGACGCTGAGATAACCTCGGTGACCAGCCTGTAGTACGGATTTCGACGCGATATTCGAGGATTTTCCTCCAAGGAAGGCATAAACTGAGGACGCAGAGCTGGTCTTCGCAGAGGAGCGTGACATGCTCGTGGGGTTCCGGGCCGCGAATGTCCTGTCCTTTCGCGAGGAGTTCGAGCTGTCGTTGCTCGCTCCTGACGGCGGTGACCGCGCCGCCCGCTCCGTCGCGGGCCTGAATGTCTCTCCGGTGGCCGCGATCTTCGGGGCCAACGCGTCGGGGAAGACCAACGTGCTGAGCGCCATGCGCTGGATGCGGCACGCCGTTCTCGATTCCGTGGCCGACTGGGCGCGTGCCGAGGGCGTGCCGAGAAGGCCGTTCGCCCTCGAAAAGGAGGCGTCAGGTGACGCCTCCTTGTTCGAGGTGGACGTCGTCCTCGGGGGCGACAGGCACGTCTACGGGTTCGAGGTGTCCGACGAGAGGGTGGAGACGGAATGGCTGCACGTCTACCCTCGGGGAAGCCGTCGCCGCCAGGTCTGGTTCGAACGTGACGCCGACCGTCTTGGGAGCGGCGCCGGGGAATACCGCTTTCCCAGTGACTGGCTGAAGGGCGCCAAGCGGCCGGTGATCGACTACACCAGGCCGAACGCCTTGTTCCTCACGGCCGCGGGGTCACTGCACCTCAGACAGCTCGCACCGTTGCATGACTGGTTCAAGCACAACCTCTGGCTCGTCGGGCCCGGCGACGACCTGCGCAAACGCGATGCCGCCACGCGATGGCGGCTGCTGCGGCCCGAGTTCCGGCAACGGGTCGAAGGACTGCTGGGCGTCGCCGACCTCGGAGTCGTCGGGGTCGAGGTCGATGACCGGGGAGACGAGACACCGGAGGTCTCCCTCGTCCACCGCGGCAAGGACGGCCCGGTCCCCTTCGACATGGGACAGCAGGAGTCGTTCGGCACGCTGGCCTGGTTCGCCTTCCTGGGGCCGCTGCTCGAAGCTCTTGACGAGGGGGCGGCGCTGCTGGTCGACGAGCTCGACTCCAGCCTGCATCCGTTGCTGGTCGCCGAAGTCGTGCGACTCTTCGAAGATCCCGTGGCCAACCCCCATGGGGCGCAGCTCGTCTTCACCGGCCATGACGTGACCCTGCTGAGCAGGGCGCACGTCGAGCGCCCGCTCGATCGGGAGCAGGTGTGGATCACTGAGAAGCGCCGCACGGGCGAATCGGAGCTCTATCCGCTCACCTCTGTCGGCGTGCGGGCCGACGAAAGTCTCGAACGCGGATACCTGCGCGGCCGGTACGGCGGCGTCCCCCACATCGGGCTCGGTGACATGGCCCTGGAGATCGAACGACGCACGGCCGGAGGCGAGGCTTGACCCGGGTGAGAAAGAAGGGCCCACCACCGGGTGGAGCCCGGGTGCCCCGGGTGGTCGCCGAGGGCAGAAAACGCAAGGTCGTGTACGCGGTCGTCGAAGGGGAGAGCACCGAACGCGACTACCTGGGCTACTTGGAGGAACGGTTCGCCGGCGATCCGCGTACGTTCGAGATCCATGTGCTCTGGAAGCGCAAGGGGCTCAAGCCCGACGAAGTCGTGAGCTGGGCGCTGGACAAGCTCGACGAGCTGGACGATCCCCGGCGTGAGCAAGTGTGGGCGTTCTTCGACAGGGACGACCACAGCAGAGTGGCACAGTCCTATGAGCGTGCCGAATCGGCGGGGGTGCGCGTGGCGTTCTCCCACCCTTGTTTCGAGCTGTGGTTGCTGCTGCACTTCGTCGCGGGCGTGTCCGGCTCCTTGAGTTCCAGGAACGTCCAGGATCGGCTGAGGGCCGCACACAAGGCGTTCAAGGGCTTCGACAAGCATCTCGACGCCGCTGCGCCGGCTGCGCTGAGCGGGAGGGAGTCCGCGGCCGTCAGCCGGGCGAGGTCGCTGATCACCAACTGCCCCGGCATGGTCTGCACCGGCAGGGCGGGGCACGGGGACGGCTGCAAGGTTGTCGATCGTGGTCCCTCGACGGAGGTGTGGCGGCTGCTGGTCGAGCTCGGTGTCGTGCCCGGTTGAGTGGGGGAGGCGGTCAGCGGTGGGGGCCGCAGCTGCCTCTGATGATGAGCTCCGTGGGCAGGACGACCGAGCGTTGCCTGCGGCCGCCCGAGCGCAGGACGAGCTCGGCCGCGCGGTAGCCCATGTCGCGGCCCGGCTGGGCGATGACCGTCAGGGGCGGGGAGCACAGCTCGGCCCAGGGCACGTCGTCGTACATGACCAGCGACACGTCCCTCGGCACCCGCAGGTCCAGCTCCCTGGCCGCCAGCACGGCCGCCTCCCCGAGCACGTTGCCGCCGGCCACCACCGCCGACAGGTCGGGGCGGCTCTGGAACAGGCCCGAGGCGGCGGCGTAGGCCGAGTCGCGGCTGCCGGTGCCGAACACCACCAGCTCCTCGTCCACCGGCGCGCCCACCGCCTCCCTGAACGCCGCCGCCCGCCGGTCGTGGCCGGGGCCGCCGAGGAAGGCGATGCGCTTGTGGCCCAGGCCGCGCAGGTAGCGGACCGCCGTGCGGATGCCCGCCCGGTCGTCGGCCACCACGGACGGCACGTCGAGCGCGCGGCCCGGCGGCGGCGGGGCGGGGGCCAGGCCGTCGAGGAGCAGCAGGTCGTCGACGGCCGCCGCGGCGGG
This sequence comes from Nonomuraea candida, assembly GCF_000725485.1. GTDB lineage: Bacteria > Actinomycetota > Actinomycetes > Streptosporangiales > Streptosporangiaceae > Nonomuraea > Nonomuraea candida. The sequence goes on along the minus strand of NZ_JOAG01000040.1, from coordinate 26,717 downwards.
GTCGTCGTCGGCCGCGGGCGGCCCGGCGGGGAGGCGGTCGGCGAAGACCACCGTCATGCCCGCGCGGATGGCCGGCGCCCAGGTCTCCTCGTCGCCCGACGGGACCGCGACGAGGCGGTCGACGCTCTGCTCCAGCAGCATGCCGATCAGCTCGGACTCCTGCTCGGGATCGCCCCCCGTGGAGCCGAGCACGACCGGCTCGCCGGCCGGGCGGGCGCAGGCGAGCACGCCCTCGGCGAGCTGGGCGTGGAAGGTGTCGGTGAGGTCGGGGACGAGCAGGCCGATGCCGCCGGTGCGGCGCTGGCGCAGGTTGCGGCCCAGGGCGCTGGGGCGGTAGTCGAGCTGGGCGGCGACGGCCAGCACGCGCTCTCGGGTGCGGGGGCTGGCCGAGCCGCCCGACAGCACCCGCGACACGGTCGCGACGCCCACGCCGGCCGCCTCTGCCACATCCTTGATCGTCGCCCGCTTCTCCATGGAAACGATTCCATCATGCTTCCACGGAAACCGGAAGCCGCCGGAGCCCGCAAAGGCTGGTCACGCCGTAACCCTTGACACCGATGTCCGTTTCGGGTGAGATGCTTGAAAACGTATCCACGGACGCGGGGGCAGGGCCCGCCGGTGGATCCTCAGAACCAACGTCCGGGCCACAGCCCTGGAGCGCGAAGGAATGTCATGGCATCCATCGTTCTGACGAACGTCGACAAAATCTACGCCGGTGGCGTAAAGGCCGTGAACGGGCTCAACCTTGAGATCAAGGATGGCGAGTTCATGGTGCTGGTCGGTCCTTCCGGTTGCGGTAAGTCGACCGCGCTCCGGATGATCGCGGGCCTGGAGGACATCAGCGGCGGCGAGATCGCCATCGGCGACAAGGTGGTCAACCACCTGCCGCCGAAGGACCGCGACATCGCGATGGTCTTCCAGAACTACGCGCTGTACCCCCACATGACGGTCGAGGAGAACCTCGCCTTCGGCCTCAAGCTCCGCAAGATGCCCAAGCCGGAGATCCAGAAGCGCGTCAACGAGGCCGCCAAGATGCTCGGCCTGGAGACCTACCTCAAGCGCAAGCCGGCCGCCCTCTCCGGTGGTCAGCGCCAGCGTGTCGCCATGGGCCGCGCCATCGTGCGTGAGCCGCAGGCCTTCCTCATGGACGAGCCGCTGTCCAACCTGGACGCCAAGCTCCGCGTCTCGATGCGCGCCTCGCTCAACCAGATGCACGAGCGCCTCGGCGTCACCACCGTGTACGTCACCCACGACCAGGTCGAGGCCATGACCCTCGGCGACCGCGTCTGCGTCCTGCGCGACGGCCTGCTCCAGCAGGTCGACACCCCGCAGAACCTGTTCGACAAGCCGGTCAACCTGTTCGTCGCCGGCTTCATGGGCTCGCCCTCGATGAACTTCGTCACCGCCGAGCTGGTCCGCGACGGCGGCACCGCCGTCTCCTTCGCCGGCATCAAGCTGCCGATCCCCGAGTCCGCCTTCTCCGACAAGCCGGGCCTCGACCAGTACATCGGCAAGAAGGTCATCCTCGGCATCCGCCCCTCCGACTTCGAGGACGCCGCCTCCGCGGGCAACCACGCCAACGGCTGGGCCACGCTGCCCGTCAAGGCGGAGGTTACCGAGGAGCTGGGCTCCGAGATCAACGTGCTGTTCCTGATCGACGCCCCGCCGGTGGAGCACAAGGACACCGTCGCCGCCGCCGACACGGGCGACGACGAGGAGGCGACGCTGCCGCTGACGGGCGACAAGTCCCTGTGGACCGCCCGCGTCAACGCCCGCAGCCACGTCCGTCCCGGCCAGAACATCGACCTGGTCGTCGACACGCACAACCTGCACTTCTTCGACCCGACCTCCGGCCTGTCGATCGGCCACGAGGCCAACCGCTGAGCGACCGCTGACTCCTGATTCCCGGTCGTGGGCCCAGCCCACGACCGTCCGGGCCCCCACCGCGACCCCCTCCCGCGGCGGGGGCCCATCCTTTCCCCCAGATCGGCGGGCCTGCTGAAGCAGGTCAGCGGCCGATCCGCGACGACACGGCGGCCTGCAGGCGCCGGGGCACGAGCCGCCCGACCGCCACGATGGCCTTGTAGCGCAGGTCGGGGATCGACACCCGCCTGCCCAGCGCCAGGTCGCGCATCGCCTCGCGCACGACGTCGTCGGCCTTCAGCCACAGGAAGCCGGGGATGCCCGAGGCGTCCATCGAGGCCCGCCGGTGGAACTCGGTGCGCACGAAACCCGGGCACAACGCCATGATCCTGATGCGCGGGTTGCCCACCTCGTTCGCGGCCGACTCGCTGAAGTTGACCACCCACGCCTTGGACGCGCTGTAGGTGCCGCGGGTGAAGAACGCCGCCACCGACGCCACGTTCACGATCGCGCCCCGGTCGCGTTCCCGCATGCCCGGCAGCGCCGCCAGCGTCAGCCGCAGCACCGCCTCGCAGTGCACCTTCAGCATGCGGACCTCGTTCTCGACCGGCACGTGCGGAAACCGGCCCGCGTTGCCGAACCCGGCATTGTTGACCAGCAGGTCGACGCCGTCGCGCAACCTCGACTCCACCCTGGACAGGCCCTCCTCGGTGGCCAGGTCGGCGGGCAGCACCTCGACGCTCACGCCGTAGCGGAGCTTGAGCTGGTCGGCGGTCCTGGTCAGGCGCAGTTCGTCGCGGGCCACGAGGACGAGGGAGTAGGCGTCGGCGGCCAGGCGCCGGGCGAAGGCGGCGCCGATTCCGGAGGTCGCGCCAGTGATCAGTGCGGTAGGCATGCCTGCACCCTAACGTCCGTGGCAGGATGGACGACGTGCGCCTCGTCGTGGCAGTACTCCTCCTGGCGGCCCTCACCGCGTGTGCTTCGCAAGCGCCGGCGGGCTCGGCCACCCACGCCCCCGGGGCGACCGCCCCGCGGCCGTCCGCGTCCGCGGCCCCCGCGCCGGAGCGGCTGCGGTTCACCCGCATCGCCGAGCTGGAGCAGCCGGTCGCCTTCGCCGTGCGCAAGGGCGACGACCGGCTCTACGTGGCCGAGAAGACGGGCCGGCTGCGCACCACCGACGGCACGACCGTGATCGACCTGTCCGGCGAGGTGAGCACGGGCAACGAGCAGGGGCTGCTCGGCGTCGCCTTCCACCCCACCGGCCGCTGGGTCTACCTCGACTGGACCGACGCCGCCGGCCGCACCCACGTCACCGAATGGGCCTACGACGGGGAGCGGGCCACCGCCAGGCGCGACGTGCTCACCCAGGACCAGCCGTACGCCAACCACAACGGCGGCCAGCTCGCCTTCGGCCCCGACGGCCACCTCTACATCGCGCTCGGCGACGGCGGCAGCGCGGGCGACCCCCAGGGCAACGGCCAGGACCTGGGCACGCTGCTGGGCAAGATCCTGCGCATCGACCCGCGCGGCAGGCCGTACACCGTGCCCGAGGACAACCCGTTCGTCGGCAGGGCGGGCGCGCGGCCGGAGATCTGGGCCTACGGCCTGCGCAACCCCTGGCGGTTCAGCTTCGACCGGGAGACCGGCGACCTGTGGATCGGCGACGTCGGGCAGAACGCGTGGGAGGAGGTCGACCACCAGCCGGCCGGCTCGAAGGGCGGCGAGAACTACGGCTGGAACCTGCGCGAGGGCAAGGAGCCCTTCCAGGGCGGCGGGGGAGGGGCCGGCCTCGTCGACCCCGTGATCGTCTACCCGCTCAAGGAGGGCGGCAACTGCTCGGTCATCGCCGGCCACGTCTACCGCGGCGAGAAGATCCCCTGGTTGCGGGGCCGGTTCCTGTACGGCGACTTCTGCGCCGGCTGGGTCAGGGCCGCGCCGGTGGCCGATCCGGCCGCCTCGGCCGAGGTGGGCGAGGTGGAGCAGCTCTCGTCGTTCGGCGAGGGCCCCGACGGCGAGCTGTACGCGCTCAGTCTCCAGGGCCCGGTCTATCGCATCGATCCCGCCTGACCCGTTCGATCAGCGCCTCCACCTGGTCGTTCAGCTTCGCCCCCCGGGCCCAGCCCGCGTAGTGGGTGAGGAAGACCACGACCTCCCGCAGCTCGGCCTCGCTCGTCTCGCCGGCGCGCAGCGCGACGTCGAGCTGCACGTCCGTCATCTCGTGCAGCCCCTGGCCGACGAGGAGCCCGATGAGGAGCAGGCGGCGCTCCTTGACCGACAGGACCGGCCTCGACCAGACGTCGGCGAACTGACGCTCGGCGGTCAGGCCGAAGGAGTCGACGGTCTCCATGGCGGGTTCAGTCATTTGCGCGCTCCGGGGGTGTCGGAAGGAGATCCTCATATCTTTCGCTACTTCCCGTGTTGAACCAATGGGGGTTGCACGAACGTTGCCGCGCGGCGGCATCACCCAGACGTAGGCGGCCGGAGGATCTGTAACGAGTAAAGCCAGCCTACGGCCAAGATTTGGTCAAGATTTCTCACCGCACATAGGGCTCATTCCATCTGAAAGCGGGCACAACAACTCCGTCGGTCCGTAAAGCCGGAGGTAGGCCCTCGTGAAAAAGGCACGGGCTCTGGTCGCGCTCACGGCCGCGATCCTGGCGGCGTCCGCGTGCGGGCAGCCGGAGTTCACCTACGTGAAGGACAGGGCCGGGACCACGTATTTCAAGGTGCCGGCCACGTTCACGCGGCTCGACGCGAGCCCCATCGAGCTCTACCTGACGGGCGACCATCCCGACTCCCAGGCCGCGCTGCTGCGGGCCCAGCGGGTCTGGTCGACCGCCTTCGACCGGTCGGCCGACCCGTCGGTCGAGCACCTGCTCGGCTCGGCGGAGCCGTTCGTCTACGCCACCGTGCACCAGCTCACCGCAGAGCAACGGGACTCTATCTCCCTGAACAGGCTGCGCGACTTCATCCTGCCGGTGACGCGGGACACGCGCCGGGCCTATCTGCAGCAGGCGGTGATGACGGGCCGGCCGCCGCTCCTCCACGACTTCGAGCCCATCAGCGACGAGGTCCTGACCCTGGACGACGGCGCCAGAGGCGTGCGCGTCCGCTTCAGCTACCAGATCGGCCGCGACACACAGACGTTCGACCACACCGCCGTCCTCGACGGGCGGGGCGCCACGGTCTCCGTCCTGCTCATCGGCTGCCGGTCGACCTGCCACCGCAAGCGCGCCGCGGAGTTCGACCAGATCGCGAGCTCCTTCAAGCTGCTCCGGTCGCCTGGATAGGGGAGCGCCATTGACCATGACCACGTACCAGGGAGGGCTGCGCGCCCCCGGCAGCGGGCCCGCAGGCCGGGACCCCGCGCACAGGAGGAGGCTGCGGTTCCGGGAGCGGAGCCGGCTGCTCGCCGCGCTCGTCGCCGCCTACCTCGTCCTGATCTGGAAGGCGATGGCCGACTTCGAGGGCATCATCACCTTCCCCGAGGCCGCGCGGTGGATCGCGCGGGACCATCAGTGGATCTTCTGGCTGCTCGGCGCCGAGACCGTCCGGCAGGCGCACGTCCTGGTCGCCGAGCACTGGCCGGCCTACGACCGGCTGTGGCGCGGGCGGATCTGCGGCGGGTGCGAGCGGTGGGCGCGCCGCCGCCTCGGCGACTGGAGCCGGTTCCGGCTCGCGCGGGCGCTGCAGGCCGCCCTCCTCGTCGCGCTGATCGTCCTGGTGCTGGGGGCGGTGCTGGACACCGGCCCGCTCACCGCGCCGCCCCGGGCCGTGGTGCTGCTCTGGCAGGCGCTGCCGCCCGCCGCGATCGTGCTGATCGTGCTCGTCGCCGTCCCGCTCGCCTGGCTGTCCTGGTCCCTGTCCAGGGGCGGCGTGGAGACGTACCTTCCCGGAGACCTCGCCACCAGGCTGCGGGACGTGTGGGGGCAGGACCACGTGGTGGGGCGGATCCGCGAGCACCTCGCCCTGGTGGAGCGGCGCGGCGAGATCGAGCGGCGCGGCGGGTACGTCCCCGGCGGCCTGCTCCTGTGGGGACCGCCGGGGACCGGCAAGACCCTCATCGCCGAGGCCGTGGCCGGCGAGAGCGGCAAGCCGTACGTGTGGGTCGACTCGGCCGCGCTCGCGGGCCCGGTCGCCGGCGCCCTGCGGGTCAGGTCCCTGTTCAGGAGGGTGCGCCGGCTCGGGCTCCGGCACGGCGGCGTGGTCGTCCTGTTCGAGGAGGCCGGCGCGCTCGGCGGGCGCGGCCGTCCCGCCCGCCGGGACGCGCCGGGGCCGGGCGTGACCGGGGCGGCCGGCTGCCACGGCATGACGTACCTTTCGGAGGACGCCCGCCGGCTGCTCGCCTTCAGGGGCGGCGGTCCCGGCGAGCCGGAGCCCGGCAGCCTCCCCGCGGTCGCGGACCCGCCGGGCGGGGGCTCCGGCGCGCTGCGGGCGCTGCTCGCCGAGCTGGCCGGCCTGAGGAAGCCGCGCGGGTTCGTCAACCGCTCCGTACGCCCGCTGCTCGGCATGCGGCCCAAACCGCCGCCCGACCACCGCGTCCTCGTCATCATGACCGCCGACCGGCCCGAGTCGGTGGACGAGGCGCTGCTGCGGCCGGGCCGCATCGACCGCGTCCACCGGGTCGGCCATCCGTCGAAGGCCGGACGGGTGCGCACCTACCAGGGCTACTTCGGCAGGGTGTGGCACGAGCTGACCCGCGAGCAGCTCGACCGGCTCGCCACGCTGACCCCGTACGCGACCGGCGCCACCATGAAGGACCTGGTCAACGAGTCCCTCATCGCCGCCGCCCGCGACGGGCGCGAGGTCATCACCTGGCCGGACGTGCTGCGCGCCCGGCGGCTCATGCGCTTCGACCCGCCCGAGGACGTCGAGTACGCCGGGCGCGAACGGCACGCCGTGGCCGTGCACGAGGCGTGCCACGCCGTGGTGGCGTACGCGACCCGTCCCGGCCTCGGGATCGACGTCGCCACCATCGAGAAGGGCGCCGGCCACCTCGGGATGGTCGCCCCGATCCCGCCCGAGGAGCGGTTCGTCCGGTGGAAGAGCGAGCACGAGGCCGACATCATGGTCGCGCTCGCCTCGCTGGCCGGCGAGCGCCTGTTCTACGGTGACGACCACTCCTCCGGGGTCTCCGGGGACCTGTACTCCGCCACCCGCCTGAGCGCGATGATGGAGTCGTGCTGGGGCATGGGGGCCGGCCTCGCCTCGCTGCCCGCCCTCCGGGAGCTGCACCTCGCCGACGGCGGCACCGACGGCCGCAGTGAGGGCCGCATGGAGGGCCGCACGGAGGGCCGCCTGGAGGGCCGCGCCGCGCATGTCGAGGGGGCCCTCGCGCGGCTGCTGGAGAAGACCGGGGAGCTGCTGCGGGCACGGCGCAGAGAGGTGCTCTGCCTGGCGCACGCGCTGGAGACGCACCGGACGCTCGACGGGGACGACGTGGTCGCCGTCCTGCGGCGGGAGCGGGGGCCGTCCGTGGACGGGACCGTCTACGCGTCGGACGCCTTCTACCGGGAGCTGGAGGACTACCACCGCGACGCCGTCAGGGCGCACCGGGAGCACGGGCGGATGGGGCGTGAGCTGCCGGGTCACGGGCGGCCGGCGGCCTTCGGCAGAGTGCCCGGCGACTCCGCGCCCCCGGCGCCCCGCATCCAGCACCACCCGCCCTACCACACCCCCCACCCCGCCCTCCTTTCCCCACGCGCGCCCAGCATCGCGCCCGCGCCCGGCTCTGCACCGGCGCCTGGCGCCGCGCCCGCGTTCGGCCCCGCACCGGCGCCCGGCTCCGCACCGGCGCCCGGTTCCCCACCCGCGCCCGGCTCCGCGCCCACGGCTGTGCCTTCCGGTGCGGTTCGGTCGGAGCCGGTGGGGCAGGCCGGGGTGGCCGGGCGGGGGGCGGTGCGAGGGCCGGTGGTGGTCGAGCAGGGGGAGCGGCCGGAGTTCGTGCCGTGGGCCGCCGCGGCCCCGCCCGCGCGGGCCGCCGGGCCCGTGGCGGAGCCGGCGCCCGTCGTGGTGGGCACGTCCACGGCCACGTCCAGGTCCACGTCCACGGCCACGTCCACGGCCACGTCCACGGCCACGTCCACGGCCACGTCCACGGCCACGTCCACGGCCACGTCCACGGCCGCGCCGCCGTCGCGCGGGTGGGCCGTGAACAGGGTCTGGCTGGTCGTGGCGAGCCTGCTCGGGCTCGTGGCGCTGTCCGTCATCGCGGCGCTCGCCGTGACGGGCACACTGGCGGGCGGCGGGGCCGGCGACCGTGACGGCGGCGCCACGGCCGCCACGCCGGGGGTGGCCTCCCCGGGGCTGCTGCTCCTGCTGTTCGTGCTGGTCGTCGCGGTGATCGTGGGCACGGGGCTGGCGTACGTCGCGATCAAGGGCATCCGTACGGCACGGGTCAGGGCGGAGCGGGAGCGTGACCAGGCCCACGCCAGGGCGCAGCTCCTGGCCGCGGCGATGGACCCGGACACCGCGATGCGGCTGCTCGGCTACGACGGCTACGGCTACGGCAACGGCAACGGCGGCAACGGCGGCAACGGCAACGGCAGCGGCAGCGGCAGCGGCAGCGGCTACGGCGGCAGCGGCTCCGATCGCCGCCCGTAGCCGGGACGACCGGCGGGCCGGGGCGTTCCGGCGCCACCCCTGACCCCCTGCCCCCGGCCCGTCCGGCAGGTCAGGGGTGGCGGTCGTGCTGCTCGTGGGCGCGGCGCAGCAGGCCCATCAGCTTGTCCTGCTCGCGGATCCCCGCCCGGTGCTTCTCGGGGAACATCCTGAGCCGCGCCTCCTCGGCGAGCAGCTTGCCGTAGATCTCCTCGCGCACCTCCGGGTCCTGCTCGACGTCGAGGTACGCCTGCGCGTACCGGCGTGCCGCGGACACCGTGTTCTGCACCCGGCCCTTCATGCTGGCCAGCGAGGCCACCACCGTCACCAGCAGCACCCCGATGATCACCGACAGGGACAGCCCCGTGCTGATCTCGGCCACCTTCACCGGCTCGCCGTCGTTGATGAACGGCACGTTGTTCTCGTGCAGGGCGTGCAGGATCAGCTTGACCCCGATGAAGCCGAGGATGACGGCCAGGCCGTAGGTGAGGTAGATCAGCCGGTCCAGCAGCCCGTCGATGAGGAAGTAGAGCTGCCGCAGGCCCAGCAGCGAGAACGCGGTGGCGGTGAAGACGAGGTAGACGTTCTGGGTGAGGCCGAAGATGGCCGGGATCGAGTCCAGGGCGAACAGGATGTCCGTGCCGCCGATGGCGATCATGACAAGCAGCATCGGCGTCATGACGCGCTTGCCGTCCTGGACGGTGAAGAGCTTGTCGCCGTCGTACCGGTCGCTGGTGTGCAGCAGGCGGCGCGCCGCGCGGACCATGAAGTTGTCGGGGGAGTGGCTCTCCTCGCCCTCGGGCTTGATCAGGTTGCCCGCCGTGAGCAGCAGGATGAGCCCGAAGAGGTAGAAGACCCACGCGAACATGTTGATCAGCGCCGCCCCGACCAGGATGAACCCGCTCCTGGCGATCAGCGAGAAGACGATGCCGAACAGCAGCGCCTTCTGCTGGTCGGCGCGCGGCACCTTGAAACTGGCCAGGATGACGAGGAAGACGAACAGGTTGTCGACCGACAGCGCCTTCTCGGTGACGTAACCGGCGAAATACTCCGCTCCCGGGTCGGCCCCGCCGAACGCCCAGACGCCGACGCCGAACAGCAGGGCGATGCCGACGTACAGGGCCGACCAGATCGACGCCTCGCGCAGCGTGGGGACGTGCGACTTGCGGACGTGGAAGACGAAGTCGAACACCAGCAGCCCGACGATCCCGAGAATCGTCAGCCACCACACAGCGGCGGTCACGTCCATCCAGCGGCTCCAGGTGTGCGGGCCGTCGTGGAGGGCGGCGACGGGCACGGTCGCGTGTCTGTCGTCGCAGGTGGTACCCGGTCTCGCGGCACCCAAGCCCGCCGGGGGCCGCGCCGCGCGCCGTGGATAGCCTGCGGAGTGCGGATCCCGGGAGCAGCCGGGGACCACGGGAAAGACGGGAGAGAAAGATCTTGGCAGCACACCGCGTCATCGTCATCGGCAGCGGCATCGCCGGCGCGAGCGCCGCCTTCGCGCTGGCCCGCAGGGGAGCGGCCGTCACGGTCGTGGACTCCGGCGCGGACGGGCAGGCCACGGCGGCGGGCGCGGGCATCATCTCGCCCTGGGCCACCACCGCCGAGGGCCCGTACTACGACCTGTACGCGGCGGGCGCGGCCTACTACCCCGAGGCCGTCGCGCTGCTGGGCGAGGCGGGCGTGACGCGCACCGACTACCGGCGCACCGGCGCGCTGCTCGTCCACGAGGACCCCGCCAGGCTGGCCGAGGCGCAGGCCCGGGTCGAGGCCCGCGCGGGCGCGGCCGGCGGCGCCGTGGGGGAGGTGCGGCGCATCGGCAATGATGAGGTGCGCGCCCTGGTGCCCGTGCTCGCCCCCGGCCTGGAGGGCGTGTTCATCTCCGGCGGCGCCCTGGTGGACGGCCGCGTCATGCGCGACGCCCTGCTCCAGGGCGCGGCCCGCCACGGCGCCCGGCGGGTGCGCGGCCGGGCCGTGCTGGCGCCGCGCCCGCACGCGGCGCCCCTGGTCGAGGTGGGCGCCGAGACGCTGGAGGGCGACGACGTGCTGGTGGCCTCGGGCGCCTGGGCGAACGAGGTGCTGGCGCCGTACGGGCTGAAGCTGGCGGTCGAGCCGCAGCGCGGCCAGATCACCCACCTGCGGCTCGACGGCGTGGACACCAGCGGCTGGCCGTCGGTGGACCCGCTGTCGCACCACTACCTGGTGGCCTTCGACGACTCGCGGGTGGCGGTCGGGGCGACCAGGGAGACGGGCAGCGGCTTCGACGTGCGGGTGACCGCGCGCGGGCAGTGGCAGGTGTTGTCCGACGCGCTGCGCATCGCGCCGGGGCTGGCCGAGGCGACGCTCGTCGAGACCCGCGTCGGGCTGCGCCCTCTGGCCTCGCCGAACGTGCCCGTCGCGGGCGCGCTGCCGGGCGTCGCCGGGCTGCACGTGGTGACGGGGTTCGGGGCGGCGGGGCTGACGATGGCGCCCTTCACGGGGGACGCGCTGGCCCGCTCGATCCTGGACGGCGCGACCGTGCCGGAGCTGGCGGCGTTCGCCCCGGAAGCCCACGTTCGTCCCTGAGGTCACGGCGGCCGGCGGGCGTCCGGATTAACACGGCGTTCACATTCGGGCAAAAAGCGGGAAACGGCCCTCCGTAAGACTCGGCGTGGCTGAGAAAAACCCCGAAAGGACCGCCGTGAGCTACAAGGCTGAGTACATCTGGATCGACGGCACCGAGCCCACCGCTCTCATGCGCTCGAAGACGAAGATCCTTGCCGACGGCGCCGAGCCTCCGGTCTGGGGCTTCGACGGTTCCAGCACCAACCAGGCCGAGGGACACTCGTCGGACCGCGTGCTCCGCCCGGTGTTCGTCTGCCCCGACCCGATCCGCGGCGGCGACAACAAGCTCGTGCTGTGCGAGGTCGAGGAGATCGACGGGGAGCCGCACGCCAGCAACACCCGCGCCCTGCTGCGCCCGATCGCCGAGCAGTACGCCGCCCAGGAGTCCTGGTTCGGCATCGAGCAGGAGTACACCTTCTTCAAGGGCAGCCGCCCGCTCGGCTTCCCCGAGGGCGGCTTCCCCGCCCCGCAGGGCCACTACTACTGCGGCGTCGGCGCCGAGGCCGTGTTCGGCCGCGAGATCGTCGAGCTCCACCTCGACCGCTGCCTCGCCGCCGGCCTGAAGATCTCCGGCATCAACGCCGAGGTCATGCCCGGCCAGTGGGAGTTCCAGATCGGCCCGGCGGGCCCCGTCGAGGTCGCCGACCACATGTGGGTCGCCCGCTACCTGCTCTACCGGACCGCCGAGGAGTACGGCGTCGAGGCCACCCTCGACCCCAAGCCCGCCCGCGGCGACTGGAACGGCGCCGGCGCGCACACCAACTTCTCCACCAAGGCCATGCGCGAGAGCTACGAGGCGATCATCACGGCCTGCGAGGCGCTCGGCGAGGGTGACAAGCCGATGGAGCACGTCAGCCAGTACGGCGCCGACATCGAGCTGCGCCTGACCGGCCACCACGAGACCGCCCCGTGGAACAAGTACACCTACGGCGTCTCCAACCGCGGCGCCTCCGTGCGCATCCCGTGGCAGGTCGAGGTGGACAAGAAGGGCTACATCGAGGACCGCCGCCCCAACGCCAACGTCGACCCGTACGTGGTCACCCGCCTGCTGGTGAACACCTGCTGCGCGGCGCTGGAGAAGGCCGGCCAGGTCTGATCCCCGTGAGAAGGGGGCCCCTCGGCGAGGGGCCCCTTCTCTCATGACAGGCGGAAGTCCAGATCGGGGGTGATTTCCGCCACGTCCATCTGCGCCTTCTGCAGGCGTCCGGAGTGGTCCCAGTTCATCGCCTGCCAGCGGGTAAACTGGTCGAGCACCCACATGCCCGACTGGCGGCTGCCGTTGCCCGACTTGCCGTTGCCGCCGAACGGCAGGTGCGCCTCGGCGCCGGAGGTGGAGTTGTTGACGCTGACCATGCCGGCCGAGACGCCCTCGCGGAAGCGGAAGGCGTGCCGCGCGTCGGTGGTGTAGATGGAGCTCGACAGGCCGTAGCCGGGCAGGTTGGCCAGGTCGATGGCCTCCTCCAGGGTCGAGAACGTCGTCACGCCCACGATCGGGCCGAACGTCTCCTCCATGAACAGCCGGTCGCCGGGCCGCACGCCGTCCACCACGACCGGGTGGTAGTAGAGCCCGTCGCCGCCGTCGAAGCCGCCGTGCGGGCTGTCCTTGGTGATCCGGCCGGTCGGGCCCGTCACGACCCGGTGGTGCGGCTGGATCCAGGTGAGGTACTCCTCGTAACGGTCGGCGAACTTCCGGTCGAGCAGCGGGCCGGCCAGCACGTCCTGCGCCGGGTCGCCGATCCGGGCCGCGCCCACCGCCCGCGCGAAGCGCGCCACGAACTCGTCGTGCACGCTCTCGTGCACGATCACCGTGCCGAGGCTGGTGCAGCGCTGGCCCGCGGTGCCGAAGCCGGAGAAGAGCGCGCCCTCCACGGCCAGGTCGAGGTCGGCGTCCGGCATGATCACCATCGGGTTCTTGCCGCCCAGCTCCAGGCAGGCCGACTGCAGGTGGCGGCCGGTCAGCTCGCCCACCTTCCTGCCCACCTCGCTGGAGCCGGTGAAGCCGACCTTGTGCACGCTGCCCTCGCCCAGGGCCTGCTCCAGGCCCCGGAACGTCTCCGCGCCGTCGGCGAAGACGATGTTCAGCACGCCGTCGGGCAGGCCCGCCGCCGCGAACAGCCGGAACATGGCGTGGGCGGAGGCGGCGGCGTACTCGGCGGGTTTCCAGACCACGGCGTTGCCGCACAGCAGGGCCGGGACCAGATACCACGACGGCACGGCCACCGGGAAGTTGCCCGCGGTGACGACCGCGGCGACGCCGACCGGGTTCCGGAACGTGAACAGGTTCTTGTCCGGCATCTCCGACGGGACCGTCTGGCCGTACAGCCTGCGGCCCTCGCCGAGGAAGAAGTCGCACGTGTCGACGATCTCGCGGACCTCGCCCAGCGCCTCGGCGTACGGCTTGCCGATCTCCTCGGTGACCAGCCGGGCCAGCCGCTCGGTGTTGGCCTCCACCAGCCGCCCGATGGAGGCGATCACCCGCCCGCGCACCGGCGCCGGCACCTTGGCCCACTCGCGCTGCGCCTCCCTGGCGGTGCGGCAGGCGGCGGCGAACGTCTCCGCGTCCGCCAGGCCGACCCGCGCCACGACCTCGCCCGTGCGGGCGGGGTTGATCGAGTCGTACGTGCTCGCCGCGGCGGCGTCCTTGCCGCCCACGATGGAAACGATTTGTCGGCTCACCGGGGTCCTCCTCGTAAGTTCTCCGGTAGACGCTAGCCTTCCAGGGCCAGTTTGCGCAGCTCCGGGCCATAGGCCGGATGGGCGAGCACCGCCGCGAACTGGGCCTTCAGGTAGTTCAGCGGCGATCCCGTGTCATACCAGGTGCCGTCGATGACCTGCCCGTACACCGGGTTGCCCGTGGCGTGGCGGTGCAGCGCGTCGGTCAGGTAGATCTCGCCCGCCGGGTCGTCGTGCCAGCGCCGCGTGGCGGCCTCCAGCTCGGTCACGACGCCCGGGGTGACGACGTAGCCGCCGATGGCGGCGTACCGGGAGGGGGCCTCCTCCGGGCGCGGCTTCTCCACCAGGCCCGAGATGCGCAGGCGCCCCCCGCCGAGGTCCTCCTCGACGATCGGCACGCCGTAGCGGGCCGCGTCCTCGACCTCCATCGGCATCAGGGCCAGCACCGGCGCCCGCGTCGCCTCGTAGGCGGACTTGAGCTGCTGCGCCCGGGGCACCTCGGCCACGAACACGTCGTCGGCCCACAACACCATGAACGGCTCGTCGCCGATGACGCGGGCGGCGTTGAGCACGGGGGTGCCGTTGCCGTACGGGCCGTTCTGGTACAGGTACGTGATGTGGGCCAGCGACGACAGCTCGGCCACCGCGTCGGCCAGCCCGTCCTTGCCGGTGGCGCGCAGCTCCCGCTCCAGGTCGCCGTCCGGCGCGAAGTGCCGCTGCACCAGGTCCTTGCGGGCCGAGGTCACGATCGTGATCTCGTCGATGCCGGAGTCGACCAGCTCGCGGATGGTGTGCTCGATGACCGGCTTGTCGCCGATGGGGAGCATCTCCTTCGGCAGCGCCTTCGTCAGCGGCAGCAGCCGGGTGCCCAGCCCGGCCACGGGGATCACGGCCTTGCGGATCATGCGTCTCTCCTTACGCGACGGCGCGACGGCGCGACGGAGTGGACGTTACCCCAGGGGTTCCCCGCTGATCGCGCCGGCAGGCTCCGCGCCGGCCGTTCCCGCACCGGCAGTCCTGGCGTCGGCCGTCCCGGCGTCGGCCAGCACCGCGTCGATGACGTGTCTGGCATTGGCCGCGATCGCCGGGTTGGTGCGCAGGTAGTAGGGGAGCTGGATCAGCGCCATCGACAGCGCCCGCCCGCGCCCGCGCACCCATGTCGCGTCGTCGGCGCCGAGCGCGGCGCGGAAGACCTCGCGGGCGGCGGGCGTGAGCAGGTTCCAGGCGGGGATCAGGTCGGAGGCCGGGTCGCCGAGCCCCATGGTGGCGAAGTCGATCACCCCCGCCAGCCGCCCCTCCGTGACCAGCAGGTTGCCCGGCATCAGGTCGGAGTGCACCCACACGGGCGGCCCCGCCCACCGGGGCGCGCGCACCGCCGCCTCCCACACGGCGGTCGCGGCGGCCTGGTCGATCAGCCCGCCGAGCCGCCCGATCGCCTCCCTGGTCGCCGCGTCCGACTCAGCCAGGGGCCCCGCCCGGTACGCCGCCGGCCCGTCCGGCAGGCCGATCCGCCGCATCGCCCCCACGAACTCCGCCAGGTCCCCGGCCAGCGCCTCCGGCTCCGTCAGCCCGCCCTCCTTCGGGTTGGCGCCGGCGATCCACCGGCTGACCGACCACGGCCAGGGGAAGTCCGCCGACGGGGCGCCCGCGTCGAGCACCTCCGGGACGGCGACGGGCAGCAGCGGGGCCAGCCTCGGCAGCCAGCGCTGCTCCTTGGCGATGTCGGCGACGCCGCCGGGCAGGCGCGGCAGGCGTACGGAGAGGTGGTCGCCGAGCCGGTAGACCGCGTTCATCGTCCCCGAGGAGGGGAACGGCTCGACGGGCAGCTCCGCCCACTGCGGGAACTGCGCGGCCACCAGCCGGCGGACGAGCGGGACGTCGATCTCCGCCTCGTCGGCGTGCATCCTGCCCATGAATGCCTTTCTCAGGGAGAACCGGGCAATATCATCGCCACTTTAGCCGTATATCGCATGTGGGCCCCCTCGCTCAGGCGCCCGTGTGGCGGAGGACGAGCTCGGCGATCCGGCGCGGCAGTCCCGGCGACAGGAACGAGTGGCCCATGCCCGCGACCGCCTCCAGCCGGGCGTGCGGGATCGCGGCGGCCACCGCCGCGCCGTGCGGCAGCGGGAGCAGGGGGTCCTCCGTGCCGTGCACGACCAGCGTGGCGGCCTTGACCGAGGACAGCGCCGCGCGCCGGTCCTCGGTCATGATCCGCCCGGCCAGGTCGTGGTTGAGCGCCGCGCCCGGGTCGGCCGCGCGGTCGTAGGACTCCTCGACCAGCCGCCGCGCCGCCTCCTCGTCGAACGGCAGCGCCTCGCCGCTCAGCACCCGCCAGGTCTCCAGCCCCGCCGCGAGGTGCTGCTCACGAGTGGTGCGCGGCAGGGCCGCCGCCCGCATGAGGTGCTCCAGGAAGCGGGGCGCGGGCGGGGGCAGGTCGGCCGGGTCCGGCTCCCGCCCCGACAGGGCGCGCTCCCAGACGGGGCCCGCCTCGGCGCCCATCGGGCTCGACATGATCACGGTCAGGGTCGCCACCCGCCCAGGGCGGTGCACGGCCAGCCACTGCGCGACCGCGCCGCCGAGCGAGACGCCCACGACGTGGGCGGCTTCGACTCCGTACGCGTCCAGCACGGCCAGGGCGTCGCCGGCCAGGTCGGCCAGGGTGTACGGGTCGGCGGTGAAGTCGACGTGGTCCGACCTGCCGGTGTCGCGGTGGTCGAAGCGGATCACCTGCCTGCCGCCGGCCACGAGGGTCTCGACGAACGCGTCCGGCCAGCCGGCGCCCGGGGTGGAGGTGCCCATGACGAGCAGCGCCACGGGGTCCCCGGGGTGGCCGAAGCGCTCGGCCCACAGACGCAATTTCCCGGAGGTGATGAATTTCGCATCGGGGATGGCCATGGCCATCAATATAGCGATTTATCGCTTATTTTCGAGAAAATGCGGAATTTCGGGTTTTATGGTATAATAAGATTTACCACGAGCGGTTGGTGGTGGGGGATTCGGCGGTTGATTCGGAAATGTCGTGCTTTGTCATGACGGCAAGTCGTTCCGCCAGGTCCGCCAGCGCGCGCGAGACGGCCAGCTCGTCCCCGATCTCCGGCACCGACGGGTCGGCGGGGTTGCGGCGCGCCCGCCCGCTTCCGGTCACGCGCCGGCCGTCCCCGGTGGTCAGCGTCGCCTGCGCCGAGGTGTCGTCGCCGGCCTCGGCGAGAGCGACGCGCACGGTCCATTCCTTGGCTTTCATGGCATACCTCCTGCACCAGCGACGCTGCCCCGCCCTCACCCCCTAAACCTCGTACCGCCGACACGCGCCGAAGGCCGTGGCTCAGGCGGTGAAGGCTCGGGGGTGAAGGCTCAGGCGGTGAAGTCGGCGAAGTCGAAGCCCGGCGAGACGATGCAGCTCACCAGCACCGCTTCGTCCCCCGCCGGGCGCGCCGACTGCCACACCCCGCCCGGCACGACCGCCTGCGGCACCTGACCGTGCTCCACGTCCTGGCCAAGGATGACGGTTTCGTCCCCGATCGTCAGGTCGAGCGGGCCGCCACGGTGCCACAACCAGAGCTCCGCCGACCTCACCACGTGCGGCACCGACTCCTCGCCGGGGTGCAGCAGGAAGTAGATGGCGGTCGCGCTGGCACGCGGCCCCGGGTAGCCGTCCGGCGCGAACGTCACCGGCGATCGCCACGTCTCCCTGAACCAGCCGCCCTCGGGGTGGGGGAGGAGGTCGAGCGACTCGGCGATGGGCGGGCGTTCGACGAACGCGACCGGCGCGCCGGTGACGTCCCTGCGCAGGAAACGGGTGCCGTCGAGGACGAGCTGGCCGTCGAGCGGGCTGGCCAGGGCCGCCGCCTCGTCGGGCACCTCGGTGGACGGGCCGTCGGGATAGATCCGTAGCTCCACCTAGCCGAGTTTATGAGGATGTTTCAGGACAAGTGGGGGTCGGCCTGCGGCCGAGCCCGTTCGCCGGCTGTCCCTCACGAGCCGGACAAGCGGGACGATCTGTCGACTGGCCCGTTCGCCGGATCTCCCGCGCGGGCCGGACAGGTGGGACGGTCTGTCGGCCGGCCCGTTCGCCGACTCTCGCGCGCGGGGCGCGAATTGTCGGTCGGCCTGGCTAGTCTGCGGCAGGTGATCGAACGGTGGAGCCGCGATCAGGTGCTGGCCCTCGCCCCTGACGCGTCGTCCCAGAAGGCGGCCCAGGGGGTGGCGGCGGCCGGGAAATGGTCGCTGCGCGGCACGACGGGCATGGTGCTCTATGGCGAGTGCAAGGGCAGCGGGGCCAAGCCCTACCTGGCCGCCGTCGACCTGACCGAGCCCGCCTACCGGTGCAGCTGCCCGAGCAGGAAGTTCCCGTGCAAACACGCGCTCGGGCTGCTGCTCCTGTGGTCCGCCGAGGGGGTCCCCGCCCTGGAGGCGGCGCCGCAGTGGGTGACGGAGTGGCTGGAGGGCCGGGCCGAACGCGCCGCGAAGTCCGCCGCCCGCCTCGAGGCCGCCCGCGCCAACACCGCCACCGAGACCGCCGAGACCGCCGAGGGCGCTAATGGTGGTGCCGAAGGCCGCCGAGCCGCAGACGGTGGTGGCGTGGAAGGCGCTGGTGGCCGTGGTGCCGTTGGCGCGGATTCGGCGGATTCGGCGGGTTCGGGTGGTCCGGCGCGGGCCGGTGCCGGTAGCGGGGGCGGTGTCGGGAAAGGGAGCGGTCCGGGGAGAGGGGACGGGATCGGGGGCGGGGCGGAGTCCGTGCGTCATGGGCGGGTCGCCGCCGGGCTGGCCGAGCTGGAGCGGTGGCTGGCCGACCAGGTGCGGCACGGCCTGGCGGGGGCGGCGGAGCAGGACTGGGACGGTCTGGCCAAGCGGCTCATCGACGCCCAGGCGCCCGGGGTGGCGGGCATCGTGGCGCGGTTGTCCCGGGTGCGGGCCGAGGAGGGCTGGCCGGGGCGGCTGCTGGAGGAATACGCGCTCATCAACCTGCTCGCCATCGCCTACCGGCGGCGCGCCGAGCTGCCCGGACCGCTGGCGCAGACCGTGCTGACCCGCGTCGGGTTCCCCGTCACCAGGGAAGAGGTGCTGGCCGGCACCCCGGTGCGCGATCACTGGGACGTGCTGGGCAGGCGCGACGAGGCGCAGGACCGGCTGACGGCGCGCCGGGTCTGGCTCCGGGGCCGCCGCACCGGCAAAGCCGCCCTCATCCTGTCGTTCGCGCCCCAGGGCCAGGCGCTCGACGCCTCCCTGGTGACGGGCACCACGATCGACGCCGATCTCACGTACTATCCGGGCGCCGCCCCCCTGCGCGCCCTGGTCGCCACCCGCCACGGCCCCGTCCCGCCCGTGCCCTCCCCGGACACGCGGCCCGCCACCCCACCCACCGGTCCACCGCCGGACGTGCCGCCGGGGATGTCGCCCGCGGAGGCGCTGGACGAGGTGGCGAGGGTGCTGGGTGAGGACCCGTGGACCGAGACGTGGCCGCTGGTCCTCGAGGACGTGGTTCCCGGGCGGACCTCGATCGGCGGCCTGCCGCTGCACCCCCGGGCGCACGACTCCTGGCGGCTGCTCGCCGTCTCCGGCGGGCACCCGCTCACGGTGGCCGTCGAGTGGACCCCACGCGGTCTGCGCCCGCTGCTGACCTGGGACGACGACGGAACGGCGGTGATCCTTTGACCGGCTGGGAAGAGCTGGCCTCGACGGCGCTCGTGGGCACTGATCGGCGACCGTACCGGGGCGATCTGCTCGAAGCGGCGGCGGTCGAGGTGGCCAGGCGCCGCGCGGGACAGCGCGTCCGCGAGACCGACCGGCCCGAGCCCGCCCCGGAGGGCGAACGCGCGCCTGCGGAGGAGCGGGAGGCCGTGGGAAGGCGGGCGGCCGAGCGGCTCGGCAGGCTGCTCGGCGGCGAGCACGAGAGGCTGATCCCCGAATGGCTGGCCGCGGCCGCCGCGACCGGCCGCCGGGTGCCCGCGTACGTGCTGCCCGAGCTGCTGGAGCGCGGCAGGCGCGACCGCTCCATCCGCGTGCACCTCGGCGTGCTGGCGGGGCAGCGCGGCCGCTGGCTGGCCGGGCTCAACCCGGCCTGGGACTACCTCCTGGAGGAGCCCACGGGCGAGACATGGGAGCTGGGCGGCGCCGCCGACCGGCGGGCCCACCTGCGGGCGCTCAGGGCGGCCGACCCCGCGCGGGCCAGGCGGCTGCTGGAGAGCACGTGGGAGCGCGAGACGCCCGACGACCGGGCGGAGTTCGTCGAGGTGCTGGCCGACGGGCTGAGCATGGAGGACGAACCGTTCCTGGAGGCGGCGCTCGACGACCGCCGCCGCGAGGTGCGCCAGGCGGCGGCCAACCTGCTCACCCGCCTGCCGGGCTCCGGCCTGTCCCGGCGCATGGCCGCGCGGGTGCGCGCGTGCGTGACGATCACGGGTGACGTCATCGCCGTCGAGGCCCCCGAAGCCTGCGACAAGGCGATGGAACGCGACGGCGTGCGCCCCAAGCCGCCCCGGGGCATCGGCGAGCGCGCCTGGTGGCTGCAGCAGATCATCGCGCGCGCCCCCCTCTCCGTCTGGGAGCGCCCGCCGGGGCGGCTGCTCGCGATGAGGATCCCCGAATGGGACGCGGAGGTGAAGGCGGCCTGGGTGCGTGCCGCGGTGCTGCAGCGCGCCCCCGAGTGGGCGCGGGCGATGTTCGGCTGGGACCCGATCGCCGACCTGCTCGGCGCCCTTCCGCCGGAGGAGCAGCAGGAGCTGGCCGCCCAGTTCGTACGCCGGCACGACCTCGACAGCCAGTTGATCATGGTGCTCGGCGGCGTGTCGTCGCACTGGCGCGAGGGCCTGGCCACGGCCGTGCTCGGCAAGATCGTGAAGGTGAACACCACGCAGCCGTGGAACCTCGGCGAGCTGGTCAAGCTCGCCGGCGAGCACATCGACCCGGCCCTGTGGGAGCTGGCCGAGGACCACTCGCCGTGTGAGCCCGTCCAAGAGGTCGCCGCTCTGCTGCGGTTCCGTGCTGACATGTACAAGGAGCTCTCCCCATGACCGTTCTGCGCCCGCATGCCGAAGACCAGTACTCCGAGGAGCTGGCCGTCCTGGCCAAGGACGACGACCGGCCCAGGCCGCCGGGCTGGAAGTTGTCGCCGTGGGCCGTGACCACGTACATCCTGGGCGACGGCGACCGCATCACGCCCAAATACGTGGGCGCGCGCCGGATCGTCGAGGTGGCGGTGGCGACGCTGGCGACCGACCGCGCGCTGCTCCTGCTCGGCGTGCCCGGCACGGCCAAGACGTGGTTGTCGGAGCACCTGGCGGCGGCGATCAGCGGCGACTCGACGCTGCTGGTGCAGGGCACGGCCGGCACCGCCGAGGAGGCCGTCCGGTACGGCTGGAACTACGCCAGGCTGCTGGCCGAGGGCCCGTCGATGGAGGCGCTGACCCCCTCTCCGGTGATGCGCGCGATGGCCGAGGGCCGGGTGGCCAGGGTCGAGGAGCTGACGCGCATGCCGTCCGACGTGCAGGACGCCCTGATCACCGTGCTGTCGGAGAAGACGCTGCCGATCCCCGAGCTCAACCGGGAGGTCCAGGCCCAGCGCGGCTTCAACGTGATCGCCACGGCCAACGACCGCGACCGGGGCGTCAACGAGCTGTCCAGCGCGCTGCGCCGCCGCTTCAACACCGTCGTGCTGCCGGTCCCGGCGACGGCCGAGGAAGAGGTCGACATCGTCGCCCGCCGCGTCGCCCAGCTCGGCCGCTCCCTGGAGCTGCCGGAGACGACCACGGGGATGGCGGAGATCCGGCGGGTGGTGACGGTGTTCAGGGAGCTGCGCGCGGGCGTCACCGAGGACGGCCGCACGAAGGTCAAGTCGCCCAGCGGCACCCTGTCCACGGCCGAGGCCATCTCGGTCCTGACCAGCGGCATCGCCCTGGCCGCCCACTTCGGTGACGGGGTGCTGCGCCCGTCCGACGTGGCCGCCGGGATCGTCGGCGCGGTGGTGCAGGAGCCGGTGTCGGACCGGGTGGTGTGGCGCGAATACCTGGAGACCGTGGTCCGCGAGCGCGCCGACTGGCGCGACTTCTACCGCGCCTGCCGCGAGGCGTCATGAGCGCTGTCCCGGCCACCGGTGCTGTCCCGGCCATCGGTGCTGTCCCGGCCATCGGTGCTGTCCCGGCTTCGAGCGGAAGCTCCGGCGGTGTCTTCGTGCTGGGCGTGCGGCACCACGGGCCCGGGTCCGCGCGGGCGGTGCGGCGGGAGCTCGAACGGCTGCGTCCCGACGCGATCCTCATCGAGGGCCCGCCGGAGGCCGACGCCCTCGTGACGCTCGCGCCCGGCCTGGAGCCGCCGGTCGCGCTGCTCGCCCACGTGCCGGGAGCCCCGGCCCGTGCCGCGTTCTGGCCGTTCGCCGCGTTCTCGCCGGAGTGGCAGGCCATCCTGTACGGCACGTCCGCCGGCATCCCGGTCCGCTTCTGCGACCTGCCCGCCGCCCACTCCCTGGCCACCGACGACCCCCGGGACATTCGGGACGGCTCCCCCGACCCCGGGGACGGTGCCCCCGGCCCCCGGGACGGCGGGAGCGAAGGTTCCCCGGGCGGAGGGGAGAGTTCGGTCGTGCCGGTCGATCCGATCGGGTCACTGGCCGCCGCGGCCGGCTACGACGATCCGGAGCGCTGGTGGGAGGACGTCGTCGAGCACCGGGGCGACACGCCGTTCGAGGTGATCGCCGAGGCGATGGCCGCCGTACGCGAGGGATACGTGCCGGACGGCCGGGAGGCCAGGCGCGAGGCGTACATGCGCAAGACCCTCCGCGCGGCGCTCAAGCAGGGGCACGGGCGGATCGCGGTGGTCTGCGGCGCCTGGCACGTGCCCGCGCTGGCCGGGCCGCTGCCGCCCGCCGCGGCGGACAACGCCGTCCTGCGCGGCCTGCCGAAGGTGAAGGCCGAGCTGACGTGGGTGCCGTGGACGTACGGGCGGCTGGCCTCCTGGAGCGGGTACGGCGCGGGGATCACCTCGCCCGGCTGGTACCACCACCTGTTCGAGGCGCCCGACCGGCCGGTGGAGCGCTGGCTGGCCGAGGCGGCCGGGGTGCTGCGCGACGAGGGGCTGGCGGTGTCGTCCGCGCACGTCATCGAGTCCGTACGCCTCGCGGACAGCCTGGCGGCCCTGCGCGGACGGCCGCTGGCCGGGCTGGGCGAGGTCACCGAGGCGGCCAGGGCCGTGCTGTGCGAGGGCGACGACCTGGCCGTGGAGCTGATCCGGCGGCGCATGGTCGTCGGCGACCGGCTCGGCCACGTCTCCGACGGCACCCCGATGGTGCCGCTCCAGCGGGACCTGCGCGAGCAGCAGCGGCGGCTGAAGCTCAAGCCCGAGGCGCTCGACCGGGAGATCGACCTCGACCTGCGCAAACCCCTCGACCTCGACCGCAGCCACCTGCTGCACCGGCTGCGGCTGCTCGGGGTGGGCTGGGGCACGCCGGGGCAGGCGCGCGGCAAGGGGACGTTCAGGGAGGCGTGGACGCTGCAGTGGCGGCCCGAGCACGACCTCGCGCTCATCGAGCACGCCGCCCTGGGCACCACCGTGGCCACCGCCGCGACACAACGCGCCAGAGACCTGGCGGGCGCGTCGTCGCTGACGCCGGGCCTACCGGGCGCTCCCGCGCCCGGTCCGGCGAGTGTTCCCGCGCCGCCCGGTGCGGCGGGGGCGGGCACGGTGACGCTGGCCGATCTGACGGCGCTCGTGGAGCAGTGCCTGCTCGCCGACCTGCCGGAGGCGCTGCCCGAGGTGCTGGCGGCCCTGTCGGCCAAGGCGGCGCTGGACACCGACGTCACCCACCTGATGGCGGCGCTGCCCGCGATGGTCCGGGCCCACCGCTACGGCGACGTGCGTGGCACCTCGGCCGACGGGCTGGCCGTGATCGTGCGCTCGATGCTGGAGCGGATCTGCGTCGGGCTGCCGGTCGCGGTGACCGGCCTCGACGACGACGCGGCGGCGGACCTGCTCAAGCACGTGGACGCGGTCCACTCGGCCGTCGCCCTCCTCACCGACGCCCCACCACCGCACACCGACGCCCCCGGACCGGCCGGGTCCGACGGAGAACCGGCCGCCGACGCCCCCGAACCGACCCCGGCCGGCGGAGAACCGGCCGCCGGTGATGGGGCGGCGCCGAGGGCGCGGTGGATGGCCGCATTGCGCGGCATCAGCGACCGGCAGGACCTGCACGGGCTGATCGAGGGCCGCCTCACCCGGATCCTGCTGGACTCCGGCGAGCTGGACGACGCGGGTGACCGCATGTCCAGGGCCATGTCCCGGGGGCAGGCCCCGGCCAGGGCGGCGGCGTGGGTCGAGGGGTTCCTGTCCGGCGGGGGGCTGCTGCTGGTGCACGACCCGCGCCTGCTGGGCCTGGTGGACGGCTGGCTGACGGGGCTGTCCGGCGAGCAGTTCGTGGACGTGCTGCCGCTGCTGCGCCGTACGTTCGGCGGCTTCGCCGCACCCGAGCGCAGGGCCATCGGCGAGCGCCTGCGCTCGGCCGGCCGCGACGAAGGGACACGGGAGCAGGACGTGGACGAGCGCCGCGCCGCGGCGGCCGTCGCGACAGTCCTGTCGATCATCGGAAGAACCGGCGGATGAGCACGGCGGGAGAGCGCGCGCGTGATGACGGCGACGGACGAGCGGGTGTGGTGATGAGCGCGGCGGACGAGCGGTTGCGGCGGTGGCGGCTGGTGCTCGGTGGCGGGGCCGCCGACGGCACCGGCTGCGGCCTGGACGGTACGGACGCGCAGATGGACGCCGCCCTGGCCGCCGTCTACGACCAGGGCGGAGTCGGCGGCGGAGGCGGCGACGGGAGCCGGGGCGGCAGGGAGGGCGGGCTGGGCGCGTCGGCGCCGAGGGTGGCCCGCTGGCTGGGCGACATCCGCGCCTACTTCCCCTCCACCGTCGTCCAGGTCATGCAGAAGGACGCGATCGAGAAGCTGAACCTCACCCGTCTCCTCCTCGAACCCGAGATGCTCGAGGCCGTCGAGCCCGACGTGCACCTGGTCGGCACCCTGCTCGCGCTCAACAAGGTCATGCCCGACCAGGCCCGCGAGTCGGCCAGGGCGCTGGTGCGCAAGGTGGTGGAGGAGCTGGAGCGCAGGCTGGCGCAGAAGACCAGGGCGGCGGTGAGCGGGGCGCTCGACCGCTCGGCCAGGACCCACCGCCCCAAGCGGGTGGCCGACATCGACTGGGACCGGACGATCAGCGCGAACCTCAAGAACTACCTGCCGGAGCGGAACACGGTCGTCCCCTCCCGCCTGATCGGCTACGCCCGCAGGCAGCGGTCGGTGCAGCGCGAGGTGGTGCTGTGCATCGACCAGAGCGGGTCGATGGCGGCGTCGGTGGTGTATTCGAGCGTGTTCGGGGCGGTGCTGGCCTCGATGCGGTCGCTGAAGACGTCGCTGGTGGTGTTCGACACGGCGGTGGTGGACCTCACCGACCGGCTGCACGACCCGGTGGAGCTGCTGTTCGGCACCCAGCTCGGCGGCGGCACCGACATCAACCGGGCCATCGCCTACTCCCAGGGCCTGATCACCCGCCCCACCGACTCGATCTTCATCCTGATCAGCGACCTGTACGAGGGCGGGGTCAGGCAGGAGATGCTGCGCAGGGTGGCGGCGATGACGCAGGCCGGCGTGCAGGTGATCGTGCTGCTGGCGCTGTCGGACGAGGGCGCGCCGTTCTACGACCACGAGAACGCCGCCGCGCTGGCCGCGATGGGCGTGCCCGCGTTCGCCTGCACCCCCGACGCCTTCCCCGACCTGATGGCCGCCGCGATCGAACGCCGCGACATCGGCCAGTGGGCCGAGCGCCACCTCGCCCGGTGATCGCACCCCCAAGGAGCGGGGGCACACGCCGTGGCGCGATCGGCCCGCAAGCCGCGCCTCAGGCGTGCTCCTGGCGGCGGGCGTGGCGGGGCAGCAGGTACGTCAGCGCGAACGTCAGCGCCAGCAGCCCCACCTCGACCCAGACCGTGGCCTGCATCGAGGCGCCGAAGCCCCATTCGCGCGCGAGCAGGTTGAAGCAGATCGTGCCGAGGACACTCCTCCCCTCGGGTCGGTCGACCCGAGGTGGCGGCACGGTTGGTGACGGGGTTCGTCAGCCACCAACCGCGCGTCTGTGCCGGGAGCCCTGGCCGGGAATGGACGTGGTGTGAGCCAGGCGACCAGGACTCCCAACCCCAGCGGGAAGGTGCTGGGGAACTGCACCCCGGCTGAGCGGCGTCGTGGACCGGTCGAGACTTCCGGTTAAGGGCAACTCAGCCGGGGCTGTCTCTGCACGAGGCCCCCAGCCGAAGGCCACGGCTGGAGGAGTCATGGCCTTCTCGACGGGAGCACTGAGGGCCTCGCTTCCTGGAGGGTTCCAGGCGTGTTACCCCCGGCCGGGTCCCCTCCGAGCCCGAACCGGGGGTAGCTCATGCAGCCCCGTTCAGGGCCTTGGCCTGCTCCTCGTCCAAGGTCCCCCCGGCCCAGATCCACGGCCCGTGCGGCTGGCCGGCCGGTACAGGGCTGAGCCCGTCGAACCTGCCCATATGCGCGGCATTCTGGAACACCTCGAACGCCAGTGCGGTGGTGTAGACGCGCTGGACGGCCTTGCTCACCTGCCGGTCCTGGATCTCGATGATGACCTGCTCACCATCAGACAGCGGCGTGAAGAGACCTTGAGCAACCTCGTCCTTCCAATCGCACCAGCCCTTGGCGCTCATCAGGACCAGACGATCGGGGCACGTCAGGTCGCAGAGCTGGACCATCGTGGTCCTGGCCACTCGACGGACAGCTAGTGCTGTGACCGGAAACGATCACCGGGTTGGGTGAGGATTTCAGGCGGCCGGTGAGAGGGGCCGGCCGCCCCAGCGGAGACCCTTCTCGCTTCGGACGCGGGCGCGTTCGCGGCGTTGGGCGGCCAGGACGTCGGGGTGACGGGCGTGGGCGTTGCGCCAGCGCAGGTAGGCGTGCAGAGCCTTGGTCTGCACGGTGTGGTTG
>NZ_JOAG01000039.1 GCF_000725485.1 Nonomuraea candida | reverse complement strand
ATGGCACGCGAACGCGGCCCCTGTTCTTGATCGACTGGCGTAGACACCCAACGATCATCAGGGGTCGCGTTTGCCATCTGTACCCCGGGGTGCCCTCAACCGCCCGGTCTCACCGAGCCCGCGTGCGTCTCACCAGCCGAGAACGCATCGGCCCTAGGCCCTGACGCCCGCCCAGTTCGCCTCACCGCTCGCTCGTCGCCCGTACGACCTGAGGCACGCGGCGGTGTCCCTCTGGCTGAATGCAGGCGTACCCGCTCCGGACGTGGCCGAGCGAGCCGGGCACGGCGTGGACGTGCTCCTCAGGGTCTACGCGAAGTGCCTCGACGGCCATCAGGAGATCGCCAATAAGCGGATTGAGGACGCCCTCGCCGCATGATCACTCAGCACCGCCCCGAAGGGTCCCGGAACGCCACCGGGACCCTTCGCCGTTCCCAATGCGTTCCCACGCCCGCGCGTTCCGCGAATCCTCCAGATCATGGCCTCCCACCAGGGGAAACGCTCCAAGATCCATTCCGGACATATTCCGGGACCTGCGACAACGGGCCGCTCACGGCGGCATCCGGCTGCGTACTCCCGAAACGCAGAAGAGGCCCCGAAGGGCCTCTGACCTGCTGTTACTGCTGGTGGCAGGTGCAAGGTTCGAACTTGCGTAGGCTGAGCCGACGGTTTTACAGCTCGTGCCTGTTCCTCTCAACTCAATGCTCTGGACCTGCGGTTCCTCCCTGCGAGAGCGCCACCACTAGCAAGATCATTGCACGCATATTGCACGGGTCCGCCGGACGCCCCGGGGAAGCTAAGCCCTGTGGATCAGGCGTTCCTGTCTAGCCCTGCGTCGCTTCGGTTCGTTGAGGGCAGTGGGGGTGTGGCGTGAGCGTCGGGGTCAGCAAAATGGAAGGCGCACGCACAGTCGAGGGCTTCCTCGGGTGAGCCTGAAGAGTAGCCGCTGGGCAGGAGACTGTCCTGGTAGATGCCCTCGTCAGGAAGGTAAATTGCGAAGCCCCAGGTGTGCAGAGGGCCGTCAAAGCGCAGGCGGCACAACCGCGCGTAGGCACCACCGTGCAGGCGTGCTTCGACATAAGCGAATCTGCCACGGAAACGCACGTCGATCCCGGATAGTTGCCAGCGCGAACGAGCGTGCTCGTTTAAGTGCTGACGCAAGTGATGTTTCATCGACTCGGGCGGGTTCTCCGGCATGCCGATCATCATGCCCTCCGAGAGATCAACCACGCTGCTCGGTGAGCCAGGGTGAGGAACGAACCCTGGATCGTCGATCGCCCCCGAGCACGTACGGCGCCCAGCCATGCAATGGCGATCGTAGGGCCGCATCTGTGTGGCGGCGCGGCAACCCCGGTCGGCGCGTTCGTCGGTACGGCGGGGCCGGCGTGCGGTGCCCGGCCCGGTGTCCCGCCGCCGTCTGGGACCGGCCCCCAGGCCGCACGCCCGGACGGCGGGCGGGCGGAGGGCCGGCAGTACGGCGGCGCGCCGCGCCGCCGCTTGACCCCTATAAGAACGCTTCGGCAGCGACAGATAACTCCGGCAAAGATGACACCCCAGCGATCAGTTGCCGGAGCGGAGGGGCACCTTCGCAGGGCCAACTCCTTGCCATCGACAAGTACACGGATGCATCTATTCCGGCTTCAGGATTACCACACTTTCCCGAAGGTACGGAGAATCTGCGCGTCGGCGAGTCAGCTTGCGAGCAACACGGAGCTCAGCGACGCGCCAGCCGACTTGTTCCGCCACAGCACCGATAAGAACGTCTGCCGCAATAACAAAGGCTTGATCCTCGTTTCCATGAGCGGAGTTTCCTACGATGTAGGCGAGAGTCCCGTCCTTAGCTATAAGAGAGCGGCATACAGTAAGTGTTTGGATCATATCGTCGACATAGCCTGGAATCATCTCCTTGCGTCCTACAGCATATTTGTCTGCTGGCACCGCAGCCACAACGGGCTGGACGATCGAGTTAATTGCATCCGCATAGCTAGCCGACTCGTACGAGTTACCTTGATTAAACCGCAGGCTAGGATGACTCCGAACTGTGGATAGGCGCTGTTTACGCATATCCTCCGGCGAGGCGTAGCACCCAAGTATCCACGACTCCGTCTTGTAGATCTCGGTGTAGTCGATGTTGTTCGGGTAAGGTGGGGAAAAGACGATCCAATCAAACGTCCCATTAGTCGACAATGCCGGAAGGTGACGGCCATCACCAAAGAAGACTTCGCCATAGGCCTCGAGGCCCGTGCTCGAGCTCAGGTCCGCCGTGACCAGGCGTAGACGCTCTTCGAAGACCTCTAAGGGACGCCGGGGTTTCCGCCGCTCCATGAACCGTAGCGCCCGACCGTCGCGGCGGAGTCGCCCCGACGGCTCTACACAAGCGGCTAGACAGACCCTCAGGATAGACCTACACGGTTCTATGGCGACTCTATCGATGATCTCTCTGATCGCTACCAGCTCTTCTACATGCGACCGAGGGAAATAGGCCTCATTTTGAAGCGTAGACTGAGCCGGCACTTCCAGGTCGTCGACATTAAACTCTAGACATTGAGCCCTTATATTCGCGAACGCGACTTCGAGATCAGCTAGTAGTGCTCGCCCGCGCAACCTCCCAGCAAGTTTGGCTCGAGACAGCTCCCACAGGAAAGGATTGCGCTCCACACCATACACTTCTGCATGAGCCATATAACGGCCTGCGATATCTACTGCACTTATTAGCGTAGTGCCACTGCCAGAGTATGGATCATATAAACGAAACCCCTCCGTCGGTTTAAAAGAGGAGTCCGTAAACAGTTGATCCAATAATTGCGATGAGTAAGCTTCTTTCAAGTGAAACCATCGGTGGAACGGTTCGGAGGAGTTCCCGTTAGGCACCACTAGCCGTCCGTAGGCCTCACTGCGATCGCTCACCGTCCATCCAGTTTCCAGATGACGATAGTGACTGTTCAGGTCTGAAGCCTGCGGGCCGGCCATGACACCTCCACCTACACGCGCGCGCGTACTCGCTCGTGTGTTCCAACACACGAGAATCTGTACATCATGCCACGTCACACACGCGTCAGGGCTACTTCATGCCCGCAACTGCACCATCCTGCTGCCACAAAGGGTCATACAGGCACAATCAGATACAAAGCCGTCTTTCCTCGAGATCCTAGTCCACTAGCGCTACTCCTAGCTGGGCAGCTACGATCCGCCTTTCGGTGTAGAAATCCGGAAGGAAGGGAAGGGTGGGAGCATGTCCGAAAATGAGCCGAAACCCGCTATTCGGCTGCCCATAATATCTCGACTTACCTTGTCGCATTTCTCACTCTACAAGAATCGCTCAGAGAATGTGGTGTCATTCGATAAGAATGTTCTTTGCATAGCAGGTGCGAACGGGCTAGGAAAGTCTACATTCCTGTCTATTCTAAATTATGCACTAACCGGCACGGTAGCAACTCCTGAAGCCAAAGCGCTCTCTACTGCCGAATACTATAGAGACGCAAGGCGATATGCGCTAGCCTATTTCGAGGGAAGAATCGATCAGGACGATCGGCAGATTGCTGAGGTTGAGATTCAATTCCAGGTTGACAAGTATGCTTATTCCGTCAGGCGTGGAATGTTCAACCCAACAAGTCTTCGGTCATTGAATATCCAAGGGCCGGGAACCGGTATAGCACTAGACGCGCCGCTGGAGGACGAGGAGTCTGCGACGCGGCTCCATGAAGTCTTCATTGACCACTTACTCAAGCATACTGGCCTGGCCCAGATGGATCAGTTTGTCTATCTACAGCACTTTCTGCTGACGTTCGACGAACGTCGGCACCTGCTCTTCTGGGACGCTGAAATAGCACGCATTCTATTGTTTCTGGTCTTTGGAATGGATGCGACCAGGGCCGAGAAGGCTGGAGAGTGGATTCGGAAAGCCGATCGCATGGAGTCGCAAGCGCGCAACGCTCAGTATCAGGCGACAACAGCCGCTGGGCAGATTAGGGACCTCCGAGCGCGAGCGTCGACGAGTGCAACAGCTAACGCTGACCTCGGTCAGCAACACGAAATATTGATCGACCAACGTGACGTCGCTCGAGCAGAACTCGAAGAAAAGGCAAGGCTTGAGAAGGACGCACGCTTGCAGTTGGGAATCATCGCGGCCGAACACCACGTCTTGTTGAGCGACTATGATCGCACGTTTATGGGCCGACTCAACCCTAACAATGAGCCGGGATGGCATCCGCTTATTGTCAAGCTTGTTCATCAGAATGAGTGCGGTATTTGTGGAGCAGTGGATGTGAAAGCGGCGTCCGATATCAAGCATCTGATCGAAACCCACCAATGCCCCCTCTGTCGGTCTGCCATTGCCCAAGAGGCAGATCTCCCAGATTTTGAGATGCTGAGAGCCCTCGATCTAAAACTGAAGTCGAGCGCAGAGCGTTTAAAGTCGGCACAGGATACAGTCTCGCGACTCTCGGAAGAACTTAAAACAGCAAACGAAAGGTACCGAGACATATCTGCGCGCGTCGACAGCTTTGAAGCGAGCAATGCAGAGTGGGTAAGACAGGATGCTGCGCGTAGTGGAGTGTCAGATGTTATCCAGCAACTTCAGCATGAGAGACGTATGGCTACGGAGCGAAGGGACGAGTTTCGTCGTAGACGGGATGAGTATAGAGCTCTGGTAGAGCCTGTGCGGCGCGAACTGGCTCAGAGGTATGCAGAGGCAGAGTTTGAGTTTCTTCCGCGTTTCCAGGCGCTTGCTCAAGCCTTCTTAGGTGTAGATCTTTATCTGACAATGGAACAGAAGGCTCGCGGCCCGGAGTTGGTGGTCACCATCGCGGGCTCTAGAAGGCGCGCATCGAATCAACTGTCTGAGAGCCAACGGTACTTTATTGATATTGCGTTGAGAATGACTTTGGCGGAGTACATGTTGCGTGATGCAGGTTCAGCCTGTTTGTTTATTGATACTCCAGAAGGATCGCTCGACATAGCGTACGAACAGCGCGCCGGCAAGATGTTTGGCGAGTTTGTTAGGCGAGGTAATAGATTGGTAATGACCGCCAATCTGAACTCGAATCGATTGATTAGAGAGTTAGCCAGGGTCTGCGGCAAGTCACGTATGCACGTGGAGCGTATGACTAGCTGGTCAGTATTGAGCGAGGTCCAAGAGAGTGCTGAAGAGCTCTTCGATCAGCTGTTTGCGGAGATCCAAGAATGCCTAGACGGTGAGGCCAGTGAGTGAAGTTTCCCCAAAAGCCGCTTTCGATGCACTTTTTGTTGCGGATAGAATCAATAGAAGCACTGGTCCCGTGTCACTCGATGAGATACAAGTCTTCATCTATTTGGCATGCCTGCTAGCACTATACGACGGCAAGCCAGTATCAAAGTGGGGATACGGATTTTTAGCTACGCCAGCATCTTCTCCATTCAGCGTAGACCTATTTAACGCTATCGAATCTCTTAAGGCAGCCCGTTTGTTCAGTCCCCACGACGAGAAAGTGGTGCTGAGCCTCAGGGGGCAGGACGAGCTAGCGATGTGGTGTGAACTAGAGTGGTTTGCGGATCGTGTTCCCTACTTGGAAGGCGCGACAGGGGCCTCGGCTGCTATGCCTGTCTCTTCAGTAAAAGCCGGCGTGGTTCTGGAGCCAGACATATCTCGCGCAGTTGCTCTAGACGTGCCAAAGGAGCTTCTCGAGGATCCGGAGTTTTCTGAAGTTTACGAGCAATTTAAGGTACTTAGAACGAGCCTCGGAGATTCGGTTCCAGATCACATGGTGCCTGCGGTGGTATGGCTTTCCTTTCTCCTTGAACAAGCAGACGCTGCTCGGCACTAGCAGGAGGGAAGCATGACGCGGTTAGACAAGCTTGCCGAAATGGCTCGCGGTCACTATATCGCAGTAACTGCGAAAACTCTTGGGAGTCAAGGTATTGACATACTACGTGATTTTCTCCCTGTATTGCAAAGCATACATCGATCCGTTGACTATGAATCCATAAGTGTCGCTCTGACTGTGTGCTTCGCATTGAATGGAAATGCGACTCCTCTGGACTATGAAAGGGCTTATCGAGTCGCCGATGTCAGTCATCTTGCTCTCTACAACTCAGGAGCACTTTTGGTAGAGGCGAAGACCGATGGAACGTTTTATGTTTGGAAGGAGCAATCCGACGTAGAGGCTATACACGCGGGGCGGGTGATCTATCATTACGAGCCGGGCAAGGGGGAGAAATTTTGGATAGATGGCGTTGAAGGAGAAGTTCCCTCGTCGGTCGCTTTCACGCGCATTTTTGGGATTTCTCGTTTCGAGGACCTCGCTGATTGCCTTAATCATTACGCCATACATCTAGCCCGCTCTAGCGAGTGTAACATCCTCGCTGCACTATGGCGTGAGGACGGTCGCGTTATGTGGAAGGCGGGACCCGAGACTGAAATGAGAAAGTCGCTATATCAGCATCTCAAGAGTAGCCTTAGAGAAGGAAACCCCGACATCACCCAAGAGACTCGTGTTGATGATCGAAATCCTGTCGATATACAGGTAAAGTGGGAAAACTCTAATCGGATCGCTCTTATTGAGATTAAGTGGATTGGTGCGAGCGGTGTTCTAGGCGATAAGCCGAGGATCACTAAGCGTTGGCCTGAGAGCAGAGCGTTGGATGGCCTACGGCAGTTGGCGGAGTATCTAGACCTTACGCGAGCTAGAGCAGGCGCCTACGATAGGCGCGGTTTCCTGTTTGTCTACGACGCTAGGCGTGCGAGAGTCACCGCTGATACCTTGGTTCTTTCCCGTCGAGACGGACTGAAGTACCAGGACGCTCATATTCGTTTTCAGGCGGACCTGTTGAGCCGGAGTGATATGGCTGCGCCCATTCGATGCTTTTGCGAACCAAATTTTGCGACGGGTGCAAGCCCTAGCCGGAAATAGTAGATCGTGTACCGAGTCGCGGAGAGTCTGCTACTCGTAATGCCACAGATAGGCGCTGGTACCCCCTGCTCCGGTTCGACGCCGTGGACTATCGGCTGGAAGCCATGTACCAGAGGTGTGCAAGACGGTAGCTTCGCGGTGTGGCTGATGACGCTGAGCTGACACGCTGGCTCGTGCATGGGGAACGGCTGATCTACGACAACCGATGGATTCGGTTGGGGCTAGCCGACGTCGAGATCCCTGGTGGTGAGCGGTTCGAGCACCACGTCGTACATCTCGATCGAGCCGCGATCGCTGTGGTGTTGGATGAGCAGGATCGGGTCTTGCTGATGTGGCGGCATCGGTTCGTGTTCGATCGGTGGGGGTGGGAGCTTCCTGGAGGGCTGATCGAGGCTGGAGAAGATCCCAGAGTCACCGCTCTGCGCGAGGTGGAGGAGGAGACCGGGTATCGGCCGAAGAACCTGGAGCTTCTGGTCTCATATCAACCAATGGCGGGGATGGTCGACTCCGAACACATCCTGTTCGTCGGACGCGGGGCCGAGCTGGTGGGCAAGCCTGAGGGTGAGGTGGAGGCCGATCGGATCGAGTGGATTCCCATGACCGAGATCCCTGGCATGGTCGCCCGCGGGGACATCTGGACATCGGGGACGTTGATCGGATTGCTCCAGGCTCAAGTGTGGCTTAGCCGCCAAGCGCGCGGCTGACGGCTCTGGTCAGCTCGTCGATGCGGCGGCGTTGCCGGCGGCTGCCGGTCATGGTTGCGAGGTGCTGGGCGCGGTGGATGTGAGGTTGGGCGGCTTCCGGGTCGCCAGCCGCAAGTAGCGCGTGACCCAGGTCGCACCGAACGCCAGACTCAGCGCGGTTGTAGGTGCCATCCATCCCGGCCAAAGCTGAGCGTAGGTCTTCGACAGTGGCAGGGTCACCGAAGCGGACTAGACAGTTGCCGCGCCATCGGGCGAGGTGGTGAGTGTTGATCGAGAGATAGGGCATGTCGGGATCGGCGTCTCCCTCTGGGAGCAGAGAGGTCGCTTGGTCAAGAGCGCGGCGGCAGGTGGTCTCGTCGCCCAGGATTGCGGCGGCTTCGGCTTCGGCGGCTGAAAGCCAGGTACGCAGTCGCACGGGTACGCGGGCGTGGTGCTGGGCGTGAACGTGCTGGAGTAGGTCGGTGGCCTCGGCGGGGCGGCCGAGCTCCATGAGGACGTACGCCTGTTCGCCGGAGACGTAGGCCAGGACGGCGGGATCGTTTGCCTCGTATGCGGCCGCCTTGGCTCGCTCGTAGTGGTGCCAGGCGTCTTTGAGGGCCAGGGCGTTGATGGCCTGCCATCCCGCCAGTGAGGCGGTTTCCGCCAATAGATGAGCCAACTCGGCTCGCACTCCGAGGCGTACGGCGTGGCGGTGAGCGCGCTGGATCTGGGAGATCTGGGCGCGCATCTTGTCGGCGATGGCGACTCCGCCAAGGCGCCGGTCCAGGAGGCGGAGGTTGTTGGTGTCGGTGCGCAGGATCATGACCGTCGTTGCGTCGATGGTGGCTGCGCCGTCCAACAGTTCGGCAAGTTCCTGGGCTTGCTGCTCGTGCTCGTCGTCCTCGTCGCCGATCTCGCCTGTTCCGTTGAGTGGGGCCAGGCCGAGGAGCATGCGGGCGTGGTCAGGTAGGTGCAGGCCGGTGGCGACGCGTTCGATGACGGCGAGTTCTTTGACGGTCCCGCTGCCGTTGAGGATCTTGTTGACGCGAGGCTGGCCGAGTCCGGTGGCGGTGCCTATGCGGACCTGGCTGGCACCGTATTTGCGGGCAAGGCTGAAAAGTCCGGCAATGTCGCGTTTCTTGAGCAGTTCCCGTGTTTCGTCCTGATCCCAGACTGCAGCAGGTAGCTCAATTGGATCGAACGCGCCATTCTGCATTCTCAGACCTCCGGCTCCAGATACCGGAATGATGTCCCGCTTCGCGGCTGAGCCTATATGCACTCCTGCTATATCAGCGTGAGATAGGTCTGAAAAGTATGGGCATTCATGCTGTCCGGCATGACAACGCCAGTTAGATGCACAGAGTGCGAAGGGCGAGGCTGGAAGATCGTCACTCGCCGTGGACACATGGCGGCCGCCGGGCTGGGCCTGGCCGCGTCCGCACAGGAGGACTGCCTGCACTGCGACGGTCCTACTGAAACGCCGCAAGAGGGTTTCGAGTGGGAGATCCGTATTCTCGGCGAGAACGGCGAAACGCCTGGTCTGAGCGGATGGACTACGTTCCAGGCCACCGCGATGGACGAGCTGCGCACTGCGATGCGCAGCATGGAGCGTGAGACCCCGATCAAGGGCATCATCCGGCACAGGGTCTACGACTTCGGGGTCGGCGGACACACCTGGACGCTCCGCGAGATCTTCCGCGCTTATGTCGATCCGGCCGGTGCCGTGCGATTTGACCGGGTGGGCAAATGATCGCTCCGGTAATGATCAGCATGGATCCGTGCCGATCGGCAGAGCTTCTTCGGGACGCTCTGCGCCGGGACGGAATCAATTCCGATGTCCATGACGGTTACGGTCTGGCTCTGGTTTCGGTCTGGGTCGGTCTGGTCGTCTGGTGCGACGGCGAACGCTTTTGGTGGCGTACCGGCTGGAATACCGATCGCCGGCGCGTCATTTACGCCTGGCATCCGGCGCGTGATCCTTTTAGGGCAGCTCGCCGGATCGCGATGCGTTACGCCGAACTCCGCTCCCGCCATGTCCCGATCAATCGCCCTACGTACGCGGATCCGTTGTGAGCTGGGCAAGCTCGCGGGTCGGCCTTCGGGCGAAGATCGTGAAGACCTTCCATAGCCATTCGAGCACCTGCGTCTACGGCTCGGCGTTGGTCGGCCGTGAGGGCGTGGTGGTGGCGGTGCTCCGCAATGGCACGACGGCCCTGGTCAAGCTCGATGACGACCCCCATGACCTACCACTTGGGGTGCAGCGCTGGCCGCTGCGTTGGGACGATCTCGATCTGAAAGAGCCGATCGGGGTGGCTTCTCCCCCGGCGTACATGACCGGATGGTCGAAGACGGGGCCGACGGTCGAGCTGCACGCGGTGGACGCCAACACCAAAGTTGCCGTCTGCTCGTCGCCGGCCGAACCGCTACCGATGTGCGGTTGGTCGGTGACCTTCTCTCCTGAGGCACCCCGGGCCTGCCGCAAGTGTGTGGCCCTGATCAGTGGCTCTTGAGCCGGTTACATCCTGCTGTCTTTGAACGAGGGCCACTGACAGGCGATGCCTCAGCCGGTACTGTGCTTATGCGCACAAGTGGAAGAGTGAACGGGCGGTTGAGATGGGCATGGATTTCGCCCCACCGAAATACGCGCAGGTCATGCGGACGATCCAAGAACGGATCGAGTCGGGCGAGTACGCCCCCGGTGACATGCTGCCGTCCGAGACTCAACTCGTGCGCGAACTTGGCGTAGGCCGGACCACAGTCGTGCGTGCCCTCCAGACCCTAGCCATGCAGGGATGGATCGAACGTGAGCACGGTCGTGGGTCCTTCGTCAAAGGCCGCCCGCAGAGCGCGGCCGATCGAGTACACCCGAGCCTGAGCACAGCCGAGCAGGGCGAAAGTGCCGATGCCGTCCTGGAGGCTGGGCGCGTCCCGGCTCCTCGGCATGTCGCGCGTCTGCTGGGCGTCGCGGAGAAGACCCCCGTCGTCGTACGCAAGCGGCTGGCGCGGCAAGCTGATGTGATCTCCGCTGTAGAGACGATCTGGGTGCCGCTGGAGCATGCCATCGGCACCGATCTGGAGAAGCCCGAGCCTCTACGGCGGGGCATCCGTCAGCACCTCCAGGCCGTCAAGCACCTGCGCTTCGACCACATGACCGAACGTGTCAGCGCACGCAAGCCCTCCAAGGAGGAAGCCGACCTCCTGGGATCGTCCAACCCGGTCCTCGGCGTGCTGGCTACCGTGCATGACCCGGCCGGCAACGTTCTGATGGTGATCAGCCTGGCCCTGCCCGGGAGCCTTCACGAGCTCGAAGATGTCTTCAAGGTGAGCTAACTCTTACCCGCCACTTACCGCTCAACCACTTGTGCGGACGAGTTGCGATCTCCTACTCTCAACTTAAGCGGACAAGTGGACGAGCGAATGAAGAGCTCTCCCCGCTGAACGGAGGAACACCCATGGCAATGCAAGGCCCCATCCCGATCAGCTTCGAGCAGGCGTTCCCGCACGGCTGCTTCCTCGTCGGCCAGGTCGAGCCGGTCAAGAACTTCGAGGCCTCGACCGGCGGCAAGACCGTCTTCGCCAGGGACAAGACGACCGGTGAGCCGGTCTGGCAGGTCCCCGTCATGGACGGCGACGCCACGCTCAAGGCCGGACAGAAGACGATTGCGGTCAAGATCCTCTCGGAGACGGAGCCGGTCGCGCCGCCTCCGCTGGCGGGTCTGCCGATCGCTCCGGTGGAGTTCACTGGCATGACCGTGACGCCGTACGTAAACGCGGCCGGACGGCTGGCCTACTCCTACCGGGCCACCGGCATGAAGCCCGCCCGCCCCAGGCAGCAGCAGGCGCCGGCCAGTAAGGAGGCGGCGGCGTGAGCTCCGGCCCGTACACCTACGCCACGTTGTCGATGCGGCCGGACTCCGCACCCCATCTGTCCATCTCGTTCCACACGCCGGGCCTGCGGGTGAGCGCCGGAATGCTGTTCAACGGCCCCCGGCCGTACCTGGAGATCAGCTCCCGCGACGCGGACGTGCACATCTCCACCACCGGAGCCGGGCCGGTCACCTCCACCGACGTGGCCACCGCCCGCGAGATCTTCACCGCCGCCGCTCGCTACCTGGCCGACTGCGAGCGTCTGCACGCCGAACAGTCGGCCCCCGACCAGGCCACCCCCGGGGCGGCCTGACCAGGTAAGGCGGGGCCGCCAGAAGCGCCAACTTCCGGCGGCCCCTTCGGTTCTCCCCTGACTTCCACATCACGAGAGGCATCAAGCTTATGTTCAGGCGACTCCCCGGCGACCAGGCACGCGACCTGGTCACCACCACGCCCGACACGGCCGTCGTCTTCCGCCCGGCCGTCGTCACCACGCCCGCCATCTTCACCCTGATCATCTTCGCCGCGCGTGTCGTGGCCGGACTGATCCGGACAACCTGGCGACACCCCATCGCCATGCTCGCCGCCGTCGCTCCGGGCGCGCTCACCCTCCTGTACGGCTGGCAGACCGCACTCCTTCTGACCGCGCCCACATCCGTCGGATTGGCCGCCTGGGCGCTGACCGATCGCGGGTCGTTCGTCCGTCTGATCGGTCGCCGCCTGCAAGCCTGGTGGCGGCTGGTCTGGATCTACCGGCGGCACTGGCAGCCCGTGATGATCGTCTCCGGCCTCGGCAGGAACCTTCGAGGACGTGATTACCTGCCCCGCCTCGGCAAAGTCACCTGCACCCCGTGGGCCGACCTGGTCACCGTGCGCATGCTCAAGGGCCAGGCGGTCAAGGACTGGGCCGATCGCGTCGACCACCTTGCCCAGGGCTTCGGCGCTACCTCCTGCCGCGTCGCCCTCGCCAAGGCCGGACGGCTCAGCCTGACCTTCCCACGGCACGATCCGCTGGCCATCCCCATCCCGGCCCGTCCCATGCCCCACGCGGCCACGGTGGATGCGATCGAGGTCGGCAAATGTGAAGGCGGCCAACCCTGGCTACTCAAGGTGCACGGCACCCATGTCCTCGTGGCCGGCGCGACCGGGGCCGGCAAGGGCTCGATCCTGTGGTCCGCGATCCGCGGGCTCCTCCCCGCCGTGGCTGAGGGCCTGGCCGAGCTCTGGGCGCTGGACCCCAAGCTCATGGAACTGTCCTACGGCCGCGCCCTGTTCGGCTCACGGTACGCCGCCACGCCAGAAGAGTGCGCCGACCTGCTCGACCAGGCCGTCAACATCATGCAGAAACGGGCCGCACGCTTCGCATGCCTCCAGCGCTCCCACACGCCGACCGTCGAGGACCCGTTCGTCCTGGTCGTGGTCGACGAAGTGGCGTTCCTGACCGCGTACCAGACAGACCGCCAGCTCCGGCAGCGCATCAGCGCCGCGCTGGCCACGCTCACCACACAGGGCCGAGCGGTCGGCGTCAGCGTCCTCGCGGCTCTCCAGGACCCGCGCAAGGAGGTCATGAACATCCGCAACCTGTTCCCCGACAAGATCGCGCTCCGGCTGGACGAGTCGGAACAGGTGGACATGGTCCTCGGTGACGGCGCACGCGACCGTGGCGCGCTGGCCGATCACATCTCACCCGTCCCGGAGCTGGGCGCGGGGGTGGGCTATGTCCGGCTGGAGACCAGTCCCGAGCCAATCCGCGTCCGCGCCGCGTACGTCTCCGATCAGGACATCCGTGCCATGGCCGATGCCTTCGGGAGGGCCGCATGAGGGTCTGCTTCCACGGCACCGCCGACGAACTCGACCTCGTCGCCGGCCGCTCGCTGATGGTCCTGCTGACGGCTCGCGACCTACCCCGCATGCGGGTCTTCGAGCTCTTCCAGGCCCACGTGCTCGCCCACCCCTACGACGACCGATACCGGCTGTGCGCCGAGATGACCGAGACGGAGGTGAGTCCCGATGCGTGACATGGCCTACCTGCTGGAAGGGCTGCGTTGCTCGTCCTGCCTCTGCGACAACACCCTCTGGCTCGACCTGGAGCCCGGCGCCGTCGAGTGCCGCGAATGCGGTCAGGGCGCTCTCATCGTCGCCGACGAAGGGGAGGAGCGATGACCTACGATCGCGCTCTGCCCCGGGCCGAACGGCTGAGGATGCCGTGGGCGCGTGACGTCGCTCTGGAGGTCGCCAAGCAGTACGGCGTGTGCATCCGCCCCGTCGCACTCAGGCGCATGGACCTCCAGACCGGGCAGAACGAGATCATCGATGTCCCCTGCGGGGCCACGATGGAGGCCGTCTGCCCGCCGTGCGCCAAGCGCAACCGGCAACTCCGCATGGCGCAATGTCGGGAAGGCTGGCATCTCGACCACGAACCGGCCGTCACGCCGGACGAGCCGAACGACGAACAACACTGGCTGATTGAGTTCCGCGCCGACATGCAAGCCCGCCGTGACAGCGCCGAGCAGGCCGGTGAAGACACCACCGAGCTGGACGCCGTCCTCTCCGGCCTGGACGACGAGATCAACGCCTCCGGAATGCGCGGCAATGTCCTCGGCCGGACGACCGCAAAGCGCGCCCGATCAACCCGACGCCGCCAGGACGCGCCGGACCTGCCCCGGCGCAAGATGACCAACACGACCCTCGGCCGAACGTTCACCAGCTCGGACGGCAAGGTCTACCGCCCATCGCTCTTCATCACGCTGACCCTGCCCAGCTACGGCAAGATCCGCGACGGCGTCCCCGTCGATCCCGGGACGTACGACTACACGCGGGCGGCTCGGGACGCGCTGCACTTCTCCAAGCTGGTCGATCGCTTCGTCCAGAACCTTCGACGGGTCGCGGGGTACGACGTGCAGTACTTCGCCGCCGTGGAGCCTCAGAAGCGGCTCGCGCCACACCTGCACATGGCGATCAGAGGTACCCTGCCCCGAGCCGAGATCAAGCAGATCGCGGCGGCCACCTACCACCAGGTGTGGTGGCCCCCGGCCGACCGGGTCGTCTTCGACGGCGAACACCTGCCCGT
Source organism: Nonomuraea candida (assembly GCF_000725485.1). Classification (GTDB taxonomy): domain Bacteria; phylum Actinomycetota; class Actinomycetes; order Streptosporangiales; family Streptosporangiaceae; genus Nonomuraea; species Nonomuraea candida. The sequence continues at coordinate 67,005 of NZ_JOAG01000039.1, read as the reverse complement.
CTGGAACGACCAGACCGGTTACGTCGATCCGGCCACGGGCGAGGTCCTGCCCACCTGGGACGAAGCCCTCGACCAGCTCGACGCCGACGAAACGGCCGAACCCCTGCACGTGATCCGCTTCGGCACCCAGGTGGACGTGCAAGGCGTCCTGGCCGGCACTCCCGACGCCGACCAGTGCATCCGCTACCTGTCGAAGTACCTGACCAAGTCACTTGGCGAAAGCCTCGACGCCGACGACCCGGCTCGCCGCGATCATGCTGCCCGCCTGGCTGAGGCACTGCGCTTCGAACCCTGCTCGCCCACCTGCGCCAACTGGCTCCGCTACGGCGTACAGCCCAAGGGAGCCAAGGCCGGAATGGTCCCGGGGCGGTGCCGTGGCAAGGCCCACAAGCCCCAACACCTCGGCTACGCCGGACGCCGCGTCCTGGTCTCCCGCAAGTGGTCGAACAAGACCCTGGCCGAACACAAGCAGGACCGCCGCACCTGGGTCCTGGAAGCCCTCGGCCAGACCGACCAAGCACCAGACCCACACCGCTACGTGTGGAGGCCCGTCCCGGCCGGAGACGCCAACGTGCCGCCGCTGGCCGTCCGTCTCCTCCGCACCGTGGCCGAACGCCAACGCTGGCGAGCCCACATGGCCCAACTCGAAGCCCAAGCAGCGGGCCAAGATCTTCCGGCAATCGAAGGGAGGGCGGCATGAAGGACGACAAGCTGATGACGGTCCCCGAAATCCTCGACGCACTTGGCGGCATTTCGCGCCGGACGTTCTACCGCTGGCGTGAGATCGGCAAGGCGCCCCAGGGCTTCAAGCTGCCCAACGGAGAGATCCGCATCTACCGCAGCGAGCTCACAGCATGGCTGGAAAACCTCCGGGAGGCGGCGTGAACACCTCCTACGACGTGAAGTTCTGGACGATCACTCGGAACGAGTCCAGCAAGACACCGTCCTTCGTCGTCCGCTGGAAGGTCGGCGGTCGACAGAAGTCGAAGACCCTCAGAACCAAGGCGCTCGCGGAAAGCCTCCTGTCCGACCTCCGGCAGGCGGCCAAGCGTGGCGAACCGTTCGACATCGACACAGGGCTCCCCCTGTCCATGCTGCAGGCCAAGAGCGCCCGTACGATATTTGACTTCGTCCGGGCGTACATAGAAATGAAGTGGCCTCACGCGGCGGCCAAGACCCGCGACAGCATCTCGGACGCCCTCTCCACGGCACTCCCCGCCCTCGTAAAGGACCGCCCCGGACGCCCTGACATCGAGTCGCTGCGGACGGCCCTGCGTAAGTACGCGCTCCTCCCCAAGAGCAAACGCCCCGTTCCTCCCCCGGACGCAGCACGAGTGATCCGCTGGCTCGAAAGCGCCTCGCTCGATATGGCCACCCTCGGCGAGGCCAAGACCGTCCGGTTGGCACTCGACGCGATCGCGCTCCGGCTGGATGGCAAGGCCGCTAGCGCGAACACGATCAGGCGCAAGCGTGCCGTGCTGCACGCGCTTCTGGAGTACGCCGTGGAGCTGGAAGAGCTTTCGGCAAATCCGCTGCACCGGATCAAATGGAAGCCTGCCAAGACGACTGAGACAGTCGACCCGCGAATCGTGGTGAACCCTCGCCAGGCGCAAGAGCTGCTGACCGCGGTGACCTACGTAGGCAGGCGGGGGCGAGGCCGGCGGCTCATGCCCCTGTTCGCCTGCATGTACTACGCGGCTCTACGCCCCGCCGAAGCCATCGCCCTCCGCAGGGAGGACTGCGACCTTCCGGCAACCGGCTGGGGACGCTTCCTCATCGACGTATCACGCCCTGAGGTCAACAGACAGTGGACAGACACCGGAGACGCCCACGAGGAACGCGGGCTCAAGCACCGGGGACGTGACGACGTGCGTCCCGTGCCCATCCCGCCAACTCTGGTGAAGATCCTTCGGCAACACATCGAGGAGTTCGGCCTTGGCCCCGACGGACGACTCTTCCAGAGCGAGCGCGGCGGGATCGTCGCCTCAACGGCTTACACAGAGGTCTGGCAGGAAGCCCGCAAGCTGGCCCTGACGCCCTCCCAGGTCGCCTCTCCACTCGCCAAACGACCGTACGACCTCCGACATGCGGCCGTGTCCCTCTGGCTCAACGCGGGCGTCTCGGCTCCCGAGGTGGCCGAGCGGGCCGGCCACAGCGTTGACGTCCTCCTGCGGGTCTACGCCAAGTGCATCGACGGCCAACAGGAGATCGCGAACCGCCGGATAGCCGACGCCTTGGCGGCCTGACGTTGCCTCTCCCGCACACCGAGCCCCGGACGATCTCCGGGGCTCGCTTGCGTCTCAGGGGTACATCAACCTCCGAAAAGCCCACCCCGACCAGGGAAAAACACACCCAAGATCATTGCGCGTATATTGCGCGACCAGCGACAAACGGCCGCTCAGGGCGGCTCATGGCTGCATGCCCCTGAAACGCAGAAGAGGCCCCGAAGGGCCTCTGACCTGCAGCTACTGCTGGTGGCAGGTGCAAGGTTCGAACTTGCGTAGGCTGAGCCGACGGTTTTACAGACCGCTCCCTTTGGCCACTCGGGCAACCTGCCTTGTCTTCCGCTCTCGCGGCGACAGAAAGAAGAATAGCGGACTTCCGAGGTGCACGTGACACCGGTTTGTCCCGAGCCCTGTCCGGGTCGTCCTGGTATCGCCGTAGCCGTGGCCGTCCTGCGCCCGGACTGTCGGGGTGGGGCTTGGTCGTGTCGTCGTCTCGTTCAGGGGCTTGAGCGGCTCAGAGCCCGCGAGCGCCCTGTTCGCGGTTCCCCATTGGGTACCCCTGCCCCAGACGCGCCAGGAAGCAGCAGGAGGGCGCGAAGAGTGTCTGGAGGGATGTGGATGTTGGAGGAGTGCGGGGCCGGGAGGACAGGCGGGTTGTCAGGGTTTGACGTTCCCGTCGCAGGCGGCCCATGGCGGGCGGGCCTGCGGGCCGGCGCTGGTTCTGCTGGTGGGTGGTTCCGGGGCGTTGGGGGCAGGGCGGGGCGAAGGTGGGGATTGGTGGCTCTCCCGGCGAGGTGGAGCTGGGGTGGACGTATCGGTTCTTTTGCTGGTGGAGGGCTGCGGTGCGGGGAGAAAAAGCTGGGTCCCGACGGTGGATCTGGCAGGCGTGTGCGGGCTTGATCTGCCACCATGGGCCCGCAGTCCTCCCGGGCCCGGGCAGAACGGCCAGCCCCCTCCTTTCCCGGTACCGCACAAACGCACTAGGCAGGGTTCGTGGACGTAGAGGCAGAGATCCTCAACCTCAGGCGGCGCATGCAGGCACTCGAGGCGGGCGCGCCTTCCGATCAGCGGGACGACGAGCTGGACGCGGTGCCGGAGTCCACGCTGGAGTCGGAGCGTCCTGGTCGGGGGAAGGCCACGGTTGCCGAACTGCAGCGGGAGATGGCCGATGACCTGGAGGCGCTCAGTGTGGAGATCACCGGGCTGCGGTGGCAGGCCAACGACTACTACGCCTCCGGTCACTCGCAGTTGCTCGATCGGCTCGACGACATCCGCAGTGGCCTTCATCACCTGGATCTGAAGCTCGATCAGCTGCTGAGGAAAGACGCCGTTTAGGGGCGTTCGCGCGGCTTCGGACACGCCCTGAGGTGACGGGCGGGCGGGGTGTGATCTTCTGCGTACGGAGCCAGCGAGGGGACGGCGTCCTGCACGTCGGGCCGATGCTGGCTAGGCTCGTTCGCTGGGTCCGCGCGTACGAGGTGCGGGCCGATTTCACCGCAGCTGAGAGGATGGGTGCTTTGGCCGATTCATCTTTCGACATCGTCAGCAAGCTCGACCGCCAGGAGGTCGACAACGCGCTCAATCAGACGGTCAAGGAGATCGGACACCGTTTCGACTTCAAGGGCACCGGGGCGAGCATCAGCTGGTCCGGGCAGAACAACATCGAGATCAAGGCGAACAGCGAGGAGCGGGCCAACGCCGCCCTCGACGTGTTCAAGGACAAGATCGTCAAGCGTGGTCTGTCGCTGAAGGTGCTCGATGCGGGTGAGCCCAAGCTGTCGGGCAAGGAATACCGCATGCTGATCAGCCTCAAGGAGGGCATCGATCAGGAGAACGCCAAGAAGATCTCCAAGATGATCCGTGATGAGGGGCCGAAGGGGATCAAGGCCCAGATTCAGGGCGAGGAGCTCCGGGTCAGCTCGAAGAAGAAGGATGACCTCCAGGAGGTCATCTCCCTGCTCAAGGGCAAGGATCTGGACATCGCCCTGCAATTCGTGAACTACCGCTAGCAGAGGCATGCTGTACGGCCCCGAGCTGGCACGACGATCACGGAGAGCGGATCCGGGACACCTGGCCGAACGCGCCGTCCACCGGCGTGTCCCCCCTGGTGTCCCGGGCCGCTCCGGGTGCGGCGCCGGCGGGTGCGGTGCCGGCGGGCGTACGGGGTGCGCCGCGACCGGTTCCGGGCGTGGGTGGGCCGGGTCAGCGGCGGTAGCCGGCCATGCGCTCCAGGCGGGCGACCCGCTCCGAGGTGGGCGGGTGGGTGGAGAACAGGCGGCCGAAGCCGGAGCCGCTGAACGGGTTGGCGATCATCATGTGCGAGGCCGAGGTGAGGCGGCTGTTCTCGGGGAGCGGAAGCCGGCGGGCGCCCATCTCGATCTTGCGGAGGGCCGAGGCCAGCGCGAGCGGATCGCCCGTGAGCCTGGCGCCCGACTCGTCGGCCTGGAACTCCCGGGTGCGGGAGATCGCCATCTGCACCATCGTCGCCGCCACCGGGCCGAGCACCATCATCAGCAGCGCGCCCACGAACCCGGGGCCCTCGTCGTCGTCGGAACCGCCGAAGAACACCGCCACATAGCTGAGCCACGTGATCATGGTGGCGAGCGCGCCGGCCACGGACGAGATGAGGATGTCCCTGTTGTAGACGTGGGACAGCTCGTGCCCGATCACCCCGCGCAGCTCGGCCTCGTCGAGCAGCTTGGTCAGCCCGTACGTCACACAGACCGCCGCCTGGCGGGGGCTTCTGCCGGTGGCGAAGGCGTTGGGCTGCACCGTCGGCGAGATGTAGAGCCGGGGCATCGGCTGGCGGGCCTCGGTGGAGAGCTCGCGGACGATCCGGTAGAGCGTGGGCTGCTCGACCTCGCTGACAGGTCTGGCCCGCATCGCCGACAGCGCGATGCGGTCGGAGAAGAAGTAGGCGACGCCGTTGCCCACCAGGGCGAGCACGAACGCGATCCGCGCACCGGTGCCGCCGCCCAACCACGCGCCCACCGTGACAATCAGCGCCGACAGCCCGCCGAGCAGGATGGCGGTGCGCAGACCGTTGTGGTGCAAGGTTCCCCCCTTCGTGGTCTGGGTTCACCACGTCCAACGACGAAGACCCGGCTCTTCGTTCCCCGGAGTGCTCAGCTGGGGGCGGAGCGCGACTTTTCCGGTACGGCGTCGCCGTACGGCCGGAGGCCGGCGGAGGGGTGGGGGGTGGAGGGGGTCAGCCGGAGGCTGACAGGGAGGTCAGGTCGAAGGCGAGTTGCGGGGCGATCGAGAACAGCACGGCCGCCGCCAGCGCCAGGCCCACGGCCAGCCAGGCCGTCACAGGCGGCCGGTACGGCGACGGAGCGGCCGCGCCCGCCGGGGCGAAGAGGCGGGCCGTCCAGACGGCGTAGTAGTACAGCCCGATGACGGTGTTGACGGCCATGACCACCGCCAGCCAGCCGGCCCCGCCCTGGACGATCTCGCGGAAGACGAAGACCTTGGCGAACAGCCCGGCCAGCCCCGGCGGCAGGCCCGCCAGGCAGACCAGGCAGAACGCCAGCGTGAGGCCCGCCGCCGGCCGGCGCAGCGCCAGGCCGCGGTAGTCGTCCAGCTCGTTGCGGGCGGCGGTCCTGGAGACCAGCATGACGACCGCGAACGCGCCCAGGTTCATGGCGGCGTAGATGACCAGGTACGCCATGGACGCGCCGACCGCGCCCGGCGCGTTCGCCGGGCCGGACGCGGCCGCGACCGCGAGCGGCGCGAGGATGTAGCCGGACTGCGCCACCGACGACCAGGCCAGCAGGCGTACGGCCGAGCGCTGGCGCATGGCCAGCAGGTTGCCCGCGGTCATGGTCAGCGCCGAGACGATGGCCACGATCGGGGCCCAGGTGGCCGCCTGCCCGGACAGGCCGGTGACCAGCACGAGGATCAGCCCGGCGAACCCGGCGGCCTTCGAGACGACCGAGAGCAGCGCGGCCACCGGCACGGGCGCGCCCTGGTAGACGTCGGCGGCCCACGAGTGGAACGGCACGGCGGCGATCTTGAAGGCGAAGCCCGCCACCACGAGGACGACGCCGACCGTCACGACCGCGGGCAGGCCCGGCCCGGACACGGCTCCCGGTGCCGCCGCCTGCCCGGCGAACACGGCCGCCAGGCGCGACAGGTAGACCGAGCCGGCGATGCCGTACAGGAGCGACACGCCGAACAGCATGACCGCCGTGGAGACCACCGACACGACGAACAGCTTCACCGCCGCCTCCGACGAGCGGCCGTCGTAGCGTTTCATCGCGGTGAGCGCGAAGATCGGGAGCGAGACGAGCTCCAGCGCCACCACCAGCATGATCAGGTCTCGGGAGGCGGGCAGGGTCACCGCGCCGACGAGGGTGCACAGGAGCAGGAAGTGCCATTCGCCCACGGGGATGGCGCCGGCCGCCAGCTCCGTCATCGACATCAGGACGACCACCACGGCCGCCACCAGCACCAGGCCCGCGAACGCCAGCGTGAACCCGTCGACGACGTACGAGCACAGCGCCGCGGACCGGCCGGGGCCGCCGGCGAGGTGGGGAGGCACGCAGAAGGTCGATCGCGCCGGGCCGGCCGCGACCGCCTGCGCGACGACGAAGCCGAGGGCGAGCAGGACGCCGCCGAGCGTGAGCAGGCCGAGGCCGGTCTTCGTGCGCGGGCGGGCCGGGAGGAACGCGTCGAGCAGCAGCACCAGGCCGGCCGTCAGGGCGAGCACCAGAGGCGGCGCGATGAGGAAGTAGTCGATCTGCTGGATCATGAGAGGACTCCCAGCAGGGTCTGCACGGGCGGCGTGGTCAGCGACAGCAGCAGGCCCGGCCACAGGCCGAAGAGGAGGATGAGGATCACCAAGGGGGTCCAGGCCAGCAGTTCGCGGCTGCTGATGTCGCCCGGGGCCTCCTTCCCCGGGTCCTGTCCGGCCGGCTGGGATTCGAGGCGGTTGTCCGCTGGGCTCGGGGCGAGGGTGGCCGTGGCGGACGGGTGAGCGGGGGTGCCGCCGAGAGGGGCGACCGGGCGTTCGTCCGGGGTGCCGGGGATCAGGCGGTCGTCCACGGCCGCCGCGGCGTCGCCGGCCGGGCTCTCGCCGGGTGTCGGGGACGGGGTGGTGAGCGGCCGGGGGCGGCCGTGGGTGACGCGGGACAGCATGACCAGGAAGTACGCGGCCGTCAGGACCGCGCCCAGCCCGCCGATCACCATGTACGTGAGGAAGAGCCCGCGCGGCAGCCCGTTCGCCGGCTGGAACGCCCCGAACAGCGCCAGCATCTCCCCCCAGAAGCCGGCCAGCCCGGGCAGCCCCAGCGAGGCGATCGACGCGAACGTGAGCACCGAGCCCAGCCGCGGCATCCGCGCCAGCAGGCCGCCGCCCAGCGCGGGCATCTCCGAGGTGTGGAAGCGGTCCTTGAGCGCGCCGGCCAGGAAGAACAGCAGGCCGGTGATCAGGCCGTGGGCGACGTTGGCGAACAGCGCGCCGTTGATCCCGACCGGGGTCAGCGTGGCGAAGCCGAGCAGGACGAAGCCCATGTGGCCGACGGAGGAGTAGGCGATCATGCGTTTCAGGTCGCGCTGGGCGAGGCAGGCCAGGGCGCCGTACACGATGCCGACCACGGCGAACGCTCCCAGCCACGGCGCCACGGCCGCCGCGCCCTCGGGGAGCACCGGGATGGCGATCCGCGCGAAGCCGTACGTGCCCATCTTCAGCAGCACGCCCGCCAGCAGCACCGAGCCGGCCGTGGGAGCCTCCGTGTGGGCGTCGGGCAGCCAGGTGTGCAGGGGCCACATGGGCGTCTTCACGGCCAGGCCGATGCCGATCGCCACGAACGCCAGGATCTGTACGGACCTCGCCATTCCGGCGCCGTGCGACGCGCTCAGCGCCACGATGTCGAGCGTGCCGGTCTGGGCCCACACCAGCAGCAGGCCGAGCAGCATGACGACCGAGCCGAGCAGCGTGTAGAGGATGAACTTGATCGAGGCCGGCCTGCGGCCCGCGCCGCCCCAGATGCCGATCAGGAAGTACATCGGGATGAGGACGATCTCGAAGAACACGAAGAAGAGCAGCAGGTCCAGGGCGAGGAAGGTGCCGATCATGCCCACTTCGAGCACGAGCAGCGTGAACACCAGGGCTCTGGGGCGCGCGCTCATGAGCGCGCCGCCAGCCCGGCCGCCGCTCGGCTGGGTGGCGGCGGGTTCTCGGGGGGTGCGGGGTGGGGTGCGGCCCCGGCTCAGGTGGACGAAGCACAGGAACGTCAGCAGCGCCGTCAGGACGACCAGCGGCAGCGAGATGCCGTCGACCCCGAGGTGGAAGCGCAGCCCGAGCCCGGGGACCCACGGCCGGTCGACCTCGAACTGCATCCGGGCCGCCGCGCCGTAGTCGAACGTCGCCAGGAGCAGCAGGCTGAGCGCCAGCGTGACGCCCGAGAAGATCAGCCCGTACGTGCCGAGCGGGGCGCGCAGCGTCCGCGGCGGCAGGAGGAGCAGGAGGGCGCCGAGCAGGGGCACGGCCGGCAACGCGACGGAGATCCAGCCCATCATGCGAACACCACCGCCCGGCCCCGCACCGATCCCGTGCCACGACCCTTCACCCGGGCACGACCGCCCGGCCCCGCGCCGATCCGCACGCCACTGCCGCTCACGCGAACACCACCGCCCCCACCGCGATCAACAGGACGCCTGCCAGGACGCCGCTCACGTAGAGCTGGACGTTGCCGTTCTGGGCCAGCCGCAGCACCCCGGACAGCCCCCGGGCCGACCTGCCGGAGCCGCGTACGGCGCCGTCCACGACCTTGTCGTCCGTGGTGACGACGAGCCTGGCCAGGGCCAGCACCGGGCGTACGACGCACGCCGCGTAGAGGGCGTCCAGGTAGAACGCGCGCTCGCACGGCGTGCGCAGCGGGCCCAGCAGGCGGGCCGGGTCGGCGATGGGGTCGAGGCGCCAGAGCGTGTGGACCGCCCCGGCGCCCAGCAGCGCGAGCACGACGCTGACGGCGCCCACGCCGAGGTCGAGGTGCGGCTCGCCGGCGAAGCCGAGCAGCAGGGCGGGGACGGCGAGGAGGACGAGGGGCACCAGCATGGTGCGCGGGGCCTCCCTGACGTCCACCACGTGGGCGAAGCCGGGCGGCGGCTCCGGGAGCGCCACGGCTCTCGGCCGGCCGAAGAAGGTGCGCAGCCAGGCCCTGGTGGCGTACGCGCCGGTGACGGCCACGGTCGCGAGCGCGCAGGTGTACAGGAGGAGGGCGGCCGCGGCGGTGAGGCCGCCGGCCGACAGCCCGGCCGACAGCGCGTCCGACATGGCCAGCAGGACGCCGTCCTTGCTGAAGAAACCGCTGGCCGGAGGGATGCCCATCAGGGCGGCGAAGCCGATCGTCATCGTCACGAAGGTGACCGGCAGCTCGCGGCGCAGGCCGCCCATCTGGGTCATCAGGTTGGAGCCGACGTGGTGGATCACCGCGCCGGCGCAGAGGAACAGCAGGGCCTTGAACGCGCCGTGGGTCAGCAGGTGGAAGACGGCCGCGGTGTCGGAGCCCGCGGCGAGGCCGCCGGCCATGTATGAGAGCTGGCTGACCGTGGAGTAGGCGAGCACGCGTTTCAGGTCGTCCTGGGCGAGCGCGGCCAGGGCGGCGCCCAGCATGCCCAGCGCGGCGATGACGGCCAGCACGTCGAGCGTGGGGCGGGCGGCGAGGAAGGCGGGGAACAGCCTGGCCACGATGAAGATGCCGGCGGCGACCATGGTGGCGGCGTGGATCAGGGCGCTGATCGGGGTCGGGCCCGCCATGGCGTCGGGCAGCCACGTGTGCAGCGGCACCTGGGCGCTCTTGCCCGCCACCCCCGCCAGCAGCAGCAGCGTGGCCGTGACCAGCGTGGCCGCGGACATGTCGGGCACCTTGGCCAGCACGTCGGCGATGCGGAAGCTGCCGGCCGCCATGCCGAGCACGAAGATGCCGAACAGGAAGCCGACGTCGCCGAGACGGGTGACGAGGAACGCCTTCACCGCGGCGCGCGAATTGCCCCGGTCTTCCCACCAGTGGCCGATGAGGAGGTAGGAGCACAGGCCCATGATCTCCCAGCCCACGTAGAGGACCAGGAGGTCGCCCGCGTACACGACCAGGAGCATCGCGCTGGTGAACAGGCTGATGAACGCGCTGTAGGAGGGGTAGCGCGGGTCGTCCTTGAGGTAGCCGACCGAGTAGACCTGTACGGCGAGGGCCACCAGGGTCACCAGGACGCCGAGGACGCTGGAGAGGGCGTCGGCCTGGAGGGTGAGCGAGATCGGGATGCCGCCGGTGACGATCGTCCCGTAGGTCTGGCCGGTGGGCGGCGGTGCGGCCGCGGTGGCGGTGCCGGTGAAGTAGGCCAGGCCCGGGCCCGAGGCCAGCCACGCGGCCAGGACCGCCGAGAGCGCCGTGGGGATGATCGCGATCCAGGCGGCCCGGCGGTTGGCCCGTTCGCCCGCCCGGCGTTGCGGCGCCACGTCTTCTGGCCGGTGCCGGGTGACGGTTTCTGGCCGGTGCCGGGTGACGGTGTCGCCTGCTCGGCGGTGCCGAGTGGTGTCGTCTGCTTCGTGTTGCGGTGTGGGCGCGCCTGCCTGGTGCCGGGTTGCGGGGTCGCCGGCCGGTGTGCGGCGGTGGGGCAGGCGGGAGAGCAGGAGGCCCGCGAAGGCCGCGGCGAAGGGCAGGAGCACGGTCAGCAGCGGGAAGGTCGTCATCGGGTGCCGCCTCCTCGCCTGGCGGGCTGCTCGTCGCCCTGGTCGGGCTCGGGGGCCGGCCGCCCGTGCCGATGGTCGTCGGCGCTCGACCCGGCGGGGTCGTCAGTGGTGGTGGTGCCCGCTTCGGCAGGGGCGGGCTGTGGGTGGGCGGGCGTGGGTGGTGTGCCCGCGTGGCCGCCCGTCGGCAGGCGCCGGGTCGCCGGGCTGCCGGAATGCCCGTCGGCGGGCCCGCCGGGCTTGCCGGTGAGGTCGCCGGTGGGCTCCGCGCCCGGCTCTCCGGTGGGCTCGGCCAGGTCGCGGAGGCGGTCGAGGTCGACGGTGCGGCGGTTCCTGTAGAGGGCCAGCACGATCGCCAGGCCCAGGCCCACCTCGGCGGCCGCGATGACGATGACGAAGAGCGTGAGCACCTGGCCGCTGTGCAGGCGGTCGCGCAGCCACACGTCGAACGCGACCAGGTTGAGGTTGACGGCGTTGAGCATCAGCTCGACCGACATCAGCACGAGGATCGTGTTGCGGCGGGCGAGCACGCCGTAGACGCCGATGGAGAAGAGGAGCGCGGAGACGACCGCCGGGTAGACGATGTGCACTAGTGACCCCCGGTCTGGTCGGGTGGCCGGCCGTCCACGGCCCGGTCGGGTGACGAGGTGCTCTCGGGTGACGAGGTGCTCTCGGGTGGCGTGGCAGACGTCTGCGGTTGATCGCGAAGCTCTGGTGGTGCCGCAGACGGTTCCTGCGGTTGCTCGTGAGGAGCCGGTGGATGGCCGGCTGGAGTTTGGGCGGCCCCGGGTGCTGCGTCTGATCGCCCCGCCGGGTTCCGTTGATGACCGGGTGGTTCCTGCCGTTGCCGGGGTGGTTCTTGCGAGGGCTCGGACGGCCCTTGCGGAGATGGGGCCGGCTCGGACGAGAGTGCGGCCGCCCCAGGAGGTGCAGGCGGCTGTGCGGCCGGCTCGGATGGCGGGGCGGGTGGTGGGGCGGGTGGTGGCTGGGGGTGCTCGGGCGGGGTCTTCGGTGGTTGCGGGGGTTGCCGTGGTGGGGCGGGCGGCTGGGTGGGGGTGGGGGGTGCGGGAGAGCCGCCGGGGATGTCCGTACGGGACAGGACGATGGCGCCGATCAGTGCGGCCAGCAGCAGCACGGACAGCGCCTCGAACGGGAGCACCCAGGTCGCGAACACGCTGGCGCCCAGTTCCTTCGCGGCTCCGGCGCCAGGGGTGAGCGGGGTGTATGCCGTGCGGAAACCGTCGATCACCACCGTGACCAGGATCGCCGCCGTCGCCACCGCCACCAGGGCCGCGACCGGCTTGTTGCCGCTGTCGAGGTCGGTGGAGCGGCCTATGGGGGCGCGGGTGAGCATGATGCCGAACAGCATCAGCACGACCACGGCGCCCACGTAGATGAGCACCTGGACCCAGGCCACGAACTCGGCGGTCAGCACGAGGTAACCGCCCGCCAGCGCACCGAAGCACAGCACCAGCCAGAGGGCGGCGTGGACGAGTTGTCTGGTCGTGACGACGAGCAGCGCCGATCCAACCGCTACCGCGCCCAGGAGCAAGAACACGATCTCTTGCCCGGTAGGTGACAGGTAGGAGGGCACCGCCTCGGTCACGACTCCTCCTCGGACTCCCTTGTGTCGTCAGGGCCGAGCCGCCCCGGCGGTCGAATGGACCGTGGATCGGCCATCTTGCGTCTGCGCGGGCTCGCGGCAGAAGTTTGCCCTTCGGGGTCGGGCTCCGGTGGCGGGTGGCCCGAGGCTGTGGACAACTTCTCGGAGGATGGCTGTCCTGTGGATGAAGCCTGATCCGGTCCCCGGCCCTCCGGATTCTCGGGGTCGGGTCCGCTCTGCGGTCCGGGGTGGCCTTCGTGGGCGCGCTCGGGGCGGCCCTCGCCCTGCGCCCGGTCCTCCCTCTGCGCCTGGCCCTCCCCCTGCGGCTGGTCCTCCCCCTGCTCCTGGGGCCGGCTCTCCCCCTGCGGCCGGGTGGATGGGAGGGCGCCCGGGGGGCGGATGCCGCGTACGTTCGTCATCGGGCGACGGGGGCGTCCCCCTGGAGTGCGCGACGGCGGCCTCTCCCCGGGGCCGGCGTCGGAGCCGCCGGTCGCCGGAGCTTCGGACGCGCGGGCCGCGGGAGCGCCGGGCGCGTTCGAGGACGTGTCGTCGAGGGGGCGGGCCTGCGAGGCTCCGGGCGCGCGTGTGCCCGGAGCGTCAGAGGTGCCCGGAGCATCAGAGGTGCCCGGAGCATCAGAGGTGCCCGGAGCGTCAGAGGCGCCTGGGGTGGCGGGCCCGGGGGCGGGCCTCGCCGGAGCGGCGTGGGCGCCTGTCGTCGGGACGTCTGAGGTGCCTGAAGGCTCGGGGGCGCCGGTTTCCGGGGTGGCGGGCTTTGGGGTGGAGGTCGGGGTGTCGCCTTCCTGGGCGGAGGTGGGGGTGGCGCCTTCCGGGGCGGAGGTACGGGAGCGGGGCGCCGCAGGGGTGCGGGCCGGGCGGCCGGGCGCGGGGCGGCGTGGGGCCGCCGTCAGCTCCTTCGGGGGCTCGGCGCCCACCTCGTGAGCCGGGGGCGGGGGGACCGTCTGGGCCCAGGCGGTGAGCCTGTCCTTCTCGTACACAAGATTGCGGATGTCGCCCTCGGCGTACTCGAACTCCGGCGACCAGAAGAGGGCGTCGAAGGGGCAGACCTCGATGCAGATGCCGCAGTACATGCACAGGGCGAAGTCGATGGCGAAGCGGTCGAGGACGTTGCGCTGGCGGGGACGGCCGCCTTCGGGGGCCGGGATCGTCTCCTTGTGGGAGTCGATGTAGATGCACCAGTCGGGGCACTCCCGGGCGCAGAGCATGCAGGAGGTGCAGTTTTCCTCGACAAGGGCGATCACCCCTCGGCTGCGGGGCGGCAGATCGGGCTTGACCTCGGGATATTGCTGAGTCACCGACTTGCGCAGCATGTGGCGAAGGGTGATGGACAGCCCCTTCGCCAGTCCGACTCCCGGTATCCGCGCCATGGTTCAACATCATGGCGCACTTGGCCGCGCTCGTGAATGATCCGACGCGTTGTCCCCAGTTTTTCCACAGCTGTCCACAGGCTGGCCGGAGGTTATCCACAAGCTGTGCGCATGCCCGATATGAACCGCGGCATGGCGATAGTCTCTCCGCCATGCAGCACAGCCATCCCGTCCGCCCAAGTGGCCTGAGGTGGACGGCCGCCGTCGTGTGGGCCTGCCTGCCTCTGTTCACGTGCGGGCTGGCGACCCCGTTCACGATCGGGATCGCCGCGTTCTGGCTGCGCAACATCTGGCACGGCGTCGCCGCGGCCGTCTACTTCGTCGGCATCGGGTCGTTCCTCATCGCGGCCGTCTCCTACGAGGATTACGAGGATTTCCCGGCGACGCTCTCCGTGCTGGTCACGATGGGACTCGTGCTGAGCTGGATCGGCGGGCTCATCCACTCGGCGATCCTGGTGCCGTTCATGGCGCGCGCCCGGCTCACCGGGCCGGCATATCCGCCCGCGGACCTGAGGGATCGCGCCACCGGCCCCTCCGCCGACCTGCGGCACCACGCCGGCGGCATGGCAGGCGACCCGCGGCGCCACTCTGGTGGCGCGGCCGGCGACCCGCGGCACCGCACCACGGGCCCGTCCGGCGAGCCGTGGCATCACGCCACCGCACTTCCTGACGACCTGCGCCACCACCCCACCGTGCCTCCTGACGACCCGCGCCACCACCCCACCGCTTCGCCTGCGGACCTGCGGCACCACTCCACCGCTCCGCCCGCCGGCCGGCGGCGGCGCGCCTCCGGGCCCGCTTCCGACGGGCGCGGGCGCACGACGGGGCCTGCTGACGACCTGCGGCAGCGTACGACCTCGCCCAGCTACCAGCGGCGGCCGGGAGAGCCGGAGTGGATCGGGCACTATCGGGTGCTCCAGCCGCTGGGGCGTGGCGGGCAGGGGGCGGTCTATCTGGCCATGGCGCCCAACGGCACGCGGGTCGCCGTGAAGGTGCTGCACGATCTGGTCGACGAGACGGCTCGGGCCAGGTTCGCGCGGGAGGTGGAGGCGGCGCAGCGGGTGGCGACGTTCTCCACGGCCCGGGTGCTCGACGTGAACATCAGCGGGCAGCACGCGTACATCGTCAGCGAATACGTGGAAGGGCCGTCGCTCGAACAGCTCGTCAAGAAGCACGGGCCGCGTGACGAGGACGGCCTGACGCGGCTGGCGCTGTCCACGGCGGGGGCGCTGGCGGCCATCCACAAGGCCGGGGTCGTGCATCGCGACTTCAAGCCGAGCAACGTGCTGATCGGGCACGACGGGCCACGGGTGATCGACTTCGGGATCGCGCGCGCCCTTGACCAGGTGACGATGACGTCGGGGAAGATGGTCGGCACGCCGCCGTACATGTCGCCCGAGCAGTTGACGGGCGAGGCGGTGGGGCCGGCCTCCGATGTGTTCAGCTGGGCCGTCACGATGATGTTCGCGGCCACGGGGCGGCCGGCGTTCGGGGAGGACACCGTGCCCGCGGTGTTCAACCGGGTGCTGACCTTCCACCCCGACCTGTCGCCGCTGCCGCCCGCGTTACGCGGCATCGTGGGGACGTGCCTGAACAAACGTCCGGATGAGCGGCCCTCGGCCTCTGACGTGATGCTGGCGATCGTCCGCGAGTGACCGATCCGCCCGCGAGTGACCTCCGCCCGCGCCTCCCTGCCCGTCCTCTTGACCCCTCCGCGTGTCTCTCTGCCGTCCTCCTGTTCCCTGTGCGTGTCTCTGCGGTCCTCCTGATCCCTGTGGGTGTCTCTTTGGGGTCCTCCTGATCCTGTGGGTGCCTCTTTGAGGTCCTCCTGATCCCTATGAGTGTCTCTGCGGTCCTCCTGATCCCCGTCGGCGTCTCTTCGGGAGCCTTCTGATCCCCTCGGTCTCTGTCGTCCGTCTGACCCAGTCCCCCGGTGACGTCCGTCCCTCTGCCGCTTCGGCCGCTACTTGGTGGCGTGGTCTTTCGTGGGGATGGAGAGGAGGGGGGCTCGGCGGGCGTTTCGTGTCGCGGTCAGGGCTCCGGTCAGGCCGCTGGCCAGGCAGATCAGGAGCAGGCCCGCGTACTGCGGCAGGGAATAGGCGAACCAGGGCTCGCCCGTCATGGCCGTGCCCAGGGCGGTCAGGGAGGCGGCGGCGATGCCCGTGCCGAGCAGGGCGCCGGCGCACGTCACGATCAGCGACTCCCAGCAGACGGCTCTGGTGAGCTGGCGCGGCGTCGTACCGACCGAGCGCAGCAGCCGGAGCTCACCGGTGCGCTCGGCCATCGACATGGCCGTCGCGTTCAGGACGGAGATCACCGTGTACGCCACCGCCGACCCCACCAGCACGGGCGCGGCCCAGGCCGCGGGGCCGGTACGGGTCACGCCCGCCGCCACGTCCGCCGTCGTGACGGCGAACAGGAAGGTGCACGCCAGCGCGATCGTCAGCATCACCGGGGACGCGGCCGACATCGCCCGGCGCGGCTGCGCGATCAGCGCGGACCGGGCGAGCAGGCCCGCGCCCGGGTCCAGCCAGGCCACCGGCGCTCCGAGCAGCGCGCCCATCCCGCGCAGCACCACGGGGCCCAGCGCGGACGCGGCCACGCAGAGCGCCATCGTGGCCCCCAGCGCGGTCGGGGCCTGTGACCGCTCGTTCACCTGGGGCACCAGCCACAACACCACGGCCCCGCCGGCCAGCGCCACCACCCCGGTCACGGCCCTGGGCCACGGCAGGAGCCGCTGCTGCGCCGCGCTGTCGCGCAGCACCTCCAGCGGCCCGACGCGCACCGCCTTGCGCGCGGCCGACCGGGCCGCCAGCGACGTCACCACCACCCCGACGACCAGGGCCAGGACGAACGGCCCAGGCGTGAGCTCCAGCGGGATGCCGCCGGGGGCCAGCCCGGACCCGCGCATCAACGCCGCCATGGTCGCGGCGTACGGCATGGCCAGCAGGCAGCCGGCCGCGGACGCCAGCACGGCGACCACGAGCGCCTCGGCCATGACCAGCCGGCGCACCTGCCCGGGCGTCATGCCGACCGACCGCAGCAGGCCCCACGTCCTGCGTTGCCGCAGCACGTTCATGCTCAGCATGCCCGCGACCACGAAGACCGACACGAACCCCGACACCAGCGCGGACAGCACCAGCAGGCCCATGACGCCGTTCAGCTCGCCGACCGAGCCGGCGGCGACGACGAGCAGGCCGCTGCCGCCCACCAGCGTCACGGCCAGGACCACCGCCAGGAACGAGAAGGCGAACCCGGCCCTGTTGGTCCGCACGTTGTTCCAGGCCAGCAGGAGGATCATCGGCGTCCGCCCAGCCGGAGCCCGATCTGGTCGGGCGAGGGCCGGTCGAGCACGTCCACGATGCGCCCGTCGGTCAGGAACACCACCGTGTCGGCCCGGGCGGCGGCCTCGGGATCGTGCGTGACCATCACGACCGTCTGCCCGAACCCGTCGACCGCCTCGCGCAGCAGCGCCAGCACGTCGTGGCCGGTGCCGCGGTCGAGCGCGCCCGTCGGCTCGTCGGCGAAGAGCACCTCCGGCCTGCCGAGCAGCGCGCGGGCGATCGCCACCCGCTGCTGCTGGCCGCCGGAGAGCTGCGCCGGGCGGTGTCCCTCTCGTCCCGCCAGGCCGACGCGGTGCAGCAGCGTACGCACGTGCGCCGGGTCTGGCCGGCGCCGGGCCAGGCGGCTCGGGAGGATCACGTTCTGCCAGGCGGTCAGTGACGGCACCAGGTTGAACGCCTGGAAGATGACGCCGATCCGGTCGCGGCGGAGCACGGCCAGCTCCTTCTCCGGCAGGCGGGTGATGTCGTCCCCGGCGATGCGGACGGCGCCCGACTGGGGGCGGTCCAGCCCCGAGGCGCACTGGAGCAGCGTGCTCTTCCCCGAGCCCGAGGGCCCCATGACGGCCGTGAAGCTGCCCTTCGGGAAGCCGATGGTGACCTGGCGGAGCGCGGCGACCTCTGTGGCGCCTCTGCCGTATGTCCTGGTCACTTCCTGAAGGAGGACCGCGCTGTCATTCATGATCACGAGTCTGTTGACGATCACCCCCGGCGAACATCCGGCATCCCCCTGATCAACCCCTGACGCACCCCCTGTCTCTCCATACCCCCGCCTCGCCCTCTGGCTCACCTCGCTCCCCTGGGCTTCCGGCTCTCCCCAAGAGGACTGCTGGGGTGGTGCGGTGTTCTGTCGCCTGCGAACGGGGGCCATGCCTCGGGCGGTCTCGGTGAGGCGCGGGTGGCCGCGGCTGCGAGGGCTGCTGATCAGGGGTGGCTTCCCGAACGTTCCTGGTCAGGGGGGTGACTTCCCGAGCGTTCCGGGTCAAGGGGTGGCTTCCCGAGCGTTCCGGGTCAGGGCGAGGTACTCCTCGCGGGACACCCGGTGGACGGCCAGCAGGAGTTCGTGGCGTTTCGCGAACCGGTCGGCCTCCTCCGGGGACCAGGGGCCGGGGAGGTGGTGGAGGACGCGGTCCTGGGAGTCGAGGACGGCCAGCCCGGTCAGATGCTCGAAGCGGTAGAGGAGGAGCCGGAAGGCCCGGCCGTACGCCCGGCCCATGCGCACCTCGTCCAGGACCTCCTTGCCCTGCGTGACCTGGAGGACGTTGCGTGCTCCCATGGTGAGACCCGGGCCGCCGTGCGGGCCGAGGACCAGGCCCTTTCTGACGCGTATGCGGTGGAATTTCACCACAAGAGGGCGGAAGACGAGCAGGGCAGGGCTGAACAGCGCCAGGAACCATTTCGCGTCGAGCAGATCGAGAACCAATCGGCCGGCCATCGACAACCCGCGCCAC
Organism: Nonomuraea candida; assembly: GCF_000725485.1. GTDB lineage: Bacteria > Actinomycetota > Actinomycetes > Streptosporangiales > Streptosporangiaceae > Nonomuraea > Nonomuraea candida. The sequence continues at coordinate 48,311 of NZ_JOAG01000039.1, read as the reverse complement.
GCGGCCCACATCCCCATGGAGATGAAATACGCCATCAGGGCCGCGCCCGCGACGGCCAGGCAGATGCCGACCGGTTTGCGCCACGCGCCCGCGGAGGGGGCCCGGAGGCCGCGGATGCGCCGCCAGCCCGGGGCGCGGGACGCGAGGGCGACGCGGACCGGCCGGGAGGCGTACTCGCGGGCGTCCTCCAGCGGGATTCCGGCCCTGTCCGCGAATCTCCGCAGGTCTTTCCCGTACCACTCGCCCGGGAGGTCGAGGAGGACGAGGCCGTCGGCGTCCAGGGCGGCCAGGCCGTGCAGGCGCTGCCCGCCCTTGGCGGACGACGTTCGTTTGACGCGGTAGTGGTAAAGGCGGGCCGGGGTCACGGTGCGGGACTCGCCCGAGGCGTGGTCGGTGACGGTGAGTGTTCCGCGATCGCAGGTCAGGACTGTTTTCGGACGTCTGCCGCCCTTTGTCGCGCCGGCGATCGGTCGGAGTTGGTCCACTCGCCTGAACCCCCGGAAATCATCTAGCCCCTAAAGCGCCCCTTGCCCACTTATGACGAATAAAGCGGGAATAAGGTTTCCGGGGAACGCCCCCGCCGGCCGAAGCCCCGGGTTCAGATGAGGACCTTGACGACGCCGGTGAGCGCGAGCTGTACGAGGGCCAGGGGCACGAGGACCGCCCAGGCGAGCTTCTGGAGCTGGTCCTCGCGGAGCCGCGGGTAGGTGACCCGGAGCCAGATGACCACGAAGGCCAGCAGGAAGACCTTCAGCAGGGTCCAGATCCAGCCCGCCAGGAACGGGCCCTGCCAGCCGCCCAGGAACAGCACGGTGGTCAGGAACGACAACACGACGATCCCGACGTACTCCGAGAGCATGAAGAGCGCGAAGCGCATGCCGGTGTACTCGGTCATCGGGCCCATGATGATCTCGGACTCGGCGATCGGCATGTCGAACGGCGGGCGGCGCAGCTCGGCCAGGCCGGCCAGGAAGAAGACGACGCCGCCGATCGCCTGCCAGGGCAGCCACCACCACTGCCAGGCCTCGACGATGCCGGGGAGCGACAGAGTGCCCGCCGCCATGGCGACCGAGGAGGCGGCCAGGACGAGCGGCAGCTCGTACGACATGAGCTGGGCCGCGGAGCGCATGCCGCCGAGCACGGAGTATTTGTTGGCCGACGCCCAGCCCGCCATGATCGAGCCCAGCACGCCGACGCCCATCACGGCGAGGACGAAGAAGAGGCCGAGGTCGAGGTTCACCGCGACGCGGTCGCGGTCGATGGGGATGACGATCAGCACCAGCAGGTACGGGACCAGCGCCACGCCCGGGGCGATCATGAAGATGCGGCGGTCGGCCGCGGCCGGGATGATGTCCTCCTTCTGTGCGAACTTCACGCCGTCGGCGATGAGCTGCGCCCAGCCGTGGAAGCCACCGGCGTACATCGGGCCGAGGCGGGACTGCATGTGGGCCATGACCTTGTGCTCGGTCTGTCCCACGATCAGGGGGAGCACCAGGAACACGACGAGGATGACGACGAAGCTCAGCACCACTTCAAGCATCGGGTGGCCCCCAGTCGGCCGGTACTCCGGGTGGAAGCGTCTTGCGGCGGCTCGGCGCGCCGTGGCCCGACTCCCCCGGCTCCTTCGCGCCGGGCCAGGGCTTGGCGACGCGGGCGGCCAGGATGAAGTCCTTGCGCAGCGGGTGCCCTTCGAAACCGTCGGGCAGGAGCAGGGGCACGAGGTTGGGGTGGTCGTCGAAGATCACGCCGAACATCTCGTACGTCTCGCGTTCGTGCCAGTTCGCGCCCCGGTAGACGGGCACGGCGGAGGGCAGGCGCGGGTCGTCGCGGGGCACGCGGGTGCGCAGGAGCAGGCGCCGGCCCGCGGCCGGGTTGTAGACGTGGGCCACGACGGCGAAGGCGTCGGGAGGCTCGTCCACACCGGTCAGCCAGTCGAAGAAGGCGTAGCCGAGGTCGTCGCGGACGTGGGTGAGCAGCTCGATCCAGTCGGCGGGGGCGACGTCGAGCGTGGTGTCGCCGTAGGACTCGGTGATCTGGACGCGGTCGTCGCCGAAGCGCCCGGGAATGCCCGCGAGCCCGTCGTGCCCGTCGTGCCCGTCGTGGCCGACGTGCCCGTCGTGGCCGCTCATGCCTCCAGCTCCGGCTTCTGCTGCGACGGCCCGCCGGGGCCGGCGGGCGGCTCCGGGGCGGTGGGGGACTCGTGGGAGCGGGACCAGACGTAGCGGTCGCTCAGCCTCTCGCCGGCGATCTTCTCCTGGAGCTTGGTGATGCCGTACAGCAGCGCCTCGGGCCGGGGCGGGCAGCCGGGGACGTAGACGTCGACGGGGATGATCTGGTCCACGCCGTTGGTGACGCAGTAGGAGTCCCAGTACGGCCCGCCGGTGTTGGAGCAGGCGCCGAACGAGATCACGTATTTGGGGTCGGGCATCTGCTCGTAGAGACGCTTCACGGCCGGGGCCATCTTGTCGGTGACCGTGCCCGAGACGATCATGAGGTCGGCCTGCCTGGGGCCGTTCGCGAACGGGATCACGCCGAAGCGGATGAAGTCGTGCCGGCTCGTGGAGGCCGCGATGAACTCGATGGCGCAGCAGGCCAGCCCGAAGTTGAACACCCACAGCGAGTAGCGGCGGCCCCAGTTGAGCACGAAACGCATGGGTTTGGGGGCCAACCGGGAGATCGGGCCCACGGTGGGCATCGGGAGATCCGTTGCTGCCATATGGACATTCTCGCGCGGATCACAGGTAAGGCAAGGAATCTCGGTGGGGAGCGTCGGCCCCCACCTCCTCGTACGGCAGGCCGGCCACCCACTCCATCCGCAGGTACGTGGCCGGGTGCGTCTGGTCCACCCGCAGCTTCTCCAGCCGGGCCGCCCGGCGGCGGCGTTCGGTCTCGAAGCCGGGCACGGCGTCCACGGCCCCGCGCAGCGCCGTCCACATCTCCTCGGGCCGCACGGTGTGGGCGCTGGTCTCCAGGAAGCGGGCGGCGGAGTACGCGCGGGTGTCCAGGGCGTCGAGCAGCGCGACCATGCCGGGCACGCCCGCGACCCGGGCCCCCAGCTCGTCCGCCCGGTACTCGGCCCGCTGCGACGACCGGTAGAGCAGCAGCTCCAGCAGCACCATGAGCCCGCGCACCGGCAGGACGTTCCAGTCGCACGACATGCACCACACGGGGTACGGAGGCGCCGGCTTCAAGGGCTGGGCGCACTCGGGGCAAGTGGCGGACATGGCACAGCAAAGTGCCAGACCCCGGGCACACTCGGATAACGGACGGACCCGGCGCGATCAGGGCGCCCGGACAGGCCCGGGCAGCGGATGGAGCGGGCGCGCGTCAGGTCCAGGTCAGGACGCGCTTGCGCCAGGCGTACAGGATGCCCAGCGCGATGAAGCCCAGGAAGACGAACATCTCCATGAGCGTCGCCAGCCCGTAGCCGGGCGCGTCGAAGACCGTGGCCCAGGGGAACAGGAAGACGGCGTCCACGGCGAACACGACATAGAGGTAGGTGAAGACGTAGTAGCGCACCTGGGACTGCGCCCAGCCCTCCCCGACGGGATCGACCCCGCACTCGTACGTGGTCAGCTTCTCCGGCGTGGGCCGGGACGGGCGCAGGAGGCGGTTGGCGAACAGGGCGCCGGCCACGATGGCGACGCCGATGGCGAGCAGTGCGGCGACGAGCGCGTACGACCCGAAGTAGCCGTCCATGCCGTGATCGTAACCCGGCGCGGCCCGGTTACCCAGAGCGGTCAAAGGCTCCGGCCCTATCACACAAAATCGGGGTAAAGCGGAAGATCGGCACCATACTCTGACATCCATGCACAAGTCGCGTTTCGTCTCCGGGGTTGCCCTGCTGGCCCTCTCGGCCTCCGGATGCGGAATGGCCGCCGCCGCCCCCGAGCGGGGCCTCATGGTGCCGGCCGAGCCGACGCTGATCGACTTCGTCGACCCGGCGACCGTCGTCGGCCTGTCCACCGAGACGCTGACCGACGACGACCCGGGCAGCCGGTACGTGCACATCAACTATCCCGAGTTCGCCGGCGCCACCGCGCTCAACCGCGCCCTGCGCGCCCAGGCCGAGCGGCAGCTCAAGGACTTCCGCGACCGCACCGAAAGCGCGGACCCCGTCACGCCCCGCCCCGAGCTGAACGTGGACTGGCAGCTCGCCGCCGCCTCCTCCAAGGCCGTCGCGGTCCGCCTGCGCACCGGCGAGTACCTGCACGAGAGCTGGGGCAACTCCACGCGCACGTACTGGTACGACCCGCGCGAGGGCAAGGCCGTGGACTCCACGGGCCTGCTGGCGGGCGAGCCGGCGCTGCGGCGGCTCGCGGTGCTGGTCAAGGCGGAGCTGCGGGATCGCGGGCCCCAGGCCGACCGGGTGACGGCCGAGGGCGACACGTTCGACTCGATGGCGTTCAACCGCGACGGGGACCTCGTCGTCGAGTTCGACGACTGCCAGCTCGGGCCGTGCTCGCTCGGCCGGCTGGCGGTGGCGGTGCGGGCGGCCCGGGTCGAGCCGCTGCTGTCCCCCCTGGGCCGGCGGGCGCAGGAGAGCGTGCGGGAGTCGGCCGGCGGCGCGGCGGCCGACGAGGTGCCCCACTTCACCCCCACCCGCAGCCCCGACGCCGTCAGCAACCGGGCCGGGAGCGTGGACTGCGCGCGGGCCAAGTGCGTCGCGCTGACGTTCGACGACGGGCCGGGGCCCGACACCGGGCGGCTGCTCGACCTGCTGGCGAAGGAGCGGGCGCGGGCCACGTTCTTCGTCCTCGGCAGCAACGCGGCCGCGCAGCCGGCGCTGCTGCGCCGGATGAGCGAGGAGGGCCACCTCGTCGGCAATCACAGCTGGGACCATAAGGACCTGTCGAAACAGGGCAGCAGCAAAATCGCCGACTCGCTCGACAGGACCAAGGACGTGGTGTCGGCGGTCATCGGGCAGACGCCGACGCTGGTGCGTCCGCCGTACGGCGCCGTGAGCCGGCAGCTGCGCAACGTCACGCGGAACATGGGGTCGTCGCTGGTCAACTGGGATGTCGACGCCAAGGACCGGCACGGCGGCACGGCGCGCGACATCGCCGGCCGGACTGTGCGGGAAGCCCGCCCAGGTGCGATCATTCTTATGCACGACATTCGGCGGGAAACCGTGGACGCGGTTCCGGACATCCTCAAACAGTTGCGCGGGAAGGGTTACAGCTTCGTGACCGTTGCTGAGTTGTACGGCTCTGCGGGGATGCAGGCCGGACGCCTGTACGAGTCAGGAAACGGGCTGCCACGTAGGCAGCCCCTGACCTAGCACACGTGTTGGGGGGACGTATAGTTGGCGCTCGTGACCCGAACCGTCCTGTTCGCCCGCCTGCATGTAGACCTCTGCAGGCTCGCGTCCGGGCTGTGTCGTCGTTCTCCCACCTCACCCTGACTGACTCCGCCCGCGTTTACCCGCTTTGCGCGGCATGCAAACGCGTGACCTTCCGAGGATCTAGCATGGAAACAGAGAACGCGCCCGAAGCAACCGCGCATTGGCGCGTCGAGGAGGACTGAGCTGTGACGAAGCAGGTCCGGCAACTCGACCGCGTGATCATCAGATTCGCCGGCGACTCCGGCGACGGCATGCAGCTCACCGGTGACCGCTTCACCGCGGGGACGGCGGAGTTCGGCAACGACCTGTCGACGCTTCCCAACTTCCCCGCCGAGATCCGCGCGCCCGCAGGCACCCTGCCCGGCGTGTCCAGCTTCCAGCTTCACTTCGCCGACCACGACATCCTGACGCCCGGCGACGCCCCCAACGTGCTCGTGGCGATGAACCCGGCCGCGCTCAAGGCCAACCTGGGCGACCTGCCCAGGGGCGCGGACATCATCGCCAACACCGACGAGTTCACCAAGCGCAACCTGCAGAAGGTCGGCTACGACGCCAATCCGCTGGAGGACGACTCGCTCAGCGAGTGGCGCCTGCACGCGGTGCCGCTGACCTCGCTCACGGTCAAGGCGCTGGAGAACTTCGACCTGTCCAAGAAGGACGCCGAGCGCTCGAAGAACATGTTCGCCCTCGGCCTGCTGTCGTGGCTCTACCACCGCCCGACCGAGCAGACGATCAAGTTCCTCGAGCAGAAGTTCGCCAAGAAGCCCGACCTGGCCAAGGCCAACATCGCCGCCTTCCAGGCGGGCTGGAACTACGGGGAGACGACCGAGTCGTTCTCGGTCTCCTACGAGGTCAAGCCCGCGCAGCTCGCGCCCGGCGTCTATCGCAACATCTCGGGCAACCAGGCGCTGGCGTACGGACTGATCGCCGCGAGCGTGCAGGCGAAGCTGCCGCTGTTCCTGGGCTCCTACCCGATCACCCCGGCCAGCGACATCCTGCACGAGCTGTCGAAGCACAAGCGGTTCGGCATCCGCACCTTCCAGGCGGAGGACGAGATCGCGGGCGTCGGCGCGGCGCTGGGGGCCGCGTTCGGCGGCGCGCTGGGCGTGACCACGACGAGCGGTCCCGGCGTGGCGCTGAAGTCGGAGACGATCGGTCTCGCGGTCACGACCGAGCTGCCGCTGATCGTGGTCGACGTGCAGCGGGCCGGCCCGAGCACCGGCATGCCGACCAAGACCGAGCAGACCGACCTGCTGATGGCCATGTTCGGCCGCAACGGCGAGTCGCCGGTGCCGATCGTGGCGCCGATGTCGCCGAGCGACTGTTTCGACGCGGCGGTCGAGGCGGCCAGGATCGCGGTGAAATACCGCACCCCGGTCATGCTGCTGTCCGACGGCTACCTGGCCAACGGCTCCGAGCCGTGGCGCCTGCCCGAGGTCTCCGACCTGCCCGACATCTCGCAGGAGTTCACCACCGAGCCCAACGGCGCGGACGGCGCGTTCCTGCCCTACCAGCGGGACGCCGAGACCCTCGCCCGCCCGTGGGCCGTCCCCGGCACCGCCGGGCTCGAACACCGCATCGGCGGCATCGAGAAGGCCGACGGCACCGGCAACATCTCCTACGACCCCGACAACCACGACCTGATGGTCCGCACCCGGGCCGCCAAGATCGCCGGCATCGACGTCCCCGACCTCGACGTGGACGACCCCGACGGCGAGGCGAAGGTGCTGGTCCTCGGCTGGGGTTCGACGTACGGGCCGATCGCCGCCGCCGTCCGGCGGATCAGGCGCGCCGGCGGCAAGGTCGCCCAGGCCCACCTGCGCCACCTCAACCCGCTGCCGGCCAACACCGGCGAGGTGCTCAAGCGCTACGACAAGGTCCTGCTGCCCGAGATCAACCTCGGCCAGCTCGCCCTGCTGCTGCGGGCGCGCTACCTCGTCGACGTGATCAGCTACAACCGTGTGCGCGGGCTCCCGTTCAAGGCCGAGGAGCTGGCCGGAGTCATCCAGGACGTGATCGACAGTGACTGAGCTCATCAACGGGAAGGGGCTGTCGCTCGTCCCGAAGACCGACGTGAAGCAGGGCCTGAAGGACTTCAAGTCCGACCAGGAGGTGCGCTGGTGCCCGGGCTGCGGTGACTACGCGATCCTGGCCGCGGTGCAGAGCTTCCTGCCCGAGCTGGGGCTCAGGCGCGAGAACATCGTGTTCGTCTCCGGCATCGGGTGCTCCTCGCGCTTCCCGTACTACCTCAACACCTACGGCTTCCACTCCATCCACGGGCGGGCCCCGGCGATCGCCACCGGGCTGGCGGCCAGCAGGCCCGACCTGAGCGTGTGGGTGATCACGGGTGACGGCGACGCGCTGTCCATCGGCGGCAACCACCTGATCCACGCGCTGCGCCGCAACGTCAACCTGAACATCCTGCTGTTCAACAACCGGATCTACGGTCTGACCAAGGGTCAATACTCGCCCACCTCCGAGGTCGGCAAGGTCACCAAGTCGACGCCGATGGGCTCGCTGGACAAGCCGTTCAACCCGATCTCGCTGGCCATCGGCGCCGAGGCGTCGTTCGTGGCCAGGACCATCGACTCCGACCGCAAGCACCTGCAGTCGGTGCTGCGCGAGGCGACCGCGCACCGCGGCACGTCGCTGGTGGAGATCTACCAGAACTGCAACATCTTCAACGACAACGCCTTCGAGCAGCTCAAGGACCCCGAGGTTCGCGACGACATCACGCTGCGCCTGGAGCACGGCCGGCCGATCGTGAGCGCCTCCAAGGCGGCCGTGCGGGGCGCCGACGGAAACATCGAGGTCGTGCCGCGCGAGAGCGTGAGCGAGGAGCGCATCCTCGTCCACGACGCGCACAACCCCGACCCGTCGGTGGCCTTCGCGCTCAGCAGGCTCGACGAGCCGGCCTTCGAGCACGTGCCGATCGGCATCTTCCGCCAGGTCGACCGCCCGGCCTACGACGTGCTGATGGCCGAGCAGCTGGAGGAGTCCGTGGCCCAGCAGGGCCCGGGCGACCTGCACGAGCTGCTGCAGGGTGGCGACACCTGGCGCATCGGCTGACGCCCGCCGCATCGCCGAACGCCGCCGCCCCCTCCTGAAGGGGCGGCGGCGTTCGGCTTTCCCGGGCCGGCATCCCCTGCCGCCGCCGTAACGGCGCGGGAGCGGCCCGGGATAGATCCTGTGACGGGGGGTGCCGGCGATGGACTGGACGGGCAGGCGGGCCCTGGTGACGGGGGCCTCGGGTTTCATCGGGGGGCATCTCGCCGCCCGGCTGGCCGCGCTGGGGGCCGAGGTCCACGCGGTGAGCCGCGGCCCCGCGACGGGCAACAGCGCGACGGGCGCCCCCGCGACAGGCGACGGCGCGATGCGCCGGCACCGGGTGGACCTGCGCGACCAGGAGGCGACGGCCGGGCTGCTGCGCGCGGTCGCCCCCGACGTCGTCTTCCACCTGGCCAGCGAGGTCAACGGCGCCAGGGACGCGGAGCTGGTGCCCGTCACGCTGGCGGGCAACCTGCAGACCACGGTCAACCTGCTGACGGCCGCCGTGCGCCACGGGTGCCGGATGGTGCTGGCGGGCTCGATCGAGGAGCCCCGGCCGGGCAACGGGCACGCCGCCGCGCCGTCGCCGTACGCGATGGCCAAGCACGCCGCGGCGGGCTACGCCGACCTGTACCGGCGGTTGTGGGACCTGCCGTGCACGGTGCTGCGTCCCTCCATGGTGTACGGGCCCGCGCAGCGCGACACGGCCAAGCTGGTGCCGTACGTGACGCTGGCCCTGCTGCGGGGCGAGGAGCCGCGCCTGACCAGCGGCGCCAAGGTGGCCGACTGGGTGTACGTGGACGACGTGGTCGCGGCCTTCGTCGCGGCGGCGGGCAGCGACCGGGCGGTCGGGCAGTCGTTCGACGTGGGCACCGGCCTCGGCACCTCGGCGCGCGAGCTGGTCGAGCTGCTCTACGAGCTGGCGGGCCACCCGGGCGAGCCGCCCTTCGGCGCCGTGGCCGACCGCGCGCTCGACATCACGCAGGTGGCCGACACCGGCCCGGCCCTCGACCTGATCGGCTGGCGCGCCACCGTCCCCCTGGCCGAGGGCCTGCGCCGCACGCTCGACTGGTACGCCGGCACGCTCACGGCGTGATCCGGTAGACGTGGTAGGAGTCCAGCCGCTCGAAGGTGTCGGTGATGGCGCCGCCGCGGAGGGGCACGGTGCGGTTCTCGAAGAGCACCTCCGCCTTGCCGGAGGCCGAGGTGAGCCCGGGGGGCAGCCGCAGCGTGTACGAACCGGGCCCGGCCTCCTCCCCCACGGTGGCGAAGACGTAGAAGGAGCCGTCGTGCGCCTTGAGCATGGTGTCGAGCCGGGGCTCGAAGGTGTGGGCGTACGACTGGGTGTTGAGCACCGGCGCCAGCGAGGTGATCCGCCGGTTCAGCTCGGTCACCGCCGCCCGCACGTCCTTGGTGCACGGCTCGCGCAGCACGTGCTGGCTGATGCAGGGCCCGCCGAAGCTGTGGTTGAAGTAGACGACGCCGCGCGCCTCGTGGATGAGGGCGTTCATGACGGCCCCGGCGATCTGCTCGCCGGTGATCGCCCGGCTGCCGTTGGCGCCCGGCCAGCCGACCTCGACGAAGGCGTAGACCGGCTGCAGGCGGCCGTCCAGGGCGTCGAGCCGCCGGCCGCGCTCCACGGTGCGGCCGTAGTTGGCGGCCCGGCGGCAGCGGTCGGGGGGCAGCTGGAGGAAGTGCTCCGCCTCGTCGCAGATGTTGGCGTCGGTGTGCCAGTAGATGTCGGTGGACATGACGTCGGTGTAGGAGTTGACGAACCTGCGCGCCTCCTCGTCCGTCTCCCACATGGCGACGCCCTTGCCGAAGTTGGCGTAGTGGAAGCGGCCGTCGTTCTTGGGCAGCTTGTCCTTCAGGGTGCGCATCGCCGTGTAGCCGCAGGGCGGCTTGTCGGGGATGCAGGGCTTGCCCTCGCCGGGGAACTTGCCGCTCCAGACGCCGTCGCCCGGCCCGGCGAACATGTCGGGTTCGTCGGTGATCAGCCAGCCGACCGTCTCGCGGCCCGCGCCGTCCAGCGGCTTGGCGGTGATGGCGTGCATGCCGTGCTTGCGGATCAGCTCGGCGTCGCTGTTGCCGGTCAGCTCGACGTAGGTGTTGAGCCCGGCCTCCTTGTCCAGCCGCACGTCGCGCTCGTCGATGACCGACTCGAACCAGACCCCGATCGGGAAGAAGCCCGGGTCCGTCCATCCCGCCGCCGCGGCGGCGCGGTGGCCGGCGTAGTACGCCGGGCCGCCCTCCCAGGGGATGCGCGGCAGGTCGAACCGCTCGGCGCCGGCCTCCTCTCCCCGCTGCGTGACGGCCCAGCCCAGGCCGATCAGCAGCACCAGCACCAGCGGGATCAGCAGGGTCCACTTCGACACCTTCGGCAGGGCCATGTTCCTCCCGGTCACGGGGTGATCCGATAGACGTGGTAGGCGTGCTCGGCGGGGAAGGCGGCGGTGAAGCGGCCCTCCCGGTCGACCTCGACGGGCCGGCCGGTCAGCACGTCCTCGACCCGGCCGCGCGGCGACAGGTTCGCCGGGACCGTGAGCGGGTGGCCGCCGGTCGCCGTGCCGCGCCCGAGCATGGCGAACAGGTAGTAGGCGCCGTCGTGCCGCTTGAGCATGGTGTCGAGCTGGGGGGCGAAGTCGTAGGCGTAGGACTGGGTGTTGAGCACCGGCGCGAGCCGCCCGATCAGCGCGTTCAGCTCGGTCACGGCCTTCCTGACCGGTGCGCCGCAGGCGGTGCGCAGCAGGTTGGCGCTCTCGCAGCGCGGGCCGGGGTCGTGGGCGTCGTAGACGATGCCGCGCGCGCCGTGGATGAGCGAGCTCATCACCGCGCCGCCCACCTGGCCGGGGGTCAGCCCGGCGAGGGAGATGACCGAGAAGACGGGTTTGCGGCGGCCGTCGAGGGCGTCCAGCTCGCGTATCCGGTCCACGGTCGCGCCGTAGCCGGCGGCGGCGCGGCACTGGGTGATCGGGAGCTGGCGCCAGCGGGCGGCCTCGCGGCAGACGTTCTCGTCGGCGTACCAGGAGACGTCCACGCCGACCAGGTCGGCGTAGTCGTTGACGAACATGCCGCCCGCCGGGTCGGTGGCCTGGTGGGCGACGCCCTTGCCGAAGGTGGCGTAGACCGGCCGGGAGCCGTCGGGCAGCTCGCGGGCGCGGGTGCGCAGCACGGTGTGGCCGCAGAAGGACAGCTTGGGCCGGCACTGCTCGGGGCCGGCCTTCCCGCTCCAGCGGGCGTGCCCGATGCCGGCCCACTCGTCGGCCTTGCCGGGGAGCGTCGCGCCCACCGTCTCCGGGGCCGCGCCGGCCGCCGGGCCCCCGGCGGTCAGCGCGCTCATCCCCGTCCCGCGCAGCAGGCCGGGGCGGCTGTCGGCGGTCAGCTCGACGTAGGTGTTGACGCCCATGGCGCGGTCGGCGGTGACGTGCTCCCGCTCGCGGACCGTGGCGAACCACAACCCCACGGGGAAGAACGCGGGCTCGGTCCAGCCGGCCGCGACCGCCCGGGGCCAGCCGGCGTACGCGGCCGGGCCGCCTTCCCAGGGCACGGGCCGCAACGACATGCTCGCGGCCGTCAGCGACGGCGGGGCGGGCGGCGTGGGGTGCGCACGCAGCCAGGCCCAGCCCGCGACCGCCACGGCCGCGGCCGTCACCACCGTCGCCACCTTGGCCAGCGCCACCCTGCTCGGCTTGGCCGCTCCCGTCTCGGCCGCTCCCGCCTTGGCGGCCGGCCCTGGCGTGGCCGGTCCCGCCTCGGGAGGCCGGGCCGGGCCGGTCAGGCTCATTCCCTGGTCCGTTCGGCCAGGGCCGCCAGCGCGGCGGCCCGCGCCGCCCAGGACGCCTCCGCCAGCGACGCCCGCAGCGCCTCCGGCGGCTGCGGCGGCCCCTCGGCCAGGCTCGTCCTGATCGCCGCGACGAACTCCTCGTGCGTGGCCGCCGCCCTGACCCGGCCGGCGTAGTGCGCCAGCTCGCCGAAGGCGGTGCTGACCACCGGCAGGCCCAGCGCGAGGAACTCCTTGAGCTTGATCGGGTTGGCGTGCTTGATCCAGTCGTTGTCCAGCCACGGCATGATCGCCACGTCGAAGCCGGACCCGTACGCGGGGATGACCGAGTACGGGCGGAAGCCGAGCCAGTGCACGTTGGGATGCTTGGTGAGCCGCCCGATGTCGCCGTTGGCGTCGCCGATCAGGACGAGCGAGGCCCGCGGCAGCTCCACGGCGACCCGTTCGAGCAGCTCGAAGTCGACCACGAAGTCGTCCAGCGCGCCGAAGAAGCCGATGCGGGGCCCCGGGATGTCCCGCAGGTCCCGTGGCTGCCGCTCGGGCGGGACCGGGACGAAGTGCTCCAGGTCCACGCCGTGGTCGAGGAAGTGGGCCCGCGTCCCGGTCAGCGGCGCCTCCTCGCTCATCAGGGTGCGGCTGGCGTAGACGACGTGGTCGGCACGTTCCAGCAGGCGGCGTTCGAGCGCCTCGATCGTGGCGCGGTCCGACTCGGGGAAGGCCGAGTGGCGGTCGGAGCGGTTGAAGATCAGGGCGCGGCGGCTCATCGGGCGCACCGCGTCCCAGGCGGTCGGGATGGTCACCATGATCACCGGGCGGTGCAGGCCCAGCAGCGCGCAGACCGCCCGTACCTGGGTCCTGACCAGCCAGGCGTTCAGCGCCCTGCCCTGCGGGGTGCCGTACAGCGGGACGGGGAGGGGGGACATCACCCACGAGCGGGGTCCCACCCTGCGGACGAACTTGGCGACGCTGCGCAGCTTCCTGAGGATCCGCCTGAGGGGGAACGTGGTCCGGCCGGGCGCCGGCATGCGCATGCCGATGCTGTTGACGATCAGGACCTTGCGCGTCCCCGCCAGGTGCCGCATGAGCTGGAAGTCGGAATGCGACCTGTTGTGGTACCACCAGTCCTGGGCGGAGAAGCAGACGTAGGGCGGCGGCTCCGGCGGGTCGCCGGGAAGCGTCGGCCACTCCGCCATCGTGGCCAGCGCGCGCAGGGCGTGCCGGTGGCGCGTGCCCGCCCGTCCGCCCCGGGACACCGCGCGCAGGCCCTCGTTCAGCGCCACCGCCAGCCGCATGAGCTGCCCGCGGGCCCGGCCGTGGCGTTCGCGGTGCAACCGGACGCGGTTGAGCGCGGCCAGCGTCCAGAGCGGGCTGGAGTTGGCCTGCTCGCCGCCGAGGTGCACGGCCCGCGCGCGCGGCTCGTAGGCGATGGTGAAGCCGTGGTCGCCGATGCGCAGCATGTACTCCGTCTCCTCGGAGTACAGGAAGTAGCGCTCGTCGAGCAGCCCGACGGCGTCCACGCAGGCGCGGGAGACCATCCAGGCCGCGCCGGTGGCCCAGTCCGGGGTGGCGGGCCGGTCGTAGGCGCGGGGGTCGACGACGAGCTCGCCGAGCGGCGCGTACCTGCCCGCCCGCAGGCCGCCCAGCAGCGCCTCCCCGACCGCCCGCAGCACGGTGGGGCGGCGGCGCAGCGAGAGCTGGAGCGTGCCGTCGGCGTGGGTCAGCCGGGGCACCGCGATGCCGACGCCCGGCTCGCCCAGCCGCTCGCGCAGCAGCCGCACCGAGCCGGGGCGGAGCCTGATGTCGGCGTTCAGCACGAGGACGTCGCAGCCGGCGGCGGCGGTGATGCCCGCGTTCACGCCGGCCGCGAACCCGCCGTTGCGGCCGGTCCTGACCAGCTCGACGCCGGGCCCGGCGGCGCGCACCTTGTCCACGGTGTCGTCGCGCGAGTCGTTGTCCACCACGATCGTCCGCGCCGGACCGGCCCCTTCCAGGGCCGGGCCGAGGCTGGCCAGGCATTCCTCGATGATCTGGCCGCTGTCGTAGGTGACGATGACGACGGCAAGCGTGGGGACGCTCATCGGCGGTAGCCAATCTGTGGGAGGTCAGGGACGGCGGTCCGCGGTCAGGCGCCGCCAGGCGGCCGAGGCCAGCAGACCGAACGCGAAGGGCAGGTCGTCGCGCAGGTAGCGGCGCGCCAGGCGGCGGGGCTCCAGCGCGAGCCTGAAGAGCCATTCGGCGCCCGTGCGTTGCAGGGCGCGGGGGGCGCGCCGGAAGCGCCCGGCCGCCATGGGGATGCCGGCCCCGCAGCCCAGGTACCAGGCGTGCGGCAACTCCGGGCGGAGCACGGCGATGACCCGCTCCTGCTTGGGGAAGCCGAGCCCCACCAGGACCAGGTCGGGCGCGGCCGCGCGGACCAGCGCCACGGTGGCGGCCAGCTCGCCGGGGTCGCGCTCGAAGCCGAAGGGCGGCGCGTACGCCCCCGCGACCCGCAGGCCCGGATAGCGCGCGGCCAGCACCTCGCCGGCCCGCTCGGGCACCCCCGGCTCGCCGCCGAGCAGGAAGACCGAGCGCCCTTCGCGCGCCGCGCGCCCGGTGAGGGTGAAGACCAGGGAGGCGCCGGTGACGCGGTCCGGCAGGCGCAGGCCCGCGATCCTGGCGGCCCAGACGACCGGCATGCCGTCCGCCACCACCAGCTCGGACCCGGCCACCAGCGCGGCGAGTTCCGGGGCGCGGGTGGCGGCCCGGACGATGTCCACGTTGGCGGTCACGATCGCGCCGCCCGTGCCGTCCCGCCAGCCGCGCGTGACGTGCTCGGCGACCTCGGCCTCCGTCAGGGCCTGGACCTCGATGGCGCCCACGCGGGCGCGGGCCATGGGAACGTTCCCGTTGGCGGAGTGGTCCACCGGAATGTCCTCACCCCTCCTCGGGCTTGACGTGCCTCGCCGTCAGTCCTTCCTTTTTGTCATCGCGGCAGAGCTTTATCCGTTACGTCGGTGAGGCCAGGATGGCCCCATGAGAGTGGAACGCGGGCCGCTGGCCGGGACACTGCTGTTCACCCCCACCCCCCACCGTGACGAGCGCGGCCTGTTCACCAGGACCTTCGACGCCGCCATCGCCAAGGAGCACGGGCTCGACCCGGCCGCCTTCGTCCAGGACAGCCAGTCGCGCACGGTCGCCGGCGGGATCAGGGCCCTGCACGGCCGCGCCGGGCGCGGCGAGGCCAAGCTGGTCAGGTGCGCCCGCGGCGCGGTGTTCGACGTGCTCGTCGACGCCCGGCCGGGCTCGCCGACGTTCGGCGAGCAGATGACGGTCACGCTCGACGACCGGACCTTCGTCCACCTGTACGTGCCCCCCGGCCTGCTCCACGGCTACCAGGCGCTCAGCGAGGCCGACGTCTGCTACCGGATCGACAGGGAGCACGACCCCGCCGAGGACGTCTCGGTGCGTTACGACGACCCCGAGCTGGCCATCGCCTGGCCGCTGCCGGTTACCGCGATCAGCGCCAGAGACCTGGCCGCCGGCTCGTGGAAGGAGGCGCGGCGCCGGCTTGAGCCGTGACGTCGCGGTTCACCAGGCGCAGCAGCGCGCCCGCCAGCCCGATCAGCAGGAACGCCAGCGAGTTGGCGGTGGTGAAGGAGTTCAGGTCGAAGGTGGCGCAGCCGACCAGCGGCACCGCCAGGGCCGCCGCCAGCGACAGCCCCAGGTCCTTGGTGCGCGGGTCCGGCGCGATCCGCCTGGCCCGCAACGCCGCCAGGATGCCGATGACGAAGAGCCCGACGAACCCGAGCAGCCCGAACACCCCGCCCTGCACGGCGGTGAGCAGGTACTGGTTGTCGAAGACGGGATGGTGCGGCGGGAACCAGGTGCCGTGGCCCCGCCCGAGCCACGGGTGCTGGGCGAACTCGGTGAGCGCGCTGGTGTAGTCGTTGGTCCGCCAGCGCAGGCTCTCGTCGTTGTCCAGGTTGCCGAACAACCCCATGATCGCGCCGAGCAGCCCGGGGACGAACAGCCGCAGCAGCACCAGGAACCCGAGCAGCCCCGCGCCCGCCCGCAGCCGCCGGGCCCTGTTCCACCCCGCGAGCAGGATCAGCCCCGACACCGCCAGGCCGAGCACCGTCGAGCGCGAGGCGGAGAACGCCATCCCGCAGGCGACCAGCGCGCACAGGATCCACCAGCGCAGCGCGGGCGCGCCGCGCTCCCAGGCGTCGAACGCGTAGTGCAGGGCCAGCGGCAGCACCATCGCCGACACCACGCCGAACTCGATGGGATGCGTGGCGGTCGAGGCCACCCGGTTGACCCCGTTGCGCTGCAGGATCGTCTCCTCCATCGAGCGCAGGCGGGAGCCGGGCATCTGGAGGTACTGGGTGAGGTCGAACGACAGCAGGAACTGCAGCCCGCCGATCGCGCCCATGACGGCGCCGGCCACGACGAGGGTCTTCAGCACCAGGTCCAGGCGGTCGTGGCCGGACACCCCGTCCACGGCGAGCAGCGCCATGCCGACCACGCCGACCGTGATGACCAGGACGTGGTCCGACAGCGCCAGCTCGTGGGCCGGCAGGAAACCGGCCGTCGTGTAGGCGTAGGTGACCAGGTAGGTGATCACGTAGAAGTAGACGGCGTACCGGACCAGGTTCGGGCCCTTGGCGGCGCCGAGCGTGCTGGTCAGGTGGGCGCAGCACCACCAGACGGCGGCGAACAGGCCGACGGCCTCGGCGTAGGTGAGGTCGAAGGGCAGCCCGCCGATCACCTGGCGGGCCGGCACCAGGATGAGGACCACGACGAAGATGGCGCACAGGGTGGCGCCGTCCGCGCCGCGCGCCTCGCGCCCGACCGGCGCGGCGAGGACGCTCATCGCTGCAGCACCGCCTCCTCGCTCGGCGCGACGGCGGCGCCGGGCGGCGGCTGCTCCCTGCGGCGGCGCAGCCCGAGCATGACGCTGTCGGCGGCGTAGGAGGCGGCCAGCGCCGCCATGCCGCCCAGCCCCAGCACGACCGCCGCCGTGCGGGTCTTGCCGCCCCGCTCGGCCTGCGGCTCGGTCGGCGCGATCATCTCGGTCAGGTTGACGAACGTCTCGGGCGGCGAGCCGAGCTGGTACTGCCTGCGCTCCAGCTCGACCTTGGCCCGTTCGGCGACCCGCTCCACGATCCTCCTGGCGTCCTGCGGCGACAGGCTGGTGCCCTCGACGACCACGAACGGCGCGTTGATCAGCAGCTCCGGGTTGGGGTGACCGTTGTGCACCCGGTAGGTGGTGGTGGAGTCCGCCCGCACGCCGAGCTGCCCGGCCACCTCGGGGCCGTTGAGGACCTGCACCATGATCGAGGCCGTCATGTTCAGGCCGCCGTCGAAGTTCAGCAGCGGGTTGACCAGCGGGTTGGGCACGGTGGGCTGCGGCATGCGGTAGGAGCCGCTGGGCGGCACCGTGAGGACCATGAGCGTGGTGGAGGTGTACTGCGTGGGGATCGTGGTGTACATGCCGTAGGCGGCGGTGACGGTCAGCAGCAGCGCCGACAGGGCCACGTACCAGCGGCGGAACAGGACAGAGATCGCCTTCCAGAAGTCCACCACAGCCCCCCAGGCCCGCCTCACCCCTATTCAGGCAATCGGCGCATAGGTGGATGGTGTTACCCCAAATCTGTAACGTGCCAAAGGCGCGTCTCGATACAAAGTGCGGCGAAAGAGCGATCCGCGAAAGGTGAGCCGTGGAAGAGTGCTGCGCGCCGGGCGGCCGGTCATGAGGACTCTGGCCGTCGTGACCCCGAGTTACGGTCCCGACGCGGAGCAGTTCGGCGACCTGCACCGCTCGGTGCTGGAGTTCACCCCGCCCGGCACGGTGCACCACGTGATCGTGCCGCGTCCCGACCGGCGGCTGTTCGCGCCGTACGCGGGGCCGCGCTGCCGGGTCCGCACCGTGGAGGAGCTGCTGCCCCGGCGGTACGTCATGGTGCCCCGCGCGGGCCTGTGGATCAACGTGCGCCGGCCCTGGCCGCCGGTGCGCGGCTGGGTGATGCAGCAGATCATCAAGCTGGCCGCCACCGCCGCCCTGGACACCGACGTGGTGCTGGTGGCCGACTCCGACGTGGTGCTCGTCCGGCCGGTCACCGCCGCGCGGGCGCTCATCGACGGCCGGATGCTGCTGCACCGCCTGGAGGGCGGGGTGCACGAGCGGATGCCCCGGCACATCCTGTGGCACCAGGTGGCCCGCGACCTGCTCAAGCTCCCGCCGCCGCCGGGGCCGCCGCTGCCCGACTACATGAGCCCGCTGACCTTCTGGCAGCCGGCCACCGTGCGCAAGCTGCAGGACCGGCTCCGGGAGACCACCGGGCGGCACTGGGCCGAGGCGTTCGGCGCGCGGCTGCACGTCTCGGAGTTCATGCTGTACGGCGTCTTCGTGGACGAGGTGCTGAGCGCCACGGACGGCCGGCCGCCCTCCGACACCTCGGTCTGCCACAAGACGCCCGACGAGTCGCCGATGGACCTGCGGACCGCGCTGGAGTTCGCGGGGCGGGTGGGGCGGGAGGCGATCGGCATGATGATCTCCTCCAAGTCGGGCACGCCGCCGGAGGTCCGCCAGGCGGCCATCCGGCACGGAACGGAAGTCGCCGCCCGGACCTCCTGACCGGGACCCCGATCGCCCACCGCCGGACCCCGTCCCGGCCTGGTCATCCGCCGGTGCCGGCCGGGACCTGGCCGTTGAGCGAGCCGCCCTCCGGATGCGGGCGGCCGGGCTCCTCCCGGTCGCCGGGCTCCGGGGCGGGGCGGCGGCGGAAGAGGCCGCGCACGTGCACCGCGTACGCGCCGGCGAGACCGAGGCACAGCGTGCTGGCCAGCGCTCCCAGCGCGTACTGGGTCTTCCCGCTGCCGTCGTACTTGGGCGGCAGCACCACCACCGTGTTGAGGGCGATGAACGTGCTCTGCGGCGCGCCCAGCGCGGTCTGGTAGGCGGTCAGCTTCTCGTTCAGGCGCCGGTGCGCCCGTCCCAGCACCTCCCGGGCCGTCTCCGGGGTGTCGCTCTCGACCGCGACGTGCAGGAACGGCCCGAGCGTCACGACGCCGAGCAGGTCGGCGTTGGACCGCCCGTCGTCGATCACGATCCTGGTGTCGCCGCCCTCTTCGACGCCCAGTTTGCGCAGCTCCTCCTTGCCGCTGACGGCCACGATCAGGATGCCCGCCACGGTCCGCAGCCCGTTGTTCTGCTGCAGCAGCGGGTTGGTCGTGCCGACCGGCCTGGCCGGGTCCATCGAGAGGGTGCCGCCGCTCGGCGGCGGGGTGAGGATCAGCGAGGATTCGGTCTTGTAGCTCGCGGGG
The DNA here is from genome assembly GCF_000725485.1 of Nonomuraea candida. GTDB lineage: Bacteria > Actinomycetota > Actinomycetes > Streptosporangiales > Streptosporangiaceae > Nonomuraea > Nonomuraea candida. The sequence goes on along the minus strand of NZ_JOAG01000039.1, from coordinate 28,833 downwards.
CCGAGGAGGTAGCCCGCCGACGCGAGGAGGAGGCCGAGAGCGAGGATCGGAAGTGCGATGGTCCTCCGGCGCAGGAGGCCCAGCAAATCGTTCCAAAAAGCCATTATCCCGACCAACCCCCCGTTAGTACGGGCTCACCTCAGCCTGCTGCGCTACAGCAGGATTATCGGCTAGAGCAGGTGAAATGTTACGAATCGCTCTCTTTTACCGGCAGTTTTCGACGCGGTCACCGGCCGATCCTCCGGCCCTCCGGGGAACGTTCCAGCGCGCCGCCCGACCGGCGGTCCCGCCCGTCTACTGATCGCCATCGGGCTCGTCCTCGTTCTTGACCACCGGGAAGGTCTGGGTGTCGGTCTCGTCCGGCGGGGCGAGGTCCTCCGGCTTGACCTGGGGAAAGGTCTGGGTGTCGGTCTCGTCGGGGCCGGCGGCGCGGGGGAACCGCGACAGCGCGCCGAGCCGCGGCCGGGAGCCGTTGCCCGCGGCCTCCTCCGCGCCGCCCGGCGGCCGGCCCACCGGCCCGTGCCCGAACTTGACCAGCGTGCCCTGCATGGGATCGGGATCGAAGGCGATCTCGGGCGCGGCCACCGCCGGCTTCCCGGGCACCGGCCGCTCCGCGCCCGGGGGCTCCGGCCCGGTCCCGGCCTCCCGCCCGGAAGGCTCCGGCCGGAAGGCCGGTCGCAGCCGCGGCGTCGCGTAGGCCGCCGCGAGCCCGCCCAGCAGGCCGAGCACCGCGCCGCCCGCCGCCGCCGTCAGCTTGCCGCTCGTGTCGGGCCGGGGCGCGGAGGTGGGCCGCACGTCGAGGATGCCCAGGTGGGTGCTGGGCGGCGCGCCCAGGGACGTCTGCCAGTTCGTCAGCTCCGTCCGCACCCGGCGCTGCGCCTTGGCCATGACGTCCCTGGCCGTGGCGGCGGAGGTGCTCTCGACCTCGATGTGCACGTACGGCCCGTTGGCGCCCATGCTCATCAGGCCGGGGTCGGTGCGCCCGTCGTTGACGACCACCGTGGTCGGCCCGCCCTCGGCCACGCCCAGCTCCGTGGCCACCCGCTCGTTCCGCATGGTCAGGATGAGGATGCCCGCCGCGGCCCGCAACGCGTCGCCGAACTGCATCAGCGGGTTGGTCAGGCCCGGGTCCGGGGCCGGGCCGGCCTCCTCCGTCCCGCCGGTGGTGGAGATGGTGAGCACCATGGACGCCGTGGAGACGTAGCGGGCCGGCACGAGGAGATAGCCCGCGAGGGCGAGCCCGATCGCCGCCGCGGCGACGGGAGGTCCCACGAGCTTGTTCCTGGCCAGACCGAGAAGAGTCCTCCAGAAGCGCACTATGGCCCGCCCGTCAGCCTTGTACCGGTACAAAGGGAAAATCGCGCTGTTCATCACATTCGTTACACAAGGCGCAGCATGGAGCACAGTTTCCGGCCGCGCCGGGCGACCGTACGGCGCTGCCTGCGCGCGTACATGCGCACCACGGCCGCCCGCGCCCGGCGGCGCTGTGCCGGGGTCAGCCCCGGGACCCGCTCCGGGTCGCCCACCCACCGCAGCAGCTCGCGCAGTTGCAGCGTGTTGGACAGGCGGGACTGCCAGGACGGCACGTCGAGCTTGCGCGCCACCTGCCCGATGCGCTCGATGCCCGTGGTGCGGTGCGCCAGCACCTCCGGCACGTGCCCCCACGGCCCGGCCAGCGCCAGCTTGGTCGCGTAGATCTCGTCCTCGCGCAGCATGTTCCTGCGCGGGATCCCGGTCGCCGGAGCGCGCCGCAGCAGCCCGTAGAGCGGGTCCATGAGCAGCGGGCTCTCGTTGAGCAGCCGCAGCCACTCGCCCAGGCGGACCAGGGGGTCGTCCGAGCGCAGCCCCTCGCCGTCGTACGCGGCGGTCCTGGTCACCCCGTCGGGGCCGGTGTAGGCGACCTGCGTGGTGACCAGGACGAGCCGCTCGTCGGCCGCGAACGCCGCCATGGCGCGTGACAGGCAGGCCGGGTCCAGCCGGTCGTCGTCGCCGATCCAGCGCACGAACGCGCCGCGCGAGATCCGGGCGGCGTGCTGGAAGTTGTTCAGCAGGCCGACGTTGCGCGGGTGCCGGTGGTAGACGATCCGGCGGTCGCCGGCCGCCAGGTCCCTGCACAGCTCCTCGGTGGCGTCGGTGGAGGCGTTGTCGGAGATGACGAGTTCGAGATTTCCGTAGTCCTGCGCGAGCACCGATCTGACCACGGGTTCCAGCCGGCCGGCGCCGTTGCGTACGGGCAGGGCGATCGAGACCAGTTCAGAGCCGGACATGGGCCCTCCCTTGTCGTAGCAGCCTGGCCAGCACCGCGGGCGGCGTGGCCAGCAGGGCGAACACGAGCAGTCCCGAGCCTCCGACGACGACGAGCTCGAGCAGCGCGGGCCAGGCGAACACCCCGTTGAGCAGCGCCATGTACAGCCCGGCCACCGGCGTCGCCAGCGCGGGCCGTACGAGCCCGGGCAGGACCGGCCGCAGCCGCACGCCCTGCCGGCGCAGCAGCAGCACGCCCAGCGGCAGCGCGACGAGGACGGCCACGACGGCGTGCCCGACGGCCGCGCCCCTGATGCCGCCCAGGTGGGCCCCGGCGACCAGCGCGGGCAGCAGCGCGACCGCCCAGCCGAGGTTGAGCCAGACCGTGCTCTTGGTCGCGCCGGTCGAGATGAGGATGTCCGTGACCAGGTACGACATGATCATGCGTACGACCATGAGCACGGCCAGGAAGCGCAGCGCCCCGGCCGCCGGGTCACGCTCGGGCTCGTAGAGGACCTCGACGAGCGGGTGCGCGAGCGTGGCCATCACCAGCGCCACGGGCGTCACGACGGACACCAGGAGCGGCACGGATCTGCGCACGCCCTCCGAGAGCGAGTCGGCGTCCTCGGCCAGGCGCGAGAAGCCGGGCAGGGAGACGTAGCGCAGCGCCGTGCCGAGCACCCCCGGCACCCAGCTCGACACGTTGAAGGCCAGCAGGTAGAAGCCGAGCTGCTCCTCGCCGAGTATCGCGCCGACGACGACGAAGCTGGAGTTCATCAGCACGGCCTCCAGCCCGAAGCCGGCCGCGGAGGGCAGGCCGAAGCGCAGCAGCCGGGCGGCGATCGCCCGGTCGAAGCCGAGCTCGAAGGGCATCTTCGCGAGCAGGAGGATGATGGCGCCCGTGACGATCGACCCGCCGAGCTGGCCGCAGGCGAAGCTGTAGGCGCCCGCGCCGGCCGCGGCCAGCGAGATGGCCACGGTGGCGTTGACGGCGAAGCCCGCCAGGTTGGCCACGGCCAGCTTGGCCTGGGCGAACTCGCGCATCAGCGCGGCGCTGCGCACCGCGATCACGGCCTCGACCAGGATGACGGCCGTGAGCAGCCGGACCACCCCGGTCGCGGCCTCGCTGCCGGCCAGCGCCGCGAAGTACGGCGCCCCCGCCCAGAACAGCCCGTAGAGCCCGACGGAGAAGAGGAACGCGAGCACCGTGGCGGTGGGCACGATCTCGCCGATCCTGCCCCGCCACTGGATGACGGCGGCCATGATGCCGGCGTCCTTGACGACCATGACGAACTGCGTGGCGGCCAGCGCGACCGCGTAGACGCCGAAGTCCTCGGTCGCGAGCAGGCGGGCGAGCACCAGGCTCATGACGAAGGAGGCCGCCTTGGTCACGGTGTTGCCGAGCAGGCTCCAGCGCAGTCCGCTGCCGGCCTTGCGGCCGATGGTCTCGACCCTGTCGTCACTCACGGCCGGCGGGGACCCGTTCCAGCCAGATCTCCCGCCAGAACGGCACGAACTCGCGCGGGCAGTTGAGGCTGTGCACGCCCACGCAGACGACCTCCTCCAGCACGATGCACGGGTTCTTCATGTGCAGCAGCTCGCCGGTCTTCTCGTCCAGGCAGCGCTCGACCCGGGCCTGCACCCGCGCGGTCCTGCCGCAGTAGCGCGCCATCTCCTGCTCGAAGCCCATGCCGCGGTTGAGCATGTCGCCGTTGAGCGTGGCGAGGATCTCCTCCTTGGACTTGACCCGCACCAGCTCGCCCGGCCGCAGGTCGAGGGTCATCGTGGGCGTCTTCCCCGTCAGGCGGCCCTTGAGGAAGCCCCACGGCAGCCCGTCCTTGAGCCACAGCCGCCGCGGCAGCACCCGCCTGGCCAGGTGCTGCAGCCGGTTGAACAGCCCGATGGCCACGCCCTGGACGGTCCGGCCCAGGCCCACGTTGCCCGAGCGCACGTCGGTGACGTACTGGCCGACGCTGGTGAACGGCAGGCACGACGGCGCGGCCCGCAGCAGCTCGGTGGCCTGGCAGGAGTAGCGCTCCCCGCCGTCCTCGGCCGGAGGCTTGCGGGTGTTGATCTCCAGGAGCGGCAGCAGCCGCGAGTCCTGCGGGGACGTCGTGGGCGCGTCCGTCACGGGTTTGAGCCAGTCCTCCTTCCAGTACATGGAGCAGGCGGTCTGGCAGCCCCCGTGCGCGGAGCCGTCGCAGCGGGCGCCGGTCAGGTGGACGGCGCGCTCCATCCTGCGCAGCCCGGTGCGGGTCTGGGTGTCGCACAGCTTGTGCGCCACCTTGTGCACGGTCAGGCGCTTGCCGCAGTAGGGCAGCATCTCCGGCATGAACGGCAGCCCGTCGAGCTCGCCCCGCTCGTCGAGCGTGGCCAGGATCTCGGCCTCGCTCCGCACTTCCACAAGGTCTCCGACCTTGAAGTTCATCACGCAGTCTCCTTGACCAGTCCGGCCGCCAGCAGTGCCGTGGCCGCCTCCCGCAGCGCGGCGAACGGCAGGTTCGAGCGCTGGGCGATGTCGAGCAGGCTGTGCCGCCCGTCGGACAGGTTGAGCACCCATAACATCGCCAGTTGCGCCTGTTTCGTGTCACTCCGCCCGCCGAGCGATCCGTAGAGTCCGCGCCTGCCGAGCTGCGGCTCCCCGTACGGGCTGAGGTTGAGGTAGGTACGGTCCCCGTCCAGCACGCCGGTGACCTGCCGGAGCACCTCCAGGGTGTCGGCCAGGGCGTCCGGGGTGACGAAGTCCGGATTGTCGCCGGAGGTGTGATATTCCGGGTATCCGGCGTACGGGGTTCTGGTCAGGCTGCCGAACGGCAGGTCGAAGCCCGGGGAGCAGAACTGCCGTTCGTCGTACCCGTACGGGGAGAAGTCCAGCACCCGGTGCGGCCGGCCGGCGAGCACGTGCGTGACCGCCCGGTCGATCGCCGCCTCGCCCCGCCGGCTGCGCTTGTACGTGAGCTGCCCCGGGTCGCCCGCGCAGGCCAGCGTGAGCCCGTGCCCGATCCGCCCGAGGCGGTCGCGGTTGCGCGCCAGCCAGGTGATGGCCCCGATCGTGCCGGGCGCGAACAGGAACCGGTAGGTGTGGCGCGGCCGGTCCGGGCCCTTGGCCAGGGCCAGGGCCAGTGCCACCGCCACGGCGATGCCGGCCAGATTGTCGTTGGCCAGCGACGGGTGGCAGACGTGGCAGGAGATCATCACCTCCTCCTCGGTGCTTCCCGGCACGACGTGCTCGGCGTAGGTCAGGTGCCCGTCGGCCAGCGTCGAGTCGATCACCACCTCGTACGGCCCCTCGTCCATCCCGTCGAGCGTGTCCTGGCTGAGGCAGAACCCCCACGTCTCGGCGTAGTACGACGTCCGGTACGGCACCAGCCCCGGCTGCTCGGGCAGCGTGTGCAGGTGGGGGCGGAGCTCGTCCAGGGTCATGGTCGCCGACACCGGCACGCTGTAGCCCACCACGTGCAGGTTCGAGCGCCGGAAGTCCACCACCCGCCGCCCGGAGCCGTCCTTGACGTAGGCGTCGCGGATGTTCCACTCCCGGGGCACCGTCCAGTCGAGCACCTCGGTCCCGGTGGGCACCTCGTGCACGGTCAGCGGCAGGTGCTCGCCGATCACGTCGAGCGTGGCCCGGACGCCGTCCCCCGTGATGCTCCTGCACAGCGGGTAGAGCCGCCTGACCAGCTCGTGCATCTCCTCGCCGGTCATGACGGGCGCGGCCCCTCCCCGGCCGGGCCGCCCGGGCTGAGGCGCGGCTCCTCACCGGCCGGGCCGTCCTGGCTAGGGCGCGGCTCCTCGCCGGCCGGGCCGCCCGGGGTGGGGCGCAGCTCCTCGTTCACCGTGCCGGCCGCCCGCCGGTCGGCCAGGCGGGCGAGCCGGGTGAAGCGCCGCTCGAACGCGGGCGCGGTGAGCCCGTGCCGGCGGTAGGCGTCGATCAGCTCGACCGCCCCCTCCTTCACCGTCCTGCGCGCCTCGCAGCCGGGCAGCGCCTGCCGGATGCGCGAGAAGTCGACCCGGTAGGAGCGCGGGTCCGCGCCGGTCTCCCCCGTGATGAGCAGCGTCGCGCCGGGCACGGCCTCGACCACGGTGGCGGCGATCTCGGCCACGGTGACGTTGTTCTGCTCGCTGCCCACGTTGAACGCCCGCGCGTGCACGGCCTCCCTGGGGGCGGTCAGCGCGGCGGCGAACGCCTCGGCGATGTCCAGCGCGTGCACCAGCGGCCGCCACGGCGTGCCGTCCGACAGCACCTTGACCTGGCCGGACAGGTGGGCGTGCGCCACCAGGTTGTTGAGCACGATGTCCGCGCGCAGCCGGGGCGAGAAGCCGAAGGCCGTGGCGTTGCGCAGGAACACGGGGGTGAAGTCGGCGTCGGCCAGGCCGAGCAGGTCGTCCTCGACGCGCACCTTCGACTCGGCGTACGGCGTCAGCGGGCGCAGCGGCGCGTCCTCCGTCACCAGCCCGTCCCCGCCGGAGGCGCCGTAGACCGAGCAGGTGGAGGCGTACAGGAAGCGCCGCACCCCCGCGTCGCGGGCCAGCCGGGCCAGCCGCACGGAGGCGTGGTAGTTGATGTCGTAGGTCAGCTCGGGCGCCAGCGAGCCCAGCGGGTCGTTCGACAGCGCGGCGAGGTGGATCACGGCGTCGAAGCCGGCCAGCGCCTCGGCCGGCACGTCGCGCAGGTCGGCGGCCGGCCCGGGAGGGTCGGCCGGCGCCGGCCCGAGCACGCAGTCGGCGAACAGGCCCGAGTCGAGGCCGGTCACCTCGTGCCCGGCCGCGGCCAGGACGGGGGCCATGACGGTGCCCAGGTAACCCTGGTGCCCGGTCAGGAGTACACGCATGTCGGGCTAGCCTCCTGCTGAGAGGTCGAGGACGAGTTTGGCGCTGTGGAAGGCCTCGGCGTACGTCGCGCCGCACTCGATGCCGCGGATGCGGGCCAGGCCGAGGAACGCCTCCCGGTCGTACCAGGGGCGGTGCCGCTGCGAGGGGTAGTGCCGCTGGAGCAGCGCGACCTTCTCCTGCGCCACCTCGGGGCGCAGCGGCTGGTAGACGGAGGGGCGGCCGAGGTCGCCGTCCCATTTGACGATCTCGTAGCCGAGCGTCAGGTGGTCGCGGAAGGCCGTGGGGACCAGCTCGGCCAGGCCCCGGTGGTCCTGGTGGGCGTCGCCCCGGTGCGGGGCGAGGATCAGGCCGGGCTCGGTCGCGGCGCGCAGCTCCTCCAGCGCCTCCTTGGCCTCCTGCCAGTGCGCGGGCAGGCGGCCGTCGGGCAGCTTGAGCACGGTGACGCGCAGGTCGGCCCCCGGGCAGAAGGCGGCCAGCGCGGCCCGCTCCTCCTCCTCGCGCTCCGTCCCGCCGCCGGACAGGACCAGCGCGTCGATCCGCAGCCCGGGCCGGCCGGAGCAGAGCGTGAGCAGCGTGCCGCCCGCGCCGATGGCGAGGTCGTCGCAGTGCGCGCCGAGCGCGACGACGGAGCCCGGGCCGTCCGGGCGCAGGCCGATCATGACTCCCACAGCGCCCACGGCCGGTCGCCGCGCGAGTACGCGTCGTCCAGCTCGATGCGCTGGTTGACGGTGTCGGTGGGCCGCCAGTAGCCGCGGTGCCGGTAGGTCAGCAGCCGGCCGCGCTTGGCCAGCTCCACGCAGGCGTCGCCGACCAGGTCCCCGTTCTCCGGAAGGTGGTCGAAGACCTCCTGGCGCAGCACGAAGTAGCCGCCGTTGACCCACAGCGGCATCTCGCTGACCGGGCTGATGGCCCGCGCCAGCCCGTCGTCGCCGACGTCGATGCAGTGGAACGTGCCGGGCGGCGGCACCACCATCATGGACGCCCCCGCGTCCGTCCCCTCGAACCGGGCGATGATCTCCGGCAGCGGCGCGTCGGTGAGCACGTCCGCGTAGTTGGCCAGGAAGATCTCCTCACCCTCCAGGTACGGCCGCACCCGGCGCAGCCGCTCGCCGATCGGCGACTGGATCCCGGTCTGCACGAAGGAGATCGACCAGTCGGAGGTGTCCTGCGAGAGCATCTCGACCTCGCCCTTGCGCAGCACGAAGTCGTTGGAGGCGGTCTCCTTGTAGGTGAGGAAGAACTCGGTGATGTGTTGGGCGCCGTACCCGAGGCAGAGCACGAAGTCCTTGTGGCCGAAGTGGGCGTAGTAGCGCATCACATGCCAGATGAGCGGGCGGGGGCCGACGAGTTGCATCGGCTTGGGCACGTCGCCGGGCAGCCCGCTGCGCATCCGGGTGCCGTAACCGCCGCAGAAGAGCACGACTTTCATGGCTGCGCGACCTCCAGGGACGGGATGGGGAACACCAGCCGCCCGCCCCACTCACGGACGTAGGAGAGCTGGTCGAGCAGCTCGGCGCGCAGGTTCCAGGGCAGGACCAGCACGTAGTCGGGCCGGTCCGCGGCGATCTTCTCCGGCGCCAGGATGGGGATGCGGGTCCCCGGGGTGAACCTGCCGTGCTTGTACGGGTTGCGGTCCACCGTGTAGGCGAGCAGGTCGGAGCGGATGCCGCAGTGGTTGAGCAGCGTGTTGCCCTTGCCCGGCGCCCCGTAGCCGACCACCGTCTTGCCCGCGTCGGCCGCGTCGATGAGGAAGCGCAGCAGGTCGCGGCGGACCTTGCCGACCCGCTCGGCGAACTCGGCGTAGCCGCCCAGCTCCTCCAGCCCCGCGCCCTTCTCCCGGTCGAGCACGTCGGCCACCCGCCGGCTCGGCGTGGCCCCGCTCTCCGCCGGCCTGGCCCACAGGCGGATGGAGCCGCCGTGCGTGCTCAGCAGCTCGACGTCGGCCAGCACCAGCCCGCCCGAGGCCAGGGCCCGCTGGGCGGAGGCGACCGTGTAGTACTGGAAGTGCTCGTGGTAGATCGTGTCGTACTGGTTCAGCTCCATGAGCGTGAGCAGGTGCTGCACCTCGATGGAGACCCAGCCGTCGTCGGCGACGAGCGCGCGCAGCCCCCGGGTGAAGCCCACGATGTCGGGGATGTGCGCGTAGACGTTGTTGGCCACGACCAGGTCGGCGGGCCCGTGCTCGGCCCTGATCGCCGCCCCGGTCTCCGGGCCGAGGAACGCGGTCTGGGTGGGCACGCCCCGCTCCCTGGCGGCCCGGCCCACGTTCGCGGACGGCTCGACGCCCAGGCAGCGCACGCCCCGCGCGACGACGTGCTGGAGCAGGTAGCCGTCGTTGCTGGCCACCTCGACCACGAAGCCGGGGTTCAGGCGGTCGAGCGCCGACTCGGCGAAGCGCCGCGCGTGCTCGACCCAGGAGCTGGAGTACGACGAGAAGTAGGCGTACTCGGTGAAGGTGTCCTCGGGCCGGATCAGCGGCGGGATCTGGGCGAGCCAGCAGCTCGTGCAGACCCGCAGGTGCAGGGGGTAGGTGAGCTCGGGCTCGTCGAGCTGCTCACGGGTGAGGAACAGCTCGCACGGCGGCGTCGCGCCGAGGTCGACGACGCCGGCCAACCGGCTGGAGCCGCATAACCGGCAGCCCTTCACCCGCGCCCACCTCGATCACGCTGGTTACGACAAGTCATGGTGTCTCCCACAAATTGCGAATGTTTCGGGCTCTGGTGGGGGCGAAGGCGCTATGTCATGATCCGCCCCATGGAACCCCTTGATTTAGCCGGTGCCTGGCTGTTCAGCCCGCGGATCCACGGGGATCGCCGCGGGGCCTTCCTCGAATGGTTCAGAAAGGACGAGCTCGACCGCCCCATGGAGGTGGCGCAGGCCAACTGCTCGATCTCGGTCCGGGGCACGCTGCGCGGCGTGCACTTCAGCGACGTGCCGCCCGGCCAGGCCAAGTACGTGACGTGCGTGTCCGGCAGCGTGCTCGACGTCGTCGTGGACGTGCGCACCGGCTCGCCCACCTTCGGCCGCTGGGTGAGCGTCGAGCTCGACGACCGCGAGCGGCGCGCGGTCTACCTCGCCGAGGGCCTGGGCCACGCCTTCTTCGCGCTGAGCGAGTCGGCCACGGTGATGTACCTGTGCTCCACCCCGTACGCGCCGCTGCGCGAGCACGGCGTCAACCCGCTCGACCCGGCCCTGGGCATCGCGTGGCCGGCCGGCGTCGAGCCCGTGCTGTCCGCGAAGGACGCGGCGGCGCCCACCCTGGCGCAAGCAGCCGAACAAGGTCTACTGCCTTCCTACGCCGACTGCCTGGCCCACTACGCCTCCCCAGCCGGCCAGCAGGTGGGGCCACGCGGCGGATAGCGCCGCGCTCCAGTCGCGCATCGGCGGCAGCGGCCGCCAGGCGTCGTGGCCCAGCACGCTGTAGGCGGGACGGAGGGCGTGCCTGGGGAAGGCCGCCGTGCCGACCGGCTCGACCAGGCCGGGATCGGCGCCGACCAGCGCGAAGATCCGCCTGGCGTAGCCGTACCAGCTCGTCAGGCCCGTGTTCGTGGCGTGGTAGACGCCGGGCGGCGCCTGGCCCACGCCCAGCAGGATCAGCCGCTCGGCCAGGTCCACGGTCCAGGTGGGCTGGCCGAACTGGTCGTCCACCACCTGCACCGGCTTGTCCTCGGCCGCCAGCGTGGCCATCGTCCTGGCGAAGCTGCGCCCGTGCGCGCCGTAGAGCCACTCCGTGCGCACCACGTAGTGGCCGTGGTCGAGGGCCGCGCGCTCGCCCGCCAGCTTGGCCCTGCCGTAGGCGTTGAGCGGGCGCGTCGGGGCGTCCTCCGCGTACGGCGTGCGCGCCGCGCCGTCGAAGACGTAGTCCGTGGACAGCTGTAACAGCCGCGCCCCTACCTGAGCGCCGGCCCGGGCCAGCCCGGCCACCGCCGTGCCGTTGACCGCCATGGCCCGCGCCTCGTCCTGCTCGGCGCCGTCCACGTCGGTCCAGGCCGCGCAGTTGACCACCACGTCGGGCTGCGCCGCGCGCACCGCGGCCGCCACCGCCGCCGCGTCGCACACGTCGAGCTCGGCCCGGGTGAACGCGCGCACCCACGTCCCCGGCATGGCCCGCAGCAGGCGCGTCAGGTCGCGGCCGAGCATGCCGCCCGCTCCCGTCACCATCCACCTCATGCCGGCGCCCACCAGTCGCGGTTGTCGTGGTACCACCGCACGGTCTCCTTCAGCCCCTGCTCGAACGGGATCTGCGGCCGGTAGCCGAGCGCGCGCAGCTTGCGGTCGTCGAGCGAGTAGCGCCGGTCGTGCCCCTTGCGGTCGGCGACGTGCTCCACCAGGTCCCAGTCACGGCCGCAGGCTTCGAGCAGCCGGCCGGTCAGCTCCTTGTTGGTCAGCTCGGCCGTGCCGGCGATGTGGTAGACCTCGCCCGGCTCGCCCACCTCCGCGACCAGGCGGATGCCGGCGCAGTGGTCCTCGACGTGGATCCAGTCGCGCACGTTGCCGCCGTCGCCGTAGAGCGGCACCTTCCTGCCGCGCAGCAGGTTGGTGATGAACAGCGGGATGAGCTTCTCCGGATACTGCCGGGGCCCGTAGTTGTTGCCGCACCGGGTGATGGACACGTTCAGGCCGTGGGTGATGGCGTACGCCTGGGCGATCAGGTCGCCGCCCGCCTTCGCCGCCGCGTACGGGGAGCGCGGCCGCACCGGCGCGGACTCGTCCCAGGAGCCGGTCTCGATCGAGCCGTAGACCTCGTCGGTGGAGACCTGCACGACCTTGGGCACGCCCGCGTCCAGGCACGCCTGCAGCAGCGTCTGCGTGCCGAGCACGTTGGTGCGCACGAACTCCCCCGCGCCCTCGATCGAGCGGTCGACGTGCGACTCGGCGGCGAAGTTGACCACCAGGTCGTGGCCGGGGACGACGCGCCGCAGCAGGCCGGCGTCGCACACGTCCCCCCGCTCGAACGTGTGCGGCACGCCCTCCAGGTTGGCCAGGTTGCCCGCGTAGGTGAGCTTGTCGAGCACCGTCACGTCCGCGTCGCGCAGCCCGCGGACGAACTGGGACCCGATGAACCCGGCCCCGCCCGTAACCAATATTCGCTTCATGTACCGATCTGCACCTTGCTGTGATCGCCCAGCACGAGACGGTGGGCTTTGGGAGTCGTGACTGAGGCGGTCACCTCGACGTGGTGGCCGATGAGGGAGGACTCGATCCTGCCCACCCCGGCGATGGAGGTGCCCGGCAGGACGATGGAGTAATCCAGCTCGCTGCCGGTGACGGCGCAGTCCGCGCCGACGGAGGTGAACGGGCCGACGTAGCTGTCGCGGATGCGGGTGCCGGCGCCGATGATCACCGGGCCGACCAGCCGGGAGCGCTCGACCACCGCCCCCGCCTCGACCACCACCCGGCCGACCAGCTCGCTGGCCGGGTCGACCAGTCCGTCCACGCGCGGTTCGAGCGATTCGAGCACCAGCCGGTTGACCTCCAGCATGTCGGTGACGTTGCCGGTGTCCTTCCAGTAGCCGGTGATGACCGACGCCTCGACGTCGAGACCCGCCTCGATCAGCCACTGGATGGCGTCGGTGATCTCCAGCTCGCCCCGCCACGACGGCTTCAGCTCCGCGACCGCCTCGTGCACGGCCGCGCTGAACAGGTAGACGCCGACCAGGGCCAGGTCGCTCTTGGGCCGCTCCGGCTTCTCCTCCAGGCCGACCACCCGGCCCTGCGCGTCGAGCTCGGCCACCCCGAACTGCCGGGGGTCGCCGACCTTGGTGAGCAGGATCTGCGCGGCCGGGCGGCGGGCGGCGAACCCGTCGACCAGCCCGCTGATGCCGCCGACGATGAAGTTGTCGCCCAGGTACATCACGAAGTCCTCCTCGCCCAGGAACTCGCGGGCGATCAGCACGCCGTGCGCCAGCCCGAGCGGCGCCTCCTGGCGCAGGTAGGTGACCTGCAGCCCGAACGCCGAGCCGTCGCCGACCGCGGCCTCGATCTCCGCGTGGGTGTCGCCGACGACCAGGCCGACCTCCGTGATGCCGGTCTCCGCGATGGCCTCCAGGCCGTAGAACAGCACCGGTTTGTTGGCGACCGGCACGAGCTGTTTGGCCGAGGTGTGGGTGATGGGCCGTAGCCGTGTGCCCGACCCTCCGGCGAGCACGAGTGCTTTCACTGCTAGTAAGCCCCTTCTCCACGGGTGACGACGGACCAGGTCTTCCAGAGGATCTGCAGGTCGAGGATGAGCGACCAGTTCTCCACGTAACGCAGGTCGAGCCGGACGGACTCCTCCCAGGACAGGTCGGAACGGCCGCTGACCTGCCAGAGGCCGGTCATGCCCGGCTTGACGACCAGGCGGCGGCGCACGTCGGCGCCGTAGGCGGCGACCTCTTCGAGCAGCGGCGGGCGCGGGCCGACCAGCGACATCTCCCCGCGCACCACGTTGAGGAGCTGGGGCAGCTCGTCGATGGAGTATTTGCGCAGGAAGGCCCCCACGCGAGTGATCCGTGGATCGTTCCGCATCTTGAACAGCACGCCGTCGAACTCGTTGGCTTCGAGAAGAGCGCCCTTGCGCTGCTCGGCATCGACCACCATGGTACGGAACTTGAAGACGAGGAACTCCGTGCCGTCCTTGCCCACCCTGGTCTGCCGGAACAACGCGGGCCCCTCGCTGGTGAGCCGGATCAGCAGCCCCACCGCCAGCAGCGGCAGCGCCAGCACCAGCAGGGCCAGGCCGGCGACCACCCGGTCGAAGACCGTCTTGACGAAGCGCCTGGCGCCCCTGAACTCCGGATGCCCCACGTGCATCAGCGGCATCCCGGCCACCGGCGTGATGCTGATGCGCGGGCCCGCCACGTCGAGCAGCGCCGGGGCCACGAACAGGTCGGTGCCGCTCGTCTCCAGGCTCCAGGCCATCCTGCGCAGCGCCGCCCCGTCCAGCTCCGGGCAGGCCAGCACGGCCACCGCGTCGGCGCGCGCCCGCACGACCACGTCCGCGACGTCGCCGAACGAGCCCAGCACCGGGATGCCGTCGAGGTCCACGTCGTGGTCGGCGGCCGGCAGGCACGCCCCCACGACCTCCATGCCGTGGTAGGGCTGCCGGCGGAACTGCACGACCAGGTCGAGGATCGAGTCCCGGTGGCCGACGGCGACGACCTGGCGCATGTAGTCGCCGACCGTCCTTCGCCGGTGCAGGTACTTGCGCATCCGGTAGCGGTAGTAGAGCGTCGCCAGCAGGGCCAGCGGCAGCATCGCCATGACGAAGCTGCGCGCGATGTCGGCCTGCGTGGCGTAGGCCCCGATGGCCACCGCGGCCATCAGCCCGACGCCGCCGTTGAAGACGGCCTTGAACTCCTCCGGCCCCTCGCCGTTGGCGCGCTGCCGGTAGGCGCCGCCCAGCGCGAGCGCGGCCGGCCAGACGGCCACGAGCGCGAACCCGAAGATGTACTCGGCGACGGAGATGTAAGCGCCGTTGAACAGCCGGATGCCGAGCACACAAACGCACGCGAGCAACGCGCACATCGTGTCGCCGAGTAACAGGAGCCGTAAGTAGGCCCTTGTCCAGATACTGGACTCCCGGTGTGGCGCCGCCTCCAGGAGCACGACAGCGGACCCCCTGGTCCCCACCCTCATAAATACCACCCTGATGACTCGTTCACCGCTGTAACTTGACGTCTCTTGAGCCACATGGGTTGACACTTCCCATGCTTTATCAAGGGCGGCGGCCCCCACTAAAGAGTAAAGATCGAGTCCCGCCTGGGAAACACCGGTAAATGTCCACATGCGGACGCGAGTTACGGGAGGGCGGGGGTTGACGGAACGGTCCAACTAGTGCAGTGGAGGCGCCCGGGCCCGGGAGAATTGCGGGGGTCATTTCGGCCGGGTTTCCGGCAGCTGAAAACCGGCCGTCCGCGCATCGGACGGCCGGTGGTGCCGCAAGGGGCGGGCGCCTAGTCGTACTCCAGGTCGGGCAGGGCCGACGGCGGGTCGGGGCTGCGCCAGACGACCACGACACCGTGGCGGGCGGAGTCGGCCGCCACCTGGAGCCGGTCCAGGTCGAAGTCCGGCAGATATCTCAGGCGGGCGAGAAAGGTGGCGTCGGTCGCGTCGCGCGGCACCACGCAGCCCTCGCCGTCACGGTCGAGCAGGATGTAACGCACTTCTTCGTCCGGCTCGGCGACGACACGGACCTCGACCACGTCCTCCCACGCGAGGGCCTCGACGCTCCCGTCCGCGTAGTGGCGGGTGACGCCCTCTTCCGTGACGTACACGTAGGAGTCCGGCATCGGATTGCCGTGCATGGCCGCGATTCTCGCGACTCCCGGGCTCGTCCCGCAAGGGTTCGCGCTCATTGGCGCCCGGCGACCCCGCCGCGCGCGCAGGCCCGGCGGGCCGGCGCGCGCTCCGGCTCAGGGAGCCTGCTCGCGCCCCCAGGAGTGGCTGAGGTGCTCGGTGACCGCCGCCCGCGCCTCCTCCAGGGGAGCCTCGGCGATCGCGTCGAGCAGCGCGCGGTGCTCGCTGACCAGCACGTCCCTGTCCTTGTAGACCTCGCGCAGGCCCACCAGCCCGAGCCTGGTCTCGGCGGCCAGGGCGGCGTAGAGGCGTTCGAGGCGGGGGCTGCCGACGGCCTCGATGAGCGCCTCGTGCAGCGCCATGTGCTCGGCCACCACCGCCGACCAGGGCGCGTCCGCCGGCAGGGCGGCCATCCTGTCCAGCGCCTCCTCGGCCGCGGGCACCCTGCGCCCCGACAGGGCCTGGACCATCAGGTCTTCGAGGGGCCGGCGGACGTACATGAGGTCGTCGAGGTCCGAGATCGTCACCTCGGGGACATAGGCGCTGCGATTGCGCTCGCGTTTCAGCAGCCCCTCGTGCACCAGGACCGCCAGCGCCTCGCGCACGGTCGGTCGGGCCACTTTGTACACCGCGGCGATCTCCTGCTCGGGCAGCGGCGTGCCCGGCGCGATCTCGCCGGACAACACCCTCCCGCGCAGCGCGTCGGCCAGCGCGTCGACGGTCGAGACAGGTCTGAGGGGCAGGCTCACGGCTGCGACTCTAACGCCCTTTCGCGCACCCGTTCCGGTACGGCCACCGCCACCAGCGCGATCGCCAGCAGCACCAGCCCGGCGACGGAGACCGGGCCGAGGTGCTCGCGCAGCACCACGACGCCCAGCAGCGCGGCGACCGCGGGCTCGGCCAGGGCCAGGGTGGCGGCCGTGGCCACCGGGGTGGTCCGCAGGCCGCGGCCGTACAGGAGGTAGGACAGGGCCGTGGTGCCCAGCCCGAGGTAGGCGACGGCGAGCAGGCTCCTGGGCTCCGCCAGCCACTCGGCCCCGGTCAGGACCAGCACCGGCAGCATGATCACGGCGGCTCCGCCGAACATGACGCCCATCACGGCGTTGGACTCCGCTCCCCCGCTGATGGCGCGGGCGGCGGTGACGGCGTAGAAGGCGTACAGCAGGCCGCCCAGCAGCGCGAACGCCACCCCGAGCGCGGCCTGCCCGCCGGCCGCGCCCGGCGCGCCGTCGCCGCCCCCGACGATCAGGGCCGCGCAGCCGCAGATCGCCGCCGTGGTCGCCAGCGCCCAGCGCGCGCCCGGCCGCCGCCCGTGCAGCAGCCAGGACAGCAGGCCGGTGAAGACGGGGCCGCTGCCGATCGCCACCACCGTCCCGATGGCCACCCCGGTGCGGCTGACGGCGGCGAAGAAGCAGAGCTGGTACGCGGCCACCGCCACGGCGCCCAGCAGCAGCGCCGGGCTGACCGTCCGCCGGAGCGCGGCCCCGGCCACCAGGGCCAGGGCCGCGCCGCCGATGACCAGCCGCGCCGCCGCCAGGGCCACGGAGTCCGCGGAGACCAGCAGGCCCGCCGTTCCGGCCGTGCCCCACAACACCGCGGCGCCGACCACGGCGAGAGGTCCGTTCTTCATGTCGGCATTGTACTGTCTGACAATCAGACAATGCTCTCCCATAATTGGCCGATCAGCCGTCCCGCCGACGCGGCCACCTCGCCCGCGTGGTCGTCCAGCACGGCCAGGGCGTCCTCGATCTCGGGCACGCTCTTGCCGGGCAGGGCGAGCAGCACCTCGTCCTCGACCGTCACGCCGCCCTCCACCACGAAGGCGCCTCGCGTGACGACGATGGAGACGGCGAAGGAGACCTCGCGGCCGTCGGGGAGCGTGAACAGGGTGCCGACGCGGGCGCCGGCCGGCGGCAGGAGATAGGAGAAGGGCTCGCTGCGCACGAAGGGGTGATGCAACTCCGCGAGAACGCCCGCCGCCCGGCTCAGGGCCGCCAGCAGGCCGGCCGCGGCCAGACTCTCGCTGTCCACGCCCCAAAGCCTAGATCAGCCCGCTCCCCGCAGCCACCCACCCCCACCCGGGCCGGTCGGGGGCGAACCGCGCGGGTGGGCGCGCGGTTCGCCGCCATGGGCGGGCGGTCAGGGGATCGTCTCCCAGGGGCCGAAGGGGCTGTCCGCGCCGGGGGCGGCCTGCCTGCGCAGGTGCAGCTTGCCGTCCGTGCCGACGGCGAACAGCACGACGGCGCCGTTCTGGTCGAGGGTGGCCGCCGGGTAGTCGGTGATGGCGCCGCCGAGGTCGCTCCAGCCGCCGTACCCGGCGTTCGGGCTCACCTGCTTGGCCATGCTCACGCCCGCGCCTGCGTTGCGGTGGAACAGCAGGATCCTGGCGTCCGGCCCCGGCAGGGTGGTGACGAGCTCGGGCTCGCCCACCCCGGCGTGGCCGCCGATCACGACAGGGCTGACGTTCCAGGCCCCGCCGGCCGCCGACTGCCTCGTCACGACCAGCTCGGCCGTGCCCGCCTTGCGGTAGACCACCTCGATCCGGCCGTTCTGGGACAGCACCGCCGTGGGCGGGCCGGCCGGGGTCGCCGACGGCAGCGCGCCGTCCAGCGTGAACCCGCCGTTCGGGGTGGACTGGTGCCAGCGCAGGAGGCCGGTCGTGGTGGCGGCGAACAGGTGGAGGCGGCCCTGCGGGTCGGTGACGGCGCTGAGCCCGTCCTGTACGTCGCTGCCGTGCAGGTTCGTCCAGGGGCCCCAGGTGGTGCCGTTGACGGCCGTCTGGGAGCGGGTGCTGACGCCGCCGGCGCCGTTCCTGACGAAGATCTGCAGCCGGCCGTCGGCGTTGACGCCCACCACGGGCGCGCCCATGTACTTCGGGTCGCCGGTGCCCGGGTTGCCATGGTTCGTCCAGGTGCCGGCCCAGCTCCCGCCCGGGGTCGCCTGGCGCAGGGACACCACGCGGTCGTCGGACATCCGCCGGGCGACGATCTGCATCCGCCCGTCGGCGTTGAGGCCCACGCTGATCGGCTGTGCCAGCGGCCCGCCCGCGCCGGCCAGCGGGACCGGGCCGGTCCACTGCCCGAGCGCGTTCTGCGCGTAGGCGTGCACCTGGCCGCTGCGCACCACGAAGACGTGGGGCAGGCCGGCCGCGTCGCGCGCCGCCCAGGCCGTGCCGCGGGCCCAGCGGTAGTACATCCGCGACTCCCACCCGGCCGGGTCGAACGGGTCGTAGGTGAAGTAGCTCTGCAGGATCGCGGTCTTCCGGGCGACGGCGGCGGGCTCCAGGTTCACCGGCACGTCGGCGATGTTGTAGTCCCGGTAGTGCAGCTCGATGAGCGGCACGCCGTACGCCTGCGCCGCCTCCCTGGCGAACATGGAGGCGCCCACGTGGTCGGCGTGACCCCGGTGCTCCGGCCACGGGTCCATGCCCCGCAGCACCGTCGGCTGGTAGTGCTGCATCATCCCCGCCAGCACGTCGATCACGTTCTGGGTGTCGTAGCTGAACGACTGGGTGACCTGGCTGCCCTGCGGGATAATCGTGTGGTCGACGAAGTCGTCACCCCAGACGAACCAGCCGAGCTGGCCGTCCCTCAGGTTCATAAAGACGAGCTGGACCTGCGGCGCGGCCGTCAGCGTGAACCGCTCGACCTGGCGGCCGGAGAGCGTCCAGACGTCGCCGTCCCACTCCTCCTGGTCCTGCGGATCGGCGTCCGGCACCCCGGCCATCCGGGCGTAGGCGTCCTGGATGCCGCGCTGCCGGTTGCGGGCCCGTTCGGCGTCGGAGTTCCCGAGCCCGGTGATCTGGCCGGCGGTGATGAAGACGGTGACGCTCGGCATCCCCGTGCTGATGGAGTCGTGGACGTCGGGGTTCATGAACAGCAGGTCGTCGTCCTGGTGCGCGACGATCTGCATGAACCGGGCGGCCGGCGTGGTGACCGCAGCGTAGCCCGCCCCCGCGGTCGGCACGAGCGCGATCAGTGCCCCGAACACGGCCATCAGCCGCCTGGCTAACGAGGTGCGCCCGGATAACGGCGTGGTTGTGCCTGCGCGCATCTTTCTTCCCCCCACAAGGTCGTATCGGGCCCACGGCGATGGACCCGAACCAGATGCTGATCAGCCCGTAATTCGCGAACAAGGGGAAGGGGGATAACAACTGCGTAACTCACGTGACGCGCGCGGTAATAATGCGGGACACGCCTTGGCGGGAAACAGGTCGCCGTCGTGATTTCGGCCCGTCTATTTTCGGTCACCTCCGCCCGTCCGCCGATTTCCCGGCCGCCGGAAATGGCCGCGCCCATCATCCGGAGTCGCGCTGCGTAGCGGCGGGATCGCGCCGGCGGCGGCGAATACGGTCACCGCGTGGCACGGTGATCCCGCAATTCCGGGTGGCTCGATTGGCCTTTCCGATCACGTCACGAATGCCACCGGGGCCCGGGCGGCCGACGCCGGCCACGACGCGAGGCGGGGCGATCGGCACGAGGCCGGGGTGAGGCGGGGTGAGCGGCGGCGGGGCGGGTGAGCGGCGCGCGTCCGGCGGCGGGGCGGGTCAGTCGATGGCCAGGCGGGCGTGCCGTTCGACGTCGTAGCGGACCCCGTCGTAGCAGAGCTTGCCCCGCTCGATCCCCTCCGGCAGGAACCCGGCCTTGGTGGCCACCCGGCACGAGGCCGGGTTGTTCGTACGGTGCCCCAGCTCCAGCCGGTAGAGCCCGCGCTCCTCGAAGGCCCAGCGCGCGACCAGGTCGGCGGCGGCCGCGGCGATCCCCCTGCCCCTGGCCTCGGGCACCACCCAGTAGGACACCCAGCCGTTGCCGTGCCCGTCGACCTTGGTCACCGCGACGTTGCCGACGGCCCTGGCGCCCTCCGGCCCGTCGGCGACGACGGCGAAGGCGTGGCCCACCCCGGCCCAGGAGGCGATCCACCCCGAGGCGTCCTTGAGGGTGACCACGGGCCAGGGGGCCTGCCGGCGCAGGTCGGGCGCCTGGAAGGCACGCAGCACGAAGGGCGCGTCGTCCTCGCGCCACTCCCGCAGCCGGACGTTCACACGGATCACGCTGCCCGAGATTACCCGGATTGCACCTTCTTACCGATGGGGTGGGTCGCCTCGAAGTCGGCCACGAGCTGCTTCGGCGCGGTCAGCGACCACGCCTCGGCCATCAGCTCGAACAGCTCCTCCGCGTCGATCTTGTCGAGGTGGACCACCACCCACCCGAACCGCCCGGCCGTGAACTGCACCTCGAACACCTCGGGCCGCTCGCTGACGAGCGCGATCTGCTCCTCGATCGTGGCCTTCAGCCCGACGGTCTCGGTCGCCTCCCACAGGTAGCCGAACCCCTTGTCGTGCACCTTGATGCCGACCCACTCGCCCCCGTGGTGCATCCGGACGCCGGGCAGCTCGTCCAGCAACTCCAGGAACTCATCGACGCTCACACCCATGCCGCCCTGTGTACCAGACCCGGCCGACATTTTACGAGCCGGTCTTGAGCGACCGCTTAAATCCTCTTATAGTCGATTTGAGCGACCGCTCAAATCCGCCACGGCAAGGAGGCGGCATGCGCGTCTACGTCGAGACCGTGATCAGGGCGCCGCTGGAGGAGGTGTGGCAGGCCACCCAGGACCCGTCCCGCCACCAGCGCTGGGACCTGCGCTTCGGGCGCATCCGGCGGCTGCCGGGCGGCGGCCGGTTCCGTTACTCGACCCTCGGCGTCAGCGGCGTGGGCGTCTCCACGGGCGACCGGCACGCCGCCGACGGCACGTGCACCTCGGCCCTGCGCTTCGGCTCGGCCCACCCGCTCTCCCCCATCCGCGCCGGGTCCGGCTACTGGCGCTACCTCCCCACGCCCGGCGGCGTGCGGTTCCTCACCTCGTACGGCTACCGCCCGCACCTCCTGCCGACCGGGCTCATGTGGTGGGCCACGGCCTGGTCGTTCGACCGGCTGCGGCTGTGGCTGGAGACCGGCGCGAGCCCCCGGCGCTCCCTCCTCCAGGCCCTGGCCGAGGTGGTCATCCGCACGGCCGCCACCGCGCTGGCCGCCCGGCTGCTCGGCCCGTGGCCCGCCCTGGCCGCGCTGGCGCTCGCCCTCGCCCTCCCGCCCCTGCCGGGCACCCCGGCGGCCCGCCGCTGCCTGCGCCGGCCGGCACCACCACGATGGGAGCGACCATGCCCTCGATCTTCCAGCGCGCGCTCGGCCCCGACTTCGCCCGCCTCCACCCCATGCTCAGGCGCCGCTTCGGCGTCGGGCTCGACAGCGGCGAGGCGTGCGTCGGCCGGGGCGTGATGAGCCGCGTCTGGAACGCCGGCCCCGCCGTCCGCCCGTTCCTGGCGCTCGGCCGCCGCCGGAACATCCTGGTCTCCGACACCGGCCACGACGTGCCGTTCCGGATCGAGAACTACCCGTACGCCGACTCGTACGGCCGCGAGACCGTCACCTTCGTCCGCACCTTCCCCCGCGACCGGTTCGACGCCACCATGGTCTACGACCCCGCGCGCGGCCAGGTCCTCGACTACCTGGGCACGCACCAGCACATCGCCGTCCCGCTCGACCTCTCGGTGGACGAGCGCGGCGGCCTGGTCATCCGCTCGGGCCCGCAGCGCCTCCTGGAGGGCCCGCTGGCCGTCCGCCTCCCGGCCGCCGCCACCGGCACGGCCGTGGTGAGCGAGCACTTCGACGAGCGGACCGGGCGGTTCAGGATCGCGGTGACGGTGTGCCACCCCTGGCTGGGGCGGATCTTCGGCTACTGGGGCAGCTTCACCGTCTCGTACGTGAACGTCGCCGAGCACGGCGTTCCCGCTAGCGTGAGGCCCAGGCGGGAGGAGGCCCGCCTCTGACGCTCAGGGAGCCCGGTGGCCGACACACGCGAGAAGCTGCTCGACGCGGCGCTCGACACGCTCAAGACGCACGGGATGGCCGGGGCCTCGGCACGCACGATCGCCGCCGCCGCAGGCGTCAACCAGGCCCTGATCTTCTACCACTTCGGCAGCGTCGACCAGCTCCTGGCCGCGGCCTGCGAGCACGGCGCGGAGCGGCGCGCCGCCCTCTACCGCGACCGCTTCGCCGCCGTGACGACCCTGCGCGAGCTGCTCGACCTGGGCCGCGCCCTGCACGCCGAGGAGCGCGCGGAGGGCAGCGTCGCGGCGCTGGCCCAGCTCCTGGCCGGCAGCCAGACCGACCCGAAGCTGGCCCCCGCCGTGCTGGCCGGGCTCGGCCTGTGGACGGCGGAGGTGGCGCAGGCGCTGGAAAGGGTGCTGGCCGGCTCGCCGCTGGCGGAGTTCGTGGACGTGGCGGGGCTGGCCAGGGCGACGACGGCGGCGTTCGTGGGGCTGGAGCTGTACGAAGGCGTGGACGCCGACGGCGCGGCCCGGGCGCTGGACGCGCTGGAGGAGCTGGCGGCCCTGGTGACGGCCCTGGAGGACCTGGGCCCGGTGGCGCGCAGGACGGTGCGCGCCCGGCTCACTCGTAGTATCGGACCTCGATCACGTTCCCGTCCGGATCGGGGAAGTACATAGCCTCGGGGGCGATGCCCCGGGCCCCGAACGAGTTCCGGCCGGTGCCGGTGATCTTGACGTCGTGCTGCTTCAGCCGCACCTGCAAGGCGTCGAAGTCCTCCTTGCCGACGGCCAGGCAGAGGTGGTTCACCGGGTGCCCGGCGCTGCCCTTCACGCCGGTGCCCTCGTCCACGCCGCGCACGGCCTCGTACGACATGAGGTCGAGGATGGTCTCGTCCGAGATCCGCACGCTGGGGAAGGAGGCCTTCCCCTCGCGGAACTCGTCGGCCCGCACGCCCGGCAGGCCGATCACCTGCTCGTAGAAGTGCAGCGAACGGAGCTGGTCGGTCACCCAACAGACGAGATGGTCCAGGCGTGCGCGCATGCAGGCACCTCCGATTGTGCCTCCAATATCTGATGCCTCATCCCCCTTGTCCACCTAATCCCGCCTTTACCCGACAAATGGCCATCCGCCAGAAACGACGGGTTCATCTCGCCGCAGGACCACCCGGCGGGCGGTCACCAGGGCTCGACCTCGATCCCGGTGGCGGCGATCCAGAGGGCGCGAAAGTCGTGCCCGGCCCGGCCCGGCCGCTCGCGCGGCGGGTCTCGTCCGGTCACTGGCCGGCCCACTTCGTGCCGGCGCACCGGGCGATCTCCTGCGTGATCTCCCACCGGCCGGCGCGGTAGCCGCTGAGGGGGGTGAGCAGGACCTCGCCGCGGCGCGGGTCGTACCACGGGCTGAGGTCGTCGGAGCGCTGGGCGGAGGGCAGCACGGCCGAGGGCTTCGGGTCGAGGCAGAGGTAGCTGCGGAAGTTCCGGCGCCGCTCGGTGATGCGGGCGACGTCGTTCCACCGGTAGTACCACCGCTGGTCGCGGACGCGGACCTCGATGCCGGCCGCGGTCACGATGAGCAGCCGGGCATGTCGCTGTTTCATGCGCTGGGTGCCCCGCGCGACGAAGTGCACGTACAGCCGGAAGCTGTACACGCAGCCGATCATGCAGACCAGCACCAGGATGTACAGCAGGAGAGCGGGCGCCGAGGAGGCCAGCAGGGACAGGGCGGAGTCAATGATGATCTTCAGGCACACACCGCCGAGCGCCAGGGGCAGGAGCGAGGCCAGCCACCACAACCAGCCCAACCCGAGGCTCGGCGCGAACGTCCGTCCCTTGCTGACCCGGCCCGCGAACGGCGCGGACCCGCCCGGCGGACCGGTCCCGCCGCCGCCCCTGGGCCGGGCGGACGGCATCGGCGACCGCGCGCCGTCACTCCAGGAACGGCCTGCGTGCCGCGTCGCGGCGCCGTCGCTTCCGGCGGGAGGCGCGGCGGCGCCGTTGCGGGAGTGGGCGGCGTTCCGGGTGAAGGGGAAGGCGTGGGCGTTGTCGGTGCCGCGCTGGTTCGGGTCCGGCAGGCCCAGGGTGCCGAGCCGGTGCCGCAGGTGCGCGTACAGGACGCCCAAAGTCAGCGGGTCGGCCTCGCCCGGGATGCCGCTCCTGATCAGGTGCAGCAGCTCGCCGGTGAAGGAGGTGCAGGCGTCCGGCTGCTCGTCGAAGGGCACGACGTGGGCGGCCAGGTCGCTGGCGGTCAGCGTGTAGACGCCCCGCACGTCGCTCTGGTCGGCCACCAGGCTGGCGTGGGCCGACAGGGACTCGGTCTCGATGACCGTGCCGGCGTAGCAGCAGTCGAGAATGGCGATCTTCACGGCGGCGGGGCTGCCGCGCAGCGCGTTGCGGATGCGCGAGTATTCGAGGCCGGTCAGGTCGGGGTCGTCCGCGACGGTGTCGGCCAGCGCCAGGCACAGCTCGCCCTCCGGAGTGAGCAGCCCGTGCCCGGCGAAGTAGAGCAGCAGCACGCCGGTGGTCTCCCTGGCCGCCTGCCGGATGCGCTGGGCCACGACCCGGCTGTCGCCCTCGTTGTGCAGGACGCTGACACCGTACGCCGGCCAGCCGCACAGGTACGGATCGGTCAGCACCGAACGCAGCCCCATCAGGCTGTTGGCGGCGGCGGGCAGGTCGGGCAGGCTCTCGTCCTGGTGGACCGAGGTCGCGATGAGGATCGCCTGCGACGCCCCCGCCCACCGCTCATCACCCGTCATCGTCCACCCGGCCCTGGTTCAGCACCTCCCGGAGCAGCGGCAGCGCGTCGTCCACCCGTTTGGCCTCCACCTGCACCGTGCCCTCGGAGGTGGTCACCGTGATGGACACGTCGGAGTGCCGGTTGGTCAGCCAGGTGGTGAGCGCCCGCGCCAGCACCACCCCCGCGCCGCCCGACCCGAGCGCGATGCCGAGCAGTTCGATGGCTCCGCCCAGCTCCTCGGGTCCCGGGGGCCGTCTGACCGGCCGTACCCTGCCCCGCAGCGCCCGCTGGCTCTGCAGCCACTTCGTCAGCGAGATGAGCTCGCCGGTCGGATCGGCGTCCGCGACGACTCGCAACTCGACCTGCATCACCTCTCCCCTCTGCCAGGGTGAGCGCCCGCCGAGGGTCCGCCGAGCCGGGGCATCGCCTCCGTGACCAGCATGCGCCATCGCACCGCGCCGTGTCAGGAAACCTGTCTTACCTGTACGGACGACGCCGTCGACCGGGAATGCCCCCGCCCGCCGGCCGGGTTGCAGCGACTATGACGACAATCGGATTCATCGGCAGCGGACACATCGGCGGCACCGTCGCCCGGCTCGCCGTCGCCGCGGGCTATGACGTCGTGCTGAGCAACTCACGCGGCCCCGAGACGCTGAAGGACCTGGTCGACGAGCTGGGCGCGAAGGCGCGGGCGGCGACCCCGGCGGAGGCCGCGGCGGCCGGTGACCTGGTCGTCGTCAGCGTCCCGCTGAAGGCGTACGACCGGGTGCCCGTCGAGCCGCTCGGCGGCAAGCCCGTCCTCGACACCAACAACTACTATCCGGAACGCGACGGGCGCTTCCCCCGGCTCGACGACGCGTCGGCCACGTCGAGCGAGCTGCTGCAGGAGCACCTGCCGGCGGCGAAGGTCGTCAAGGTCTTCAACAACATCTTCTTCAAGCACCTGACCGCCCTGGCCCGGCCCGCCGGCGCCGCCGACCGCACGGCCCTGCCGATCGCGGGCGACGACACGGCGGCGAAGGAGACGGTGACGGCGTTCCTCGACGCGATCGGCTTCGACGCCGTCGACGCGGGCCCGCTGGCGGAGAGCTGGCGCTTGCAGCCCGGCACCCCCGTCTACGGCGCTCCGTACGGCGGCGGCGCGAACTTCTGGGACTCCCCGGGCGTACCGGCCGACGCCGCCACCATCCGCACAGCCCTGTCCGCCGCCACCCGCTGACCCGGAGCAGGCCCGGCCAGGCCCCGGCCGCTCACCTCAGCCGTAGTTCTCCTCCGCCCGCTCATAACCGGTGAGGATGTGCTCCATCTGCCGCAACCACGGCTGGTTCATGTCCCCCCGGCCCGGGTTGTCCAGAATGCTCTCCTGGCTCTCCTGGACACGCCCCTTCAGCCGGGCGAGGCTCTCGTCGGTGACGAGCAGACCCGGCAGGTTCTCCTGAATCCGCTTGGGCAGCATGTCGTAGACGTTCAGGAACTCGTCGTTGGCCTGGGCGAGGAAGCCGCGCGCCCTGCTGTTCGCCGTGCCGCCCAAGTCCCAGAACTCGTCCCACCCGCTGCGATCCGGGTCCACCATCGTCTCGAAGTTGGCACGGCACCACTCGATGATCTCCGCGAACCTGCCGGCGGCACTGCTCAGCGCGCCGGCGCTCGCGGCCAGGGCCGTCACGTTCCCGTAGATCTGCCGCAGCGCCTCCTGCGCGTTGTCGGCGGCGTCGCCGTACCAAGGGGAGTCACGCAGGTCCTGCGCCCGGAGCTGCAGCGTGTTCGCCAGCTCGACCAGCGCGTCGGCCATCTGCCGGTAGCTGTGCGGGTCACGGTAGACGCCGTACATGGCCAGCGCCTCGATGTCCCGCCTGGCCAGCTCCGCGGTCATGTCGCCGATGCCGTGGTCGACCGCTCTGGGCAGCTCCAGGGACACGCCGCCGTTGGGGTACATCTCACTCGCCCCGCGCAGCCTCCCGCCCGGCGCCAGCTCCTGGATCCGCTCTTCGAGCCGGTCGAGCGGCAGGTCGCCGAGCACGGCCTGGTCCACCAGCTGGTAGTTGCCCGCGGCCCGCTCGATCAGCAGCCCCGCCATCCCGGTCTCGGCGTACACGTCGCCCCAGAAGTCGGTGACCGCCCGGTCGGCGACGGTGAGGATCGCGTGCAGCTCGCGCGGCAGGTTCCAGTGCAGGCCGCTCAGCCCGTACGTGGTGGCGTGGCTGGAGTCGAAGTCACCGGCGCTGACCGCCATCCCGACCAGCCTCCCGGCCACCCCCCTCACACTGCCCCGATGAATCTCGAACCCGTCCTCCCGCTCCAGCCCGAGCCCGGGCCAGTAGGAGGGGATCTGCGGCTCCGTCTCCCAGACGGACCACTGGTCGGCTGGCGTCGGCTGAGGCTCGCGCATCAAGGACTCCGATCATCGCTGGGGCTGCCTCACCCTACGAAGATCATCCCAACTCATGCAACCGCCCGGACGGTCATTGGCTCCCGCACGGGCCACCCTCGAACCGACTGTCAGCTCACTCCCGCACGGCCTTCGGCTCCGTTGTTCATAGCATTTCCGGCGTGTGTTCACCGACGCTCGCGGCCCCTGTGTCTCCAGATCTAGAGAGATCACCTCTAGGTCTGGAGACACATCGAGAGGCTCATCAGCCGCCTGACCAGGCACCTAGCGTCTAGAGGCCCCTAATCTCTCCGGGCTCCGTCGGGCCAGATCACCCGTACGGGCACCTCCCGCCGCCGCGCCTCGGCCACGACGTCAGCAGTGCCGCCATAGCCTCGGGCCGGCTGCCCGTCCCAGACGGCGAACAACACATCGACGTCGTCCAGCATCCGCGCGCTTGCCGCCATGTGCGACTCCGCGGTGGACTCCGCAAAGTCCAGCCGGTGAGCCCGGACCGCCCGGCCCAGCAAGTCGTCATAGGCTGCATGGCACCCGCCCGGCAGCCCGTCCCGATACTCCTTGGCCGGGATCACGGCTTCCAGCACACCACCGAGGTCGAGCACCGCACGGGCGAGGATCTGATCAGCCCCGTCCGCCAGGCAGGACAAGCCGGCGACTTCAGGACCGTACTCAGCAAGCGCCTCACGTACCGCCCCGTCGATCAGTACGGCGGTCTCCTCCGGCAACCCCCGATGGCCGGACACAGCGATGCAACCATGATCTCGGCAGGCAGTTCGTTCATGGACAGCGACTCCACGGCGGTCTCAAACATCAAGCGTCACTTCCTTGATCATCAGATCCGCCGTTAGTTTTACAGTCCCGCTACTCCCGCAAATCCCCTTTGATCACCTTACTATCGGGCACGGTTACTCTGATGCAACTCTTGATCGGAACGGGGAGCACGTGATCTTAAGGGCATGTAGTCGGGTGTTGATGGGAATCGGGCTGGTTGTGCTCGTTCCCAGCATCCTCATGCAGTGGGGGGTGCAGGAAAAGTGGATGCGTGCGAGAGTGGTCGAGCCGACGGAAGCAAATGCATCCTTCCTGACACCTCTCGTGATCTCATGGATTGGTATCGGTCTGGGGATCGCGTGGGTGCTGGCGGCCATAACCTGCTACCTCATACCGAGGTCCATGGCCCATCTGCAGCGACCACGGGGCCGCCAAGGCGGTTCGGGTGCGGTCGTTTAACCTCCTCACCGGAGGCCAGGCTGACCGGGCAGGCGACGCCCATGTCGCCGATGCCGCATAGCCGGTGGGGGACCTTGTAGAGGTACTGCTGGCGGTAGCACTTGGCCACAGACAGTAATAGCGACCTATTCCGTTTCTTTCGGATGGCGAGGGGATGCGTAAATCAACCAGACGGTACGGGTGCTGTCATCGATGACATAGCGTACGCGTCCCCCGCTGGTGACCTCGAACTCCCACTGCTCTAGATCCTTGCCGTTGTGACGATGAGTCGCGAGGTCACCACGTAGGCGATGTTGCCTGTCG
>NZ_JOAG01000038.1 GCF_000725485.1 Nonomuraea candida | reverse complement strand
CCACCGCTACGCCTCGGCCGCCGCCCTCCTCGCCTCGACCGACCCACCACACGAGCATGCCGACCCAGGAAAACCAGCATGTTGATTTTTGGCAGCCACGGTGAACGACGCAGGTCTGCACGGTGGTGTGCGGGAAGGCGTGGTGGATGGCGTCTTCGAAGCCGTTCAGGCCGTCGGTGCAGGCGATGAGGATGTCGCGCACGCCGCGGTTTTTCAGGTCGGTCATCACCGAGGTCCAGAACCGGGCGGACTCCCCGGCGGTGGCATGGTCGAGCGGGGTCTTGGCCAGCCAGATGCCCAGCACGTGCTTTTCGCCGTCGGTGTCGATGCCGACCGCGAGGTAGGCGGGCTTGGCCTGGACGCTGTGGTTGTCGCGGACTTTGACCACGATGGCGTCCAGGAACACCACCGGGTAGACGGCCTCCAGAGGCCGTGCCTGCCAGGCGCGGACCTCCTCCAGCACGGCGTCGGTGATGTTGGAGATCGCCTCGTGACTGAGTTCGACCTCATAAATCTGGCGCAGGTGGTGCTGGATGTCGCGGACGCTCATGCCGTGCGCGTAAAGGCTGATGATCATGTCGTCCAGGCCGCCGGAGACGCGGCCGGCCCGCTTGGGCACCAGCACCGGCTCGAAGGTGCCGGCCCGGTCGCGGGGCACGGCCAGTCGCACCGGCCCGACCCCGGTTTGCACGGTTTTGCCGATCTTGCCGTTGCGGGAGTTGCCGCTGCCGTGGCCGGCCGGATCGTGCTTGCCATAGCCCAGGTGGGTGGACAGTTCGGCCTCCAGGGCGCGTTCCAGCACCGCTTTGACCAGCTCGCCGAGCATCGATCCCTCACCGGTCAGCCGCAGCCCGCCCGCACCGTCCTTCGAGCGCTCCAGCAGCAGGTCCAGCACGTGATCGCCGAGCAGGTCCCGCAGCGGCACCTCGCCGTCACGATGGGGGGATTTTCCCCCGCCATGATGAGCAGATGCCCCCAGCAGCGCCGATGCGTCATCGTGCTGGTCTTGCCCCACCGCGGCCAGCGCGGTTCTTCCCCGTGTCGTGGACATGATCGTGTTCTCCCCCGAGATGGTAAATGATCGTTGCAGACTTCCGTCTACGTTTGGTGATCATTTCCACACCTGGAGTGATACCCCCGACGCGGCCTCCGCGTCGCGACGTCCTTCCAACCGGCGGCCTTCAGGTTACACGAGGGGCGTTTCGTTTCCTCGCAGTGGCTTGAACAGGTATGCCGTGGCTGCCAAGATGGCCCGTTCGTTGCTGGAGAGCCTGCCTCGACGCAGCGCCGCGTACAGCGCGTGGAGCGCACGGGTTGTGTGGAGATCATCGCTGATGGCCTGGTCCACGAGGGTGAGGTGGCGCCCTCCCGGGCTGGAAGCGCGCATCAGCCCAAGGGCTTTGGCATAGAAGTGTGCCCCGGGCAGGGGCTCCGCTTGTTCGACAAGGTATTCGAAGCGGCGTCGGGTGATGCGCGCGTCGCTGAAGCAAGAGCCGCTGTGAAGGCCGCCACACCAGAAACCACGTGGGCGCCGGTAGTGTCCAGCCGACAGCATGGCGAAGCGGAAGTCCTCGGTGAGCCCATTCCGCGAGAGCATGGCCAGGGTGGGATTGTGGTGTTCGTGATGTCGTATGAACATACATGGGCCGCCGGCGAGGGTGGGGCCGACCAGCACGTGACATAGCAGGCCGTGGGGTTCCCCACGCGCCCGGGAGTTCTCGTCCGAACTCAGCACGTCGATGCACGAACTGTTTCTCCTTGCCGCCGCAGGACAGTTCGCGTCCCCAGGTCCACCCCTGAAGGGCTTGCCCTGGGTCTGGACCTGGTATCCCTTCCAGACCAGCAAGCGGCACAACATCTCCGCGAACACGATCCCGCGTTCGTCGTCCACCGAGTGGAGTCCCCCGGCCTCGCGGGGAGTGAAACGCACCACGATCGGCCCATAGGCCGGGGGTGGAAGCCACACTTCTCGCCGCTGCCGCGCATCCAACAAGCGGACCGGTGCTCCATGATCGCTTACGCTGCTCATATCATTTCGGGCTTTCGCCATATCAGACCTCGGCGAGAGAAACCCAGGAATGGACAGCCCGCCAGTCCGCGAGTTCAATCTTGCTCAAAGTCACCGATTGCACCACAAGCCGATCCTGCCAGTCGCCTCGCCAGCGAGCTATAAGTTCGAAAACAGGCACTACGACGTTGGGCGGTAGTCGGTGGCGCGGAAGACGGCCAGCATGTCGTCGGTGCGGCCGCCCGAGGGAGAGAAGGACGCCTCCACGCCGACCCAGCCGCGGAACGCGCCGGTGTCATCGATGATCTGCAGCATCGGCTTGACGTGGGAGTTGCCGGAGTAGCACAGGACCGAGTCCGGCCCCGTTCCGGCCTTGACGCCCTGGTCCCTGGCCAGGCAGGTGCACCAGTGCCACCACGTGTCGCGCCGGTCGCCGCTGGAGACCTGCTGGATGTGGTGCTGGATCGAGGTGTCCCCGTCGGGGCCGCCGGTGTGCGGGCAGCCCCCGTCCTTCTGGCAGGCGTTCGGGCTGGACGGTTGCAGGCGGGCCAGGCACCAGGTCGTCGCGTCGCAGGTGCGGTACTCGCCGAGGTCGAACGTCCCGCCGGAGGCCGGCGAGGGCTTCACCCCGGCGGCGCTCCAGCTGGTGTAGTCGTGCTTCAGCGTGATCGCGGTTTCGGCGAGGGTGCTCATCGCCCGGCGCCGGGTCAGCGCCGCGTTGCTGCCGTAGGCGTAGCCGTAGCGCGCGAGGGTGTTGAACGTGAGGTCCAGCCGTGACAGGCCGCCGCCGGGGGCGACGGCGATCCGCCACCGCTCGCTCCAGGCCTGGCTGACGTCCCAGGTGATGTGCACCTGGTCGCCGCTGACGGAGAAGGAGCCGGTCCGGCTCTCCTGGGGAGCGCCCAGGAAGCCGCCCGCGGTCTGCACGGCGCAGCGGCGCGCCTTGGTCTGGCCGGCCTTCGGGTCGGTGGTGGTGCAGGTGTTCCCTGGGGTGGTGCCGGTGCTCTGGCGGGCGGCCGGGTGACGCTGCCACCACAGGTAGGTGCGTGCCCGGACGGTGCCGTCGGGGGAGAACTGGTAGGTGCCCAGCCGTACCCAGTTGTCATGGGAGCCGGCGGCCAGCGAGCCGAGCGCGACGACATAGTTGGCCTTGCCGCCGGGCAGCGCCACGGCTGCTTGCGCGGGGGTGGTGAGGAACGAGATCAGGAGCAGGGACGGCAGAAGCAGGCGTAGGAGCACATGACCTCCATGGACGAGGTTTCCGAGCCGGCCACCCCGGGTGCCCGGCGAGGCTTTCGGTGTGCGCCGGGCACTGAGCGCCCGGCCCCCGCCGGGAGCGCGGGCGCCTTGTGACGGTGGGTCAGGACGTCGTGACGACCTGGGCGTCGAACAGTTGCTGGGCATAGGAGATCGAGGTGTAGTACATCTTGCAGTCGCCCGGCCCCCCGGACACGCCCGAAAGCACCCCGGAGGCGCGCACGCCTCCCGTCACCGGCTTGTAGACGGCGCCGCCCGAATCACCCCTCCACGGGCACGCGCCGACGCTTTCCGCCTTGACCAGCGGGGTCATGATCCCGCCCTCTTCATTCTCCGCCGACACGAAGTTGTCCGTGACCGTGTAGCCGCAGCTCGTGCCGGTCCTCGCTCCGCTCACGCACATGGAGTCGCCGATCGCCGGAAGGCTCGTCTGGGTCGAGACGACGGCGGCGGACGTCGTGCCGTCGGGGCCACCGGTGTAGATCCGCGCCTGGTTGCCGTTCACCCTGATCAGCGAGATGTCCCCGTACTGCCGGCCATCGATGGTGCAGCTGCTCCCCGCCGATCCGCACAGCGAGTTCTGGTAGCCCTTGCTCGTGCCGATGACGTTGCTCCAGCTCGTCTTGCCGGTGTTCATCGTGGCCACGTCCAGCTTGTAGGGGTGGTTGCAGTGCCCGGCCGTCACCAGGAAGTGCTTGGATCCGTCCGGACGCTTCATCGGGAACGAGGTGGAGCAGTGCAGGTTGCCCGTGCGAGGGGGCGCCCAGGCCGACCCGCCCCAGTACGGGTATCGGTCGCGGTAGCGGCTGGGCCCGTCCAGGAGCTTCACCGGCGCCATCTGCCGCACGGTGACGACGTCACCGTAGTCCGCCGCCAAGGCCGCCCTGGCTTCGTCGGTGACCGTCTCCAGCCCGACGATGAGACCGTTGCGCTTCCAGTCCATGGCGGTGCTCACGATGTTCACCGACGCGATCGTGTCCCGCTGCATGATCGTGTCGGAGAGCCGGGCCAGGTCGGCGAAGCTCCGTTCGACCTGCACGACTGTTCCGCCGGAGCCCGCCTTGGCCCATGCGTCCTTGCGGGTGCGGTCCGAGGCGCCGCCGGGAACGGCGGTGACCACCCGTCCGGCCGCCGCGTCGTACCAGGCGCCGGCCCACTGGGTGGGCTCGGCCAGCACCGCGTGATTGACCGTCTCCATCGCCTCGATCGCGGACTCCGGCAGGGAGACCGCGGGGGCCGCCTCCGCCAGGGGAGCCAGCGGGCGCTCCGAGCTGGGACCTGCGGCGGCGACCCCGGTCGTGCTCAGGCTCACGGCCGTCACGGCCACCGCCAGCATGAGCACTCGCTTGCCACGAGGAAATCTCACTCGCATTCCTTTCTTGTGGAAGGTGCTGCGAGCGTGGCATAAGAGGCAAGCAAGACAATAGGCACAGATGCGAACATGGCGGAATAGGTGGGATTTGTGGCGCATTAAGGAATGCGGAGATGTGATCTCCATCCCTTATGTTTGTGCGCACGCCATTCTCGAAGCCCAGCCACCCTTCTCCGTGCAATCGTCGTGGTGATCAGGCCGGACCCGGCGCCGGCCTCCAGGATGCTGCGCCCTGCGTCGCCGAGCGACCAGGGGGATGAATCGGCCATCGGCGGACATACCGCTCAGATCACCCGAGTTGACGGTGCGACTTTCACCTGTAAGACTCAGCTAACAGGTGAAAGGATGTTGTGCTGACCAGTGAAGAGCTGCTTCAGCTGCTCGCCGCTGTCGGGCATCCGCTGCGGCTGCGGATCCTCGCCGAGCTGGCCGGCGGCCGCGTGCATGTGAGCGAGCTGGCCCGCCGCGTCGGCGTGTCACGCCCGTTGCTCTACATGCATCTGGAGCGGATGGAGAAGGCGGGGCTGGTGCGAGGGCGGCTGGAGCTGGCGGCCGACGGCAAGGCGATGAAGTACATCGAGCTGCTGCCCTTCGAGCTCACCTTGACCATCGACACCGTCCTCGCCGCCCTGCGCGCGGACGACGAAGCGGACGACGAAGCTGACCACAAAGCTGACGACGCAGCGGGCGATACGGCGGGCGACGCAGCGGGCGGCGAGGAAGGACCCCACGACGTGCAGGAGACCCAGCAGTGATCGACATCAAGGACATCGTGATCCCCATCGCGGTCGTGCTGATTCTGTTCGGTGCCATCGCGGCCTGCGTGGCGGTCTACTTCCGGTTCGAGCGGCACCGCACCGACGTCCTCGCCGCCGAGCTGGCCAGGCATCGGGAGCTGGCCGAGCGGGCCGTGCAGCAGCAGGAGGGAGTGCAGGCGAAGCTCGCCGAGCTGTCCGAGAGGGTGGCGTCGGTGGAGTCGATCCTGCGCAGCGTGGATTGACCACCGAGTGACAAGAGGTCCGGGAGCGAGCTGCAACTCGCCCCCGGACGGCGGAAACCGCACGACCACGCCTGAACGGCGTGCCTTTGACGCGTACGTACTTCCAAGAGAAAGGAGAGCAGCTCATGCTGCTCCTACGCAAACCCATCCCCTGGCGCGCCCTGACGCGCGCACTGTTCGTGGCGACGTCCTTGCTGTACGTGGTGACGCCGGCATCGGCAGCAGCGGCAGCGTCGCCGGCCTCGCCCGCATCGGCGGAATCGTCCGTCGAGGCGTTCGCCGACGACTTCGTGCCACGGCAGTTGAAGAAGCACCAGGTGCCGGGCGCGGCGGTCGCCGTGGTGGCCGGTGGCCGCCAGGTGCTCGCGAAGGGCTACGGCGTCGCCGAGGTGGAGTCGGGACGCCCCGTGGACGCCGGGCGCACCGTCTTCGCCCCCGCCTCGGTAGCCAAGCTCATCACCGCCACCGCCGTGCTGCAGCTCGTCGAGCAGGGCCGGATCGACCTCGACACGGACGTCAACGAGTACCTCACCAAGTTCAAGATCGACGACAGCTACCCCGGCCGGCCTGTCACCATGGCCCACCTGCTCACCCACAGCGCCGGTTTCGCGGGCGGCGACTTCGGCACCGGCGCGGCGACCCCGCGTGACGTGCACGAGCTCGGCTCCCACCTCGCCGACCACCAGCCGAGCCGGATCCGGCCGCCGGGCACCAGGGCGGTCTACTCCAACTACGGGATGGGCCTGGCCGGCTACCTGGTCGAGGTCCGCTCCGGCCTGCCCTTCCATGAGTACGTCCAGCGGCACATCTTCCGCCCGCTGGGCATGACCCACACCACCATGGCCCAGCCGGGACCCGCCGACCAGCCCCTCACGCCCGGCTACCGGCTGCGGGACGGCCGCCAGGTCAGGGCGGAAGGCGCCGAGTACGGGCACATGCCTCCGCACGGCGCCGGGTTCCGCTCGACGGCCACCGACATGGCCGCCTTCATGCTGGCCCAGCTCGACGGCGGCGGCGCGATACTCAAGCCGGAGAGCGTCCGCCTGATGCAGAGCCGCCGGTTCGGCAACGCCGAGGGCACCGCCGGCATGGGCTACGGCTTCCAGGAGTACACCAGGAACGGCCGCCGCCTCCTCGTCCACCGGGCCAACATCCCCGGCTACTTCGCCATCATGGCGCTGGTCCCCGAGCGCCGCATCGGCATCTACGCCTCCTACAACGGCAGCGGCAAGGGCGGCGCGGACTCCACCTGGGACCTGGTCAACGCCTTCGCCGACCGCTTCGCACCCGCCGCCGCCCCCGCCACGGTCGCGGCCGGGTCGCCGGACAAGCTGCCGGACATCGGCCGGTACGCCGGCAGCTACCGAACGGTCCTGGCCGGGGACATGACCGACCTCGGCAAGCTCACCTCCCTCATGAGCGTCGTGACCGTGACCGCAGGCTCGGACGGCATCCTGACGACCACCGGAGCGGTCGCGCTCGGCGCCGCGGAGAGCAGGCAGTGGACGCAGATCGCGCCCGGTCTCTTCCGCGAGAAGAACGGTTACCGCACCATCCGGTTCGGCGACGACGGCCTGCTGGCCACCGAGAATCCCGTGGGGCCGCTGGAGCGGTTGGCCTGGTACCAGTCGCCCACGCTGCACCTGGTCACGCTCGGCGTCAGCCTGGCCGTGCTGGTGCTGTCCACGCTGGCCTGGCCTGTCACGCTCGCCGTCCGGTGGGTCCGCCGCCGGCCCGCTCGGCGGCTTCAGCCGGTTGACGGGTCCCTGCTGGGCAGGCTGCCGGGCCGGCGCGCGCCCCGGTGGGCCGGGCTGCCGGGGTGGATGACGGCGGCGCTGGTCACGGCGTCCGCCGGGTCGCTCGTCATGCTGTTCGCCAATTTCGACGACAACCAGGCCGACTTCTTCCTCGGCGGCAGCCCGCTGTTCACCATCATCGCCACGCTGCCGGTGCTCGCCGCCGTCGCGGGTGTCGCCGCTCTGGTCACCGTGCTGCTCGCCTGGCGTCACCGCTGGTGGACCCTGGTCGGACGCCTCCACCAGTCGGCGGTCGCCCTCGCCGCGGCGGCCTACCTGTCCGTCGCGATCTTCTACAACGTGCTCGGCTGACCACCCCTGCCGCCTTGTGACGGCATGATCTCTTACCGTTGGACCACAACGACATACGAGGAAGGCCCGTGCCGCTCTCGGATCCCTGTGCGCTCGCCGGCGCGGCAGCGAAGCGCTGGCGGCACGGCCTGCCGGCCGTCGAGGAAGACCTGGCCCGCTCGGGCGGTCCGACGGCCGGTTCGTTGCTCCGCGCTCTGGCCCGGGCGGCGCACCTCCTCGCTCGCGCCGGGGTCCGAGGAGGAGTTGAGCGACGCTCTGGTGCTCCGATTGACCGGAGTACCAGAACTGGCGTCGATGGTGGACTCCTACCGTGCGACGCGGCCCGGCCGGCCAGGCCGATGAAACGGTTATGGCGGGGTTATGGGGATGGTCGCATGATCTTCAGGTCATCGGATCCGTCTCATCATTGATCACGAAGGATCGCATGAAGAGTCATATCGTGCTCGCAGCCATCTCGTCCCTGGCCGTCAGTCTGATCCCGGGAGGCGTCGCCAGTGCCGCCCGTACGCCGCCGACGATCAGTTGGGCGCCGTGCGCCGAGGACACGACCGCCGAATGCGGCACGCTGAAGGTGCCCATCGACTGGCGCACCCCCGGCGGCGCCACCGTCGAGGTGGCGGTGGCGCGGCGCAAGGCCGCCATTCCGGCCGCCCGGATCGGCTCCCTGGTCGTCAACCCCGGCGGGCCGGGGGGCTCCGGTGTCGACTTCGTGGTGCACGGCAGCAGTTACTTCAGCGCCGAGCTTCGCGGTCGCTTCGACATCGTCGGGTTCGACCCGCGCGGGGTGGGACGCAGCCACCCGGTGGTCTGCTCGGCGGCGCTGATGAGCGAACGTCCGCACCCGCTCATCCGGGACCAGGCGGACATGAACGCCTGGGTGTCGTTCAACCAGCGGCTGCGGGAGGACTGCCGAGCGCGCACCGGACCGCTGTACGACCACGTGAGCTCGCTGGACGTCGCACGCGACGTGGAGGCTCTGCGCGAGGCGCTGGGCGACGACAACCTCACCTACTACGGCGTTTCGCACGGCACCCTGATCGGCCAGGCCTACGCCGAGCGCTTCCCCGACAAGATCAGGGCACTCGCCCTCGACTCGAACTTCGACCACAGCGTGAACACCGCGAGCTACCTGAACACCACGGCCGCCCAGACCGCGGGGGCGTTCGACCGGTTCGTCAGCTGGTGTGAGACAACGGCGTCGTGCGCGCTGAACGGCAAGGACGTCCGAGCGTTCTGGAGAAGGCTCCTTGAGCGGGCCGACCTCGGGGAACTTCACGAGCCGGGCCGGCCGGACGTACCCCTGGGCCCCTACGAACTGGTGGACACGGCGTTCGCCGGACTCTACAACCCCAATTGGGCGGAACTCGCCCAGATGCTGGTGGCCATCGACACTGGCGAGTCGCAGCCGGCGGCGAGCGCCGGGAAGGACGAGGAGGTGAGGGTCAGTACGCCGGTGTTCTGCCAGGATTTCCACCTGCCGGTCGCCGACTACACGCAGTACGCCTCACTCCTGCGCCGGCAGGCGACGCAGGCCCGGGACATGAGGTACAGCGCCCGCGCTGGGCCGGATCGCCGGTTGCCTGGGGCAGCCCACGCCCATTCCCAACCCGCAGCACCGGCTGCGCGTGGACGCCACTCCCCCCATCCTGCTGGCCTCCTCGTCCCACGACCCCGCCACCGGCTATCCGTGGACCCTCAGCACGGCCAAGCAGATCGGCGCCGAGGCCCGCGTGCTCACCTACGAGGGCTCGGGGCACGGCGTGTACGGCCGGAGCGAATGCACCATCGGTGTGATCGACCGCTACCTGATCTCGCAGTCGATCCCGGACACCGGGGCCCGCTGCCCGGCGGCCGAATGACGAGCGCAGTGCCGTCACCGGCCGAAGTCCCCTCCGGTCCTACCCGGCGTCCTGATCCGGACGGCGCGGGGCGGTCTCCAGCGGGTGGTCCTTCAGCCAGGTGAGGACCTGCTGGGCGTGCTCGTTCGGTGGGAAGATCGGGTAGAAGACGTGCTCGATCTTTCCCGCCCGGATGATGAGCGTGTGGCGGCGGTAGAAGCGCCTGCCGCCGGCCTGGAACGTCGGCAGCCCCATGGTCGCGGCCAGCCGGAAGCCGGTGTCGGCGAGCATCGCGTACGGCAGCCGCAGCCGTTCCGCCACCTCGCGCAGGTAGCCGGCCTCCTGCAGGGACATCCCGTAGACGCCGGCCGCGCCGGCGGCGATGAGGTCCTCGTAGTGGTCGCGGAAGTCGCACGCCTCCGGGGTGCAGCCGCGCGCGCCGGGGATGTTGTCCCAGCCGTCGGGCAGGTCGGCGTCCGGAGTGCCGATCAGCGGGAAGACATAGATCACGTGACGGCCCTCCCCCAGCTCGTGGAGGCGTACGGTCTGCCCTGTGGTGCCGGCCAGTTCGATGGCCGGCACCGTCATGCCGGGCAGGTGAGCGGCCGCGCCGTCGTCCTCGGGCACCGGCAGGTTCGCCGGCAGTTCGTGCACGTCGGTCATGTCGGTCATATCGGTCGCCTCCAGGTCGTCTGGCTGTTGGGGGAAGTTGCGGGTCGCCGCATGACGCAGCCGCCGCACCAGCGCGGCTCTGCGTTCGGTGAGCGCGTCGATCCAGCCGGTCAGCTCATCGATGGCGGCCCGGTAGCCGGCCAGCGACGAGGGGCAGTCGTCGGCATGCGCATGGCCGACCTCGAGGCATTCGAGGAAGGGGCGGGTGCGCTCCACGGGGATGCCCAGCCGGTTGAGCTCGCGGATCTCGCGGACGCGCCGGACGTCCTCGGCCGAGTAGTCGCGGTAGCCGTTGCCGAGCCGGGCGGGAGCGAGCAGCCCCAGGGACTCGTAATAGCGGATCGCCTTCGTCGTCACTTGCGCATCGCGCGCGATTTCACTGATCTTCATCTGCATTCACCTGGGAGAACCCTAAACGTTGCCCCTGGGGGCAAGGTCAAGGGGCTTTCGGCCAACGGGGCCATCAAGCCAGGAGCCGTTGAGCATGAGGGTGCGGCCGCTGAACTCCGCCAGGGAATTCCAGGCCAGTATCCGCTCGGGGACGAGGCGGAGGTACAGGAACCTGTCCGGGGCATTGCGCGGGTCCGTCGACACCTTCGCGTACGCCTCGGCTGAGGCGACGTCGATGCCGGGCACGTCGAGCAGGACCGCGCAGGCATCGATCAGGACGACGTCGGCGGTGTCCCCGATCGCCAACCGCGCCGTCGGCCTCGCCCGCAGGTTCGAGACCGTGCGGCTGCGGCGAAAGGTCGCGGTGGTCAAGGCCGAGCCGTTCCAGACGTAGGCGACGGGGATCAGGTGCGCCCCGTGGCCGTCGCTCCCGGTGGCCAGCCACATGTGGAATCCGCTGCTCAGACGGTCAAGGGTGTCGGCTCGTCGCCGTGCCAGGTCACGTGCCGGCGGCAGGGTCGCCGGGGACTCGGGTACTTCTTCATGAGGGCTCACACCCTGAGGACGAACGGGCGGGGGACGGATTCGACACCGAGCCGGTCCGGGTTTCCCCGGCGGCCCTGGTGGGTGGAGCCGGCTACCGGTTCGCTCGATCCAGGATCCCTTCCACGATCCTCATCAGCCGCTCGCCCGGCTGGGCGATGCTTCCGTTGTGCGCGCTGACCTGCGCGCCTTCGAGGACGAAGGTGATCTCGGCTGCGGCCTGCTCGGGGTCGGGCAGCCCGGCCGCGGCGCACATGCCGACCAGCCTGCGGGTCTGGAGCGCCTTGTGCTCCTCGATCACCTGCCGGGCGGGGTGGGAGCGGTCGGGCAGCTCGGCGAGGGAGTTGATGAACGGGCAGCCCCGGTACGAGATCGCCGGCAACCCCTCGGCGATGAAGCGGGCCAGGGCCAGGATCTGCTCCCTGGGCCGGTCGGGATGCTCGGCTTCGGCCCGGTCGAAGGCCGCCTGGTAGTCGGCGGCGACGATCCGCAGCCACTCCGCGACCAGCGCGTCCTTGGTCGCGAAGTGCCGGTAGATCGCCATCTTGGTGGTCTCGGCCCGCTCGGCGATCGCCTGGACCCCCACCCGCCGGATCCCCTCGCTCTGGAAGAGCTCTTCCGCCGCGTCGAGGATGCGCTCGCGAGGCGGCAGTTTCGCCACCCTGCCCGGCCTTCTGACGGTCGCTGTCATGGCTGCTATGGTACCAGTCCGTTCCGAACGATACCGTTGGGTATCATCAGGGACCCAACGGTATCGTTTCGAGGAGAGACAGTGAGAGTGACCGAGTACGCGAGCTTCGACGCCCTCGGGCTCGCCGAGCTGGTGGCCAAGGGCGAGGTGAGCCCCGCCGAGCTCCAGGCGGCCGCACACGAGGCCGCGCGGGCGGTCAACCCGCGGATCAACGCCATCGTGGAGACCTGGGAGGCCGACGACGAGCCCGCCCCCGGCAGCACACCGCTGGCCGGAGTCCCCTTCCTGATCAAGGACATCGGCGTCTCCATGGCCGGCAGGCGCATGGAGCTGGGCAGCCGCCTGGCGGCCGGCAACGTCTCCGGCGCCGACTCCTTCCTGATGCGACGCTTCCGCCGGGCCGGCCTCGTGACGTTCGGGCGTACCACGACGCCGGAGATGGCCTACAGCAACACCACCGAACCGGTGCTGTACGGCGCGACCCGCAACCCCTGGGACCCGGGGCGCAGCGCGGGCGGGTCCAGCGGCGGCGCCGGCGCGGCCGTCGCCGCCGGGGTGGTCCCGATCGCGCACGCCACCGACGCCGCCGGCTCGCTCCGCATTCCCGCCTCCTGCAACGGCCTCTTCGGGCTCAAGCCCACCCGGGGCCGGGTCTCCGCGGGCCCCTACGCCGACGAGGTCTTCAACGGCCTGGCCGTGCACGGCAGCGTCAGCCGTACGGTGCGTGACAGCGCGGCCCTGCTCGACCAGATCCGCGGCCCGGAACCGGGCGACCCCTACTTCGCCCAGGAGCCGTCCCGGCCGTACGCGGAGGAGGTCACCCGCCACCCCGGCTCGCTCCGGATCGGCGTCCTCACCCAGGCGTGGGGCGGACACCGCACCACCGCCCCCGTGGCCGGCGCCCTCTCCCGCACCGCGCACCTGCTCGAATCCCTCGGCCACCGGGTCGAGGAGGTCGAGGTGGACCTCGGGGTGGACTGGGACGAGTTCGTCCAGGCCAGCGCCGATCAGTGGACGGCGAACCTGACGGCCTCGATCGACGAATTGGCCGCCGCCACGGGCCGGCCCATCGACTCCTCGACCCTGGAGCCGCCCGTCCTCGCCGGCTATCACTACGGGCGTGGGGTCAGCGGCGCCCGGTTCGTCGCCGCTCTGGCGATCCGCAACCGGATCGCGCGCAGCCTGGCACGCTCCTTCGACGCCCACGACCTGCTGCTCACGCCGACCCTGCCGGAGCTGCCGGTGCCCTTGGGCACCCATGCCGAGGCCGTGGCGGAACTGGACGGCCCCGGCTGGCTCCGCCGCCTCTTCGATCTCGCGCCGTTCACCACGCCGTTCAACGTGGCGGGCACGCCCGCCATGTCCGTGCCCCTGACGGCCGACCCCGGGACGGGCCTGCCGATCGGGATGCAGTTCGCCGCCGGGTACGGGCTCGAAGGCCTGCTCTTCCGCCTCGCCGGGCAACTCGAACAGGCAAGCCCGTGGGCGGACCGCACCCCCACGGTGTGGGCAGGAGATCAGGCCGTCTAGCGGTGCACGGTCTCAGGGCGTGGTGGCGGTGCGGGCCCGGTGCTCGCGGATCTGGCCGTGGTGGTCGGCGACCCAGGTGATCAGCGGTGTGACGATGTGGTGGAGGCTGCGGCCCAGGGGGGTGAGGGCGTACTCCACCCGCGGCGGCACCTCCGCGTAGGCGGTCCGGGTCACCAAGCCGTCCTGCTGGAGCTGGCGCACGGTAAGGGTGAGCATCCGCTGCGAGATGCCGGGGACGTCGCGCCGCAGGTCGGTGTAGCGCAGCGGGCCGGCCTCGAGCGCGGCGATCACCAGCAGGCTCCACTTGTCCCCGACGCGGTCCAGCACCTGGCGGACGAAGTCCAGCTGCTCGGCGGGGATGCCGGCGCACGGCCCTCGGTCTGCTGCGGCACCTGGCCGGGCTGCGGCACCTGACCGGGCTGCGGCGTCCATGGGCACATTCCCTTCCGGTACGCACATCAATGTGCCTTTTGTACGGGCTTCCATACTGGTCCATCATGGCGTTACGCACAAAAAGTAGGAATTGGAGGAGATTCCGCTATGCCCACTCTCGCCATCGTCGGCGCCGGCTCCGGCATGGGCCTGGCCATCGCCCGCACCTTCGGCGCCCGCGGCTTCGACGTCGCGCTGATCGCCCGTACCAAGGAGAAGCTGGAAACGCTGGTCGCCCAGCTCGGCCAGGAAGGCGTCACGGCCGCCGCGTTCCCCGCCGACATCCTCGACCGCGCCTCGCTGACCGATGCCCTGGACGCGGCCGGGGTCCGCTTCGGCGGCATCGACGTGCTGGAGTACTCGCCGGCCCCGCACTCCCCGGTGCCCGGCCTCACCCTGGCCACCCCCTCGGAGGTCACCGTGGACAACCTGCAGCCGATGATCGAGTACGCCTTCTACGGCGCCGTCACGGCGGCCCGGGCGGTGCTGCCCGCGATGCGCGCGGCGGGCGCCGGGACCCTGCTGTTCACCGCCGGCGGCGGCTCCGTGGACCCGGTGCCGATGTTCGGCAACGCCAACCCGGCCCAAGCGGCTCTGCGCAACTGGGTGATCAACCTGAACAAGGAGCTGGCCGGCACCGGCGTGCACGCCGCCCACGTGGTGATCAACGTGTGGATCGGCGGGGGCGGCCCGGAAGGCAGCCCGGCGGCCACGCCCGAGCAGATCGCTCCCCTGTACTGGGACCTGCACGAGAAGCGCGACCGCTCCGAGGCCGTCTTCAACGCCTGACGACCGGAACTCCGGTGG
Organism: Nonomuraea candida; assembly: GCF_000725485.1. Lineage (GTDB taxonomy): Bacteria > Actinomycetota > Actinomycetes > Streptosporangiales > Streptosporangiaceae > Nonomuraea > Nonomuraea candida. Next base: position 68,130 of record NZ_JOAG01000038.1, on the reverse strand, counting down.
CTCCGGCCGGTCGGCAGGCACTCTCGATAGTGGTTCGCTGGACAATTCCCGCGTTTTGTGGCCAGCGGCCGAGCGAATAGCCGGGGGCCGAAGGAATAGGTGCCGAGAACTGAGATGTCCATCTCGTTGCGCGAGGCGGCATTTCATGCCCTCACCGGCGGAGTAGATTCGCCGACAACCCCTCTGACCTGGGGTTGAGCAGCCTGGACGGCAATGTGAGCGCGTCACCTCAAAGAGCGAGCGCGGTCGTTTCGGCTTTCCGGCGGATGCGTGCGGGACCGGCATTTCCGGCAGGCCGTTAAGGTCGGCTCCCATGGAATGGAGTTTTCAGTCGGCCGAAGACCTCGCGGCCGCAATGCGTGCCGGTGAAGTGAGCGCGGCGGAACTGACCGACGAGGCGATCGCCCGTATCGAGCGGGACGACAAGGCGATCAACGCGATCTGCGTGCCGGACTTCGACCGGGCGCGGGCCGCCGCGCGGGATGCCGACCGGGCGCGCGCCCGGGGTGAGGACCGGCCGCTGCTCGGCGTCCCGGTGACGGTCAAGGAGTCCTACGACGTCGCCGGGCTGCCCACGACCTGGGGCCTGCCGCCGCACCGGAACCACATGCCGGCCGAGGACGCGGTACAGGTGTCGCGGCTCAAGGCCGCGGGCGCGGTGGTGCTCGGCAAGACCAACGTGCCCTTGGGGCTGCAGGACATCCAGAGTTTCAACGAGATCTACGGCACCACTCACAACCCGTGGGATCACGACCGCACGGCGGGCGGATCCTCTGGCGGGTCGGCGGCGGCCCTGGCGTCCGGGTTCGGGGCGCTGTCCATCGGCTCCGACCTCGCCGGTTCGCTGCGCACCCCCGCGCATTTCTGCGGCGTCTACGCGCACAAGCCAACGCTCGGGCTGGCGGCGACCCGCGGCATGGTCGCGCCGCCGGCCCCGCCACTGCCGGTCGACCTCGACCTCGCCGTCGTCGGCCCGATGGCGCGCACCGCCCGCGACCTCACGCTCCTGCTCGACGTCATGGCCGGGCCGGACCCGCTGACGCACGGCAAGGCGTACGACCTGGCGCTGCCGCCCGCCCGCCACGAGCGGCTCCGCGACTTCCGGGTCCTGGTCCTCGACGACCATCCGCTCATTCCGGCCGGGTCCGCCGTGCGGGCGGGCGTGAACCGGGTGGCCGAGGCGCTCGCCGGCGGCGGCGCCCGCGTCGAACGGCACAGCCCGCTGCTGCCCGATCTGGCCGAAGCCGCGAGGCTCTACATGGAGCTGCTGATCTCGGGCGCCGTTGCGCGTTTCCCGTTGGATTCGTACGAGGAGCTGCGGGCCCGCGCCGCCGGGCTGAGCGCGGACGACCGGAGCCTTGACTCCGTGCGGCAGCGCGCCATGGTGTTCAGCCACCGCGACTGGATGGAGGCGAACCACCGCCGCGAGGTCCACCGCCACGGCTGGCGGCGGCTGTTCGCCGGGTTCGACGCCGTGGTGTGCCCGATCACGCCGACGCCCGCGTTCCCGCACGACCACACCCCCAATCCGCTGGAACGGCGCATCGACATCGACGGCGTCGCGTACCCGTACTTCGACCAGCTCGTCTGGGCCGGCCTGGCCACCATGCCCGGCCTGCCCGCCACCGCCGTACCGGCGGGCCGATCCTCCGAGGGCCTGCCGGTGGGGGTGCAGCTCATCGGCCCGATGTTCGAGGACCGCACCCCGCTGTGGCTGGCCGAACTGCTCGAACAGCAGCTCGGCGGCTTCCACCCGCCGCGACAGAGCACCTTGCCGGGCCGAGGACGGGTGACCCCGCCGGCGAGGACCGGGCCGATCACGCTGACGTGAGCGGGGCCGGGGCCGGAGCGCGGTGGGCGCCGGTCAGATCCAGGTGGGCAGGGCCTGCTCGGCGTAGCGGGCGCCGAAGCCGCCGGCGGGCAGGATCTCGGCGACGGCGTCCAGGTCGGCCTTGGTGAGGGTCAGGTCGGCGGCGGCGGCGTTCTCCGCCATCCGCTCGGGGCTGCGGGTGCCGGGGATGGGCACGATGTCCTCGCCCTGCGCGAGGATCCAGGCCAGCGCGAGCTGGGACACGGTCGCGCCCTTGGACGCGGCCAGCTCGGCCAGTTTCCGGACGGCCTCGGCGTTCTTCTCGAAGTTGCCCGGCTGCCATCGCGGGTCGGAGTTGCGCATGTCGGTGGAGTCGTACTGGCCGGCGGGCCTGGCAGTGCCGGTGATGAAGCCGCGGCCCAGCGGCGAGTAGGCGACGAGCCCGATGCCCAGCTCGCGCAGCACCGGGAACAGCTGCTCGACGTCCCGCTCGAACAGCGAGTACTCGGTCTGCAGGACGGAGACCGGCTGGACGGCGTGCGCCCTGCGGATCGTCTGCGGCCCGGCCTCCGACAGGCCGAAGTGTCTGACCTTGCCCGCGTCGATCAGCTCCTTGACGGTGCCGGCGACGTCCTCGATCGGCACGGCGGGGTCCACGCGGTGCTGGTAGAGCACGTCGAGGTGGTCGACGCCGAGGTGGCGCAGGCTGTCGTCGGCGACCTTGCGGATGTTGTCGGGGCGGCTGTTCAGGCCGGCGATCCGCCCGCCGGCCAGGTCGAAGCCGAACTTGGTGGCCAGGACGACCTCGTCACGGAAGTCCTTGACCGCCTTGCCGACGAGGATCTCGTTGGAGCCGGTGCCCAGGCCGTAGAGCTCGGCGGTGTCGAAGAAGGTGACGCCCAGCTCGTGGGCGCGGCGGATGGCGGCGATGCCCGCCTCCTCGTCGCCGGGCCCGTAGGCCATGGTCAGGCCCATCGCGCCGTAGCCGATGGCCGAGACGGTCAGGCCCTGGCGGCCCAGGGTGCGCTGCTGCATGGCGGATCCCTCCACAGAAGCAGAACCAAACGGTTTGGTATTGACGTTCCTCACCCTACTCTCCCCTTCCGCCTGACCAAACCGAACGGTTCGGATCGAGGAGGGCGAGAGCCGCGCCCCCGCTGCTCCGGCGCCTGCCGGCGCCTGGCCAGCCGGGTGAGGAGGCGCTCGGGCCGCCGGCGCGTTCAGGCTGTTCCCGCTTGACCTCAACTGCGGTTGACGTTCCAGAATCGCTGGCGGCGAGCGATGTGACCGGGGCGGGCCGGTCGTAACCCGCCCGCACGTCCTGATCGAATCTCATCGCAACCGTGGAGAAGGTGTCATGGCCAAAGTCGTCGTCATAGGCGCTACCGGCAATCAGGGAGGCGCGGTCGCCGACCTGCTTCTGGAGCGCGGTCACGAGGTGGTGGCGTACGTCCGCTCGGAGGAGTCGCCGGCCGCGAAGGCGCTGCGAACCCGGGGATCGCGGCTCGCCACCGGCGACCTGTCCGATCCCGACGCGCTCCGGCGTGCCTGCACGGGCGCCGACGCGGTTTTCGGCCTGTCGGTGCCGTTCGGCGAGGGCGGCAAGGATGCGGAGGTCGCGCAGGGACGCCTGCTCGTCGACACCGCCGCCCGCCTCGACGTCCACCTGGTGTACTCCTCCGTACGGGGCGGCGACCGGCTCGCGGCCACCGATATCGACCACGCCGACAGCAAGCAGCTCATCGAGGCCTATCTGCGCGAGCGGCCGGTGCGCGCAACGGTGCTCGGCCCGGTGTACTTCATGGAGAATGTGCTCAACCTCGGCTTCAGCCGGCTCGGTGACGGCATGCTCGTCAACCCGCTGACTCCCGGCAAACCGCTCGACCAGGTGAGCGTCTTGGACATCGCCGGCATGGCCGTACATGCCGTCGAGAACCCCGGCGAACTCGTCGGCGAGCGGATCGACATCGCCTCCGATCGCGTCACCGGGCAGGAAGCGGCCCGGATACTGAGCGAAGTGCTCGGCCGGGAGATCCCCTACCAGCAGATGCCGCTCGACATGGTGCGGCAGTGGGCCGGCGAGGAGGTGGCCGCGATGTTCGAGAACTTCGAGAACACCACCGACTTCCTTGACATCGAGACTCTGCATGCCAGATACCCCACCGTGCGCTGGCACAGCTACGCCGAGTGGGCCAAGACGGTGGACTGGGACAAGATCCTCGCAGGCTGACCAGCCCGCATCGGGAGGGGGCCGACCTCCGCTCCACGCGCCGCCCGACATCGCCGGGCACTTCGCCAGAGTGCTTGATGCGGTCGCCACCACGCTTCAAGAGACGTGCGACGCGCCGGCGGTGAAGGGAAGGGTTGCAGTTCGTGCCGCGAACTAATATGGTTCGTTGCGCGAACTGAAGCCCCTTGTTCTCGGCTGGAGAGTCATCATGAGTCGTCAATCGCCCACCCCCGGCGGCCAGGCCGAGCCGGTCTCCGCGCACGATGCGGGCAGCACCGCGTCCACGCCCGGCGTCGTGTTCGGTTTCGGGGCGCACTCCCGTTTCGACGACCTGCCCGCGCTGCTGCGCCTGGTGCGGCAGGCCGACCAGGACGGGCTCGACCTGTTCTCGCTGTCGGACCACCCCTACCTCGGTGAGCGGCTGGACGCCTACACCGCCCTCGGCTTCCTGCTGGGCGGCACGCGGCACATCGCGGGCCTGGTCAACGTCACCAACCTGCCGACCAGGCCCGCCCCCATGCTGGCCCGGACGGTGACGTCGTTGTCGGCGCTGTCAGGCGGCCGGGTCGTGCTCGGCATGGGCGCGGGCGGGCTGTGGGACCGCATCACCGACATGGGCGTGCCTCGCCAGACGCCCGGGGAGGCCGTGGAGGCGTTCGAGGAGGCGATCGTGCTGATCAAGAAGCTGTCGGGCGGCGGCCCGCCGGTCACCCATCAGGGCCGCCACTACCGGGTGCGCCAGATCGACCCCGCCCCCGTGGCCGCGCCCTCCGTGTGGACCGGGTCGAACGGCCCCAAGTCGCTGGCCGCCACCGGCCGGGTCGCCGACGGCTGGATCCCCGGCCACGCGGCCGACTGGCGCAGCGAACGCTACCGGACCTCGCGGCCGATCATCGACCGGGCCGCGGCCGAGGCGGGCCGCGACCCGCGCGAGATCCGTACGATCTACAACTTCCCCGGCCGCATCACCGACCGGCCCCTGCCCGCCACCCGGGACCGGGACGGACGCTGGGTCGGCGGCTCCGCCGCGCAATGGGTCGAGGAGCTGACCGGGGCCGTGCTGGAGCACGGCGCCTCGGGCTTCATCCTCTTCGCCACCGACCATGGGGCGTCCGACCTCACCACGCTGGCCCGCTGGGCACAGGAGGTCGTCCCGTCCGTACGGGAGGCGATCGCGAAATAGCGCGGCCGCGGGAGGTCCGGCGACCAGCCCCGGACACCGTGCGTAACCGTCCGTGGCGAGGGTAGCTCCGTGGCGTGATCGGAGTGCGCGGCCAGGCGCGGAACGACGGGCCCGGGGCGACGGCCGCGCGGGGCGGCGCAGACGAGGCGAGGAGAGAGACCATGACCGTTCCGGCCGCCGCCCGGCCCGGGGCGCCGCAGTTCGAGCCGCCGCAGCACCTCGACGGCCTCGTCGGCACGCACGTCATCTACACGTACGCCAACGGCTGGCAGTACGAGCTGTACGTCCGCAACGAACGGGCCTGCGACTACCGCATCCACCACGGGCTGGTGGGCGGCCGGTGGGTGAAGAACCAGGACGCGCACATGACGCGGATCGACGACGGCACGTACAAGATCGACTGGCACGAGCCGACCGGCACCTGCGTCAGCCTGCTGCTCGACCTGCCCCGCCGCCTGGTGCACGGCACGATCTTCTTCCCGCAGTGGATCGGCGGCGAAGGGCAGCACCCGGAGCGGACCATCTGCTTCCAGAACGACTTCGTCCACGACATGCGGGCCTTCCGGGACGCCGGCCCGGCCTATCCCTATGTGATCATCGCCGAGTTCGCCAGGATCACCTACGTCGAGCAGTGCGGCCGTGACAACGAATCGGTCATCGACGCCGCGCCGGGCCAGCTTCCCCCCGGCTACACCGACCGCACCAATTGACGCCGGGCTCCCGCTCTCACTCGGTGACGGTCCTGGGGTCGGGCGCCTTGATCGACACCTTGGCGCCCCAGCCGGCGTAGCGGGTGTCGACGATGATGGTGCTGCCCTCGAAGTCCTCGGAGTTCTCGGAGACACCCTTGGCGGTGAACGAGCTCCACAGCCTGCTGACCAGGCCGTTCGAGCCGAGCGTCAGCTTGTAGGAGACCTCGGTGTCCGAGGCCCAGGAGCGCAGGTCGGAGCGGGAGAACCAGGCCGACACCTGGCGCAGGTCCCTGAAGGTGATCGTGCCGGTGACCGTGTTGCCGCTCCTGCCGCCCTTCTTGAGCAACGCCGACAGCGTGGCGGGCTCGGTGGGGTTGAGCACCTGGTCGTACTCGCTGGGCATGCCGCCGCCGCCCGCCACCTTGAGCCACGTCTTGCCCTTGGGCAGCTCTCCGGCCAGGGCGCCGGAGTAGTACGTGGCCTTGCCGTCGTAGACGGTGCGGTCCTTCGTGCCGTCCGCGCTGCCTTCGGTCAGCGTGCCGTCCGTGCCGCCAGGTGGTGGGCGGCGGTCAGGACGGCGCCCAGCTGGACGGCGGCCGACCTGCGCGGCTCGACCGGCCGGCCGGGCGGGTCCGCCTCGGCCTGGCCGTACCACGTCTCGAACTGCGCGGCGAGCAGCCGTCGCCGCTCGCGGATGGCCGGCGTCAGGTTGCCGGCGGCGATCTCCGCGTCGAGCAGGCGCAGGAACGTCCCGAGCAGGCGCAGCCGCATCAGGTGCAGCAGCTGGCGGTGGCCGAACTCCTCGGCGACCGTGGCCGGGCGGCCGGGGTCGGGCAGAGGCTCCTCCTCCAGTTCGCCGAGCCTGCGGTAGGTCTCCAGCGTGTTCTCGGTCGAGCGGCGGAACGGCGAGCGCACGCTCAGGTCGGCGGCGACGGCGCGCATGCCCGCCTCGATCGTGCCGATCAGCTCGCGCCGGGCCGCCGCCCCCTCGGCGAGGACCTGCCCGTAGGCGCGGCCGGCGGGGCTCCGGTCGGCCACGCGGACGTCGGCCCAGGCCGGCACCTCGGTGACCAGATGCAGCGCGCCGAACGCGGCCGCGTAGTCGGCGCTGCTGCCGCCCGCGCCGAAGGCCCTGCCCACCCGCGACCCGGGCGGGGTCAGGTGGACGGCGGGGACGATCGGTGCGGCGCCGGGCAACTCCGGCTCGCCATGGTGCAGCGGGAGACCTTCCAGACCGGGCAGGGCGGCCAGCCGCCGCGCCAGCGCCGCATCGTGGCGGTTGAGGTAGAAGAACGCGCCCTGGTACTCGCCGTTGTGCAGGGAGCAGACCAGCGACGGGCGCACCTCGTCCATGAGGCGCATCAGCGCCCGCGTCTCCGGCAGCGGGCGGTCGAAGCGGTAGCCGGCCGTGGCCAGGGGGAAGGTCCATTCGACCTGGTCGGCCAGGTCGGGGCGGTAGAAGTGCGTGGCGTAGGCGCGGCGGTCGGCCGGTCTGCCGTACCAGCCCTCGTTCAGCCGGGCGCCGTCCGGGTCCGCGCAGGCCACGATGTGCCAGCGAAGGCCCAGCTCCGCCCGGAGCGCGGGCTCCTCGCAGAGCAGGTCGAGCAGCGCGAGGACGGTCAGGGAGCCGACGGGCTCGTTGGGGTGCGGCCCGGCGATGACCACCGCGTCCGCCGGCCCCTCGCCGACCGTGACGGCGTGCAGCGGCTCGCCCAGCCGCGAGGTCCCGATGCGCCGCGACCGGACCAGGCCGGGGCGGGCGGCCGCCCGCTCCCGCAGCTCGGCCTGGAGCGCGTCGACGGAGGGGAACGCGGCACGGCGGGGAACCCGGCCCAGGTATTCGGCAACATTCATAATGAGATTACGGTAATAATCGGATTATGAGAATGACAAGGGCCGAGGCCAAGGAGCATAACCGGCGGGCCCTGCTGGCCGCCGCGCGCCTGATCGTCGCCCGCGACGGCCACCGGGCCAGGCTGGAGGAGATCGCCGAGCGGGCCGGCCTGACCACCGGCGCCGTCTACTCGCTGTTCGGCAGCAAGAACGGCCTGCTCGTCGCCCTGGTCACCGACTGCCTCGGCCCCCACTACGACGGCGTCGAGCAGGCCGTCCCCGCCGGCATGGGCCTCGCCGAGGCGGTGGAGGTCTTCGCCCGCCACTACCGCCGCCTGTGCGACGACCCCGACGCGTTGCGCCACCTGTCGTTCGAGATCAGCCTGCAGGATCTGGCGCTGCGTGACCCCGAGCTGGCGCCCAGGCTGGCCGCCTCCGTCCGGGCGCACGAAGAACGCCTGGCCGCGCTGCTGTCCGGCAGGCTCCATGACGGGCACGCGCTGACCGCGCGCCAGGCGCGACGCCTGGCCACGGCGCTGCGCGCGCTCCTGGTCGGCCTCAGCCAAGGTGTCGTCCTCGGTCTCACCGAGAACGCCCCCGGCGACTACTTCGCCGCCTCCGCCCGCGCCCTGATCACCCCGGACGTCCTCGGCCCGCCCTGACCCGGTCCTGGGCGCGACGGCGCAAGCGCAGGAGACGCACACCGGCAGGTGACGGCCGGGCCGGCAGGGCGCCGGCTCTTCCCGGCCGACCGCCCGGTCATAAACCCACGTTTGAAAGTCCGGCGCGGCGAATCAGGGAGCTGGTCGGCAAAGTTTACATCGGAGGTTCAACGATACCGTTGAGGGCATGGACATCAAGGACATGGCCCGTCCGCTCGACGGTGCGGGCGTCTCGGCGTTTCTCCGGGCGCTGCCCGCCCGGCCCCTGCTGCTCGGGCTGGGCGAGGCCAGGCACTTCGTGGAGGAGCTGGGCGAGGTGCGCAACGAGATCTTCCGGCACCTGGTCGAGCACGAGGGCTACCGGTCGTTCGCGATCGAGAGCGACTGCCTCATGGGGCTGGTGGTGGACGACTACCTCGCGACGGGCAAGGGCGCGCTCGACGACGTCATGGAGCGCGGTTTCAGCCACCGGTTCGGGGAGTCGGCGGCCAACCGGGAGCTCGTGCGCTGGATGCGGGCGTACAACGAGGAGCACGAGGAGAAGCTGAGGTTCTTCGGGTTCGACGGCCCGCTGGAGTACTGGGCGGCCAGCCCGCGCCAGGCGCTCACCGCCCTGCACGCGCTCCTCGACGGCCCGCTCCCCTGCACCCTGGAGACCCTCGACACGCTGCTCGGCCCGGACGAGCGGTGGTCCGACGAGGCGGCGGCGATGGATCCGGCCCGGTCGATCGGCCGGTCGGAGGAGGCGCAGCGGCTGCGCGTGATCGCCGACGACCTGGTGGCGCTGCTGGAGACGCAGGCGCCGCGGCTGAGCGCGGCCGACAGGGAACGGGCCGAACTGTACGCGCGCACCGCCGTCGGCCTGCTCCGCTACCACCACGGGATGGCCGACGACTCCCCCGCCCGGTGGAGCCGGCTGTCGGCCCTGCGGGACGCGATGATGGCCGCGAACCTGCGTGCCGTCGCCGAGCACGGCCCGGCCCTGGTCTTTTCCTCCAACCTCCACCTGCAGCGCGGCAGGAGCTCCATGGCCTTCGGCGACCAGGTGCTGGAGTGGTGGAGCGCGGGCGCGCTCACCGCGACCCACCTGGGCGACCGGTACGCCTTCCTGGCCTCGGCCCTCGGCACGGCCGGCGAGGACGTCCCGGCCCCGGACACCGTCGAGGGCGTCCTGTCCACGCTCCCGTGGGAGCACGCCCTGGTCGACGCCCGCCGCCTGGCCGGGGCCGTCGCCGATGCCGCTCCGCGCGTCTCGCGCGACTTCGCCTATTTCCCGCTGGACCCGGCCGGGCTCGCCGCCATCGACGGCGTCGTCTTCCTCAGGCGGGCCGTCAGGCTGCGCAAGGTGGGCTGACGGCGGCAGCGGGGCTCAACGGGCCGCCCGCACGACCTTGGTCTCGGTCAGGTGGTCGAGCACCCGGCGCCGGTCCCCCCACACGACGGGCAGCCAGTCCAGCCAGGCGGCCGGTCCCAGCACCAGGCTGAGCCGGCGTACGACGCCGCTGACCGGGTGGACGCGCAGCCCCGCCTCGGTCACGACGCGCAGCCGCATCAGGCGCTTGCCCGGGGTGGCGCCGGTCCACGCCTCCACCAGGCCCAGCCCGACGATCGACCAGAGCAGGGCGAGCGGCACGCCGAGGCTGTAGAGGAGCCCCGCGTAGTCGTAGACGTCGGCGTCGCAGTGCACGGGCCCGACGCTCACGCACCCTTCGCCGATCTCGAAGTACAGGAAGGGCGGGAACGCCAGCGCGAAGCCGCTCCCCAGCTCGGCGATCCGGAAGACGCCCCGCACCAGCATCGCGATCGTGACGCCGGCGAGCGGCAGGTTGTCGATCACGACCGCGACCAGCCGCGCGTCCATGGGGGCGGGCGGCGCGGCGCGTAAGTCGGCGAAGGTGGCCGCGGCCTCCTTCGGCGGGCCGAGCCGGCTCAGGGCGTGGTCCAGCTCGCCCGCCTCGGCCGCGTCGGACAGGTGCGCGCCGAGCTCCGCCTTCGCCCTGTCCCGCGCCGGGCCCATGAGGTGGCGCCCGACCCGCTCGGTGTAATCGTCGATGATCTCTTGCTCGTTGCTCATTCCCGCACCTCACCAAGTGCGTCGAGGAGCTGTCGCATGCCGTCGACCAGGCCGCTCCATTCCGTGCGCAGCATGGTGAGGTAGGTGCGACCCTCCGGAGTGATGACGTAGTACTTGCGCGGCCTGGCCCGCCCCTCCACTTCCCAGGTGGCCAGGATGTGGCCGGAGTCCTCCAGCCGGTGCAGCAGCGGATAGAGCGTGCCCTCCTTGACCTCCAGGACTCCCTCGCCCGTTTCCCGCAGCACTTTCAGCAGCTCGTAGCCGTATCGGCGGCGTACGCCGAGAACGGACAGCACGGCCAGCTCGGTCGTGCCGCGGGCCAGCTCGCGGCGCAGGCGAGCGATCGCCGCCGATCCCGGTGGCGCCTCGGTGTCCTCGGACATGACACCACAGTACGACCCGATACCTTGCGCGACAAGGCATCGGGTCGTACTGTGCTCGGCGGCTCGGCCGGGTTCACCGCAAGGACGTGGTCGTCAGCCCGGGATACGCCCTGATCTCGGCCTCGGCGAACCGCCCCGTCACCCACTGGCCGCGCGCGAACAGCTCGGTCTGGTCGGTGTGGTGCGGCGAGGCGGCGTTGGCCGACAGCGAGTACGTCAGCACGGTCCGGGCCCGCGGCCCGGCCGGCGTCAGCTCCACGGCCATCAGGAAGCTGGAGCCGGTGCCGACGTCCGGATAGCGGCCGTCCTCGCCCAGCTCGCCACCGGTGCGGATGCGGTCGAAGCAGCCCTCCCCCTCGGTGCAGCCCGGCACCGGGACGCCGCCGTACCGCTGGGCCTGCCCCGGCGTGAGCGTCAGCGGCAGGTCGTTGGCCGTGAAGAAGCGCACGGCGTCGGCCAGCGCGGTCGCCACGATCGGGTTGGCGGCGTCGAGCCCGCGCGGCGTGGTGAGCGGCCGCTCGGCCTCGAACGGCGCCTTCCACCAGGGCTTCGGCGGGGCGACCGCGCCGTCGGCCCGCCGGTGCGGGCGGTGCAGGCCCAGGAAGAACTCCCGCCACAGGATCGCGCCGCGGCTGTCCAGGCCGGCCCGCCCGTCCCAGGCCGCCAGCACCGCGCAGGCCCGGCGGACGTCGACCTGCGCGCCGTCGCTCGCCGTCATCACGGGCTCGGCCCGGCACAGCGCCCGCAGGCCGGGGCGGAGCAGCTCGGCGCTCAGGTTGCGCTTGCCGGTGGCCGTGCGCTGCAGGGTCTCCAGCGTGAAGCCGGGCTCGCCGAGCCCGTCGTCGCCGGACAGCCGCCGGGCGATCATGTCGAGACCGACCCGGGTGCGCAGGTCCCGTTCGGTACGGGTGTCGCCGAAGACGCGCGGATAGCCGGTGAGCGGCGCCTCCGGGTTGGTCAGCCAGGGGTCGGCGTTGGCGTTGGCCACGTAGTCGGCGCGGGTCAGGCGGGGCTGCGCGGCGGGGCCGAAGATGCCCGGCACGATCGCGTCCGCGTCCCTGCCCCACAGGCAGTCCGAGGTGGAGCCGTCCAGGACGAGCGGCTCGGGGCCGTCCTGGACGCGGCAGCGCCGGGCCCGCTCGTCGGTGACGTGCGGGACGACCGAGGCGTCGGCGAAGTACGCCCGGCCGCCGGCGTCCGCGGCGAGCGTGTAGACGAAGGGCATGCCCTGGTGGGTCTCCTGCGCCCGGCGCAGCCCGGCCAGGTCGCGGGCGGCGCCCATGGCCAGCCATTCGTCGGCGAAGCGCAGCTGGGCGGCGTTGGCGTCGGCCAGGGCGATCGCCGTCCGGTCCGTCCAGCCGGTGGCCAGCACGGGGCCGTACCGGGAGGTGTAGAGGGTGGTGGTGACGGCGCGGGTCGCGCCGCCGGCGTCCCTGACGGTGACCGGCACCTCCTGCCGGCCCATCGGCTCGGGCCGGCCGTCCACCAGGTACGCGGTGCGCTGCCCCGGCGCCAGCTCCAGCCGGTACAGGGTGAAGCGCTGGGCGTGGGAGACCGTGTGCGTCCAGGCCAGGCTCGCGTTGTGGCCGATCTGGACCATGGGGGTGCCGTACAGGCTGCCGCCGGACACGTCGAGCACGCCGGGGATGGTCAGGTGGACCTGGTAGAAGCGGCAGCTGCCGTTCCACGGGAAGTGCGGGTCGGCCAGCAGCATGCCATGGCCGCCGCGGGTGGCCTCGCGGCCCAGGGCGAAGGCGTTGCTGCCGGGGGCGGGGACCGTCCTGGCCGCGGCCCTCCTGGACGGCCGGCCCGGCCCGTCCCCGTCCGGGTTCTCCCGCGCCTGCCCGGAGGCGGCGATGGCCTCCTTGAACGAGGAGCTGCCGCCCATGCGGCCCAGGTCGAGCAGGTTCGTCCAGACGTCCGTGGCCGTGATGGGGCCGACCCACGCCTTGCCCCGGCAGGCCGGGTCGGGCAGCCGGGCCACGCCCGTCTCGCTCAGGTAGCGGTTGAACCCGGCGACGTAGCCGTCCACGAGCGCGCGCAGCCGCGCGCTGGGGCCGTGCGGCGCGGGGCGGACCAGCACCCGGCGCAGCACGCCCGAGGCCTGGATGCTCTTGTAGTAGACGTCGCTGGCCAGGTTGGGGATCGGGTCGATGGCGTCGTCCGACATCGCCTCCGCGCCGAAGTGGCGGGACCGCTCGCCGCGCAGGGTGAGCGCCCAGGAGGCCATGACGCAGAGGTTGTCCTGCGCGAAGGCGTAGCCGTAGCCGTAGCCGAGACCGCCGTGGTCCTTGGCCAGGATGTGCGGGATGCCGTACTCGGTGCGCCTGATGTCGGCGGCGTAGCGGCCGGCGGCGGCCTGCGCCGGCGCGGGCGCCACCAGGAGGGCGCCGGCCAGGGCGGCCACGAGCGGCGCGGCGAGCCGCCGGGCCCAGGTCACGATCATCGAGTGTGTCCTATTCGAAGCGGGCGTGGTCGGGTGAGGTCACGCGCTTGAGCAGCGGCAGGCCGGCGAGGATCACCAGCAGGGCGGCCAGCAGCCCGCCGCCGACGGTCAGGAAGTAGACGGGGCCCGGCAGCGCCGGCGGCGCGCTCTTGATGGCGAGCTGGTCGATCACCGGCCCGGCCACACCGAACCCGGCGGCCGCCGCCACGACGGCGGCCAGCAGCACGGGGGCCGCCGTCTCCAGCAGCACCACCCTGGACAGGGTCCGGGTGGGCGTGCCGCACAGCCGCAGCAGCGTGAACGGCTGCCTGCGCTCGACCACGCCGCCGGCCACCGCCACCAGCAGGCCGCACCCGGCCACCAGCAGGGTCAGCGCGACGATGGCCAGCGCCACCCGCTCCCCCTGCTCCAGCAGCACCGCGCGGGTGCGGGCGACCTCGGCGAACGTCTGCGGCGTCTCGGCGCTGCCGGAGCGGGCGACGTACGGGGTGAGCAGGGTGCGGATCCGCTCCCGGACGGCCGGGTCGTCCGCCCGGATCAGCACCGCCGCCAGGGGCAGCCCGGCCCGGGCGTCCTTCCCGGGGGCGCCGGCGGCCGGGCTGTCGGAGCCGGCGGGGTTGCCGGGAGCAGCGTGGCTGTCGGGGCCGGCGGGGCTGTCCGGGCCCACGACCGGGAGGTTGCGGTCGATGGAGAGCAGGTTGTCGCCGGAGAGCAGCCGGTTGAAGTCGGCCGTCACCGCCCGGGCGCCCTCCGGGCACCGGCCGAGCGCCGGGAAGCCGGCCAGGGCGGCGCACTCGACCACGTGCCCGAGCAGGAAGTCGAGCCGGCAGCCGGGGCCCGGATCGCACGGCGGCGGCCCGTCGGGCGGGGGCGGCGTATCGGGCCTGCGGTAGATCGGCAGCACGGTGGCGCCGGGCCGGGCGCGCAGGTCGGCGAGCAGCTCGCCGGCCGTGGCGGGCGGCAGGGGCAGGCCGCCGGCGGCGTCGGCGTACCCGAACGAGGCCCGCATGACCCCGCTCAGCGTGCCGCCGCCCGCCGCGTCCTGGCCCGAGACGACGGCGGGGACGATGCCGGCGACGGCCGTGCCGATGAAGACCGCCAGCACGATGCCGTTCACCGAGCGGAAGGCGCCCTTCGGGTCGGCCGCCAGCCGCTGCGCGGCCAGCAGCGTCGCCGCGCCGGACGTGACCCGGGCGGTCAGCCGGGCGGCCAGCAGCGTCAGCCACGGCCCGGCCACCACCAGGCCGGCCATGATCAGGACCAGGCCGGCGTCGACGAGCAGCGCGTCGGGGTCGTCTCCGCCGGCGAACGCCGGGCCCGCGAACAGCCCCAGCCCCGCCAGCAGCGGGAGCACCCGCCACCAGCCCGGGGTGGAGGCCCGCACCCTGCGCGCCGCGCCGAGCGGCGTGATCCGCACCCGGCGCAGCGACCACAGGGCGGCGCCGGCGGCGGCGAGCGGCACGCCCGCGACCACGGCGGCGTACTGCGGCGCGGTGGGCGCGACCACGTCGGGGAAGAAGCGGGAGCCGGTGACGGCGACGCCGGCCACGGCCGGCCGCAGCGCCTGGAAGAGCGCGATGCCGGCCAGCGCGCCCAGCAGCGCGCCGAGCGCCGCGTCCACCGAGGCGATCACGTTGATCTGGCGCGCGGTGGCGCCCGCCAGCCTGATCGCCGCGAAGCGCGCCTCGCGGCGGGCGGCGGCCAGGCGCGTGGCCGTGCCGACGAGGACGACCAGCGGGAAGATCAGGCCGATGGCGGCGATGCCGAAGCCGTGCTCGTACAGGGCCGTGGTGTCGTCCGTGGCGGGGGTGGTGGCGACGGTGTCGACGGCCGCCGTGCCGGCCAGCGCGGCCAGCTCGCCGGGGGTGTGGCCGACGACGGCGACCAGGTCGTCGGGGCCGGCCAGCGCCGCCCGCCCGACCAGGCCGGCGCGGTCGCCGGGGAAGCGGGCGGCGAGCTGCTCGCGCGGCACGGCGTCCATCAGCGCGGCGAGCGCGGGCGAGACGTAGTGCCGGCCCGCGCCGGGCAGCGCGGCAAGGCCGGGCAGGGCCGGCGCGGGCGTGCCCGCGTCGAGGACGGCGACGTCGAGCCGCTTGATCGGGCGGCCCGCGTAGGAGTCCTGGCGGTAGTTCCACAACACCGCGCCCGGGGTGGCGCCCAGGGCCCAGCCGCCGGGCGCGGAGCCGGTCGTGCACTCCCAGCACGGGCGGCCCGCGGTGGCCTGGAAGGCGTTGAACAGCGACACGGTGGACAGCAGCACCGCCACCCCCAGGGCGACGGCGCAGCCGACGAGCACCAGCCGGACGGCCGCCTCCCGGCCGCCGCGCAGCGCCAGCCGCAGGCCCAGCCACAGCGTCATCGGACGGCCCCGGCGGCATAGGGGTCGGTGGCGTAAGGGTCGGTGACCTTGCCGTCGCGCACCATGACCTCCCGGTCGGCGCAGGCGGCGACGCGGGCGTCGTGGGTCACCACGATCACGGTCGTGCCCTCCTGGCGGGCCAGGCCGACGAGCAGCTCCATGACCTTCTCGCCGGTGAGCGAGTCGAGCGCGCCGGTGGGCTCGTCCGCGAAGATCACCTTGGGGCGCGTCACCAGCGCCCTGGCGATCGCCACCCGCTGCGCCTGCCCGCCGGACAGCTCGCCGGTGCGCCGCCCGCTCAGCTCCGCCAGCTCCAGCCGGCGCAGGAGCTCGGCCGCGCGCCGGTAGGCCGGCTTGCGCCGGGCCTTGCCTAGCAGCAGCGGCAGGGCGACGTTGTCGGCGGCCGTGAGCTCGGGCACGAGCTGGCCGAACTGGAAGACGAAGCCGAACGCGGTGCGGCGCAGCTCGGAGCGCCTGGCGTCGCTCAGCAGGTCCAGCCGCCGCCCGTCGAACCAGACCTCGCCCGCGTCGGGCGTGAAGATGCCCGCCAGGCAGTGCAGCAGCGTGGACTTGCCGGAGCCGCTCGGGCCCATGATCGCCAGCACCTCTCCCGCCGTCACGGCCAGGCTCGCCGCGCGCAGCGCCTGCGTGCGGCCGTAGGAGCGGTCGATGGAACGGGCCTCCAGCAGCGGGCCCGGCACGGGCAGGGCGTCGACGGTCATGGCTGCCGCACCATTTCCGCCAGCGCGCCCAGCCGGGCCGTGGTCACGTCGATCCAGCGCAGGTCCGCCTCCAGGTGGAACAGGGCGTGGTCGGCCAGCAGGGTGTCCACGAGGGCGCCGCCGCGCTTGATCTCCGACAGCTCGCGCATGCGCCGCATGTGCGTGGCGCGCTGGGTGTCGAGGTAGCCCTGCGCGTCGTGGCCCAGCATCAGGGCCAGCACGACCTTCGTGAACAGCACCGTCTGCAGGAACGGCTCGGCCGCCACGGGCTCGGCCAGCCACGCCTCCACCTCCTGCTTGCCGAGGGTGGTGATGGCGTAGCGCTTGCGGTCGGGGCCGTCGCCCGGCTCGCTCTGGCCGGCCGTGACCTTGCCGTCCCTGGCCAGGCGGCCGAGCGTGGAGTAGACCTGCCCGAAGGGGAGCGGCCTGCCCCTGCCGAAGTAGGTGTCGTAGGCGCGTTTCAGGTCGTAGCCGTAGCTGGGCTCGCGGTCCAGGAGGCCCAGCAGGGCCAGGGGGACTGTCATGGACGATCACTATATACCCGAGGTATACGCTCGATGTATAGAAGGCCGCGGGGTGACGGGGACCCGGTCCTTCCGGGCGGCGCCCGTTCGTCGTACCTGTGAGGCGTGTGCCAGAAGGAGGAGGAACGATGAAGGTCGCACTGCTGCTGTTCGACGCCGAGGGGTACTGGGACTCGGTCTCGGAGGAGGAGATGGGGGCGGCGCTGGCCGAGCACGCGGCGTTCGCCCGATACCTGCGGGAGCGGGGCGTGGCGTTCTCGGGAGAGGCGTTCAAGCCGGCGAAGGAGGCCAGGTCGCTGCGGGCCGGCACGGACGGGCCGGTGGCGGCCGACGGGCCGTTCGTGCCGCTGCGCCAGGACCTGGCCGGGTTCTACCTGGTGGAATGCGCGGATCTCGACGAGGCGGAGGAGATCGCGCGGCGCTGCCCGATGGGCGCGGGCATCGAGATCCGCCCGGTCTGGGAGGCGGACGGCTGACCCGCCCCACCGGCGGGCCGGCGGACGGACGCCGCCGCCCGGGCGCCGGGTGGCGGCGTTTTCGCTTGACTTGCGACTCAAATGAATATAACTATGACTCCATGGAAAAGGAGGCCAGGCGTCCGTACCGGATGGGCGCTCGGGCCGCGGCCATGGAGGCCACCCGTAATCGCGTGATGGCGGCAGCGGCCGCGTTGTGGACGCGGCGCTGGTACGACGACGTCACGCTGCAGCACATCGCCGACGAGGCGGGCGTCTCCGTGCAGACGGTCGTCAACCACTTCGGCGGCAAGGAAGAGCTGGCCGACGCCCTCGCCGACGTGGCGGCCTCGCAAGCGGCGCTCAACCGCCAGGCGCCCACCGGCGACGTGGCGGCGATCGTGGCCGTGCTGTTCGAGGACTACGAGCGGCACGGTGACGCCAACGCGCTCTACACCGCGCAGATCGACCGGGTCCCCGCGTTCGCCCGGGCGGCCGCGCACGCGCGCGTCCAGCACCGGGCCTGGCTGGAGCAGGTCTTCGCCGACCGGCTCCCGGCCGCCGGCCCCGAGCGCGAGCACGCCCTGCACCTGCACTACGCCGCCACCGACATCTACCTGTGGAAGTTGTGGCGGCGCGACCTCGGCCTGTCGCGCCAGGAGGCCGAACGCGCCATGCGCGACCTGCTGACCTCGATCGACCCCCGAAAGAGACACGATGCGTAAGAACTTCCTGTTCGCCACCTGGTCCGGCGGCGGAGCGGTGCCCCCCGTGCTGTCGGTCGCCCGTGCGCTGCTCGAACGCGGCCACGACGTCCGGGTGCTGGCCGACAGGTCCCTGCACGACGAGGTCACCGCCGTCGGCGCGGAGCCGATCGCCTGGACCACGGCCCCCCAGGGCGACTCCGCCGACCCGGCCAAGGACGTCATCAAGGACTTCGAGGCCCGCACGCCGATCGGCGCGTTCACCCGGCTGCGCGACCGCATCGTCTGCGGGCCCGCGGCCGACTACGCCCGCGACACGCTGGCCGAGCTGCGGGCCCGCCCGGCCGACGTGGTGGTCGCCGAGCACATGCTGCTCGGCGTGCTCACCGCCGCCGAGGCGGCGGGGGTTCCCACGGCCTCGCTGGTGACGACGCTCTACCCGTTCCCGACCCCGGGAGCGCCGCCGCCCGGTCTCGGCCTCGCCCCCGCCACCGGCGTGCTGGGGCGGCTGCGCGACCGGATGCTGCTCCCGATGATGAGCAGGCCCTGGGTGAAGGGGCTGCCCGCGCTCAACGCGGCCCGCGCCGCGCACGGCCTGCCGCCGCTGACGTCGGTGATGGACGCGTTCGACCGGGCCGACCGGCTGCTCGTGCTCTCCCCCCGGGTGCTCGACCACCCCGGCCGGCGCTTCCCCGAGCGGCTGCGCCACATCGGCGCCCGCCTCGACGACCCGGCCTGGGCCGGGGAACGCGAGCTGGAGCTGCCGGAAGGTGACGCGCCGCTGGTGCTGGTCAGCCTGAGCTCGTCGTTCATGGACCAGGGCGCCGTGCTGCAGCGCATCGCCGACGCGCTCGGGCCGCTGCCCGTACGCGCGCTCCTGACCACCGGCCCGGCCGTGGCCCCGGCGAGCATCCGCGCGCCCGGCAACGTCCTGGTCGTCGCGGCCGCGCCGCACAACGTCGCGCTGCGCCACGCCGCCGTGACCGTCACGCACGCCGGCCACGGGACGGCCGTCAAGTCCCTGGCCGCCGGGGTCCCCCTGGTGTGCGTGCCGCTCGGGCGCGACCAGACTGAGGTGGCCCGGCACGTCGAGTTCGCCGGGGCCGGGGTCATGGTCGGCAAGAGCGCCTCGCCCCGGGTCATCGGCCGCGCGGTGGAGCGGGTCCTGCACGACGCGTCCTTCCGGCGGGAGGCGCAGCGGCTGGCCACCGAGATCGCCGCCGAGGCGACCCCCGACCGGGCGGTCATCGAGCTGGAGGCCCTCGCCGAGGGCGCCTCCGGACGGGACACGACCGGACCGTCCCGCACCCTGTCCACCTGACCGCGTCCACCTGACCGCGTCCACCTGACCGCGTCCACCTGACCGCGTCCACCTGACCGCGTCCACCTGACCGCGTCCACCTGGCCGCGTCCACCTGGCCGCGTCCACCTGGCCGCGTCCACCTGGCCGCGTCCACCTGGCCGCACCCGCCGAATAGCCGGAAACCGCTCCTGCGCGTCCGGGCTCCTGCCTACTCTGGTCTCGACGATCAGTGGCGGAGGAAGCGTCCCCATGGGCAGAGCGCGCCGGAGCAAGCGCACCCCGGCCGGCCGCGGCGTCCCGGCCCGGCGGCAGGAGAGCGCCGGGGAGGCCGGCCCCGCCCGGCCGCAGGGGCTGGCGGGGTGGCTGGCGGGGATCGCCGGGGCCGTGATCCTGGCCGTGTTCGGCGTCGTGTTCACCGACTGGTACAACAGCGACGGCTCCGACACGGTCGGACGGGTCCGCGGCACCGCCCCGATCACCGTCGGCCACGTCGCCGTCGACCACTCCGAGCGCGACCTCGTCCTGCGCGAACCGGTGACCGACCCCGAGGACCGGGCGATCATGCCGGCCACCCACGCGGACCAGCGGCGCGCGGCGGTGTTCGCGCGCCACCGGATGGCCCCGGTCGGCGCCATGGACGTCACCGTCGTGCTGACGGGCAACCGCAGCAGCCTGCGCATCGTGGACATCGCGCCCCGGGTCCTCGCCCGCCTGCCGGTGTCGGACGGCGCCCGCCTGATCGCCATCACCGGCGGCGAGACGGACACCGTCGAGATGGCCGCCGACCTCGACCGTGCCGCGCCCCGGTTCACGACCGGCGAAGGCGCCGCGTACTTCCGGAAGAAGCAGATCGACCTGAAGCGGGACGAGCGGGTCACGCTCAGCCTGAGCTTCACCGGCAGGAAGGCGTACTACGAGTTCGACCTCGTGGTCACGGCGCTGGCGGACGACCGTACGGAGCAGGTCGTGGTCAAGGGGCCGGACGGAGGGCCGTTCCGGCTGAGCGGCAAGGCCCCCCGCTACCGGTCCTACTACCGGGAGATGCAGCAGGGCGGCTGGCTGCCGGTCTCCTGCGAGGGACGCCGGGCGTGCTGATCGCCCGTTGCCTGCGGGCCGTGACGGCGCTGGCGGTGGCGGCCGCGATCGCCGCCGCCGACGACGGGCGGCCGCCGCTGGAGCTCGTCGGGTGGAAGGAGGCGTGGTCGGTCCCCGCCTCGGACACGTCCCGCCTCTCCTTCCTGGCCGGCGACAGCCTGATCACCGCGATGCCGGAGGGGACGGTGACCGTGCGCGACCCCGGCACCGGCGCGGTCCGGCGCGTCCTGCGCACCGCCGCCCCCTCCATCGACTGGGCGTGGGCCACGGCCGGCACTCTCGTCGTGGCCGGCAGCCCGCGAGGCTCCCTGGACCGCACCCTGTACGGCCACGACCTGGCCACCGGCGCCCCGCTGTGGCGGCATGTGCTGCCCCCGTCGGGACCGCGGGCGGACAACCTGCCGCGCATCGAGGTGTCCGAGCACGGCGTCGCCGTCCACCAGGAGGAGTCCGGGCTGCTCGCGCTCGACCTGCGCACCGGCCGCGTCCGCGCACGGGCCGCCGCCGCGATGGGCTGCGACGCGCAGGTCGGCTTCGCCTCCCGCGCCGTGCTGCTCCTGAGCCACTGCGGGCAGGGCCGCGTACGGCTGGAGTCCTTCGACCCGCGCACGCTGCGCGGGGCCTGGACCCGCACCGTCACCACCCTGCCCACCGCCGAAGACCCCGTCCCCCTCGGGTTCCGCCGGGCGGCGGAGGGCTTCGTCATCGTGATGGCGGACGGCGAGGAGTTCCTCTTCACCGAGGACGGCACGCCGCTGCCCGCCTCCCGCCTGGAGGAGGCCGCGTGGTGGCCGGCCGGCGACGGCCGCTGGAGCCCGCCACGGGAGCTCGGCGGGCATCCCGACGCCGAGAGCCCCGCCGGGTTCGACTGGAACAACGCGTGGCCGCTGCCCGGATTCCTCATCTCGCGCGACCGGGACACCGGGCGCACCGGCGCGTTCCCCCTCGACCGGCCGCTCCCGCACGTCACCGACCTCATCGGGGCGACCGCACGCCTGACCTTCATCCACAACGACACCCGGGTCATCGCCTTCCGCCCGGTCTACGGCCGGCCCACCGGACCCGTCGCGCTCGGCGGCGTCCCCCCGCGCGCCTGGCCGGACGCCTGCTCCCTGCTCGGCCCGCGCGACCTCGGCGGCATCCGTCCCCACCCCGGCGGCAGGTCCCTGGGCGGGCTCACGCCGCCCCGGCCGGTGACCTGTGACTGGGTGCCGTCCCGCAGCGGCGGCGCCACCGTCTCGCTCTCCGTGAGCTGGGTGTCCCCGCACGCCGGCGAGGTCTTCGCCGCCGCGGCCGAGCAGACCAGGCGGCACGAGAGCTTCGACCACGACCCCACGGCGGCGGACGGCGTCTTCTCCTACACCGCCCACGGCCCCGGCGGCAGCCACGGCGCGGCCCTCGTCCACGTGGGGCCGGTCATCGTCCGGCTGACGTCGCCGTCCCGGCTGGCCCTGCGCCTGGCCGCGGTCCGGGTGCGCGACAACCTGAGGGCCCGCTACCTGCCGGGGCGGCGCGTCCCTCCTGCGGAGCGGACGGGCGCCTGGACCCATTTCGCCGCGGGAGGCGTGCGCGCCGACCCGGTGGTGGCCGGCGGCGTCGTGTACGCCGGCGCCGACGACGCCCTGTACGCCCTCGACGCCACCACCGGCCGGACCCGCTGGACGTCGGGGCCCGCCGCGCCCGCGCTGGTGGACGGCGCGCTCTACGGCACCAGGAGCGACGGCGTGGCGGCCCTCGACGCGGCCACCGGACGGGAGCGGTGGAACCACCGGTTCGACGCCAGGGACATCGTCATCCGGGACGGCGGCGTCTACGCGGGCGTCGGCTTCGCCCACGTCATCGCGCTGGACGCCGCCACCGGCAGGCGGCGGTGGCGCTTCCGCACCCCCGGCGACCTGGGCAACGTGGCCGTGGCCGCCGGCACCGTCTACGTGACCAGCCAGAAAGGTCCGCTGGGCGGCCGGCAAAGGGCTGTTGTCCGCCCTCGACGCCAGGACGGGCGCCCTGCGCTGGCGCGCCCGCCTGGGCCCCGCGAACGCCACCCCGGCCGACTACCTCACCGCGACCGGCGCGGGCGTCTTCGTCTCCACCGGCACGAGGGTGACCGCGCTCGACCCCGCCACCGGCAGGACGCGGTGGCGCGCCCGCTTCGACTACGACGTCCGGTACGACCCCGTCGTGCTCGGCGGCACCGTCTACCTCGGCGATCTCGCCGGGCGTACGCACGCGCTGGACGCCGCCTCCGGCACGCGGCGCTGGACGCTCACCACCGAGGGCGACAGCGGCCTGTGGAGCGTGACCGGGTCGCGCGGCGTGCTCTACGCCGGCGGCCGGGACGTGCGCGCCCTCGACCCCGCCTCCGGGCGCGAACGCTGGCGCGTCCCGCTCACCGCCCGGGTGTCGGTCCACGGCGGCACCGTCTTCGCCCGGGAGGACGGCGGCACGCTGCACGCGCTGGAGGCGGCCACCGGCGCGTCCCGCTGGCGCTTCGACACGGGCGGCCGGTTCCAGACCCTGCCCGTCGTGACCGGCGGCCTCATCCTCGTCGGCAGCTCGAACGGCAACCTGTACGCCCTGCGCGCCACGGACGGCCGCCCGGGCCCGCCCCCGGCCGGGCCCGGCCCGCGCACCTGGTGAACCCGGGCGCCGTGCGGCGGCCAGCCCGGCGCCGCCGCCCGTCCGCCGCCCGTCCGCGGGAAGGCCGCGCGCCCCGCCGGACGCGCCCGCCCCGGGTAGAGTCTTGCCCTGTGGAGGTCTACCTGCTGATCCTCGGGGATCACCTGCCGGATCCACGCACGGGGCGAGCGCCCTCCGAGTCAGATCGCATCCGCGCCGTCATCGACCAGGCCGTGGCGGCCGAAGCAGCCGGGTTCACCGGCGTGGCCATCGGCGAGCACCACTTCACCCGCTACATCGTCTCCGCGCCCGAGCTGCTGCTCGCCGCGATCGCGGCCCGTACCACCACGCTGCGCCTGTCCACCGGCGTCACCCTGCTGGCCCACCGCGACCCCGTGCGCGTCGCGGAAGAGCTGGCCACCCTCGACGTGCTGTCCGGCGGGCGGGCCGAGCTCATCGTGGCCCGCGGCGTGTCCAAGGAGACCGACGTCGCCTTCGGCATCGCCCCCTCCGACCTGCGCCCGCGGCTGCACGAATACCTGCGGCTGCTGCTGAAGCTGCTGCAGGAGGAGAACGTCACCTGGCACGGCACGTTCCGCAGCCCCCTGCGCGACGTGACCACCACCCCGCGGCCGGTGCAGCGGCCGCACCCGACGCTGTGGGTCGGCAGCGGCTCGGCGGCGTCCGCGGACTTCGCCGCCGAGCTGGGGATGCCGCTCATGCTGCCCAGCACCCTGCGCGACCCCGGCGTCTACGTGGACGTCGTGGCCGGCTACCGGCGGGGCGGTCCCGGGCGGGTCGCCCTGCCCAGCCACGTGTTCGTCGCCGAGCACGGCGCGCGCGAACGGTGGCGGCCCTACCTGGAGGCGTACGCCGCGTTCGCCCGCCCGTGGCGCGGTGACGGCCGGGCGATCGACATCGACGCGCTGATGGAGGGCGCGGCGATCTGCGGCGATCCCAGCGAGGTCGCCGACCGGCTCAACGCCCAGCAGAAGCTGCTGGGGCTGGACGCGCACCTGGTGCTGATCGACATCGGCGGGCTGCCCCGCGACGAGGTGATCGCCGCGATCCGGCTGTTCGGCGAGAAGGTCCTCCCCCAGCTCACCGCGAGCGAGTGAGCACCCGAAGGCACTCCACCTCCGCCCGAACCCCCGCCCCGCCGGCTGAGGCGGTCGTCACGTCGTGGCGGCGGGCAGGACGCAGAACTCGTTGCCGTCGGGGTCGGCCATGACCACCCAGTCGGTCTCGCCCTGGCCGATGTCGATGCGCGTCGCCCCCAGGGAGACGAGCCGCTCGACCTCGGCGGCCTGATCGCCGCCGGCGGCCGGGGCGACGTCGAAGTGCAGCCGGTTCTTGCCGTGCTTCGGCGCCACCGGCGGGCCGCCCCACGTGACCTTCGGGCCGCCGTGCGGCGAACGGATGCCGGTCTCCTCGTCCTGGTCCCAGATCAGCGGCCAGTCCAGCGCCCGGCTCCAGAAGTAGCCGACCTCCTGCGAGCCGTCGCACGCCAGCGCGCCGATGAAGCCGCACTCGGCCAGGAACTTGTTGCCCGGCTCGATGACGCAGAACTCGTTGCCCTCGGGGTCGGCCAGCACCACATGGGTGATCTCCGGGCCCTGCCCGATGTCGATGTGGCGCCCCCCGAGCTCCAGCGCCCTGGCGACCGTGCGCTGCTGGTCCTCCAGGGACGTGCTCGTCAGGTCGAAGTGCATCCGGTTCTGGCCGACCTTCTTCTCCTGGGACGGACGGCAGCGGATGCGGAACCCGGTGTCGTCGTTCGGCAGGAGCACCTTGCCGCCGTGCGGGTCGTCGGCCGCCTCCCAGCCCAGCACTCCCGCCCAGAAGCGCGCGAGGCCGGACGGGTCGTTCGCGTCGAAACAGAGCGCGACGAGCCGAGACGTCATCCCGCATCTCCAATCTGCCAACTCGCGGACGCCGGAGGAGGTCACCTCCTCCCGGCGCAGAACGAACGCCATGAAACCATGACGAAGTCACGCTAACCAGATCGAGGACGGCGACGCCAACCCATTTGCCCCCGCCCCGCCACCGGTCCCGGCATGGAGCCCGCCGCCGGACCGCCGCCGGGGGCGGCCGCGTGCGATCCGGTCGGATTCGGGCGCGTGGGCGGGCTCTCCCGGACGTCTTGGTAGGCTTCCGGACCGTGGCTGTCTTCTCCAAGTGACTCCAGGCGCGCCCCTGACGGCGTGATCCCCCACCGGCTCTCCCGCCGCTGGGGTTGATCCGCCGTTCCCGGGGCGCGACAGGTGGCCCTTTCCCCTGGGCGGTCGTCGCCGACGGCCGCCTGACCTGGAGATCTCCGCATGAAGGCTTCACGTTCCGCGTCCGGCCGCGCCCTCGGGCGGTCCGGCGCTCCGGCCGGCCGCCCCTGGGCGGCCCTGACCCTGCTCTCACTCCTGCAGTTCCTCATCGCCGTGGACGTCACGGTGGTGAACGTGGCGCTGCCCTCCATCGGCGCCGAGTTCGGCGCCGGCCCCACCGCGCTGGCCTGGGTCGTCAACGGGTACGCGCTGGTCGGCGGCGGGCTGCTGCTGCTCGGCGGGCGCCTGGCCGACCTGCTCGGCCGCCGGCGGCTGTTCCTGATCGGCGCCGGCGTCTTCGGCCTGGCCTCCCTGGCAGCCGGCGTCGCCCCGGATCTCGGCACGCTGATCGCCGCGCGCTTCGGCCAGGGCGTGGGTGAGGCGCTGGCCTCCCCCGCCGCGATGTCGCTCATCGCCCTGCTCTTCCCCGGGCCCGCCGAGCGCGCCAGAGCGCTGGGCGTCTGGGGCGCCATCTCCGGCGGCGGGCTCGTCGTCGGCGTGCTGCTCTCCGGCGTGCTGACCGAGCTGCTGCACTGGCGCTGGATCTTCTTCGTCAACCTGCCGGTGGCCGTCGCGGTGCTGGTGGCGACGCCCCTGCTGGTGCGCTCCGCCGGCCCCGGGAGCCGGGGCCGGCTGGACGCGGCCGGCGCGGTGCTGCTGACGTCCGGCCCGCTCGCCCTGGTGTACGGCATCCTCCAGGCCGCCCACCGGCCGTGGACCGACCCGGGCGTGGCCCTGCCGGTGGCCGCCGGGGTGTCGGCGCTGGCGCTGTTCGTGCTGGTCGAGGCGCGCTCCCGGGAGCCGCTGGTGCCACTGGCCTTCTTCGCCGAGCGCACCCGCGCGGTGGCCAACGCCGCGACCGTCCTGCTCAGCGCCGCGCTGTCGACGACGTTCTTCCTGTGCACCCTTTACCTGCAGAACGTGCTGGGCCTGAGCCCGCTGCGGTCCGGCCTGGCGTTCCTGCCGTTCTGCGGGGCGCTGCTGCTGGCCATGACCCAGGTGGCCCGGCTGATCCGGGTGCTCGGCATGAAATACACCGCCATCGCCGGCCTGCTGTGCACGGCCGCCGGGGTCGGCTGGCTGGCCCGGCTGCCCGTGGACGGCAGGTTGTGGATCGACGTGATCCCCGGCATGGTCGCCGTCGCGGCCGGCATGGCCGTCGGGCTGGTCGCGCTGCAGAACGCGGCCCTGCACGGCGTGACCGAGGCCGACGCCGGGGTCGCCGCCGGCGTGCAGCGCTCGGTCGACCAGCTCGGCGGGGCCTTCGGCCTGGCGGTGCTGGTGGGTGCGGCGGCGGCCGCCACGACCGGCCCGCAGGGCGGCCTGGCGGACCAGGTCGCGGGTTACCGGGCGGCCTTCGGCTACGGCCTGATCGGGGTGCTGGTCGCCGCGATCGGCGTGTGGGCGGCGGCCCGCGACGACCGGCGGCGCCCCTGACCGAGGCCCGTGCCCCGGCCCGGCTCCGGGCCAGGGCCCGCCCCTGGCTCCAGGCCGGTGGCGGGACTCCGGCCGGACCCGCCCGATCCCCGCCCCGACCCGACCCAGGCCGGGAGCGCTGCGCGGTGCGGGCAGGGCGGTCAGGTCCGGGGGACATTTCTGGTGATGGTCACGGAAAGCTTGACTTCGGTCACATTAAGCATCATCGTGGGGCGCCTGGGGGCCAGCATGCCGAATCTCGGCTGAAGGGGGCCATCATGGCGATCACCGTCACACTTTCCGGCAGGGCGCCTTTTCCCGCCGCGGGCGCCGGTCTGGCGATCTGGTCCTACACCATCGATCCCAGCTCCCCGGGAGAGATCACGCCCAACCAGCGGATCGCCCTGGGGCTGCCGCGCGACATGGACGTCCGGGACCCGGCCGGCTTCCCCGACGTCCCCGCCCTCGCCGGCATGTTCCTGCTGCGGGAGCCGGGCTCGGCCCGCCAGTACGTCGGCCGCGTCGCCGTCCCGGCCGGCGCCCAGACGATCTCGTTCGTCGCCCCGGCCGCCGAGTCGAGCGCGGAGACGCTGCTGGTCAGGCTGGTGGCCGGCCAGTCACCCGTGGCGCTGCCGTTCGCCAGCACGCCGGGCGGCCCGCAGGCCCCGACGCAGCGGCTGACCGCGCCGGTGCACGGCCCGCCGCTGTCGCAGGGCCGGCCGGTGGTCGAGTTCGCCGGCATGCTCCCGTACGCCAGCGAGCTGTTCGGCATCTACCAGCCGCTGGCCGGCTGGTTCGGCATGCAGAACGCGCTGCGCGTCGCGCGGGGCACCTCCGACCGCGACCTGGCGGGGCTGGCCGCGGAGTCGTTCGCGCCGGCCGCCGCCCGCACCCTCGACGACCGGGCCCTGGCCGCCCTGGCCGAGCGCTTCGCGGACACCACGCGCGGGGTGCTCTCGCCGGTCGGCCTGGTCAACCTGTTCCGGCAGTACTTCTTCGAGTTCGACACCTTCCTCGGGCCGCCCGCCGGGCACCTGTGGCTCAGCCCCGGCGGCACGGTGGAGCTCGTCGAGACCAGCACGCGGCGCACGCTGGTCGAGCGGACGGCCGAGCAGTTCGAGGAGACCACCCGCAAGGTCGAGGAGAGCCTGACCGAGCAGGAGGACGTCGCCAACGCCGTCAAGGAGGACAACGCCAACGACACCAAGCTCGGCGTCAGCGCGTCGGGCGGCGCCAACGTCGGCATCTACCACGCCGAGGCCAGCGCCAGCTTCAGCCTGGAGAGCACGGTCAAGCAGTCCTCGGAGGAGACGCACAAGCACTCCCGCACGCAGAGCGCGAAGGTCTCCAGCGAGATCAAGCGGAACTTCAAGACCACGTTCAAGACGGTGACCGAGACCACCGACCTGTCCAGCCGCCGCTACGTCGTGCAGAACACCACGGACCGGCTGGTCAACTACGAGCTGCGGCGCAAGATGCGCAAGGTCGGCGTGCAGCTGCAGCACATCGGCGCGCGCCTGTGCTGGCAGGTCTACCTGCCCGCCCCCGGCCGCAACCTGGGCCTGGGGGATCTGGTGCACATCGTGCCCGCCCCCGACCTCACCTCGATCAGGAAGCCGGAGCGGCCCCCGCCGCTCGTGGCCAGGACCACCCAGTTCTCCGGGACGTTCCCGATCCGGAAGGTGCGCGACACGCAGGACCCGCCGGAGGCGAACATGGAGTTCGTCCACCACGCCTTCCCCGAGGCCGAGGGCATCACCGACCACGCCAACGCCATCCACGCCGTGGCCCGGATGGACTACACGCCGCCGCCGCCCGAGGCGGACTACAAGCTGAAGTCGGCGCGGCTGCTCTCCGTCGCGCCGGGGCGGGCCTTCGTGCCCGACGCGTTCCGCGTCACCGGCAACGACTTCGCGGTCTTCGCCAAGTTCTTCAACTCCGGCGATCTCAGCCCGATCGGGCTCACGTTCGAGCTCACCTGGGAGCCGCCGGCGACGACCCCGGCCCACGAACGCTTCCTGGAGGAGATGAAGGTCTACGAGGCCGAGGTGGCCGCGTTGCAGCGCACGTCGTACGCGTCGGCCGTACGCGACCGGCTCGGCCTGGTCAGCGGCATGCGGCCGCGGCCGTCGCAGGACCTGCGCACCGAGGAGCGGCAGGTGATCTACGGCAGCCTGATCCACAAGCTCAAGCCGTTCGAGCTGTTCGAGGACCTGTACCTGGGCTCGGAGCTGCTGCGGCAGATCTTCGACGTGGACGAGATGCTGTACTTCGTGGCGCCCGACTACTGGCGGCCCCGCACCGTCCAGCCGCCCGAGCCCAGCCCGCCGGCGCCGCCCCCGCCCACCAAGACCAGCGTGGGCAGATATCCGGTGCCCGAGCCCGGCGTGCTGGCCAACCGCACCGTGGTCACCTGGTACACCCACACCGACCACACCAACGCGATCAGCCCGCAGGGCCAGGCCAGCGAGGAGTACCGGGTGAACTACCTCATCACCGAGGAGAGCCGGCCCGCCCCCATGGGCAGCTCGCTCGGCTGGCTGATCCAGAGCGACGGCGACGCCCGACGCAACGAGTTCCTCAACGCCGCCTGGGCCAAGGCGGTCCTGCCGGTGCGGCCGGGCCGCGAGCGCGCCGCGCTCGAATGGCTCGAACAGGCGAACGTCGAGGGGCAGGCGGCGCTCGGCCTGGACTACCCGTTCCAGCAGGGCGATCCCCCCGAGTACGAGGGCAAGAAGGTCGGCGAGGTCCTCGACCTGCTGGCCGACCGGCTGGAGCGGGAGAACAAGCAGATCGCGACCACCCTGGCGGCGGAGAAGGTCTTCGAGAACGGGTTCGACCCGCTCGACGGCGGCTTCCGCCCGGCGGCGCCCTACCAGGTCTTCGACCAGTGGGTCGAGGTGCTGCCCACCGACCAGGTGGTGGCCGTGGAGGTGCACTACGACCCGAAGAGCGGGCAGCAGCTGTGACGGCTCCCGCGACCCCGCCCGGCGGTCCCGCCGCCGGGCGGCGCACCTGACGGGCGGCCGGTCCCATGGCGACGGACATCGGCATCTCGATGGTGGACGTGCTGAACCGGCCGCTCGCGAGCGACGCGACGGTGACACTGGAGCTGGAGGACCCCGCCGGGGTGCACGCGTCCACCGTGCAGACCCGGCAGCAGATCGTCATGTCGGCGCCGGCGCCCGGCACGACCCGGCTGACCGTCACGGTCGAGCACCCCGACTATGTCACGCAGGTGGTGACCGTCCGGCTGGCCTCGCTCCCGTACTACTGGGACAACCGCAACTGCGAGCTGGTCACGACGGCCGCCCGTACGGACCTGACGATCACCCTGGGGCGGGTGCGGCAGGCGCCGGTCACCGCCGAGCCGTTCGGCGGCAAGGCCTCGGGCGACCAGCCGGGCGTGTTCTACCGCGGCGGGAGCGGAGCCAGGGAGTACGCCGTCATCGGCTCGTTCCTGCGCCTGCCCACCAAGATCCGCACGCTGGCGGACGCCGCCCCGCCCGGCGGGCCGCCCACCGGGCCCACCGGGCCCACCGGGCCCACCGGGCCCACCGCGCCCACGACGCTCACCGTCGCCGGGCACGACGGCTGGGACCGCTTCACCACGGCGGACGCCACGATCACCCTGGGCGACCACGGCGGCTACCTCTGGCTCGAATACGGCAGCGTCACCGGCAAGCGCCTGAAGGAGCCCCGCTTCCTCATCGCGGTCTGGGCGCCGGCCCTGTCCGGGCCGATCCCGCCGGAGGGGCTCGACTACATCGTGTACTACAGTCCCAGCACGGCGACCCGGGACTTCCCGAGATCCGCCTACCCCTACCGCGCCGGCTACCCGTACACCGTCTTCCCGGAGAAGACCAGGAAGCAGCCGTACGTGGACGTCGCCTACCGCCACCTGGTCCTCGACCACGTCTACGCCTTCGCGCCGGTCGCGGCGGGCAGGCCCGCGATCATCGTCATGCCCGTCTTCCCCGCCGTGCCCGACGGGGAAGACTCCCGCCGGCAGATGTGGCAGCCGTTCAACTCTCAGGAGGGGGTGCACCGGCTGCTGCTGGAGGTCTCCCAGTTCCTGCACGGCTTCGGGCACGCGCCGGGCTCCACGTTCGGCCGCTGGCAGGGCGCCTCCGCCCCGGAGGGCGGGCTGCCGGCGCTGCCCGTGCCGCCGGTGTTCGGCGCGGTCAACCAGCCCCGGCCGAAGATCCGCAACGTCACCCTGGCCGGCTTCAGCAGCGGCGTCAGCGGCCTCTTCCCGGTCATCGGCCGCACGGCGCTCGCGGACCCGTCGCGCTACCCTCCGCTGCTCTTCGCCGGGGACGCGACGGCCTTCGCCGGCCTGTGGCGGGAGCTGTGGGACCTCGACTTCGACCTCAACGAGCAGGCCACCGGCATCAGACGCGCCGACCTCGAGAAGGCGCTGCTCGGCTGGCTGCGCGGCGGGCGCGACCGCCGCCTGCGCATGCACCACTCCGGGATCACCACCGGGGACGTGCGGCCCGCCGGGCTCTTCCCCGCGCTGGCCAAGCTGCCCAAGGCGGTGTCCGCGCCCGCCGCCGCGGGCGTCGCCTGGGCCGAGGAGTGGCGCGACCCGGCCGGACTCTGGTCGGCGGCCTTCTACAGCGTCGCCTACCTGCGCGCCAAGGACCGGCCGCGCGACCTGCAGCCGTTCTTCCCCAAGCTGACCGAGCCGGCCAAGGGGGTGCATCCCTTCGCGGCCGCGATCGGCTTCGGTCACGCCGCGAGACTGCGGCTCTCGTGAGGCTTCGGTCACGCCGCGAAGCTACGGCTCTCGTGAGGGGCCGCCCCGGCCGCGGCGGCTTCCGTGCGCGTGCGGGAGCGGCTTCCGGGAGGGCCGCCCCCGCTCAGCGCTTCGACGGCGCCAGGTGGGCGTGCTCGCCCTGCGGGCCGAACAGGGTGAGCAGCTCGGCGGGCCGGCTGTCGGCGCTGCCGATCCAGTGCGGTATGCGGGTGTCGAACTCCGCCGCCTCGCCGACGCCGAGCAGGAACTCCTGCTCGCCGAGCACGAACCTGACCTGCCCGTTGAGCACGTAGAACCACTCGTAGCCCTCGTGGGTCTGCGGCTTCATCGTGGGCGACCGGCCGGCCGGCGGGTAGATCACCTTGTACGCCTGCACGCCGCCGGCCCGCCTGGTCAGCGGCACCAGCACCAGCCCGGAGCGCCGCACAGGCCGCAGGTGGATGCGCGGGTCGCCGGTGTGCGGCGCCGCGACGAGGTCGTCGAGCGGCACGCCGTGCGCCCTGGCCAGCGGCAGCAGCTGCTCCAGCGTGGGGCGCAGCTTGCCGGTCTCCAGCCGGGACAGGGTGCTGGCGGTCAGGCCGGTCTCCTCGGCCAGGGCCGCCAGCGTGGCGTTGCGTGCGCGGCGCAGGGCGCGCAGCCGTGGCCCGACTCCGGCCAGCACGTCTTCCGCGGGGTTCTCCATGCCACCCATGATGCAGATCCGCAAAATCTCGTGCAAATAGGAAACGGGAGCGGTGATGCTGCCGGTATCACACCGGCGCCCGGCACGCGGGCCGACGAAGGGACGACCCTGATGGACTCCCCGCACACCCGGCACCCCACCCCAGGCCCCGCCGGCGGCGCAAGTGACCAGGGCGGGGCGGGCGCGGAGGAGGCGGCGGCGTTCTGGGAGCGGCTCCACCGCGCCCGGCGCGCCCGGGGCGGGCGCGTCAACCCGCTGCTCGCCGAGACCGCCGCGCCGCTGCGCCCCGGCGCCGCCCTGGACCTGGGCTGCGGCGCGGGCGGCGACGCCCTCTGGCTGGCCCGGCACGGCTGGCGGGTCACCGCCGTCGACATCTCCGCCACCGCCGTCGCCCGCCTCCGCGACCACGCCCGCGAGCTCAGCCTCGCCGACCGGGTCAGCACCGAACGGCACGACCTGGCCGCCGGCTTCCCCGCGGGCCGGTTCGACCTCGTCTCCGCCCAGTACCTCCACACCCCGTTCGCGCTGCCGCGCGAGCGGGTCCTGCGTGCCGCGGCCCGGGCGCTCAACCCCGGCGGCCTGCTGCTGATCGTCGACCACGGCTCCACCGCGCCCTGGTCGTGGAACCAGGACCCCGACGCCCGCCACCCCACGCCCGCCGAGGTCGCCGCCGGGCTCGACCTCGACCCCGCGCGCTGGTCGGTCCTGCGCGCCGACATGCCCCGCCGCCGCGCCACCGGCCCCGGCGGCCAGAGCGCCACCGTCACCGACAACGTCCTGCTCGTCCGGCGCAACCCCGCATGACCCGCCCCGGGCCCGGCGCCGACCCGATCGACCGGGGTTTCGCCGCTGCTGTACGATGACCGCCCATCACGGCAGTGAGGAGGACCCATGCGTCCCGGAATCACCGTCAGGCGAATCGCCGTCACCCTGCTCGCGGCCCTGGCCACCGGCCTGTTACCCGCGGCCGCCGCGCACGCCCACCCCCAGCCGGGCGCCCCCGGCCTGAAGCTCAAGGAGAGCCGGCACCACGTCAAGGCCGTCGGTCCCGGCTTCGTGGTGCGGCTGTCACCGCGCGGCATCGACGTGCGCATCGACGAGGAGCGGTTCGGCGACCCGTCCACCGGCCACCCCATCGAGCGGCAGACGATCGACCTGACCGGCCGCACCCTGCGCCCGTTCGAGTGCGAGAACGGCACGTACACCATCAGGACGGGCACCTTCCTGCGCACCTGGCGCGTCTCCCAGCTCGCCAAGCGGCCCGCGCCCTACCCCGACGGCTTCGCCACCGGCGCGCCGGGCCTCTACACCCCGTTCGTCGGCGAGCTGGAGGGCACCGTGACCGACGCCGACGGGCGCACGCTGCGCTTCCACATCTCCGACCTGGTGCAGGAGGTCCTGACGGACGGCGGCTTCGCCGCGACCGCGCCGATCCACGGCTACTTCGTCGACGAGCGCGGGCGGGTGCGCGACCGCATCTCCCTGGTCGGCCGCGTCAACTCCGGGCCCGGCGGCCAGAACCCGGTGTACGGCATCGAGGACCGCGGCACCTGCCGCCAGATCGCCGACCTGCCGTACGGCCCGGGCAGCGAGCGCGCCGTGGTGACCGGACCGCTGTTCGTCCTGCCGTTCAGCGCGCCCCTGACGGGACCCGGCAGGCCCTGACCGGCGGCGGCCCGCCCTGCTAGCGTCGAAGGGCGATCTTTCCGTCCCCCCGGGAAAGGACCTCCGTGGCTCGCCGTCTCCTCGTCCTGCTCGCCGCCGCCACCCTCTTACCGGGCCTGTCCGGGCTGACGCCCGCGCACGCCGCCGTCGCCACCGAAGCCGTCTTCAACCACCCCGTCAACGACAGGGCCGCCATCCAGAACCGGATCGTCCAGCTCATCGAGGGGGCCGACGCCGGCTCCACGATCCGGATGTCGATGTTCTACGCCACCGACGCCACCATCCCCGACGCGCTGATCGCGGCGAAGAACAACGGGCGCAACGTGCAGATCGTCTTCGACAAGAAGATGGCGGGCACGCCCCTGTACTCCGCGCTCGCCGGCGCGCTGGGCACCGACACCGCCCAGAGCTCGTGGGTGCTGGCCTGCCCGAGCGGCCGGGGCTGCATCGGCGACCGGCCGCTCTACGGCTCGGTGTCGCTCAACCACAACAAGTTCTTCCTGTTCTCCCGCACCGGCGGCACGGCCGGGGTCGTGGTCCAGTCGTCGGCCAACCTGCACACCGGCCGCGACGGCCTCGGCGGCTGGAACGCGGCCCTGGTGCTGGCGGGGAACACGGGGATCTACAACGCCTACGCGGCGTACTTCACCGACCTGAAGAACCAGCGGGTGGACAACAACTACTACGACACCCGCGCGCCGGTCACCTCGGGCAACGCCAAGGTGCACTTCTACCCGCGCCAGGAGGGCACCAGCAGCCCGACCGACCCGGCCGAGGACACGATGAGCACCGTGCTCGACCACGTGGAGTGCACCGGCAACAGCTCGGTCGGCACGGGCGACGGCACGCACCGCACCATCGTCCGGGTCGCGATGGGCATCTTCAGCCGCGCCCATCTGGCGCGGAAGCTGCTCGACCTGGACAAGGCCGGCTGCTACGTCGAGGTGGCGGTGAACTACAACAAGGACAGCTCCTCCGAGGTCTCCTCGATGAACGAGCTGGTCAAGCCCACGGGCGTCTACAACGGCGTCAACGTCCGCTACTACTGCACCGCCGACCCGATCTGGGTGCACGCCAAGTACCTGCTCGTGGAGGGCAAGTACTACGGCGTGCCCGACCGCAAGATCGTCTGGACCGGCAGCCACAACTGGAGCTGGAACTCCCTGCGCCAGGCCGACGAGGCGCTGCTCCAGCTCGAGGACAACACGATCTTCGACCGGTTCCGGTCGAACTACTACGCCGTACGCGCGGGCAGCGGCATCCGCTCGGCCGGCAACGGCACGGCGGCGAGCTGCTGACACAGGCGGGACCGCCTGCCCGGAGCGCGTGTGCCGGGCAGGCGGTCCCGTCTGGAGGAGCCCTCAGGTCATCCCGGCCGGTGAGGGACGCCTGCCGAGGGTGACGGGGCCGAACAGGCCGGTGGCCCGCTGGCCCGGGAAGCGGTAGCGGACGCCGCCGCTGTACTCGGCCAGGCCACGCTCCGCCCAGCCGCCCAGCCGCCCAGCCGCCCAGCCGCATCCGACGTGCGTGCCCTGGCCGGCCTGCTCGGCGTGGAGATCACCCATGTCCAGCCCTGAACCCGCCCCGTCCCGCTCCCCCGCCTGCATCACCACACCTGGGCTGGGGCCGACGCCCACCGCGTGGCCGCCGTCGTTCCTCCGCTTCCTTCGTCAGGTGAGGCCCTATTCCTGGCCGAGGAGTTCGAGACACCGTCGCGCCACCATCGACACCTCTTCCGGTCTGGAGGTGTCCGCAGCGAGCGCCCGCAACTCTGCCGGCCCGGTCACGCTGCCGGTGCGATGCGCGTGGTAGAGGATGCGAACCTGCCACGCGTGGTCGTACCCGCGGTCCCGGAGGAGGTCGAGCGCCCGCCGCAGTGTGGCGGTGCCACGTTCCCGGCGGAGGTGCAACAGCGTGAGGCTGTAGTGGAGGATGGCATCCCCGCGGCGCATGCACGCGGATTCCAGCTGGTCCAGGATGTCATCGGTCAGGCGGACGGGATCAGCCGACATGAGCATGAGGCGGAGGGCCGCGGGGTCCGCCGCGAGATGGTCCGGCAGGCCGATCCACGCCTCGGCCGCGTCCTCGAACGTCCTGGCCGCGAGGTAGCCGAGCACCATGCGGCGGATGCCGGTGTCGAGGCGGGCCTCTCTCATCAGGGCCGTCAGCAGTTTCGTAGCGGTTTCGGAGGCGACACCCGCCAGAACCCGGATCGCGTGACGATGGGAGCGGTCATCGACGCCTGGGTCCAGGACGATGCCCAGGAGCAGTTCGGCGCCTCGCCGCGGCGCCACCGCGGCGAGATCCAGGCCGGCCCGAATCCGTGTCTCCACCTCGAGCCGGCTGTCGGCCACGGCCTCTGCCAGCAGGTCGATGCCGCGCTCGTCGCGGGCCCTGAGGAGGTCCCGGCCCGCCTCGAGCCGGACCACATTCCCGATGCGTGCATCGGCCAGGATCGCGTCGAAGGAATCCCGGTATCCGCGGGCGTGGAGCACCAGAGCGGCCTGCCGGCGGTCGGTGCCTGCCACGAGCGGGTCGGCGACGAGACTCCTGAGATGGTCCTCGCCCATCTTCTGCGCCTCGGCATCCCCGGGATCCAGGTGCTTGACCGCCCAGATCCGCACGCTCGGCGCCACCCGAGGCTGGGTCAGTAGCCGGTGCAGGAGCAGCGGCGGAGGTGAGTACCCGAGGGTGTGCTCGATGACGGAGAGCTTTTCGCCGGTGCTCAAGTGGGGGTGGCCGGCAGCCTCCACGAGAAACGTGTACACAGCCTCCCGCCACTCGTCGGCATCCGGCTTTTCCGGCCGCAACCGTCGCAGGATGTCCCCGGCGAGCTTGAAGGAGAACCCCGGGCGCGCGGCGAGCCCGCGGCAGAGACGCAGCAGGCTGTCTCTGTCGAGTCGTTCCGTGATGTGTCTCGTGTGCGCGATCGTGTCTCGCCTGAAGCCGGAAGGGCCCAGCTCTACGAGGAGCTCGATGACCGGGGTCAGGATCTCACGGCCGCCCCGGCCGACCGCTCTCGCGGCGGCTGCGAGCTTGTAATCCACCTCCATGCCAGGTGCGAGAGCCATGGACATGAACGCCGCCACAGCAGTGTCAACGCCCAGTTGATCCAGATATTCGGCCGCTTGCCAGCGAATCTGGGGTTCGAGTGAGGTGTCGAGGGCCATGCCGAGCAGCCGGTCACCGCCCCGCGGCTCGCCGAGATCCGCGAGGAGCATCGCCGCGTCCGCTTCCGTCGAACTCCGCTCGGCGAGGCGCTCGGTGACGGCAGCACGGATGCCCCTGGGAAGATCCACCCCCTCGGACATCACCCGGCCCACCCCGAGCAGGCCGGAGTCGTGCCTGAGCCGGTCCTGGACGACGGCCAGAATCAACGGATTGCTCCGGAGGCTCGCCATGACGAAGAGGTCTGCCAGCCTGATGGGCCTGGTGAATTCTTCGCCCCATTGCAGGAGCAGGCCGGCGATGTTGGCCGCGGCCCACCGATGGAGGTCCTCCGTGGCTGCGACGTGCCGAGCCGCCAGGAACTCCCCGATCGACTGATGGACGAAATAGAACGCACCGCCACGCTGAATGACCAGCCCTGAGCGGCGGACCAGTTCCTGGACCAGCAGGCGGTGAACCTGCTTCCCGACGTGCGCGGGATAGTCACCGGGCAGGGTCTCGGCGAGTCTTTCGACATCGATGGACTCGCCTTCCGAGCGGAACAGCTCGAAAGCGGCTTCGCTCAGAGCGGGAAGCAATCTGGGCACCACGCCCTCGGCCGCCACCACGGCTCCCTCGCCCCATTTGGCCAGTAGAGCCCGCGTCTGAGGGAACAGGCCACCGGCCCGGTCGTTGAAGGGGCGCGTCCGCACCAACTCGATGAACTCCTCGAACACCGCCACCTTCCCGGCCGGCAACGGCCTGGCGGGGTCGGCGGCATAGAGCTGGCACAGGATGGCCGCCATCAGCGGGATCCGTGCCAGCCCGTCCAGGCGCGCCCGCGTGATGGCATGGTGGAGGCGCCGGGCCGTACGGCGGTGATCGGGGACACCCAGCACCACGAACCATCGCTCGGCCAGGGCGGGCACATCCTCGGGAGTCAGCGGCAGCAGGGTGTAGCGCTGCAGCCAGTCACCGAGTTCGTGCCCGGGAAGCGGCCGTGTCGCCACGATGAAACGATACGGCGAGCCGTCGGCGGACCTCTGGGCACCGTGGATCTTGGCGAGGATGGCCTGGCGTTGCTCCTCATCCAACACCTCGTCGAGACCGTCCACCAGGACGAGCCACTTCCCCTGGGGCAGCGGGGGCTCGCGGAAGAAGTTCTCCGGCAGGTCATCCAGCGAGCCGGCCGCGGCCAGGTCCGCCTGGATGGCCCGACGCAGGGTGGCGGGCAGACCCACCGAGTCGAGTAACGCGGCGGCCTGGACCAGGATCGGGACCTCACGCCCGTGGGGATCCTCACGCCACTGCTCGGACAGATGGGCGACCAGCATGCGCAGCAGGCAGGACTTGCCGGATCCCGGGCCGGCGACCACGACGGCGTCTTTCGTGGTGGAGAGCAGGATGTCGGCCGCCACGGGATGGTCCGCCCGCGCCGCCGGCTGATCGGCGGTGACCGGGGACGTGTGCCAGGGGCCGAACATGATGTCGTCCCATGAGGGGACGGCTGATGTCCTTGCCGGGTCCGGTCTCCGCTCGGCAGGCGGCCTTCTCGCCCCGGACGGCCTCCGCTCCGCGGGCAGCGCGGCCTGCTGCTTGACGTAGATCGACGTCAGCGGAGGCGTGGCCACCCCGGGCAGCACACCCGGGTACGGCTGGGCCTCCACCAGCCCGCGGAAGGCCTCCATGAAGCGGCGCAGCCGCCTGTCCGGAATCCGCCACCGGCCTTCGCGCAGTTGTTCGTCCGAGAGCGAGAGCAGCCACTGCGGAGCCTGGCGCTCGAAGGCCGGCGTCTCCCCCGAGCGCTCGATGATCTCGGCCACCGGCAGCATGTGCGCGCTGCCCTGGTGGTCGGAGGTGCAGAGCATGCCACAGACGGCGCCGGTACGGAGATTGACGACCGGGCTTCCGCTGAACCCGCCGCCCACCGGTGTGCCGCGGAGCCTGGGCAGTTCCAGGTTCTTCGTCGTGCTCCGGCGTGACCCGCCCTCGTAGTGGAAGGTCGCCGGTTGCCCCGCCCGGAAGACACCGTCGGGATGCCCGTAGGTCCAGAGCTGATCACCGATCGTCAGCCGGTCCGAGAGCAGGGCAGGACCCGGCAATTCCGCCTCGTCGGCCCTCAGGAAGGCCAGGTCCAGCCCCGTGTTCTCGTCACGGAAGTACAGCTTGCCGACGGGCCTCAGGCTGAGAGAGCCGCCGGTGGCGACGATCTGGCCCTGAACGGCTGACGGCAGCGAAGCGGAGTCCTCGGCGACCACATGGGCGCACGTCGCCACGAGCCCGCCGCTCACCACGAAGCCGGTCCCGAGGCGAACGGGCCGGCCGTGCTCGCCCGTCACCCAGAGCGCCAGCGTGGCGGCCTTGAGCAGGGGCAACCACTCCATCTCCGGGCCTACGCCGACGGTTTGTTCCATTCCAGGGTCACGTTGAGGGCCGACTTCGCCGAGCCCTTGCCGATGACGGCCACGATGCTGCCCGTCTCGACCACGAACTCGCATCCCACCGTAACGGTCACCTTGTCGGCCCCGGTGGACTGCAACTCCTTGGAGAACCGATCCACCACGGCGCGGATCCCCGCGACGGCGGCATCAAGGGAGAGGCTGCGACCAGCGATTTCCTGCTCGCCCGCAGCGCCGGTCCGAATCGCCTCAAGGTAGACGACCTGCCCGTCGACCTCCAGCCGCACCCTGCCATCGCCGTGGTTGGGCGGAGCTCCTTCGTTGAACATGCAATACAGTCCTTCATCAGGGGAATTGCAGCACAGATATCACAAATCCCGGCTCTACGGCGGGGGACGGTGAAACATGAAGGTCACCAGCGAGCCGCACATCCCTTTTGTCGCTTTTGTTATGGGGCATGAAGACACGTGACGCGCAAGGGCGGAGCGGCCGGGGCTCAGGAAGCCATGGCGCGCCGGCCGAAATGCGGCCGATTTGCATCCGCGTCATCGCCGACAAGCCGAGGGGCAAGAACACCGGCCGCGAAGAGCTTGCCAAGGCCCTGGGCTACCTGCGCGGCGGCGAAATCCTCGTCGTCCCCTCGCTCGACCGGATCGCTCGCTGCCGGACCTCTCAGAACGGGGCGGCGGCCCGCAGGATCGCTGCCCCGTGGGCGAGCGCGGCGGCGATGGCGCCGTTGTGAGCCGGATCACGGTTGAGGTTGACCTCGGGTCAGGGTGCAAGCTCTGCGCAGCGGCAGGACGCCGCCCCACCCGACAGACGCTTGAGGAGCGGACCCCCATGACCATCACCCACTCCGGCCAGGACCAGAACACCGCGCGCCCGGCCGGCGGGCCGGACCGCTCCGAGCTGCGGCAGGCGATCGAGGAGATCGTCGAGTCCGGTTTCACCGGGGTGTCGCTGCGCGTGCACGACGAGCGCGGCGAGTGGACCGGCAGCGCCGGTGCGGCCGAGCTCGGCGGGACCGCCAAGCCGCCGGTCGACGGGCACGCCCGGATCGGCAGCAACACCAAGACCTTCACCGGCGCGGCTGGCCACGGCGCTGTACGCGCGCGGGCTGCGCCCGCCGGAGGTGCTGCGCGCGTGCTACGACGCCGACTTCCCGGCGGAGTTCTTCGTGCTGGCCGCCGAGCGGCTGCGGCACCCGCACCGGCTGGCGGCCTACACCGACCAGCCGTGGAAGCTGTGCGTGCCGCCCGGCGAGGGCGGCCCCCCGCCCGCCCCCGGCCCGGCGGACGGCCTGGAGCGGCGGATCTTCGCCCGCGACCCCGACCTGGTCCCGCTCATGCGGCTGGGCGCGCCGGTCACCACGATCGAGAACCCGGTGCTCTGCTACCGCCTCACCGGGCTCAGGGCGGCGAGCACCGCCGTGTACGCGATCAAGGTCACCGCCGCGCCGGGGGACCCGGTCGTGCCGCGGGCCGAGTCCCTGCTCGCGGTGATGCACGCCCACTACGCCGAGTCGCTGCGGCACCTGGAGCAGGTCGCGGGCCGGCGGCCGGCCCTGCCGATCGCGCCCGGTTACCGATGGCCGGCCGGGTGGCGGCTGGAGGGCTCATCGGGCCGATTTCAGCTCTTCCAGGTACTCCCGCAGCGGCTTCAGCCCGGCCGCGGCGCGCCGCTCGTCGACCTTCGCCTCGTCCTCGATCGGCGTACGGGGCCGCCACTCCCCTTGAGGGTTCGTCTCCCACTGCGTGCCGTACACCTGCGGCCGGCGTTCCGCGACGCGCACCCGGTCCACCAGGTAGGCCAGGTCGGACGGGTCGGCGTCGTCGCGCTCCACGGCCTGCCGCATCAGCTCCAGCCCGCGCCGCTGCAGGTCCAGGTCACGGTCGGCGTGCTGGACGAGCGCCCAGGCCGCGTGCGCGCCGTCCTCGCCGACCATCGCGTGGCCGGGCCAGCCGTGCGCGTCGAGGATCTGCCGCATGCGGTCGGTGTTGGCCTTCTCCACCCGGTCCCAGTCCTCCTGGGACGCCTCCAGGGTGCGTACCTCCTGGTCGACCTTGAGCATCCGCAGCAGCTCGGCGCGCAGGCCCGGATCGGCGGGCGCGTCGTCCGCGCAGGCCGCGGCCGCCGGCAGCACGGCCAGGAGGAGGATGATGAGGAACCTGCGCATCGTCGGTCCTTTCGCTCGCGGTCGAGCCGCCCCTCCGGCGCCGGAGAGGTCTCATCTTCCTTCATCGCGGAGCCGTTCGAGCCGTTCCGCCAGAAAGCCCCACGTCCGCCAGAACTCCTCGAGATATTCCCGGCCGTGCGCGTTCAGCGAGTAGACCTTGCGCGGCGGCCCCTTGTCGGAGGGGACCTTCTCCACGTCGACGAGCCCGCGCCGCTCCACCCTGACCAGCAGCGCGTAGACGGTGCCCTCGGCGATGTCGGAGAAGCCCTGATCGCGCAGCCACGCGGTGATCTCGTAGCCGTACGCGGGCCGGTCGGACAGGATCGCCAGGACGAGACCCTCCAGCGTCCCCTTGAGCATCTCCGTCAACTGCTTGCCCACGGAACACCCTCTTCACCCGGCCGCGGTCTGACCACCGGGAGAAGGTACCACCGAAGAGCCGCGACGCACGCCCGCGCCTCCCGGCGCCCGATCAGGCCGTCCGATCAGGCCGTCCGATCGTCGTCGTGCGCGAGTTGTCGGGAGCCGGCGGCCGGCGCGGCTCCTGCCGCCGCCCGGCCCGGCGCCGGGCAGCCCAGGCGGCGGTACTTGCCGGGGGCCATGGCGTACTCGCGCTTGAAGGCGTTGGCGAAGGCGAACTCCGAGCCGTAGCCGATCGCGGCGGCGATCTCGCTCAGCGCGGCGTCGGAGTCGCGCAGCATCCGCGCGGCCGTGCCCAGCCTCCACCAGGTCAGATAGGTCAGCGGCGGCTGCCCGACGAACTGGGTGAACCGGCGGGAGAACGCCGCGCGGGACAGCCCCGCGCGGCGGCCGAGCGACTCGACCGTCCACGGGTGGGAAGGGTCGCGGTGGATGCCGTCGAGCGCGGCGCCGACGGCCGGATCGGCCAGCGCGGCCGCCCAGCCGCCGATCTTGCAGTGCTCCGCCGAGACGTCGAACCAGGCCCGCAGGATGTACAGCAGCAGCGTGTCCAGCAGCGCCGGCACCACCAGGTCCGCGCCCTGCCGCCGATCCTCGATCTCCTTGCCGAGCAGTTCGACGGCGACGCGCAGCTCGGTGACGTAACCTTCGCCGGCCTCACATTCGCCGGGGCCGCGTCGTCGGATCACTGACAGCACAGGGACCGCGGGCCGGGTGAGCCGGCCGCGGCCGGATATGACGGAGGATGCGATGACGTCGAACGAGTCCGAGATCAGGACCGTCCTGGACAGCCGGGCCCGGGCCTGCGAGGCCAAGGACGTCGACCGGCTCATGTCGCTCTACTCGCCCGACATCGTCTATTACGACGTCGTCCCCCCGCTGCAGTTCGCGGGGACGGAGGCGGTGCGCCGCAACTTCGTGCGGTGGTTCGACGGCTACGACGGCCCCATCAGCCTGGAAACGCACGACCTGTCCATCGTGACCAGCGGTGACACCGCGTTCGTGCACATGCTCCACCTGGACTCGGGCAAGCGCAGGAACGGGCAGCAGGCCTCGATCTGGGTACGCTCGACCGTCTGCCTGCGCCGGTCGAACGGCTCGTGGGCGATCACCCACGAGCACATCTCGATCCCGTTCGACCCGGCGAACCTCCAGGCCTGGCTCCCCGCGGAGAAGGACCAGCCCGCCTGATCCCGGAAGGGCCACCGGTGACCCGCCCCCGGCTCCAGGGGGCGGGCGGGGCGCGGCGGGACCTGCCAGGGGCGGGTGCCCTTTCGTCATCGCCGGCCGCGCGACGGACCGC
This sequence comes from Nonomuraea candida, assembly GCF_000725485.1. Lineage (GTDB taxonomy): Bacteria > Actinomycetota > Actinomycetes > Streptosporangiales > Streptosporangiaceae > Nonomuraea > Nonomuraea candida. The sequence goes on along the minus strand of NZ_JOAG01000038.1, from coordinate 24,751 downwards.
CTCCTCTTCCGGCCCGCCGGCACGTTCGAGGAGTTCGGAGCCGAGCAGACGCTCTGCACGGCGCCGCTGTCGGCGTTCGCCGGCTAGCCGGCCGGAGCCGGGAGCGGCCGGTCCGCCGGCTCCCGCCGGGAGGCGCGGCCCAGCCGCCTGACCGGCCCGATCGACAGCAGGGCCGCCACCACACCGGCCGCCACCAGGGCCGACCCGAGCATGAACGTGCGCGGTTCGACCAGCGCGGCGGCCGGGCCGGCCAGCGCCTGCCCGGCGGCCATGCCCGCCACGGACCCGGCCACCTGGTAGGCGTTGACCCGGTTGAGCACGTCCGGCGCGACCTGGGTCTGCACGCTGGTGGACCACATCACCGACCAGAACGCCCAGGCGCACCCGCCGAGCAGGTGCCCGGCCATCAGCAGCGGCAGCGGCAGGCCGAGCGCGACGGTCAGGGGCACCGCCACGTACCCGCTCAGCGCCACCGCCCCGGCGGCCAGCGGCCTGCGCGGCCGGAGCCGGATCGCCACCAGCCCGCCCAGCACGGTGCCGAGGCCGAGCGCCGCCATCACCCAGCCGTAGTCGGCCCCGATGACCTGCGAGGACAGCGGCACGTACGGCCCGACCACCAGGACGCCCCAGAACACCCAGACCAGGATGACCGACCACATCCAGCTCCTGGCCCGGAACTCCTGCCAGCCCCTGCGCAGGTCGCTCAGCACGTCGGAGGGCGCCGGCCGGGGCACGGCGACCCGGACCAGCAGCAGGCACACCCCGCTGACCAGGAACGTCGCGGCGTCCACGGTGTAGACGACGACCGGCCCCGCGACGACGACGAGCACCCCGGCCAGCGCGGGCCCCGCCAGCTGGGTGACCGCCTCGGCGATCTTCAGTGTCGCGTTGGCCCGCTGCGGGTCCCGGGCGACCAGGGGCACCATGCCGCCCACGCCCGGCTCGAACACCCCGGCGGCCAGGCCCGACACGAACGCCGTCGCCAGCAGCAGGGCGTACGGCGGGACGCCGTCGAGGAAGGCGACCGCCACGACGCCCTGCGTGACGACCCTGGCCACGTCCGCGCCGATCATCAGCCGCCGGGCGCCGATCCGGTCGGCGACCACCCCGCCGAACAGCATGACCAGCACGGCCGACGCGGTCCACAGGGCCAGCACGTAGCCGACGCCCGCGATCCCGTACACTTTCCCGATCGCCAGCGCCGAGGCGACGGGCATCATCGCGTCGCCGAGCAGCGAGATGGTGCGGGCGCCGAAGTAGAGGGTGAAGTTCCTCGTCCACATGAGCCCTCATTCTGGATCTTTCCAGCTCAGACCACCGGTGTCCCAAATGACATCATTGGGTACATTTGCGCCATGTTGCTGGACTGCGGGGACCCCCTCGCGACACCTCCCGGCCCGCACCGCGTGGTCGCCCTGGTCGCCCCCGGCCAGGAGCTCTACCCCGTCACCTCCGCCTCGGCCGTCTTCGGCTACCACGGCCCCGACATCCCCCGCCACTACAGCTTCACCCTGTGCGCCGAGCACCCCGGCTCCCTGCCCACCACCCTCGACGTCCCCATCCAGGTCGAGCACGGCCTCGAAGCCCTCGACGACGCCCGCACCGTGATCGTCGCCGGCTGGACCCTCACCCCCTCCCCCGCCGTGCTGCGCGCGGTCTCCCGGGCCCACGACCGGGGCGCCCGCATCGTCGCCGTCTGCGCCGGCATCTTCATCCCCGCCGCCCTGGGACTCCTGGACGGCCGCCGCGCCTCCGTCCACTGGGAGCTGTCCGGCGAGCTCGCCGCCCGCCACCCCCGCGTCATCCCCGACGACACCGTCATCTACGTCGACCACGGCGACGTCGCCACCGCCGGCGCCTCGGCCGCCACCCTCGACCTCTGCCTCCACCAGGTGCTGCAGGAGCACGGCGCGGCCCACGCCATGCGCATCGGCCGCCAGCTCGCCGCCGGCCCGCACCGCGAGGGCTGCCAGCGCCAGTACCCGCCACTCCCCACCACCGGCCCCATGCCCGACTCCCTGGCACCCCTGCTCGAATGGCTGCTCGCCCACCTGTCCGAGCCCATCACCGTCGAGGACATGGCCGCCTACCTGGGCGTCTCCCCCCGCACCCTCACCCGCCAGTTCGCCGACCAGCTCGGCGTCCCGCCCGCCCGCTGGCTGCTGGAACGCCGCCTGGCCGCCACCCGCGCACTACTGGAGGAGACCGACCTGCCCGTCGAGACCATCGCCACCCGCGTCGGCCTCTCCTCGGCGGTCAACCTCCGCCGCCGCTTCCACACCGCCCTGCGCACCACCCCGGCCGCCTACCGCCGCTCCTTCCGCTGACCCCGGCCGCGATCAGGCGGAGGTGACGACCGGGGCGACACGCGGCGCGGCCGGCAGCCCCCTGCGCGGGGCCCGGCCCGCGCGAGCGATCACACGCACACCGGAGTCACCCCGAACCGATCACGACAGGAGGCCGCGCCAGCGCTCGGTCGACTCCAGCAGGTCCAGGCTGATCCGCTCCAGGAACATCCCACCCCGCGCCATCCGCCGCCCCACCACCGTGTCCGGCCCGAACGCCTCCGCCGCCTTCCTCGCCGCCTCCGCCGCCTCCAGCGTCTGCCGCGCACCGGTCATCACCGAGTGGTACCAGGTGTCGTCATCGATCACATACACGTCACGACGCCCCCGCTGATCACGCTCACGCCTGATCAGCCCCTGCTGGATCAGATAACCCACCGCCATCGAGACGGACGCCGGGCTGACCTGCAACCTGCGCGCCAGCCCCGCCGCCGTGAGCCTGCCGTCCTCGGACAGCAGCAGGCCGATGAACACCCGCGCCATCATCTTCGGCAGCCCCATCCGGACCGCCATCTCGATCACCCCGTCCTCCACCCCGACCGCCCTGCCACCCGGCAGCCCGGGCGACGGCACCGGCGTGCCACGCCGCGCCCGCCGCTCCGCCGCCCGATGCGCCCGCTCCGGCCGGTAACCGCCGGGGCCGCCGTTGCGGGCGATCTCCCGGCTGATCGTGGAGGTCGGCCGGTCAAGACGCCTGGCGATCTCGGCATAGGAGAGCCTCTCGGTGAGACCGGCCGCGATGCGCTGGCGGTCCCGCTGGGTCAACCTTCCTCCTGGCATGACCCCATTATTGCGTTAGCACCCAACCAACGCAACGCAGCATTGCATTCGCTGCCAGCGTCAACGCACCAAAATCACCGGCTCGACCTGGGATGACACGTTCCATCGATTGACAATAAATTTGAACGCAACGTAGCTTTCAAAGCATGTCAAACACGTACTGTCTCGAACCGCCCGCCACCCCGCCCAACCCGGCCCGGAGATGACCACCATGCACACCAGCCGGCCCCCCGCCATCTCCGTCACCGGACTCCGCAAGTCCTACGGCACACACCCCGTCCTCAGCGGCATCGACCTCACCATCCCGCAAGGCACGATCTTCTCCCTGCTCGGACCCAACGGCGCCGGCAAGACCACCACCGTCCAGATCCTGTCCACCCTGATCAAGCCCGACGCCGGCGACATCCGCGTAGCCGGCCACGACCCCGCCAAAGAACCCGACCACGTACGCGCCGCCATCGGCGTCACCGGCCAGTTCTCCGCCATCGACACCTTCCTCACCGGCGAGGAGAACCTCCGCCTCATGGCCGACCTCCTCCACCTCGGCCGCACCCCCGGACGCCGGCGCGCCCACGAACTCCTGGAACGCTTCGACCTCACCGACGCCGCACACCAGCCCGCCGCCACCTACTCCGGCGGCATGCGCCGCCGCCTCGACCTCGCCATGACCCTCGTCGGCACACCCCGGCTCATCTTCCTCGACGAACCCACCACCGGCCTCGACCCACGCAGCCGCCGCACCATGTGGCAGATCGTCAAAGACCTCGTCCGCCAAAACGGCGTGACCATCTTCCTCACCACCCAATACCTCGAGGAAGCCGACCAGCTCGCCGACCACATCGCCCTGCTCAGCCAGGGCCGGCTCGTGGCCCACGGCACCCCCGACGAACTCAAACGACTCGTCCCCGGCGGCCACATCGCCGTCCGCTTCACCGACGAGAACGCCTACCGCAGAGCCCTCCACCACCTCGGCGCCACCACCCACGACGACGCCACCCTCACCGCCCACCTCCCCCACACCGGCGGCGTCAAGACACTCAAGAACCTCCTCGACCGGCTGGACACCCACGCCATCGACGTCGCCGAACTCACCGTCCACACCCCCGACCTGGACGACGTCTTCCTCACCCTCACCAAGGAACCCGCCCCATGACCACCACCCCCACGACCACCACCACGACCACCGCCACGACCACCACCGTGACCGCGACCGTGACCGCGACCGCCATGAGAGCCATCACCGACTCCGCGACGATGACCCGCCGCCAGCTCAAACACCTCTGGCGCTACCCCACCCTGATCCTCACCTACACCGGCGTCCCCGTCGTCTTCCTGCTGCTGTTCGTCTACGTCTTCGGCGGCACCATGGGCGCCGGCATCGGCGGCGACCGCGCCACCTACGTCGGCTACCTCACCCCCGGCATCATCGTCACCGCGATCGCCGGCGCCGCCCAGGGAACCGCGATCTCCGTCGCCATCGACATGACCGAGGGCATCATCGCCCGCTTCAAGACCATGGCCATCGCCCGCGTCTCCGTGCTCACCGGACACGTGCTCGGCGCACTCGTGCAGAACTTCATCGCGATCACGACGGTCACCCTGGTGGCCGTGCTGATCGGCTTCCGCTCGGCCGCCTCGGCACTCGACTGGCTCGGCGTGATCGGCCTGCTGGCCATGTTCACCTTCGCCATCACCTGGCTGTCGGTCGCGCTCGCCATGGTCACCAAGAACGTCGCCACGGCCAGCAACCTGCCGATGCCCCTGATGGTGCTGCCCTTCCTCGGCAGCGGCTTCGTCCCGCCCGAGTCGATGCCGGCCCCCTTGCGCTGGTTCGCCGAGCACCAGCCGTTCACCCCCGTCATCGAGACCCTGCGCGAGCTGCTGGCCGGCCGTCCCGCCGGGACCACGTTCCTCGCGGCCGCCGCCTGGAGCGCCGTCATCGCCCTGGGCAGCTACTTGTGGGCACGCAAGCTCTACAACCGATGAGACCGTTTCTTTGGATTGTCGAGTACGGGCGTAGCCCGTGCCTTTAAGAAGTAAAAAATGAAATTTTGCACAAACCGAGCGCCTTTACGTTGTAGATCTTAAATGTCCGATTCTGGGCAGGCGAAGACCCACCGCCGCCCGGGCGCGCGATGAGCGAGTCCCCCAGACCGGAAGCAGCAGTGGTCGCCCGCGTCGGCGGCGCGCCCGCCGTCCAGGACCACGATCCGGTCGGCGGACTGGCGTTCGGCCATGGGGGCGTTGCTCCGCGGCTGTCGACCCCCGGTGGACGGGGACCGGGTCGTCCCCGTCCACCGAGTAGTGGTCAGTCGGTGATGCGGTAGGTAGCGTCGGCTCGGCTGGTGTCGTTGGTGATCCGGTCGAGTCGTAAAGCGAACCGGTAGTGGCGTAAGTAGCGGTCGGGATGGCTGTAGGACTGGAACGACACCGCGGTGGGGTCGGCCAGTCCGGGGACGCGTTTGAACGTCGCGTCGGCTTTGAACCGGGCGCTGCCGTCGTTGCGGACGAGGGCGAAGTCGAAGCCGGCGTGCCGCAGGTAGTAGCCCGGGTGGTTGACCGATTCGATGGACACGTGGTCGCCGGTCGCATCGGCCAGGCCCGGCACGATCCGCCACTGTGAGTCCGCGATGGCGGGGTTCACGTGGAGGAGCACGTCGAAGCTGGCATGCCGGACATAGCGGTCGGGGTAGTTGGAGGACTGCAACCGGCCGGTGGGCCAGGCGTTGAGCCGCAGCCAGTTGACGTTCGCCTCGGCGCCGGGGAAGACCAGGTAGAGCCGCGTGCTGCCGGTGGTCGCCTTGAGGTCGACGGTGGCGTCGGTCCAGGTGGCGACGGCCGGGTTGAGGACGATGGAGCCGTTGTCGCCGTTGCCGGAGGCGTCGACGAGGGTGGCGCCGCCGGCTTCGTTGAAGGTGTAGGCGACGATGTTGCCGCCGGCGGCACCGGCCGGGTTCGCTATGAGCGCCTGGAGCTGTGCCTGACTGAGTGCGGAGTCGTAGATGTGGAATTCGTCGAGCGCCGCGTTCAGGTAGGGGTCAGGAAATTGGGAGCGGATGAGCCAGTTATTGGCTGTCTGTCCGAGCTCGGCTGGGTTGATGGTCATGTTCGTGTTCGTCGCGACCGCGACCCCGTCGAGCCACAACGTTCCGGTGGTTCCGGACAGGGTCACCGCGACGTGGTGCCACCCGGCGGGGAGTTCCTGGTCGTGGGTCAGTTGCTGCTCGCAGCAGTTGCCCTGGGTGGAGATGGCGTAGCGGAGCCCGGGTGCGCCGCCGGCGTTCGGGGTGAGGAACATGTAGGTGCCGGTCCCGGAGCCGAAGTCGAAGATCCGGGACCAGTCCTGCCCGGTGGCCGCGCGGTTGACCCAGGTGGCGATGGTGAAGTCGCCGGTCAGGCCGCTGACGACGCCCGTGGGCAGTTCGGCGTAGTGATGGGCGGTCCCGTTGTTGAACTGGGCGGCGTTGCCGAATCCTGTCTTTCCGGGTATCCGTTGGGCCTTGGCCGTCGCCGGGATCTCCTTCGTGGCCAGGAGCGGCCCCGTGGGTGCGTCCCGCCGGATCTCGATGGTGGTGTCGGCTTGTGACGCTACGCGCAGTCCCAGCGAGTGGACGCCGTCCAGGTTCACCGGATCGTACGACGCCCAGGCGCCGTTCGCACCCCGTACCGTTTCGCCGCCGCCGAGCGGGTCGTTGCCCGGTGCGGTGGTGACGTTGGAGGACTTGGCGAAGTGCTCGGCCTCCGTCTGGGCCGGCCGTAGCAGGTGACTGCTGCCTCCGGTGAGCGGCTGCGCATCGGGGTGGCCACCGGCATCGGTGTAGCTCGCCGTGACGATGGTGGTGACGTTCGCGCCCTCGTGTCCGCTCTCCGGGTCAGTCTGGATGGTGCCCTGGCAGCCCTGGTGCGACGGGCCCTGGTGCACGTGCACCGCTCCCCCGGTGTCGTGGTAGACGCCCTGCTGCACGACCACGTCCGCGCAGTCGACGGTGCCGTCCTCCGCGTCGGTCACCTTGACGCTGAACGGAACGTCGTCGCCCCACTCGAAGACCTGCCCGTGCTCAGGCAGGTCGATGGTGACCACCGGTTTGGTGTTGCCGACGGTGATGGTGACGTTCGAGCTGGCCGAGCGGCTCGAGCTGTCGGTGACCACGAGTTGCGCGGTGTAGACGCCGGCCCTGGTGTAGGTGTGGGTCGGGTTCGGCTGGGTGCTGGTGGCGCCGTCGCCGAACGACCAGGCGAAGGTGAGGTTGTCGCCGTCGGCGTCGAAGGTCCCCTCGGAGGAGAAGCTCACCTCCACGGGCGGCTGGCCGTTGTCCGGTGACGCCGACGAGACAACGGTCGGGGTCCGGCCGTCCTTGACGTAGCTGATGCGGAACAGGCCGGAGTCGGGGTTGACCCCGCCACCGCCGAAGTTGAACTCGTCGCCCCATTCGATCAGGTACATGTTGCCGTCGGGGCCGAACTCCATGTCGTGCGGCTTGCGCAGGCGCAGGCTCTGGTCGAAGCGGAAGCCGTAGAACTGCTCGGCGAGCGATCCCTTGACGTATGCGCCGTTCTGGTCGAGGTTCATCGTCGCGATGAAGTCGCGTTCCCACTCCATGACGAACGGCTTGCCGTCGAAGAACTGGGGAAACTTGCCGTCCGCGGTGACCTGGGGGTTGAAGCGGTAGGTGTCGCCGGCGTACGCGGCGCGGCCGGTCCCGTAGGCGGCCCCGCCGTCGACGGGACCGCACGGAACCTCCGGGTACGGCGGCGGCGCCGAGTATCCGCCGTTGCTGGCGCAGTACGGGTAGTAGAGCGTGGGCAGATGTTCCACCGGCGGGAGCCGGTCGATGCCGGTGTTGTTCGGAGAGTCGTTCACCGGCCCACCGGCGCAGTCGTACGGCTCGCCGGCTACGCCGGTGGCGAAGTCATAGTGCCGGTACGGCTGGCTGTTGACGATGCAGAACGGCCAGCCGTAATTGCCGGCCTCGTTCACGCGGGCCCAGTAGTCGTAGCCCCGCGGGCCGCGATCGGGATCCACTCCGCCGGAGGGGTTGGCGTCCGGGCCGACCAGCCCGAAGGTGAGCGTGCCTGATGTCTGGTCGACGTCCAGGGTGAACGGGTTGCGCAGCCCCATGACGTAGATTTCCGGCCGGCCCAGGGCCGGGACATAGACGCCTCCCGGGAACAGGCCGTCGTGCTTGCCGCTGGTGAAGAGGTTGTCATCGGGGACGGTGTAGGTGCTGCCGACGCCGGGAGGGTCGCCGCTGGTGGCGGCTTCGAGCGGGTTGATCCGGAGGATCTTGCCGCGGAGGTCGGCGGCGTTGCCGGAGGAGCGGGCCGCGTCCCAGGGCTGGCGGCCCGGCCGGAAGTCCAGCGGCCCGAAGCCGCCGGAGGCGAAGGGGTTGGTGTCGTCGCCGGTGGAGATGTAGAGGTTGCCCTCCGCGTCGAAGTCCAGGTGGCCGCCGCTGTGGCAGCATTCGACCCGCTGGTGGGGGATCTTCAGCAGCACCACTTCTGAGTCCATGTCGATCGACTCGCTGAGCGGGTCGAGCGTGAACCGCGAGACGTGCTGGACTCCGCCGGCGATGCCGTCGACGGTCATCGAGGCCGGGTCGCTGTAGAAGAGGTAGAGGTGGTTGTTCTGGGCGAACGCCGGATCCAGGGCGATGCCGATCAGGCCGTTCTCCTGGCCCCGGTACACGGGGATCTGACCGGCGGTGGTGACCTGCCGGGTGTCCGGGTGGTAGATCTTCAGCGTGCCGCCCAGCTGGGTGTAGAACACCCGGCCGTCGGCGGCGATGTCCAGCTTCATCGGGTTGGCCGTGTTGTCGTCGAGGGCGACCTTCTCGAAGGCCGCGGCGGTGGGGATGCCCGTACGCGGCTGGCCGCAGTCGCCCTCGGTCGCGCCGGCGGCCCACTCGATGGCCCAGCCGATGTGCTGCCGGAAGCCGGGATTGGCGTAGTGGCTGGCCGAGTGGCCGAGCGCGGTGTAGAAGGTCCGGCCGCCGTCGAAGGCCGAACACCAGGAGACAGGGTGATCGGCACCCATCTGCCCGCCGCTGTAGGTGGATTCGTCCACCGTGAGCAACACCTTGACGCCCGCGGCGCGGGGATTGGCGGTGAGGTTGTAGAACTCGTCGCCGGGCCACTGGAACGAGGCGCCGAAATGGGCCGTCGCCGGGTGCTGCGCCGCGTCCACTTTCACCGTCGCGGACTGGATGGGCGGATGGTTGGCGAAGAACGCCCCGCCGAACAGGTCACGCCACCACGGCCAGTTCGCCTTGTCGGTATTGGACGTGGAGTGCAGGCCGACGAAGCCGCCGCCGCGGTGGATGTAGCGCTCGAATGCGGTCCGCTGGGGTGTGGTCAGGGTGTTCTCACCGTCGGTGAAGAAGACGATGGCCTTGAACGCGGCGAGGCCCTCGTCGGTGAAGATCGACGCGTCCTGCGTCTGCGTCACCGTGTATCCGTGTTGCGTGCCCAGCTCTTCGACGGCGGCCAGCGCGGCTGGGATGGAGTCGTGCCGGAACCCGGTCGTCTTGTGGAAGAAGAGGATCTTGTATGCCTCTGCGGGAGGGTGCGCGAAGCTGATGGCCGGAGGCGGGAGCAGGACCGCCAGGAGCGTCGCCACCATGAACGTGATGAACCGTAATCGCATGAATCTCACCGTCATTTCGTTGAGGAGCTGGGACCGGAGGAAGTGAGCCCCACCACTCCCATGAGGAAGGCGAGCCCGTCGACGGCGATGGCGTCCTGTGTCTTGGCCAACGGCCGCCAGATCGACGCCGCTGTCGCGATCGTCGCGTTGTCGCCGGTGAACGACTCGATCACGAGCGGGCCCGGATAGCCGGCCGCGTCCAGAGCGGCGATGATGCCGGGCCAGTTCAGGTGGTCGGCGCCTGGCGCACCGCGGTCGTTCGCGCAGACCTGCACGTGCGCGATCCGGCCGGCAGCCCTGCGGATGGCCTCGGTGATGCTGCGTTCCTCGATGTTCATGTGATAGATGTCCAGGCCGAGTCCGCAGCCCGCGGCGGGGAGGCCGTCCAGCGCCTCCAGTGCCTGGTCGACGGTGTTGATGAGGCTGGTCTCATACCGGTTGAGTGGTTCGACGGCGACGGTGACACCGGCGCCCATCGCGTGCCGTACCACCGGCTCGAGACTGTCGCGAAGCTGCTCGTAGCAGCCGCGCCGCTCCGCCTCACCGATGCGCCACGTCCTGCCGACCGACGTGTAGATCGGACCGGCGATCACCGGTGCGGAGACTGCCGCCGCGATGTCGACGACACGCCGCAGGTAGTCGCGCGTCGTGGTGATCGTCTCGCGATCCGCGCCGATCAGCTCACGCCCCGGCCCCATGGCGACCACGATGGTCGCCGACAGGCCGAGCGAGTCGAGCAGCGTCGCCGTACGGCCCGGATCCCAGTCGCCGACGTTCTCGACCGGGAGCTCGATCACGTCGAATCCCCAAGCGCGGATTTTCGGCGCCAGCTCGGCCAGCGTCTTGTCGGTCAGCGGCGAGGTCCAGATCCAGGTGTTGGCGCCCAGCGCCCTCGTCACCCTCATGCCGGCTCTCCATCCTTGTACGGCGCGGCCGTGGAGCCGACGCCGAGATACTGGCGCTGCAGGTCAGGGCGGACCAGCAACTCCTCTCCGGTGAACTCCGCCTCGAGGCGGCCGGAGACCATGACGAGCTGCCGGTTCGCGAGCCGTACCGCGGCCCTCAGGTTCTGCTCGACGACGAGCACGGCCACCCCTTCGGACACCAGGCGGTGAACGACATCGACCAGCACGTCGACGATCGTGGGCGCCAGCCCTTCGGAGGGTTCGTCCATCACGATCAGGGGCGTGTTCAGCAGCAGAGCCCTGCCGACGGCGAGCATCTGCTGCTCACCGCCCGACAGCTCGGCTCCACCCTGGCGCCGGCGCTGGGCGAGCCGGGGGAACAGCTCGTAGACCGCGTCGGGCGTCCATCGCCGGCCCCTTGCTCGCCGGGCCAGCATGGTGAGGTGCTCGTCCACGGTGAGAGAGGGGAAGAGCCGGCGGCCCTGCGGGACGTAGGCGATCCCGGTCGTGGCGGCTTTCTCGGGAGTGAGCCCGTCGACTCTCCGGCCGGTCACCCGGACTTCGCCGCCCGAAGCCGGGAGAAATCCGACCAGGGTGTCGCACAGCGTTGTCTTGCCCATTCCGTTGCGCCCGACGACGGCGACGGACTCGGCCTCCATTCGGAAGCTCAGACCGTCGAGGATCACCGAGGCCCCGTAACCGGCGCGTAAGTCCCGTACCTCGAGAATCGCCGTCATGCCCCCTCCGTGCCGAGGTAGATCTGATGGACGTGCGGATCCGCACGAACCTGATCGGGTGATCCGGCCATGACCTGCCGGCCGTCGGCCATCACGATGACCCGCTGGGCGACACGGAACGCGACCTCCATGTCGTGCTCGATGAGCAGCAGGGTCAGCTGTTCATCGAGCGATTCGATCAGCTCGACCAGCCGCTCCCGCTCACCGCGGGAGAGGCCGGACGCGGGTTCGTCCAGCAGCATCACGTCCGGCTGGGCGGCAACGGCCATCGCCAGTTCGAGCTGCCGCCGCTGCCCGTGGGCGAGTTCACCCGCCACCACGTCGAGCTGCCCGGACAGCCAGACCTGGCCGGCGACCTGGGCGGCCTCCTGGCGCATCCGGCGATCGGCCGCGGACCGCCACAGCGTCCTGTGCCGGCCGCGGTGACCGGCGAGCGCGAGGTAGATGTTCTCGCACACCGTGAGGCCGGAGAAGGTACGTGCCTTCTGGTACGTTCGCGCCAGTCCGAGCCGGGGACGGTGACGCGATGGCCGGTGCGTGCAGTCCCGCCCCTTGATGACCACCGCGCCGGTGGTCGGTGCGATGTCGCCGGCGATGACGTTGAACAGTGTGGTCTTGCCGGCTCCGTTGGGCCCGATGATGGCCAGTCGCTCGCCCGGCGCGATGTCGAGGTCGACACCGCGCAGAGCGTGCAGGCCGCCGAAGGCGACCGTGACGTCGTGGACCTGGACGACAGGCGTCATGGTGCCCTACCTCTGCGGGACGCCGTTGACGACGGTGATGGCCTTGCCTGCCCATGGCAGGTCCCGCTTTGCGCACGCAGGCGAGTCGCGGCCAGGCGACGGAGTGTCGGGGCTGAAGGTGCCGCCGAAGGTCTGGTCGACGCCCGGGACGATGGCCACGGTCTGCTGGACGACCTTCCCGGACTCGTTCACCAGGCGCGACAGGCCGACGTCGACGATGCCGCTGCGGTTCGCGTCCAGTTTGATGTCGCCGTACGGCAGGTCGAGGGTGAGGCCCGCGATCGCCTTGTGGAACGCGGGAACGTCGGTGATGTCGCCGCCGACCGCTTCCAGCGCCTCGGCCAGCGCCACACCGGCCGTGTAGTAGCCGTAGAAGAAGCCGAACGCGGCGGCGACGGACGGCTTGGCCGGCTTGTTGCCGCTCAGCGCGCCGGGGATGCTCTCCCAGGTCTTGTCCGCGGCGGCGAGGTACTCCTCGATCTCCGGGGTGCGCACGTCGGACGGCAGTGTGGCGAAACCGCCCACGTACGCCCCGGCGATGTCGGTCCCGAGCGCCTGGGCCAGGTCGGGGTTGAAGAACAGGTTGCCGGCATGCTGCTTGCCGGTGAGGTCGCCCTTGCCGTTGACGAAGGCCTCGAGCGCGGCCTGCGTCCCGGTCCCGCCGACGGCCCAGAAGTAGCCGTCGACCTCGTCGGGGTTCGGGAGCTGAGCGATGTAGGAGGAGTAGTCTGTGGTGCCCAGCGGCGGGAACACCCGATGGGTGACCTTGCCGCCCACAGCGCAGAAGTCCGCGATGAAACCGGCCGCCGAGGTGTGGCCGAAGCTGTAGTCGTCGGCGATGACCGCCACGGTCTCCCAGCCCTCCTTGTTGTGCAGCAGATCGCCGAGTCCCGCATTCCAGATCGCGCCGTCGCCGTAGAAGCGGAAGTAGTTCGGCGCCCGGACGTGCAGGGTCTGCTCCTGCGAACCGGAGATGCCGGCCAGCACCGTGAGATCGGGGTGCGCTTTGGCGTACTCGGCGATCGCGATGCCCTCGTCACCGGAGAGCGGTCCGATGATCACATTGGCGCCGAGCTGCTCGACCAGCCGGCGCACCTCTTGCACGATGCGGTCGGCGGTGTCATCGCCGCAGCCGATGCCGACGAGCTCGATCGGGGTGCCCGCCACCTTCGCGCCGCTGAATCCCTCCAGCGCGCTGGTCTTGGAGCTGGGACTCGCACCCGCGAACCGTGCCAGCGCCAGCGTCGTGCCCGCGACCACGTCCTCGTGGAAGCCGCCGAACGGGCCCTCACATTGCCCCAGGATGCCGAGCCGGATCCCGTTGCCGGTGCTTGATCCACTGCTTGCGGGCTGCTTCTGGTCGGCAGGCAGACCAGAGGAGGCGTTACCACCGCCGCCACATCCCGCGGTCAGCGCCAGGGCCATGAACAGTGTTAGAACTTTCGATCTTCTCATGGGCGTGTTTCTCCGAACTGCTTCCGGATCTTGTGAACGATCCCGGTCAGGCCCTCGGGCGAGAGGACCATGATCATGAGGACGATGACCCCGATGACGGTGTTGAACCGGGCCTCGGTGAGGCCGATACGGTCGACCAGCGGCAGGTCGCGCAGGTAGGTGAGCACCAGGACGTAGACGAACGCGCCGAGCCAGGCGCCCTTGAGCGATGAGATGCCGCCGATGACCGCGATGATCAGCAGGATCAGCGTCGGCCCGATCGAGATCGACGCGGGATCGATCTGGCCGTTCCACCAGACGTTCAGCAGTCCGGCCAGCCCGGCCACGAACCCGGCCAGGGCGAAGGCCAGCGCGCGGTGCAGCGGCACGTTGAATCCCAGCGACGCCATCCGGACGGGGTCGTCGCGGACCCCTTGAAGCGCGAGCCCGAACGCCGTTCGCCCGAGGGCGCGGAACCCGGCGTAGGCCGCCACCGACAGCAGCAGGCCCGCGTAGTAGAGCAGTACCGGCGGTCCCAGCAGTTCCGGCCGCTGGATGCTGGTGATGCCGCCAGGACCGGAGATCTCGACGATCTGGGCGAACACGAAGTAGCCGATGACCCCGTAGACCAGGGTGAGCATCAGGAAGTAGATGCCCGTGGACCGGCTCGCGATCGCGCCGAGCACGAACGCGACCAGCGTCGTCACCAGGATGGCGAACCCCGCAGCCGCCCACGGATGCCAGCCGAGGTTCAGGCCACGCGCGCCGCCGTCCAGGGCCGCGTTGCCGTACATGAAACCCGCGATCCCGACCATCAGCAGTTGCGCCAGCGAGATCATGCCGCCGTACTTGGCCAGGAACACGATGGTCGCCGCGGCCAGGCCCAGGATCAGGGTCTGGGTCATGACGAAGTTGACGAAGAACGGCGTGGCCACGGCCGGCAGAAGCGCCAGGCCGAAGACCAGGCAGGCGAAGGCCAGTTTCACGCCGGCCTCCCGAACAGCCCATAGGGACGCACCGCCAGCACGAGCGCCAGGAGACCGAAGGTCATGATGATCGCGTAGTACGAGTACTGGCTGGGCAGATAGGCGGGCGAGAAGGCGACCACCGTGCCGTACAACAGCGAGCCGGCGGCCGCGCCCCTGAGCGAGCCGAGCCCGCCGATGATCACGACGATGAGCGCGTTCAGCAGCCAGCTGCCGTCCGTCCCAGGGGCCGCCCCGGCGAACGACGCGCCCATGACTCCGCCGACACCCGCCAGGAACGAGCCGGCGAGGAAGGTGAGGGCGAACACCCGGCGGATGTTGATGCCCAGGCCGCGCACCATCTGCCGGTCATCCACCCCAGCCCGGATGATCATGCCCACGCTCGTCCGGGTCAGCCACAGCCACAGCAGAACTCCGACAAGCACCGCGAGGGCGAGCATGAAGAGCCGGGTGGTGGGGTAACGCTCCCCCGCGATGGACAGGAAGTGGGTCGCCGCGCCCGGCCAGACCATCCGCCGCGCCAGCCCGCCGAACTCACGCAACATCTGGTCGGCGAGCACGACGGTGATGGCGAGCGTCACCATGGTCTGTCGCATCTCCTGGCCCTCGTTCCACTGCAGGAACACCTGCTGGACCAGCAGGCCGAGCACGGCCGCGACACCGGCGCCCACCAGCAGCGGGACCACCCAGTCGAGCACGCCCACGTCGGCCGGGACGATGTTGCGGGACCGGCCCACCATCGTCTCCTGCACGCGGATCGCGATGTAGGCGGCCAGCAGGAACAACGACCCGTGAACCATGTTCACGGTGCGCATCAACCCGAAGATCAACGTAAAGCCGGACGCCGCGACGAACAGCAAACCCGCGAACGTCACACCGTCCAGGACCGTCACCATGAACCTGCCCGGGTCATCCACCGCAGGACCCGCCGGAGTGCCGTCCGCGAGGAACAGCACCCAAGCGGCGAACGCCACCGCGACGACGGCGGCGACCCAGCCCGAAGGCCGGCGCAGCGGCGCAAACCTGCTCACGGCCAGAGCCGGTCGGCTCTCCACGGCCGCGCTGTCCGTATCAATCAGGGCAGGGGTCATCCCCACCTCCCAGAGTTGGGCGCCCGTCGGCGCGATGTGGCTGTCCGGCGCGATGTGGCTGTCCGGCGCGATGTGGCTGTCCGGCGCGATGTGGCTGCCAGAGTTGTGGCTGCCGGAGATGTGGCTGCCGGGCGCGTGTTCCTCAGCCGGAGTAGTCCGGGATCGCCACTCGCAGTCCGCCGTTCATGGCCGACTCGTGGGCGCAGATGCCGACAGATGTCCAGTTCGCGGCCGTGACCTCGTCAATCGCAGGGGCCCGCTCCTCGACGATGCTTCGAATGAACTCATCCGCCAGGTGCGGGTGCGATCCGCCGTGCCCACCCCCCTGGACGAACGAGAGGTGCTCGTTCTCGGCGTCATACACGCCCCGGGTGGTGAACGGCGCGATCTCCGGCGGCAGCAGATGAGCGAAGTCCGGGATCTCGACACGCTTGGGAACCTCGCCGACGTGCAGGACGTGACCCGCGCCCTGCGTCTGTTCCCACTCGAACGTAGCGAGCTCTCCGAAGACGACGAAACTTTCCACGTATTCGCGGGCCGTCTCGAACAGCGAACGGGAGATCTCCGCTCCGACAGCCGAGTCCCGCAAGGTGATCAGCGCGCTCTCCACCGCGAACGGCGAGCCGTACTTGGCGGTGAGTTCCGCAGAGATGCGCCCGGAACCAAGACACACGACGCTCTCGGCGAGCGCACCGGCCAATGACAGCACCGGGCTCACCGCATGGGTGGCGTAGTGCATGGGCGGAAGACCCTCCCAGTAGCCTGGCCAGCCGGCCATCTCCTGGTGATGTGCTCCGCGCAGGAACTGAATCCGGCCCAGCGTCCCCTTCTCGAAAAGCTCTCTGACGTACAGGAACTCACGGGAATAGACGACGGTCTCCATCATCATGTAGTTCTTGCCCGACTCCCGCACGGCCGCCACGATCGACCGGCATTCGTCGAGCGTCGTGGCCATGGGCACCGTGCAGGCGACATGCTTGCCCGCACGGAGCGCGGCTATGGTGTGATGCGCGTGGTCCGGAATCGGGGTGTTGATGTGCACCGCGTCGATGTCCGGATCGTCGAGCATGGCGGTGAAATCCGTATGGCGACCGGGCACGCCGAAACGATCGGCTGTCTCGTGGAGCGCGGCCTCAGTCCGTTGGCAGACGGCGACGAGTTCCGCGTCCGGATGGGCTTGATAGATCGGCACGAACTCGGAACCGAACCCGAGTCCTGCGATGGCGACACGCACTGGCTGCGTCATCCTTACCTCCTGTTTCGTGAGGTTACGGAGGACGCAACGGCGCAACCATGCGCGATTTAGCATGAGGTCTTAGAATTTTTACGTGGCCGATACGCAGACGCGACACGTCGCGTTACTGGTCGAAACCTCGAACGCCTACGCTCGCGGGCTGCTCCTCGGGGTGAAGAAGTACGTCGAGGAGTCTCCTCATTGGTCGCTCTACCTGGCCGAGCACAGCAGGCACGAAACCGACTTCTCGTGGCTCGAAGGCTGGCACGGCGACGGCGTGCTCGCCCGGATCGAAACCGAACAGACCGCCCGTTTCATTCGAAGGCTCGGCCTGCCGACCGTCGATCTCAGCGCGGCCCGGCTCGTCCCAGAACTCCCCGGGGTAGAGACCGACGACGGCGCAATCGTACGCTGGGCCATCGGCCACTTCGCCGAAAGAGGCCTGCGGAACTTCGCCTTCTGCGGCGACGACCGGTTCGCCTGGTCTGTGACACGCAGCGAGTGGTTCGCCGGCTGCGTCCGCCAGCGCGGCACGACGCCGCACGCCTTCGGGATGAAGCAGTCCGGTATGCGCGCCGTTGAGCGCGAACGCCTCGCCGCATGGCTCACCGACCTCCCGAAACCAGTCGGAGTCCTCGCCTGCTACGACATCGCCGGACAGGAAATCCTGGAGGCCTGCAAAATCGCCGGCCTGGTGGTGCCCGACGCCGTCGCGGTCATCGGCGTCGACAACGACGAACTGATCGACAACCTCACGACCCCGCCGATGTCGAGCATCGAGCCCAACACAACCGCGACCGGGTACCTTGCGGCGCACCTGCTCGACCTGATGATGCAAGGCCTCACCATCGAACCCGGGCTCAGGCTCATCGAGCCCACCCGGATCGTCACCCGGCAGTCCTCCGACATCCTCGCGGTGGACGATCCGCTCGTGTCCAAGGCACTGCGGTTCATCCGGGCCCGGTCCGACCAGAACCTCGCCGTAGACGCCGTACTCCGCCATGTCGGCCTCTCACGGCGCGCGCTGGACTACCGGTTCGCCTCGACCCTGGGTCGTACGGTCCACAGCGAGATCATCAGAGTTCGCATGGGCCACGTCGCCGAGTTGCTCTCCTCGACGGACTGGACCGTGCAGCAGATCTCCGAGCGACTCAACTTCAGCCACTCCGAGTACATGAGCTTCGCCTTCAAGAAGCACACCGGCCAGTCGCCGGGACAGTACCGCCGTACGGTCAACGGCTCAGTCGCTCGCCAAACGTTCTGGCAGGAATAACCCCGGCCACGCACCCGGATCGCGTCGCCCCCTGACGAGCGACCCCGTAGCGGGCACCCTCTCCGGCGGCAACCCGCGTGGGCCCCAAGCGGGAACTGTACGGTCTTCGATGTAACGGGATCTGCACCGGCTGGGCCACAGCGCCGCCGCCCACCTCGGCGGGACCGCACGGTCCCGGCGGGACCGCACGGTCCGCGTCGCCGCGCGTGTGCTGGGCGGCTTCGCCGTCTCCCCTCAGCGCTGCCGCACCGCGTACTGCGCGATGCCATGGCCGAGCGACCAGTTCTCCGGCAGTACTTCCACAAGATTGATGAACACGTCTTCGGGGCGCACGCCGGGGTTCGCCTGCAAGAGTTCGACGATGCGCCGGTAGAGCGCCTGCTTCTGGGCGGGGCCGCGCGTGTTGCTGGCGGTGATCCGGATGATGACCGCCTCGTCGCTCCGCTCGACGCCGTAGTAGGTGGGGCTGACGCTGAAGGTGCTGCCGTCGTGCTCGGTGATCGTCATGAAGCGGTCGTCTTCCGGCACGTCGAAGGTCTCACGCAGGGCGCGGTAGACGCCCTCGAAGAGGGCTTGGTGATACTCGGCGGACTTGCCTCGCCGCAACGACACTTGGACCAAGGGCATGGTCTGACTCCGTTCCTCGGGGACGGTTTGCAGCGTAGCCATCACTTGATCATTCAAAAAAGTCATCCTAGGATATTTCAGTCATTAAGTATTTCAATGATCGGTATGCCGATGAAGATGCTCCCCCTGGACGCCGTGCAGGCCTTCGTGCTGACCGCCGAGATGAAGAGCTTCACGCGCGCGGCGGAGGCGATGGACTCCACGCAGTCCGCCGTGAGCCTGAAGATCAAGCGGCTGGAGGACGCCTTGGGCCGCCGCTTGCTGGACCGTACGCCCCGCCTGGTCCGCCTGTCGCAAGACGGCGCCGCCTTCCTCGGGCCCGCACGTGAACTGCTGGCCGCCCACGCGGGCGCGCTGGGCTCGTTCGGCGTCCAGCGGCAACGCCTGTCGATCGGCATAAGCCACCATGTCGTCGGCGCCGAACTGCCCCACCTCCTGCGCCAGATAGGGCGAGCAGCGCCAGACCTGACGCTGGAGGTGAGAATCGCCAGCTCATGGGAGCTCCTTGACCTGTTCGACAGCGGTGCGCTGGACACGGCCATCGTGCTGCGCCACGAGGACCGCCGCACCGACGGCGAAGTCCTGATGGAGGCGGCCTTCGGCTGGATGGCCTCATCCGACTTCGAACACCGCTCCGGCGAGCCACTGCGCCTCGCCCTTCAGGCCGAGTCATGCCATGTGCACGAGATGGCGGTGACCGCGCTGAACGAAGCGGGCATCGCCTGGCAAGAGGTGTTCGTGGGCGGCGGCATCGCAGCCGTCGGTGCGGCCGCGGCAGCAGGCCTGGCCGTGGCGGCGCTCAGCCCGCGTGTGGCCCCACCCGGCACCATGGACATGGGCGAATCACTCGGCCTCCCCCCGCTGCCCACCCGCAGCGTCGTCCTGAAATCCCGCGCGTCCGAGCCGGCCGCTCGCAGGGCGCTGCGCACCTTCGCCTCCGCCCTGCGAGCCGCAGCGGGACACTGATCGCCACCACCGCGAGATCGTGTACCGCATCACCGCCGGCCAGGAAGCGGCCGGACTCCTCTGAGGTGTAGTTCGAGCCGCGGTCGCTATCGAACGCGGGCAGCAGCGGTCAGGAGGAGGTCGTGAGGATGACGAGCTGCCGGGTCGCCCGCGTCATGGCGACGTAGCGGTCGACCGCCCCCTCGACGCCCGCGCCGAACCGCTCCGGGTCAACGAGGACGACCAGGTCGAACTCGAGCCCCTTGGCCAGCTCCGGCGTCAGCGACCGCACCCGCGGCGTCTCGGCGAAGGAGGGGTCGCCGATCACGCACGCGACCCCCTCGGCGTTCGCGGCGAGCCAGGCGTCGAGGATGGAGCCCAGCTCGGCGGCGGAGCCGCGGACGACGGGGACGCCGCCGGCGCGGATGGAGCTGGGCACGTTGGCGTCGGGGAGCACGGCCCGGATCACCGGCTCCGCCTCGGCCATCACCTCTTCCGGCGTGCGGTAGTTGACGCTCAGCGAGGCGAGCTCGATCCGGTCGAAGCCGACCCGTTCGAGCCGCTCCCGCCACGACTCGGTGAACCCGTGCCTGGCCTGGGCGCGGTCGCCGACGATGGTGAAGCTCCTGGACGGGCAGCGCCGCAGCAGCATCTGCCACTCCGCGTCGGTGAGCTCCTGCGCCTCGTCCACCACGACGTGCGCGAACGGACCCGCGAGCCGGTCGGGGTCGGCGGGCGGCAGCGCGGCCTCGTCGACCAGCGCGTCCCTCAGGTCCTGTCCGCGCAGCATGGTGACCACGCCCTCGCCGTCGTCATCGGCGTCCAGCAGGTTGTCGACGACCTGCGCCATGCGGGCGCGCTCGGCGGCCACGGACGCCTCCTGGCGGCGCCGTCGCCGCGCCGTCTCCGGGTCGCCGAGCCGCTGCCTGGCGGCGTCCAGGAGCGGCAGGTCGGACACCGTCCACGCCTGGGCGTCGGCGCGTTGCAACCGCCGGACCTCGTCGGGGGTGAGCCAGGGAGCGCACATGCGCAGGTAGGCGGGGACGGTCCACAGGTCCCCGACCAGGTCGGCGGCCTCGATCAGCGGCCAGGCGCGGTTGAGGGCCGCGAGCAGCTCCCGGTCGCGCAGCAGCGACCTGCGCAGCAGGTCGGGCGAGACCTCCTCGTCGTGCTTGTCGGCCAGGATCGTGAGCAGCTCCTCCCAGATCCGGTCGCGCGCCTCGTTGTGCGGGGTGCCGGGCTCCGGCGCCTCGAACGCCTCGGCCCAGTCCTCGGGGCCCAGCCAGACGTCGGCCCAGGGCGTCGTGACCGTCATGCCCTGGGCCGGCGGGTTCTCGTAGAACCGGACGGCCGGCTCGATCGCCTTCACCAGCTCCGCCGACGCCTTCAGCCGGGCCACCTCCGGGTCCGGCTCGGCCCCCGCCGCGGCGCCCTCGGCGACGAGGTCCCGCAGCGTGCAGGTCCGCACGCCCTCCTCGCCGAGGCTGGGCAGGACGTCGCCGACATAGGCGAGGTAGGGCTGGTGCGGGCCGACGAACAGCACGCCGCCCCGGCGCCGGCTCAGACGCGGGTCGGAGTAGAGCAGGTACGCCGAGCGGTGCAGGGCCACCACGGTCTTGCCCGTGCCGGGGCCGCCGTCCACGACGAGGGCGCCGCGGGACCCCGCGCGGATGATGGCGTCCTGGTCGGCCTGGATGGTGGCGAGCACGTCGCGCATCCGGGGCGAGCGGCTGCCGCCGAGGCTGGCGATGAAGGCGGACTGGTCGTCGAGCGCGGCGTGCCCTTCGAGTCCGTCCGGGGCGAACACCTCGTCCCAGTAGTCGCTGATCCGGCCGCGGGTCCAGCGGTACCTGCGGCGGCTGGCCAGGCCCATCGGGTTGGCGTGGGTGGCCCCGAAGAACGGCTCGGCCGCCGGGGAGCGCCAGTCGAGCAGCAGCCGGCGGCCGTCGGCGTCGGTGAGGCCGAGCCGCCCGACGTACACGGGCTCGGGGTCGTCGGCCCCGACCATGCGCCCCAGGCACAGGTCCAGGCCGAAGCGGCGCAGCGCGCGCAGGCGGGCGGTCAGCCGGTGGATCTCCAGGTCCCGGTCCAGCGCCTGCCGGCCCAGGCCGCCGGGCGCCCTGCGCGCGGCGTCGAGACGCTCGGACAGCTCGGCGATCGACCGCTCCAGGCTCTCGGCGATGGCGGCGAAGTGCCGCTCGTCTCCGGCGATCAGGGCCGGGTCGGCCTTGGCGGCGAGCTGGTCGGAAAGGTGGAAGACGCCGGCGGTCAGCGGTTGCACGTTCAGTGACTCCGAGGTGAGGTGGGCTGCGCAGGCGGGAGGACGGGCGCGCACGAGCTGTGCGCGCACCGCGTGTCCCCCGATTTCCGCAGGTTCTGGCTTCAGGCCGACGATTCTGCGGCATGACGGGGGTCTTGCCGCAAGCCCCCCGGTGCGCTATACGTTAAGAGTGGAAAGGAGCGGTTAATCCCCTTTCCGCCCTCTCCCCACTTCCCCGGCCTTCCGCCTGGCCGCGCGGCGCCCTGCCCGGGCCCGGGGCCGAACGCGGGCAGGGAGCGAGCAGGCAGAGCGCGAGCAGGCAGGGCGAGTCAGACGGTGGCGAGTCAGACGGTGGCGAGTCAGGCGGTGGCGAGTCAGGCGGTGGCGAGTCAGGCGGTGGCGAGGTCGTTGGCCGCCACGTAGCCGAAGGTCATCGCCGGGCCGAGCGTGGAGCCCGAGCCGGCGTAGCTGTGCCCCATGACGGCCGCGCTGGCGTTGCCGGCCGCGTACAGGCCGGGGATGACCGAGCCGTCGGCCCGCAGCACGCGGGCGCGGGCGTCGGTGCGCATCCCGCCCTTCGTCCCCAGGTCACCCGGGACGATCTTGAAGGCGTAGAAGGGCGGCAGCCACAGCGGGGCCAGGCAGGGGTTGGGCCGGACGTGGGGGTCGGCGTAGTAGCGGTCGTAGGCGCTGTCGCCCCGGTGGAAGTCCTCATCCTTGCCGGCCACGGCGAACCTGTTGAAGCGGGCGATCGTGGCGCGCAGGGCGGCGGGCGGCAGCCCGATCCGCTGGGCGAGCAGCTCGACGGTGGCGGCCTTGTGCACGGCGCCGGCGTCGTACCAGGAGGAGGGCAGCGGCAGCAGCGGCGGGACGTCCTTGAACAGGTAGCGGTTGCGGTACTGCTGGTCGACGATCAGCCAGGCCGGGATGTGCGGCGCGGACGGGGAGTTGCGGTCGTACATGACGTGCACCACGTCGCTGTACGGCGCGCCCTCGTTGACGAAGCGCTCCCCGTCGCCGTTGACCATGACGCAGCCGGGCAGCGTGCGCTCGGCCAGGCAGAAGTACGGCTCGCCGGGCAGCGGCACGCACGGCCCCCACCAGGCGTCGTCCATGAGCTCCAGCGCCGCCCCCGCGCGCTCGCCCGCCTCGATGCCGTCGCCGGTGTTGGAGTCCGCGCCGATCGTCCAGTCCGTCCCGATGGGCTGGCGCTGGAACTCGGCGCGCATCGCCGCGCTGTGCTCGAACCCGCCCGAGCCGACGATCACCCCGCGCCTGGCCCTGACCAGCCCGGCCGAGGTGACCACGCCCGCCACCCGGCCCGCCTCCACGTGCAGGTCCAGCAGCGGGGTGCCGAGCAGCACCGGCACGCCGGCCGCGAGCAGGCCCGCGCGCAGCCCGCCGGCCAGGGCCTGGCCCATGGTGAGCGGGCGCTCGCCGCGCAGGGCCGCCTGCGTGCCGCGCAGCAGGCAGGCGCCGGCGACCTCCGCGCCCTTCAGGTTGACCGCGCTGAGCGTCAGCCACTTGTAGTCGGCGCTGAAGACGACCATGCCGGCCGGCGTCGGGATGTAGGCGGGGTTGAGCCGGTCCAGCTCGGCCCCGAGGAGGTTGCCGTCGAGCTGGTCGGGCTCGATGGAGCGGCCGTCCGGCATGCCGCCGGGGAACTCGGGATAGTAGTCGGCGTACCCCTGCATGAACCGGAAGCGCAGCGGGCTGTTGCGCATCACGAACGAGATCATCGGCGGCCCCGCGGCGAGGAACGCCTGCTGGCGCGCGAGCGGCACCGTGTCGCCCACGACGCGGGCGAGGTAGGCGGCGGCCTTGGCCGGCGTGTCCGGCACTCCGGCGGCGAGGATCACCTCGTTGCACGGGATCCAGATGCCCGCGCCCGACCGCGCCGCCGACCCGCCGTAGGTGGCGGCCTTCTCCAGCACGACCGTACGCAGGCCGCGCCGGGCGGCGGTGAGGGCGGCGGTCATCCCGGCCGCCCCGGCGCCGACGACCACGACGTCGTACTCGGCGTCCTGGGCTGCGTGGGCGGGGGCGCGGCCGAGGGCGGCGCCGGCCGCCATCACGCCCCCGGCGACGAGCAGGGAGCGGCGACCTAAGGCGGGGGCGGTGGGGCGAGGGGCAGGCGCGGGAGGTTCCATCGACGTGTCCCTTCGGCGGGGCCATGGGCGAAAATCCGAGCATGCGCTTGGTTGGTTGAGGTTGTCAATCGGTCCTCACCCCCGACGACGGGGAGCGAATGCGCCATCTCCTCGCTCCGGAAGTTGACGAGCCCATGGGGGCTATGGGAAGCTGAAGGCGGCACCGAGGTTGACGCATATAGTAAGCGTGGACATTCGTTTGTCCACTGCGTTATGCTGCTCTCTCGCGCTGCCCCGCGACGCCCCGGATCCCGCCGGGGCGTTTGGCATGCGCGCAGCCCGATTCCATCCGTGCCTCCGGAAGGACATCCCGTTGGCAGCCTCGCGCACCGCCTCCGCCGACTCCCCCGACTCTCCCGCTTCCGCCCCGCCCGCCGGCTCCCCCGCGCCCGGCTCCCCCGTGCCCGGCTCCCCCGTGGCCGCCGGCCCCCGCCGCGTCTCCTTCGCGCGCATCCAGGAGCCCCTGGAGGTGCCCTATCTCCTCGGCCTGCAGACCGAATCGTTCGACTGGCTGCTCGGAAACGAGAAGTGGAAGGCCCGGGTCGAGGCGGCTCGCCAGGCCGGGCGCAAGGACGTCCCGACCCAGTCGGGCCTCGAA
>NZ_JOAG01000037.1 GCF_000725485.1 Nonomuraea candida | reverse complement strand
GTGGCGGGGAGGTTAACTCGTGTCTTGACAGGGGTTGTGGAGGCGAGGACCCTCCGTTTCAGGGAGCGCTCCCTCGAACCCTGCCCCCCGTTTGACGGAGACGTTGTGAGTACACTCCGCCGCCTGGCGACGTCCGTCGTCCTCCTGACCCTGCTGGCCCTGGCCCCGGCGCCGCCCGCCGGCGCCGCCGGCGCCGCCGACGTCCTGCTGTCCCAGGGCAGGCCCGCCACCGCCTCCTCCACCGAGAGCGCCGCCTTCCCGGCCTCCGCCGCCGTGGACGGCGCCGCGGGCACCCGCTGGTCCAGCGCCTTCTCCGATCCGCAGTGGATCCAGGTGGACCTGGGCGCCACCGCGGCCCTCGGCCGGGTGGAGCTGAGCTGGGAGGCGGCGTACGCCACCGCCTTCCAGGTGCAGGTGTCCACGGACGGCGCCGCCTGGAGCACCGTCCACACCACGGTCGCCGGCACCGGGGGGAACCAGACCCTGTCCGTGTCGGGCAGCGGCCGGTACGTCCGCGTCCACGGCACCCAGCGCGCCACCCAGTGGGGCTACAGCCTCTGGGAGTTCAAGGTCTACGGGACCGGCGGCGGCACCGGCGAGCGGCTGCTGTCGTACGGCAAGCCCGGCGTGGCCTCCAGCTCCCAGCACGACGCCAGCTGCTGGGAGTGCGTCCCGGCCAGGGCGTTCGACCTCGACCCCGCCAGCAGGTGGGCCACCGCCGCCTGGTCGGACCCGGGCTGGATCCACGTGGATCTGGGCGCCACCGCCCAGATCAGCAGGGTCGTGCTGCAATGGGACCCGGCCTACGCCCGCTCGTTCCAGATCCAGGCCTCACCCGACGCGAGCACCTGGACGACCGTCTACAGCACCACGACCGGCACCGGCTTCAAGCAGACGCTGAACGTCACCGGCTCCGGCCGCTACGTCCGCATGTACGGCACCCAGCGCGCCGGCCCCTACGGCTACAGCCTGTGGGAGTTCCAGGTGTACGGCACCGGCGGCAACCCCGTCGATCCGCCCGCCCCGCCCCGCGACCCCGCCGACCCGCCCGCCCTGGTCTGGAGCGACGAGTTCAACGGCCCGGCCGGCAGCAGGCCCGACGCCGCCAAGTGGCGGGCCGACCCCGGCACCGGGCCCAACAACGAGCTGGAGTACTACACCGACCACGCCAACGCCGCCATGGACGGCCAGGGACACCTGGTCATGGAGGCCCGCAAGCAGGCCACCCCCGGCTCCGCGTGCCCGCGCGACCCGCTGACCGGCAGCACCACCTGCCAGTACACCTCCGCCCGGATGAACACCGGCACCAAGTTCCACTTCACCTACGGCCGGGTCGAGGCCCGGATCAGGGTGCCGAAGGGGAACGGGCTGTGGCCGGCGTTCTGGATGATGGGGGCCGACTTCCTGACGGGCAGGCCGTGGCCGTACAACGGCGAGATCGACATCATGGAGGTGCTCGGCAAGGACGTGAAGACGTCGTACTCGACCGTGCACGCGCCCGCCTACCACGGGGGCGGCGGCATCGGGGCGCCGTACACGCTGCCGGACGGGGCCGACTTCTCCGACGGCTTCCACGTCTGGGCCGCCTCCTGGGACAGCAGGGGCATCGTCTACTCGCTCGACGGCCGGACGGTGTTCACGATCAGCAAGGAGCAGGTGGAGCGGACCCGCGGCCCCTGGATCTTCGACCACCCCTTCTACATCATCCTCAACCTCGCCGTCGGCGGCGACTGGCCGGGGCCGCCGGACGCCGCCACGCCGTTCCCGTCCCGCATGCTCGTCGACTACGTGCGGGTCTACCAGTGAGCGCCGTCGAAGGAGCCGCCATGCGTCTGTTAGCGCTGTTGTCCCTGCTGTTCGGCACGTTCGCGGTGGCCGCGCCGCGTCCGGCCGACGCCCAGGCCGCCCAGGCCGCCCAGGTCGTCCGGGTGGCGGAGTTCCTCGCCGACTGCCCGTTCAGCCACCGCCTGCCCGACGACCCGATCATCTTCCCCGGCCTGCCGGGCGCCTCCCACATGCACAGCTTCTTCGGCAGCCGCGTCACCAACGCCCACACCCAGCTCAACGACCTGCTGAACGGCGCCACGAACTGCAACCCGGCCGTGGACAAGTCGTCGTACTGGGTGCCGACCCTCTACCGGGACAACCAGCCGGTGGAGCCGGCCATCGTGACGTTCTACTACCTCGGCGAAGGGGTGCGGGACGACATCATCGCCAGGATCCAGCCGCTGCCGCTGGGCCTGCGGATCGTGGCGGGCAACGCCCGGGCGACCGGGCCGGACCACACGACGATCTCCCGGTGGTCCTGCCTGCACGCCGGTCACGTGGGGGCCTCCAAGGACTTCGTCACCTGCCCGTCGGGCACGATGCTGGAGTCGTACCTGGACTTCCCGCAGTGCTGGAACGGGCGGGACCTGGACTCCGCCGACCACAAGAGCCACATGGCCTACCCGGTCGCGGGGGCCTGCCCGAGCACGCATCCCGTGCCGGTGCCGAAGCTGCGCCAGGTGATCCGTTACCCGGTGAGCGGCGATCCCGCGCGCCTGCGGCTGTCGTCCGGGGGCGGGTTCACGATGCACGGCGACTTCTTCAACGCCTGGCCGGCCGCGGAGATGGAGCGCCGGGTGCGGGACTGCATCCGGCCGATCATCAAGTGCGGCGCCGACGGGCGTCCTTCGTAGATCCTCGCGGGGGCGGGCTCTCCCGCCCCCGCCCTTGTCGGCCGGGAGGTGCCGCCCGTGCGGTGGGTGCTCGCGATGGTGCTGGTGGCGGTCCTGCTGGGCTGCGCGGCGAAGGAGGAGCCCCCCGGGGCGACGGCTCCGGCCGCCGGGGTGTTCACGACCACCGACGTGGCGTGGCTGCAGCTCGCCGACGCGCTGCACACGCGGGCGCTGCCGATGCTGGGGCTGGCGCGCGAGCGGGCGGGCAGCCGGTCGCTGGCCGATCTCGCGGCCCGGCTCGGCCGGGCGCACCGCACGGGCCGGGAGCGGCTGCGGGCCCTGCTCGTACGGGCCCGCGTCACCGGCGAGAACCCGCACACCACGCACGACATGCCCGGCATGCCCACGGCCCGGGAGCTGAAGGCGCTGGCCGAGCTGCGCGGCGTCGCCTTCGACCGGCGCTTCACCGCGCTGTCGCGGGCCTACCTGGAGCAGCTCGTGCTGGTGGCCGAGGGCGAGCGCGCCTCCGGCGGCGCGGCCGAGGCCCGCGCCCTGGCCGCCGAGATGTCCCGCGCGCACGCCGCCGAGCTGCGCGAGCTGACCGCCGCGTAGGTTGGGGGTCATGGAGATCGGGGAGCTGGTGGGGGCCGGGCGCAGCGCGGAGGTCTACGCGATCGGCGGCGGGCGCGTGGTGCGCCGCTACCGGGCCGGCATGGACCCGGGCCCCGAGCTCGCGATCATGGCGTACGTGGCCGCGCACGGCTACCCCGTCCCCGAGGTCTACCCCGCCGAGAGCGGCGCCGCCACCGGCCTGGTGATGGGGCGGCTGCGGGGGCCGACGATGCTGGCGGCGCTGACCACGGGGGAGGTCGGCGCCGGGGAGGCCGGCCGCACGCTGGCGGCGCTGCTGCGGCGGCTGCACGAGATCCCGGCCCGCGTGTCGGGTGACCCCGGTGATCGCATCCTGCACCTGGACCTGCATCCGGACAACGTGATGCTGACGCCGGGCGGGCCCGTGGTGATCGACTGGTCCAACGCCGGCGAGGGGCCGCCCGCGCTGGACTGCGGCATGTCGGCGCTGATCGTCGCCCAGGTGGCCGTGGGCGGGGAGCCCGGGCTCGCCGAAGGGGCGCGTGCGGTGCTCGCCGCGCTGGTCGCGGAGCTGGGCGACGACCTCGACCCCGGCGAGCCGCTCGACCGGGCCAGGGCCCGCCGGGGCGCCGACCGGGGGCTCACCGCGCGCGAGGTGGCGCTCCTGGACGACGCGGTGGCCCTGGTGAGACACCTGCGCACTGCCTGAGAGAAGGCCTCCCCGGCGGCCGGGCCGGGCGCGTCAGTGCCAGGCGCCTCTGGCGGCGGCCTCGCGGGCGTAGTCCTCGAACGGCCTGGGCGGCCGGCCCGTCACCTCGCGCACCGTGTCCGCCACCGGCTGGTCGCCGAGGGCGCGCAGCGCGCCGAACGCCTTGGCCGCCTGGATCGACTGCCCGGAGAAGCCGTGCGCGGCGATGTAGTCCTCGTCGCCGCCCAGGTAACGCACCTCCCGGCCGATCGACCGGCCGATGATCTCCACGGCCTCGCCGAACGAGAGCGAGTCCGGCCCGGTGAGCTCGTACGTGCGCCCGGCGTGCCCGTCCCCGGTCAGGGCCGCGGCGGCGACGGCGGCGATGTCGCCGGTGTCCACGAACGCCTGGCGCACGTCCCCGAGCGGCATCAGCACCTCGCCGGACAAGATCGCCGGCCGGAAGGGGCCCTCGTCGAAGTTCTGGTGGAACCAGCTCGACCGCAGGATCGTCCACGCGGCGCCGCTGTCGCGCACCGCGCGCTCGGCCGCGAGCAGGCGCTCGTCGCCCATGACCTCGGCGGCCGAGCCGGACAGCAGCACCACGCGCTCGGCCCCGCGCGCCACGGCCAGCGACACGAACGCCGGATCGACCGGGGTGCCGTCGGGGGCCGTGACGTACACGGCCGACGCGCCGGCCACGGCCGCCTCCCAGGTGCCGGGCTCGGACCAGTCGAACGGGGTCTCGCCGCGACGGGAGGCGGCGCGTACGGGATGGCCCTGGGCGCGCAGCGTCTCGGCCACGCGGCGGCCGGTGGAGCCGGTGGCCCCGAGTACAAGGATCACCTGGTCAGACCTGCCCGCGGCCGGGCAAAGCGCACCGGCGGAACGCGTCAAGGAGCCGCGTCGAATCACCCCTGGGCCTCACTCCGTCCAGGCCGCCGTGGCGTCCACGCGCTCGCGCCACACCTTCTCCCCGCCCCCGCCCGGCTCCCACCGGCCGCAGAAGTCGAGCAGGTCGCGGCAGCGCGCCACCATGGCCGCCTGCCGGTCGGCCCAGGAGGGGACGGGCTCGCCGTACGCGGCGAAGAAGTGCGTCAGCAGCGGCACGTGCTCGGGGTGGTGCGTGCGCACGATCCACTCCACCCAGGCCAGGTCCTCCACCGGCCGGCCCGGGTGGGCCCACTCCCAGTCGAGGATGGCGGCCGTCTCGAACGTGTCGGGGTGGAACAACATGTTCTGCGGGCCGTAGTCGCCGTGCACGATGCCGAGCCGGTGGATGCGGGCCAGCATGCGCCCGCACTCGGTCAGCACCTCCACCGCCCGCCCGTCGTCGAGGAGGTCCTGACCGTGGGAGCCGTCGACGAAGCGGGTCGTCAGGCTCGTGGAGGTGACCTGGTGGACGCGGGGGACCGGGAGGCGGCCGCGCAGCCGGCGCAGGTATCTGCTCTCCGTGCTCAGCCTGAACGCCGCCTCGGGACCCTCATAGCACTTCACGACCAGGGCGCCGTCGCCGAAGGTGCTGTTGGTGTACCCGTGCTTCACAAGGGTCGATTCTGGCGCACGCGCCCCCATCCCGGGCGCCGCGGCGCGCCATCCGAGCGGCTCCGATACACGATGTAAGGACGGAACAAATAGCCCAACGGGGCGGAAAGTGCGTGGACCAAGCGGCTGAACGGGAAGAGTACGAACAGCGCCATCCCGATGAGCGTGTGCAGTTTGTAAAGACCGCTCGCGTGCCCCATCGCCTCCACGTCCGGTCGCAGCGCGAACACGCTGCGGAACCAGGGCGCGACCGTGGTCCGGTAGCTGACCTCGCTGGGCACGAACCCCGCCACCGTCGTCACCACGCCCGCCACGATCGAGGCCGCCAGCACGAGGTACATCACCTTGTCGTTGACCGTGGTCGCCAGGAACACCGGCCCGTTGGTGCGCCGCCGGTAGATCAGCAGGGCCAGCGCCACCAGGGTGGCCACGCCGGCCAGGCCGCCCCAGATGAGCGCGTTGGCGTGGTAGGTCTCGTTGGACACGCCGACGGCGTCGGTCCAGGAGATCGGGATGAGCAGGCCGGTCACGTGGCCGACGATCACGAAGATCAGCGCGTAGTGGAACAGCGGGCTGGCCACCCGCAGCAGCGGGCTCTCGTAGAGCTGCGACGAGCGGGTGGTCCAGCCGAACTTGTCGTACCTGTAGCGCCAGATCAGCCCGCCCACGAAGATCACCAGGGTGACGTACGGGGTGACCGTCCACAGCAGGCTCTCGGCGTAGCTCACCGGTAGACCCCCACGCTCTCGGCCGGCGGGCCCGCCGCGGCCAGGCGGGCGGCCCTGTCCCGGTCGGCGGCCGTGGCCGGGGGCAGGCCGTCGCAGACCGCGCCGACCACGTCCGCGTACGGCGACCCGCGCTCGGCCAGCGCGGCGCGCAGCAGTTCGAGCCCGGCCCGGTGCTCCCGGAGCAGGGCGACGCCCGCGGGGTCGAGGGCGGCGAACTCCAGCAGCACCGGCAGGAAGTCGGGCAGCTCGTCCTCCAGCAGCTCCCACCCCGCGGCCCGGTAGCGGGCCTTCAGCGCGGCCAGCGACTCGCCGCGGCGGCGGGTGTCGCCGTCGGTGTAGTAGGTCAGGTAGAGGCAGCAGCGCCGCTGCAGGTCGAACGTCTCCACGTAGTGCGCGGCCAGCTCGCCGGGCCCGAGCGCGGCGGCCCGGGCGAGGAACGCGCCGAAGTGCGGCGCGGCGGCCTCCTCGATGAGCGGCAGCCGGCGCCAGAACCGCTCGTCGGGGTAGGCGAGCAGGTGGGCGGCGGCCTGCCAGAGCACTGCCGGGGTCATGAGCTCCTCCTTCTCGGCGGGAACAGGCCCGCGGGCGTGCCGCGGCCGTCCCAGTTGAGGAGGTTCACCCGGTCGCGGGTGACCTCGTCGCTGGTCTGGCGCTCCTTGAGGCCGTGGAAGTTCTCGATCGAGACCGGCACCGGGCGGCCCGACGCCTCGCCGAACGGGCCCTGCATGCCGGGCCCGCCGTCGTAGTCGAGGCTGCAGCCGCCCTCCTCGACGACGCCGGGCACGTTGCCGTACGCGGTCGGGATCACGTAACGCTCGTCGTACCTGGCCAGGGCGAGCAGCCGGTACATCGCGGCCAGGTCGTCCTCCGGCAGGCCCACGTCCGGGAGCACGGGCTGCTCGCCGAGGTTGACCGCCCGCATGTACGACCGCATCGCCGCCAGCCGGCGCAGCGCGTCCGTCACCGGCGCGGGGTCGCCCGCGGTGAACAGCTCGGCCAGGTAACCGATGGGGATGCGCAGCGCGTCGATGGCGGCGAACAGGTTCGCCGCCGCCTCACCGTCGTGGCCGGTGGTCGACAGGGCGTCCACGACCGGCGAGAGCGGCGGGACGTACCAGACCATGGGCAGGGTGCGGTACTCCGGATGCAAGGGGAGCGCGATCCGGTATCTGACGATCAGGTCGTAGAGGGGCGACCTGCGCGCCGCCTCCAGCCAGTCGGCCGGCAGGCCGGCGCTCTCGGCCGCCGGGGAGTGCGGGTCGACGAAGAGGCCGAGCTGCGCTTCGTACAGGTCCCGCTCGTCCGGCACCGAGGCGGCCTCGGTGACGCGGTCGGCGTCGTACAGCAGCACGCCGAGGTAGCGCAGGCGGCCCACGCAGGTCTCCGAGCAGACCGTCGGCAGCCCCACCTCCACCCGGGGATAGCAGAACGTGCACTTCTCGGCCTTGCCGGTCTTGTGGTTGAAGTACACCTTCTTGTACGGGCACCCCGTCACGCACATCCGCCACCCCCGGCACCGGTCCTGGTCGACCAGCACGATGCCGTCCTCGGCCCGCTTGTAGAGCGCGCCCGACGGGCAGGAGGCCACGCAGGAGGGGTTGAGGCAGTGCTCGCAGATGCGCGGCAGGTAGAACATGTACGCCTGCTCGAACTCCATCCTGACCTGCTCCGACAGCCGCTCCAGCACCGGGTCGGGCGTCGGGTCGCCGCCGAGGTCGTCGTCCCAGTTCGCGCTCCAGCCGATCTTCACCGGTTCGCCGCTGATCAGCGACCTGGGCGCGGCGACGGGCACGTCGCCGGAGAGCGGGGCGGTGGTGAGCGTCTCGTAGTCGTAGGTCCAGGGCTCGTAGTAGTCCTGGATCGAGGGCATCAGCGGGTTGGCGAAGATGGTCGCCAGCTTGCGCAGGCGGCCGCCGGCCCGGGGCGTGAGCCGCCCCCGGCGGGTCAGCCGCCAGCCGCCCCGCCAGCGCCCCTGGTCCTCGTAACGCCGGGGATAGCCCTGGCCGGGGCGGGTCTCGACGTTGTTGAACCAGACATATTCCACGCCCGGCCGGTTGGTCCAGGTCTGCTTGCAGGTGACCGAGCAGGTGTGGCAGCCGATGCACTTGTCGAGGTTCATCACCATGGCGATCTGGGCCATGACCTTCATCAGTACCGCACCTCCTGTGACCTGCGCCGGATGGTGGTGATCTCGTCGCGCTGGCTGCCCGTGGGGCCCAGGTAGTTGAAGCCGAACGAGAGCTGGGCGTGGCCGCCGATCAGGTGCGTGGGCTTGATGAGCACCCGGGTCAGGGCGTTGTGGATGCCGCCCCTGAGGCCGGTGGTCTCCGAGACGGGCACGTCGATGAGGCGGTCCTGGGCGTGGTACATGTAGACCGTGCCCCGCGGCATGCGGTGCGAGACGATCGCCCGGGCCACGACCACGCCGTTCCTGTTGACCGCCTCCACCCAGTCGTTGTCGGCGATGCCCAGCTCGGCGGCGTCCTCGGTGGACATCCAGATCGTGGGGCCGCCCCGCGACAGCGACAGCATCAGCAGGTTGTCCTGATATTCGGAGTGGATCGACCACTTGCTGTGCGGGGTCAGGTAGCGCAGGGTGCCGGTCTCGCCGTACAACGCGGCCAGGTCGAGCGGGGGCCGGTAGATGGGCAGCGCCTCGCCGTACTCGTGCATCCAGTCGTGGTCGAGGTAGAAGTGCATGCGGCCGGTCAGCGTGTGCCAGGGCTTGCCGTGCTCGACGTTGATCGTGAACGGCGAGTAGCGCCGCTCGTGCGACTCCTTGCCCGACCACTCCGGGCTGGCCGCCACGTGCGTCGGCCTGGCCTGCGTGTCGCCGAAGACGATGCGGTGCCCCGGGTCGGTGAGGCCGTCGAAGGCGTTGCCCGTGCGCCGGGCGAGCTGGTCGAAGCCCTGGACGGCCAGCCGGCCGTTGCTCACCCCCGACAGCGCCAGGATCGTCTCGCACGCCTTGGGCGCGGTGTCGAGCTCGGGCCTGCCCTTGGCCACGCCGCGCGGCACCAGGCCGCACCGCCGGCCCAGCCAGGCCACCTCCTCGTCCGGCAGGAACGTCACGCCCTTGACCGGGATGCCCAGCCGCTCGGTCAGCGGGCCCAGGGCCGCCAGCTTCTCCGCCGTGGCCGGATAGTCGCGCTCCACCACCTTCAGCCCCGGCTGCCCCCTTCCGGCGATCTCGCCGGGCGTGTCGTGCTGGTGCGCCACCGCCACCACGTCCCTGCGCACGCCCAGGTGGTCCGTGGCCAGGGTGCTGAAGGCGCGGGCGATGGCGTGGAAGGCGGCGAAGTCGGTCCTGGTCTCCCAGGGCGGGTTGATCGCCGGGTTGAAGGCGTGCACGAACGGGTGCAGGTCGGTGGAGGAGAGGTCGTACTTCTCGTACCAGGTGGCGGCCGGGAGCACGATGTCGGAGAAGACCGTGGAGCTGGTCATCCTGAAGTCCAGGGTGACCAGCAGGTCCAGCTTGCCGCGCGGCGCCTCCGGGTCGGGGGCGGGCAGGTTGGACTCCGTGCCGAGGAGGTGGTGCAGGAAGTACTCGTTGCCCTTGGCGGAGGAGCCCAGCAGGTTCGAGCGCCAGAGGGTGAGCACCCGGGGCCAGTTGCGGGGGTCGTCCGGGTTCTCGGCGGCGAACTTCAGCCGGCCCGCCGCCAGCTCGGCCCGGGTGTGGGCGACGGGGTCGTCGGCGTCGCCCAGCTCCAGCGGGTTGCGGTCGAAGGCGGGCGACATCGGCATCCAGCCGTTGCGCACCGACTCCGCCACCAGGTCGGCGGTGTGCCTGCCGCGGAACTCGCCCCTGGCCAGCGGGCTGGCCAGGGCGCCGGCGTCGAAGTGGTCGTAGCGCCACTGGTCGGTGTGCAGGTACCAGAACGGGGTGCCGGGCACCTGCCTGGGCGGCCGGGACCAGTCGAGCGCGCCCGCCAGGAGCTGCCAGCCGGCCAGCGGGCGGCACTTCTCCTGGCCGACGTAGTGGGCCCAGCCGCCGCCGTTGCGGCCCTGGCAGCCGGTCAGCAGCAGGAGCGTCAGGAAGGCGCGGTAGATCGTGTCGCCGTGGAACCACTGCGCGGCCCCCGCGCCCAGGATGAACATGCACCTGCCCCGGGTGGCCTCGGCCGTCCTGGCGAACTCCCTGACGATCTTGACGGCCCGGTCGGCCGGCACGCCGGTGATCGGCTCCTGCCAGGCGGGGGTGTAGGGCTGGCCGGGGTCGTCGTGGGGCCAGGCGCCGGGCAGGCCGGGGCGGTGGACGCCGTACTGGGCCAGGAGGAGGTCGTAGACGGTGGTGACCGTGCGGCCGGCGACCACGGCCGTGGGCACGCCCCGGCGGATGGAGTGGCCGCCGTCGAAGCGGGGGAGCAGGACCTCGGCCGGGGCGCCGCCGTACACGGTGAGCTTCGGCGTGACGTCCAGGTTGAGGTTCCAGCGGCCCGCGCCCGAGTCGGTCCAGCGGAAGCCGACCGAGCCGTTCGGCACGACCGGCGTGCCGTCCTCCGCCAGCAGCACGGTCTTCCACTCGGCGGCCTCCTCCTGCGAGCCGAGGTCCGCGGCCGTGAGGAACCTGCCGGGCACATGCGCGCCCTCGCGCTCCTCCAGCGTGACCAGGAACGGCAGGTCGGTGTAGCGCCTGACGTAGTCGGTGAAGTAGGGGGTCTCGCGCTCGACGAAGAACTCCTTCAGCAGCACGTGCCCCATGGCCATGGCCAGCGCGCCGTCCGTGCCGGGCCGCACGGCCAGGAACTCGTCGGCGAACTTGACCGCGTCGCTGTAGTCGGGGGAGACCACCACGACCTTCTGGCCCCGGTAGCGGGCCTCGGTCATCCAGTGCGCGTCGGGGGTGCGGGTGACCGGCACGTTCGAGCCCCACAACATCAGGTACGCCGCGTCCCACCAGTCCGCCGACTCCGGCACGTCGGTCTGGTCGCCGAAGACCTGGGGCGAGGCCACCGGTAGGTCGGCGTACCAGTCGTAGAAGGAGAGCATGGTGCCGCCGATGAGCGACACGAAGCGGGCGCCGACGGCGTGGGAGACCATCGACATGGCGGGGATGGGGGAGAAGCCGGCGACGCGGTCGGGGCCGTAGGTCTTGATGGTGTGGACGTGGGCGGCGGCGATCATCTCGGTGGCCAGGTCCCACGGGACGCGGACGAGGCCGCCGTGGCCGCGGGCCTCCTGGTATCTTCGCCGCTTCTCCGGATCTGCCGTGATGTCGGCCCAGGCGGCCACCGGGTCGCCGAGCCGCCGCTTTGCCTCGGCGTACAGCTCGACCAGCACGCCCCTGGCGTACGGGTAGCGGACCCGGGTCGGCGAGTAGGTGTACCAGGAGAAGGCGGCGCCGCGCGGGCAGCCGCGCGGCTCGTACTCCGGGCGGTCGGGGCCGACGCTGGGGTAGTCGGTCTCCTGCGTCTCCCACGTGATGATGCCGTCCTTGACGTAGACCTTCCACGAGCACGAGCCCGTGCAGTTCACGCCGTGCGTGGACCTGACCACCTTGTCGTGGCTCCACCGGTCGCGATAGAAGGCGTCGCCCTCCGTGCCGCCCTTCAGGAAGAGGGTGTGCAGGTCGCCGCTGGTGGCCGAGCGGCGCAGGAAGCGGCCGGTCCTGAGCAGGAGGTCTTCGGCGGTCATACCCCCACTTCATCACAGAAGGTGACCCTCTGTTACACAGGGTGTATGTCTGAGCTTCGTAAAGGTCAGGTGCGGAACCTGGGGCTGGCCACGCTCGCCTTCGCCGTGACGTTCTGGGCGTGGAACCTCATCGGGCCGCTCTCGGGCAGCTACAGCAGGCGGCTGCACCTGTCGCCGACGCAGACCGCGCTGCTCGTGGCGATCCCGGTGCTGGTCGGCTCGCTCGGACGGATCCCGGTCGGCGTGCTGGCCGACCGGCTCGGCGGGCGGCGCATGTTCGCGATCATCTGCTTCGTGTCGATCGTGCCGGTGCTCTTCGTCGGCTGGTCCGACTCCTACGGCTGGCTGCTGTTCTGGGGCTTCCTGCTGGGCATCCCCGGCACGTCGTTCGCGATCGGCATCCCGTTCGTCAACGCCTGGTACGAGCCCGAACGCCGCGGCTTCGCCACCGGGGTCTTCGGCGCGGGCATGGGCGGCACGGCGCTGTCGGCGTTCTTCACCCCCCGCCTGGTCGAGGAGTTCGGCCGGCCCCAGGCGCACGTGCTCATGGCGGCGATGCTGGCGCTCATGGGCATGATCATGATCGGCGGCAGCCGGAACTCGCCCCGCTGGACCCCCGCCACCGGCTCCGCCCTGCCCCGCATGCGGGAGGCCGTGAAGATCAAGGCGACCTGGCAGTGCGCCTTCCTGTACGCGGTGGCCTTCGGCGGATTCGTGGCCTTCTCCACCTACCTGCCCACGCTGCTGCAGACCGTCTACCACTTCGCCCAGACCGACGCCGGGCTGCGCACGGCCGGGTTCTCCATCGCCGCCGTGCTGTCCCGGCCGCTCGGCGGCGCCCTCTCCGACCGGGTCGGGCCGGTCAAGGTGCTGCTCGCCTCCTTCCTGGGCACCGCGGTGATGGCGCTCGTCCTGGCGCTGCGGCCGCCGGTCGAGGTGCCCGCCGGGGTGAGCTTCGTGCTCATGGCCTTCTTCCTCGGGCTGGGCACCGGGGGCGTGTTCGCGCTGGTGGCCCGGCTGGTGGAGGCGTCCAGGGTGGGCACCGTGACCGGGCTGGTGGGTGCCGCCGGCGGGCTCGGCGGATACTTCCCGCCGCTGGTGATGGGGACCGTGTACGCGGCGACGGGGGCGTACACGATCGGGTACGTGCTGCTCGCCGTCACGGCGGTGGTGGCGCTGGCGTACACACTGCGCGCCTTCCGCACCCTCCCCTGAGACCGGCCCGCGCGTGGTGCGCGCCCTCGCCATTCTCCCCCTGGGGCCGGCTGGCGTGTGGTGTGCGCCCTCGCCATTCTCCCCCTGGGGCCGGCTGGCGTGTGGTGTGCGCCTTCGGCATCCTCTCCTCGGGCCGGCCCGCGCGTGGTGCGCGCCTTCGGCACCCATCCCTGAGACCTGCCCACATGTGGTGCGCCTTCCGCGCCCTTTCCTGAGGCCGGCCCGCGCGTGGTGCGCGCCTTCGGCATCCTCCCCTGGGACCGGCCCGCGCGTGGTGCCCACCTTTCTCACTCTCACCCTTACCTGCGGGTCGGGAACTGCCGAAAGGACCGAAGCCCGGTCGTCATGGCGCTCTCGCCGGCCCCGCCTGCTCGCCGGCCTGGGTTTGCTGAGACTCACGGGAGTCCGGACAACGAAAATGGTTTGCAGGGTGGTGGGGAGGCTTGTCAATGTTGTCAGGCTATGCGCTCCCTTCCCGAGGCCGATTCCGGCGTGCCCGACATCCGCAGCCCCCTCCACTACCTCTGGTGGACGGCGCGGCGGCAGACGCTTCCCCTTCTCATGGGCATCGGCTTCGCGATCCTGTGGATGCTGGTGCAGGCGCTCAT
Organism: Nonomuraea candida; assembly: GCF_000725485.1. Taxonomy (GTDB): domain Bacteria; phylum Actinomycetota; class Actinomycetes; order Streptosporangiales; family Streptosporangiaceae; genus Nonomuraea; species Nonomuraea candida. Next base: position 123,751 of record NZ_JOAG01000037.1, on the reverse strand, counting down.
GCCGGCCGTGCTCGGCAAGGGCATCGACGCCGTCACCGCCAAGGACACCGAGGGGCTGCTGCTGTGGTCGGGTGTCCTGCTCGGGCTCGGGCTGATCCAGGCGCTCAGCGGGATCATGCGGCACCGGATGGCGGTCTACAACTGGCTGGCCGCCGCCTACCGTACGGTCCAGCTCACCTCCAAGCACGCCGCCAAGCTCGGCGCCACGCTGCCGAAGCGGCTGTCCACCGGCGAGGTCGTGAGCGTCGGCAACTCCGACATCGCCCACATCGGCAACGCCATGGACATCCTGCTGCGCGGCACGGGCTCGGTCCTGGCCATCGTCGCCGTCACCGTGATCCTCATCTCGGCCTCGCTGCCGCTGGGACTGCTGGTGCTCTTCGGGGTGCCGATCATGGCCGCCGCCGTCGGGCCGCTGCTGCGCCCGCTGCACCGGCGCCAGCAGGCGCAGCGGGAGCTGTCGGGCGAGCTGTCCACCAGGGCCGCCGACATCGTGGCGGGGCTGCGGGTGCTGCGCGGCATCGGCGGGGAGCAGGTGTTCGCCGACCGCTATCGCTCCGGCTCGCAACGCCTGCGGCAGGCCGGGGTGCGCGTCTCGGTCGTCGAGTCGGTGCTCGAAGGCGCCCAGATCGTGCTGCCGGGGCTGCTCATCGCGATCGTCACCGGCATCGGCGCCACGTTCGCCGTCGCGGGCGACATCCCCACCGGGCAGCTCGTCTCGTTCTACCTGTACGCGGTCTTCCTCATCGGCCCCATGCGCACCCTCACCGAGGCGGCCGACAAGCTCACCAAGGGCCACGTGGCGGCCGGCCGGGTGATCGGCATCCTGTCGATCGAGCCCGAGGTCACCGGCGGCACCGGCACGAGCGAGGGCGGCGTGCTGCGCGACTCCTACAGCGGGGTGACGCTCCAGCCCGGCATGCTGACCGCCGTGGCCGCGGCCGAACCCGACGACGCCATCGTCATCGCCGACCGCCTGGGCCGCTACGCCGACGGTGACGTCACCTTCGGCACGGTGGAGCTGCGCACCCTGCCCATCGAGGAGGTCCGCTCCCGCATCCTGGTCGCCGACAACGGCGCCCGGCTGTTCAACGGCCGCCTCCGCGACGAGCTCGACGTGCGCGGCAAGGCCACCGACGAGGAGGTGCGCCGGGCGCTGCACGCGGCCTGCGCCACCGACATCGTCGAAGCCCTGCCCGACGGCCTCGACGCCGAGGTGGCCGAGGCGGGGCGGGAGTTCTCCGGCGGGCAGCAGCAGCGGCTGCGCCTGGCCAGGGCGCTGCTGGCCGACCCCGAGGTGCTCATCCTGGTCGAGCCCACCAGCGCCGTGGACGCCCACAGCGAGGCCCGCATCGCCGAACGCCTGGCCGAGGCCCGCGCCGGGCGGACCACCATGATCTGCACGACCAGCCCGCTGGTGCTGGACCGGGTCGACCACGTGATGTACGTGGCGGACGGACGCGTGCTCGCAGAGGGGACCCACCGGCAGTTGCTCGACAGCTCGCCCGAATACGCCGCCACCGTGACGCGCGGGGAGGACTGAGACCCGATGGCACGAGAGATCCTGCCGGTCGCCGATCGCAAACAGGTGCGCGCCTACGCCAGGCGGCTGACGCTGAAATATCCCCGGGCGCTCGCCACCGCTCTCGCCCTGCACGGCCTGGCCGCCGTCGCCGGGCTGGTCGTGCCCTGGCAGCTCGGCCGGCTGGTCGAGGACATCCAGCACGGCACCCCGGTCAACGTCGCCGTGGTCGCCGCCGCCATCGGGGTGTTCCTGCTGCTGCAGGGCGTCCTGACGAGGTATGCGGTGCTGGCCTCCGCCAAGCTCGGCGAGAAGGTGCTGGCCGAGCTGCGCGAGGAGTTCGTGGACCGGGTGCTCGGCCTGCCCCTGTCGACCGTCGAACGGGCCGGCTCCGGCGACCTCATCACCCGGACCTCCCGCGACGTGGACGCCCTGTCGCGGACCGTGCGGCACGCCGTGCCGGAGACGCTGATCGCCGTCGTCACGTTCACGATCACCATCGGCGCGCTGCTGCTGGTCAGCCCGCTGATCATGCTGCCGATGCTGGTGGCCGGGCCGATGATCGCGATCTCCACCCGGTGGTATCTGCGCCGGGCGCGCGACGGCTACCTCCGCGAGAACGCCGCCTACGCCGACATGACCGAAGGGCTGGCCGAGACCGTCGAGGGCGCCAGGGCCGTGGAGGCGCTGGGGCTGCGGGAGCGGCGGCGGCTGCGTACGGACCGGGACATCGCCCGCTCCTACGCCGCCGAGAGGTACACCCTGCGCCTGCGCACCACCTGGTATCCCGCCGTCGAGCTGGGCTACGTCATCCCCGTGGTGGCGGCGCTGCTGGTCGGCGGGCTCTTCTACACCAACTCGTGGGTCGAGCTGGACCAGGTGACCACCGCCACGCTCTACGCCCAGCAGCTCATCGACCCGCTCGACCGCTTCCTCATGTGGATCGACGAGCTGCAGGTGGGCGCGGCCTCGATGGCGCGGCTGCTCGGCGTGGCCAACGTGCCCGACGACCGCTCGGCCACCACGGCGCGGCCCGCCGGCGAGCTGCTGGAGGCGACCGACGTGCGGTACGCCTACCGCGAGGGGCGGGACGTCCTGCACGGCGTCTCGCTCACCGTACGGCCCGGGGAGCGGCTGGCCATGGTCGGGCCCTCCGGGGCCGGGAAGTCGACGCTGGGGCGGCTGCTGGCCGGCATCCACGGGCCGCGCACCGGCTCCGTCACCGTGGGCGGGGCGCCGCTGGTGGAGCTGCCGCTCGACGCCCTGCGCGGGCACGTCGCGCTCGTCACCCAGGAGCACCACGTCTTCAAGGGGACGCTCCGCGACAACCTGCTCATCGCCCGCCCCGACGCCCCCGACCCGGCCGTGCTCAAGGCCCTGGAGGCGGTGGACGCGCTGGACTGGGTGCAGGGACTGCCCTCGGGCCTGGACACCGAGGTCGGCTCGGGCGGGCTCGCCGTGCCGCCCGCCCAGGCGCAGCAACTCGCGCTCGCCCGCCTCGTGCTCGCCGACCCCCACACCCTGGTCCTGGACGAGGCCACCTCCCTCATCGACCCCCGGGCCGCCAGGCACCTGGAACGCTCGCTGGCCGCCGTCCTGGAAGGACGCACCGTGATCGCCATCGCCCACCGGCTCTACACGGCGCACGACGCCGACCGGGTGGCCGTGGTCGAGGACGGGCGGATCAGCGAGCTGGGAGCGCACGAGGACCTGGTGGCGGAGGGCGGCTCGTACGCGGCCCTCTGGCGCAGCTGGCACGGCACCCCCACGGCCACCCCCTCCTGACCCCACGACTGCCACTTCCTGGACCTCCACGATCGTCACCTCCTGGGCCCCCACGACTGCCACCTCCTGGACCTCCACGACCGCCCTCTCCTGGATCCCCACGACTGCCACCTCCTGGACCTCCACGACCGCCCTCTCCTGGACCTCCACGACCGCCCTCTCCCGGACACCCACGACCGCCCTCTTCCGGACACCCACGACCGTCACCTGCTGGCCTTCCACGCACCGCCGCCGCCTCCTCCTGACGCCTGAGATCACTCCCTTCTGGGCCTCACCACCACCCTTGGGGTGGGTCAGCAGTGGGTTTTGGGTGGGGGGAGGGTGCCCGTGGTGAGGTAGTGGTTGATGTGGTCGCGGGCGCAGGGGTTGGTGCCGTAGAGGGTGTGGCCGGGGCCGTCGTGGTGGATCGTCACGCTGCCCGGGACCTGGGAGAGGAGGCGTTCGGACGCCTCTGACTCGCCCCACGCGCCTGCTCCGAGCAGGGGCGGGAGGCTCTTGGGAAGGGCGGCGGGCGGGTTGGTGACCGGCACGGGCCAGCCGATGCAGCCGAGGGTGGCCGAGGCCAGGGTGTTGGCCGCGCCCGTGTCGGGGGCCGCCTTGCGCAGTCGGCTGAGGGCGGCGGTCAACTCCTTGTGGTCGGCGAAGCGGGGCCAGTCGGTGCATTCGGTGACCGGGGTGGCCTGGTCGGGGTAGCGGGCACCGCGGGAGGGCACGAAGTCGGAGGCGTCGCCCCTGCTCGCCTTCCTGATCGCCTGGGCCAGGCGAGGCCAGCCCTGGACGCCCTGACGGGCCAGGCCGAGGGCGAAGGACTGGAGGTCGGCCGTCCGGTAGGCGACGTTGGCCGTCTTGGTGGGGATGGGGGTGCGGTCGGCTTTGGCGATCAGCCTGCGCCAGAGGCCGGGCACGTCCTCGCAGCCGTTGGTGGCGCACCAGGTGAAGAAGCGCCGCATGGAGCGCTCGTTGGACCTCGCCGACTCCTCCAGCTCCCGGGACCAGTCGGCGGTGCTGTGGTTGAGCGTGCCGTCCAGGACCATCGTGCGGACGCGGCCGGGGAACAGGCGGGCATAGGACTGGCCGTAGAAGCCCGCGTAGGAGGCGCCGTAGTAGTTGAGCTTGTCGTCGCCGAGGGCCTGCCTGATCGCCTCCATGTCTCTGGCGTGGTCGGCCGAGCTCATGTTGGCGAACAGCTCGGGGTCTTTGAGCCGGCACGCTTCGGCGTAGCCGCGGTTGGTGTCGGACAGGCGGCCGAAGTCGGCGTCGTCCTCCGGGAAGTCGGCGATGGGGATGCGGGTCCACGCGCACGGCAGGCCCGTGCTGAGGCCCTGGAACTGCTCGCCGCCGTAGCCGCGGGTGTCCCACGTGACGATGTCCATGGTTTTGCGCAGCTCAGCCCACCAGTGGGGGAGGGACTGCGTCATCGCGATGCCGGGGCCGCCCGGACCGCCGTAGGCCACCAGGACCGACCCTCCCGCGTCTCCCGCGGCCTTCACGGGGCTCGGCCGGCCTCCCGGGTCTGCGGTGCTCTTCCGAGGGTTCGGTGTGCCTTGTGCGTCTGCGCGGCTCGGCTTGGCCTCCGCGCCTCCCGTGGCCTTCAGGCGGCCCAGCTTGAGGGTGATCTTGCGGCCGTCGGGTTTCTGCCAGTTGACCGGGACCTGGAGGTCGGCACACTCCATGCCGATCTTGTCATGGGGGCAGGGCTGCCACTTGAGCGTCGCGGCCCCAGGCCCTTCTGGTGGGGCGGCGGTCGCGGACTCTCTCGGCGGGGTGGGGATGGTGCTCCCAGCTGTGGCCGGGGCGGTGGAGGAGGCGATCGGCTTGGTTGCCGTGGTGGTTGCCGTGGTGGTGGCCGTCGCCGGCTGTGCGGCCGCGCTGAGCAGGGCGAGGGTGAGGGCGAGGGGCTTGAACATGGCGTTCACGATGCCGGAGCGGAGGGCCGGATCGCGTCAGACCAGGGTTTGGTCTTCGGAGGGGGCGCGTAGGACCAGGGGTTGTCAGACCGTGGTTTGCCCAAAAGGCAGACGACCGGCTCGGGGTGGTCGACAGTCTCGGGTCGTCGATGGTGGACGGCCGGCTCAGGTGGGCCGGCCCGGGCGCGGCTCGTGTGGCCGGGCCCGGGCCGGGAGAGGTCAGCCCAGGGACTTCTTCAGGAAGTCCACCTGCAGCAGGAGGAGGTTCTCCGCGACGACCTCCTGCGGCGTCATGTGCGTCACCCCCGACAGCGGCAGCACGCTGTGCTGGCGGCCGGCCGCCAGCAGGGCCGAGGAGAGGCGGAGGGTGTGGGCGGCCACGACGTTGTCGTCGGCCAGACCGTGGATCAGCAGCAGGGGCCGCTCCAGCTTGGCCGCGTCGGCGAACAGCGACGACTTCTCGTAGACCTCCGGCTGCTCGCCCGGATCGCCCAGGTAGCGCTCGGTGTAGCAGGTGTCGTAGAGCCGCCAGTCCGTCACCGGCGCGCCCGCCACCGCCGCGTGGAAGACGTCGGGGCGGCGCAGCACCGCGAGCGCGGCCAGGAAGCCGCCGAACGACCAGCCGCGGATGGCCACCCGCGTCAGGTCGAGGTCGTCGGGGTATTGCTCGGCCACGCCGTGCAGCGCGTCGATCTGGTCCTCCAGCGCGGGGGTGGCCAGGTCGTTGAGCACGGCGCGCTCGAACTCCGTGCCCCGGCCCGGGGTGCCGCGGCCGTCGGCCACGATGACGGCGAAGCCCTGCTCGGCGAACCACTGGCTCTCCAGGAAGGCGCCGCGCCTGTTGAGCACCCGCTGGGCGTGCGGCCCGCCGTACGGGTCCATGAGCACCGGCAGCTTGCCCGAGCCCTGCTCGTGCCAGGAGGGCAGCACCACGGCGGTGGCCAGCTCGCGGCGGCCGGAGCGGCCCAGCGAGACGCGCAGGTCGAGGCCGGGGCGCTCGGCGTAGGACGGGATCGGCACGGCCATGCCGTCACGGCGCACGACGGTGGTGGAGACGCCCTCGGCGTCGAGGCTCTGCTCGGTCAGCACGCCGACCCCGCCCGACATCCGCCCGGAGAACACCCCGGAACGGGTCGAGACGGGCAGCAGCGAGTGGCCGTCCCATGTCCACAGGTGGATCTCGGTCGGGTCGCCGCTCGCGCTGAACAGCACGCTGTCGTGGTCGACGTCGAGCACGGCCCGCACCTGGAGCGTGGGCGGGGTGACCGCGCGGTCGCCCACGAACAGCCGGTGGCCGCCCTCGGAGTTGGCCACCCAGACGAGGGAGCCGTCGTCGAGGTGCGCGGGCACGCCGGCGACGATGTCGACCCAGGCGGGGTCGGTGTCCTCGCGGACGAGCGTGGCGGCGCCCGTCGCCGGGTCGATCTCGAACAGCCGCATCGTGCGCTGGTCGCGGGTCAGCGTCACGATCGACAGCGCGTGGGAGTCCCAGGACGCGGTGGCGAGGTATTCCTCGTCGTACGGCACCGCCACCCGCGACCCGTCGAGCCCCAGCACGAACAGCTCGGTGCGGGCGTTGGGCGTGCCCGCGGCCGGGTAGCGCTGGGCCGCCGGCGGGCGGTCGGGGTTGGCCGGGTCGGCGATGTGCCAGACCTGGACGGGAGCCTCGTCGGCGCGTTCGACCAGCAGCGCGTCGCCCGACGGCGCCCACCAGTGGCCGCGCATCCGGTCCATCTCCTCGGCGGCGATGAACTCGGCCAGCCCGTAGGTCACGGTCGGCGACTCCGGCTCGGCCAGCGCGCGGTCCTCGCCCGAGAGCAGATCCTGCACGCGCAGCGCGCCACCGGTGACGTAGGCGACATGTCGCCCGTCGGGGGACAGGCGGGGGTCGATCACCGCGCCCGGCGTGTCGAGCCTGCGCGTCTGCCCGCTCGCCAGCTCCACCGTGTAGAGCCCGCCGGACAGGGCGAAGCAGGCCCGCGTCACGCCGGCGTCGGTGGCGTAGGCCACCACGCCGCCCGCCGCCTCGCGGCTGCGCTCGCGCCTGGCGCGCTCCTCCGGCGGCAGGTCCTCCTCGTCGGAGGAGTGGAGCGTGCGCGGGTCGACGACCAGGCGCTCGACGTGGGTGGCGGTGTCGAGCTCCCACAGACAGGTCACCGGGTCGGTGCCCGACCTGGTCCGCAGGAACACCACCCGGCCGCCGTCCGGGGAGATCGTGAAGCCTCTGGGCACGCCCAGAGTGAACCGGCGGGTCCTGGCAGACAGGCGCGGAAAGCTCTCGCTCATGGCGTCAATCCTGCCATTGCTAGGCTCGTGGGCATGACTGACCGACGGCTGCTGCTCGTGCACGCCCATCCCGACGACGAGACGATCGGCACCGGCGCGACCATGGCCAAATACGTCGCGGAGGGCGCCCACGTGACGCTGGTGACGTGCACGCTCGGCGAGGAGGGGGAGATCATCCCCAAGGACCTCGCGCATCTGGCCGCCGATCAGGACGACGCGCTCGGGCCGTACCGCGTCGGTGAGCTGGCCGCGGCCTGCCAGGCGCTCGGCGTCGAGGACCACCGCTTCCTGGGCGAGCCCGGCCGCTGGCGCGACTCGGGCATGATGGGCGCGGCCTCCAACGAGCACCCGCGGGCGTTCTGGCGCGCCGACCTCGACGAGGCCGCCGGAGAGCTGGTCAAGGTCATCCGCGAGGTACGCCCCCAGGTCCTGGTCACCTACGACGACAACGGCTTCTACGGCCACCCCGACCACATCCAGGCCCATCGGGTCGCGCGCAGGGCGTTCGAGCTGGCCGCGACCGCGGGCTTCGGCGCGGGCGAGCCGTGGCAGATCGCGAAGTTCTACCACACGGCCGTCGCCCGCTCCGTCATGCGGCGCGGGGCCGAGGCGCTGCGCGACTCCGGCGTCGACTTCCTCGTCGAGAACGTCGACGACATGCCGTTCGGCAGTCCCGACGAGGACATCACCACCGAGATCGACGCGCGTCCCTGGATCGGCAACAAGCTGGAGGCGCTGCGCGCGCACGCCACGCAGATCAGCGTCGACCCGCCCTGGTACGCCCTGTCCAACAACATCGGCCAGGAGGTGCTGGCCGTCGAGCACTACACGCTGGCCATCGGCGTGCCCGGCCCGCCCGTGCCGGGGCCGCCGGTCGAGTCGGGGGGCCTGGGCGAGCCGCACAACCGCGAGAACGATCTTTTCGCGGGCATCCACTAACCTCGTTCGACATGGAACATCGCAGCCAGGCCGAGTCGGCGCTGGGCGGCGCGGCGTACGGCATGCTGTTCGTGCTCGGGGTCGTCATGGCGGTCGTCGGCGGTTTCACCCATCCGGTGTGGCAGGCCGGCCCGGTCCCGGGCTCGGCGATCTTCTGGGTGCTGATGTTGTTCGGGGTCTGCCTGGGGGCGGGCAAGCTGATGCGAGCCCGGCTCGGGGCGATGGTGACGGCGCTCGGCTGGCTGCTGGTGACGATGCCGTTCACGCTGGAGCTGAAGGCCGGGGACCTGGTGATCGCGAGCGGTCCGCAGGGATACGTCTACCTGTACGGAGGATTGGTGGGCCTTGTCGCGGCCTATCTGCTCTCGCCCTCGTCGGGAGGGGGATCCTGGCTCCTGCGCGGGTACCCTCCGAATAATCAGACGTAAAGGCATAAAGTAACTAGGTGCATTCCATCGAGCGGCACGTGGACCCCGGAACGTACCGCAACGTCGTCGGCCGCTTCGCCACCGGAGTCGCGATCGTCACGACCAGGCTGGGCGACGTCGATCATGCGATGACCATCAACTCCTTCACCTCCGTGTCGCTCGATCCGCTGCTCGTGCTGTTCTGCGCGGAGAAGGTGGCCAGGTTCCACGAGGCGGTGCTGGAGGCGGGGGTGTGGGGCGTGTCGGTCCTGCCCGCCTCCATGGAGGACGCCTCGCGCTTCTTCGCCCACCGGGGCCGGCCGCTGAACGGGCAGCTCGCCCGGTGGCCGCACCATCGGGGGGAGTCGGGGGTGGCGCTGTTCGACGGGGCGATCGCCACCATCGAGTGCGCCACGACCGCGGTGCACGACGGCGGGGACCACTCGATCGTGGTGGGCGGGGTCACCGCGCTGGGCACGCCGTCGGACGGCCCGCCGCTGGTCTACCACGAGGGCCGCTACAAGTCCCTCTGACCCCGGACACGCATCGGGCCGGGCACGGGGCCCGGCCCGATGGACGTGCTGCGGCCCTACCGGCCGGTGGGAGTGGTGGCCGACTCCGACGGCGTGGCCGTCGGGGTGCCGGTCGCGGTCGGGCTCTCCGCGGGCGGCTCTGTGGGCTCTGTGGGCGGCTCGACGGGCGGCTCGGAGGGCGGCGGGCAGGTGGGGATCCCGGTGGGGCTCTCCGTGGGGCTCTCCGTGGGCTCCTCCGGCGGGAGGCCGTCGGTGGGAGTCGTGGTCGGGGTCTGCGAGGGGACCGTCGGCACGGTGCCGGACGGCGCCGGTGTGGCGGTGTCGGAGGGGGACGGCGTCACGGTGGGCGACGGCGTCCCGGAGGGAGTGACGCTTCCGTCCGGGGAAGGCGTGACGGTGGGCTCCTCGGGCGGGAGCGGGGTGCCGGTGGGCTCGACGTACGGCTGACAGGTGAACGTCTCCGTGACCGTCGGACCGGGCTCCGTGACGGTGACCGTGGGACCTGGTTCGGTCACCGTGACCGTCTCGCGGACGGTGACGGTCGGCAGCGGCGCCATGCTGACGCCGGGCTGCCCGCGTTTCTTGTACGTGCCGTAGCCCAGCCGGACCCGGGCGTCGCCCGAGCCGTCGAAGACCATGAGGTCTACGTCCGCCGTCTTGCACGACCTCCTCTTGCACACCCGCTGCTCGACGTTGAAGAACGCCGCGCCCTCATAGGCGATCGAGACGTTCAGGTAGGAGACGCCCCGTCTCTTGACCACCCGCGTCTTGGCGGTGTACTCCGCGTCCGTGGGCTGGGCGGTCGGGGTGGGGGCGGGGGTCTCGGTCGAGGTTCCGGTCGGGGTGGGGGTCGGGGTCGGAGAGGTCGCCGGCGGCGACGTGGAGGGGTCGCCGGCTAACGCCATCCGCGCGTTGGAAGGATTGTCGGTGAATCGTAGGGAATCGGCCGCTGACGTCTGGGTGATCGCGACTCCGCCGGCTCCTGCCAGTGCGACGGTGCCGAGCAGCGCGCCCAGGATGGAGAATCTCATAATCCTGCTCTTTGGGAGATTTCAGGACGGGGATCATTATTCCGACTTGTCAAGATTGGTCAAGACTCAGACGCATGGACAGGCGCTTCCGGTTCCGGCGGGCGATGAACTACGCCAACCTCTCCACGCCGCTGGGCCTGCTGATCGCGATCGCCGGCGGCGCGTCCAGGCGGCCCGGTCCCGACGGGCTCATCCTGGCCTTCGGCTACCGCCACCGCTTTCCCTTCGCGGCCGCGTTCACGGTCGGGAACGTGGTCCTGACCAGGAGAGACTCGCTCAGCGAGCGGCTGGTCCGGCACGAGGGGCGGCACTCCACGCAGTGGGCCTGGTGTCTCGGGCCGCCGATGCTGCCGCTCTACCTGCTGGCCATGCTGGTCTCGGTGATCGTCTCCGGGCATCAGGCCGCGTACAACGTGTTCGAGCGGCTGGCCGGTCTGGACGACGGCGGCTACCCGCACCGGCCGGCGCGGTGGCGGCGGCGCATGGGCTCCTGATTTGACAGTGCCGGGTAAAACCTCACATGCGGTGTGCCACAGGCCGAAAGCAGCCGGCCCCCGGTCGTGACGAACCGGGGGCCGGGCCCGGAAGGGTCAGGGGTTGAGTTTGAGGGTGTGGACGGCGGCCTTGCGCACCGACTCCGGATCGGAGCGCATGGGCAGCAGCTCGCCCCGCGCCCACGCCTCCGCCTGGTCCCAGTAGTTGTCGTGGAAGGCGTGCCCGGAGGCGCCCGTCAGGTTGATCCACTGCGACTTGTCCAGGTCGGACAGGTCGACGATCATGCGCATCGACGGCACCGCCGTGATCGAGTAGTTCTTCTGGACGTTCCAGCCCGTGGCGTTCACCGCGTCCTTGCCGCCCGCCACCGCCAGCGGCCCCCGGTTGAACAGGGCCTCGATGGGCGCGATGCCCGAGGTGCCCAGCGAGCCGTGGACGAGTTCGAGCCGGTGCAGATCGCCCCAGCGCCACGCCTTGATGTCCGCGCCCAGCAGGCCGGCCAGCTCGTGGTGGGCCGAGGCCAGCGCCTGGCGGAGGATGTCGTCGCGGGTCTCGTGGACGTCCTTGGTGGTCACGTCGTCCCAGAACGGGTCCTCGGGGGCCTCCAGCAGCCGCCTGACGACCTCGTACCAGCGGTCGCCTCCCGTGGGGCGGGCGGCCTGCGGCAGGTCGTCGCCGAAGGTCAGCACGAGCACCTGGCGCCAGACCGCGTTGAAGTAGGCGGCGGCGGCCGAGTCGAGGCTCTGCGCGCCGTCCCACGTCTTCAGCAGCTCCCTGGCCTGTACGCCGGGACCGGCCAGGTCCACCTCCATCAGCGCCGGGACGAGGACGTCGGCGAAGCCGTTGTGGTCGTCCCGCTGGATGCGGGCCATGGCGGCGGCGTCGATCGGGCCCTTCTGGATGGCCTGCTTGATGAGGGTGCGGATGCGCTCGGAGCGGTAGCCGTACGACCAGTCCTTGGTGAGCAGGGGCTGGTAGCGGGAGGGGTCGATGACGGCGTTGTTGGCGGTGACGATGAAGCCGTCGGCGGGGTTCTGGACGGAGGGGAGCTGCTCGTACGGGATGGGGGCGGCGCGCCAGTCGTACTCGCCGGTCCAGCCGGGCACCGGCCAGGTGCCGTCGCCGTTCTCGCGCACCGGGATCCGGCCGGGGGCCTGGTAGCCGATCCTGCCCGAGGTGTCGGCGTAGATGAGGTTCTGCGCGGGCACGTCGAACAGCGCGGCGGCCGACCGGAACTCCTCCCAGCCGCCGGCCCTGTTCAGCGCGAAGATGGCGTCGGCCGTGTGGCCGGGCGTCAGCGCCGTCCACTGCAGCGCCACCGCGTTGGCCTCGCCGCTGGGCTTGGCGTCGGGGATGACCTCGTTGATCAGCGGGCCGTGCCGGGTGCTCTTGACGGTGATCGTGACCGGGTCGCCGCCGGCCACCTTGATCTGCTCGCGCCGGACGTCCAGCGGCAGCCGGGAGCCCCGGTAGAGGTACGTGTCGCCGTCCACCTGCTCCAGGAAGAGGTCGGCCACGTCGGGCCCCAGGTTCGTGAAGCCCCACGCGATCTTGTCCGTGTGCCCGATGATCACCCCGGGCACGCCGGAGAACGTGAACCCCGTCACGTCGTACGGGCACTCCTGCGTGACCTTCCTGCAGTGCAGCCCCGCCTGGTACCACACCGACGGCATCTGCGCCCCCAGGTGCGGGTCGTTGGCCAGCAGCGGCTTGCCACCGGCGGTGTACTCGCCGGAGACCACCCACGAGTTCGACCCGATGCCGGCCCTGTCGGCCGTGCCCATCGTGCTCGGCACCGACCCCAGCGTGTCGGCCGCCTGGTCGAGGACCCGGTCGTCGACCGCCCGCCCGGCCCGCGGCCGCGGCTCGGCCCGCTGGTTGAAGCGGCCCCGCTGGATCGCGCCCTCGGTGACGATCGGCAGGTGGCGGTCGTACGGATAGCCGGGGTAGAGCTGCTCGACCCGCTCCTTCGGCAGCCTGGTCAGCGCGAGGGCGCGGTCGATCTCGTCCTCGACGTTGGAGCGCAGGTCCCATGCCATGGCCTTCAGCCAGGCCACGGAGTCGACCGGGGTCCACTTCTCCGGGTCGCCGCCGGCGCCCTGGATCTTGAGCAGGGAGTATTCGAGGCTGCGGTCGGAGGCGTTGGGGTTGGCGGCGAGCCAGGCGTTGACGCCCTTGGCGTAGGCGTTGAGGTAGTCCTGGGTCTCCTGGGCGAGGTTGGGCACCTCCTGCTCGGCCACCCGGCGCCAGCCCATGGTCCGCAGCGCCTTGTCGTTGGCCAGGGTGGCCTCGCCGAACAGCTCCGACAGGCGCCCGGCCGTCATGTGGCGGCGGAAGTCCATCTCGAAGAAGCGGTCCTGGGCGTGCACGAACCCCTGCGCCATGAAGAGATCGGCGGCACTGTCGGCATAGATATGCGGAATCCCAGATTTATCGCGATAAATCTCGACACTTCCGGTTAATCCCGGCAGCCGCAGCGACCCCTCCACCTGCGGAAACGACTTCCGCACGGTGTAGACGAAGACCCCCGCCAGCACCAGAACCAGTGCGAGAAGCACGGTCAACACCCGAGCGGACCACCGCAACGGCCACGGCATCCACGCATAGGGCCTCACCGCCACCTCCTTCTTGCCGAACCGCCATCAAGTCTGGCAGTTCGTGATCACTCCTCCGGACGCCCCGGCCGGGGAACGGCGGAGCCGGCGATAACGGAACGGGATCAGACCCAGGTCTGGCCCTCCGGCGTGTCGGACACCCGCACCCCGAGCGCGGCCAGCTCGTCGCGCAGCCGGTCGGCCTCGGCCCCGTCGCCCGCCTGCCGCGCCCTGGCCCGCGCCTCCAGCAGCTCCGCGGCCCCGGCGGGCGGCACCGGGACCTGGCCGATCCTGCTCGGCAGGTCGAGCCCGAGCACCTGGTCCAGATGGAGGAACGTCTCGAACTTGGCCCCCGGCGCCACCGACCCGTCCCGTTCGAGCTCCCGCAGCACGTTCAGCGCCGCGGGGGTGTCGAGGTCGTCGTCGAAGGCGGCCTCCACCCGGTCCGCGTGCTCGCGCGACAGCGGCGCGCTGACCGACTCGGCCCACTCCGCCACCCGCGTGCGCCACCCGCGCAGCGTCCGGTCGGCGGCCCGCAGCGTCTCCCACGTCAGGTCGAGCCGCTGCCGGTAGTGGTGCTCCAGGAACGCCAGGCGCACGGCCAGCGGGTCGAGCCCGGCCGCGACCACGTCGGACAGCGGCACCGCGTTCCCCGCGGATCCGGCCATCTCGCGCCCGTCGAACAGCACGTGCTCGCCGTGCACCCAGTGGCGCACCACCTCGTGCCCGGCCGCCGCGTCGGACTGGGCCCGCTCGTTCTCGTGGTGCGGGAAGCGCAGGCCGACGCCGCCGGTGTGGAGCTCGATGCGCGGGCCGAGGAAGCGCAGCGCCATGGCCGAGCACTCCACGGGGCGGCCGGGAACGCCGCGGCCCCACGGGGCCTCCCAGGCCGGCTCGCCCGCAGCGGGCGTCCACAGGGCCCAGTCGGCGGGGAAGCGCCCGCGGGGATCGGCCGCGGCGGCGTGGTGGGCGGGCCCGGGCGCGTCGAGCCGGTTCCCCGAGAGCTCGCCGTAGGCGGGGAAGCTGCGCGCGTCGAAGAACACCGACCCGTCCGGCACCGGGTACGCGTGCCCCTTCTCGATCAGCTTGGCGATCAGCTCGACCATCGCGTCGATGTTCTCGCTCGCCCTGGGCAGGTGCTCGGGCGGCCGGAGGTTGAGCGCGGCGGCGTCGCCCCGGAACGCGTCCTCGTGGCTGCGCGCCTGATCCAGCGGCGAGCGCCCCTCGTCCACGGGGTCCCCGGTGAGGCCACCGACGTCGGAGACGTTCTGGCAGACCACGACCCGCGTGCGACGCCGCTCCAGCACCCGCCTGATCAGGTCGGACAGCAGGAAGGCGCGGAGGTCGCCCACGTGCGCGCGCCGGTGGACCGCGGGGCCGCAGGTGTGCATCCGCACCGCGCGCCCGGCGGCGATCTCCTCGGCCTGCCCGGCGCGCGTGTCGTAGATCCGCAACATCTCCCGAGCTTAGCCCGGCGCCTTCGCCCGGAGAACCGAGCCCGGCCCGGCACCCCTCGGCCCGGAGAACCGAGCCCGGCCGGGGCGTCCTGCGCCGGGCGAACCGGACCCCGCCGGGCGTCCTGGGGTGGAGAGCCGGGCCCGGCCGGGGTGTCGTCCCCGCGATCCGTGCCCGGCCCCGCCGTCAGCCGCCCAGGAAGCCGAGGATGTCGCGGTCGCCGCGCTCGCGCAGCCGGTTCAGGATCTCCTCGCGGGTCGCCGTCTCCGGCAGCCCGATCCTGGCCCCGATCAGCCGCAGCCCCTCCATCTCCGAGCTGACCGGCGCGGTGTAGCCGAACAGGTAGAGCGCCCGGTTGATGGGCGGCATCCCGACCGGCGCGGCGGGCAGGTAGCGGGTCAGCAGCTCCCCGCCGTCCGACACGGTCAGGAAGACGTGGTCGCCCTCGTTCGCCTTGTACTCCGCCAGCACGTTCCTGATCGACCCCATCGTGGGCTGGTTGTGCCAGGAGATCACCACGTCGCCGGAGGGCGCGGAGGCGGTGAGCTGCCCGCCCGGCGCCATCCCCAGGTAGGCCGCGAACCCGGTCGGCAGCGGCGACCCCGACCCGCGCAGGTGCTCGGCGTTGACGTCCACCCGGTGCCACCAGCGGCCGTCGCGCGAGCGGAAGCTGCGCCGCGTCTCGGAGACGTCCTTGCGCGGCTGGTACGGCTCCGCCTCCCCGCCGCCGGGAGCGGTGCCCGCCACCCTGATCCAGCCCCGCTGCGTCCGCTCGAACCCCGGCCCGCCCGAGTAGGCGCGCACCGAGCTCTCGCTCACGTCGTAGCGGGAGGTCAGGTTGGCCACGATCGTGCTCACCGACGCCTCGCCGCCGGCCCGCTCGATCTCCCTGGCGATCATCTCCCTGATCCCCAGGTACTCGTCGCCGCCCCACCGGGTCAGCCCGTACTTGTTGCGGTCGACGCGGCGGAAGCGGTCGTCGGCGGTGAGCTGGTTGCGGATGCCGACCAGGCTGTAGTCCTCGCCGATGCGCTCCTGGATCTCCTCGGGCGACAGCGGCGAGCCCGCCACCGCCAGCACCGCCTCGGCCTTCTCGTTGATGCTGCGCGGCCACGGCACCACGTGCTGCCCCAGCACCCGCAGGTGCGGCACGGCCAGGATCCACCGCTCGGCCACGTCCTCGCGCACCCCGAGCTGGGCCACCATCGACACCGCCTCGCCCAGCGGGCGCGGCCCGTCGGCGAAGAGCTGGCGCGTCTTCTCCCTCAGCTCGTCGGCCCCGCCGGCCACCAGCCACCCGTCGGCCTGCTCGTAGCCGGTCAGCAGCGTGCGCACGAACCGCCACGCGGGGATCCCCAGCGTGCGCAGCTCGGCCCGGTGCCACGGCACGGCGGCCTGGAGGTCGTCGGCCGGCACGGCCGAGCCCAGCCGGCCCCGCAGCCACACGAGGTGGGCGGCCAGGGCGGACGACTCGGGCTTGCCGAGCCAGGCCTCCACGTGGTCGCGCAGGTCGCGCTCGATCTGCCTGATCCGCTCCCGGGTGACCGAGAAACGCTGGGCCAGCTCGTCGAGGGTGGCCCGCTGGGTGGCGTACAGGCGGTCGCGGGCGATGGCCCGCTGCCGGTCGTCCATGGCCCCGAACAGCTCGTCGATCAGCTCGGGCAGCGGCCGGTCCGGCCTGGCCGGGGCGGGCAATGCCTCGGGGGCGGGTTCGAGGAGGCGCTCGAACACGCCGGTGAACAGCTTCTGCACCACGTCCTTGCCCAGCGTCTCCGGCGTCCGCTCGGCCTCGGCGGGGTCGGAGAAGCGCAGCAGGGGCAGGATGTCGCCGAGCATGAGATGCCCCCAGCAGGCCACGGCCAGGTCGGCCAGGTGGCCCGCCACGGTGTGCGCGCCGACGATGGCGCACGCCCGGTCGAGGGGAATCGCCTGCCACCAGGCCTCGGGCAGCTGGGGCTCCTCCACGATCGGCGCTATCTGACCAGGGGAGGTCCAGCGCAGGGGTGGCGTGAGGTCGCTCAGGCTGAGGTTCATTGAGGTCCAACCGGCAAAGGGAAGATATCCGCAGTTCAGACTATGGGATCAGAGGGGTAGAAACGGGCTGCCTCTTCCTGAATGGGAGATATAGAGCATCGATCGCGCGCGAGTGCAGGCGACGAACAGTATGCTCCGTTCGCGTTGCAGGGCACGAGCCCGTTCGTACGGCTCGTCCGGCGGCGGCGGGGGCACCACGCCCTCCGCCACGCCGATGAGCGCCACCCGCTCGAACTCCAGCCCCTTCAGCCGGCGGAACGTCGCCGCCCGGACGTCGAGGCCGGTCAGCGCCCGCTCGGCCGCCCGCACCAGCCGCTGGTCGCGGGCCCCGACGGCGATCTCCGACGGGGGCACCCCGTCGGCCAGCCAGGCGTCGATCACGGCGCGCAGACCGGCCAGCTCCGACTCGGGCGTGTCGTACGCCCGGACGACCGGCCGCTCACCGTGGCGGACGGCGCTCAGGCCGTGCATCTCGGTCACGCCCCCGGCCAGGCCGGGCGAGGGCCCGCCGCCGCGCAGCCGGACCACGAACGACAGCAGCTCCTGCGGCAGCCGGTAGGAGCGCCCGAGCGTGTGCTCGTCGGCGTGGACGCCGACCGCGCCGAGCACCACCCGCGTGTCGGTGACGCGCTGGTGCGGATCGCCCACGACGAACAGGTCGTCGCGCGCGTGCGGCACCGCCGCCCGCAGCAGCCGCCACTGCGCCGGGCTGATGTCCTGCGCCTCGTCCACGACCATATGACGGTACGGCTTGCGCCCCGGATCCACGTCGTCGAGCAGATCGCCCGTGTCGATGGTCAGCAGCCTGAGCGCGTCGTCGGTGAGCTGGGCCAGCGAGCGCGCCCCCGGCCCGACCAGCGCGGGCCGCCGCCCCTCGGCATCGGCCACGATGCGCACGGCCAGCCGCTCGGCGTTGGCCACCTCGACGCGCTTGCGCGTCACCTCGTCCTGGATCAGCAGGTCCAGCTTCGCCGACAGCTCCTCGGCCAGGCTCTGGGAGAAGGTCACCAGCAGCACGGGCCCGCTGCCGCGCACCGCGAGATGCGCGGCCCGGTGCAGCGCGACGACCGTCTTGCCGGTGCCCGCGCCGCCGACGACCAGCACCGGACGGTCGTACCGGGCGGCCCTGGCCAGCCGGTGCTGCGGCGGGTCCAGGAACGTGCACCACTCCGGGGCCGCCAGCACCCGGTCCAGCCGCGCCTGGTCCTGGACGAACACCGCCCGGTCCGGGCTGCGCCGCAGGGCCGCGCAGAGGTCGTCCTGGTCGATCGGGCCCGGCTCCTCCTCGCACGCCCGCCAGGCGTCCAGCTCCCGCCACGCCTCCGCCAGCGTGCCGCCCCTGGCCAGCACGGCCAGCGGGACGTACTGGGTGGGCGGCAGCAGTGGTTCGAGCGCGGCCACGTCGGCCTCGTTCGTGATCAGCCGGAACAGCGGCAGCGCGTGCCCGTCCAGGCCCAGGCCGAGCAGGTCGCCGTCGCAGATCGGGTCGAACAGCCGCGACGGCCGGGCCGACCGGCGCAACGCGGGCTCCACCCGCTCCAGGGCCTCGGCGTCCCACTCCTCGACGACGCCCAGCACGGGGTTGACGCCGTAGCGGTGGCGGCGGGCGTACGACCAGGCCTCGGCGTCGGGCAGGACCGCCCGCAGCCAGTACACGTCCCGCTGCCGCACCGCCACCGCGCGCTGCCCCTCGGCCAGGCGCAGGGTGGCGACCCGCGCGTCCCTGGCGCCCCTGACCCGCTCGGGGTGCGGGGCGCCCGGCACGTTCCGCAGGAACCGGCGCAGCGCGACCACGGCGTCCCTGCGCACCGGCCGGGCCAGTGCGCCGAGTCCCCTGGGAAACTCGGGGCCGATCGCGAGCCGCGGCACCGGCCTCAGCCCAGCAGGTCGAGCAGGTCGCGGTCCCCGCGTTCCCGGAGCCTGTTGAGCAGGTCCGGCAGGGCCACCGGTCCCGTCATGCCGATCCTGGTGGCGATCACCCTGGCCGCCTGGTCCCGGGTGCCGCCCGGAGCCGTGTACCCGACCAGGCGCAGCGCCTTGGTGATCTTCTCGGCGCCCGCGGCGGCGACCGGGAGGTGCCTGGCCCGCAGCACGCCCTCGTCCGACAGCGTCAGGAACAGGTGGCCGCCCTCCCTGGCTCCCACGTCCACGAGCAGGCGCTCGATCGACTCCAGCACCGGCCTGCCGTGCCAGGTCATGGTCAGCTCCCCGGCGGCGCTCCTGACCGTCCTGCTCTCGCCGGGAGACAGGCCCAGATACGACGCGAACCCGGTCGGCAGCGCGCACTCTCCGCCGGCGAGCTGCTCGGCCGTCACGTCGATGCGCAGCCACCACCGCCCGTCCGGCTGCCGGAAGCAGCGCCGCGTCTGGGAGACGTCCTTCAGCGGCTGGTACGGCTTGTCGTGCTCGCCCGCGCCGCCGTTGGCCTCGCCGCCCGGCGGGGTGACCGGCGTGAACGCCTGGAACTGCGGCGGGCCGGGCGGCGGGGGCGGCGGCAGCTGCACCGGCCCGAACGCCGACTGCACCAGCTCGACGGGCGGCTGCGGCTGTTGCTGCTGGTACGGCTTGCGCTGCGGCAGCGGCGGCGGCGGGAGTTCCGGCTGGATCTCGGGCCGGGCCGCCGGCCGGATCTCCGGCTGGACCGGTGGCGGCGCGGGCGGGGCCAGGGTGGCCAGCACGACCTGCCAGGCGGGCACCTCCAGCGCCCGGATCTCCACGCGGTGCCAGTCGGCCGCGCCGATGAGCTGCTCCTTCGACGCCCCCGGGCCCAGCGTCCTGACCAGCTCGTCCAGGTGCGCGCGGTACGGGGCCGCCTCGTCGCTCGCCAGCCACCGCCCGAGGCGGGCGCGCAGCTCGTCCTCGGTGGCGACGATCTCGGCGGGGGAGACGGCGAAGAGCTTGGCGAGCTGGTCCACGGCGGAGGGCTCGTCGGTGAACACCCGGTTCTGCGCCACGGCCCAGCTCTTGTCGTCGAGCCCGGCGAAGGCGGCCTCGATCAGCTCGGGCAACTCCTGCCCCGGCCCGGCCTCCGGCCCGTGGGCCTCCAGCGCGGCGGCCTCCAGCGCGTCGGGCCCGGCCGGCGCCGGTCCGGCCTCCTCGGGCCGGCCCGCCTCCTGATGAGCGGCCTCAATCGCGGCGGCCTCCAGTGCGGCCGGATCGGAGGCCGGCTCGTCGGCGGCGTCCAGCACGGGCTCCGCCTCGTGCGCCCGCTCGGGCTCGTACGCGGGCTCGGGGCGCGGCTCGTCGTCGGTGACCGGCTCCGCGTCGGCGTCCACGACCCGCTCGACCTCTTCGCGGCCGTCCTCGTCCGGCTCGGCGACCTCGGCGACCTCGGCGGCCTCCTCGTGGTCGAACGTCTCTTCCCGGTCGGACGCCGGTTCCTGGCCGGGCGCCGGTTCCTGGTCGAACTCAGCCTCGTGGTCGAAGGTCGTCCGGTCGGACTCCGGCTCCTCGCCCGGCGCGGCCTCCCGCTCGGACTCGGCTTCCCGTTCGGACGCCTCCTCCTGCCGGAAGGCAGCCTCCTGGTCGGCGGGCACCTCCTGGTCGGACGGCGAGCCCTCGTAGGAGACGTCCTCGTAGGGAGCCTCCTCGCGGGAGGACTCCTCGCGCGGCGCGTCGTCCGTGACGTCGGCGGCGGGAGCGAGGGCGCCGGTGGGGGCGAGGGCGGGGGCGGCGGGCCGCTCGTCGGCGGCCTCGGCGGCCTCGGCGGCCTCAGTGGCGTGCTGGGCGGCGACCGGCTCGGAGGCCACCTCTCCGACCGCCTCCGCGCGCTCCGGCGCGGCAGCGACCGCCTCAGGCGCGCCGGCGGCGTACGTCGCGGGCGCGTACGCGACGGGCTCGGGGGCGAACGGCTCCTCGCGGGGACCGGAGCCGGGCTCCCCGGCCTCGTACGGATGCGCGAGCCGCGCCAGGACGGCCGAGAACAGCGTGTTCAGCACCGGCCGCGCCTGGATGAAGGGCTGGTCGACCAGCTCCCGGCTGGTCAGCGCGAGCAGCCCGGCCCAGGACCCGGCCCGGTCGAGCGCGATCGCGACGGCGGGCTCGTCGGCCTCCTCCGGGTCCAGCACGTGCAGCGCGGGCAGGACGTCGCCGACCGCGGCCGCGGGCCAGTGCTCCAGGGCGATCTCCGTCAGCAGCTCGCCCAGCGGCTCGGGGCCGATCGCCGCCAGGACGCTCGGCATGGGCAGGCTCCGCCACCACGCGTCCGGCAGCTCCGGCTGCCCGGTGAGCAGCGTGATCGTGGACGCGTCGCTCCACCTCAACGGTGGTACGAGGTCGCTCAGGCAGAAGTTCATCCCGTTCCGTTCACCAGCCCCTCACGCCGCCGCAGCGGTGCAGCCATAATCTCGCCGCCCACGGAACAGACCATAGTCCGGCAAATCAGCCCTACGCATCATGCACGACGCATCAACGTCGAACAGCGGCAAAGCGTAGACGCACGTAGTCGGCCATCCAGCCAGTCTCCCTGCGAAGTGCGGGCGCGGCCAGCTCGTTCACGCGACGGAGCAGGGGTTCCACGATCTCGGGGGGAAGCCCTTCGAGCACCGAGGCGGCGAACATGCGCACCCAGTCGGCGGCCCCGCCGGGGCACTCGTCCAGGGGGGTGGGCCGGTCGAAGTATTCCAGCAGCCTGACCACGAACCCCTCCTGCTCAAGGCGGCGGGCGTATTCGGCAGGCGTGGGAAAGTACCACGGCAGCTCCGGCTCGCGCAGGCCGTGCTCGCGCCAGGCGGTGAGCATCGCGGCGGTCAGCTCGGCGCAGTTGCCGGCCCCGCCCATCTCCGCGACGAAGCGCCCGCCGGGCTTGAGCGCCTCGCGGACGCTGGCGATCACCGCGCGGGGGTCGCGGCTCATCCAGTGCAGGGCCGCGTTGGAGAAGACCGCGTCGTACGGGTCCACGACCGTGAAGTCGTGCCCGTCGCCGATGATGAAGTCGATCCCGGGATACTGCGCGAGCGCCTTCTCGATCATGGCGGCGGAGCCGTCGATGCCGAGCACCTCGGCTCCTCTGAAGGCGATCTGCGCGGTCAGCACCCCGGTGCCGCAGCCGAGGTCGAGCACCCGCTCGCCGGCGCGCGGGTCGAGCAGGTCGACGAGGGGCGCGCCCTGGGTGGAGACGTAGCCGAAGCTGCTGTCGTAGGCACGACTGTTCCACCGCTCCACGCTCGGCGTGTCGTATCGCAAGACGATCAGCTCACATTCGATCAGACATCGGGCCCCCGTGGCCGTGCTGTCCGTTCACTTTAGAGCCTGATCGTCCCTACGACATATCACGTCACTTCTGGCTCAACCCACACTCTTCGCCCATTCCTTCTTCAGGTACGCCTTCGCCGCGTCCGCCTGCGGAATCGTCATCAGCACGGGCGGGCCGGGGGCCTTGGGCAGCTTCGCCGCCTGCTCGGCGTCGAGGGTGCCCTTCATGAGCATCGCCTCGCCGCGCGCGGGCCGCGCGAAGCCCTTCTGGAGCAGGTTCTGGCCCTCGTCGGAGAAGAGGAACTCCTGCCACAGCCGGGCGGCGGCGGGGTGCGGGGCGGCCTTGCTGATCGCCTGCACGTGGTAGCCGCCGAGCGCGGCGTCGCGCGGGATGGTCACCTTCCAGCCGTCGGAGCGCGCGCCGCGGGCGGCGTTGAGGTGGTCCCAGGCCACGATCGTGTTGGCCTTGGCCGGCTCGGTGAGCCGCCCGGCCTGCTTGAGCTTGGCGAACAGCGCCACGCCCTGCTCGGGCCGCGGCACCCCCGCGCGCATGGAGGCGGCCATGACGCCGCCGAAGGCCGACGCCGAGCGCAGGGGATCGCCGTCGAGCGCGACCCGGTAGCCGGGTTTGAGCAGGTCGGCGAAGGAGGCGGGCGGCTTGACGGCGCGCGGGTCGTAGCCGATGGACACGTAGCCGCCGTAGGCGGCGTACCAGCCGCCGGCCGGGTCCTTGACGTGGTCGGGCAGGTCCTGCCACCCCTGCACCTTGTACGGGGCGAACCGGTCGGCCCCGGCCACCGCCACGTCCATGGTCAGGTCGAACACGTCGGGTTTGAGCTGCGGGGCGATGTCGAGCTGGCGTTTGCTGCTCGCGCCGGGCTCCAGCTCGTTGACCTTGATGTCGTACTTGTCGGCGAAGGCGTCGATGATCTCGCCGTAGTTGACCCAGTCGCGGGGCAGGGCGATGACGTTCAGCTCGCCCTCGCGCTTGGCGGCCTCGGCCAGCCGCTCCATGGTGCCGAAGCCGGCCTTCATCGAGGTGGCCCGGGTGTTGAGCGGCGGCAGGTTCTTGGTGTCCGTGGCGGTGGAGTCGGTGGACGACGCGCCGCATCCGGCGCTGGCGAGGATGGCTGCTGCGGCGGCGCAAGTACGTACAGTCACACGACGAATACTTACTGTTGCATTCGCCCAGGTCGAGGAGGCGCGGCCGGAACGACCCTGGCCGCCACCAGCGTCTCTTCGGGGATCGTCACCACGGTGCCGTCCCTTTTGCGAACTTCGAGCACTCCGTCCGCCCACGACACGAGGATGCCGACCGCGTCGCGAAACCCGCCCGTGACCCGCCTGCGGGTGGTGATCCGGGAGCCTATGTCCTGACTTGTAATGGCGATGACAAGGCGTCCGGCCACGAGTTTGCCACCCTCCGTTTCGGCCAGCAGGCAAGCACGGCAATACTAGGGCGTAGCAAACCGCGGTCAGAGTCATGCCATGGTGCGGAGAAGAAGGAGCTCGAGGTGACCTACGTCATCGCGCAGCCTTGCGTGGACGTCCTGGACAAGGCGTGCATCGAGGAATGCCCCGTTGATTGCATCTACGAGGGCGAGCGCATGCTTTACATCCACCCCGACGAGTGCGTGGACTGCGGCGCGTGCGAGCCTGTGTGCCCCGTCGAGGCCATTTTCTACGAGGACGACCTTCCCGAGCAGTGGAAGGACTTCTACAAGGCGAACGTGGACTTCTTCGAGGACCTCGGCTCGCCCGGCGGCGCCTCCAAGGTAGGCAAGATCGACAAGGACCACCCGGTGGTCGCCGCCCTGCCGCCGCAGGGCGAGGGTCACTAGAAGGCCGGCCACACCGACGCCCGTGCACGGGGACATCCGAGGTGGATGCGCCCCGTTCGCACGGCGTGGCGGCGCGTCCCGGTACGGCGAACGCAACACCCTGGAGAATCGTGAACAAGCTGCCTGACTTCCCCTGGGATCGGCTGGAGCCGTACAAAGAGCGCGCCAGGGCGCATCCCGATGGGATCGTGGACCTGTCGATCGGCACACCGGTCGACCCCGTGCCGCGCCTCGTCCAGGACGCCCTCGTCCAGGCGGCCGACAGCCCCGGCTACCCCTTCACCCACGGCACCAAGGCGCTGCGCGAGGCCGCCGCGGGCTGGCTGCGCCGCCGCCACGGCGTCACCGTCGACCAGCAGGACGTGCTCCCGCTGATCGGCTCCAAGGAGTTCGTGGCCTGGCTGCCCACCTACCTGGGCGCCAAGCGGGTGGTCTTCCCCGAGCTGGCCTACCCCACCTACGACGTGGGCGCCCGGCTGGCCGGGGCGACCGGCACGGCCTCCGACAGCACGCTCGCGCTCGGGCCCGAGCCCGTCGACCTCGTCTGGGTCAACTCCCCGAGCAACCCGACGGGCCGCGTGCTGCCCGCCGAGCACCTGCGCAAGGTCGTGGCCTGGGCCCGCGAGCGCGGCGCGGTCGTGGCCTCCGACGAGTGCTACATCGAGCTGGGCTGGGAGGAGCGGCCGGTCTCGATCCTGCACCCCGACGTCTGCGGCGGCTCCCACGAGGGGCTGCTCGCCGTCCACTCGCTCTCCAAGCGCTCCAACCTGGCCGGCTACCGCGCCGGGTTCGTGACGGGCGACCCCGTCCTGGTCAAGCGGCTGCTGGAGACGCGCAAGCACGCCGGCATGCTCATGCCGCAGCCCGTGCAGGCGGCGATGACCGTGGCCTTCGGCGACGACGAGCACGCCGACCGGCAGCGCGAGCTCTACTCCGCCCGCCGCGCCCTGCTGCGCCCCGCCCTGGAGAAGGCCGGGTGGAGCATCGACCACTCGACGGCGGGCCTGTACTTCTGGGCGACGAACGGGCAGAGCGCCTGGGACCAGGTGGCCAAGCTCTCCGAAATCGGGATTTTGGTCGCGCCGGGCGAGTTCTACGGATCGGCAGGTAAGCGGCACATCCGCATCGCCGTCACCGCGACTGACGAACGGATCGGTGCGGCGGTGCGCCGCCTCCAGTAGGATCGCCGGTCAAAGCCAGCCGAATCGGCTTGGACACGCATAAATTGATAAGGGCTAACGCCGAGGCAGACCGCGAGTGGAGCGAGCTGATCGATGAGCGTGACCTCCATGGTCGTACTCGGGCTGAGCATCGCCACCGTCCTGCTGCTGCTCGGGGCCTTCTGGGCCACGATGCGGCAAGACAGGAAGGGCCGCACGAGCGCGCCGCCCCCCGAGGTCGCTCCCCTTGAGCCCCCGCTGGCGGCGCCGGTGAGCGCCCCGGGGCATGCCGGCACCGACTACACCGACCCTCGCACGATCCGGATCGGCGACCGGATCGAGGTGCTCGGGTCGGCCGCGCGCGTGCTCGGGGCCGTGCACATCTCCTGGCAGGGCCAGCAGTGGGTGGAATACCTGCTGCGCGACGCCTTGCGGCGGCTGCAGTGGCTGTCGGTCGAGGTGCGTGACGGCGACCCGCCGCACCTGGAGGTGCAGCTCTGGACCGACGTGCCCACCCAGGGCATGGTGCCGGCCAAGAGCATGCTGATCATGGAGGGCGTGGAGTTCTTCCCGGTGGAGCGGGGCACGGCCGCGTTCCGCAGCGAGGGCGACACGGGCTATCCCGACCGGGGGCTGCTGGACTTCGCCGACTACCGGGCCTCCGACGGGCGGCTGCTGTCCTTCGAGCGCATCCAGGGCGCCTCCTGGACGGCCGGCTACGCCCAGCCCCTGCCGCCCGGCTCCATCTCCATCATCCGCCGCGCCTCCTGACCGCCCCTACGACAGCTCGACCCGGCGGCTGCCCGCCTGGCCGCCCTGCTGCCAGCCCTCCACCTCATAGCTGTTGGTCCAGGTCGCCCCGCCGTAGCCGACGCGGTTGAGCGCGTATTTCCCGGCGTGGGCCACCGACCAGGCGGCCACCAGCCAGCCGCGCCTCTTCGAGGTGATCGCCGTGCTGCCCAGCGCCCTGGCGAGCTGCTTGCGCGCCGCGGCGGCCTCGGGGCGCGGCGCGGGGGTCTTGCCCGAGGCGGGATACCAGCAGTGCAGGGCGCGCGGGACCCGCCCGGTGAAGGCGGCGGCGAGGATCTTGGCGTCGGTCTCGTGGGGCGCGTAGGCGTAGCCGCCCGCCGAGCGCTGCACGGCCTGCGCCGCCTCGGCGAGCGGGAGCTTGCGGTAGTTCTTCACCTTCACCAGCGCCGCGAAGAACTTGTTGGCGGAGTAGACCGGGTCCATGATCTGCTTCTTGGTGCCCCAGCCCTGCGACGCGCGCTGCTGGAACACGCCCACCGAGTCGCGGTCGCCGAAGTCGATGTTCTGCAGCTTCGACTCCTGCAGCGCCGTCGCGTACGCGATCACCACGGCCCGCTCGGGCAGCGTGCGCCGCGCCGCGACCGCCGCGATGGTGGCCGCGATCTGGGCCTGCTCGGGGAAGAGGTCGAGAGCGCCCTCGGGGGTCGTGACCCGGCAGTATTCCTCGGGCACGGCCACCGGCGTGACCTTCTTCAGCAGGTGGTGCAGGCCCACGGAGACGCCGACGGCGAGCACGACGACGATGATCGCGATGGTGATGACTCCACGGGAGAAGCGCAGGCGCACGTTGAGAAACTACCCTTCCGGATAAGCTCCGTGGCCATGAGTCACGTGAGCGCCTCGTCACCGCTGCCTTCCGTGGTGGACGAGCTGTGGGAGCGCCGGGCGGAGCTGTCGCCGGCCGACGCCGAGGCCCGCCACCTGGTGGTCGGCGCGATCGACCTGCTCGACAAGGGCGAGGCGAGGGTCGCCTGGCCGGCCGGCGACGACGTGGTGGTGGACGAGCGGGCCAGGCGCGCCATCCTCCTCGGCTTCAAGGTGCTCGGCATGGCGCGCTCCCAGGTGGGCGACTTCCAGCACCACGACCGCATCCCGCTGAAGACCTCGTTCGACGGCGTGCGGGTGGTGCCGGGGGCGATCGCGCGCTGGGGCTCCTACCTGGCGCCCGGCGTGGTGCTGATGCCGTCGTTCGTCAACATCGGCGCGTACGTCGACGCCGGCACGATGGTCGACACGTGGGCCACGGTCGGATCGTGCGCCCAGGTCGGCAGGAACGTGCACCTGTCGGGCGGGGTGGGCATCGGCGGCGTGCTGGAGCCGCCGGGCGCGGTGCCGGTCGTCGTCGAGGACGACGCGCTGATCGGCAGCCGCGCGATGATCGTCGAGGGCGCCCGGGTCGGCGAGGGCGCGGTCGTCGGCGCTGGAACGATCCTGTCAGGGTCGATCCCGGTGATCGACACCGAGACCGGCGAGGAGCTGTCCCGGGGGCGCGTGCCCCCGTGGTGCGTGGCCGTGACCGGCACGCGGATGAAGGAATTCCCCGGCGGCACGTTCGGCCTGCCCTGCGTGCTGGTGATCAAGCGGCTGGAGCCGGGGCGGCGGCACGACAAGGCGGCGCTCAACGAGGTGCTGCGCGAACACGGAGTGAACACCTGATGCTGGACCTGACCCAGGACGTACGCGACCTGACCGCCGCGATCGTGGACATCGAGTCGGTGAGCGGCGCCGAGCAGGCGCTGGCCGACGAGGTGGAGCGGGCGCTGTCGGCGCTGCCGCACCTCAAGGTGACCCGATCGGGGCACACGGTCGTCGCCCGCACCGAGCAGGGGCACGCCGAGCGGGTGCTGATCGCCGGCCACCTCGACACGGTCCCCGTCGCGGGCAACCTGCCCAGCCGGGTGGAGGGCGACCTGCTGTACGGCTGCGGCACCTCCGACATGAAGGCCGGCGTCGCGGTCGCGCTCCGGCTGGCGGCCACCGTGCCCGCGCCCGGCAGGGACGTCACCTACGTCTTCTACGACTGCGAGGAGGTCGAGGCCGAGCGCAACGGCCTGACCCGGGTCGCCAGAGACCACGCCGACTGGCTGGCGGCCGACTTCGCGGTGCTGATGGAGCCCACCGACGGCGTGATCGAGGGCGGCTGCCAGGGCACGCTGCGCGCCGAGGTCACGGTGACCGGCAAGCGGGCCCACAGCGCCAGGTCGTGGTTCGGGGTCAACGCCATCCACGGCATCGAGCCGGTGCTGGCCCGGCTGAACGCCTACGAGGCGCGCCGGCCGGTGGTGGACGGGCTCGAATACCACGAGGGGCTCAACGCGGTGGGCGTGCGCGGCGGCGTCGCGGGCAACGTCATCCCCGACCTGTGCGTGGTGAGCGTCAACTACCGGTTCGCGCCCGACCTGTCGGTCGAGCAGGCGCAGGAGCACGTGCGCGAGGTGTTCGACGGGTTCGGGGTGAGCTTCGTGGACGCCGCGCCCGCGGCCAGGCCGGGGCTGACGCATCCGGTGGCGGCGGCCTTCACCACAGCCGTCGGCGGCGCCCCGCGCGCCAAGCTGGGCTGGACCGACGTCGCCCGCTTCGCCGCGCTGGGGGTCCCCGCCGTCAACTACGGCCCGGGCGACCCGAACCTGGCGCACCAGCAGGGGGAGTACGTGACGCTGTCGAAGATCGTCGAGAGCGAGCGGGCGATGGCCGAGTGGCTCACCGCCTGAAAAGCGGCCCCACATGAAAGTGGCCTTCCTCGCCGGCCATTTGGCGGGGAAGACCACTTTCAGTCCCGAGCAGCACCCTCATGCGGTTAGACGCGGGGGAGCCGAAATTCGGTTCCACGCTTCTTTCAAGATTTTTAAGACGGCCGTCCCGCCCGCGCCACCAGGGGTTTCGCCCGCAAGAGGCACTCTGGTGACCTCCGGGCGGGCAGGTGCGCGGGGCCGCCTCCGGCCACGCGCGGGAGGGACTAGCGTGATCCGCATGGAAAAGATTCGTCGAGAACGCCGTCAGGGTCAGGCCTTCGTACGCGGCGACCTCGTCCCCAGCTCCACGCACGACCAGCGCCTGCTGGCCCGCCAGGGCCCCTCCGACTGGGTCCACATGGACCCGTGGCGGGTGCTGCGCATCCAGGCGGAGTTCGTCGAGGGGTTCGGGCAGCTCGCCGAGCTGCCGCAGGCCGTCACCGTCTTCGGCTCGGCCCGCACCAAGCCCGACTCGCCGGAATACGCGCTGGGCCGCGCGCTCGGCCGCTCGCTGTCCGAGGCAGGCTACGCCGTGATCACCGGCGGCGGGCCCGGCGTCATGGAGGCCGCCAACATGGGCGCGCGCGACGTCGAGGGCGTGTCGGTCGGGCTCGGCATCGAGCTGCCGTTCGAGCAGCGCATGAACGACTACGTCGACCTCGGCATCGAGTTCCGCTACTTCTTCGTCCGCAAGACGATGTTCGTCAAGTACTCCTGCGGCTTCATCGCCCTGCCCGGCGGCTTCGGCACGCTCGACGAGCTGTTCGAGGCGCTCACGCTGGTGCAGACCCACAAGGTCACCTCCTTCCCCGTGGTGCTGATGGGCACGGAGTTCTGGGGCGGGCTGCTCGACTGGATCAAGGGCTCGCTGCTGAGCACCGGCAAGATCGCCCCTCAGGACCTCGACCTGATCAGCGTCACCGACGACGTCGACGAGGCCGTGCGCATCATCGTCGAGGCCGACCGGGCCCGCTCCAACCAGCGGGAGGAGGAGGTCGAGGCCGCCGCCGCCCAGACGGCGGAGCCGCAATAGGGTGCCGGCGTGAACATCTGCGTCTTCTGCGCCTCCAGCCTCACCATCGACCAGAAGTACATCGAGCTGGCCGCGAACGTGGGCACCGAGCTCGCCGGGCGCGGCCACACGCTGGTGAGCGGTGGCGGCTCCGTCTCGTGCATGGGCGCCGTCACCGCGGCGGCGCGCGCCGCCGGCGGCCGCACGGTGGGCGTGATCCCGCAGGTCCTGGTGGACATGGAAGTGGCCGACGAGGAGTCCGACGAGCTGATCGTCACGGCCGGCATGCGCGAGCGCAAGGGCGTCATGGACGCCCGCTCCGACGCGTTCCTGGTGCTGCCCGGCGGCATCGGCACCCTGGAGGAGCTGTTCGAGATCTGGTCGGCGCGGGTGCTCGGCATCCACGACCGCCCCCTGGTGGTGCTCGACCCCTGGGGCCTGTACGACCCGCTCAAGCAGCTCGTCGCCGGCATGTACGAGCAGGGCTTCACCCGCGCCGACGTCTTCGACGCGATCTCCTGGACCACGACCATGGCCGAGGCGTTCGACCACCTCGAATCGCGCGCGCAGCCGGTCCGGCCGAGCGTCGCCGAACTCGGCGAGGCCACCGGCTGACCTGCGCGGCGGGCGCGTGCCCGGGGGTCGCGTACGCGCGGCACGCGGCAAGTGCGGGACCTCGTGCCCCGATGGGTGAGTACGATGCCAATGTGCTGGTCATACTCGCCATCGCCGCCATCGCCATTTTGGCCTGCGTGGTCCTGGTCTCCCTGGGCAGGGGCGGTGAGCTGACCGAGTTCCCGCCCGACGTGCCGCCGCTCGACCTGCCCGAGGCGCAGCAGCTCACGGCGGTCGACTTCATGGCGCTGCAACTGCCGGTCAACCTGGTCGGCTACCACACACAGAGCGTCGACGAGACGCTGCGCAGGGCGGCCGGCGCGATCAGCGCCCGCGACACCCGGATCGCGGTGCTGGAGCAGCGCGTCTCCGAGCTGCTGTCGAGCCGGCTGCACGCCCGGCAGGAGATCTACGCCTCGCCCGGGGCCGGCCCGCGCACCGAGCACCGGCCCGAGGCTCCGGCCGCGCCGCGCGAGCTGCCCGACTCGGGCGACCCGGTGTCGGCCAGCGGCGCCACGGTGTCCTGGGACGGCGGCACGGAGCTGCGGCACCCACCGGAGGACCCGGAGTGGCGCGTGCCCCGGCCCGGCGACGCCACCACGAACGGCGGCGCGACGGCCGAGGACGAGAGCGGCGAGAAGGCCGGCGAGGGCGACCCCGTCGCCGACGCGCAGCCGGCGGACGGGCCCGCGACCGACGCGGCCGGTGACGGGGAGGACCGGCCGGACGGCGACGGGCCCGCGCCGGCCGTGGCCGTCAAGGACGGTGACGAGCGGTCGTGACCGAGCCGATCCGCTGCTACTGGCCCGGCATCGCCGACCCGATGTACCTCGCCTACCACGACCACGAGTGGGGCAGGCCGGTCACGGGCGACGACGCGGTCTTCGAGCGCGTGTCGCTGGAGGCGTTCCAGTCGGGCCTGTCCTGGCTGACGATCCTGCGCAAGCGGGAGAACTTCCGCGCCGCCTTCGACGGCTTCTCGATCGTCAAGGTCGCCGGCTACACCGAGCAGGACGTGGAGCGCCTGCTCGGCGACGCCGGCATCGTGCGCAACCGGGCCAAGATCGAGGCGGCCGTCAACAACGCCAGGGCCGCGCTCGACCTGCCCGGCGGCCTGTCGGAGCTGGTGTGGCGGCACGCCGACCCCGACGCGCCCGTGCCCAGGACGATGGCCGACGTGCCCGCCCTCACCCCGGGCTCCAAGGCGCTGGCCAAGGAGCTGAAGAGACACGGCTTCAGGTTCGTCGGCCCGACCACGGCCTACGCGCTGATGCAGGCGATCGGGCTGGTCAACGATCACATCGAGGGCTGCGTGGCCCGTACGCGCTGAGCTCGACCTCGTGTGAGCGGCCCAGCGACCCGCCGAGCCGGACGGTGACGACCGGCCTGTCGCCCGTGCGCACCTCGACCGTGTCGTCGGCCCGCACGACGCGGCGGGCCGCGCTGCCGAGCGTGAGCGTCAGGACGTCCACGGTCCTGCTCGGATCGGCCACCGCCAGGACGAGCCGCTCGCCGGCGCCGCGCAGCATCACCAGGCACGGCGCGTCGGCGGTGACGGGCCCGGCGCCGCCCGGCGCCCAGAACGCGGCCCCGAACAGCGACCGGGTCCGCACGGCCTGCACCTCCGGGGTGTTGGACACGACGCTGACCGGGCGGCGGCCGCGGAAGGAGCGCGTCCGCTCGCGGGTGGCGTTCGGCAGCAGCGTGTAGGCGTAGGAGGCGTTCAGCGGGTCGACGCCGTGGTCGAGCCAGAACGTCACGTAGCGGCGCTCGACGGGCTCGGACGCGCCCGCGGTGTCGTCTCCCGCGTTGATGTCGCGCCAGCGGCCCGTCCGCGTCTCCACGAGCATCCTGGCGCCGTCGAACACGTACCCGCCGGTCCCGGCCAGGTGCGCCCAGCCGTCGCCGACGTACGGGCGGGCGTCCGTGGCGCGGTTGTCGATCACGGTCTCGATCGCGCGGCCGTCGGAGCTGGTGATGCCGCTGCCCAGGGCCACCACGGCCGAGTCGAGGCAGAACCACGACTTGCGCGCCCTCAGGCTCACCCCGTCGCCCATCAGCTCCATGGACGCGACGCCGTACCGGCCTTCGAGCACCACCCCGCCCGCCCAGGCGTTGGCCGGGCGGTGGGCGCGGAAGTGAAGGTTCTCCCGCGGGCGCGTGTCCACCGTCGTCCCCGGCAGCCGGTACGGGTCCACCGTCGGCCAGAAGTCGCGCCCGTAGTGGTCCAGCTCGCCGGTGTAGACGTAGGTCATGCCGTCGCCGGTGTACCAGCCGTGCAGGTTCTCCCCGTTGATCGCCTCGTAGGCGGCGATCCGCCGCGACGACATGCTGATCGCCACCGACCAGCCGGGCCGCCGGTGCACCACCCGGTCCATCGAGGGGAAGACGAAGTGCCCGACGGGCCCCGGCGCGGCCTCGACGCCCTTGTCGTCCAGCACCGCGACCGCCCGCCTGGTCTCCGCCACGGTCGCGTGGCTCAGGTAGGGCCGGGCCGTGCCGCGCTCGATCCAGCCCTTGGCCAGCTCCATGAACCGGCCGCGACAGGGCTCGGGCGCGCTCTGCGCCAGCAGCAGCACGGCCCCGATCGCGGCGTGCCCCGCCACGCTGTCGGAGAACGCCTGCCGGGTGGCGGCCCGCCCCCTGACGGTGTCCATGAGCAGCCCGTCGTGGATGAACGGCGAGAAGGAGCGCTCCACGGCGTCCAGCACCACCTGCCGGCCGGGGTCGGTGATCTCCCAGGGCGAGCCGCGCAGCAGCGCCACGGTCTCGGCCACCGCGATGAGCAGGGACAGCCCGTAGGAGCCCGTGTAGGCCAGGTCGCCGTGCTGGATGAACGAGCCGTCGCGGTAGAAGCCGTCGCCCTCGTCGGTGTAGGCGAACACGCTGTGCCGCCCGCCGTCCCGCACGTCGGACAGCCCGTCGCGGGCCAGCGCCAGCTTGCCGGCGCTGCGCCCCGCCACGCCCCGGAAGGCCACGATGGCGGCCTTGTCGGCCCGGTTGGCACCGCTCTCGCTCGCGTCGGGATGGCCGGTGCGCCGGTCGGCGTCGGGGCAGAACCGGTCGACCGCCCTCAGGTACGCGCCCAGCCTGCCCTCGTCGAGCCGGTCGCCGAGCAGCACGCACAGGCGGGTCAGCTCGGCGGGCGTGCCGATCTCCCAGAACCACCAGTTGCCGGTCTCGGGCAGCCCCTCGTGGTAGTGGCGCTCGTGCAGCAGGTCGAGCGCGTCGATCACCTTGGCCGCCACGGCGTCGTCGCCGTGCTGGGAGGTGCCCGGCGTGGCCCAGGCGGTGGCGATCTCGCGCAGCCGGCCGTAGCTGCCCGTCACGTGCCCCGGCCGGCCTTCGAGCGGCAGGTCCGGCCAGATCAGGCCGGGGACCATCTGGGCCAGCCGGCCGCCGGCCCGTTCGCTCAGCGCGGCCAGCGGCCGGTCGTAGACGGGGTCGGAGACGTCGAAGGGGCCGCCGGTGAGCAGGGTCAGGGCCGTCGCGCGGAGGGCCGCGAAGTCGTGCGGGGCTGCCGGGGCGGTCGGAGCGGTCGGGGCGGGGGCTTCGTCGTGACGCATCCCGCCAGCTTGGCCCATGACAGCGTGACCGAACGGCTACTCTCCGATGAAGGTCGGAAGTTCTTTGGCCAGGAACGCGCCGGTGGCGGCCCGGTGGTCGCGGGTGGCGACACACTCGTCCTGGAGATCGGCCTCCAGGGCCAGCGCGTCGGGCAGCGGGTGCGTCGCGGCGTGGTCGAGCGCGCGCTTGGTGGCGGCGTAGGCCAGGGTGGGGCCGCTCGCCAGGCGCGCCGCCAGCTCATGCGCGGTCTTCAGCACGTCGTCGGCCGGCGCCACCCGGGTGACCAGGCCCAGCTCCAGCGCGCGGGCCGCGTCGATCGGCTCGCCGAGCAGCATCACCTCGGCCGCCCTGCCCCGGCCGATGAGGCGCTGCAGCGTCCACGACGCGCCCGAGTCGGGCGCCAGCCCGATCCCGGCGAACGCCGGCACGAACGTGGCCCGCTCGGAGGCCACCCGCAGGTCGCAGGCGAAGGCCAGCGACGCGCCCGCGCCCGCGGCCACGCCGTTGACCGCGGCCACCACCGGCTTGGGCATGGTGGCGATCAGCTCCACGATCGGGTTGTAGTGCTCGCGCACCGTGTTGTCGAGGCCGCGGCCCGCCTCCAGGTTCGCGGCGTGCTCGCGCAGGTCCTGGCCCGCGCAGAAGGCCCGGCCCGAACCGGTGAGCAGCACCGCCCTGACCGCGCGGTCGCCGGCCGCCCGGCGCAGCGCGCCGAGCAGGGCCCGCTTGACCTCGACGGTCAGCGAGTTCATCGCCTCGGGCCGGTCGAGCGTGACGGTGGCGACGGCCTCGGCCATCTCGTAGCGGATCATTCAGAACTCCCTGTCGACGAACGCGGCGGCGGCGGGCAGCAGCCGGGCGGCCTCCTGCTCGAAGAAGGCCCTGGCCTTCTCGCCCGGCCAGCCGGCGGGCAGCAGCTCGGCCGGCAGGCCGGGGTCGCGGAACAGGAAGTTCCGCCAGCCGTGCACGAGCCGGCTCCGCGTGGCGAACACCTGGTCGACCGGGGCGCCCTCGGGCAGCGTGCTGATCAGCGTGACAGCCTCGGCGTGCCAGTGCTCGTACGCCTCGCCGATGGCGGCCAGATCCCAGGCCCTGGTGACCAGCTCGCGCGGGTCGCCCTCCAGCGCCGCGTCGAACCGGTCGGCCCGCACCCCCTCGCCTTCGAGCAGGTTGTCCAGCTCGATCGAGGACCGGGGGCCGATCCAGGTGGTCTCCGACAGCGCCGCGTAGCCCAGGAACGTCAGATCGGCGCGCAGCCGCTCCCTGCGCGGCCGCTCCTTGACGGGATCGAGGACGATCAGGTGCCAGCGGCCGTTCCAGGTGAGCGTCCCGGCTCGGTAAATTCTCAACGCCGCCTCGTCAAGCCGCCTGACACACTTCGGCGTCAGCCCGTAGCCCGCTCCCTGGGGAAGCCGCACCGGCCGCAGCCACCCCTGCCGGACCATGCGCGAAACCGCCGTGCGGACCGCCGGAGCGGCGATTTCCAGGGGTTTCATCAACCGGACGAGCGCGGCCACGGACGCCTGGCCACCGCGCGAGCGCAGATGGTCTCCGTAGAGGTCGAACAGAGCGGCGCGAGCGTGCACGAAGTCCAGTTTGGACGTCATCGCACGCCTCGACAACGCATTCTGGGAGGAGATCGTTACCCATGAGCGCTCTCGATGCGGGAGAATAGGACATCACAGAAGACGTGAATGCGCCGACCACCCCCTCGGGAGGTCGGAAATCGCGGGCCGCGGGAGCCCAAGGCAGGAAGGGATGCACGCATGGCGGCGATGAAGCCGCGGACCGGCGATGGTCCGCTCGAGGTCACCAAGGAAGGGCGCGGCATTGTCATGCGGGTCCCCCTGGAGGGTGGCGGCCGGCTCGTCGTGGAGATCTCCGCCGACGAGGCAAAGGCGCTCGGCGAGGCGTTGAAGAACGTCGTCGGCTGAGCGCTCCCGAGAGACAACCTGACCACGACCCTGGCGTAAGTCCGGCGCCAGGGTCGCTGACGTTCGAGGAGAGGTTCCGTGCCCATTGAGACCACTGCGACGGTGGTCGCCGAGGTTCCCGACGACGCCGAGCTGCTGGCCGTGCCCTACGACGCCGGTCTGCGCCCCGCGGTCGAGCTGCACCTGCCGGTGCCCGACCTGCTGGCCCACTACGAGGCCAAGGGCGAGGCGGGGGAGATCGTCGAGGTGCCGGTGGCCCGGCCGGGCGGCGTGGGACGGGTCCTGCTGTACGGCGTGGGCGACGCCTCTCCGCGCGCCCTGCGCACCGCGGGCGCCGCGCTGACCAGGAAGGTCAAGGGCAGGGACACGTTGACCGTGGTCGCGCCGGACGGCGACGTGAGGGTGTTCGCCGAGGCGGCGCTGCTGGCGGCCTACACCTTCAGGATCGGCGACGCCGGCCGGAAGCCGGTGCGGGCGCTGGTGTTCGCGGGGGCGGGGGAGGAGCCGGTGCGGCGCGCGGAGATCGTCGCGCGGGCCGTGGCGCTGGCCCGCGACCTGGCCAACACGCCCTCCTCCGTCAAGGACCCCGCCTGGCTGGCCGAGCGGGCGGGCGAGGCCGGCGTGCCGGTCGAGGTGTGGGACGAGGAGCGGCTGCGGGCCGACGGGTTCGGCGGCATCCTCGCCGTGGGCATGGGCTCGTCCCGACCGCCCCGGCTGATCCGGCTCTCCTACGTTCCTGAGGAGCCGGCCGCGCGGCACGTCGTGCTGGTGGGCAAGGGCATCACGTTCGACTCGGGCGGGTTGTCGCTCAAGCCGACCGACAACATGAAGTTCCAGAAGACCGACATGGCGGGCGGCGCGGTCGTCATCGCCGTGCTGGGCGCGCTGGCCGCGCTCAAGGCGCCCGTGCGCGTCACCGGGCTGGTCGCCGCCGCCGAGAACATGCCCTCGGGCACCGCGCAGCGGCCCAGCGACGTGATCACCCACTACGGCGGCCGCACGGTCGAGGTGCTCAACACCGACGCCGAGGGCCGGCTCGTGCTGGCCGACGCGCTGGCCTACGCCGACGCCGTGCTCGACCCCGACGCGGTCGTGGACATCGCCACGCTCACCGGGGCGATCACCGTGGCGCTCGGGCGCAACGTCGGCGCCGTCTACTCCACCGACGACGCGCTGGCCAAGGGGCTCGAAGAGGCCGGGCAGGCGGCCGGCGACCGGCTGTGGCGGATGCCGCTGATCGAGGACTACAAGCCGGCGCTGGAGTCGTCGATCGCCGACCTGGCCAACGTCGAGGCGGGCGCCAGGTTCGGGGCGGGCTCGATCACGGCGGCGCTGTTCCTGCGCGAGTTCGCGGGCGACCGGCCGTGGGCCCACCTCGACGTCGCCGGCGTCGGGCGCAGCACGGTGGACGAGGGCGTGCTGTCCAAGGGCGCCACCGGGTTCGGCGTGCGCGTCCTGCTCGAATGGCTCACCAAGGGCTGAGCCCCGCGAGACCGGCCCGGCTCGCCGGGCCGACCGGGTGTGGCCCCGGGGCGCGGTCCGGGCGGGTCGGGCGTGGCGGGCCGCGGTCAGTCGGCGATCTTGATGGCGGCCAGGAGGCCGTCGCCCAGGGGCATGAGCACCGAGCGCAGCCGGTCGTCCGACTGCACCAGCTTGCCCACCTCGCGCAGCGCCACCGTCTCGGAGTCGCGTTGCGCGGGGTCGGCCACGCGGTGGTGCCACAACATGTTGTCGAAGGCCACGACGCCGCCCACGCGCAGCAGGCGGACGGCCTCGGCCAGGTAGTCGGCGTATTCCTGCTTGGCGCCGTCGGCGAAGACCATGTCGTAGCCGCCGTCGGACAGGCGCGGCAGCACGTCGAGCGCGCGGCCCGAGATGAGGCGCACCCGGCCCCCGGAGAAGCCGGCCTCCGCGAAGGCCAGCCTGGCCATCCGCTGGTGCTCGGGCTCGACGTCGACGCTCGTCAGCGTGCCGTCCGCGCGCATGCCGCGCAGCAGCCACAACCCCGACACGCCGCAGCCCGTGCCGATCTCGACGACGGACTTGGCGTTGACGGCGGTCGCCAGGAAGCACAGCGCGGCCCCGCCGCCGGGAAGGATGGGCGTGGCACCCATCTCCAGCCCGCGCTGCCGCGCCGCGTGCAGGATCTCATCCTCGTGATGGAACTGCTCCGCATAGGCCAGAGTGGCCTCCACCGGAGTGGTCATCGGCCTCCTCCCCCACTTTCGTGCGATTGGTCCACGAGATTGGCACCGATCGCAGCCTAGGGGAGACGCGCCGGGACGGGAACTCAGGACGGCCCCGAGGCGTTGCAGGTTTAAACGGGCTTTGCCGGTCCGGAAGGCAGGCAGTGCGCACGAAGGGACGAAACCAGGCACTATGGCGGTAGCGGTGGTCCCAGAGAGAGGAGTTCTGGTGGACGAAAGCGACCACCAGACCGATACTCCCGTGTCGTCTGATTGGACTCCCCCCACGTGGGAGGAGGTCGTGCGGACGCACTCCGCGCGCGTGTATCGGCTGGCTTACCGGCTTACCGGCAATGTCCACGATGCCGAAGACCTCACACAGGAGGTCTTCGTCCGGGTCTTCAGGTCGCTGTCGAGCTACACCCCCGGCACGTTCGAGGGGTGGCTGCACCGGATCACGACCAACCTGTTCCTCGACATGGCGCGGCGCAAGCAGCGCATCAGGTTCGAGGGGCTCGCCGACGACGCGGCCGAGCGGCTGCGCGGCCGCGAGCCGTCCCCGGCGCAGGCGTTCGACGACGCCCACCTGGAGCCCGACATCCAAGCCGCCCTCGACGCGCTCGCCCCGGAGTTCCGGGCCGCGATCGTGCTGTGTGACATCGAGGGCCTGTCTTACGAGGAGATCGCGGCCACGCTCGGCGTCAAGCTGGGTACGGTCCGAAGCCGTATTCACCGTGGCCGGGCGCAGTTGCGGGAGGCGCTCGACCATCGGGCCCCCCGTAATACTCAACTCCCCCCGACCGTGATCCGTGGGGAGGAAGCCTGATATGTCCCACCTTGGAGAACGCGTTTCCGCGCTTGTCGACGGAGAGCTCAACCACACCGAGCGCGAGCGTGCGCTCGCCCATCTGACTTTCTGCGCTGACTGCCGGCGCGAGGTCGAGTCGGTGCGGGCGCTGAAGTCGCGCCTGCGCTCGCTCGACGCGCCGGCGATGCCGGCCGACCTGACCATGTCCCTGCTCCGGATGTCGGAGCCGGGCGGGCCGCTGCCGCCGAGGGAGCGCCCTTTCCCCACCCGTACGTTCGGGGGAGTGCCGCTTCCCGGCCCCCATACCATCGCCCCCCTGGACAACCGCCCGCGCAGGGACGCGGCGGGCGGGGCCTCGGGCCCTGGCCGCGGTGGTAGGCGGCGCACGACATACGTGGCGGTCGGGGTGGTCTCCGCGGCCGTGGCGCTGGGCACCTTCTTCGCCGCGAGCGGCGTGGGCCAGAGCAATCCGGCCCCGCCGGTCGAACTTTTCCAGCAGCAGGCTCGTACAACCCCTACGAGCCCGCCCTCGACCGCCACACCTTGACGACCCGGTCATGCCGGAGGCAATCGGTTGGCGTAGTCGGCGGCGCGCGGGGCATACGATCTGGGTTCGGGAATTGTCATAGGCAAGTCCTGACAAAAGCTTTATAGCCCTCGTATGCCGCAAGAGCGAGGATTGCGGTGGCCGAGCCAAGGAGTGGTGAGACTTAGATGACCGACGAGACGCGCCCGGGCGAAGGACGCACGCCGTCGGACTCCCCCGAGCCACAGGGGCGGCCGGACTTCCTACCCGCGGACGACGGGTCCGAACCTGGCAGACGGCCCGAGCCGCCCGCCTCCTTCGGCTCGTCGTGGGGCGACCCGTCGGGCCGCCAGGAGGTTCTCGGCGCACCGCCGTACGAGTCGCGTCCGTACGACGCCTCATCCTCGGGCGGCCCCTCGTACGGTGACGCGCCGCCTCCGAGCGGCCCCGCCTACAGTGACGTGCCGCCTCCGGGCGGCGCCTCCTACGGGTCGTCCGCCCAGGACAACCCCACCCAGACCGGCCCCCAGTTCGGCGCGCCCTCCTTCGGCCCGCCCGACGGGGGCGCCCGCTCCTACGACGCCGGCCCGTCGTTCGGCCCGCCCGAGGACGGCGCGCGGCCGTACGACAGCGGTCCCTCGTTCGGCCCGCCGGACGGCGGGGCGCGGTCCTACGACAACGGGCCGTCCTTCGGCCCGCCCGACGGGACCACCCGCTCCTACGACAGCCCCGCGTTCGGCTCCACCGACGGCGGCACGCGCGCCTACGACGGCCCGTTCTTCGGATCGCCGGACGGAGGCGCGCGTTCCTATGACGGACCGCCCTTCGGCTCGCCCGGCGGGCAGCCGCCCTACGGCGGTGGCGGCGGCGCGGCCCCGCCTCCGCCGCGCCAGGCGCTGCCCATGGGCCCCGGCTGGGCGCCGCCGCCCCCCGGCGGCGGGCAGGGCGCGGCCAGGCGGATGCCGGGCACCGCGTTCCTGGTCTCGCTGGCCGTGGTCATCGCCCTGGTGGCCTCGGTGCTGGGCAGCGTGAGCACCTACCTGCTGACGAGGCCGACCAGCGCCAACGACCCCTCCTACAGCCTCGGCCCCATCCCGACCGGCGCGACCAACCGCGCGCCCGACTCGGTGGCGGGCGTGGCCGCGCGGGTGCTGCCCAGCGTGGTCTCGCTGGAGGTGGGCAACGGCACCAACACCGAGGGCGCGACGGGCTCCGGGTTCCTGATCAAGAACGGCTACGTCGTCACCAACAACCACGTGGTCTCGCTGGCGGCCAACGGCGGCGAGATCCGGATCATGTTCAACAACCGAAAGACCACCTCCGGCCGCATCGTCGGCCGTGACCCCGGCTCCGACCTGGCCGTGGTCAAGCCGGAGCAGACGTTCGGCACGCCGGAGATCACGCTCGGCAACTCCGACCAGGTGGTGGTCGGCGACCCCGTCATCGCCATCGGCTCCCCGCTGGGCCTGACCGGCACGGTGACGACCGGCATCGTCAGCTCGCTCAACCGCCCGGTCATCGCCGGCGACGAGACCGGCACGAGCAGCGAGGAGCCGGCCTACATCAGCGCCATCCAGACCGACGCCGCGATCAACCCCGGCAACTCCGGCGGCCCGCTGGTGAACGGCAGGGGCGAGGTCGTGGGCGTCAACTCCGCCATCGCCACGCTGGGTCGCTCGATGAGCAGCCAGGGCGGCAGCATCGGCCTCGGCTTCGCGATCCCGGTCAACCAGACGCGGCGCGTGGCCGAAGAGCTGATCACGACCGGCAAGGCCAAGCGGCCCAAGATCGGCATCGTCCTCGACAAGGACTACCGGGGCGTGGGGGTCAAGATCGCCTCGGAGCCGGCCGCGGGGCAGCAGCCGGTGACCGCGGGCGGGCCCGCCGACCAGGCCGGGCTGAAGGCGGGCGACGTGATCCTGGAGATCGACGGGCTGCCGCTGCAGGACGGTAACGAGCTGATCGCCCTGATCCGCAGCAAGGAGCCCGGCTCCAAGATCAGCGTGAAGTACCAGCGCGACGGGCAGGAACGCTCGGCCACGCTCACCGTGGTCGCCGAGGACGAGCCCACCCCGTCGCCGTCCTGACCGCCGTCCCGCACTCCTGACCGCGGTCCCGCCCTCCCGGGGCGGCCGGCCCGGCCCCGACGCGCCGCAGCAGGCCCCGCCTCCTGCGGCGCGTCGCTGTGTACGGCCCCGCCCGGGTCCGCCCGGGCCCGCCTGGCCCGCCTGGCCCGCGCCGGTGAGAGTCGGTGGGCGTCGGTGGGCGTCGGTGGACGGCGTCGTCGAGCCGCTGGTGGGCGAGGTCGTCCGAGATATGACCCAGGGGAGACGACCGACCTACCCCCGGGAGCCCTTAGTCTGTGGATAGGCCGGGGTTGTCCTCGGAGAGGTTTGACTGCGGTAGGAGCTCACGGTGTTCGGACTCGGGTGGTGGGAGATCGGAGCGCTGATTGTGATCGCGCTGCTCGTCTTCGGTCCCGAAAAACTGCCGCAGGCCGCCGCGCAGGCGGGCAAGACGCTGCGCAACCTGCGCCGGATGGCGAACAACGCGCGTGACGACCTGCGCGCCGGCCTGGGCCCGGAGTTCCAGAACTTCGACCCGGCCGACCTCAATCCGCGCAACTTCGTGCGCAAGCATCTCCTCGACGACCTCGAGGACGACTGGAACAACACCAAGTCCC
This sequence comes from Nonomuraea candida, assembly GCF_000725485.1. Classification (GTDB taxonomy): domain Bacteria; phylum Actinomycetota; class Actinomycetes; order Streptosporangiales; family Streptosporangiaceae; genus Nonomuraea; species Nonomuraea candida. The sequence goes on along the minus strand of NZ_JOAG01000037.1, from coordinate 81,696 downwards.
GGGAGCTGGAGCCCGCCGTCGCGGCCCCGTACACGCCGGAGCCGGTCGACGAGCTCGGCTACGGCGAGCTGCCGCCCTACGACTCCGAAGCCACCTGACGCGCCCGCTCACCGCCGCACGGGAGCTTTCGCCCACGACTCGGGAGCCACCTGACGCGACCTGACGCGTCCGCACGCCGCCGCACAGCACCGGACATGAAAGGGCCCGCTCGTGAGGAGCGGGCCCGATCGGGGAGCCGGTGGGTCAGCGGCGCGGCGCGAGGCCGAGCTGGAGGCCCTTCAGGCTGGAGGAGCGCTTGCTGAGACCGTCGGCGATCTTCCGCAGCTCCGCCGCCGCGGGAGAGTCGGGGTCGGTCAGCACCAGGGGCTTGCCCTCGTCGCCGCCCTCGCGCAGCCGCATGTCGATGGGCACCTGCCCGAGCAGCGGCACCCGCGCGCCCAGCGTCCGGGTCAGCGCGTCTGCCACGGTCTGACCGCCGCCCTCGCCGAACACCGCGATGCGCTCGTCACAGTGGGGGCAGGGCAGCCAGGCCATGTTCTCGATGACGCCGGCGATCTGCTGGTGCGTCTGCGCGGCGATCGAGCCGGCCCGCTCGGCCACCTCGGCGGCGGCCATCTGCGGCGTCGTCACGACGAGGATCTCCGCCCCCGGCAGCCGCTGCGCCACCGAGATGGCGATGTCGCCCGTGCCCGGAGGCAGGTCGAGCAGCAGGACGTCGAGGTCGCCCCAGTAGACGTCGGCCAGGAACTGGTGCAGCGCCCGGTCGAGCATCGGCCCGCGCCACACCACCGGCGTGTTGCCCGGCGGCTTGAACATCCCGACCGAGATGACCTTGATGTCGTGGGCCACCGGCGGCATGATCATGTCTTCGACCTTGGTGGGCCGCTCGGCGGCGCCCAGCATGCGCGGGATGCTGTGGCCGTAGATGTCGGCGTCGACGATGCCGACCTTGAGGCCGCTCGCGGCCATGGCGGCGGCCAGGTTGACCGTCACCGAGGACTTGCCGACGCCGCCCTTGCCGCTGGCCACCGCGAACACGCGGGTCAGCGAGCCCGGCTGGTTGAACGGGATCTCCTTCTCGGGGCCGCGGTCGCCCCGCAGCTTGGTCTGGAGCGTCTTGCGCTGCTCGGTGCTCATGACGTCGAGCTCGATCTGGACGCCCGTCACACCCTCGACCTTGGAGACGGCGTTGGTGACGTCGCGGCTGATGGTGTCCTTCATCGGACAGCCGGCCACGGTGAGGTAGACCCCTACCCGCACCGCCCCATCGGGAGCGATCTCGATGCTCTTGACCATGTCGAGGTCCGTGATCGGGCGACGGATCTCGGGGTCGATGACGGTGGACAGTGCCGCCGTCACCAGTTCCTGGGTTGGTGCCATCGAAGTCTCGGCACGAGGGAGTGCCGTCCCTCCTTTGTCGGTATATGTGTGGCAGGCGCTGGAGGCCAGCGAGGATGCCCCTCCATGGTATGAACCGGCGCCCGCGCTGAGTTAATCCGCACTGTTAGATGTCCGTGCAACAACGTCCTAAGGTTACTCCGTGACCCTTCTGCGCGCCGAGAGCCTGTCCGCCGGGCATTTGGAGGTGTGGCGGATGTTGCAGCGCGCCCAGGTGCGCATCACCCGGCACCTCGAAGGCGAGCTGCTCGGCGCGCACGACCTCCCGCCGGCCTCCTACGACGTGCTGGCGCACCTGGCCGGCGCGCCTGGGCGGCGGTTGCGCATGAACGACCTGGCCGAGCGGGTCCTGCTCTCCCGCAGCGGGCTGACCAGGCTCGTCGACCGGCTGCAGCGCGACGGCCTGGTGATGCGGGAGGCCTGCGCCGACGACGCCAGGGGCCTGTACGCGGTGCTGAGCGACCGGGGCGCCGACCGGCTGGCCGAGGCGACCCCGACCTACCTGCGCGGCGTCGGGATGTTCCTCGCCCGGCTCGACGAGGAGGACCTCGCCCGGGTGCCCGCCCTGCTCGCCAAAGTCGGCGACCTCGGCTCCGCTCCCGAGCCCGCGGAGCAGGTCGATCCCCTCGCGCCCGGCAGGCCGGTGCCCGGCCTCAGCGCCGCTCCCTGAGCCCCTCGCGCCCGGCAGGCCGGTGCCCGGCCTCAGCGCCGCTCCCTGAGCTCCTCCACCAGTCTGCCCAGCTCGGCGCGCAGGTAGTCGCGGGTGGCCACCTCGTTCAGCGCCATCCGCAGGCCGGCGATCTCGCGCGTCAGATACTCGATCTCGGCCTGGTTGCGGTCGGCGGCCTCGCGGTCCTGCTCGTACTGGATGCGGTCGCGGTCGTCCTGCCGGTTCTGGGCCAGCAGGATCAGCGGCGCGGCATAGCTGGCCTGCAGGGACAACATCAGCGTGAGGAAGATGAACGGGTACGGGTCGAACTTCAGGTGTGCCGGCGCGAGCACGTTCCAGAGCACCCAGACCGCCACGAACACCGTCATGTACACGATGAACCGGGCAGTCCCGAGGAACCGGGCGATCCGCTCGGAAAGGCGGCCGAAGGTCTCCGGGTCGTAGTGCGGGCGCAACGAGCGCCGCAGGTCTCTCGGCTGGTCGAGTCGGTCAGTCGTCACGGTTCGTCGGCCCTCTCGCGCCAGTCTTCGGGCAGCATGTGGTCCAGCACGTCGTCCACGGTCACCGCGCCGACCAGCCGGCCCAGCTCGTCCACCACGGGGGCGGCGACGAGGTTGTAGTTGGCCAGGTAGTAGGTGACCTGGCGCAGCGTGAACTCCGGCCTGATCGGGTCGATGGAGGGGTCCAGCACGCTGCCCAGCAGCGTGGAGGGCGGCTCGCGCAGCAGCCGCTGGAAGTGGGAGACCCCGAGGTAGGCGCCCGTCGGCGTCTCCGTGGGCGGCCTGGTGACGTAGACCTGCGCGGCCATGGCCGGCGTCAGGTCCTGCTGCCTGATGTGCGCCAGCGCCTCGGCCACGGTGGAGGTGGGCGGCAGGATCACCGGCTCGCTGGTCATCACGCCGCCGGCGCTGGTCTCGGGATATCTCAGCAGCCGCCGCACCGGCGCCGCCTCACCGGGCTCCATCAGCGCCAGCAGCTCGGCCGCCTGCTCCTCCGGCAGGTCGTGCAGCAGGTCGGCGGCGTCGTCGGGCCCCATCTCCTCCAGCACGTCGGCCGCCCGCTCCGGGTCCAGCGTGCCGAGGATGCCGATCTGGTCGCCGGGCGGCAGCTCCTCCAGCACGTCGGCCAGCCGGGTGTCGTCGAGCGCGCGGGCGATCTCGACGCGCCGCTTGATCGGCAGCTCGTGCAGCGCGCTGGCCATGTCGGCGGCGCGCAGCGACTCGAACGCGGCGATCAGGCCGGCCGCCCCCTGGTCCTTCTGCAGCGTGTCGAAGCCCGACACCTCGGCCCAGTCCACGGTGCGCGGCTCGCGCCGCCTGCCCTTGTAGAGAGCGACCTTGGTGATCTCCCAGGTGGACGGCTTGAGCTCCTCCATGGCGACGTCGTAGACGGTCATGGGCTGGTCGCCGAGCCGGACGCGCAGGTCGAGCATCTGGCCGATGACCAGGGTCTCGGTGGCGCGCTGCTCGAACCTGCGCATGTTGAGCCGGCCGGTGAAGACCACGGCCCCGGCCTCGATGCGGCGTACGCGGGTGATCGGCAGGAAGACCCGGCGGCGCGGCTGCACCTCCACCACCAGGCCGTGCACGGTGGGCCGGCGGGCGATGCGCAGCCCGACCACGACGTCTCTGACCCGGCCGATCTGGTCGCCCGCCGGGTCGAAGACCGGGGTCCCGGGGAGCCGGGCCACGAAGATCTTCACCTGGCCAGGCTAACAGCGCCGCCCCATTGCGCCCGGGACGCCGGACATGTCAGTATCAAACGCACTTCACGGTCATTACTCGGCAGGCAGGTGTGCGATGAGGTATGGGGGGCTCGCGCTCGCGTTCGTGTCCTCGTGTTGTTTCGCGTTCTCGGGGCCCATGGCCAAATACCTGAACGCGGCGGGGCTGGCGCCGATCGAGGCCGTGTGGACGCGACTGGCGGGCGCGGGGCTGCTGCTGGTGGCCGTGCTGGTCGCGGTGAGACCGCGGGCGCTGCGCATCCCCGGCCCCAGGCTGCCGTTCTTCGCCCTGTACGCGGTCATGGCCGTGGCAGGCGTGCAGGCGCTGTACTTCCTGGCGATCACCCGGCTGCCGGTGGGGATCGCGCTGCTGCTGGAGTTCATGGCGCCGGTGATGGTGGTGGTCTGGGTGCGGTTCGTCCGCAAGGTACGCCTCGCGCGGGCCGCCTACGTCGGCGCGGTCGTCGCGGTCGTCGGCCTGGCCATCGTCGTGGAGGCGTGGCAGGGGCTCCGGCTGGACGCGCTGGGGCTGCTGCTCGCCCTGCTCGCCGGGGCGTGTTGCGCCGGATATTTCCTGATGAACGATAGCTTCGGCGACGACGTGGACCCGCTCGGGCTGATCGCCTGGGGCATGACGGGGGCGGCCGTCGTGCTGATCCCGTTCGCCCGGCCGTGGAACATCCCGTGGGACGCCTTCACGACCACCACCGCGCCGGCGGGCGGGCTGCGGCTGCCGGTGCTGGGGGCCTACCTGTGGATGGTGGTGATCGCCACCGTGGTGGCGTACATCCTGGGGGTCAACGCCGTGCGGCGGTTGTCGGCCGCGGTGGGGGCCACCGTGGCCTCCCTTGAGGTGATCGGCGGCGCGATCGTGGCCTGGGGGCTGGTCGGCGAGACGCTCGGCGTGTTCCAGATCGTGGGCGGCCTGATCGTGCTCTCCGGCGCGCTGCTCGCCCAGACCGCCACCGCCAGTGCCCAGCCGGAACTCCCCGCCCCCGCCCCCGGGACGGGCCGCGAGAGCGGCCAGGAGGCCGCGCCCGTCACGACGTCCGGGTGACCTGGAGGGCCGCGCCGGGTGAGGCCGGCGCCGCCCGCGCGGTCACCGTTGCGGGGCGGCTTGGGCGGTCACGGTTGCGAGGTGGCCTGGGCGGTCAGTGTTGCGGGGTGAGCCGCCAGATGGTGGACTCGCGGGCCCAGCGCTCGGGCAGGTGCTCGCTGTCGCGGGCGTTGAGCCGCTCCTTGGCCAGCACCGCCACGACGTCGGGCGCCGCCGCCTGGTCGACGGCCGAGACCGCGGCCTCGAACTCCACCAGCCTCGCGCCGTTGTCCTTGCTGCGCAGCGTCACGCGCACCCGGTCGAGCGCGTCGAGGCCGGGCAACTGCTGCTCCTCGCCCCCGGTGACCAGGTAGATCGCGCCGTCGTGCCAGGCGTGCCAGGCCAGGCGGGGGCGGTCGAGGGCGAGCCAGAGGATGCCCGACTTCTTGGCGCCCTCCTCGATGGCCGCGGTGTTGTCGCTCACAGCTCCGACTGTAACCGGCGAACCGCCGCCGCCACGATCCCGCCATAGGGGGCATGCGAACGATGGGCCGCGACGGGCGCGCCCGCGCGGTGGGCGGCAGGACCGAGATGGTGTCGCTGCCCGGCTGGGACGAGCCGTGCGGCATCGACGGACTGATCGCCAGGCTGGAGGCCAACGGGTTCACCGGCTGACAGCCGAAGTACGGTGTGCGCATGCGCTCACGACGTTCGGTGCTCGCCGTGCCAGGCAGCAACCCCCGGTTCCTGGAGAAGGCCCAGACCCTGCCCGTGGACGAGGTCTTCCTCGACCTGGAGGACTCCGTCGCGCCGGCGGCAAAGGAGGAGGCGCGGGCGAACATCGTCGCCGCCCTGCGTGAGGGCGACTGGTCGGGCAAGACGCGCGTGGTCAGGGTGAACGACCTGACGACGCGGTGGACGTACCGCGACGTGATCGAGATCGTCGAGGGGGCGGGGGAGTTCCTCGACTGCCTCATGCTGCCCAAGGTCCAGGACCCGACCGAGGTGGTCTGGCTCGACACGCTGCTCACCCAGATCGAGAAGACGATGGGCTACGAGGTCGGCCGCATCGGCATCGAGGCGCAGATCGAGAACGCCCGCGGCCTGGTCAACGTGGACGCCATCGCCGGCTCCTCCGGGCGGCTGGAGACGCTCGTGTTCGGCCCCGCCGACTTCATGGCCTCGATCAACATGCGCACGCTCGTCGTGGGCGAGCAGCCGCCGGGCTATGTCGAGGGCGACGCCTACCACTACATCCTCATGCGGCTGCTGATGGCCGCCCGGATGCACGACCTCCAGGTGATCGACGGGCCCTACCTGCAGATCAAGGACGTCGAGGGCTTCCGCAGGGTCGCGCACAGGGCGGCGGCGCTGGGGTTCGACGGCAAGTGGGTGCTGCACCCGGCGCAGGTGGACGCCGCCAACGAGGTGTTCTCGCCCTCCCAGGAGGACTATGACCACGCCGAGCTGATCCTGGAGGCGTACGAGCACTACACCACCGTGGAGAAGCGCGGCGCGGTCATGCTGGGCGACGAGATGATCGACGAGGCGTCCAGGAAGATGGCGCTCGTCGTGGCCGCCAAGGGGCGGGCGGCCGGGCTGAGCCGGACGAAGAGGTTCACACCTTGAAGCCGACGGCGGTGAAGAACCAGAACGACGAGGTCAGCCAGAGCCCCACGAGCAGCGTGAACGCCAGCCCCCCGAGCACGGGCAGCGTCCAGCCCGGCGCGCCACGCCCGGGCAGGGCCAGCATCTTCGCGGTGAACACGCCGTAGAAGAAGCAGCCGAGCAGGGAGTGGGCGAGCACGCGGGGCACGTCGTACTGCAGGCCCAGGGCGTACAGGCAGTGGAAGGCGACCGGGATCGTGAGCAGGAACGCCAGCCGTCCCGACCAGCGGTGCACGGCGGGCGGGATCGCGATCCCGAGCCTGCCCCACATCGACAGGGCCGAGACCACCTGCACGACGGCCAGCACGAACGCGCCCGTGGTGAGCCACACCTTCATGGGCAGCGCGGCGGAGAAGCCGGCCACGCCCACCGCGAAGCCGGTGGGCGTGTGCGCCCGCCCGTAGACGCCGAGCGCGAGCACCACGAGGCCGCCCACCGCGAGCGGCACCAGTAACGGGGCGAGGCCGCGGGCGGGCCGTTGGTGGATGGCGGTCATCGCGTCTCCTGAGTGGTCTGCTGAGTGGCTTGCCGGATGGTCTGCCGGATGGTCTGCCGGGTGGCTTGCCGGATGGTCTGCCGGGTGGTCGGCTGGGTGGTCGGCGCGTCGGTCATCGCATCTCCTCGATGAAGCCGTCGACGTCCTCGGGGGTGACCGTGGTGCCGTCGATCGTCACGGGCGCGGTCGGCCGTTCGCCGTCGAGCCGCGGGATGTCGAGCCGTTCCTCTCCGGCGAAGGCGGCGCCGACCTGCTCGTAGCCGCCGTCCGGGTTCCTGATGACGATCCAGCCCGCGCGCAGCCTGGCGCCTCTGACGAGGGCGGTGGCCCGGTAGAGGCCGGACGGCTTGACCACCGCGGGCGCGGTGAAGTCCCACTTCCGGCCCCCGACGGAGACCCGGCCCTCGGCCCGGCCGCCGTCCAGCGTGGCCGCCAGCTCGGAGCCGCCGCCCGCCACGCCCTTGAGCCGCAGCCCGCCGGGCGACTCCGAGCCCTTGAACCACGCCTCCCGTCTGCCGTCGCAGAAGTAGGCGACGGCCTTGCCGTTCCTGATGGAGATGGCGATGAGCGCGACGTCGCCCTTCACCCGGCCGCCGTAGTCCGCCTTGGCGGTCTTCTCCTGCCGCGTGCGCTCCGGCGAGGACGAGGACGAGGACGAGGGTGAGGGTGACGGTGACGGTGACGCCGATGGCGCGGCGGTGCCCTCCGCGCCGGGCGCCTGGGCGGCGGTGCCGGCGGCCGTATCCTCGGCCGCCGGTGTCGCGGTGATGCTGGCGACACCGAGCCCCACGGCGAGCGCTGCGCCCGCCGCGAGGGTGATGACAGGTCCCAGCCTTGACATGGTCTGCTCCCGGGGTCGGATTGCCTACGACTCCGAGCATCCGCCTAAAACAGTGGACCGTCTGTGAACTAATGCGCATCAAGTGGACAGAATGGGGTTATGCAGGAGAATCCAGGGCCTCATCGTCCGTACGGCGCTCCGGACGCCGGCACACCCCACGGCGCTCCGGGCCCCGGTCCGTACGGCCCGCCGGGCCCCGGTCCCTACGGTCCTCCGGCTCCCGGCCCGTCCCAGGGCGCTCCGGGCCCCGGTCCCTATGGCCCGCCGGGCCCCGGCCCGTACGATGCGCCGCCCCCCGGCCCGTACGGCGCTCCGGCCCCCGGGCAGCCCTATCCGGGGCAGCCGCAGTCCTGGTTCCTGCCGGTCCCGCGCGGGGCGCGGTTCGACCACCTCGCGCGGACCCCCGCCACCCGCCCGTGGCAGGCCATCGTCGGCACGCTCGTCGTCGGCGTCGGCTTCTTCGTGATCGGCATCGTGGTCGTCTTCGCCTCCATGCTGGTGGCGGTGCTGTTCGGCCTGCCCTCGCCGATCGACCCGGCGACCGGGGTGCCGGAGGGCACGCCCTTCGGGCTGTCCATGACGCTGCTGTCCATCGCGCCGGTGCTGCTGCTCGTGTTCGGCACGGCGGCGCTCATCCAGCGGCGCAGGCCGGGCACGCTCTCGTCGGTGGCCGGGCGGCTGCGCTGGTCCTGGATGCTGAGCTGCGGCGGGTTGGCCGTGCTCGCGCTCGTGCTGGGACAGACCGTGCAGTGGCTGGTGCTGTCGGCCGCGGGCCTGGACGCCGAGCTGTTCGGCTGGGCCGGGTGGCAGGTCTTCCTGCCGCTGCTCGCCGTGATCGTGCTGCTGGTGCCGTTCCAGGCGGCGGCGGAGGAGTACGTCTTCCGCGGCTGGTTCATGCAGGCCGTCGGCGCGCACGTGCGCAACCCGGTGTGGGGCATCCTCATCGGGTCCGCGCTCTTCGCCTCGCTGCACGGGTATTCGTGGGCCGGGCTGCTCGACGTGTTCGCGTTCGGGGCGGTCATGGCGTGGCTGGCGGTGCGTACGGGGGGACTGGAGGCGCCGATCGCCCTGCACGTCATCAACAACGTCGTGGCCTTCGGGGTGAGCGCCGCCGCCGGGAACCTCGAAGACGCGCTCGATCAGGCCAAGGTGCCGGTGCCGTGGCAGGCGTTGGCGGGAACCGTGGTGCAACTCGGGGTGTATGCGTTTGGTGTGATGTATCTAGCCAAAAAGCGGGCAATTAGCGACATTTCGCAATAAATCCGGCGAGAGGTGCGGGGAATCTCGCTAGAGAGGTCTCGCTATTCCGGCTCAGGCATGTTGGTCTGGATGCTGTCGGGACGGTCGCGGGTTCTCCCCGGCCGCCCTGGAACGGTCCGCTGACGCGGCCGGGATCGACTCGTACGACTCGTTCGACTAGGAGGTAGGGCGCGTGGCCTCCGGCCCCAGCGAACCGCCACGGCGACCGCCGGAAGACGACGCCCCGCATTCCGAGGGCGCCCCTGAACCCCATTCTCCTCCCGAAGAGCCCCGGATCAGCCACTCGCCGCCGGGTCCCACCGACGATCGGACCAGGGGTCTACCGCTGATCTCGCCTTGGGGGCTGCCGCCGTTCTCCGCCCCGGTGCCGGCGGACGACCCCCACGATCCGCCCAAGGGGCGCAGGCCGTACAGCTCGCCGACGGCGGAGCCCGAGGTCGAGCCGCGCCGCCGGCCCCGGCGCATCGTCAACAGGCCCGACAAGCTCGTCGCCGGCGGCCCTCCGCGCCCCGGCCCGGCCGAGCCGCCCCCGCCCGCCGACCCCGCCGGGACCACCTCACCGGGGGAGCCGGCAGCGCCTGTCGCGGCCACCTCGCCCGGAGACCTGGCCGCGCCCGCCTCACCGTCCGCCGGCACGCCCGACCCGCGCCAGGACGCGGCACGGGAGCCGGCACAGGCGGAGCCGCGAGAGGCGGGACGCGAGGCGGCGCAGGAGGCGGGGCACGCCGAGGGCGGCCGCGCGGCCCCCTACCGGCTGGTGTACCGGGTGCCGATCCGCGAGGACCGGGCGAGAGAGACGCCCGACGACGCCGACGACGCCGACGGCCGTGACGGCCGTGACGACAGGGACGACGGGAACGACAGGGACGATCGGGACGACCGGCACGACACCGAGGTGCGCCGGGTCGGCCGGCCGCCCGCCGGCCGTCCCACCAGGCCCGACCTCCTCGTCGCCACCGGTCCGCCCCGCCCCCAGGGCGGACGCCACCACAGGGGCCCCGCCCCCGCCGCCGTACGCAGATCGAGCCCCACACGCCGGGGCAGCAGGGCCGTGCCCGCCGTCCTGACCGTGGCCGTGGCGGTCCTGGTGGCCACCGGCGTGCTCGTCTGGCAGTGGAACGACGACCAGGCCCAGGGCCTGCGCCTGGCGGCGGGCACCGGCAGGTCGGGGGACGAGCTGTTCACCGTCCCCGCCGCCGGGGACGGCACCGACCAGAAGCTCAACGACATGACCTCGGTCGGCCGCGCGGTGGTGGCGGTCGGCAGCGACACGACGAGCCCGACCCCGCGCCCGCTCTTCCTGTTCTCCCCGAACGGCGGCAAGACCTGGCGGCTCGGCCAGGTGAACGGCGCCTCCACGCCCACCGTGCGGCGCGTCGTCGGCGGCGACGGCCGGTGGCTGGCCAGCGGCGGCGACGAGGCCACGGGCGAGCGCGGCCTGTGGACCAGCACCGACGGCTCCAGTTGGACGGCCGTGCCGGAGTCGGGGCTGAGCGCGTTCAGGTCCGGCGACCACATCGAGGACATCGCCAGGACGCGCTCGGGCTTCGTCGCGGTCGGCAGGACGACCGGCCCCGACGGCGGCACCGGCCCGGCGGCCTGGCGCTCGTCCGACGGCGCGAGCTGGGAACGCGTCGAGACCAGGGAGCTGGGAGTGCGGCTCATCAGGGCCGTGGTCGCCAAGGGCGACACGGTCGTGGCCATCGGTGTACCCGCGGACGGCGAGGGATCGCGGGTGCTGCGCTCGGCGAACGGCGGGCGCGACTGGCAGGCGACCGGCTTCCAGCTCCCCGAGGCCACCGACCCCCGCGCGGGGATGGTGGCGGTGCTGCCGAAACAGTTCGTGCTGGTGCCCACCCGGCGGCGGACGATCGACGGCGACGTACGCGTCTACTGCTCCCCGACGGGCGAGCAGTGGTCGCAGTGCGGCTCCATCCGCGGCCTCGACCCCGCGAGCGTGGGCGTGGAGTCGCTGGTCTCCTACCCCTCGGGCGTGGCGGCGGTCAGCCAGGCGGGGCTGGGCAAGTACACCGTGCTGAGCAGCACCGACGGGCGCGACTGGGACAGGCGGGCCGAGCTGGACGGCCTGACGGGGGCGACGCTGCGCGGGTTCACGATCTCCGAGGGCGGCACCCTGTTCGCCGGCGGCGACCAGGCGGCCTCCGACGTGGACAACCAGCTCGTGCTGGTGGCCGCGCCGCCGCGCGGCTCCGCCTCCCGCGTACGGCTGGGCGAGGTCGAGGGCCTGACCAGGATCGCCCGCGAGACGAACGCGCTGGCCGACCACGACGGCCGGTACGTCGCCGTGGGCTCGGCCTCCGGCGACGCCGGCCTGTGGACGATCAAGAACTGGAAGAGCTGGAAGTCCATGAGCCTGGGCGGCGCCGGCAGGCAGACGCTGGAGGACGTGGCGCACGGCGGGCGCGGCTGGCTGGCCGTCGGCGGCACCGAGACGAACGTCGCCGTCACCGACCCCCTCCTCGTCACCTCCACCGACGGCGAGACCTGGAAGCGGGTCGACGTCGCGGGCGACCTGGCCCGCCGGCCGGAGCACTTCCACCTGCGCGCCCGGGTGGTGACGGCGGGCAAGGACGGCTATGTGGTGGCCGGCGAGACCAGGGACCAGTCGGGCGCGATCGGCGCCGCCATGTGGTTCACCCCCGACACGCGCAAGTACACCAGGTCCAGGAAGCTGCCGCAGGGCGGCTCCGGCGTGCGCGTCCACGACGCGGTCGCCACCGGCGGCGGGTACGTCGCGGTGGGCGGCTCCGGCGACGCCGGCCAGGAGCACAGCGTGGTCTGGCACTCCGAGGACGGCGTCAACTGGACCGCCCGCAAGCGCGTGACCCCGCCCGGCGCCACGTCGGCCGGGCTGCGCCGGGTCGTGGCCCACCAGGACCGGCTCGTGGCCATCGGCACGGCCATGACGGACGGGGCGCGGCGCGCGTTCGCCGCCGTCTCGGACGACGACGGCCAGAGCTGGGAGACGGCCTGGCTGCCCGCGGACCGGGCGGCGGCGGTGTACGACCTGGCGGAGGCCGGGGAGGGGCTCGTGGCGGTCGGCTGGCACGGCACGCCGGGCGAGGGCGACAGCGCGGCCTGGACGTCGCAGGACGGCCTGTCCTGGAACCGCATGGCGCTCACCAAGGACCGCCTGGCGGGCCAGGGGGCGCAGTGGTTGTCGGCGGTGGCGGTGGCGGGCTCGGAGGTGGTGGCGCTCGGCCGCTCGACGACGTACGACGCCGACCATCTGATCCTCTGGACGTCCAGCCTGACCTCCAGCCGGTAGACACGGCGCGCCGTCCGGTCGGGTTCAGGGGTTTCGGGAGGCTCGCGGGAGCACGTCCCATTCCGTGAGCGCGTCCAGGAGCCCCTCCGACAGCGGGAGCCGCGCCAGGTCGGCCGGGCCGCACCAGCGCACCTCGGCGGCGTCGTCCCCGGCCCTGGGCGCCCCGGCGGCCGCGGTGGCGAGGTAGTCGCGGATCACGTACGTCACCCCGCCCGGCCCCGGCCGCTCCACCGTGCCGGCCAGGCGGCCCACCTCGACCCGCAGCCCCGTCTCCTCCAGGACCTCGCGCCGCACCCCCGCCTCGTCCGTCTCACCGGCCTCCAGCCGCCCCCCGGGGAGCGACCACAACCCCATGCCCGGCGGATGGCCGCGCTTGACGAGAAGGAGCCGGTCAGAGGCGTCGAAAATGATCGCGCCCACACAATTTACGCGCACGTGACCAAGATTACGACGGGATAACGGGCAGCGGTCTTGACGGGGCCCCGCCCAAGAAAGCACCGTGGGTAGTTGTGAGAGCGGCACCAACCTGCCCACGGTGTTTTGGCCCGCTTCACGGGCCGGGCGCCAGGTCGAGCGCGTTCCGATGTGGCACGCACGGCGATGTCCTGCCGTACCAGCCTCCGTGGCCGCCGACCAGCACCGCGCTGGAGGCGGTACGGAAGAGTTCGGTCGTGCCCGTGTGGCTGCCGTGGCCGTTGCCCGCCGGCTGGCTGGTGACCGGCTTCGGCGAGGTGGGCGACCAGCGCACCGGAGCCCGCGCCAGCCTGGTCGCGCTGACCGGGCCGTCGCTGACGGAGGGGCCGGCCGATCTGATCCTGATCGCCGAGGAGCCGGGCATCGGGCTCGGCGCGGCGTTCGCGGGGCTCGACGGGCCCGATCCCGGCGAGGGCTTCGACTCGGGTCCGCCGAACGCGAAGATCGAGGTGCTCGGCCACCCGACCGCCCTGTGGTGCGTGGACGGCCAGGCCGACCGGGCCGTCTACGCCGGTGAGGCGATGGGCAACTGGTTGTGGACCATCGTCTGGCCCGCCGACGCCGGCTGCATCATCGCGCTGGCCGAGCTGTCCCTGGTCGACGCCCGCGACCAGGAGCTGGACGTCCCGTTCGGCGCGTTCTCCCCGAGACTCGAGGATTAGGACGGCGCAACGCGATTCGCGCTGTGATGGAGACGGGCTAGAGTTCGGAGGCGTGACAGCGCGTATCGAGCGAGTGGTGACCGAGGGCGTCGTCGACATCGACGGCACCGAGCACAAGGTCGAGAACAACACCTGGATCGTGGGCGACGACGACGAGGTGATCGTCATCGACCCGGCGCGTGACGCCGAGAAGATCCTTGAGCAGGTGGGCGAGCGTGAGGTGCTGGCCGTCATCTGCACGGCGGGCCTGCCCGACCACGTCGCGGCCGCCATCGAGGTGGCCAGCAGAGACGAGGCCGTGGTCGCCCTGCACCCCAAGGACAAGCCGCTGTGGCGGGAGACCTGGCGGGAGACCTGGCCCGACATCGACATGGAGGACGACGGCATCTTCGGCGTGGCCGACGTGCAGCTCGACGTCATGGAGACCCCCGGGGTCACGCCGGGCGGCGTGTCGCTCTACTGCGAGGCGCTCGGCGCCGTGTTCACCGGCAAGGCGCTCCAGGCCGACGGCCCCGGCAAGATCGGCGGCGAATACCCGGCCCTGGCCGACCAGCTGACCTCGATCGGCGGGCGGCTGTTCACGCTCCCCGGCGACACGCGGGTGCTGGCCGCCCACGGCGACGAGGTCACGATCGGCGACCTTGAGCCGCACTTCGACGACTGGGTCTCCGGCTCGCTGACCCGCGTCGCCACCGAGGCCGAGGCCGAGGGGCCGCTCACCGACGGCACCAGGATCTCCGGGATCAAGCTCAACCCGGGCGACGACTAGGTGCGGCCCACGGCCACCGGCCCCGCCCCGCGCCCCACGGCCACTGGCCCCGTCTCGCGGCTCAGGGCCACCGGGCGCGCGTCGCGGAGTGCGGCCGGATGAGCGCCATGCAGGGCCAGCTCCCGCTGGAGGGGATGCCGCGGCGGCTCTACTCGTGCACGCCGTCGCGGTTGAACACCTGGCTCGACTGCCGCCGCCGCTACCGGTTCACCTACCTCGACCGGCCCCAGCCGTCCAAGGGGCCCGCGTGGGCGCACAACAGCGTCGGGGCGAGCGTGCACAACGCGCTGGCGGGCTGGTGGCGGGAGCCGTACGAACGCAGGACCCCGCTGACGGCGGCCATCCTGGTCACCAACGGATGGATCACCGAGGGGTTCAGGGACGCCGAGCAGTCGGGGCGCTGGCTGGGCCGCGCCCGTGACCTCGTATCCGGATATGTCGCGACCCTGGATCCGTCCGACGACCCGGTGGGGGTCGAGCGCACGGTCGCGACGCGCACCAAGGTCATCGCCGTGTCCGGGCGCATCGACCGGCTCGACCGGCGCGGCGACGAGCTGGTCGTGGTCGACTACAAGACCGGCCGCCGCCCGCTCACCCAGGACGACGCCCGCTCCTCGCTCGCTCTGGCGGTCTACGCCGTCGCCGCCTCGACGATGATGCGCACCCCGTGCCGCACCGTCGAGCTGCACCACCTGCCCACCGGCGAGATCGTCGAGTGGCGGCACACCGAGGAGTCCCTCGCCCGCCACCTGGGCCGGGCCGAGGAGGTGGCCATGGAGGCGTCGGCGGCCGACGAGCGCTACCGGGCCCTGGTGTCCGCGCCGCAGGGGACGCGCCGCGCTCCCGCCGACCGGCAGCCGGCCGGTCCCGCCGCCGTGCCCGCCGAGATCGACGAGCTGTTCGCGCCCAGTCCCGGGCCGATCTGCTCCTGGTGCGACTTCCGCCGGCACTGCCCCGAGGGCCGCGCGGCAGGCCCCGACCGCCAGCCCTGGGACGGCCTGGCCGAATAATCCGCGTCGCCGGGGGTTATGGACGACATGTGAAACCTGTGGGGCGGTTGCCGGCGGCAGTGGCGCTGGGCACGCTGTTCAACCCGCTGAACTCGTCCATGATCTCCGTCGCGCTGGTCCACATCGAGGCCGAGTTCCGCGTCGGGGTCGCCGCCGTGACCTGGCTGGCCGCCGGGTTCTACCTCGTCGGCATCCTGGTGCCGACGCTGATGGGCACGCTGGCCGACCGGTTCGGGCCGCGGCTGGTGTTCTGCGCCGGGCTGGTCACGATGGCGGTCACCGGCGTGCTGGCCACGCTGGCGCCGTCGTACGCGGTGCTGCTGGCGGTGCGGCTGCTGCAGGCGTTCGGGAGCTGCGCGACGATGCCCGCGGGCATGGCGATCGTGCAGGCCGTGCTGGCCGGCCCGGACGGCAGGCCGCCGCCACGGGTGATCGCGACCATCTCCATGGTGCTCACCGCCAGTGCCGCCGCCGGTCCCGTGCTCGGCGGGTTCCTGGTGTCGTTGTGGGGATGGCGGGCGATCTTCCTGGTCAACGTGCCGCTCGCGGCCGTCGCGTTCGCCGTGGCGCTGCGCTGGCTGCCCAGGGTCCGCCCCCTCGGGAGCCCTCTCGGCCGCCCCCTCGTTCGTCCCCTCGGCCGCGGCGACGACCGTACCGGCCGCCGCGCCGGCGAGCCCGCGGATGACGGCGCGCATGGGCGTGCGAGCGGGGCCGTGGCTGGGCCCGTGGTTGGGCCCGTGGTCGGGCCCGTGGTCGGGCCTGCGGGCGGGCGCGCGGGGGATCGGGGTGGCGGGGTGCGGTGGGCGGTGGTGCCGTGGCTGAGCGGCGGCCTGCTGGCCACCTGCGGGCAGTTCGCGCTCGGCAACGTGGTCTTCTACATGGCCTTCTTCGCGGTGCCGCTGTGGGCGCAGGGCGCGGCCGCCGTGCCCGCGCACCTCGCCGGGCTGCTCGTGCTGCCGCTGGCCGGCCTCGACATCGTCGCCACGCCCGTCGCGGTGGCGCTGGCGCGCAGGACCGGGCTGCGCACCGTGCTGGTCCTGGGCTCGGCGCTGCTGCTCGCCGGCTCGGTCGTGATGCTCGCGGGCCAGTCCCTCGGGCCGGTGCTGGTGGCCGCCGCGCTGCTGGGCGCCTCGGCGGCCTTCACCCAGTTCGCGCTGAACTCGCTGGTCTTCGTGCACGCCGACCGGCGCGACACCGGGGCGGCGGTCGGCGTGTTCCAGTCGTCCAGGTACGTCGGGGCCGCCACCGCCTCCGTCCTGCTCGGCGTGCTGTTGGACCGGACGGGCCTGGGCGGCGGCGGATGGCTGATGACGGGGGCGTCGGCGGTCGTGCTGGCCGGTTCGGCGCTGCTGCCCGTCAGGCGGCGGGCGGCCAGCGGCGGGGGTCGGTCAGCCCCTTGAGCCCCTTGCGGACGTCGTAGCCCGCCGCGCGCAGCCGTTCCCTGGAGTGCCGCAGCATCCGCCTGGTGGCCGGGTCGAAGGCCCGGTCGTGCACGGGCTCGGGCAGCGCGTTCAGGCCCAGCCGGAACGCCCTCAGCGCCGCCGTGACCGCGGCCTCCGGCACCTCGGGCAGCGTGCGGTACATCCGCCTGGCCCAGCCGGGCAGCGTGTAGTAGCAGAGCGCGCCGAAGGGGAAGTAGGCGGGCTTGCCGGCGGACAGCAGGCGCGACTCGCGCGGCAGCCGCGGCCACAGCAGGAACCGCACGGTCTCGGCCGCCTCGGGGGTCACCCGCAGGCTGGGGCGCACCTGCTTGAAGTAGGCGTCCATCTCCGCGCACGATCCGGGCACGTCTTCCGGGTGCAGGCCGACGTACGTGGCGCTCTTGCGCTGCTCGCGCAGGTAGCGGTCGGCCTGGCGCTCGGTCAGCCCGAGCCCGCCGCGCCTGGCCACCTCCAGGTACGACGACACCTCCGCGCAGTGCACCCACAGCAGCAGCTCGGGATCGTCGACGCGGTGCGTCCTGCCGGTGGCCGGATCGTGGATGCGCAGCGCCCGGTGGATGCCGCGCACCCGCCTGCCGATCTCGTCGGCCTCCTCCGGGCTGCCGAACGTCACCCGTCCCACGAAGTCCGCGGTGCGGCGCAGCCGTCCGAACGGGTCGTCCTGGAAGCCGGAGTTCTGCCAGACCCCCAGCATGGCCAGCGGGTGCAGGGCCTGCAGCATCAGGCCGCGCACGCCGCCCACCCACATCGTGCGGTCGAGGTGCACCTGCCACGTCGCGTTCTGCGGGGGCTGGACGACGATGTCTTCCATAATCCCCAGAGGATTACAGAGAATTGGACCGGATGTCCAAGAAGTGCTTTTCCGCCGCGTTCCAGAACCGCACCAGCGCCGCCGCGGTCGTCTCCGGGGCCTCGACGGCGGGGGAGTGGACCGCGCCCGGCACGACCACGCACTCGGCCCCGAGCCTGGCCGCCATCTCCGCCTGGGTGTCGGGGGACCAGCCGTCGTCGTGCTCGCCGTACAGCACCAGGGTGGGCACCTCGATCTGGCGCAGCTCGTCGGTGCGGTCGCGCATGCTCAGGACCTGCTCGGTCATGCGGGCCAGGCCGGTCGGCGAGTTGGCCAGCAGGCGCCGGTGCAGGAACGTCATGATCTCGTCGGAGACGTCGTTGGCCAGCGCCTCGGGCTCGAACCTGGTGTGCCAGACGGCCTCCAGGCCCAGCGCGGGCACCTCTTCCATGATCTTCCTGCCGTTGCGGGCCCGCCTGCCCTCGATCCCGCCGGGGCCCGAGCCCATCAGCGTGCAGGAGGCGAACTTCGTGCGCCCGTCGATGACCGCCTCCCTGGCCACCAGCCCGCCGAAGGAGTGGCCGACCAGGTGGACGGGGTCGCCGCCGCCGATGACCTGGGCGAGCAGATCGACGTCCGCGCCGAGCGCCGGGCAGGTGTAGGCGTCGGGGTCGTCGGGGCCCGGGGTTTCGTACTGGCCGCGCAGGTCGATCGCCACGACCCGGCGGCCCGACTGGGCCAGGGTCATCAGGACCGCGATGAAGTCTTCCTTGCTGCCCGTCACCCCGGGGACCAGGAGTGCGGGCCAGCGCTCAACCACACCGCTGACCGGAAGGGCCTCCAGGGCCGCGAACGTGCCCTGTGGCGTCTCGATCTTCTGCGGTGTGACGCCTGGAGGCAGGTCGAGGAATCGCGGCGTACTCACGTGGGGCAACAATACCCAGAGGTCAGAGCTAAGACACCGGCATGGGCTCCACGCTGGTGCGAGTTCGGATGACTTGTTCCGTATGGGCGATCTGGGCCTCCTGACCCGCCCCACGCGACGACGAGCCGTGCGGGCTCCTCACGCGGCGCCACAGCGCCTCACCCCACCCTGGCCCCACCCATGGTCCCTCTGGGCACGGCAGCGCGTCACACGCCCGCTCAGCGCCCTCCATGCGCCCCTGACGGCCACGCCGTGGCGGCCGGCTGGAATGCCCGCGCCTCGATTGCGAAGGTCGGGGCGGGCGCGCGAAGGGCGCGCACCCTGGCTCGGGTGCGCGCCCTTCTGCGTGCTGTGCGGCCTTCTGCGTGCTGTGCGGCCTTCTGCGTGCTGTGCGGCGGCGGTGGTCAGCCGGTGCGGCGGCGGTTGCCGCCTCCGCCCCGGGGCTGACGGCGCTGCTGCTTGCGCTCGGTCGCCGCCGACGGCGCGATGTCATCGTCGTCCGTGGCCAGGTCGGGTGACTGGAAGATCACCGCGAACGGGCTGGGCGGGATGATGCGCTCCGGCTCCTTGGGCGCCGGCGGAGGCGGCGTCGAGAAGCTCGGCCGGAGCTCCGGCCGGTCGGCGACGGGCTCGGCCTGCCGCTCCACGACCGGCCGCTCCACGACCGGCCGCTCCACGACCGGCCGCTCCACGACCGGCCGCTCCACGACGGCCGCGGCCTCGCGCTCGGCGGCGGGTGCCGCCCGGCGCTCGGTCACCGGCGCGGCGGACGGCTCCACGGCCGCCTCGACGCTCTCCGGCTCGGCCGCCGCGCTCCGGCGGGTACGGGTGCGCTTGGCCGGCGCCTCAGCGGCCTCCTCGGCGGGCGCCTCGACGACGGCCCTGCGCGTACGGGTGCGCTTGGCCGGCGTCTCCGCGGCCTCCTCGGCAGGAGCCTCGGCCCCGCGCGGGCGGGTGGGCGTCACCGGCGCCTCGGGGGCGTCGGAGAGCGCCTGCTCGATGGCCGACGAAGCCGCGCCCCTGCGGGTGCGGACGCGCTTCGGCTCGGCCGCCTCCTGGATCTCGTCAGCAGTGAAGATCGCGGGAGTCTCCTCCGCCTTGGCGTTCACGGGCTCGACCTCCGGCCTCTCGACGGGGGCGTTCTCCGCCAGCTCCCTGCCGCCACGGGTGCGGCGGCGCTGGCGGGGTGTGCGGGCAGGGCGCTCCTCGCGCTCCTCGCGGCGACGACCGCCACGCGTGCGGGTCCGGCCGGTCTCTCCGAGGTCCTCGATGCGCTCGGCGGACAGCCCGGCGCGCGAGCGGGCCGCGTGCGGCAGCACGCCCTTGGTGCCCTCGGGGATGTTCAGCTCCGAGTAGACGTGCGGCGAGGTGGAGTAGGTCTCCTCGGGCTCGGCGAAGTCTAGCCCGAGCATCTGGTTGATCATCTTCCAGCGGGTCAGCTCCTCCCACTCCACGAACGTGACCGCGATGCCCGTGCGCCCGGCCCGGCCGGTGCGGCCGATGCGGTGCACGTAGGTCTTGTCCTCCGTGGGGCAGTCGTAGTTGACCACGTGGGTGACGTCGTCGATGTCGATGCCGCGGGCCGCCACGTCGGTGGCCACCAGCACGTCGATCTTGCCGTTGCGGAACGCCCGCAGCGCCTGCTCGCGCTGGCCCTGACCGAGGTCGCCGTGGACGGCCGCGACCGCGAAACCACGCGTGTCGAGCTGCTCGGCGACCATGTCGCAGGCCCGCTTGGTCTCGCAGAAGACCATGGTGAGCCCGCGGCCCTCGGCCTGGAGCAGCCGGGACAGGATCTCGATCTTGTCCATGCGGTGGGTCCGCCACACGATCTGGCGCACCTGCGGCGTGGTCTCGCCCTCGCCGCTCTCCAGCTCGGCGCGTACGTGCGTCGGCCGGTTGAGGTATTTGCGCGACAGCGAGACGATCTCGCCCGGCATCGTGGCCGAGAACAGCATCGTCTGCCGTTGCGCGGGGATCAGCTTGAAGATCCGCTCGATGTCGGGCAGGAAACCCAGGTCGAGCATGCGGTCGGCCTCGTCGAGCACGAGGCTGGTGACCTGGCTCAGGTCGAGGTGCTTCTGCTTGACCAGGTCGAGCAGGCGGCCCGGGGTGCCGACGATGACGTCGACCCCGGCCTTGAGCGCCTCGATCTGCGGCTCGTACGCCCGGCCGCCGTAGACGGTCAGAACTCGGGATCCGAGCTTGCCGGCGGCGGTCACGAGGTCCTCGCTGACCTGTACGGCCAGCTCACGGGTCGGCACGATGACCAGCCCGCGGGGCTTCTTGCGGTTCTTGCGCGGCTTGCCGATGCTCTGCAGCATCGCGATGCCGAACGCGTAGGTCTTGCCCGTGCCCGTGCGCGCCTGACCGATCAGGTCCTGGCCGCTCAGTGCGAGCGGAAGCGCCATCTCCTGGATGGGGAACGGTGTGGTGATGCCCTCGGTCTCGAGGGCATCGGCGATCTCTGGTGTGACTCCGAGGTCTCGGAAAGTCGTCAGCGTGGCCTGCCTCAGTCTCAAATGAAGGCGGGCCTGCCGGGACCGACGGGCGGAAAACAGCCCCCGTTACGTGGGTCCTCGCGGTAGAGCCAGCCCTCTCGCGTCATCAGCGACCGCGCACCCGGGGATTCGGGGGGTAATCGGGGGATTCCCCCGAATTAACACAGTGCGGTCGCACTTTCACAGAGCAGTGTACTCGATACCACAACGCTGACCGAGCTTACGTATGTTCCCGAAGATTCACCGAAGTACGCTGCCATGCATGAAGGAGTCTCCTGGAGTCGTCGATCTGCTCGGCGTGCTGGCCTATGCGGAGCTCAGCGCATACGCGCGCATGACCGAGGACGCCGCCACGCTGGCGCCCTCGCTGGCCGACCGCGCGGCGCTGAGCGAGCTGGCCGTCACCGAGTACGCCCATTTCCGCCTGCTGCGCGACCGGCTGATCGAGCTGGGCGCCGATCCCGACGCGGCGATGGCGCCGTTCGTGGGCGCGCTGGACGCCTGGCACGCCCAGACCAGGCCGGCCGACTGGCTGCAGGCCCTGGTCAAGACCTACGTGGGCGACGGGATCGCGCTCGACTTCTACCGCGAGGCGGCCCGGCTCCTCGACTCCTCGATCGTCAAGCTGGTGGACGAGGTGCTGGTGGACGAGGAGCGCTCGCAGTTCGCCGTCGAGCGGGTCAGGGCGGGCATCGAGGCCGAGCCGGCGGCGGCCGGGCGGCTGGCGCTGTGGGCGCGGCGGCTGGTGGGCGAGGCGCTCAGCCAGGGGCAGCAGGTGGCGTCGGCGCGGCCGGAGCTGGCCCTGCTCCTGATGGAGTCGCAAGGGGAGGGCCACGCCGACATCTCCCGCCTCTTCGCCAAGCTGACCGAGGCGCACAACCAGCGCATGGCCGCCATGGGCCTCTGAGCCCCCAGGACAGTGTGCGGCGCCCGCTCCGACGGGGCGGGTCTGCCGATACGGGCGGCGCGGAGGCACGGAACGGTTGTAGCGTGCCAGATATGAGGGCCTCGCGCCGCTACGGCAGTTCCTTGACGAGATGTGGGCCGAATCGCTGGATCACGCGCGCCGTGCTGAGAAGGGAGAGCGCGCGCTGCCCCACCACGGAGCCGAGGCGTGACACCGTCCCCCGGCACCGCCGCCCCCGCGGCTGCCGCCTCGGCAACCCACGCCACGGAGCCTGACCCACCTCCCGCCGGTCCGACAGTCTCACCGGTCCACCCGGGCCACCGGTCCACCCGGTCCACCGGTCTACCCGGTCCACCGGTCTACCCGGTCCACCCGGTCCACCGGGCCACCGGTCCACCCGGACCGCCCGCACACCGTCACGCCCCGGCGAAGCACGCGATCGGCCCCAGCGTTGCCGACGGCGGCCTTCGCGCCCGCCCCGCTCTTCACGCCCGCTGAACAGCCGCCCGTGAGCTGGGAGTCAAGGGGTGACAAACGTGAGCCATGGGAGCGATGGGTGTGGCGTGAGCCCAGGGAGCATGGGGGCCAGGGTGAAGCCGGGACTGATGTGAAGGGTGGGTCATGGGTGAGCTGCGGGCCGGGTGAAGGAGAACGGCAGGGGTCGTGAAGGGTACGGCGCGGGCGCCGTACCCTCCCGGCCCAGGAGCGCTTAGAGGGTGCCGCCGAATCCGACGGGCCGGGACTCGTCCTCGCCGATCTCGATGAACCCGAGCGCGGCCACCGGCACCACGACCCGCCTGCCCTTGATATCGGTCAGGGCGAACACGCCGCCACGATCGACCGACAGGGCGTTTCTGATCTCCTCTTCGACCTGCTCAGCGCTGAGGTCGGTCTCGACAACGAGTTCGCGGTGTACGGAGCGTACGCCGATCTTGACTTCCATCGTGGCTCCCTAGTCGACGGGCTGGCTCCATCCCATCGTCGCCGGTCGGACTCGTGAACGGGGCGAATGATCGCGCCCAGCGAACGGGTTATGCCGTACGCGGAAAACCGCTGATGCCCCGCCAGGCCAGCCGGGCCATGAGCTGCTCGGCCGCGTCCTTCGGGATCGAGCCCTGCGTGGTGACCCAGTAGCGCGCGCTCACCTCCGCCATGCCCACCAGGCCGACGCCGAGCAGGTGCGCCTCGTCGCTGGTGCACCCGGTGTCCTCCTGGATGAGCTCGCTGACCATCTCCGCGCACTCGCGCAGCGAGCGCTCCACCCGCTGCCGCACCGGCGCGACGTTGCGCAGGTCGGACTCGAAGACCAGGCGGAACGCCTCGCCCTGGCTGGAGACGAAGTCGAAGAACGCGCTGAACGTGGCCTGCACGCGCAGTTTGTTCTCGTGGGTGGAGGCCAGCGCCTCCCTGCAGCGGTTGACCATGTCGTCGACGTGCAGGTCGAGCAGGGCCAGATAGAGCTCCAGCTTGCCCGGGAAGTGCTGGTAGAGCACCGGCTTGCTGACCCCGGCCCGGTCGGCGATCTCGTCCATGGCGGCCGCGTGATAGCCGTTCTCCACGAACACTTCCTGCGCGGCGCTCAGGAGCTGCCGGCGTCGGGCCAGTCGGGGCAGCCGGGTGCCCCGGGGCTTGGCATCCGGGGTTGCGGTCACGCGGGTCTCCATTGGTCTCTCAGCGGGCTGTGCGGGTGATGCGTTCGCACGCAGCGAACCATCCTACGTGCGGGTAACCCACGACTCGGCGACAGCCGCCGGTGATGAGCCGCTTCTCACGCAGGTCACCGCCGCCGGGCCGGCCCGGCGGCGCCGGCTCAGCGATAGTCGTCGTCGTCCAGCTCCACCACGCGGTCCTGGTCGGCCCCGTCGGCGGGATCGACGTCCAGCGGCAGTTCACGGCGCAGGCCGGAGACGCTCTGGAGCATCTCGCGGTGCTGCTCGACGGCGTCGGCCTCGGGCGTCTCGATCGACAACTCTTCCTCCTCCTCTGCGTAGGGACCCTCGTCCCCGCGTATGTCCATCTCCGACATCTTCAGGTCCCCTCTCGGTGCGGACGGAACCAGCCTACGCCCGGCCGAAAAGGTCGCCGCGCTTCTCGACCCTGGCGAGTACGTCGGGCGCGGTGAACACCAGGTCCTCCGGCCGCTCGCACTCCTCGACCTCCTTCCACGTCAACGGAGTCGAGACCGTGGGCTGCTCCCTGGCCCGCAGGGAGTAGGGGGCCACGGTGGTCTTGGCCGGGTTGTTCTGGCTCCAGTCGATGAACACCTTGCCGGGCCGCGCCTTCTTCGTCATCACGCTGACGATCTGGCCGGGGTGCTCCTTCTCCAGGAGCTGGGCGAGCCTCTTGGCGTACGCGGAGGGCTCCTCGCGGCAGTCCCAGTCCGCGTACAGCTGCATGCCCTTGCTGCCGCTGGTCTTCGGCAGGGCCGTCAGGCCCTCCTGCTTGAGCACCTCGCGCAGCAGGACCGCCACCCTGGTGCACTCGACGATCGTGGCGGGCGCGCCCGGGTCGAGGTCGAACACGAGCGTGTCGGGCGGCAGCGCGCGGCCGTCCTCGTCCACGCGCCACTGCGGCACGTGCAGCTCCAGCGCGGCGAGGTTGGCGTAGTAGACGAGCGTGGGCAGGTCCTCCACGACGGCGAAGTCGATGGACTCGCGGTTCTTGGTGCTGCCGGGCGCGGGCAGGTTGACGCGCCTGACCCAGCCGGGGGTGTGCTCGGGGGCGTTCTTCTCGAAGAAGGACTGCCCGGTGACGCCGTTGGGGTAGCGCTTGACGGTCAGGGGCCGGCCGCGCAGGTGGGGCAGCAGTACGGGGGCGATCCGGCTGTAGTAGTCGATGACCTCGGCCTTGGTGAAGCCGTAGTCGGGATAGAGCACCTTGTCCAGGTTGCTCAGGGTCAGCTCGCGCCCGTCCACCTTGACCGGCACCTTCACAGGGTCACCTCCGAGGGAAGCTTGTCGGGGCGCAGGCCGCGCCACACGGGGTGCCGCAGCCGCTGTTCGTCGGTCCACATCGTGTAGGCCACCTCCCCGACCAAATCCGGCCTAACCCACCGATTCCGCCAGGGGACGTCGTTGACGAACGGGCTGCGCGGGATCTCCCGTGGCCGCAACATCCGGTACAGCTCGTCCAGCACGGCGTCGGTGAACCCGGTGCCGACGTGCCCGACGTACATCAGCCCCGCCTCCGTGCACACCCCCATGATCAGCGATCCGACCCCGCCCGCGCGCCGCCCCTTGCCGGGTTTCCAGCCGCCGATCACCACCTCCCGGGTGGCCAGGTTCTTGACCTTGATCCACCAGGGCGAGCGCGTGCCGGCCCGGTAGGGGGAGTCGAGCCGCTTGGCGACCACGCCTTCCAGCCCCTGCTCGTACGTGGCCGCGAGCAGGTCCGAGCCGCCCGGAAAGTACGGGGGCGCGCCGATGTCCAGCTCGTCGAGCAGCGCCCTGCGGTCGCTGTAGGGCAGGTCGAACAGCGGCGTCCCGTCGAGATAGAGCAGGTCGAACGGCAGGTACGTGATCGGGTACAGCTCCACCATGGCCGGCTCCGGGTCGACCAGGTGCATGCGCCGCTGGAGCCGTAAGAAGCTGGGGCGGCCGTTGGGGCCCAGCGCGACGAGCTCGCCGTCGATGACCGCGTTCTTCAGCCCGAACCCCGAGACCTCCGGATAGCGCCGCGTGTAGTCGGCCCCGTGCCGTCCCGTCAGCCGCATCCCGCCGTCGAGGTGGATGACGGCCCGGATGCCGTCCCATTTGACCTCCAGGCCGTACCGATCACGATCGGAGGGTAGTTCCCCAGGTACAGCCAGCATTGGTTCGACCGGGTATGGCATTGGTTGCGGCATGAGGGGTATGTGCCCATTGGCGGGCCGGTTGAGAGCTGAGGAGTGCCCATGCGCAGCATCTGGAAAGGTGCGATCTCCTTCGGGCTGGTCACGATCCCCGTGAAGCTCTACTCGGCGACAGAGCAGAAGGACGTGACGTTCCATCAGGTCCACCGCGAGGACGGCGGCCGGATCCGCTACAAGCGCGTGTGCACGCTCGACGGCGAGGAGGTCCCGTACGCCGACATCGCCAAGGGCTACGAGCTGGCCACGGGCGAGATCGTCGTGCTGACCGACGAGGACTTCGAGGACCTGCCGCTGAACAGCTCGCGCAGGATCGACGTCCTGCAGTTCACGCCCGCCGAGCAGATCGACCCCATCTACTTCGCCAAGTCGTACTACCTGGAGCCGGACGCGCAGGGCGCCAAGCCGTACGTGCTGCTGCGCAACGCGCTGGAGAGCTCCGGCCAGGTGGCGGTGGTCAAGGTGGCCCTGCGGCAGCGGGAGTCGCTGGCCACGCTGCGGGTCAGGGACGGCGTGTTCGTGCTGGAGACGATGCTCTGGCCCGACGAGATCCGCACGCCCGACTTCGCCTTCCTGGAGGAGGACATCGAGGTACGCGCCCAGGAGCTCAAGATGGCCGAGTCCCTCATCACCACGATGGAGTCCGACTTCGACCCGAGCGAATACCACGACACCTACCGTGAGGCGCTGCAGCAGGTGATCGAGGCGAAGGTGGCGGGCAAGGAGGTCATCCCGGCCCGCGAGGAGGAGGAGGCCAAGCCCGCCGTGGACCTCATGGCGGCGCTGCGGGCCAGCGTGGAGGCGGCCAAGCGCGAGCGCGAGGGCGAGCCGGCCAAGCCGAAGAAGGCGGCGGGCAAGGCCAAGGACCAGTCCAAGGAGCAGGACAAGGACCAGGACAAGGCCCCCGCCAAGCGCAAGACCCGCAAGTCCGCCTGACCACGCCACCCGCACCCACCCCGGGGCCATTCCCCGGTCCCGATGCCGGGTCCCGATGCCCGGTCCCCATGCCCCGGCCCTATGTCCCGGCCGCCACATCCCGGTCCCGGCCCCCCGCATCCCGGCCCCCGCATCCCGGTCCCGCTCCCGGCTTCCGCATCCTGACCCTGGTCCTCATATGCCGCGCTTGGCGACCGCTCTCGGCTCTGCTCCATTCTGAGCGGGATCGGCAGGATCAGCCGGGACGACATCGTCGCGATCAGGCCGGGTGGCATTGTCGCGCTTTCGGCTGTCGTGGCCATTGCCGCCCCCCGTCATGTACCCCGGCCCGGTCGTCGTTGCAGGCGTTCGGCAACGGTGGGGGGCTTGCGCATGCCGGGAACTCGGCGATCACCAAAAAGGACATTTCCGGATAATTCGCACTATTTCATTGGATAAAACTTTAATGCAAGCAATAAGATTGTTAATGCAGAGCAAAATGGAGGCGTAGCTGTTTGCCTGCTGATCCGCCGGTAATGACACATCGTGGATGACTCATTGCAGGCGTCCGACACTGTTTCCGGTTAATCCGGACAACAGAGAACGGGGCAATCGATCCTTTAGGGGGAAAACGCAATGCCCAAGCTCAAGAGTGTTCTCGCAGGCCTCGCCATCAGCACCGCGCTGACCGGCGGCGTGGTGAGCGCGGGTGCGGCCACGACGGCCGCCACCGCTGACGCCGCTACGCAGGTCGGCACCGGCACATCCGTTCTCGCTGGGCACGGCTGCTACTACCGGCACCGCTGCGGCGGCTGGGGATGGGGCTGGCGCCGTCACCACCACGGCCACCACAGGATGAGGGTCAAGGTGAAGGTGTACAACCACAACTACAACCGCAACCACCAGCCGAAGCACGACCACAAGAAGGTGGATGGCGACACGACCTCGTGATGTGACCGTGCGTCGATGATGCAGGGAGTTCTCGAAGGCGGCCCGTTCTACCGTCGCGGCCGGGCCTGAGATTTCCTTTCCCTTCGTCTCCACGGCATGCCAAGCGAGGGCTCTTCCGGTTCCGGCCGGGGGAGCCCTCGCTGTTTTGTTTTCCGGCGCCACGGTGCCGGACTTCCGATTCTGCGCCGGGTCTTTTCAGGTGGAAGGCGAGGGGCGTTCTGTCTGGCTTTGCTGTGGTGCCGGCACCGCTGCGGCGGCTGGGGATGGGGCTGGAACCGGTGGAAGAGGTGGGGTCACCGCCACCACGGCCACCACCGCGTCCGCATCGTCATCGTCAATCGGAACATCAACGGCGGCGGCCACCACCACGGTCACCACCACGGCCGGTGATCCTGGCCTGAAGAGGCCGCCGATGCCGAAGAGCCCGCTACGGCGCTGACCTCACGGCATCACCGTCGAGTGCCCGCGTTCCCGGGAACCGAGACGCCCACCAACTCTCACACGAGAACGGCGTCCCCCAAAGAACGCGGGCACTCACCGCGTCTCCACCCCCACCCGGGCTCATCGCCGCTCCCCGCCTGAGCTCATCCCCGTTTCTGTCCGAGCATCCCGTTATCGCCCCCAGATGTCCTCGCTCCCCGTTTCACCCACCCCTACTCTTCGTCCACCTCCGTTCTTGCCCCGCCCATCCGCACTTCGCCCTCGCCCGGTCTCCCGCCCCTGCCCGAATCTCGCGCCCTGGCCTTCCCGGGGCTGGGGCCACGGATTCGACCTTCGGCAGTGACCAGCTCTGTGGGCAGAGGGCTGTGATGGATCGCGGCCTGGGTTCCCGGGCCCGGCCTCCGTCGGCCCGACCTGCCCGGTTCCGGCCTCCTGCCCTGGCCCGGCCTCCTGCCCTGCCCTGGCCTCCTGCCCTGGCCCAGGTCTCTCGCGCCCCGGCTTCCCGGCCTGCCTCACGTGACGAACCGAGTTCTTGTGCCCGGCGGGCCTCTCATGCCCCGGCCTTGCACACGTCCGGTCTTGAACAGGGCCCGGCCTTTCTGCCTCGGGCCTTCACTTCCCGGCCCCTTCTGTGTCCCGTTGCGGCTTCTTGCGCACGGCGGCGCGGTGTCGTGTGCCGTTCGCGTTCGTCGGGCCTGTGCCGGCTGGCCCCACTGTGGTGGCCGTGCTCGTCGCGGTGGAGGTCGCGTCCGTGGAGGTGCCGGCCGAGCGGCAGGGGTGAGGCGGGGTGGGTGAAACCAGGGATGAGGCTCGCGGAGGGTGGGGGCGGGGTGTGGTGGAGGGCGGGGACGGGGAAAGTGCCCGTGTTCGCCGGGTGGACGTCCGTTCTTGGTGAGAGGGCGGAGGTCGGTTCCCGGCGGACACGGGCACTCAGTCGGTACGGCCCGGGTTCATCGCCTCATCGGCTCCTCGGGCCGGGGCTTCTACCAGCCGTGGTGGTGGCCGCGGTGGTGGTGACCGTGGTGGTGACCGCCGCCGTTGATGTTCCGGTTGACGATGACGATGCGGACGCGGTGGTGGCCGTGGTGGGTTCCCCCTAAAGGATTCGATTGCCCCGTCACGGATGACAAACCAGCACATCATCCGTACAAGCGATATAACCCCACGAAAGGAGCACAAACCGGACTTGCCCACCCTTGGTCCACACCACAGCAAAACCACACACACCACCCCGTCCTCGCAGGCATGAAACCGAAACCCCGGCGCGTGACGCCGAAGGTCTCCGGCGCATTGCGAAAGCGCTCGGCCACGAAAGCGCTCGGCCACGAAAGCGTTCGGCGCCACGCCGGATGTCTCCGGCGCGACGCCGAATGCCTCCGGTGCGACGCGAAAACACCTCCGTGCGACGCGAAACACCTACCGTGCAACGGAGAAACCCGGCGCCGTGGCGCCGGGAAACAAATGCAGCGAGGGCTCCCCGGCCGGAACCGGGAGAGCCCTCACCGAACATGCCGTGGAGACGAGGAGAAATGAAACCTCAGGCCCAGCCGCGAAGGTAGAACGGGCCGCCCCCGAGAACTCCCTGCGTCATCAACGAACGGTCATTACCAGCGCCTGTCGTGGGACGACCCATTGTCGTTGTGGTTGTAGTTGCGGATGACGATGCAGACCGTGCCGCGGTGGTGGTGGCGCCGGTGGCCCCAGCCCCAGCCCCAGCCACCGTGGTTGTGGTGGCCCTTGCCGCAGCGGTTGCGGTGGTGGTGGCGCCGGTGACCCCAGCCCCAGCCCCAGCCGTCGTTTCCGAGGATGGACGTGCCGGTGGTGACCTGGGTGGTGGTGGCGTTGGCCGCGGACGTCGCCGCGCCCGCGCTCACCAGACCGCCGGTGACGGCCGTGCTGATGGCGAGGCCTGCGATGACACTCTTGAGCTTGGGCATTGTGTTTCCCCCTAAAGGATCGGTTGCCCCGTTCTCGGCGTTTCCGGATTGTCAGGAAACGAACCTTGGAAGGCTGCTGAAGGCGCATCCATGGAATGTCATTTCCGGGCCGGTGGACGGGCAAACGGATACGACTCCATTTTGCTCTGCATTAACAATCTTATTGCTTGCATTAAAGATCTATCCGATGAAATGAGGTGATATGTCCGTTTGTGTCGCGAATGGCTGGGCCGATACGTCCTGAAATGCAGAGCTCGCCGAAGGGTGGGACGCACCGAAGGTACCGTCCGCAGTGCTACGCGCAGGAGGTGCCGGCCCATCGTCGGGAAAGGCCGGCGGCGCACGAATCCCGCGGGCACGCGAATCCCGCGGGCGAATCGCATGGGCCCGCGAATCACGTGGGCACGCGAACGCCGAGAGCGCGCGAATGCCCGAGGCGTGCGAATGCCACGGGCAACGAATGCCCGGGCGGCGAGCCACGGGCGTGCGAATGCCAATGTCATGGGCGCACGAATGTCGCGTCGCCGTGCCGCGATTTCCGCATTCCGGTGCCGGCCGAATTCGCCATGATGGGATGCGTGCCGGCGCTCGCCGGTGAAGAAGCGTTGTCGGGCACGGCGGCGGCCATCATGGTGCGGGGGACGGCGGAACGCGTCCCCTGGTGATGTTCACCGCTTGACGTGGCCCCGGTCCGTGACGGCTCCCGGGCCGCCCGCCTGTTGACGGTGTGTGCCCCGGTCGTCACGGTGGGTACCGTGATGCTTTCCGAGTGGGCGGCCCATAAACGACGTACGCCAGCTTTTGCCGCACCCTTGGTGTGTCGTGAGATCGTTTAGAGACCTAAAGGCCGAAATATGGGGGTATGTCGGATTCTGGGGTGAGCCAGAGCGGGGTCAGCGCCTGCCGATCTTCTTCAGGTGATGGTCGAAGGTGAAGCCCCGCAGGCCGACCTCCGTCCCGTGGATCCGCCGCCACTTCCCGAACCTCTGGCAGCTGCCCCACGTGCGATCCCCCGGATAGAGCTTGTCCACGACCTCTCCCCGGGGCTGCTCCCGTACGTTGAGCCTGGTCTTGACGCGCACCACGCGGTACTTGCAGCCGGGCCGGGAGAGGGCGGTCGCGGCGCTCGCCGGGCCGGCGCCGCTCGGCGCGGCGAGCCCGGTCGCGGCGACGGCCCCGGCCACGAGGGCCGCGGTGATACGGCTGGTGAGCATGACGTACCCCCTGTCGGTATTTGAGGTGGTTCCTGCCCTGCTGTCCAGGAAAATCAGGTAAATAACCCCCTGTACGGAATCCAGACCCCGCCAGGGGGCGATGGTTATCGTGGGAAGAACGAGAAGACCCGTTCGAGGGACGAGGAGGAGAACCGATGACCCCGGAGCCGATCCCGCACTGGCCGGGACGAATGGTCGGCTCGGTGCACGTCCGCTCCACCCCGGAGGGCCCCGCCGAGCAGGCGGTGTTCGTGCACGGCCTGGCCGGTGCCGCCACCAACTGGACCGACCTCATGGACGAGCTGAAGGACACGGTCACCGGCCACGCCATCGACCTGCCGGGCGCCGGGTTCTCGCCCGCGCCGGAGGACGGCGACTACTCGGTCGCGGGTCACGCCAGGGCCGTGATCGGCCTCATGGAGGAGACGGGGCCCGCCCACCTGTTCGGCAACTCGCTCGGCGGCGCCATCGCCGTCCGGGTCGCCGCCTCCCGGCCCGACCTGGTGCGCTCGCTCACCCTCATCTCGCCCGCCCTGCCCGACCTGCTGCCCCGGTACGGCCCCGTCCGCGTGGCCGCCGCCGCGGTGCCCTGGCTGGGCGAGTGGGTGGCCGCCAGCCTGCGCCTGATCCCCGCCGAGCAGCGCATCACCGCCTCCATGGCCGTCGTCTGGGCCAACATGGACGCCGTGCATCCCCTCCGCCTGCGCGACGCCATCGAGGAGCAGCGCAGGCGCGACGACCTGCCCCACGCCGGCGCGGCCATGATCGGCTCGACCCGGGGCATCGTGGCGGAGTACTTCCGGCGCGGCGAGGAGAACCTCTGGAAGCAGGCGGCCAAGATCCGGGCGCGCACGCTGATCATCCACGGGCGCCACGACCGGCTGGTCCGCCCGGCCATGGCCAGGAAGGCGCACCGCACGTTCCGTCAGGTCAGGCTCGTCCTGCTGCCCACCGCCGGGCACGTGGCCATGATGGAGATGCCGCAGGTGGTGGCCGCGGAGGCGCGCCGTCTGATCGGTGAGACGCGCTTGGGGAATGCCCCACTGCCCAGCTAGGTTTCACAGTGGGATAAGACCCCCTGAAAACGGGAGCGTAGAAAGTGTCGTTGCCACCGCTGGTCGAGCCGGCCGCAGAGCTGACCGTCGACGAAGTGCGCCGCTATTCACGTCACCTGATCATTCCCGATGTGGGCATGGCGGGTCAGAAGCGGTTGAAGAACGCCAAGGTGCTGTGTGTGGGCGCCGGGGGCCTGGGCTCGCCCGCGCTGCTGTACCTCGCGGCGGCGGGTGTCGGCACCCTCGGCATCATCGACTTCGACGTGGTCGATGAGTCCAACCTGCAGCGTCAGGTCATCCACGGCCAGTCCGACGTGGGCAGGCTGAAGGCCGAGAGCGCCGCCGCCTCGGTGCGCGAGATCAACCCGCTGGTCGAGGTCGTGATCCACAACACGGCCCTGACCACCGAGAACGTCATGGAGATCTTCTCCGGCTACGACCTCATCGTCGACGGCACCGACAACTTCGCCACGCGCTACATGGTGAACGACGCCGCGGTGCTGCTCGGCAAGCCCTACGTCTGGGGCTCGATCTACCGGTTCGACGGCCAGGCGAGCGTCTTCTGGGCCGAGCACGGGCCGTGCTACCGCTGCCTCTACCCCGAGCCCCCGCCTCCCGGCATGGTGCCGTCGTGCGCCGAGGGCGGCGTGCTCGGCGTGCTGTGCGCGTCGATCGGCTCGATCCAGGTCAACGAGGCCATCAAGCTGCTGACCGGCATCGGCGACCCGCTGGTCGGCCGGCTGATGATCTATGACGCCCTGGAGATGAAGTACCGCGACGTCAAGGTCCGCAAGGACCCCGAGTGCGTGCTGTGCGGCAAGAACCCGACGGTCACCGAGTTGCTCGACGACTACGAGGCGTTCTGCGGCGCGATCTCCGACGAGGCCGCCGAGGCCGCCAGCGGCTCCACGATCACCGCGCCGGAGCTCAAGGCCATGATGGACCGCGGCGACAACATCTATGTGGTCGACGTCCGCGAGCCCAACGAGTACGAGATCGTCTCCATCCCCGGCGCCACGCTGATCCCGAAGGGCGAGTTCCTCAACGGCTCGGCCCTGGAGCGGCTGCCGCAGGACAAGAAGATCGTGCTCCACTGCAAGTCGGGGGCGCGCTCGGCCGAGGCGCTGGCGGTCGTCAAGAACGCCGGCTTCGCCGACGCCGTCCACGTCGGCGGCGGCGTGCTGAGCTGGGTCAAGACCGTCGACCCGAGCCTGCCCAGCTACTAGGGGTCGCGGGGGATGCTCTCGTGACACCCCTATTAAGGTCGATGGAGTGAACTCCGCCCGCCCGTGGCCCACGCTCGTGGTGGCCTCCGCGCTGACGCTGATCTGCGCGGTGGCCGCCGGGGTGGCCGGCAGCGCGGCGGGCACGGAGCTCACCCGCGGCCCCACCACGGCCGAGCTGCGCGCGGCGGCCGAGCGCGAGGTCGCCCAGCGCTGGCGCACCTGGCCCACCGGCCGCATCTTCCCCGCCACGCTGCCCTACTCCGCCGAGCAGGGCGGGCAGGAGCGCGCCCGCCGGATCGGCATCTCGCCGCGCACGGAGTGCGGTCAGAGCGTCGACGCCAAGGCGGTCAAGGCCCTGCGCAGGGCGGGCTGCCAGGGCGTGCTGCGGGCCACCTACATCGACGCGCTGCGCGGCGTGCTCGTCACGATCGGCGTGGTGGCGCTGCGCGACGAGCTGCACGCCGTGCGCGCCAGAACCGCCTTCGCCGACTCCGGCAGACCCACTCCCGGGCTGCGCCCGCTCGCCTTCCGCGGCACCCTGTCCGACCGGTTCACGCCCGCCGTGCGGCAGACGGGGTCGGTACGCCAGGCGGGCCCCTACCTCGTGCTCACCACCGCCGGCCAGGTGGACGGCAGGCCCGCGGCCGCGCCGGGCGAGCCGCGGCCGGCCATCTTCGCCTTCGCCACCGAGCTGTCCGAGCGCGTGCTGACCGCGCTGAGCACGCCCGCGATGCCCGACTGCGCCGCCCGGGAGTGGCGGTGCTGAGGCGCGGCCTGGCGGTCGTGGCGGTCGCCGGGCTGCTGCTGGCCGGGCAGCCGGCGCGGGGCGACGAGGTGCGCGGCGGGCAGCAGGCCGTGATCAGAACTCTGGCGCTGACCGAGGCGTGGCGGACGAGCAAGGGCGCGGGCGTGACCGTGGCCGTGCTCGACTCCGGCGTCGACCCGCACCATCGCGACCTGGCCGGCTCGGTGCGCGTGGGCAAGGACTTCACCGCGGGCGCGAACCCGCCGGGCACCCGTCCGAGCAGGCTGCACGGCACGTACATGGCCTCGCTGATCGCCGGGCACGGCCACGGGCCGGACGGAAAACGGGGGATCATCGGCGTCGCGCCCGAAGCGGACGTACTGTCGGTACGGGTCATCCTGGAGGACGAGGAGCCGGGTTTCCGCGCGTTCAACTCGGCCGAGCGCTTCGAGGACGTGGTGGCCCGGGGCATCCGCTACGCGGTGGACGAAGGGGCCGACGTGATCAACCTGTCGATCTCCAAGGAGCTGGCGACCCGGGAGGAGCGGGCGGCCATCCGCTACGCCATCTCCAGGAACGTCGTGCTCGTCGCCGCTGCGGGCAACGACGGCGACAGGAAGGTCCACGGGGAGTTCGCCCCCTACTCCTACCCGGCGGCCCTGCCCGGCGTCGTCTCGGTCGGGGCGACCGACCGGCGGCTGCGGCGGGCCACGTTCTCCAACTGGAACTCCTCGGTGCTGGTCGCCGCGCCGGGCGTGGACATCATGGGCGCCGGCCCCGGCGACGAGTACTGGGTGGGCAGGGGCACCTCGCAGGCGACCGCGCTGGTGTCGGGCGTCGCCGCGCTCATCAAGGCCAGGCATCCGGACCTGTCGCCGCCGCTCGTCGCGCGGGCCCTGGCCGACAGCGCCGCCGACCGGCCCCCGGGCGGCTACGACACCGCGACGGGCTTCGGCGTGGTCAACGCCGCCAGGGCGCTGGCCGAGGCCGCCCGGCTGTCCGGGCACACCGAGACCGCCACCGGCGAGCAGGCCCACGACCCCGCCCTGCCGCTGGCCGGCGGCCGGGCGGGGCCGGTCCAGGTGGTCGTGCGCGACGAGCGGCGCGTCACGATCTACACGGCCGTCGCCGCGGCGGCGGCCGTAGGGGCGCTCGCGTCCCTGACCGTCATATTCATCCTGGTCAGACGAGTACGACGGGCGCACATCTCACAAGACGCATGATCCGCCCACCTAGGGGGACGAAATAGACACGGAGCGAACGCGGGAACGAGGCGGTGGTGAAGGGACGTAGGTCGACCACAGGGCTACCGCGCGCCGGGGGGGAAGCCACGCCGGGACGGGGAAACCCGCTCGGCACCGGCCGCCGCTCACGCGTGCGCTCGTGGCCGGCGGCGGGCTCCCGCGGGCGCACGGCCGCCAAGGAGCGGGCCGAGCTGCTCACGCTGCAACAGGGCATCCGCTACCGGCGGATCTTCGTGGCGCTGCTCGGCGTCATCATCGCCGTCTCGGCCGTCGTCGTGCTGCTCGGCACGGTCGGGCTGTTCGCCGAGACGCGCTCGCGCCCGCTGACGTCCGAGGAGCAGAACCAGTACAAGCAAGAGGAGATCGCCCGCCGCTGGCAGGCGTGGCCGGCCACCGGGGTCTTCCCCGAAGAGGTGAAATACCTCGGGCTCGACCGCGCCCAGCAGTACGCCAGGCGCGTCGGCATCGCCCCCGAGACCGACTGCGCCAAGGGCGTGGACGCCTCCGTGGCCGGCGTGCTGCGCAGCCACGGCTGCGTGACGCTGCTGCGCGCCACCTACATGGACCAGACGGCCACCTTCGTCTTCACCGTCGGCGTGGCCGTGCTGAAGGACGAGGCGTCCAGGGTCTCGGCCGGCGAGGAGCTCACCCAGGACGACCGGGTGGGCGTGCTGCCGGTGGCCTTCCCCGGCACGGTCTCCGAACGCTTCGGGCCCGACCAGCGGCAGCGCACCGGCTGGGTGGGCGCCGGGCCGTACATCGTCTTCTCGACCGGCGGCTACGCCGACGGGCGCACCAGGGCCGCGATCCCGCCCGAGGAGATCCTGCACAGCGAGTTGTGGCCGGCCGCCAAGTCGATCGGCAACCAGATCGCCTACTTCCTCGCGGACCCGCCCAAGGTGCCGCCCTGCACCCAGGGGAACGTGTGCTGACCGCCGTACGCGTGGCCACGGCCGCGCTGCTCACCCTCACCGCCCCCGTCGCCGCCCCCGCCGAACCCGTCAGGGAGCGGCAGCAGTGGGTGCTCGACGCGCTCAACGTCGAGCAGGCCTGGTCGGTCACCAAGGGCGAGGGCGTCACCGTCGCCGTCGTGGACAGCGCCGTGGACGGCGAGGTCAAAGAGCTGAAGGGCCGCGTCAGCGCCGGCCCCGACATGACCTCGGGCGCGGTCGCCCGCGAGCTGCCGCCCGGCAGGCACGGCACCGCCATGGCCGGGCTGATCGCCGGCTCCGGCGCCGACGACGGCCTCATCGGCGTCGCCCCGGCCGCGCGCATCCTGTCGCTGCCCATGGTCATCGACGACGAGCCCGGCTTCGCCGTCCCGCCGCTCGAAGGGGAGGGCGCCGCCGCGGAGAGCCCGCTCGCCCGCGCCCTGCGGTACGCCGCCGACAACGGCGCCCAGGTCGTCAGCATGTCCATCGGCTCCTACGGGCCGCTGCGGTCGGAGCGCGAGGCCGTCTCGTACGCGCTGGGCAAGGGCGTGGTGCTCGTCGCCGCCGTGGGCAACGACGGCCAGACGCCCTACGCCAAGGAGAAGGGCACCTCCTACTGGAGCTTCCCGGCCGGCTACCCCGGCGTCATCGGCGTGGCGGCCACCGACAAGCAGGGCAGGCAGGCCACGTTCAGCAGCGACAACCTGTCCGTGCTGGTCTCCGCGCCGGGCGTGGGGGTGCCGGTGCTCAAGCGCGACAGCGGCTACGAGCTGTCGGAGGGCACCAGCTCGGCCGCCGCGCTCGTGGCCGGCGTGGCCGCGCTCATCAAGTCACGCCACCCGTCCCTGCCGCCCGAGCAGGTCGCCCGCGCGCTGGCGTCCGGCGCGCGGGGCCGGCCCGCCGCCGGATACGACGACCGGACCGGGTTCGGCGTCGTGGACGCCGCCGCCGCGCTGAACGCCGCCGAGCGGCTCACCGGCACCACCCGCAGCGTCGCCCCGGGCATGGAGCACTTCGGCCGGGGCGAGGACTCGCCCGTGCCGACCCGGCCCGGCCCCGACCCGCTGCGGCTGTGGCTGTACGGCGGCGGCGTGCTGGTGTCGCTGGTCATCTTCTGCGGCGCGATCATCGTGCTCAACCAGCGCCGGGAATGACGGACCCGACCAGGCACAACGGTGATGACCCGACTGTTCGCGAACAGGTTTCTCGATGCGTGAAGATCCGCTAGGGTCCCCCGTCATGGGATACGAGCTGCGGGTGGTGCGTGAGTCGCCACTCGCCTTCGCGGAGCTCGCGAAGGCCATCGCGCCGGCCGGTTTCGAGCTGCGCGGATCCGACGAGATCGTGACCGGCCACGGAGGCGGCGTGCACCCCGTGGCCCGCTGGGAGGGCCGGCTCGTCGGCGAGCCCGGCTCCGACTGGCAGGTGGCCCAGCTCCTGCGCCTGTCCGCCGCGCTCGGCGCCCGGCTCGTGGGCGAGGACGGCGAGCTGTACGTCCTGCGCGACGGCGTGATCGAGGTCGCCCAGGCGGGCGGCGTGGTGGAGATCGGCAAGTTCGACGAGATCATCGACGCCGGGCCGGCGGCGTGGAGCCCGTGAACCCCTTCGCCGAGCGAGTGCTCGACCTCATCGAACGCATCCCGCCCGGCAAGGTCATGTCCTACGGCGACATCGCCGAATATCTCGGCGAGGGCGGCCCCCGGCAGGTCGGCAAGGTCATGTCGACCTGGGGAGGCGGCGTGCCCTGGTGGCGCGTCGTCCACGCCGACGGCACCGCCGCGGCCCCCGACCACCTGCGACGATGCCTGACCCACTGGCGCGAGGAGGGCACCCCGTTGCGCGGCGAACGGGTGGACATGCGCCAGGCCCGCTGGGACGGGCGTTCAGCCGATTCTCAGTAACCCTGCTGACCTGCGGTTTCACCGATCGTGCGCATTGGTGACATGTGACGCCCATTACCATGGGCACAACACTGATGGCGGCCCGAAAGGCGGTGCCTCCCCATGGCCACCGGCGTCACAGCCCAGAGCCAGGGCAGCGATTCGCTCGCCGACCGCCTGAAGGCTGTCCAGGATCTCTGCGATCGTGGCGAGCCCTTCGACGCGGTCATGCGAGCGGTCGGCCCAGGCGGTCGCGACGCGGCGTTCGACGCCGAGGCGCTCAGCGGCCCCCTCGGGGCGCGCATGGACCTGGCGATCAAACGCGGCGCCCCCCGACGGCGGGAAATGCTCGACCTCGTGCGCCCCTACCTCGCGGGCGTCGACCCGGCCGTCAAACGCGACCTGCCGGTCGCGCGCCGCGTGATCTGCCACCTGATCGAGCACCGCCCCGACGAGGAGCTCGTCGAGGGCGAGACGCTCGTCAAGGTGGTGACCGCGGCGGCCGAGCCGTCCAAGCGCATCCGCAAGGGCCTGAGCTGGTACGCCGACCTGCCCTTCCGCGACGAGCTGCCCGCCGGCCTCTACCGCCTGCGGCGCGCCGACCTGGTGCCGGTGACCCACATCGACGACATCGTCTGGGCCGACGGCAAGCTGCGCGTGCGCGGCTTCGCCTACCTGGCCGGCCTGTCGGTGCGCAGCCGCAGGTTCAACCGGGCGACCGTGGTGCTGCGCGGCCCGCGCTGGCTGCCGCCCATCCGCATGCGCACCCGCCGCGTGCTGGCCCCCGAGGCCACCCACGGCGCGCGCGAGCCGGGCTGCAACTACGACTGGTCCGGCTTCACCGCCGAGCTGAGTCCGTGGCCGCTGCGCTGGCGCGGCGCGGTGCGCGCCGTGGTGTCCGGCGTGCGCCGGCGCATGCGCCACCGGCCCTCCGTGCCCGACGCCACGACGTGGCGGGCCGAGATCGTCTTCTGGAGCCGGGGCGCGCGGGCGACCGGCCTGCTGCGCGGCTCCTCCATCGGCCGGCCCGAGCGGCCCGCCGGGCTCAAGGTGAAGCCCGGCTGGTGGATCCGGCCCGTCTGGACCTCCGACCGGGCGCTGCAGGTCGTGCTCCAGCCCAACCGGGCCGAGCTGACCGGCGTGACGCTCGACGGCGACCGCCTGGAGCTGAAGATCTTCCTGCCCGGCCGGCAGGTCACCAAGGGCCACGCCAGGCTGGGCGGCCACCGCATCGCCGCCGACTTCACGCCGTCGGGCGACGGCACGCAGGTCGTGGTCGGCCTCGCCGTGCCCGCCCTGCTGCAGGAGAAGGACGGCCGGCGCCTCTGGGTCGAGCCCAAGGGCGACCCGGCGGCCTCCGTCATGCTGGGCGACGCGGCCGAGACCCGCACGCCCGTGGGCGACCGCGAGATCACCGTGCTCGGCGACCGCCGCGACCGGGTCGTCGTCTCCGCCCACCGCATCCGGCCGGTGATCACCTCCGCGGTCTGGGAGGGTTCCGCGCTGGTCCTGCGCGGCCACTACCCCGACGCTCCCGGCCCCCGCACGCTCACGTTGCGCCACCGGTCCGGGCTGTCCTACCTGCTGCCGATGGACCGGTCGGGCGAGGAGTTCTCCGTACGCGTCGAGCCCGCGTCCATGGACCGCTTCGGCGAGCCCGTGCCGCTGGCCTCCGGCACCTGGAACCTGTCGCTGCGCCACCCGTCCGGCGAGATCGTCCCGCTGCGCATGGACCACGCGGCGCTGGCCGGCCTCGACGAGGAGCCGCGCACGCTCGGCGGCCACGTCTACCGGATGATCTCGACCCGCTTCGACGTGCCGGTGATCACCTCCGAGGAGGACCGGCCCGCGCAGGAGCGCGGCGTGGCGGGCACCCACGTGCTGCGCCGCGTCTTCTACCCCGCCCAGCGCACCGAGCCGCTGCGCGACAGCACCGTCTACGTCGTCAACGACGGCCGCCTCTACGCCGACAGCGTCCGCGCCATCTACGAGGAGCGGCTGCGCAGGGGCGACGACCGCGAGCACATCTGGATCGTCAAGGACGGCGCCTTCGTGCCGCCCGGCGGCGCCACCGCCGTCCGCGCCGGCAGCCGCGAGCACCACGAGGCGCTGGCCAGGTCGCGCCACGTCATCACCAACTCGTTCCTGCCGACCTGGTTCAGGGCGCGCGAGGACCAGGTGGTGCTGCAGACCTGGCACGGCACGCCGGCCAAGCTCATCGGCAACGACCAGCCCCACATGCAGCGCGACCCGCGGCCCCCGATCTGGCACCGCCAGGCGGCCGAGGTGCGCGGCTGGGACCTGCTGCTGTCGCAGTCGCCCTGGGCCACGCCGGTGCTGCGCAAGGCGTTCGGCTACAAGGGCGAGGTCCTGGAGAGCGGCCTGCCCCGCAACGACGTGCTCCACTCGCCCGACAGAGACGAGCTGGCGCGGGCCGTGCGCGAGCGGCTGGGGCTGGCCGAGGGCAAGCGCGTGGTGCTGTACGCGCCGACGTGGCGCGACTACGACCGCAAGAACGCCATGGTCAAGCTCGACCTCGCCAAGGCCCGCCAGGCGCTGGGCGCCGACCACGAGATCCTGGTGCGCGCCCACCCGATGCAGGCCGCGCCCGCCGTCCCCGACATCGCCCGCGACGTCACCACCTATCCCGACATCGCCGAGCTGCTGCTGGTGGCCGACGTGCTGGTGACCGACTACTCCTCGGTCATGTTCGACTTCGCCAGCACCGGCAAGCCGATCGTCCTCTACGGCTACGACCTGGCGAAATACTCCAGCAAGCGGGGCCTGTACATCGACCTGCCCGAGCAGGCGCCGGGCCCGCTGCTGTCGACGTCGGCCGAGGTGGTCGAGGCGCTGCGCTCGATCGACGAGGTGGCGGCGGCCCACGCCGACCGCTACGACGCCTTCCGCGCCACGTTCGCGCCCAGAGACGACGGCAAGGCCACGGCCAGGGTGGTGGACCGGCTCTTCTCCTGACCCGCCCGCGAAAGAGCCCTCTCCTGGCCCTGCGGAGGTCAGGAGAGGTCGCCGGCTCCCGTCCCGGGGCCGGACGGCGGCGCGGCCCCGCGGGTCAGCCGCTCCATGACCACGTAGAGCAGGGCCGACGCGCTGGTGCCGCAGACGATCTCGCCGCTGCCGACGAGCTTGCGCACGTGGGGCAGCGGCACCCACTCCACCCGCTCCGCCTCCCAGGGATCGGAGGGCGGCCCGATGTGCGTGGCCGACTCGGCGCGGTAGACGTGGTGCAGGCTGTCGGAGAAGCCGCTGCTGGGCTGGATCGACAGCAGCGGCCGCAGCGGCCCCGGACGCCAGCCGGTCTCCTCTTCGACCTCCCGCGCCGCCGCCGTCATCGGCGGCTCGCCCTCGTCGACCTGCCCGAGCGGGATCTCCCAGCCCCAGGTGTCGGTGATGAAGCGGTGCCGCCAGATCAGCAGGACGCGCTCCTTGTCGTCGGTGACGACGGCCCCCGCGGCCGGCGCGATGCGCACGAGCCGGTGATCGAGACGACGCCCGTCGGGCAGCTCCACGTCGGCGACCCGGACGTCCAGCCACTGGTCGAGGTAGAGCGACTTCTCAGAGTGGACCTGCCAGCGCATGAGACCAACCCCTGCACGAGGATGTGTTGACCCAACGTTACAGGTCCGCACGCTGCGTAGGCGGCCCGACCTCACAACCGCCTCGCGCGGCGCCGTTCCCCCTCGTGAGCGGCGTGGCCGGGAGCGGGCGACCGTGACGCTGCCGGCGAACAGAGCGCCCGGCGTGTCACGAGAAAAACGCACATTTGCCCCGATAGCGTAGGCGGATTGCTGGGGGAGAGCGGGCAAGTCGGCACGATCTACCCCTGTGGTCTGGTGGAATCTAGTGCTGTGAGTGCTCAGACCTGGCGGTTGGTGCGGAGAAGCAGCGGGGGGCCCGATGTGCCCCCTGAGCTGGATGAGCACCAGCGTGCCGTGGTCGCGCACAAGAGCGGCCCCCTC
This sequence comes from Nonomuraea candida, assembly GCF_000725485.1. GTDB lineage: Bacteria > Actinomycetota > Actinomycetes > Streptosporangiales > Streptosporangiaceae > Nonomuraea > Nonomuraea candida. The sequence goes on along the minus strand of NZ_JOAG01000037.1, from coordinate 39,471 downwards.
CTCGTCCTCGCAGGTCCGGGCACCGGCAAGACGACCACGATCGTGGAGAGCGTAGTCGACCGCATCGAGCGGCGCGGCGTCGACCCCGAGCGGGTGCTGATCCTCACCTTCAGCCGCAAGGCCGCCGAGGAGCTGCGCCGGCGGGTCACCGGCCGCCTGCGCCGCACCACGCGCACGCCGGTGTCCATGACCTTCCACTCCTACGCCTACGCGCTGCTGCGCCGCGAGTCCGTGCTCGCGGGCAAGGCCCCGCCGCGCCTGCTCACCGGGCCCGAGCAGCTGCTGGAGATCCGGCGGCTGCTCCACGGCGAGCTGGAGAACGGCGCGCCCGACTGGCCGCAGTCGCTGCGCGAGCCGCTCAAGACCCGCGGCTTCGCCGAGGAGCTGCGCGACTTCCTGTCCCGGGCCAACGAGCGCGGCCTCGACGGCGAGCGCCTGGTGGCGCTGGGCCGCATCCACGGGCGCGCCGACTGGGTGGCGGCGGGGCGCTTCGCCGAGCGCTACCAGGACCGCTTCGACCTCGCCCCCGAGGAGACCTACGACTACGCCGAGCTGGTCGGGGCCGCCACCGCGCTGCTGGCCTCGCCCGAGGTGCGCGAGCGCGAGCGGGCCGCGCACGACGTGGTCTTCGTCGACGAATACCAGGACACCGACCCGGCGCAGGAGCTGCTGCTGAGCCAGCTGGCCGGCGACGGCCGCGACCTGGTGGCGGTCGGCGACCCCGACCAGTCGATCTACGGCTTCCGGGGCGCCGACGTGCAGGGCATCATGAAGTTCCCCGAGCGGTTCAAGACCCGCGACGGCCGCGAGGCGCCGGTGCTGGCGCTGCGCGTGTGCCGCAGGAGCGGGGCCGACCTGATCGAGGCCTCCCGCCGGGTGGCGGTCAAGCTGCCGGTCGCCCCCGCGCCGACGCAGGAGCCCGGGCAGGAGCCGGACGACTGGCCGGACGCGTGGCCCGACCGGCGTGCCGACCTCCGCCACGGCCACCGCGACCTGCTGCCGCTGCCCGACGCCGACCCCGGCGAGGTGCGCGTGCTGCTGGCCGACAGCACCAGCCAGGAGGCGGCGATCGTGGCCGACACGCTGCGGCGGGCCCACCTGATCGACGGCGTGCCGTGGCATCGCATGGCGGTGCTGGTGCGCTCGGCCCGGCGGCAGGTGCCGCTGCTGCGGCGGGCGCTGGTCAACGCCGGGGTGCCGACGATGATCGCCGGTGACGAGGTGCCGATCGCGCAGGAGCCGGGCGTGCGGCCGCTGCTCACGATGTTGCGCGTGGCGCTGGATCCGTCCCAGCTCGACGAGGGGGTGGCCGAGGAGCTGCTGACGGGGCCGCTGGGCGGCACCGACATGATCGGCGTACGCCGCCTCCGCCGCGCCCTCAAGATCGCCGAGAACGAGGCCATGAGCGTGGCCGCCGGCGAGGCCCGCACCCCGGCCGCCGGCGAGGACCCCACCGAAGCCCTCACCGAGGACCCCACGGAGGACCCCACCGAAGCCCTCACTGAAGCCTTCACCGAGGACCCCACGGAGGACCCCACTGAGGACCCCGCCGAGGACCCCAGTGAGGACCCCAGTGAGGACCCCACCGAGGACCCCACCGAGGCGACCGGCACGGACGATGGGGAGCCCGGCGACGAGCCGAAAGGCCCGGACGGCGGGGAGGTGTCCGAGGCGACGGCCGAGGAGGTCGAGGGGCTGGCCTTCCGGGCGCGTTCGTCCGGCGAGCTGCTCGTCGCCGCCGTCAAGGACATCCGCGAGCTGACCCGCGTCGAGCCCCACGTCGCGCTGCCGGCCGAGCGCGTCGCCAAGCTCCTGGCCGCCGCCCGGGAGGCCGCGCGCGAGGGCGGCACCGCCGAAGACCTCCTGTGGGCCGTCTGGGACGCGAGCGGCCTGGCCGCGCGCTGGAGCGAGCAGAGCCTGGCCGGCGGCCCCCGGGGCGCCCAGGCCGACCGCGACCTCGACGCCGTGGTGGCCCTGTTCGACCACGCGGCCAGGTTCGTGGACCGGATGCCCATGGCGGGCCCGGAGGTGTTCATCGACGACCTGGCGGCCCAGGAGATCCCGGGCGACACCCTCGCCGACCGGGCCCCCGACGGCGACGCCGTGCGCGTGCTGACCGCCCACCGCTCCAAGGGCCTCGAATGGGACGTCGTGGTCGTGGCGGGCGTGCAGGAGGGCGTCTGGCCCGACCTGCGGCTGCGCGGCTCGCTGCTGGGCGTCGAGGACCTCGTCGAGGTGGTCGAGGGCGGCGAGCCGAACAAGACCTCGCTGGTCTCCAAGATGCTGGCCGAGGAGCGCAGGCTGTTCTACGTGGCCGCGACCAGGGCCAGGCGCAGGCTGGTGGTCACGGCCGTGGGCGGCGAGGACACCGACGAGCGCCCGTCCAGGTTCCTGTCGGAGCTGATGCCGGGCGCGGTGGAGTCGGCCACGGTGGACGACCGGGCCCGCTGGCTCAACATGCCGGCCCTGGTCGCCGACCTGCGCAGCGCGGTGACCGACCCGACCAAGCCGCGCAGGCTCCGTCTCAAGGCGGCCAGGCAGCTCGCCCGGCTGGCCGCCGCCGGGGTGCAGGGCGCCCACCCCAACGACTGGTACGCCCTGACCCCCATCTCCGACGACCGCCCCCTGAGCTGGCCCGACGGAGTCGTGAGCATCTCGCCGTCGGCGGTCGAGAGCTTCACCAAGTGCGGCCTGCGCTGGCTGCTGGAGACGGCGGTCGGCGCGGCGGGCACCAGCACCGCCCAGGGCCTGGGCAACATCATCCACGCCCTGGCCGTCCTGGCGGCCACCGACCTGCCCAGCGAGGACCTGCTGGGCGACCGCCTCGACCAGATCTGGAACGACCTCGACTTCGGCGGGGTCTGGTACAACCGCAAGCAGCGCCAGGTGGCCGAGCAGATGATCGGCAAGTTCCTGCGCTGGCACAAGGAGAATCCACGCGAGCTGGTGGCTTTGGAGGAGGCGTTCACGGCGATGGTGTCGGAGGGCGTCCAGATCAAGGGCCGCGTCGACCGCGTCGAGCGCGACTCCGAGAACCGCGCGGTGATCATCGACCTCAAGACCGGCGGCTCCAAGCCCAAGGCGGGCGACATCGAGCGCCATCCGCAGCTCGGCGTCTACCAGCTCGCCGCGCTGCTGGGCGCCTTCGCCAGGCACGGCATGACCGAGCCGGGCGGCGCGGCGCTGGTGCAGGTCGGCAAGGCGGCGGGCAAGAACGACGCGCTGGAGCAGAAGCAGGGCGCGCTGGGCGAGGACAAGGACCCGGGCTGGGCCAAGGACCTGGTCGACACCGTGGCGATCGGCATGTCCGGGCCGTTCTTCCAGGCCAAGGTCAACGACGGCTGCCGCACCTGCGCGGCCAGGGCGAGCTGCCCGGTCAACGACAACGGGGGCCAGGTGTGCTGACCCCCGCCGAACTCGCCGGCAAGCTCGGCATCCTGCCGCCCACCCCCGAGCAGGCGGCGGTCATCGAGGCTCCGCTGGAGCCGATGGTCGTCATGGCCGGCGCGGGCTCGGGCAAGAGCGAGACGATGGCCGGCCGGGTGGTCTGGCTGGTCGCCAACGGCCTGGTCAAGCCGGAGAACGTGCTGGGCCTGACGTTCACCCGCAAGGCCGCCGCCGAGCTGGCCACCCGGGTCAGGGAGCGGCTCAACGGCCTGGCCGAGGCGGGCCTGGTCGAGCCGGGCGCGCTCGACACCGAGCCGGCCGTGTCCACCTACCACGCCTACGCCGCCCGCCTGGTCACCGACCACGCGCTGCGCGAGGGGCTGGAGCCCACCATGCGCCTGGTCACGCCGGCCGTGTCGTGGCAGCTCGCCTCGCGGGTGGTGGCGATGTACGACGGGCCGATGGACAAGATCGAGCTGGGCCCGCCCTCGGTGACGGCCGCGCTGCTGGAGCTGGCGGGCGAGCTGTCGGAGCACCTGCGCTCGCCCGCCGACGTGCGGCGCGCGGGGGAGTGGCTGGAGGAGCGGCTGGCCGCGCTGCCCGGCCGCACGACGCTGGCCCAGCGCAAGCCCGTCAGCGTGCAGGCCGCCAGGGCCCAGCTGCTGCCGCTGGTGGAGGCGTACGAACGGCTCAAGCGCGCCCGCGAGGTCATCGACTACGGCGACCAGATGTCGCTGGCCGCCAGGATCGCCGCCAACCACAAGGAGGTCGGCGAGATCGAGCGGGCCCGCTACTCGGTGGTGCTGCTCGACGAATACCAGGACACCAGCCACGCCCAGCTCGTCCTGCTGCGCTCCCTGTACGGCGGGGGCCACCCGGTGACGGCCGTGGGCGACCCGTGCCAGTCGATCTACGGCTGGCGCGGCGCGTCGTCGGGCAACCTGCGCCGCTTCCCGCGCGACTTCCGCACGGCCGCGGGCGATCCGGCGCCGGTCCGGCAGCTCAGCGTCAGCTTCCGCAACGGCGACCGCGTCCTCGACGTCGCCGCCCGCGTGCAGCTTCCGCTGCGCATGGAGGCGCGCGAGGTGCCGGTGCTGGTCCCCGGCCCCAACCGGGTCGAGCGGGGCCGCGTCACCTGCGCCTTCCACGAGACGGCCGAAGACGAGGCCAGGTGGATCGCCGACGGCATCCACAAGCTGCTCGGCCAGGAGACGGCCCCCGACGGCCTGCCCTGGGGGGAGAAGGAGCGCAAGAAGACGCTCGCCCTGCAGCCCCAGGACATCGCCATCCTGGCCCGCAAGCGCTCGCAGTTCCCCGCGCTGCGCCGGGCGCTGGAGGAGCGCGACATCCCGGTCGAGGTGGTGGGCCTGGGCGGCCTGCTGACCGTGCCCGAGGTCAACGACATCGTGGCCACCCTGCGCGTGCTCTACGACGCCACGGCCGGCGACGCGCTGGCCCGGCTGCTGGCCGGCCCGCGCTGGCGGATCGGCCCCGCCGACCTGCGGGTGCTGGGCGAGCACGCCAGGACGCTGGCCCGCGAGCTGAGCGACAGCCACCGCGAGGAGGACCCGCTCGACCAGGTGGTGGCCGACCTGGCCGAGGAGCGGGGCAGCCTGGTCGACGCGCTGGACGAGCTGCCCGACCGGGAGGAGTGGCTGGCGGAGTTCTCGCCGCTGGCGCGCACGCGGCTGGTGGCGCTCGCCCACGAGCTGCGCCAGTTGCGCGCGCACACCGCGCAGCCGCTGCCCGACCTGATCAGCGAGGTCGAGCGGCGGCTGGGGCTGGACATCGAGGTGGCCGCGCGCAGCGGCACGGCCGGGGCGTTCGCGGCCCGCGCCGATCTCGACGCCTTCCTCGACGCGGCCTCCCGCTTCGCCGGCGACGCGGAGGACCCGACGCTGGGCGCGTTCCTGGCCTATCTGCAGGCGGCCGAGAGCGAGGAGTTCGGGCTGGAGGCCGGCCGGGTCGGCGAGAGCAACAGCGTCAAGCTGATGACCGTGCACGCCTCGAAGGGCCTGGAGTGGCCGGTCGTGGTGGTGCCCGGCCTGTCGCAGCTCGTCAGCTCCAAGGGCACGATCGCGACCGGCAGCATCTTCCCCGCCACGCCGGTGATGAACAGCCGCTGGACGGAGAATCCCCGCAAGCTCCCCTACGCGCTGCGCGGCGACGCGGCCGACCTGCCCCGGCTGGGCGGGCTGAGCAAGGAGGAGCTGGCGGTCTTCGACGAGCAGTGCCGCGAGCGCGACCTGATGGAGGAGCGCAGGCTCGCCTACGTCGCCGTGACCAGGGCCCACTATCACCTGATCGCCTCCGGCTACCGCTGGGGCAGCGCGACCAAGCCGCTGGAGCCGTCCGACTTCCTGCTGGAGATCCGCGACACGGCCGACCGCGTCTCGTTCTGGGCCGGGGAGCTCGAAGAGGGGGCGGCCAACCCGCTGCTCGCCGAGCCGGCCGAGGCCACCTGGCCGGTCACGCCCGAGGGGCTGCGTTACGAGTCGGTGCTCGACGGCGCCCGCCTGGTCGAGGACGCCCTGGCCGGCACCCTCCCGCCCGACGAGGACGACGACGAGCCGCTCAAGCCGTACGAAGAGGAGCGGCTGCGGGCCTGGGAGCGTGACACCGACCTGCTGCTGCGCGAGCGGGAGCTGCATCGCCGCAGGCCCGCCACCACGGTCGAGCTGCCGACGAAGCTGACCGTGTCGTCGCTGGTCACGCTGGCCGCCGACCCGCGCGAGCTGGCCCGCAAGATCCGCCGGCCGGTCCCGGTCAAGCCCGCGCCGCTGGCCCGCAGGGGCACCTCGTTCCACAAGTGGCTGGAGACCCGGTGGGACCAGCAGCGGCTGATCGACGACCTGGAGCTCTACGACGAGGAGCTCGAAGAGGCCGACGTGCGGCTGGCGGAGCTGCAGGAGCGCTTCGAGGAGAGCGAGTGGGCCGACCGGCGGCCGGTGGACCTCGAGGTGCCGTTCGAGACCATGATCGCCGACCGGCTGGTGCGCGGCCGGATGGACGCGGTCTTCGAGCGGCCCGACGGCGGCTACGAGGTCGTCGACTGGAAGACGGGGCAGCCGCCGCGGGGCAAGAAGGCCGCCAGGGCCGCCTCCGTGCAGCTCGCCGCCTACCGGCTGGCCTGGTCGCACCTGGCGGGCGTGCCGCTGGAGCGGGTCGGGGCCGCCTTCCACTACGTGCGCGCCAACCGCACCGTGCGCCCGGTCGACCTGCTCGACGCCGACGGCCTGGTCGCGCTCATCGAGAAGGTCAGGCTCGCAGATAGTGGAAAGCGGGCTTCGGATGCATGAGGAAGTCGTGGTGCGAGATGTTCCAGGCATAGGCCCCGGCCATCTCGAACACCACCGTGTCCCCGACGGCCACCGAGGTCACGATATTTCCGGCGAAGACGTCTTTCGGGGTGCATAGCTGGCCGACGAACGTCACCGGCTCGTCCGCCAGCGCGGGGCCCTTGCCCGTGGGCAGCACGGTCAACGGCTGGTCGTGGCCCTTGGTCGCCGGCGTGCGCAGGTGGTGGGTGCCGCCCAGCAGGATCGCGTACGCCCGCCCGCGCACCCGCTTCACGTCCACCACCTTCGTCACGTAGTAGCCGCAGTAGACGGTCAGCGCCCTGCCCGGCTCGATCCGCAGCCGCCGGCCCCGGCCCAGCGCGGCCAGCCCGGCCCCGTACGCCGCCCAGTCGAACCGGCTCCCGGGCGACTCGTACGACACCGCCATCCCGCCCCCGAGATTGACTTCCTCGTACGGCTGCGCCAGCAACCGCTCCGCCAGCCCCAGCAGCCGCCCCGCCGCCAGCCCGCTGGCCAGGTGGGCGTGCAGGCCGCGCAGCCGCACCCGGTCGCCGAAGAGCGGCAGGCAGCGCGCCACGTCGTCCTCGTCCATCCCGAACGGCCCGCTCATGGTCAGCGCCGCGCCCTCGACCGGCAGGCCGGGGTTGAGCCGGAGCAGCACGTCGGCCCGCACGCCCGCGTCGAGCAGGCGGCGCAGCTCGTTCGGCGACTCGACGTGGAGGCGGTGGTGCGGCAGGCGCAGCTCGGCGTCGGTCTTGCCGGGCCCGCCCAGCGCCAGCCGCGCGCCCGGGAACAGCCCCCTGACGTGCGCGTGCTCGCCGGCCGACGACACCTCGAACCCGTCCACGTGCCCGGCCAGCACCCGCAGCAGCTCGGCGTCGGGGTTGGCCTTGACGGCGTAGTACAGCTCGGTGGGCCCCAGAGCCCGCCGTACGGCCGCGACGTGGCCGTCCAGGGCAGGCAGGTCATAGAGGTAGGCGGGAGGCCCGGGAAGGCTCAGAGCGGCCTCCTGGACGCGCGCGTCGATCATGCCAGCGGGTTCGCGATCGGCACGTACCCGGCGGCGCGGTCGGCGGCCCTGGCCCAGCGCACGCCCAGGTTCGCCTTGGCCGGCAGCGGCGCCCCCGCCAGCAGGTCCGACAGGGGCAGCGGCCGGCCCAGGCGGGCGGCCTGCCGGGTGAACAGGTCCCGCGCCTCCCGCCACAACGCGCGCAGCAGCTCGTCGTCCGCGCCCGCCACCGTCGCGGCGATCTCGGTGAGGTGGTTGACGAGCAGGCAGTAGACCACGCGGGCCCAGCCGCGCTCGGCGTCGTAGGTGAGCGCGGCGGCCACCTCGGGGTGCAGCCCCGCCAGGTCGTGCCGGCCGGCGACGAGCTTGGCGCCCTCCAGGTCGCGGAAGACGGCCTCGGCGGGCATGCCGGCGGCGTCCAGGCCGACCAGGACGTTCTGCAGGTGGGGCTCCAGCACCACGCCGTGCGTGAAGTACAGCTCCAGCACCGGCAGCGCCACCACCGCCACGTACGTCCGCCACCACGCCAGCGGGTCTCCGGCCGCCGGCTCCAGGGTGAGCGCCGCCGCCAGGACCGGGGTCACGCCGGGGGAGCAGACGGCCCAGGGGCTCTGCCTGACGATCACGCCGAGCCCTTCGTGCAGCCGGGCGCCGAGGGCGGCCGAGCGGTAGCCCGGCTCGGGCAGCCAGCGGGTGGCCGGGTGCGTGACGGAGACGGCGCCGAAGACGTCCTCCAGCCGCCGGGTCAGCTCCACCGCCCCTTCCAGCTCGTACCAGGCGTTCTTGCGCAGGCAGTTCGTGATCCGGACGTCCAGCGAGAACTTCAGGCAGACCCCGGCGTCCGGGACGTACACCGTCCGTACGGAGGAGGTCGGCACCGCCACCGGCCCCGGCCCCAGGTCGATCAGCTCCGGCCCGAAGGCGGGCGCCAGCAGGGCGAGCTGCCACGGATGCGCCGGCAACACCCGGTACCCCTCGGGCGCGACCCCCATCCCGTCCAGCGCCGCCGCGTCGCCGCCCGCCGCCAGCACGTCCTCGCGCACCCCGAGCAGCCTGACGGGGAACTCGGCGTGCGCCTCGGGCGCGTACGCCAGCCAGCCGTCCCCGCCCCGCGCCTTCGGGCTGGGATGGAACGGGTGCCCGTACACCAGCGCCTGCTCCGAGGCCAGCCACGGATCGGCGGGCGGCACGGCCGTGGCCCTGGCCCGCAGGATCGCCGCCACGGCGGCCCTGCTGGCGGCGACCTGCCCGGCGAACTCGCCGTTGTGCCCCTGCAGCTCCTCCGCCACCAGCCGGACCAGCTCGTCGGCGGCCAGCGGCCGCCAGGCGCCCGCCTCCAGCCGCTCGGGCGCGCCGTCGAAGCGCAGCGCCGCCCCGCCGTGGGCGCGGACCCGCAGCAGCGTCCCGGCCACCCGCAGCAGCAGGTACGGCGGCGCCGGCCACACCAGCCCGCGCGGCCCGGCCACCTCCCGCACGCAGCAGCGCAGCAGCGCCGCCAGCGTCGCCTCCTCGGCGGGCCCGGAGAAGGCCTCTCCGGGTCCGGAGAAAGCCTCGGCGGGTCCGGAGAAAGTCTCGGCGGGTCCGGGCAACGCGTCACCCGGCCCCGGGGGTGTCCCGGCGGGCCCGGGCAGCGCCTCGGCGGCCCCTGAGGGCGCCTCGGTGGCCAGTCCTCGCATTCACGCTCTCCTCAGGTAGTTCGGCCCGCTGGTGCCGTAGAACTTGTTGATGTCACGCGCGCCGGAGCGTTCCTTGGACATGAGCGTCCCGGCGGTGATCATGGACTTACCGGTCAGCCTGGCCGCCCCGAGCGTCCTGGCGCGCAGCAGCCTGGCCATCGGGTCGTCGCCGTGCTCGGCGAGTGCCTCGGAGAGGGTCTCCCGCAGCAGCGCGGCGGCCCTGGCGTGGGGCAGCGCGCCGAACGCCACGGCGGCCGCCGCCAGGTGCAGCGTGATCGTCACGAACACGTCGGCCAGGGCGTGCGGGTCGTCGGTCAGCATGCGCTCGTCGGCGAAGCGCGGCACCTCGATCCCGGCGGCCCGCAGCCGCGCGGGCGAGGCCAGCAGCCCGTCGTTGTCCTTGACCAGCAGGCGCAGGCGGCCGTCCTGGAGGACCAGGGCCAGGTTCTGCTGGTGGGCCTCGAGCGCGACGCCGTACCGGACGAAGAGCCGCACGTTCCAGCGCAGCAGCAGCCGCAGGTACTCCGGCAGCACGCCGGGGCCCAGCTCGTCGAGCACCCCGGGCGCGTTCAGCGCGGCGACGGGCACGATCCTCCCCTCGGGCAGCCGCCTGACCATCCAGGCCAGGTGCTCGTGCCCGGCGTGCGCGTAGGTCTGCTCGTCGGCCGGCACCACGTCGGGGTCCGCCAGCTCGCGCAGCAGCAGCTCAGCCCTGGCCCCGTCGGCCAGGGCGGCGGGCTTGATCGAGCGCCGGTTCCTGACGCCCAGGGTGCTGATGGGCAGGGGCAGCTTGAGGTGCGTGCGCGGGCTCACCTCGACGGTCCGCATGGACAGCGTGGGCCGTACGGTGACGGCCGCGCCGTCCAGCACGCGCACCCCGTCCACCTTCCGCACCTCGTCCACGGTCAGCGGATGCACGGGGAACAGCACCTCGTCCGCCCCGACCCGCCACGACCCGGCGGGGGTGACGTCGGCGGGCAGGCGCGGCGCGGAGCCCGGCAGGAGCGCGCGGCGCGGCACCGCCGCCCACCGCAGCTCGAACGAGGGCGCGAACTCCGGCGCGTAGGTCGGCAGGTCGCTCTCGGACAGCCCCACCCGCGCCCGCGACGTCGGGTAGACCGGATGGTCGGCGAAGGCGGCCAGCGTCTCGTACGAGGGCCGGGCGCGCAGCACCGACTCCGCCACCTCGTCGTGCAGCTCCATGGCCGTCAGCGCCGACAGGCACTCCTCGAAGAAGGCCGCCACGCCCTCGGAGTCGGCCGGGTCGGAGACCTCCACCAGCGTCTCCAGCACCTGCTCCAGCCCCAGCCGCTCGTCGGCCGCGACCACGAAGTCCTGGAAGAGCAGCCCGGGGGAGAGCCGCACCCACCGCCCGTCGGCCAGCAGCAGCCCGACGCCGTCCTTGGTCCTGGTCACGCGGGAGGCCAGCCCGCCGTAGTCCTCGCGGAGCAGCGCGTTCAGCACCCGGGCGGCCAGGTACGCCTCCCGGGAGCTCATTCGACCACCCACGGCCGCGCGGCCCGGTACTCCTCGACGGCCGCCTCCACCCGCGCCCGGTCGGGTCCGACGGCCCGCACCACGCCCAGGTAGTCGCGGTTGGTGCGGGTCAGGGTGACGACGTCGCCGACGGCGCGCAGGGGCCGGTGCCACAGCCGTACGCCGCCGGTGGACACCGTCTCGTGGCCTGGCGCCTCCTTGATCGTCCCGGGACGGTCGGCGACGAGGCTGACCGCGCAGCCGAAGGCCGGCGAGGGGACGGGCAGGGCCGGCACGCGTTCCCCGAGGTGCACCCGCAGGATCCACTCGAACAGCGGCACCCCGAGCAGGTCGGCCAGCAGGAAGTCGCAGTGGTCGCCGATCGCCCGGTAGTTCACCTCGACGACGCGGGGGCCGGCGGGCGTGAGCGCGTACTCGGTGTGGCAGGCCCCGAACCCCACCCCGAGCGCCCGCAGCGCCGCCAGCACGTGCTCGCGCGCCCCCTCGGCAGCCCCCTCGGCAGTCCCGCCGGGAGTTCCGCCGGGACTCCCGCCGGGAGCCCCGTGAGCAGCCCCGTGAGCAGCCCCGTGAGCAGTCCCGTCGCCGGCCCAGTCGAGCCGCTCCTCGACGAAGTGCGGCAGCGGCCCGAGCGTGGTCTCGAACCCGCCGAGCACCCGCAGCCCGCCCTCGTCGCCCAGCGTCTCCAGCGTGCGCAGCGGCCCTTCGAGGTATTCCTCCACGACCAGCGCCTCGCCCGGCCGCCGCCGCCTGACCTCCGCCACCGCCCCGGCCAGGTCGTCCTCGACGAGCATGACGTCCTCGCTGGCCACCCCTTCGCGCGGCTTGAGCACGACCGGGCCGGGCACGTCGGGCACCGGGTCGCCGGGCCCCAGCCGTACGGAGAAGACCTGCTCGATCCCGGCCTCGCGCAGCCTGCGCCGCATCAGGAACTTGTTCTTGGCCGCCGCGCACGCCCGCCAGTCCTTGCCCGGCAGCCCGAAGTACGACGCGGCCAGCGCGGTCTCCGTCTGCAGGTGGTCGGAGTTGGAGAAGATCGCGTCCGGCCTGCCGAGGTGCTCGATCGCGTCGATCAGCGCGCGCGGGTCGCGCACGTCGCACGCCACCGCGTCCGGATGCCGCTCGGGGCGGTCGGTCAGGACGGTCACCTCGCAACCGAGCGCCCGCGCGGCCGGCAGGAAGCCGTCCGTCACGGAATCGGTCGGTTTGAGCGCGGTCAGGTAGAGCCGCAACGCCAAGGCACCCCCGAAAGATCAGGTAAGGCTAACCTAACTCGTCGATCTTAGCCCCACAGAGATCACCATGGCTGCCCGATACCTTAATCGCCGCCTAACTGCGAGGTCATAGGATGACATGGGATTGGGGAGGGGGCGGCCAGTGCAGACCGCGGAAGAGCAACTGATCGGGCCACTGCTGCTCGCGAGGGGGACCATCGACCGTTCCTCGGCCTTGCGCGCCGACGAGCGGTGGCTGGAGCGGGCCTGGTCCGACCCCTCGGCGAGGGTGCTGGTGATCGACGACGGGCATACCCTGGTGCGGCGGTCCGGAGACGAGGTGCACGCGGTGCTGTTCGCGCCCGCCGACGCGCCACAGGGCGAGCGCTACCTGCTGGGGGTGGAGGACGGCACGGCCTACTTCGCGGTGGCCGCGCCGCTGCCGGGCATCGCCAAGAGCGAGGTCAACGGCCGCGTGACGATCCCGATGAGCCTGCGCGACACGCCCGAGGGCCAGCCCGTGGCGGCCGGCCTGCGCCAGGTGGGCGGCCTGCTCGGCGACCGCGACGCGGGCCTGCTGGTCCACGCCGTGGCGCTGGAGGCCTGGCACGCCACCCACGAGTTCTGCCCGCGCTGCGGCACGCGCACCGTCGTGCAGGCCGGCGGCCACGTCCGCGTCTGCCCCCACGACTCCAGCCAGCACTTCCCGCGCGTCGACCCGGCCGTGATCATGCTGGTGCGCGACGAGGCCGACCGCTGCCTGCTGGCCCGCGGGCCGCAGTGGCCTCAGGGGCGGCTGTCGATCCTGGCCGGGTTCGTCGAGCCGGGCGAGTCGCTGGAGGCGGCCGTCGTCCGCGAGGTGGCCGAAGAGGTCGGCATCGTCGTCACCAACCCGCGCTACCTGGGCAGCCAGCCCTGGCCGTTCCCGCGCAGCCTCATGCTGGGCTTTTTCGCCGATGCCACGACCACCACGCTCACCCCCGACGCCGACGAGATCGCCGAGGCGCACTGGTATTCGCGGGAGGAGATGGCGCGCGCCCTGGAGTCGGGCGAGCTGCGGCTGCCGCCTCCGGTGTCGATAGCCCGCCGCCTCATCGAGACGTGGTACGGCGGCGAGCTGATCGGCGACTGGTAGACCCCGGTCAGGCGGCTCCGAGCAGGGCCTTGACCTCAAGGGCGGAGGGGTTCGTACGCACGAAGCGGCCCTTCGGCGTCTCGATCACCACGGTCGGCACGACCTGGTTGCCGTTGTTGACGCTCGCCACGAATTCCGCCGCCGACGGGTCGCGCTCGATGTCGATCTCGTCGAAGCTGATGCCCTCGCGGGTGAGCTGGGCCTTGAGCCGCTTGCATGGACCGCACCACGTGGTGCTGTAGACCGTGAGCGCCATGTTGGGAAATCCCCTCCAAGGTCAGGAAATCAGGCGATCCGTGCAACAACGCGCGCTGCCCGTCTAATCCCCGCACCTACCCGGCACACCCGCCGGCGCACTCCCGCGCCGGCCTGCTCCCGCGCCGGCGCACTCCCGCGCCGGCCTGCTCCCGCGCCGGCCTGCTCCCGCGCCGGCCTGCTCCCGCGCCGGCCTGCTCCCGCGCCGGCCCGCTCCCGCGCCGGCCCGCTCCCGCGCCGGCCCGCTCCCGCGCACTCCCGTGCCGGCCCCATGCGCCCGCGCGCGCCGGCCCGCTCCCGCTCGACCGGCCCCGGGCCTCAGCCGATGCGGGCGGCGATCCACTGCTGCACGCGCTCGGCCACGCCCGGCTGCCGGTAGAGCGGCGAGCTGTGGTTGGCCCCCGGCTGCGTGAACACCGTCACCGGCACGCCCACCTGCCCGAGCATCTGCTTGAGCAGCTGGCTCTGCACCGGCGGCACGAACTCGTCCTCGGAGTGGATGGTCAGCATCGGGGCGTCCTTGCGGCTGGCGTGCCAGGCCACCTCCATGCTCGCCCACACGCGCGAGCACTTGCCCTTGGGCGCGCAGCCCCCGGCCAGCTTGATCGCGGCCGTGCGCAGCTTGCGCTTGTTGGGTTCGATGGCCTTCTCGCCGTCGCTGTAGGCCCGCAGCGGCGAGATGATCGGCGACAGCCCGACCACGCCCTTGAGCCCGCTGATGCCGTCGCCGTACGTGCCCACGGACGCCGCGATGTGGCCGCCGGCGGAGAAGCCCACCAGCACGTAGTTGGCCGGGTCGAACGCCCACTTGTCGGCGTGCTTGCGGGCCGTGGAGATCGCCGCGAGCGCGTCGGTGCGCTGCGCGGGCCAGGCCGCGTCACCGGACAGGCGGTAGTTGAGGTTGAAGACGGTGTAACCCAGCTCGGCGTAGCCGCGGACGATCTCCCGCATGTACCTCTTGTCGCCGCTGGACCACCAGCCGCCGTGAATGAGGAAGACCCCAGGACGCTGCTGCCCGTCGGGCGTCCACCAGACGTCCATGCTCTGGCGCTTGTGCGAGCCGTACTGGACGGTCTCCGTCGACAGCCCGCCGAGCCCGTCGGCGTCGATGGGGTTGTCCACCGCCGGCCCGGGGGTGGGCTCCCTGGACGCGTTCGCGGCGACAGGTGTGAGCACAACGGCAGCGAGCGCCAGGGCGCTCACGGAAACCGCAGTTCGCACGGCCTTCCTTTCCCCCATGCACATGGTCGGGCCCCATTGTGGGGGAAAAGACCAGTTCTTTGCATCTCGATGACCGGAACCATACGTTCGGGGCACGAACATACGTCGGGCCGCATGTTGCCAGAATAAAGTCCCTCAACGCCAGCGGCTGGGAGGATATAGAGGTGAACGACGCGCAGGACGTACTCACCGGACTCGACCCCGAGCAGCGGGCCGTCGCCGAGGCCGTGCGCGGCCCGGTGTGCGTGCTGGCCGGGGCCGGCACCGGAAAGACCAGGGCGATCACCCACCGCATCGCGTACGCGGTGCGCAGCGGCGTGGTCGACGCGCAGAGCGTCCTGGCTGTGACGTTCACCACGCGCGCGGCGGGGGAGCTGCGCCTGCGCCTGCGCGCGCTCGGCGCGCCCGGGGTGCAGGCCCGCACCTTCCACGCCGCGGCGCTGCGGCAGCTCACCTACTTCTGGCCGCGCGTGATCGGCGGGGCGGTCCCGTCGGTCATCGAGTCCAAGCTGCCGGTGCTCGGCGAGGCGTGCCGCCGGCTGGGCGTGACCGCCGACCGCGCCAAGCTGCGCGACCTCGCCTCCGAGGTCGAATGGGCCAAGGTCACGCAGATCAGCCCGGAGGACTACGAAGAGGCCAAGGAGAAATACCACCGCACCCCGCCGGTCAAGCCCGAGGAGATGGCGCGGGTTTATGACGCGTACGAGCAGATCAGGCGCGAGCGTCATCTCGTCGACTTCGAGACCATCCTTGAGCTGACCGCGGCCGTGATGACCGAGCACCAGGAGGTGGCGGCGCAGATCCGCCAGCAATACCGCTATTTCGTGGTCGACGAGTATCAGGACGTCAACCCGCTGCAGAAGATGCTGCTCGACACCTGGCTCGGCGGTCGCGACGACCTGTGCGTGGTGGGCGACCCCAACCAGACGATCTACTCCTTCACCGGCGCCAGCCCGCACTATCTGACGGGGTTCGGGGCGCAGTATCCGAACGCGGCCGTCATCAAGCTGGTGCGCGACTACCGCTCCACCCCCCAGGTCGTCGACCTGGCCAACCTGGTCATCGCCAAGGGCAGGTCGCCGCACCGGCTGGAGCTGGTGGCCCAGCGCCCCGACGGCCCCAAGCCGCAGTTCCGCGAATACGACGACGAGCCGGGCGAGGCCGCCGACGTGGCCCGCGGCATCAGGAAGCTGCTCGACAAGGGCGTCCCGGCGCGCGAGATCGCCGTGCTGTTCCGCGTCAACTCGCAGTCGGAGGCGTACGAGAAGGCGCTCTCGGACGCCAAGATCCACTACGTCCTGCGCGGCGCCGAGCGCTTCTTCGAGCGTCCCGAGGTCCGCCACGCGGTGGTCCTGCTGCGCGGCGCGGCCCGCTCCGCCGCCGGCGAACCGCTGGCCTCGGAGGTGCACAACATCCTGAGCAGCGCCGGGCTGACCCCCGCGCCGCCCGGCGGGGGCAAGGAGCGGGAGAAGTGGGAGTCGCTCAAGGCCCTGGCCGACCTGGCCGAGGACATGGCGGCCGAGGGCGCCGACCTGCCCGCGTTCGTCGCCGAGCTGGAGCGCCGCGCCTCCGAGCAGCACGCGCCGCCGGTGGAGGGCGTCACCCTGGCCTCGCTGCACGCGGCCAAGGGCCTGGAGTGGGACGCGGTGTTCCTCGTCGGGGTCACCGACGGCATGCTGCCCATCATCTACGCGGAGACCCCCGAGCAGATCGAGGAGGAGCGCCGCCTGCTCTATGTGGGCGTCACGCGCGCCAGGGAGCACCTGTCGATCTCCTGGGCCCTGTCCCGCGCGCCGGGCGGCCGCAAGAGCCGCCGCCCGTCCCGCTTCCTCGACGGCCTCACCGGCCGCGCCTCCGCCCCGCCGCGCCTGGCGCCCGGCACGCGCGAACGCCGCCAGGTCGCCGCCCCGGTGAGCTGCCGCGTCTGCGCGAAAACGCTGGTGAACGCGACCGAGCAGAAGCTGGGCCGCTGCTCCACCTGCCCGGCCGACTACGATGAGGCCCTGCTCGAACGCCTGAAGGCCTGGCGCACGGCCACGGCTAAGGAGGCCAAGGTGCCGCCGTACGTCATCTTCACCGACGTGACGCTGCAGGCCATCGCCGAGCGGGCGCCGGCCACCGAGCAGGAGCTGCTCGCGATCGCGGGCGTCGGCAGGGTCAAGATCGACCGGTACGGCGACGCCGTGCTCGCGCTCTGCCGCACGTAACACCGACGAAATCAGACCAGTACATCATTCGGGTCACCGCGAACCCCCTTGAAGGGGGAAATAGGCGACACGACAGACTTGTGCAGGGACCGGACAGCACAAAGGGACCGGACGGCACCAAGGGGGGACCAACACGTGAACGAGGCGCTGAAGGAGCTGCTCGACCTGCTCGACCTGGAGCAGATCGAGCTCGACATCTTCCGCGGCAGGAGCCCGGAAGAGCGCATCCAGCGCGTCTTCGGCGGCCAGGTGGCGGCGCAGGCCCTGGTGGCGGCGGGCCGTACGGTGCCCAAAGATCGCAACGTGCACTCCCTGCACGCCTACTTCATCCGCCCGGGCGACCCGTCCATCCCGATCGTCTACAACGTCGAGCGGCTGCGCGACGGGCGTTCGTTCACCACCCGCCGGGTGGTGGCCGTCCAGCACGGCAAGGCGATCTTCACGATGTCGGCGTCGTTCCACGTCTTCGAGGAGGGCGTGGCCCACCAGGCGTCCGTGATGCCGACGGTGCCCGACCCCGAGACGCTGCCGCAGTTCCAGGAGCGGATGTACGAGCTGGTCGGCGACAACCCCGACTTCCGTGACTGGATCGCGCGCCCCCGTCCCGTGGACGCCAGATACGCCTCGCCGCTGACCTGGGAGGCCTACCGGAACCCCGAGCTGCGCAGCGCCGAGACGAACGTGTGGTTCCGCTACCACGCCGAGCTGCCGGACGACCCACTCCTGCACGTGGTGCTGGCCGCGTACGCGTCCGACTACACGCTGGTCGACACGATACTGCTGGCTCACGGCATGGCCTGGGGAGCCTCCAACGTCATGGGCGCCTCGCTGGACCACGCCATGTGGTTCCACCGCCCTTTCAGGGCCGACGACTGGCTGCTCTATGCTCAGGAGTCCCCGTGGTCGGCGGGGGCCCGGGGGCTCGCGCGCGGTGAGATGTTCACCGCGTCGGGTGACCTCGTGGTCTCGGTCGTCCAGGAGGCCATGATTCGTCTCATGAAATAGGCGAAATCGCAGGTAGAAAATATGTTGCCCCTTCCCGGCTTCCCGGTTTAGGGTCTTGGTCAAGCAAGTCGGAGCACACTGCTCCGACGATCACGAAAGTGGAGGTGAGCCCCGATGATCAGCAGCAGCAGCATTGCCATGCCGGCCACGCAGTGGCTCGCCTCCGTGTGCCGTGACTCGGTGAGGCTCGCCGATGGGCCCGCCAAGCTGCGGCAGGAGAAGTCTGCCCGTCGTCAGGCCGCCGCCTTCTACGCACGCGCCCATGTCCGTATGGCCGTCGCGCAAGGTGCTCCTGTCTTCGATGGACGTATCGAACTGCCGGCCAACCAGCTCACCAAGGGTGGACTGTGCGGTCCGCAACCCTGGAGGGATGCACCGGTCATAACCTGACCGGTAAACAGCAGCCCCCAGGCCGCGGATCCACAGACAGGATCCGCGGCCTTCTTGTTTGTCCGTGATCCCCGACCACCTCCGAGGTGTCCGACCAAAAGATCAAAAGATCGACCGAAGGAGAAAGCAGATGGGGGCGAAGACGATCATGGACCTGATCGACGAAGCCAAGATCCCCTGTCGTACCGACCCTGACCTGTGGTTCGCCGAGTCGCCGGAGGACGTCGAGTTCGCCAAGGCTCTCTGCGGCGGCTGCCCGATCCAGAAGGCCTGCCTCGACCGCGCGCTCGAGCGCGAGGAGCCGTGGGGCGTCTGGGGCGGCGAACTGATCCTCCGGGGGACCGTCGTTCCCCGCAAGCGCCCGCGCGGTCGTCCCCGCAAGCACCCGGTCGCTGCCTGACCCAACCTTCACTTCAGAAAGCGAACAAACCCATGACCACTCAGCCGTTGAGGAGCCGAGCAGTGCCTGATCTCATCCATGACCTGGTAAATGACCGAATACAAACCCTCCACCGCGAGGCGGCGGAGCAGCGTCTCATCCTGCGCCTGAGCCGCGTGGAACGGGCGCGGCGCAGGGTCGACCGGGCGAACGACCGCCTTCGCGTGGCCCTGAGCCGCCAGGTCTGAGAGCGGAGATCCTGCCGCCGGCGCAGGATCTCCCGTTCAGATCCTTCATAGAGAGCCGGGCGCAACCCAGCGCCCGGCTCTCTCTTTTGTTCACGCCCGCACCCCGCACCGGATGTGGGCGGCCAAGCCTCTCAACCGGCGGTGGTAGGGGATCGGATGCGGGTGGACCGGGCCTCAACCGGCGGTGGCGGAGGAGCGCATGTGGGTGGCCCGATCCCCGAGCCGGCGGTGGCCGAGTGTCGGTCGCCAGGCCGGCCGGAACGGTGGTTTCGTGTGGGGCTGGCTGGTGGGGCGGATGCGAGCCACGGGTGCCCTACCAGCCGGCCGGCGAGCTGCCCGCCGCTTCACCCGTGAGGTTCGTGCGGAAGATCAGAAACCTGACGGGGACAGTCCCGGCGGACAGCTCGGTCCAATCAGCGAACGCGCGGACCAACCTTGCGACCGCAAGAAGACCCACAGCCTCTCACTACGCAGTGCAACCACCTCGTACGTCCCCACCCCTGCGGCACGGCAAGCCCGTCCGGATGCCCAGAGCGTCCCCGTCCGGGTGCCCAGGGCGACTCCCGGCCGAGTGACCCAGAGTGACCTCCGACTTGGCGGACCAGGACGGACCAGGGCCGGCTCCCGGCTGGCGAACGCGGAGGGCTCACCGCCGTGGCCGGCTCGCTCACCCTGAAACCCAGGCGCCGGCCGGACCGGAGCGGGCCAACGAGCAGGTCAACGAGGGTCGTCATCAGCGGTGTCCAAGGGCGGACTGCCGAACGACCCTCGGCGCGCCGCCGGCCGCTGACCGCGCGACACGGTGCATCGGCACCCCCAAGAGAGAGCAAACGTTACCCCCTCATGATTACACACCGTAGTCGCGACTCAACAGCCGTTCCGTGAATTCCCGATCAGTTGACCGGCCAGGCGTACTCGAGTTCGGGCAGTGCGAACCCCTGCGGGAAATGGCAGGTCCGCTCGTCCGTGCGGTGAGCGCCGTGCCGTTCGTAGAAGGCGATGGCGCGCGTGTTCGCCCGGAGCACCTCCAGGTAGACCTGCTTGCCCGGATGCTCGTTCGCCGCCCACTCCAGCCCATGCCGCAGCAGCCGGGTGCCGATCCCCGAGCCGGTGCTCCCCGGCCGCACATGCAGGTTGTCGAGCAGAATCCGCCCACCGGAACCAGGAAGGAGATAGACGAAGCCCAGCAATCCCGCGTCGCCGTCGTCAGCGACGAACAACCCCGACCCCTCGACGGGCGAGGCCAGCCGTCCTTGCCACAACGCCAGCCGATCGTCCGCCAGGTTCCCGTTCAGAAATCGGTCGGGCATGATCCCCGCGTACGCCGAACGCCAACTGTCCACATGCAGCGCAACGATGGCGGAAATGTCATCAATTGTGCCGTTTCTCAGCCACATGGCAGAGAGCATCCCACAAGAAAACCTCAGGCTCTCCGCCCCCGAACCCACCCAACGGCCACCCCGTGGACGCAATCCGTCGTGGCAGCGCCGCGACTCCTTGGAGCCGGCGTGTGACCTTTGACCACGGGCACGGCCACCAAGAGAACCCCCACCCTGCCCGTGGAACGGCCGCCCAGACAACTTCACGCCTTACCTCCGGAACGACCACCCGGAGGAGAACCCGGCACCACCCCTGGCAGTGGTGCGGCCCTCCGGGCCCCGCTGGCTTGGCCGTGGCTCGTGGTGCGCCCGTCCAGAGAACCCCCCTGCCCTTGCCAGTGGTGAGGCCATCCGAGGAAGGCCGCTACCACTTGGTCATGACGCGCACCACGAAGGGAACTCAGCTACCCCACCACGAAACGACCGGACCTTCCCTCTGCACGAGAAGTGAAGCGCGTACGGCCAGCGGGTCATGGATCGGTCAGTGGCCGATGGCCAGGGGTTCGTCGTCGGGGTCGTCGGCGAAGCCGGGGACCCAGCGGATCACCTCGTCGCGGAAGCGGGCCGTCGTGCCGAGCTGGCAGAGCACGCCGACCCCGGCCGCGTGGACCCGGTGGATGAGGACGTAAGACGGCGGCAGGTTGAGCTGGCGGATCACGTTGGTCGGCCGGAGGTCGGCGACGCTGGCCGCCTGGGCCTGCAGCCACTCCCGGCTGAACGTGAACTCCTCCACGGCCGTCGGCTCCACGTATGGTGCGAGGAAGGCGCGCAGCGCGTCCGGGTCGATCTCGATGTCCTGCCGGATGAAGCCCTCCTGCCGCAGGCCGGCCATGACGGTCTCCATGTCGCCCTGGTTGAAGATCCGCGTGAGCTGGCCGAACGCCCTGGGGTAGCCGTCGGGCAGCCGGTTGACCGCGCCGAAGTCGAGGACGCCGAGCTTGCCGTTGGGGAGCATGCGGAAGTTGCCGGGATGCGGGTCGGCGTGGAGCATCCCGACGCGGGCGGGGGAGCAGAACAGGAAGCGTACGAAGAGCAGCCCGGCCCGGTCGCGCTGCTCCTTGGTGCCCTCGGAGATGATGCGTGACAGCGGGGTGCCGTCCATCCACTCGGTGACCAGCACCATCTCGTTGGCCGCCACCACATCGGGGACGTGGAAGTCGGGATCCTCGTCGAACTCCAGGGCGAACGCGTGCTGCGCCTCCGCCTCCCGCAGGTAGTCGAGCTCCTCGGCGATGCGCTCGCGCAACTCGCTCAGCAGGGACTTCATGTCGAGACCGGGCAGCAGCGCGCCGAACAGCTTGCCCAGCCGCGAGAGCTGGGCGAAGTCGCCGAGCAGGGCCTTGCCCGCCCCCGGGTACTGGATCTTGACGGCCACCTCCCTGCCGTCGCTCCACACGGCCTTGTGCACCTGGCCGATCGAGGCGGCGGCCGTCGGCTGGTCGTCGAAGGACAGGAAGTGCTCGCGCCAGTTGTCACCCAGTTGCTCGGTCAGCACCTTGTGCACCGTGGACACGGGCAGCGGCGGGGCGGCGTCCTGCAGTTTGGTCAGCGTCGCGCGATAGGGCCCGGCGATCTCCTGCGGCAGCGCCGCCTCGAAGATGGACAACGCCTGGCCCAGCTTCATCGCGCCGCCCTTGAGCTCGCCGAGCACCTTGAAGACCTGCTCGGCCGTACGCTGCTGCACCTCCTGCGCCACGATTTCCGCGGACTTGCCCCCGATGCGCTTGCCCAAACCGAGAGCGGCACGACCAGCGAAACCCAGGGGAAGGGTGGCCAGCTTGGCCGAACGCGTGACCGCACGGCGCGGAAGATCGCTCACACTGATGCGCGGAACCTCGGAGAGATGCCGCTTCCCCCCTTCGTGGTCGTCCTCTTAGCACGTCAGTCGTGGTCGGGTGCCATGTCCATTGTTAGCGAACATGGATTGTTTCGCATACAACGACATTGCGGATGCCTCTTCCACGATCGTCTCCTCCAGCGCCATTCAGGCGTAACTTCCATTGTGCCGTTGGTCACAACGGGCTCCCGGCCGTCGAGAAAGGCCAGCGCATGGCCGACGACGGTGCCCGCGACGGCGGACGAGAGCGCCGCGTCGCACGCGATCTCGCCGGGTGGATAGCCGCCCAGGAGGGCCGTCACCAGCCCCCAGTGCGGGTCGTGGTCGCGGTGCGTCAAGTCGATGCAGTGCAGGCACGCCGTGCGCCCCGGCAGGACGAGCGGCCCCACGGTCCCGTGCCCTTCGAACGCCGCCACCAGGAGGTGGGGGATGTTCAGCTCGAGCAGCTCGTTGACCAGCACGCGGTCGAAGGGCGCGACGGGCGCCAGGATGACCAGGTCGGGCCGGTCCGACCTGTCTCCGAGGTAGGTGCCCCCGGTCTGCACGTTCACGGTCGGCCTGTACGACCGCCCCTCGGCCGCCCACCGGTACGGCTGGGCCTCGGCGCCCGATCTCGCCGGCTGCTCATCGGCCCCTGATCTCGGCGCTCGCGGATTGACGGCCGTTCTGGGCGGCTGCCCGCCGGCGGTCCGCTTGTACGGCCGTGCTTCGGCGGCCGATCTCGTCGGCCGGGCACTGGCGGCAGGTCGCGGCGGCTGCCCCCCGGTGCCCGGTCGAGGCGGCTGCCCCCCGGTGACCTGCCGGGGCGGCTGCGCCGGTGGTGTGCCGGTCCGCGCCGGTGGTGTGCCAGTGCGCGCCGGTGGTGTGCCAGTGCGCGCCGGTGGCGTGCTGGTTCGTGCCGGTGGCGTGGCGGGGCGTGGGGGGCGGATGCCGGGGGTGGGCGGGGGTGAGGCGCCGGTGAGCGTGGCCTGGTCGAATTCGTCGGGGTCGACCGGAGGCAGGCCGCCGGAGATGAGCCTTCTCGCCACCGCCACGGCGCCGGCCTCGCGGGACATGCCGACCTCGGCCCAGGTCAGACCGCCGGGAGAGATGTCGGCCGGCTTGGCCTGGCCCGGGTCGAGCACCCGGATGTTGCCCACCCCCGCGGCCGCGAGTTGGGCTACGACCTGCGCGCCGATCCGGCCCGCGCCATAGACCCGGACGCGTGACCGTCTGCGGCGCTCGAAGAGGATGTACATGCCGTCAGGGGCGGTCGAGCCGAGGTCGAGGGCGTCGAGGTCGGGTTTCATGCGGTCTCTCTCGGCCAGTGCGATCTCACGGAGGCATCCGGGGCCGGCGGAGGCGTCGTGGAGGGCGCCCTGGGCGGCGAGCTGATCGAGCAGGGAGCGGGCGCGGGTCTCGTCGAGACCCGCGAGGACCGCCTCCCGCAGCACGCGCTCCAGCTCGCGGGTGCCGTCGAGGCTCTCCAGCCACTTCAGCACGGACGGGGTCAGACCGGTCAGCACGATCGCCCGGAGGGGATGCACGCCGATCTGCATGGTGCGCTCGTCTCGGAGGATGCGCAGGAGGGCGGGCTTTACACGTGGCCTCATGGCGGGAAAGGGTTCCACGCCGGAGCAAGATCCCGAGCGGGTTCGGCGCCGACTGTGGATAACTCCGAACGTGCAGCTCCCGCCTGTGGACAGAGCCACCCCAGAACACCGCACAAGACCGAACCATGGGGAAGGACTGCCACATAGGTGGGGCCGGACCTCGAAGAGGGCTGAACGGCACATCGAGCAGGGCTGAACGGCACATCGAGCAGGGCTGAACGGCACATCGAGCAGGGCTGAAGCCGCCGGGTTACGCTTCCCCGCATGGACGAGCTCTTGGTTGATCGCAAAGACGACGGAGTCGTACTCATCACCCTCAACCGCCCCGACCTCCGCAACGCCATGACCGACGCCATGACCGCCCGATGGCGCGAGACCATGGCCGGTCTGGCCGAGGACCGGGAGGCGCGATGCGTCGTCGTCACCGGCGCGGGAACGGCGTTCTGCTCCGGCGGCGACCTGTCCTGGCTGGGCGAGCGCGGCGCGGAGGCCGTGCCTCAGCTGCGCGATCGCATGCTGGCCTTCTACCGCACCTGGCTGATGGTCACCAAGCTCGAGATCCCCACGATCGCGGCCGTGAACGGCCCCGCCGTGGGCGCGGGGCTGTGCGTGGCGCTGGCCTGTGACCTCGTGTACGCCGCCGACGACGCCAAACTGCTGGCCCCCTTCACGTCGCTGGGGCTGCACCCGGGCATGGCGGCCACGTACCTGCTCCCGAGAAGGGCGCAGGGGCTGGCTCGGGAGATGTTGCTGGCGGGGCGGACCGTGTCCGGGGCTGAAGCGGCAGATAAAGGACTAGTGACTCAAAGTTTCCCGAAAAATGACCTTATGTCGCAGGTGGGGGGCATCGCCGCAAAGATCGCACAGAACGCACCGATTGCCACAAGGCTCACCAAAGTGGCGCTGAATCAAGACCATCAAGACCTGGAAGCCGCTCTGAGGTGGGAATCCTTGGCCCAGCCCGTGACCATGGCCTCGGCCGACATGCTGGAGGGACTGGCCGCACATCGGGAAAGGCGCATGCCCAAATTCACCGGCTCTTAATCATCTGACCAGCAGAAACAACGTCCACCCTCTGTGGAATTTCGCCAGTCTCGGCTAACGTGCATATGTGCCCCCCGAGACAGTCGAGGTTCGTCGCAGTTCTCGTCGCCGGCGTACGGTTTCCGCATACCGCGACGGTGACAAGACGATCGTGCTCCTGCCCGCCTGGCTGAGCGGCGAAGACGCGGATGAATGGGTGAGCCGCATGCTCGATCGGCTGGCCGCCAAGGAACGACGGCGAAGGCCGACCGACGAGGCCCTGCTGGAGAGGGCCAAGGAGCTGTCGGCGAAATATCTGGACGGCGAGCCCGACCCCGTGAGCGTGCGCTGGGTCGACAACCAGCAGCACCGCTGGGGCTCGTGCACCCCCGAGACCGGCACCATCCGCATCTCCACCAGGCTCAAGGGCCTGCCCGAGTGGGTCATCAACTACGTGATCATCCACGAGCTCGTGCACCTGCTGGTGCCCAGCCACGGAGCCAAGTTCTGGGCCCTGGTAGAACAGTACCCGAAGGCGGAGCGGGCCCGCGGGTTCCTGGAGGGTTTCTCCGCCGCGGCCCACACGGCTCCGGAGGAGTGTTGACGCGCATCGCCGCGGTCCTCGTACGACAGCACATGGCGCAGGCCGCGCCGCCGGGCGTCGATCCCGGGCGGTTCCTGACGGCGATCGCCGAGGACACCTACGAGATGGTCGCGGGCCTGGAGCTCGTCACCCCCGTCCTGATCACCAGCGTCCCCGGCCTGGACGACATCGTCTGGCCCGGCACCGAGGTGATCACCGTCGACGAGCACGAGCCGCTGAAGGCCATCCTGGGCCGTCTTAGGGCCGAGCAGGCGGCCGTGATCGCCGCCGACGCCCCCGACCTGCCGCCGCTGCTGGTCGGCAAGTTGTTCAGGGAGCTGGGCCGGGCCGAGGTCACGATCTGCCCCGCGGAGGGCGGCGGCGCCGTGGCCCTGGCCTGCGCCCTGCCCGCACCCGCCTGGGCCGACCCCGACCTGAACGCCCACGACGTGGTCAAAGACCTGCGCGCCCAGGCGCCCGGCCCGCGCAGGGTGGCCACCACGCCCGGCTGGCACCGCCTGCGTGCCCCCGCCGACCTCGAACGCCTCGACCCCGGCCTCGAAGGCTGGGACAACACCAGGGCCCTGCTGCGGGCAGAGTGAGCCGGGCCGGCACGGCGTACGGAAAGGCCCTGGTCAGGGCAGGGTGAGCCAGGCCAGCACGGCGCGGTGGTCGGTGCCGGGCACGTCGCGCACGCTGACCTCCCGCACCCCCACCCGCCGATCCACCAGCACGTGGTCGATCGTGATGAGCGGCGGCACCCGCTTGTTCGCCGGCCACGTCGGGATCAGTCCGGCCCCCACCTGGTCGGCCGCGTCCTTGTAGCCCCGGTCGAGCAGCCCGCGCAGGGCGGCGTGGTCGAGCGAGGCGTTGAAGTCGCCGGCGATGATGCGCACCCGGTGCGGGGAGGCGGAGGGAAAGCCGGACATCGCCTGGTTCCAGTCGTCGATCTGCGGTCCCAGCGGCGGGAACGGGTGCGCGTCGATGAACTCGATCGGCTCACCCCCCGGCACGGAGATCAGCGCCGCCGGCATCTGGTGCCCGACGGGCGGCACGACGTTCTCCAGCGCCCGCACCGGATGCCTGGAGTAGATGCCGCTGCCGCCGGCGCTCCACTCGTCCCGCAGCACGCGGTGCGGCATGATCTCCTTGAGCCCGGCCGCGTCGAGGTCGGCGACCGCGCCGGGGGTCAGCTCCTGGGTGCTCAGCACGTCGGGGCCGAACTCACGCACCAGCTTCATGATCGTCTCGACGTCGGCCCTGCCGAACAACATGTTGAGCGTCATGACCTTCAGCGGCCTGCCGGCCGTGGCCTCCGCCGTGCCCAGCGCCCTGGGCAGCACGCTCGCGCCGAGCGCGGCCGCGGAGAGCAGCGCGACGACGGTGGCGGCACGCCTGCGCCCGACCGCGGCGATCAGGAGGGGGAGCAGCGAGCCCGCCGCCGCGTACGGCGTCGCGGTCATGAGCTGCGTGGGCAGCGACCCCCGCTCCAGGCCGGCGACCCTGGCCACCGCCCAGGCGGCGAACGGGGTCACCGCGACCCACGTCAACGCAGCGGGGAACCTCCCGCGCTTGCGCACCGGTGTCACGATCGTGCCGCCGACGGCCGAGGTCTCCACGCAAGCCCCCTCTGGAACGCCCCGTCAGGACTCTAGCCAAGAGCGCGGGAATCCGAGCCGAGCACGGCCCGGCCGCGCGCCGCCAGCCGCCGCGTCGCCTCGTCGGACAGCTCGGGGATCTCGTCGACCGGGAACCAGCGCAGGTCGAGCGACTCGTCGCTCATCACGGCCTCCGCCCCGGGCGGCGCCACGGCCGCGTATTCGACGTCGAGATGCCAGCACTGCGGCGGATGGCACCAGACCGAGTGCTTGTCGAGCGCGAGCGGCCCGGGCAGCAGCTCAAGACCGGCGATGCCCGACTCCTCCCACGCCTCGCGCCAGGCCGCGGCCGCGAGGGACGTGTCGGAGGGCTCGCAGTGGCCGCCCATGGGCAGCCACATCTTGGCCTTCGGGTGCAGCGTGAGCAGCACCTTGGAGCCGTCGTGCGACAACACCGCCGTGGTCGCCGTCAGATGCCCCGGCACGCACTCGCGCAGCATCGCGTCGTCGTGGCGGCGCAGGTGGTCGAGGAACTCCGCGCGCAGCGCCTCTTCCTCCGGCGTGGGCGCGGTCCAGGCGGACAGCACCTCCACGGCGTCCTGGTGCAGGCTCAACCCCGGTCGCCCTCGTCGTCGGGCTTGGCGTCGGGCCCGGTGTCGGACCCGGTGTCGGACCCGGTGTCCGGCTTGGCGTCGAGCTGGGAGATGTCCCAGGCGGTCTCGCCGCGTACGAACGCGTCGGGATCGTCGAGGTCCTCGGCCGTCGGCATGAGGTCGGGGTGACCCCACAGGGCGTCGCGCCCGTCGACGCCGCGCGCGCTCTCCAGCGCCCGCCACAGCGTCCCGGCCTCGCGCAGCCGCCGCGGCCGCAGCTCCAGCCCCACCAGCGTGCCGAACGTCAGCTCCGCCGGCCCGCCGGTGGCCCGCCGCCTGCGCACCGTCTCGGCCAGCGCCCCGGCCGAGGGCAGCTTGCCCTGGGCGGCGCGGTCGACCACGGTGGCCACCCACCCCTCGACCAGGGCGAGCATCGTCTCCAGCCGCGCCAGGGCGGCCTTCTGCCGCTCGGTCTCCTCGGGCTTGAGCAGGTTGCCCCCGCTCAGCGCCTCCTGGATGGCCTGGGGGTTGTTGATGTCGAGCCCGCGGATCTGCTCTTCGAGCGCCGAGGTGTCGACCGTGATGCCCTTGGCGTATTCCTCGACCGCGCCCAGCAGGTGCGAGCGCAGCCACGGCACGTGCTGGAACAGCCGGTGGTGCGCGGCTTCGCGCAACGCCAGGTAGAGCCTGATCTCGTCGGACGGCACCTCCAGGCCCTCGCTGAAGGAGGCGATGCCGCCGGGCAGCAGCGCCGCCGTGTCGGACAGCGGAAGCCCGATGTCGGTCGTGCCGATGACCTCACGCGCCAGCGTGCCGAGCGCCTGCCCGATCTGCTGGCCGACCATCATGCCGCCCATCTGCTTCAGCATGCCCATCAGCGGCCCGGCCATCTGCTGGGCCTCCGGAGGCAGGCCGGCGCCGCCGAGGGTGCCGCCCATGGTCTCGACCATGCGCTCGGCGATCGGCTCGCACAACTTGCGCCAGACGGGGATCGTGTTCTCGATCCACTCGGAACGGCTCCAGGCCTGCGGGGCCGACACGCCGCTCGGGAGCGTCGTCGCCTCGTTCAGCCACAGGTCCGCCAGGCTGAGCGCGTCGATGATCTGGCGTCGCTCGCCTTCCATGACACTCGGGTCGCCCTCGGCGACCACGGCGTGCCGGGCGATGTTCTTGGCCATGTCCCAGTTGACAGGGCCTGAACCCTGGGGCGCCGACAACATGTCGGCGAACTGGCGCATCGCCTGAGCCATCTGCTCAGGGTTGCCGAACATGGCGAACGGGTTCTCGTTGGGGTCGTTTTCGCGACCTGGCAGGTCAGTCACCGCTCTACCTCATGCAGGATGGAGGAGGAATCCACATCCGCCACGTTAGTCGTCCGATGGCGGATCAGTGCAAAGTGAGGACCTGGTGCCTACCTCGAAACGCCACCGCCAACCCGTCGTCGCCGTCACGGGCGCGGCCTCCGGCCTCGGCCGGGAAGTGCTCGCAAGGCTCGTAACCTCCGCGGATTTCCGCAGAGTGGTGGCCATCGACGAGGAACGCGGCGACGTCCAGGAAGCCACGTGGAGAGTGATCGACGTACGAGATCCGCTCTTGGCGAACCGGATCTCCGACATCGACGTCCTGGTCCATCTGGCCGGTGACTACGCCGTCGACTCCGACCCGGGGGAGCGGCGGGCGTACAACCTGCGCGCCGCCCAGACCGTGCTGACGGCCTGCGCCGCGGCGCGCGTGCGGCGGGTGGTGCTGGTCACGAGCGCGATGGTGTACGGCGCCGCGCCCGACAACGAGGTGCCCCTGCCGGAGGACGCCCCCGTGGCGGCCGAGCCCGACACGGGCGTGGTGGGCGACTTCCTGGAGATCGAGTCGCTGGTGCGCAGGTCCCTGCGCAGCCACCCGGGCCTCGAGGTGACCGTGCTGCGCCCGGCCGCGGTCGTGGGCCCCGGCGTCGACACCGTGATCACCCGTCACTTCGAGTCGCCCAGGCTCCTGACCGTCAAGGGCTGCAGCCCGCACTGGCAGTTCTGCCACATCGACGACCTGATCTCGGCGCTGGAGCTGGCGGCGCGCGGCGTCGTCACGGGCGTGGTCGCGGTCGGCTCCGACGGCTGGCTGGAGCAGGAGCAGGTCGAGGAGCTGTCGGGCATCCGCAGCCTGGAGCTGCCCGCGGGGCTGACGTTCGGCACCGCCCAGCGCCTGCACCGCCTCGGCGTCACCCCGGCGCCCGCCACCGACCTGCACTACGTCGTCTACCCGTGGGTCGTCGACTGCGCGGCGCTGCGCGAGGCCGGCTGGAAGCCGTCGTGGACGAACGAGGCCGCCTTCGAGCAGCTCCTCGAACTGCGCGAGAAGCGCACCACCGTGGTCGGCAGGCGCCTGCCGGTCAAGGAGGCCACGCTGACCGCCGCCGGCGCCACCGTGGCCGTCATCGGCACGGCCGCGATCGTCCGTCAGGTGCGTAAGAAGCGGCGCGGGTGAACGGTTAGGCTCTTTCTGTGGACGTCATCCGATTGCTCGGCATTCGCGACACCCCGCTCTCCGTCGACGAGGTGCTGGCCGCCGTGGGCGACCATGCCGCCGGCGGCACGACGTTCTTCGTGGGCACCGTGCGCGAGCAGGACCACGGCAAGGCCGTGACCAAGTTGTCCTACTCGGCGCACCCCTCGGCGGAGGCCGAGCTGCGGCGGGTGGCGGAGAAGATCGCCGCCGACTTCCCCGTGACCGCGCTGGCGGCCGTGCACCGGGT
Source organism: Nonomuraea candida (assembly GCF_000725485.1). Taxonomy (GTDB): domain Bacteria; phylum Actinomycetota; class Actinomycetes; order Streptosporangiales; family Streptosporangiaceae; genus Nonomuraea; species Nonomuraea candida. Next base: position 9,201 of record NZ_JOAG01000037.1, on the reverse strand, counting down.
GGGCGACCTGGAGCTGGGCGACGCGGCGGTGATCGTCGCGGTGGCCGCCCCGCACCGGGGCGAGGCGTTCGAGGCGTCCCGCCGGCTGATCGACGACCTCAAGGCGCAGGTCCCGATCTGGAAGCACCAGGTGTTCGCCGACGGCGAGACCGAGTGGGTCGGCGCCGGCGAATAAGCTCATCGACATGTCACGACGTGCCCTGACCCTGCTGCTGGCGGGATTCCTCGTGCTCGCGCTCGGGGTGGTCGGCGCGTTCCGCCCGGTGCCGTACGTCGTGCTGAGCCCGGGCCCGACCGAGAACACCATCGGCGAGGTCGACAAGAAGCCCGTGATCTCGATCAAGGGCAGGCAGACCTACCCGACCAGCGGCGCGCTGAGCCTGGTCACCGTGGCCTACCAGGGCGGCCCCGCCGCCCAGATCGACCTGCTGACCGCGCTGCGGGGCTGGCTCGACCCGACCGTGGCGGTGGTCCCACAGGAGACGATCTTCGCTCCCGGCCGCGCGCCCAAGGAGGTCGAGGAGGAGAACGTCATCGAGATGACCAACTCCCAGGACGCCGCGACCGCCGCCGCGCTCAACGAGCTGAAGATCCCCTACGAGGTGGCCGTGGGCGTGGTCTCCACCGAGAAGGGCAAGCCCGCCGACGGCAAGGTGCTCAAGGACGACGAGATCACCGCGGTCGACGGCAAGGTGGCCAAGGACGTCACCGCCGTCCAGGACGCGGTCAAGGCGCACAAGCCGGGCGACACGGTGGTGCTCACCGTCCTGCGCGGCAAGGAGAAGCTCGACGTCCCCCTGCGCACGGTGGCGGGCCCCCAGCAGCAGACGATCGTCGGCCTGTCGATGCGGGCCAAGTTCAAGTTCCCGTTCGACGTGGACATCAACGTGGGCGACGTCGGCGGGCCCAGCGCCGGGCTGATGTTCTCGCTCGGCATACTCGACAAGCTCACGCCGGGCGAGCTCACCGGCGGGAAGAAGATCGCCGGCACCGGCACCATCCAGACGACGGGCGAGGTCGGGCCGATCGGCGGCATCGCCCAGAAGATGGTGGGCGCGAAGGACGCCGGCGCGACGATCTTCCTGACCCCGCCGGGCAACTGCGCGGAGGCGGTCAAGGCGGCGCCCGAGGGGCTGCGCCTGGTCAGGGCCGACACGCTGCACGCGGCCGTGTCGGCGCTCGACGCGCTGCGCACGGGCAAGGGCGAAGTGCCGGCGTGCGAGGCCGGATGAAACTTCTGGCGATCGCCGTGCGTTAGCCGTACGGCTGGCACAGCGGTGTAGGTTGCCAGACACGGACCGTTTTTCATTACGACGAGGGGTTGGCCTTGAGCTTCCGGACCCCAGGAGCCGGCAGGGCGATGCGCTTGCCCCGCCGACCGCGACTGCTTCTGCCTGTGGCGATCGCTCTCGTGGCGATCGTGGCGCTGTTCTTCCTTTTCTCCGGCATTTACACCGACTATTTGTGGTTCGACTCGACCGGCTTCACGTCGGTCTTCAGCGGTGTGGTGCTGACCCAGATCGTGCTGTTCCTGGTCGGAGCGGTGCTCATGGTCGGCATCGCGGGCGGCAACATGCTGCTCGCCTTCAAGACCCGGCCGATGTTCGGGCCGGCGATGTTCGGCGGGGGCAGTGGTGCCGACCGCTACCGCATGGCGCTCGACCCCCACCGAAAGCTGATCTTCATCGTCGGCATGGGCCTGCTGGCCATCTTCTCCGGCTCCTCGTTCGCGGGGCAGTGGAAGACGTGGCTGCAGTTCGTCAACGGGGCGCCGTTCGGCAAGACGGACGAGATGTTCCAATATGACATCTCGTTCTTCATGTTCGACTATCCGTTCATCCGGATGGTGCTGAACTTCCTGTTCACCGCCGTGATCATCTCGATCGTGCTGGCGGCGATCACGCACTACCTCTACGGCGGGTTCCGCCTGCAATCCCCCGGCGTGCACGCCTCCAGGGCGGCCCGCGTCCACCTGTCGGTGCTGCTGGGCATCTTCGTGCTGCTCAAGGCCGTCGCCTACTTCATGGACCGGTTCGGCCTGGTCTTCTCCGACCGCGGCTTCGTGCACGGCGCCTCCTACACCGACGTCAACGCGGTGCTGCCGGCCAAGACCATCCTCGCGATCATCGCGCTGATCTGCGCCGCGCTGTTCTTCGCCGGCGTCTTCCGGCCCGGCGGCATGCTGCCCGGCGTCTCCTTCGGCCTGCTCGTGCTCTCGGCCATCCTGATCGGCGGCGTCTACCCGGCGCTGGTCGAGCAGTTCCAGGTCAAGCCCAACCAGCAGGGCAAGGAGGCGCCCTACATCCAGCGCAACATCCAGGCCACGCGCGAGGCGTACAACGTCCACAGGACCGAGGTCGAGACCTACAACGCGCAGGCCGACCCCGCCAAGGTCCAGGCCAACGGCGACACCTCGGTCTCGGGCGTGCGCCTGCTCGACCCGGCGCTGGTCTCCTCGACCTACGAGCAGACGCAGCGGATCAGGGGCTTCTACAGCTTCGCCGACCCGCTCGACGTCGACCGCTACCCCGACAGCAGCGGCAAGATGATCGACCACATCGTCGGCGTCCGCGAGCTGACCGGCCCGCCGGTCGACCAGAACAACTGGATCAACCGGGCCCTGGTCTACACCCACGGCTACGGCTTCGTCGCCGCGCCCGGCAACCAGGTCGACTCCAGCGGCCTGCCCGCCTACGACGCCAAGGACATGCCGGTCGTCGGCCCCCTGGTCACCAGCACGGGCCTGAAGGAGTCGCGCATCTACTTCGGCGAGAGCGACACCTCCGCCTCCGAATACGTGATCGCGGGCGGCAACCCGAACAACCCGCAGGAGCTCGACTATCCGGAGACGGGCGGCACCGGCCAGAAGAACACCACCTACACCGGCGCCACGGGCGTGCCCGTCGGCTCGTTCTTCAACAGGCTGCTCTACGCCGCCAAATACGGCGAGGCCAACATCGTCCTGTCGGGCGACGTCAACGAGAACTCCAAGATTCTCTACGTCCGCAACCCGCGTGACAGGGTCCAGAAGGTCGCGCCGTTCCTCACGCTCGACGCCAACCCCTACCCGGCGATCATCGACGGGCGGGTGCAGTGGATCGTGGACGGCTACACGACGTCCAACGACTACCCGTACGCCCAGAGCGAGAGCCTCGGCGAGATGACGCGCGACACCTCGACCGACCGCCGGGTCATCGCCCAGCAGCCGATCGACCACATCAACTACATCCGCAACTCGGTCAAGGCCACGGTCGACGCCTACGACGGCACGGTCAAGCTCTACGCCTGGGACAACAACGACCCGGTGCTCAAGACCTGGAGCAACGCCTTCCCCGGCACGATCCGCCCGGCCTCCGAGATGAGCAAGCAGCTGCGCCAGCACGTGCGCTACCCGGAAGACCTGTTCAAGGTGCAGCGCTACACCCTGTCGCGCTACCACATCACCAACCCGGCCGCCTTCTACAGCGGCCAGGACTTCTGGAACGTCCCCGGCGACCCGACCCAGGGCGACAAGAACATCAAGCAGCCGCCCTACTACCTGACCACCACGATGCCGGGCGGCACGCCGACGTTCTCGCTGACCACGACGTTCGTGCCGCGCCAGGGCCCCAACCTGGCGGCGTTCATGGCGGTCGACTCGTCCGACGGCCCCGAATACGGCCGCATGCGGATCCTGCGCATGCCGTCGAGCAGCCCCATCCCAGGCCCCGGCCAGGCGCAGAACGCCTTCCAGAGCCGCTTCGCGGGTGAGCTCAACCTGCTCGGGGTGGGCGCCTCGTCGGTCCGCTACGGCAACCTGCTGACGCTCCCGTACGCCGGCGGGCTGGTCTACATCGAACCGGTCTACATCCAGGTGGCCGCGGGCGGCGGGCAGGAGCCGTACCCGATCCTGCAGCGGGTCCTGGTGTCGTTCGGCAGCAAGATCGGTGTGGCGCGCACCCTTGAGGAGGCGCTGCAGGAGGTCTTCGGCGGGGAGCAACAACAGGAACAGACCCAGCCGAACGACCAGCAACAAGAGCAGGCCGGCCAGGAGAGCCAATCCAGTACGGCGCTCAACTCGGCGATCGCCAACGCCAAGAAGGCCTACTCCGACGCGCAGAAGGCGCTGCAGGCCAGCCCGCCCGACTGGGACGCCTACGGAGACGCCCAGAAGCGGCTGGAGGAGGCGCTGCAGGCGCTGGAGGGGACGAACGCGCAGCAGCCGCAGGCGTCGCCGTCACCGTCGCCCTCGGCCTCGCCGACCGCCTCTCCGGCGGCTTCGCCGAGCGCCACCCCGACCGGCTCACCACCGGCTTCACCGACGGCGACCCCAACCGGATCGCCGACGGGCAACACGTCCTAGCGCCTTCAGTTTGCGTCCGCCCCGCGCCGCCCGATAGTCTTTAAAGGCAAGAGCGACGCGGGGTGGAGCAGTTCGGTAGCTCGCTGGGCTCATAACCCAGAGGTCGCAGGTTCAAATCCTGCCCCCGCTACCAGGCCGAAGGCCCGGGATCCGGAAACGGAGACCGGGCCTTCGCATGAAGGCCCCGGATCCCCGTGGTCCGAGCAGTCACTCGAAGCCTGTATAGTTAGTCAAGACACACCGACGCGGGGTGGAGCAGTTCGGTAGCTCGCTGGGCTCATAACCCAGAGGTCGCAGGTTCAAATCCTGTCCCCGCTACCAAGCAGAATCCCCGGCCACCGGATCACCCGGCGGCCGGGGATTCTTCGTTTCTCCGGACGCGTTCGTGGGGGCGGCACTCCGGGCGTGTTCCCGGTTCGGCCGACGGGGCGCGCCTGCGGCGGCCGTACCGGCCGTAACCTGGAGGAATGGCAGGCAGGCCCAGAGGACGGCTGCGCGTCTACCTCGGGGCGGCGCCCGGAGTGGGCAAGACATACTCCATGCTGAGCGAGGCGCGCCGCGCCCGCGAGCGGGGCAAGGACGTCGTCGTCGGCTTCGCCGAGACCCACGGCCGGCCCCGCACCACGGCCCTGCTCGACGGGCTGGAGCTGCTGCCGCGGCGCACCATCGCCTACCGCGGCACGACGTTCACCGAGCTCGACCCCGACGCGGTCATCGCCCGCGCCCCCGCGCTCGTCCTCATCGACGAGCTGGCCCACACCAACGTCCCCGGCTCCTGCAACCCCAAGCGCTGGCAGGACGTCGAGGAGATCCTCGACGCCGGCATCGACGTCGTCTCCACCGTCAACATCCAGCACCTCGAATCGCTGAACGACGTCGTCGAGCGCATCACCGGGACGCCGCAGCAGGAGACCATGCCCGACGAGGTGGTGCGGCGGGCCGACCAGATCGAGCTGGTCGACATGTCACCCGAGGCGCTGCGCCGCCGCCTGGCCCACGGCAACGTCTACGCGCCCGAGCAGGTGGACGCGGCGCTCGCCAACTACTTCCGCGTCGGCAACCTGACCGCCCTGCGGGAGCTCGCGTTGCTCTGGCTGGCGGACAAGGTGGACGAACAGCTCGGCCGCTACCGCAGCGACCACGCCATCGCCGGCACCTGGGAGGCGCGCGAGCGCGTGGTCGTCGCGCTCACGGGCGGGCCGGAGGGCGACACGCTCGTCCGGCGGGCCGCCCGGATCGCGGCCAGGGGCAAGGGCGCCGACCTGCTGGCCGTGCACATCACCAGCGCCGACGGGCTGACCACCGGGGGAGACCCCGCCGACCTCGTACGCCAGCGCGCCCTCGTCGAGGACCTCGGCGGGACCTACCACCAGGTGATCGGCGACGACGTGCCGCAGGCGCTGCTCGACTTCGCCCGCGGCGTGAACGCCACCCAGCTCGTGCTCGGCGCCTCGCGGCGCAAACGGCTGCTCACGCGCGGCGTGGGAGTGACGACCACGGCGCTGTCCGGCTCGATCGACGTGCACATGGTGCCCCACGAGGCCACGGGCAAGGGGCGGTACCGGCCGCGGACGGCGGGCGCGCTGACGCGTACCCGGCGGTTGTCCGGATGGGCGCTGGCACTGCTCGGCATGCCGCTGCTCGCGGTCGCGCTCAGGGCGGCCGGCCTGACGCTGCCCAACGAGATCCTGCTCTTCCTGCTGCTCGTCGTGGCCGTCGCGCTGACCGGCGGCATGTGGCCGGCGCTGACGGCGGCGGTGCTCGGGTTCGGGCTGCTCAACTGGTTCTTCACGCCGCCGCTGCACACGCTGACGATCGCCAGCCCCGAGAACGTGCTCGCGCTGGTCATCTTCGTCCTCGTGGCGGCCATGGTCAGCACGGTCGTGGACCTGGCCGACAGGCGCAGCAGGGAGGCGGCGCGCTCGCGGGCCGACGCCGAGGTGCTGTCCACGCTGGCGGGCCACGTGCTGCGCGGCGAGTCGGCGCTGCCGTCGCTGCTGGCCAGGATGCGCGAGACGTTCGGCCTGACCGCGGTGACCCTCCTCGAACGCGGCGCGCGGGACGGGCAGGCCGGGGCGGGGGAGTGGCGCGTCGTGGCGACGTCCGGCGGCGTGCCCGCCACGAGTCCCGGCCAGGCCGACACCGACGTCGTGATCGACGACCGGCTCGTGCTGACCGCGCGCGGGCGGCTGCTGGAGGCCAGCGGCCGGCGGGTGCTGGAGGCGTTCGCCGCGGAGGCCGCGGTCGCGCTGCGGCAGCAGCGGCTGCGGGAGGCCGCCGACCGGGCCGGGCCGCTGGCCGAGGCCGACCGGATGCGCACCGCGCTGCTCGCCGCGGTCGGCCACGACCTGCGCACGCCGCTCGCCGCGGCCAAGGCGGCCGTGGAGAGCCTGAGCAGCACCGACGTCACCTGGTCCGACGAGGACCGCGCCGAACTGCTCGCCACCGCCGACGAGTCGCTGATCCGGCTGAACCGGCTGGTCTCCAACCTCCTCGACATGAGCCGGCTGCAGGCCGGCGCGCTCGGCGTCAAGCTCGAACCCGTGGCGATCGAGGACGTCCTGCCGCACGCCGTCGACGACCTCGGGCCCCTGCGTGACCGGCTCGCCAGCGACATACCGCCCGACCTGCCGGAGCTCATGGCCGACCCCGCGCTGCTGGAACGGGTGCTGGTCAACCTGATGGCGAACGCCGTACGGCACAGCCCGGGCGGCGAGCCGGTCCTCGTGAGCGCGAGCTGGCACGGCGAGAACGTGGAGATCCGCATCATCGACCGGGGCCCCGGCATCCCGGCAGAAGCGCATGAAAGGGTGTTCCTGCCCTTCCAGCGGCTCGGTGACCGGGACAACCACACGGGAGTGGGGCTCGGCCTGGCGCTCTCACGCGGGCTCACCGAGGCGATGGGCGGCACGCTCGTACCTGAGGACACCCCCGGAGGAGGGCTCACCATGACCATCTCGCTGCGGCGGGCCGCATGACGCGCGTACTCGTGGTGGACGACGAGCCGCAGATGTTGCGGGCGCTGCGCGTCAACCTGGCGGCCAGGCAGTACGAGGTGGCGGTCGCGGCCGACGGCGGCACGGCGCTGCGCCAGGCCGCCGAATGGCATCCCGACCTGGTCATCCTCGACCTGGGGCTGCCCGATCTCGACGGCGTGGAGGTCATTCAGGGGCTGCGCGGCTGGACGACGGTGCCGATCATCGTGCTCTCCGGGCGCGCCGACAGCACCGACAAGGTGGACGCGCTCGACGCCGGCGCCGACGACTACGTGACCAAGCCGTTCAGCATCGACGAGCTGCTCGCGCGGGTGCGCGCGGTCACCCGGCGCCTGGGGCAGCAGGCGGAGGAGAACGCGACGGTGCAGATCGGGGAGCACGTCATCGACCTCGCCCGCAAGACGATCTCCGGAGGGGTGCACCTCACGCCCACGGAGTGGCACTTCCTGGAGCTCCTGCTGCGGAACCCCGGGAAGCTGATCAGCCAGCGCCAGCTCCTGACCGAGGTGTGGGGCAGCGCGTACCTGAAGGAGACGCACTACCTGCGCCAGTACATGGCCCAGCTGCGCCGCAAGCTCGAACGTGACCCGGCGCATCCGGTCCACCTGCTGACCGAGCCGGGCATGGGGTACCGCTTCCAGCCGTAGCGGCGGATCACCTTCCGGAGGCGGCGGGGGATCACGCCTTTCCGGTCATGCGGATCGCTTTGTGCACGGCCCAGCCCGTCAGCAGGAGACCGAAGACGATCTGGACGGCGCGCATCCACAGGGACGAGCCCTGGTCGGCATAGACCACAATGCCGACCCACATCAGGCCGAATATCCCCACCATGGCGACTGCCGCCCAGTTCAGCCCTCGCTGCCACATATGCGAAGTCTTGCAGGCGGGCCGCCAAGTGCGGGTATGCCAGAAGTCGTCATCCCGTCACGCCCCTGACGCGGGTGGTCCGCGCGGGCGTGGCCGAACGGCGCTTGCCGCCCGTACGCCGGGCAGGCGGAGCCGTCCCGCGGCACCGGGCGGCTGGTCCGGGCGACAGACCGGACGGCGGGGCCCGGCGGCTGACCGGGGGCCGGGGTCAGCGGGGGAGCGTGCGGCCGGAGCCGACGCAGCGGCGCAGGCGCAGGCCGCGCGAGCGCGCCGGAGCCGGCTGCTCCAGGCAGGCGAGCAGCGCGGCCGCCGTACGGGCGTCGGACAGGATGCGCTGCGCCGCCTCCCCGTCCTCCGGCAGCTGGCCGCGCTCGGCCAGCTCGTGCCTGAGGAAGGCCAGCGGGTCGGGCGCGTCCACGGAGTCCGCGGCCATGGTCGCCCGCGCCGCCGTCAGCAGGCGCAGGTAGTGGGTGCGCAGGATCGCCTCGCGCATGCGGGCGTGCTCAAGGTCGTCGATCAGAGTCCTGGCGATGCGCAGCAGGTCGCCGGCATGCGTCGCCTCGTCGGCGAGAAAAGCGCGGATGTCATCGAACTCCGACCGGGTCATTGCGGCCACCTCCGAGAGCGCAGACTGCTCGTAGGTAGTTCGTACCGAGGGGCGATTGCGGATGACTTGCCGTCGGCTTGACCGGCGGCGACGAGCTGGGGATATCCCGGCGAGGTTTGAGGGTCAGGTGGTGAGGGAAGAACCTCCTGATTACCTGAGTAGGCCTGAGCACGCGCGCCGGGCTGCTAGAGTTGCTTCCCGCAGGGCGGCCGAGAGGTCCCACAGGGACCTCGGAGATGCCCGGCAAATCCTCTTACTTTCAGAGTCGTCCTTCGCTGGTTTCGCATCAGCTCGGATCGGCTGGTAAGTTAGAGGGGTTGTCTCCGAAAGGGGGCGGCGCTTAATTCCCGCAGGTCGAGCGAGTCCGGTCAATTTGACAGAGACTTGAA
>NZ_JOAG01000036.1 GCF_000725485.1 Nonomuraea candida | reverse complement strand
CTCCGACATCGCCTACGTCCCCATCCACGACGCCCCGCTCGCCCGCTGGGCCCTCATCTGGCGCACCGCCACAGAGACCGACCTCATCCGCGCCCTCGCCCGAACCGTCGCCGACGTCACGATTGTGCACGAATGACGGGCGATCTCACTCGGCGTGTGCCCGTGGTTCGAGGTTCGGCACCCACGATTGCCGCGTTTCCGCAGGTCAGTCAGGGGTCCGAGCGTAGAGGGCCGGCCCCTCTAGAACGGTCGAGGCTAGGTGGTCGTTCGCGACCGGGCCTCGGCGGCCCAATGAGGCGCGTTCCACCGGTCGGCGATGGCGACGGCCTGAGCGAAGTGGGCGGCGGCCTCGTCGTCGTGGCCGAGGAAGACGGCCAGCTCGCCGAGGGTGTGAGCGACCGGGCGCAGCTCCACGGACAGGCTCGTGACGTCGGGCGGGGGGCCATCCCAGCGCGCAAGCAGCGTCGCGTAGATCTCTTCGGCAGCGGCGCGGTCGTCCAGGGCGATGGCGGCCATCGCGCGGACGGTCGTGAGGAAGGTGAAGAAGTAGTCGGGCCGGATCGGGTCCGAGGTGCGTACCCGGCGGGCTTCGTCGATCAGGCCGTTGGCGTGCAGGGCCAGGATCAGCAGGTCGGAGGCGAGCGGGCCGAACGCCTCGTGGAAGGCGCGCACCTCCTCCAGGTGCTCGCCGAGCGTGCCGTTGTTCACCCAGATCGCGGCCAGCGCGAGGCCGAGGAAGCCGACGGCGTGCAGGGATCCGGCGCGCCGCATGCCGTCGGCGGCCTGGGTGTAGAGCCGTTCGGCGTCGGCGAACCGGCCCTCGATGAGGGCCAGGGTCGCCAGCACCACCTCGGCGACGCCGATCGCCTCGGGCAGCCGGTAGGCGCGCGCGAGGTCGAGGGCCTCGACAGCCGCGCGGCGCATGGTGGCCGGATCGTTGGCCCCGGCGGCGGCGCTGGCCTGGTTGAGCAGCCCGGTGACGCGATAGATGGGCAGGTCGTGCTCGGTGCCGATCGCCACCAGTTCGCGGCAGAGGTTGTCGCGGTCGGGCAAGCCGCGGTGGCCGCGGACCAGGACCTGGAGAGCCGCCGCCCGCAGGCGGGGTGAGGTGGCGAGGTCGAGCGCCTCGCGGGCCGCCGCCAGGGCGGTGGGGTCGTCCTCGCCGACCAGTTCTTCGGCGTAGGCGGCGAGAAGGTGGCTGCGTGTCTCCGGGGCCAGGTCGGTACGCTTGAGCAGGCGGCTCAGCCTGTCGACGATGGGTCGGTCCACCGTGCCGTACTCGCGGGACTGCCATGGTGTCGGCTCGGTCCAGGCCATGAACGCGGCGATCACCAAGTCGTCGCGGCCCAGGGACTCGGCGTACTCGACGGCCTGCAGGCGGGTCTGGCGCGCGGCAAGCAAGGCGCCGGCCCGGATCTGCGCCCGCAGCAGCCTGCCATGCAGGTCGACGCGTTCCTCCGGGCCGGTCGAGTTCGCGACCGCGTCGGTGAGCAGATCGGCCGCGACGTCGTGGGCGTAGCGCGCTTCGGCCAGTTCGGCGGCCCGGAGGCAGTAGCCGACGGCCTTGGGGGATCCGGCTCGCGCGTAGTGGTGCGCGAGCGCCGGGATGTCGCCGGTGGCTTCCAGTGCGGCGGCGATGCGGGCGTGCATGCGGGATGCCCGCAGGCGGCTGACGCCGGCGACGAGGGTGTCGCGGACGAGGGCGTGGACGAACCGCACCCGTCCGGGGCCGGGCTCGCTCAGCAGCCCGGCGATCACGCCCGCGTCCAGCGCGTCCATCACCCCGTCCTCGTCGGTGTCGGCGGCGTCCACGAGGACGTCCACGGAGCTCTCCCGGCCTGCGACCGCGGCCAGTCGTAGCACGGCCACGCCTGCCTCGGGCAGCCGCGCGAGCCGCCGCCGCAGCACGTCCCGTACGCCTTCGGGGACCTCGGAGAGGGCGACCAGCGCGCCCTCGCCGTTCAGCAGCCGCGCGCTCTCCCGCACATAGAACGGGTTGCCGCCGGTGCGCTCGGCGATTCCGGCGACGGTCTCGTCATCGGCCTCACACTCATTCCGTACGATCTGCGCGACGGCCGCATCGTCCAGGCCGGGCAGGGCGAGCCGCAGCGGCGTGGCGCGCGCCAGTGAGGCCAGCGTTTCGGTGAGGTGCCCGCTCTCGTCCGCCCGGTAGGCCGCCACGACCAGAACGGGGGCCCGAATGCCGAGGCCGCCGCCGAGCAGCTCCAGCGTGGCGGCGTCGGCCCAGTGCAGGTCGTCCAGCACGACGGCGACCGGGCGTTCCGCAGCGACCGCCGCGAGCCACTTCCACACCGCCTGACGCAGGCGGAACCGTCCCGCGGTGGCGTCGGCGCCCACCGGCCCGGTGTCGGTGAGCAGCGGCGCGAGATCGTCGGCGAACTCGCCCGGGGACGTGGACGCGGCGACGGCTCTCAGCGCCTCGGCCCAGGCCCACGCGGGCGGCGCGCTGTCGACCTCGGGACAGTGGCCGACGGCGACCAGCCACCCGTCACGTTCGAGCCGCCTGCCGAGGTGTTCCAGCAGCGTCGACTTGCCGAGCCCGGCCTCGCCGGTGACAAGGGCGATACGCGCTCCGTCGGCGGCGGCCTCGGCAGCGGCCCCGGCCAGCGCCGCCAGCTCCTCCTGGCGCCCGACGAACGGCGTCTCGGTGATCGGAACCGTCTGCGGCAGCGGGACAACAGGCGGTGGCAGGAGAACGGACGCGCGCAGGACGTCCGTGCGTTGGGTGAGGATCGCCTCTTCCAACGCCACCAGGTCCGGGCCGAGGTCGAGCCCGAGCTCCTCGGCGAGGATGCCGCGGGCGCGGCGGAGCGTCGCCAGCGCGTCGGCCTGGCGGCCGCTGCTCCACAGAGCCAAGGCGTGCAGCCGCCAGCCCTCCTCGCGCAGCGGCTCGTCGCGGGTGAGCCGCTCGGCCTCGGGAACCACCGCGGCGGGGTCGCCGATGCGCAGACCCGCCGCGACGTGCAGCTCGGTGGCGACCAAGCGTAGCTCGTTCAGCCGGGCGGTCTCGGCGGCGGCCCACGACTCGTCGGCGGCCTCGGCGAACGCCGGTCCCTGCCACAGTCCCAGCGCCTCGGCGAGCCGAGCCTGCGCGGCGCGTGGGTCGGTGTCCGTACGCGCTTGGCCCAGCAGGCCCTCGAACCGCCACGCGTCCACCGCATCCGGTGGCAGCCGCAGCGCATAACCCGGCGCCGCGCTCACCAGCAGCCGGGCCGGCGTGCGCGGCGGACGTCCGGGCTCCAGCAACCGGCGCAGGTTGGACACGTACGCCTGCAGGGACATCAGCGCCCGCGCGGGCGGCTCCCCGCGCCACAGGTCCTCGATCATCCGGTCGGTCGGCACGACCTGCCCACGCGCCGCCACCAGCAATGCCAGCACGCCCCGCTGCCGCGGCCCGCCCAGGGGAACGGGCTCGCCGCCGACCTCGGCCACCAGAGAGCCCAGCACCCGGATGAAGACCATGATCCTCACATCTTATGTGGGCGTTCCAAATCCCTTCCAAATCCCTTCCAAACACCCAAGGGCAGCCTGAACACATCGCAACCGATGAAGAGGCGGGAACAAATGAGTGTCAACACCCAGGACATGGAGATCGTCCACCGCGTGCTCCGCCGTGAGTCACGGCTGCTGGTGGAGCTTGTCGCGGCCGTCGCCCCAGGTGACACCGCTCGCGCCAAGGTGATCGCCGACCACTTCCGCGTCTACCGGCTGGGCCTGCACAACCATCACGAGGGCGAGGACGAGCTGCTGTGGCCACCCCTGCTTTCCCGTGTGGACCTGGAGGCCGACGTCGTCCTGCGCATGCAGGCCCAGCACGAACGTGTCGCGGCCACCCTGGCCAGGCTGGACGCCGCGGTCCCCGCCTGGGAGGCCACCGCGGGGGCCGACGAGCGCGACACCCTGGCGGCCGCCCTCTGCGAGCACCGCGCGGTCCTGCTGCAACACCTCGACGACGAGGAGGCCACCCTCCTCCCGCTCGCCGCCAAGCACATCACCGAGCAGGAGTGGGCCTCCCTGGGCGACCACCTGGTGAGCAACACGCCCAAGCTCACCCTGCTCACGCTCTTCGGCGCCGTCCTGGAGGACGCGAACCCGGCCGAGCGCGCCATCGTCCTGCGCGGCCTGCCCGCCCCGGCCCGCGTCATCTGGCACGTCATCGGCCGCCCTCGCTACGCCCGCCACATCCGCCGTGTCCGCGGCTGAACCCTGCCCGTCCGTACATGCAAGGAGAGCGACCATGTCGCTGAAGAAGCTCAACACCGTCCTGGCCGCCGTCGTCGTCCTGTTCACCCTCTACCTCGGGCTGTCCTTCGTCCTGCCCCTCGGGACCACCTTCCCGGGACTGGCGAACTGGCCCTCTGACGACAGCGGCTTCTCCATCGTGAAGGGCAGCCGCGAGATCGCGATGGGCCTGGCCATGGGCATCCTGCTGGTGACAGGCCACCGCCGCCCGTTGGGCTGGGTCCTGCTGATGACGGCCGTCGCCCCGTTCGGCGACATGGTCAACGTCCTGGCCCACCACGGATCCACGGCCGCCGCACTCGGCATCCACGGCCTGACCGCGGCGCTGATCGCGGTCACGGGGTTGCTGATCCTCCGCGAGACCAGCACCACCCCGGCGACCGCCGCGCAGCCCGCCTGACGCCCTCATTCTCTGACAACTCGAAAAGGGAGACGACAATGACGATCAACGACCTGCGCGGTGTCCTGAAGGGGCGCGTGCTCCTGCCCGGTGACGACGGCTTCGAACAGGCGGCCACCGCGTGGAATCTGACCGTCAGGCAGCCGGTGGCGGCCGTGGCGGAGGCCGCGGATGCCGATGACGTGGCGGCGCTCGTGCGTCACGCGCGGCGGATGGGTATGACGGTGACCGCACAGCCGAGCGGGCACGGCGCCTCGGGTGATGTGGAAGGCATGATCCTGTTGCGTACCGGCCGGTTGAACGAGGTGGAGGTACGCACGCAGGAGCGCGTGGTCCGGGTGGGCGCGGGTGTGAAGTGGGGGCAGGTGCTGGCGGCGACCGGTCCACGGGGCCTGACCGGCCTGTCCGGCAGCGCTCCGGGGGTCAGCGTCACTGGCTATACCCTGGGCGGTGGGGTCGGCTGGTTCAGCCGCGAGTACGGCTTGGCCTCCGGCAGCGTGCGGGCCATCGACATCGTCGACGCCGACGGCGAGCCGGGCCGGGTGACCGCCGAGTCCGACCCCGACCTGTTCTGGGCGTTGCGCGGCGGCGGCGGGGACTTCGCGATGGTGACCGCGCTCGAACTCGGCCTGTATCCCGCGCCGGCTCTCTACGGCGGGCGGATGATCTGGCCGGAACACCGGACCAGGGAGGTGTTCGACGCGTTCCTGGAGATCACCGCCGAGGCGCCGCGCGAACTCAGCGTGTGGATCAACCGGCTCCAGCCACCCGGCGCGCCACCGATGGTGACGCTGGACCTGGTGTACCGGGGCGAGGCGGCTCGGGGCGAGGACCTGCTGATGCGCGTGGACAAGATCGGGGGCGCGGTCTTCGACAACCGTGGCGTCGTCCCGGTCGCCGATCTGGGCAGGATCGCCGCCGAACCCACCGACCCGGCGCCGTCCATCGCCCGCGGGGAGTTGCTCACCGGGCTGGACGCGGACGCGGTCGAGCTGCTGCTGGCCAAGCCGGTCGAACCGCTCATCAACCTGCAGATCCGGCATCTGGGTGGGGCGCTCGCCGAGCCGGGCAGCGGGGCCGGCGGCACGGTGGCTGAGCCGTACCTGCTCGGGCTGCTGGGGCTCGGGCTGCCACACGCGGCCGACGCCACACGCACCAAGCAGGCCGAGGTCGTCGCCGACCTGGGCGCCTACGTCAGCGGACGCAAGCCGTACACCCTGCTGTCCCCCGGAGAGACGGCGGCCGACGCCTTCTCCGAGGGAACGCTCGCGCGGCTGAGGGAGATCAAGCGGGCCCGTGACCCGCACAATGTGTTCCGCGCGAACTACCCGGTGCTCGGATAGATCGGCTCCCAGAAGGTCACGGCCCCTCCGCCCACCATGGCGGGGCCCTGGCCACCAGCCTGGCCAGGGTCGTCACGCCCGGCCGGATCGTCCGGTCGCGTCCGAGATGGACACTGTTGGCGAATGCGGTGATGATCTAGTGCGGTCGTAGCCGGGCGAACGGTGAGACCCTGGTTTTGGCCAGCGGGGTGCCCGCCAGCCAGGCGTCGATGCGGATGAGATTGATGGCTGCGGCGGTGAGCACATGTTGCAGGTGCGTCTTGTCCTGGCCGACGTAGCGGGATCGTCGCAGGCCGCAGCAGCGTAAGGCTTGGGAGATCACCGCTTCGACGCCGGCGCGCTGCTGGTAGCGCCGCTGCCACGCGGTGGTGGATTGCGCTTGACGGGCTCGCCGTATGCTCTCGTGCTCGTCGCGGGTGCTCAGTGTCAGGGCGCGGGCGGCGGTTGCCGAGCGGGTGCACTGGGCGCGGACGGGGCAGGGAGTGCAGTCCCGTTGGTCGAAATCGATGTGGATGGCGGGGTGTCCGGCGCGGCCGCGATGCGGTTTCCAGCGGATGCTGCGGTGACCTTGTGGGCAGGTGGCGTGCTCGGCGTCCCAGTCGATGGTGAAGTCGTCCAGGCTGAAGCCCTGTCCGGCTTGGGCCTGCCAGGAGACGTCGGGCCGGATCGGCCCGATCAGCTCGGTGGCGCCGGGGCCGGCAGCGGTGGTCAGGAGCTGGGCGTTGATGTAGCCCGGTGTCGAGGAGATGCTCGCGGGGCGCCAGGTCGGCGCGGATGAGCGCGTTCTGGATGGCCGCGGTCATCTCCACGTCGGTGACGGTGGCGTCGGTGGTGGCCACGTGGGTGATCAGATGGGGTGCGTCGGTGTCGCAGGTCTCGCTGTAGTGGACCTTGTAGCCGGTCCAGCTGATGCTGCGCTTGAGGCTATGGCGGGTCTGGTCGTCGTAGGGTGAGGCGTTGCGCCGGCGCGAGGGCGGCAGATCCTTGGCATCGCGCAGGTGCATCTCGCCGTCGTCGGTGACGAACTGGTGGATCCAGGTGATTGGCAGCGCCTGCACGGTCGGAAGGTCTCGGAGTTGGCGGGGCGCATCGGCGTGGTAGAGGGCCTGCAGCAGGGTGCGGCCGTCGTGCCCGGTCCGCTCGGCGTACGCGGTGCGCCCGGCCTTGTCCTGGGGCAGCCGGAAGTCCTCGATGCGTCGCGCGTAGCGGTCGAACCAGACCATCGGAACCCAGGCGGCCAGCCAGTCCGGTTCGATCGTGGCAATGGCGTTGAGCGCGGCACGCAGATGTTCAGCGACGTTTTCCAGCCGGTTGAGCCGGCGGATCGCGGCCAGCACGTGAGTGGAGTCGGTGCGCTGCCGGCCCGGCCGCTTCAGCAGGCCATGCTCACGCAGCCGGTCCAGGACCAGGTCCAGCAGGTGTTCCGGGTCGGTGCCGGCGAGTTGGCGGTCGCGGAACTCGCTCAGCAGGGAGTGATCGAATCCCGGATCGGTCAGCTCCAGCCCGAGCAGATATTTCCAGTCGATACGGGCGCGGACGGCGGCTGCCGCCTGGCGGTCGGAGAGATTCTCCAGGAACTGCAGGACCGAGACGATCACGAGCTGGTGTGGGGGCCAGGCAGGCCGGCCGCGCTGCGGGAACAAGTCGAGGAAGTCCTGGTCGGCGAACAGCGGGCCGAGCGCGTCACGCAGACGCATGCACAGGCAGCCTTTGGGGAAGGCGCGGTGGGCGATCAGTTCCGTCTGAGCGGGGATCTCGCCCGGGACACGGGGATGAAGCGACATCTTGATCAGCCTTCACGATGCTGGTGGATGCACTCATCGTGCGCTCGGCGGACTGATCAGCCTGGGCTCTTTGGCCAATTCGCCAACAGTGTCCTCCGAAGACGCCACCCCTTGGTGAACTTGGTATCTCGGTCGCGGATGAGGAAGCGGAAGAAACCGATGCGATCGCCGAGGTCCATGAGCAGGTTGCGGGCCTGCTGGAACGTCCACGCTCCGGTCGGGTGGGCGGTCACCCCGAGGATGTGAACGCGCCGGGTGGCGATCTCCATCACGAACAGTACGTACAGCCGTCTCAAGGAAATCGTGTCGACGTGGAAGAAATCAACGGCCAGCAGGCCTTGCGCCTGGGCGCGCAGGAAGATCCTCCACGAGGTATCAGCGTCTCGGGGAGCTGGACCTGAGCGCCGACTGCGGAGGATCCGTCGTACGGTCGCCTCACTGACCTGATAGCCGAGCCGGACGAGTTCACCGTGCACCCGACGGTATCCCCAGTCCGGATTCTCTTGCGCCAGGCGCGCCACCAGCCGGTGAGCACTCAGTCCAGGCGATGAGAGCCGCGCCAGAGCGGCCAGGACCGCTCGATCGGCCCAGCCCGGCTTTGGCTGGACGACCTGACGCCGTAGTACCGCCACTTCATGCCGAAGCATCATGATCTCGATGTCCTTGACTGCCTCGCTGCGGCCTGGCAGCACCAGCCAGCCGAACACCCGGATCACGATCAGGTAGAGGAGACGAAGAGACACAAGAACCGATCTTGCCTGAGCCGGCACCTCAGGTCGATCTGCAGGTCAAGCCCCCTGCGACGACGTTTTGAAGTGGTACAGGTGGAGACCTACGAGGTGCGCGCGCCGACCGATCTCCGGCTGAGCCATCTGCACGGCGCCTGCGACACGACGTACGGCTCGCGCGTCCACGAGACGGCCGGAGTGGTGGGCGTGGACGTCGACGTCCGGCGGGACGACGTGGATTTCTGCGACGCGATGGGGAAGATCGACCGGATCGGCGTCACGCTGCGCGAGCCCCTGGGCCGCCGCGTGGTGCTGGACTCCAGCAGCGGGCTCCCGCTGACCCCGGGAGCAACATCCATCTGGCCGGATTCCGGAACGACGACCCACGCCGTTCCTGGCCGCGACCTCGCGGTTCCTCGGGATCACGCCCTGCCGTGGCGCCCGGCTCGCCCGCCGGAAGTGCCTCCTTCCGCTCGGCCGACCCCTTCCTGTGGTCAGCGCGGGTCGAGGAGCGCCTCGATGACGGCACCGACCTCAAGGCGCGCCTTCGTGGCCAGTGCCCGCCACGCCCGCAGGGTGGCAGTGTCGTCGGTCGCGTAGAGAGAATCCCGGATGAGCTCAGAGTCGTCCACCGTGAGCACGGCGGGATCCTGGTAGTCGCCCGCCTCCCACGCCGCGCCGCGATCGAAGCCGGGCAGCTCTACGCGGGAACGCGCCGCGCCGGTCCTGCCCGGGGCGATGGCCACGAGCAGCCTGCGCACCGCGCCGTCGCGGTCGAGGTAGACAAGGGGGACCAGCCGGGGCTCGCTAACCGCACCGGTGATCTCCAGGGTGGTGTCGTCGTCCGACAGGTCGTCCAAGGTGAAAAGCGCTCGATTGGGCGCGGCCACCGCGTAATGCTCGGTCGCGGCGGCGAGAGCGCCGGTCTCCATCGCGGGCATGGGAAAGGTCGTCCGGCCGTCCTCCCAGGTGGGTGTCACCATGTCGAGGTGCCAGCGTCCGCCCCGGACGTTCGCGAAGGACGCTCTGCCCCGCTCGTCGAACACGGCCAGGTGGCGGACCGGCCAGCGGGCGGTGTCGTCGCCGGTCGTGCTGACCGTCAGCCCCAGACCGGCCAGTTCGTCGATGCTCTGGCGCGCCGACGTCACGTGGACGTCGATGGTGTAGCGCGTCTGCGACGGACGCGCGGTGACGGTCATCGTGACCTCGCGTACCGTGACGGCGGCGTCCGCCGCCTCGGGTGAGAGCCCTCTGCCGCGCAGCAGGTACAAGCACTCCCGCACTGCCTGGCGGATCTCCTGCCGATCCCGGTCGGCCGCCCTCTCCGCGTCCGCCGTGGCTTCGACCACCACCCGCACCGCGCGCGCGGTCTGCTCGTCGAGCCAGCGTTCGTCCATGTCGGGGTACGTGTCGTTCAGCAGGTCGCGGCAGAACCGCTCGATGTCGTCCCGCATCGCCCTCACCTCCGCCCGGTCCGGCACTGGCGGCACCGATCCCGCAAAGCCGTTTCGTGCAGCAACCTGCTCGATATCGCCACGGCCAGCTTCATCGCCCGTTCCTCCGGTTCCCGCTGCTTGATGACCTCGCTGCTCAGTACGTCGACGACCATCCGTTCCCAGTGGTCCTGCGACCGGAGCCAGTCGGCGTGATGCCGCTTGACGAAGTCCTCCACGAAGCCGGGCGGCACCTCGTAGCCGCAGTCCCGGAAGCACAGGTCGCGGAGGAGCGGGATGAGCTTACTCATCTCCCTCCTCGGGCCGGACGTCCTCCAAAGGCGTGCTCCGACGTACCTTGATGGCGTCGCTGACCACGTAGCCGGCGACCGCGCCCGCGATGCCCGGCACCAGCAGCCACCCCGCCACGGACAGGGGCCAGGCCAATGCGGGAACGGCGGTGTCGGCCGGCGACAGGATCCCGATGCTCACGTCGTAGGCGCGCCGCCAGCCGACGGCGAACCCGTTGGCCGTGTAGAGCAGCCCCAGCCCCGCCACGAGAGGCAAGCCGCGGGTCCACAACCAGTAGCGCAGGCCGTGATGTCGCGCCAGGGAACGCCACCAACGTCTGACACCGTGGTGGAGGGGCTCTCTAGGCGGGGGAGAAAGTTCGATGTAACCGTGTCGCTCGCCGGACGGCATGGTCATAGGCGGATGATAACGCCGGAACGATCGGCAGGAGCGCGCCGATGACAAGTCAGGGATTCCTGTCGTGATCGATGTCAGCGCGGAGGTGGCATGTCGGCCGCAGATCGTCTGCTCTCCTGGTTGCGACCGGCGAGGGAGTCAGCGCTCGACCGCCTGCTGGACCTGGAACGCCGCGACCTGTCCAGCGCTGAGGACCACTACGGCTCTCTCCCGCCGGGCGAGGCGTGGGAGGAACTCGTCGAACGCTCTCTCTGGATGGAAGCCTGCAGGGACGCCGCCGCCCGGCGTTCGGACAAGCTGCTGGCCTGGGCGCGGGATCCCTCCTCCTGCTGGGCGCTGACACAGCTGGAGACCGGCTCACCGGAGTACGTGGCCGCACTGCATGTGGCCAGGCTGGCGGCCATGGGCGCGGACCTGCCGGACGGGCGGGAGATCGACGAGTGGCGCCCGCTCATGACGGACGCGCTGGCGGCAGCGCACACGCTGCCGCTCCCGCCGCAGGGCGCCGCCGCGAACGTGTCGCGCGACACCGCCGAGGCCATGATCGGCTTGCAGGCACGCTGGCTGGCCGGCCGCGACCTGGTCGCGGTCAGGCGGCGCGAGATCGGAGTGGTGTTCGAGTCGGCACGCGGCCGGGGACTGACCGGCAGGCTGAGCATGGAGGTGATCGCGAACGGGCCGCCGGGGCTGTTCCCGCATCCGCGTACGATGAGCCTCTTCAGCGCCGACCCCGAGTTCGCGCGCGCGCTCGGCACCGCGTGGGCGCTGCAGAACGAAGGACGGCGGCGCAGGACCTGCCTGGTATGGCATCTCCAGATCACGGGGAACAGAGGCCGGCGCGTCAAGGGTGCTTCCCTGGGCGCCGCGTTCGCGATTC
The DNA here is from genome assembly GCF_000725485.1 of Nonomuraea candida. Lineage (GTDB taxonomy): Bacteria > Actinomycetota > Actinomycetes > Streptosporangiales > Streptosporangiaceae > Nonomuraea > Nonomuraea candida. Next base: position 200,584 of record NZ_JOAG01000036.1, on the reverse strand, counting down.
TGCCGCGGGAACTGCTGGGCCCGCCGACGCCGGGCACCTCGGCGATCTCCCGTCTGGCCCGGTGGGGGAGGGCGCTGTCCGGCTGGCTGCGGCACCCGTACAAGGATCACGTGGTCACCGGTGACGTCGACTCCCACGGGACGATGGTCAGGGTCAAGGGCATGCAGGCGAAGTTCTCCGCCGCACGGGCCGAGGGCTTGACGGTGGTGGGGCCGCGAGCCAACTCCGCCGACGTGACCGACGAGGAGCACTATGTCGGGGTGGACGACGTCTGGCAGGCGCGGCGTCGTCTCTATCGGCTGAACCGGGGACGCACGATGGGCCTGGCGGTGACCGTCGCCTTGGCCGTGGCCGTCACCATCGGGATCATGTACAGGAACCAGGAGGAAGAAAGGCTCAGACAGGACGACCTGATGCTGTCCCGGGTACTCGCGTCGCAGTCGTACGGGCATCACGACACCGAGCCGCGCAAGGCCATCACGTTGGCACTGGCGGCCTGGACAGCCACGCCGTCGGCGGAGGCGCTCAGCGCTCTGCTCACCGCCCACGGGCATCTCATCAACAACCGGCTCGTCCAGGGCACCGGCATCACCGGGATCGCCTACAGCGGCGACGGCCGCATCCTGGCCACCATGGGGGAAGACCATCGGGTCCGGTTGTGGAGCACCGTCAGCCGTACGCTGATCGCGACCCTTGGCGGGCCCACCGCCCCAGTCAACGCGATCGCCTTCAGCGGCGACGGTTCGATGATCGCCACCGCTTCGCAGGACCGTACGGTCCGGCTGTGGAGCACGTCGACCTACCGGCAGCTGGCGGTCCTGACCGGTCACCGCAAAGCGGTGAGCTCGGTCTCGTTCAGCAGGGACTCACGCTCTCTGGTCAGCGTCGGAGGCGATGTCCGGGTGTGGCGCACGAGTGGCCGTCTCGAAGCTGTCCTGAAGGTCGAGGCCGCGCTCTGGGCACAGTTCCGCTCCGGCTTCCTGGTGGTGATCGGCAAGCGCGTCGAGGTCTTCGACCTGAAGGCGCTTCCGAAGACTCGTCGCACCGGCACCCTGCCGTACAAAGGCGAGAATCCCTTCGAGATCGGCGTCGGCCGGGACGGCCGCCCCAAGGCGGTCAGGACGACGCGGGACATGAGCTGGCTCTCGTCCGAGTGGACACCGGTCGCGTCGGGGCCCGGTGGAGAGGTCGTCGCCGCCATCGACCGTAGGGGGTTCCCCGGTCCGCCCATCACTCTCTGGTCCGCCACGAACGGCAACCTCCTGGCCTCCGTCGCGGTGTACGGCAAGCCGGGGGAGATGGAGTTCAGTCCCGACGGCCGGACCTTGGCCGTCGTCGACGGCGGCACGTCCGTCACCCTGCTCGACACCGGCCTGCCGCCAACGGGATCACCCAACCCGGTGGTCAACGACATCGCCTTCGGCGCCGAGGGACGACTCGCCGCAGCGGCCAGCGGCGACGGGACGATCAGCTGGTGGCGTCCGGGGCGGGGCGCCTCGGACGAACGGCGGGTTCCCGCGCATCCCGGCGGCGCCCGCACGGTCGCCATCAGCCCCGACGGCCGGACCTTGGTCAGCGGCGGCAACGACGGCAAGGCGAAGGTCTGGGACCTGACCGGACGGAAGGCGAAAGCCACACTGAACGGGCATACCGCTCCCGTGGTGGCCGTGACCTTCAGCAAGGACGGACGCGTCATCGTGACAGGGGACGCCAAGGATCACGCCATCGTGTGGGACGCCCGCACGTTCAGAAAACTGCGCGACGTGGACGACACGGAGCTGCAGAACTGGTACCGGCCACTCGGGCTCACCGCGCTGGCCCTCAGCCCGGACGGTCACACGCTCATGGCCGCGGGATCCAGCGGCATCATCCTCCTGATCGACCTGGACGGTCAGGGCCGGCACGCCCAGCTCGCCAACTTCGGCGGCTTCATCAAACGGATCAGGGATATCACCCTGCGACCGGACGGCCGCGCCATCATCAGCGCCGACGTCGACGGCACGATCACCGCGTGGGACCTCGCCCCTGTCATCGACGAGGGCAGCACGTCAGCCACAGGCAGGCTCATGACGGCCGGCGGGGACGACTCCAACGCCGTCGCCTACGCACCCGACGGCCGTACCGTCGCCATCGCCCGCACCGACCAGACCATCACGCTGCTCGACCCGGCGACTCAACACGTGGTCGCCACGCTGCGCGGCCACACAGGGGGAGTGCTGTCGGTCTCCTACCGCGCCGACGGCCGCAGGCTGCTGGGCGCCGACACCTCAGGTGCCGTACGCGAGTGGAACCTCGACCCCCGTCAGGCCGTGTCCGACCTGTGCTCGATGCTGACACCGCAATCCTGGAACGACAGCACCCTCGCCCGGGCGGAGGGCTGGCCGAAATTCCTGGCGCGCTTTTCCCTCGCGGATACCTGCGGATGGCCTTCGTCACGCGACCGAACCGGATGACCGTCGGCCGGGGCCGCTGCTGCCCGGTCGCGATGGGGGTATCACTCCAGGGGCTCTGCCAAGATTCCCGTGGCAACGCTCAGTTCCTGGCGATGGTGAGAAGTATCCGTTTGCGGAGCAGGGCGAGGCCGGCTCGTCCGTACATCTGCCGTTTCAGCAGTTTGATCTTGTTGATCACGCCTTCGGTGGGGCCGTTGCTGTAGGGCAGGGTGAGCCCGGCGGCGACGGCGTCGTGGTCGATGAGCAGGCCTTCGGCGAAGGAGTGCAGGGGTTGCAGCTTGCCGGCGCGGACGTCGTTGATCCAGTCGTCGAGCCGGTGTCCCTGGCGCTGGGTGAGCAAGGTCGGCGAAGGTGCGTACGTGTCCGGTGGCCTGCTTCAGCTCCTGGCAGCGGTCCAGTACGTCCTGCAGCTGAGCGGTGTGGCCGGGGCTGAGGGGGGCCGGGTCGGTCATGATCCAGATGGCGACGCGGCGAGGTGAGGGCGGTGGCTGGGCATCTTCGGCCAGGTGGCGATACAGCAGGTGGAGCCGCCCTGATACCCCATTGACTTGATCTCCTGCAGTAGGGTCTGCACGGTCACGCCGGGTTCGGCGGCCCGGCGTGACCGTGCAGGTGGCCGCGGAACGGGTCGACCAGCGTGGCACCCTGCTTGGAGTCGCCGATCAGCTGTTCGGCCCGTGGGGCACGGGCGTAGTTTTTGACGGTGTTCAGAGCGAGGTTGAGCCGGCGGGCGACTCGCGGTTCGGCACGTGCCGGCTGAGGGGGCCTTCGGAGCGGCCCTGGCCTGTGGCGATGTCGCGGAAGCAGCCGCGGTGGGCCAGGGCGAGTTTCTCGATCGCCTCGCTGAGGTTGTGGAGCAGATGCCAGCGGTCGGCGCACTGCACCGCCTGCGGCGCGCCGTCGCGGGCGCCGGCCGCGTACGCGGCCGAACGGTCTCGGCAGATGAGCTGGACTTCGGGATGCCGGTGCAGTCAGTGCGCGAAGGTGACACCGAGCCGATCGGGCAGCACCTCCACGCAGCGATGAGTGACGGCATCGATGATGACGGTGGCATACCGCTAATGGGAGCTACCGGGTCGGCTGATCGGGCAGACTCGGTGTCTGGTAGCCGCGAGTGAGTAAGCACTTTCAACCGCTGGACCGATCGTGAGTTCTGGGGTCAGACCGTGCCCTCACCCGTGGTCAGGAGCCTTGATCACTGATGGGATGTCGTGCCCGTCCTTCGGGGCGTGAGTACTGGTCCATTAGCACGCCGACCGGGCTCCTGCGGGCTGCTGACCACGTGTTGTCCCCGGGTTGGAGGATCGGGTGCTGTTCGTCGGTGATGACTGGGCGGAGGACCATCACGACGTGGAGGTGCAGGACGAGCAGGGGCGGGCGGTCAAGCGTGCCCGGCTGCCCGAGGGCGCAACCGGGATGGCCCGCTTTCACGAGCTGGTCGCCTCGTTCCTGCCCGAGGACGCCGAGCCGGCCGAGGTGCTGGTGTGCATCGAGACCGACCGGGGGCCATGGGTGCGGTAGCCGGCCGCGGCCGGCTACCGGGTGTTCGGGGTGAATCCCAAGCAGGCCGCCCGGCACCGGGAAGTGATGGGCAACTCCGGGGCCAAGAGCGGGAACGGACCCGGCACATGCTGCGGCTGGCGGCTGAGCGCCGGCCAGATCACCGCGGCGCTCAAGGGCCACCGCGACAAGCCCGGCAAGGCCGCCGCCATCCAGGCCGAACTGCGCGCCGAGCATCTCGGGCAAAGCGATCTGGTCGCTTCGGCCTATGCGGCCACCGTGACGGCGACGGTCGCGGTCCTGCGGACTCGCTGGCCTTGGGCGAGCGGCCATCCGCTGCTACCGGAATCGTCTGCCGTTCCGTCCCGACCGACGACCGGCAACCGGTGCGGTGATGGTCACGGGGATGCCTGAGGGAGCTTGGGCACCCGTGATATGCCTCAGCTCGGCCTCGCCCGAACGGACCTCGCTGGTCTGCGGGACGATACCGGCGTCGGCCATCAAGCGGGTCATGTCACGGCGCTGGTTGGGCAGCACCAGGGTGACGACGCTGCCGGACTTGCCGGCGCGGGCGGTGCGGCCGCCGCGGTGCAGGTAGTCCTTGTGGTCGTTCGGCGGGTCGACGTTGACGACGAGGTCCAGGTTGTCGACGTGGATGCCGCGGGCCGCGACGTCGGTCGCCACCAGCACCGTGACGTGGCCGCTCTTGAACTGGTCGAGAGTGCGGGTGCGCTGGGGCTGAGACTTGCCTCCGTGCAGCGCGGCGGCGCGCACTCCGCTGTTCAGCAGCTGTTCGGTGAGCCGGTCCACAGCGTGCTTGGTGTCCAGGAACATGATCACCCGGCCGTCGCGAGCAGCGATCTCCACAGTGGTGGCCTGCTTGTCGGCGCCCTGGACGTGCAGCACGTGGTGCTCCATCGTGGTGACCGCGCCCGCCGAGGGGTCGACCGAATGGACCACCGGGTCGTTCAGATAGCGGCGGACCAGCAGATCGACGTTGCGGTCCAAAGTGGCGGAGAACAGCATCCGCTGGCCACCTGGGCGCACCTGGTCGAGCAGGTGGGTGATCTGCGGCATGAAGCCCATGTCGGCCATCTGGTCAGCCTCATCCAGCACGGTGATGCCGACCTGGTCCAGGCGGCACTCGCCACGCTCGATGAGATCCCTGAGCCGTCCCGGGGTCGCGACGACGACCTCCGCGCCGTTGCGCAGCGCCTGGGCCTGGCGGCCGATCGACATGCCGCCGACGACCGTGGCCAACCGCAGCTTCAGTGCTTGGGCGTACGGCGTGAGCGCATCGGTGACCTGCTGGGCCAATTCCCTGGTGGGAACGAGGATCAGGGCAAACGGTCGCCGCGATTGCGCCCGCTGTCCGGAGGTGCGGACGAGCAAGGCCAGGCCGAAGGCGAGCGTCTTGCCCGACCCAGTGCGCCCCCGCCCCAGGACGTCCCGGCCGGCCAGAGAATTCGGCAGCGTGGCCGCCTGGATCGGGAACGGTTCGTTCAAGCCCAGGCCGGTGAGCACCTTCAGCAGCGCGGGCGGCATGCTCAGCTCAGCGAATGTCGCGGCCGCCGGCAGGGCCGGGGTGACAGTGACCGGCAGCGCGAACTCTCCCTGGAGCGCTGCGGGACGCCGCCCGTTGCCGGACCGGCTGGAGGGGACTGAACGGCCCTTGGCCGGAGAGCCGAATCGGCCGCCCCTGCTTCGGGCGGAGCCGCCCGTCCGGGGCGAAGAGTTGCGATCGTGCGCGCGAGTTGCGTGGTTCATGCAGAACCTTCCTCGATGCGGCACGTGTCAGGTGATCCTCGGTGCGATGAGCGGCACAAGAACAGCGAGCACGAGCCGAAGAAAAGACGAGCCGAACCGGCGGAAAACCGCCTGGGCTCGTACGTCGAAATGGCCGGCTTTCGCCGGGAAGAACGCGGCTGTGATGCCGCGCCATAGGACTGGAGCGGGCCTGTGCCCGAACCGGAGCCATCGGTGGTGCATCCGGTGCGCGGCGGAAGAACAGCCACGCTGTGCTTCTCGGGTCGTGAGGCCATCACGGCACGATGGATGCACAAAAAGCGTGCCGGGGCCGCGCCCTGCGGCGCGGGCCCCGGCTACGTGGTGCGTCAGTGTCAGGCGGGAACGATGTTCTCGGCCTGCGGACCCTTCTGGCCCTGCGTGACGTCGAAGGCCACCTTCTGGCCCTCGCGCAGCTCACGGTAGCCGCCGTTGGCGACGATGTTGGAGTAGTGCGCGAAGACGTCGGCGCCGCCGCCGTCCTGCTCGATGAAGCCGAAGCCCTTTTCCGCGTTGAACCACTTCACGGTGCCAGAAGCCATGTTGATCTCCTTTGATGGGTGCAAAGCCGAAATCCGCATCCAACGGATCCCGCGTCGCCGCGATAGGACCACACCCGGAGATGACCGGAAAACAAAATGCACCTGAGGCCACATACCGTCAGGTGCACACAAGTCTTTATGGGTACCACAACTGCAACTGGGTCCAGTTTAGCACACGTGTGGCTGTGCTGCGCATGCCCCCGCCAACGTCGGCATCATCCGTGCTGAGACTCGAGCGTTGCCTGCGGCTGGTGACGAGGAACGCCACTTGGTCGAGACTGACGTGGCTGCCGGTGGCTCGGGTACCGGAGAAGTTGGCGCCTGATCCTCAGCCGGTAATCACGGCGGGGTCGGTGGCATGGCCCGGTCGAGGCCGGGCATGGGGTGGGCGGTCTGGCCGCCCCGGGTCACGGTTGGCGGGAGGTCCGGAGGCCCAATCATGGCTCTGATGCTGGCTAGGGGTCGAGTGGGCCGGTTGAGGGGCCCTGCCCCAAGGCCGGGTAGTTAGGGTTTCTGGCCTGCTGGCAAGGGGCCGGGGGAAGCTGTAGTCGCGGTGTAGATGCCGTGACCGATCTTGCGGATGAGGCCGCGTTCGGCCCAGCGAGACAGCTGCCGGTACATCGTGTTCAGGGTGATGTCGCCGAGGTGGAGGGCGATGTCGCGGGGGTGCCAGAGCCGGTTGGGGTGTTCGTGGATCAGTGTCAGGACGCGGTGGTGGCGGCGCTTGTCAGGGGTAGTGTGCCGGTCGTCGCGAGAGGTGGTGGGGAGTGTGGGCGGGGGGTCGAGGAGGGCGATATCGAGGCTGGTGACGGCGCGGCTGCGATCGGGTCTGCCGTCGGGGAGGCGTTCCTTGTAGCGGGACATGGGTGACTTGACCTTGCGGGTGCTCACGCGTGGGCGGCGCGGTGGGAGCAGGGCGGTCAAGGTGGCGTGGCCGATGGCGCCAACCAGGTCCGTACCGTCGGTGATCACACCGGTGGCCTGGAGGACTTGGTCGCGGGCGGTCTGGAAGGCGATGGTGAAGGAGCAGCGGTCGGGGTCGGTGCCGGGGCGTGACTCGGCCGCGTCCACCATCACCGTGCGCAGCAGTTGGTAGAGCGTGAGCAGGGCCCGCATCTCCTGTTCCAGGCCGGGGCGGTCGCCGGAGCGCAGGACGCGGCCGTTCATGATCGTGTGACGGAGGGCGTAGTAGGCCGATTCGTGTTCCCACCGCTGGTGGTAGAGGCCGACCAGGGCCGCGGCCGGGTGGCGGCCGGCGTCGGCCAGGCTGGTGGCCAGCCGGTAGGAACCGGCAAAGACGGTTCCGTCCGCGCAGGTCACGGTGATGCGCGCCTCGATGATGCGCATCTGGACAGCGCCGATCATCGACAGGTAGGAGCCGTCGCCCAGCCGGCGCAGGATGGGAGTGCGCCGGTTACCGCGCAGCCGGCCCAGGACCTGCGCGCCGGTGGCCCTCACCTCGGCCAGGAAGTCGTTGCTGTCGAAGCCCTTGTCCCACAACACCAGCATGTCCGGGGTCAGTAGATGTAGCAGTCGCCGGGCATAGCTCGTCTCGCCCTCGCTGGTCGGGCCGAAGACCGCGCCGATCACGGCGCGGGTGCCGGTCTCCACCAGCGTCATCAGCTCCAGCAGGGGGTATCCGCCGTGGCCGGCCGAGCCGAGCCACGCCTGGTTACGGGCGGTGTCGGGGTCCTTCAGCGAGCTGCAGCCATCGAAGGAGACCGGGCGATAGGGGCCGAACCTCGCACCTGGTGTCCGGCGCCCGGCCAACGGCCCGGACACGACCTGGAACAATCGGCGCATCGACACGCTGCCGACCCGTCGGCGCAGATCACGCAGAGCTTTGGTGGTCGGCGTCACCACCACCAGCCCGGCCAGGCCTGTCGTCAGTTTCTGCCAGACCAGCCGGTAGCCGATCTCCGGGAACAGGCACATCGCCAGCAGGAAGTAGACGCCGACCCGCGAGGGCAGGTCCCGCAGGCGGCGCTGCACGCTTCGGGTCTCGTCCAACACCGCGTCGACCAGCTCAAACGGCACCAGTGCGGTCAGCTCCCCGAGGTGCCCGGGCGCGAACACGCCCTCGGCTACCGTGACGCGACGGGTGATGGCAGACTGTGCGGACAGCGGAGTCTCCTCACGAAGAGCGATCTTGGTCGAAAGCCCTTCTACAGGAGCTCCGCTCCTTCGTTCACCCCTCGTCCACTCCGTGAGACGCCCTTGCGCCGCAGCGCCAGACCCTAACTACCCGGCCTTGGGTGAGCCCCCCTCCCGGGCTAGCGGCAGCCAACTCCTTCTTGCACTTCTCCTCAGCCGCTGGCGCCTTTACCCAGCGCCTCACTGAACCGGCCCGGGTTCCTTGGAGGCCTCCATCAAACTCGGCGCGGTTCACAACCCCATCGTGTGGGATGGATGCGCTATTACGGAGCGTTCTACCGCACCGCGCTGCATCCCCTCCTGGCGCGCATCAACAACTATCTGATGCGCTGGTCCCGCAGCAAGTACAAGCGACTGAAAGTCTGGAAGACCGCGATCCAGGCATGGGAACGAGCCGTGAAACTGCGGCCGGAATTCTTCGCGCACTGGATCTGGGTCGACCATCCGAGGCCCAGATGATCAGAGCAGCACGAGCCGGATGACGGGAGACTGTCACGTCCGGAATCTGTGGGAGCCCGGGGGTGCGATTCCCCCCGGGCCACCCGGCCGTCCCGAAGCGCTCCGCCCCGCCACAGCCAAGGCGGCTGCCCGCCGGACCCGCACGTTCCGGACCCGGCTGGCGGCCGGGGAGAAACTCTGTCGCAAACGGATGGCCACTCTAGGGGTGGTCTACGACGCCGAGCCCGCGCCTCGCCGTCCGCATGATGTGATCGCCGTGCCCGGCGGCCGAAGCGGCCATCGTTCGGCGCGGGCAGGACCGCGCGCGAGCGGCCAGTGGTTGTGCGGCTCAGTGATCGATGACCCTGACGAGGTGATCGCCAAGGTCTTCGACCACGCCGAAGCCCGCGACCCACTCCACGCTCGCCCCTGGGTGGTGCTGGTCGACGGTGCCCGCCACCAACTCGACCTGATTCGCGCTGAGGCTGCCCGCCGCCACCTCGCCATCCATATCGTGATCGATTTCGTGCATGTGCTGGAGAAACTCTGGGCCGCGGCCTGGAGTCTGCACCGGCCCGCCGACCCCGCCGCCGAAGACTGGGTCGCCGTCCACGCCCTGGCGCTGTTGGCAGGAGGCGCCCATCAGGTCATCAGTGTCCTCACCGGCCAGGCCGCCACCTTGGGCGCCGAACGCCAAGTCGACCTCGACACCTGCATCCGCTACCTGGCCGACCACGCCACGTTCCTGCGCTATGACCAGGCCTTACGGGCCGGATGGCCGATCGCCACCGGCGTTATCGAAGGCGCCTGCCGCCATCTGATCGGCGACCGGCTCGACATCACCGGCGCTCGCTGGGGTCTGGCCGGAGCCGAGTCCATCTTGAAGCTTCGCGCCCTGATCGCCAACGCCGCCTTTCCCGCCTACTGGCGATTCCATCTTGATCAAGAGCACCACCGCGTTCACCACGCCCGCCACCAAGACGAGTGCCACCAAGACGAGTGCCACCTCGCCGCCTGATCCCCCGTCTGGACAGGAGCGACATCGACAGGAGCTTGGATTGGGTAGCGGCCGAGTGCCCGCGTTAAGGACCGATCAACCGCGTCTCCCACTCTTCGAGCGGGGGATCTATCACGTAGGTGGGATCGCAGTATCGGCGGATCCATTGAGCTGCCGATACTGGGCATGTCCGTCGTTCACCTGGCCGTTTTCATCGATCTCCAGGACGTTGGTGTAGATGGTGAAGACCATCTCCAGGGTGGAGCCGAAATCCATCAAGGCCGGTCGGTAGTCGATGTCTTCGAGCAACTCCATGTCCAGAGTGCCGTTGGCAAGGTAGAAAGCGAAGAAACGCAGGCTGGAGCGGATTTCTTCAGAAAGCTTGGCTACATTCCATTGTCGGGTCAGGGTGGGCGGGCCGGTCCCGAGGTCGACCACGGCCTGGCGAGGCGTGGCGTCGCCGGAATCATCGGAGTGACCGGAACGACTCGAGCCTCGGCCGCAGGACGTCCTTGAGGATCCGCTTGATCAGCCCGGTCCCTCAAGAGGAGCCGCACCCGACCACGATCGGCGACCTGTTCGGCCTCGTCGCGGCTCGGGTGGACGACCTGCCCGCCTGACCACCCCGCCGATGGTCGGAGCCCGCCACGCCGGACCCCTGCAACATTCCGGCGTGGACCGGGCTCACCGGCCGCTTCGCCGGCGCGGAGCGGGACGGCGAGGACGGCGGGGACGGCCTCAACGTGTGTAGAGACCCGCTTTGCGGCGCATCTTGTTCGACTCGGCGATGGCCCTGCCCTCGGCCCGGTTTTCCCTGGCCAGTTCCGACCGCAGCCGCACGCGCTGCCCCGCGGGAGTCTGGGACAGGGGCGAACGGTGCCCGACGTCGTACTTGCCTGGGCCGTTGTACTTTGTGCCGATCCGCTGTGCCTCCTTGCGCATCTTCTTGGTGACGCCCCGGTAGCTGCCGGGTTTTGGATTGACCTTGGGGGCGTAGGCCTTTCCGCTGCGCGTTCCGACCCTGTCGATGGGAATGATCTTGTACAGCGGGACGTCGGGCTTCACGGACGACGCCGCGGAGGCTCCGCTCCCGGCCGACTCGGCGGCGCCCTTCGCGACCTGCGCGGGCTCGGTGATTTTCCCGGCGACCTGCCCGGCTTTGACGGCTCCCTTCACGGCCTGCCCCGACTCGACGGCCTTCTCGGCGGTCTTTCCCGCCTTCATCCCGCCCACCCCACCGGCGCCGACGAACATGAAGGCCGGTGCGCGCACGGCCTGCCGCACGTAGGGGGTGACGACCTCCACGACCTTCCCGACCCCGGCCGTGGCCGCCTCGATGACCAGGTCCTTGCCGAGCTCCTTGCCCATTTCGGCCGCGCCCTCGTAGTGCTCGTCGATGTCGAACTGCGGGGCGCCGACCCAGCTCGCGGGCCCGTTCCACAGGCCCTTGCCGAACTGGGCGACGTCTCCGGCCTCGATGTGGCCCATGCCTTTCGCCCGTCGCAACGCCTCGGGATCCGAGACCGCGGGCTCGAACTCCTTCGCGGCCGGGGCGGGCGGTGGTGCGGGCGGGGCCGGGGGCGGCGACGGGATTTTGCTCGAGGTGACGGTGGACCGCCCGGACAGGCTGGCCGACGGGATGCCCGACGTGCCGGTGTCACCCTCGTCGGGATCGATCCAGGACAGCGAGGTGGGCTGTCCGCTGGGTGTGAGAATCGGGGTCCCTTCCGTACCGTTCGGATCGACGATCGCGATGGGGTTGCCGTGGGCGTAGCGGTACACGTTGACGCCGTCGAGGAGGCCGGCCGGGTCGCAGCTCGTCCAGCGGGCGAGCCACGGCGCGTAGTACCGGACTCCGTGATGGGCCAGCCCCGTCTCCTCGTCGCGTTCCCTGCCGAGGAAGCGGTAGCGCTTCGGGGCTTCCGTCTGATCGGCGACCGCCTGGTACGACGTGCTGCCGTACGGTGTGAACTCCTCGTAGGAGACGATCCGGGCCTGGTCGTCGAGTTCGAGGCAGGCCGAACCGCGATGATCGCCGAACTGGTAGCGGATCAGCTGGGCCGGCCCCCGGTCCTCGCCCGCCGTGCGCGTCTCGATCGTGGCCAGGCGGACGGCGCCGATCATCACGTGCAACGTCTCGCGTACGAGCGTCTTGTTCCCCTGGGTCTTCCGGTAGGTCTCGAAGTCGCCGAGATAGACCCGCTCCTCCACCACGCCGGACGGCTTCCGCCAGGTTTTGCGCACGCGTTGCCCGTCGGCGTCGTGGCTGTACGACACGGATCCGGCATCCCCCAGATCGGCCCCCTGCAGCTGGTCGAAATGATCCCAGAACAGGTTGGGCTCGGCATTCCGGCCGTTCAAATGCGGCAGCCGCGTCAGGTTGCCGTGCGCGTCGTAGGTGTATCGTTCGGCGACGTCCTGGCCGATGGTCGTGCCGGTCAGCCGGTTGTCGCCGGGGTCGGCGTACTCGAAGCGGCGGGTCCAGCCGGTTCTGCCGATGTGCCGCATCACACGGATGTTTCCGGCGCCGTCGTATTCGTACGTCTCCTGGTATCTGCCCATCGCGCGGCCGTCTCCGGGATGGGGCAGGCGCACCCGTTGAGCGTCGTCGGCCGAGTGCGGGATCGGCGCCCGGTTCTGGCCCAGGTGCTCGCGGCCGGTCGCCTCGATCAGCCGGTAGATCGCGTCGTAGGTGTACTCCGCTTCCGGCGCGACCACCTGGTTGGCGAAGAAGATCTGCTGCTGGGCGTCGTCGCGGAGCCGGACCACGTTGCCGACCGGGTCGTAGGTGTAGCCGAGATCCTGCAGACGGTCCGCGCCCCGGGTGGTGAGCATCCGGATGAGCCGGAAGGTACGCCGATCGTAGGTGTACGACGTCGTCACGCCGTTGCCGTGGTCGATCCGCGTGCGGCGGCCGTGCGCGTCGTAGTCGACGGCGGTGACGAACGGCGTCCGCGCTCCGGCTCCCCGGATGCCGACGTCCACCCGTTCGACCTGCCCGCCGGCGTCGTAGGAGTAGCCGATGACGCTGGCCGCCATCTCGGGCGTGTGCGGTGATGTCACGGTGGTCGGCCGTTCGAGCGCGTCGTAGCTGGTCGACGCCGTATAGCGGGCGGGCTCCAGGAATGGCGCGAGCGTGGCCTCCAGCTCCGCCAGGTCGAGCACGCCGGCGGCGCCGACGTCGGGGACGCGCGCCCCGCTCGCGAGGCGGCGCGCGGTCCGCAGCGGGTTGCCCTTGAAGTCGATCGCCTCCGTCTCGACCGCGCCGGACTGGTCGAGCTGCAGGTAGACGACACCGCGCAGATTACGCGCCGACGCCTCAGGATGCTGCTCGCCGTAGACCAGGCGTTCGATCAGCTCGGCGTCGGCGAAGGTGCGCAGCGGGCGGCGGAGAGCGTCGTACTCGGTGCGGAAGCCGTGACCGCGCTGGTCCCACGTGCGCAGAGCGTGTCCGAGGACGTCCTCGATCATCCAGCGGCTCCCGGAGTCCGCGCCGCGGTGGAATATCCGGTTCCCCATCAGGTCGTACTCGTAGCGCATCACCACCCGCCCGAGCCCGTCCGGCTCGACCAGGTCCTGGACGGCCCGCTGGTTGCCCTCGATGTCGAGGACGGTCCTGGTGGTCAGCGGGCCCCGCCCGTCATCGGCGACGTTCAGGAAGGGCCGTCCGAGGACATCGACGTGGACCGCGGTGGTGGTGCCCGCGTGGGCGGCGGCCTTCGCCGCGGCGGCCTGCTCCGCGGGGCCCAGGTCGCCGTTCACACGCTCGGCGTGCCAGGTCCGCCACTCCGGCAGCCCGGCGAAGAACCCGGCGACATACCCGGAAATATCGGGATCAGTCCGAGGATCGGAGAGCACGGTGTCGTTCTGATCCCACAGCATGTGCCGCCAGGCGTCGAAGACCGATTTCTCGTACGTGTGGTCGGGGTGCACAGTGGCGACGACCCGCCCGAGCGGGTCGTAGAACAGGACCGGGCTGACGCCGATCTCCACTCCGAACTCGAACCGGTGCGTCGCGCTGAAGAACGGCTCGTACGTGCGGACGGGCAGCCCCTTGTTGTTGTGGACGGTCCAGCCGCTGACCACCCAGCGCGCGTCGAGCGCCGGCCCGCCGTCCGTCACCGGCCCCGGCGCCGCCCGCTCCTTGCGCTGGACGACCTGGCCGAGCCCGTCGGTGTAGGTGAAGCCGAACTGGATCCTGGTCGGCGTTCCCGCGGGCAGGTCGGCGTCGTGCGTCTCCCTGGCAAGGGTGCAGACGACGGCGGGCTGCGGGTCGGGCCGGTCGGCGGTCCGGTGGTAGGCGAACAGATCGTAGACCAGCCGGGTGCTCGCCCGGCCGAGCATGGCGTGGGGGTCGGCGAGAGGGGAGTCCAGCAGCGCGGCGATCTGCTCGCCGGTCGGATCCGGTTCGAGGCCGGCGAGTGAGTCTCCGGCGTTCTCCTCGGGCTTGCCGCGCACGGCGGTCGCGGCCACGAAGCCGAGCGCGTCGTAGGCGGCCTCGGTGCGGTTTCCGTTGGGGTCGGCGACCTGGCTGGGCCGAAGGACGCGGTAGTCGTTCCGTTCGGCCGTGACCCGGTTGCCCATCGCGTCGCGTGTCTCGACGACCAGCAGGTCGTGGTCGTCGTAGCGGACGAACTCCGTGCTGTCGAAGGGATCCCTGGTCCGGCACGGCAGGAAGAAGTGTTCCCGCGCGTACGCGAGTTCCGCCGCGGCCGTGTCGCCCTCGCCGGGCGACAGGAAGACCCGCCCGGAGGGAACCCACCACAGGCCGTCCGGGTCGGTCTCGGGGAACCGGCCATCGGCCGTGAGGTCCCGGCCACGCGCATACCCGCCGCGGTCGCTTCCCGGGCCGTGCAGCACGGCGTCCGGGTCCGGCAGCAGCGCGACGCCGTCACGCTGGTAGACGTGGCCAAGCAGGCCGGCCGTGAACGCCAGGGTGTAGGTCTCCCCCGGCAGCGCCCGCGGTTGGAGCCCGCCGAGCGGCAGGAGCACCGAGAGGTCGTCGGCGCGATAGAGCACGCGCGTCCATTCGATCAGGCGGCGCCGCCTGCTGCCGTTCGCCGTCTCCTCGTACCCGATCTCCTTGTCGAAGATCGGCTGAAGGCGCGCGTCGACGAAATCGCCCGGCAGGTAGGTCGGCGCCTCCTGGGGATATCCCGTCAGCTCGAAGACGCGGGTCTCGGCCGGCAACGGGGTGCGGTGCTCGTCGGGGAGATCGATCGGCTCGGTGCGAAGGTTCTCGGTGTAGGTGATCAGCGGGGTGGTCTGCCGGTCGCGGTCGGCGGCGTGTGGCAGCGGCGACGGGCGGCGCCGCCCGTAGGCGATCGTCACCTCTTTGAGCGGGTCGCCGAAGGGATCGGTCTCCAGGACGATCGAGTGCCGCACGCGCGGGTCGCCGGGGTCGCGCTCGTGCAGGCGCTCGAAGCTCTGGGCCAGATGGGTGGAGAACACGGCGTGCCGGCCGGCGCCCCGGCGCTGCTCCAGCCGGACGGTGTAACCGTGCTCGGTGACGCTGTAGGGATGCTCCTGCCTGGAGCCGCCGTCCCGGGCGTAGACCTCCTGGCGCAGCATCGACCCCTTGAGCGCGCGGTGGGCTTCGCGCTCCTCGCCGGGGTCCAGGCCCGCCGGCAGGACGGGAAGAACCGGCGAGTCAGGGGGAAGGCCGCCGGGTCCGCCGGTGTGGAACCAGGTGCGGGTGAGCACGGGCGGCACGTGCGCGGCGGGCTGCTCGTTGCCGGCGCCGGTGAGCGCGCCGATCTCCTCGGTGTCCCACTGGTCCACCGTGCCGAAGCCGCGGAACTCGCGCTCCTCGCCGTCGAAATGGCCGTTGTGGTAGGCGTAGCGGGTGACGAACCGGTTGCGGCCGACCCGGTCCCTGGTCTCCACTCGCTCCACGACGTGCACCGGGAACGGCAGCCGGGTCTGCCACGGGCGGCCGTCCCGTTCGTCGCGCAGGGCGAATTTCGTGGAGGGGGCGTAGTCCACCACGGTCTCCACACCGAGGTTGTTGCTCATGCCGATCAGCAGGTGCGGCTTGTGCTCGCCGGTCAACCTCACGTAGCGCATCTGACGGCCGGTGTCGCCCGGCAGCGGCGAGGACCAGAGCAGGCACGAGGTTCCGTCGCCGAGCAGATCGGTGACCTGGACCGACACGGCGGCGTCGATGGGCGGGAAGACGTCGAGCCGCTGGGGCGGGCTCCACCCGTTGCCCGACTGGTTGTAGTAGAGCCGGACTCCGTCGCCGTGCAGGTAGATCAGGTCCGCGGTGCCCGTTCCGTCGATGTCGGCGAGCCGTACCCGGCGCTGGTCGAAGTGCTCCGGATGGTCGAGCAGCGGCGCCGCGTCCATGGTCACCTTGGCGCCGAACCGGCCGTAGCCGAGGTTGGGCCAGTAGCAGATCTCTCCGTTCCTGACCCTGGCGAGATCGGCGAGACCGTCACCGCTGAGGTCGGCCAGGTAGATCGACTGTGTGCCGTCGGCGAACACCAGGTGCGGGCCGCGCTCCTCGTCCGACGGCCGTGGCGTCCGCAGCGCGGGGCCGAAGCCCTCCTCGGCCAGGGACGGATGCCAGACGAACCCGTCGTCCTCGATCATCAGCAGGTCCGTGTGGCCGTCACCGTCCAGGTCGACCGGTTTCACCTGGTCGCCGGACAGTCCCCGATTGGGAAGGGAGGCGAACGGCTTGAAGGGGTGCCATCCGCGGGCGTCGTCGTGTTCGAACAGGCCCTGCACGGGGCCGTCCAGCATGACCAGGTCGGGCCGGCCGTCACCGGCCAGGTCCATGAACCGGGCCCGGCCGCCGTCCAGGCCGGGATGGGGCATGGTGGCCACCGGCTCCGCCGGCGCGAACTCGACGGACCCGCCCGCGGCGGGGCTGAGGTTGCGGGTGTAGAACCAGGCGTTCGCCTGTTCGGTGAAGAGGCCGGGCACGCCCTCCCCGTGCAGGTCGACCCACTGGTACGTGGCGGGGTCCGCGCCGATCGGCAGGTTGCGCAGCGCGCTCGGGTCGATGTCCTGGACGTCACGGGGACCTACCGGCAGAGAGTAGGCGAACTCCAGGGGCGGGAGGCTGCGCCGGAGGTAGCGGTCCCCCACCCGCCGGTAGCCGGTCTGCGTGACCGAACGCAGGAAGCTGTACCGCGACCCGGTCTCCTCGGAGGCGGAGTAGGCCAGGTCGGTGGAGCGGACCAGGCCGTCATACCCGTGCTCTCCACCGGGCACATGATGAAATATCAGGACTCGTTGGCATCGGCGAGTGGTGCGCACCTCGAAACCGGCACGATAGGACGAGAACGGGTCGTCCCGGAACCTCCACTCACCCGCGGGCCGCGGCGTGGGATCGTCCGCATCGTGCTCGCCGTAGTCGAAGACGGCTTCGAACATCCATTGCGGGTCCGCCGTCAGCTCCGCGGGCAGCTCGGACAGGAAGCGCGGCCGGCGCCCGTCGGCGGCCAGCAGGGGGCGCCGGTTTCCGTACTCGACGCGTTTGAGATACCGGTTGGCGCCACGACGGGGATCATCGGGCTCCCCCCTGTTCCGTTCCGACGCGCGGGCGCGGTCGACGCCCAGGCCGTTCTCGCTCGCGTACCGGTAACGAACGGCGTTGCCCCGGTCGTCGCGGGTCTCGCAGATCAGCCAGGAGAAGACCCGGGCAGGATCGTCCGGGTCGGCGATTCTCGACTCGGGGTCCTTGCCGTACAGCGTGAGGAGGTTGTCCCGGCTGATCGCCCGCCAGTGCGTGTCCCCGTCCCGCAACCGGGTCCAGCGCTCGATCCGGGCGTACAGGCCGTCGATTCTGGGCCGGTAGCGGCGTACGGCGAAAAGCGGATCGACGCTCATGTCGTCCGCCCCCGCGACCGGCACCAGATCCTCCGATCCGGACAGCAGGAAGACGTCCGCGTCGGTGTAGGTCGGCAGGCCCCGCTCGGTCTTGCGGGTGATGGAGGGGAGGGACAGGCTCCAGCCGAATCCGAAGACGCCGTTACCGGTGCCCGAGTCGTAGGCCAGGGACAGCTCGGGGTCCAGCCCGGACCGGCTGGGACTGGTGGCGATGGGCACCGTCACCGTCCCGGTGCCGGTCACGGGGTTGGCCGCGAACGTCTCGCCGATGCCGCGGATGGCCCCGCCCCCCTTGGGCAGGCTCACCGCCGGCGTCTCGGGGGCGCGGGGACGCGGGGTCTCCGCCTGGCGAGCGGCGGCCGGCTGTGACGCGGCTGAAGGTGACACGGGCGAATGTGACACGGCGCACCTCGGATTCTCTCTCCGCCATGTGTACCCACACTCCGCCACATTGTGTAGCTTGCTGATAACTCAGCTGGTTTGATCGACATAATGATCGGCGAGAACGTCTTCGACAGGACTGCCTGTCAGAGATGAGGTTCCGCGATGAGGTTTCACGTCGGCGGCACAGTGCGCGATGAGACGGGCGCGCCGATCGCCGGTGTCGCCGTCGAAGTCGCCGATCTGCGCCTCGGCGGGGAGCACCTGATCGGCGTCACCGAGCCGCGGCCGGACGGCACGTTCACTCTCGACTTCGACCCCGAACCGGCCCGCTCCCAGCCCGGCGCGAGCCTCGATCTCGTCGTACGCGTGGTCCGGGACGGTGAAGTGATCGCCCGTTCGCAGACCCGCTTCGACGCGAACCCGGACGAACAGGTCGACGTGGTGCTCCCGGCGGGCGCCGCACCGGCTCTCGACGAGTACAGCCGCCTCGTCGCCGGCATCACCCGCGGGCTCGGGGACACTCCGGTCAGCCTGGCCGGTTTCGTGGAGAACGGCGAGCGCAGGGACGTGACCTTCGCGGCCGCCAAGAGCGGCTGGGACGCCCGCGCCGTCGCCATGGCCTCGCTCGCCGGCCGCGAGGCCGAGACCACAGGCATCCCCGCTCCACTGCACTACGCGCTCTACCGGGCCGGGCTGCCCGCCGGCCCGCGCCTGTGGGCGCTCGCTCCGTCCGCCGTGATCGAGACCGTCTGGTCGCGCGCCGTCGAGGAGCGGATCATCGCGCCGGAGTTGTCGGCGCAGATCCCCTCCGGCCTGGAAGCCATCCGCGAACTCGCCGGTCAGGCGGTGCTCGACCTCCCCCTCGGGGTCGGCGACGGGCGCATGGACGACCTGCTGGCCGCCGCTCTGCCCGACGAGGCCGACCGGCGCCGCTTCGCGCACCTCTACCGCGAACACCGGGACTCGCCCGCGCGGCTGTGGACCCGGGTGCGGGAGGAGCTCCCCGACCGCGCGCCCCGGCTCGAACTCGACGGCGCGCTGGCCTGCCTGACCCGCAACAACGCCCAGCTGATCGCCAAGCTGCACGCCACCGCCCCGGCGAGAGTCGGCGATCTCGCGGCGGCCGGCTACCACCGGGCCGGCCGCTGGCTGGAGGACCTCACCGCCGGCGTGCCGGTGCCCGACGACGTTCCCGGTGACGACGAGGAGTCGCGCCGGCACGCGTACGCCGAACTCCTCGCCGAGGAGCTGCGGCTGCGTCACCCCACCGCCGTGCTCGGCGCGGAGGTGGCCGAGGGGCTGATTCCGGTCGGCGGCCCGGAGGGGACCAGCCGCGCGGTGGCCGATTTCCTGACCGAGCACCACGACCGGTTCGAGCTGACCGTGCAGCCCATCGACGGCTTCCTCGACGCGCAGGCCATCGAGGTCGAGCCGGCCGTGCGCGAGGAGATCGCGGCCCTGCAGCGGATCGTCGCCGTCGCCCCCACGCCGGATGCGGTACGCGGGCTGCGCACGCTCGGCTTCGACTCCGCCCGCGCGGTCGCCCTGCACGGCGAGCCGGCTTTCGTCACCCGGTTCGCCTCCGAGCTCGGCGGCGAGGACGTCGCCCGGGATGTCTTCCGCCGCAGCGATCAGGTCCACAGCGCCGCCCTCGCCACGGCCACCAGCCACCTGCTGGCCCGCGCCGCGCCCGAGGTGTACGCGATCCCCCGAGGCGGGCCGGTCGCCGCCGACGGGCCCGTCGCCGCGGCTCGCGCCGCTGAGTCACCTGCCCTGCCGAACCTGGAGACCCTGTTCGGACCCATCGACTACGGCGCCTGCGAGCACTGCGAATCGGTGCTCAGCCCGGCCGCCTACCTGGTCGACCTGCTCGAGTTCCTCGACATCGATCCGGCCGATGGGCAGGGCGGCGACAACCCGCTCAAGGTGCTGCTCGGCCGCCGCCCCGACCTCCAGCACATCGCGCTGAGCTGCGAGAACACCGAGGTCGAGCTGCCCTACGTGGATCTGGCCAACGAGGTTCTCGAACACGTCGTGGTCAACGCCTCGATCGACGGGTATCGGGGCCACGACGTGCCGCCGGGCACCAGCACCGCCGAGCTGCTGGCCTCGCCGCAGTTCGTGAACGACGCCGCCTACTCGGTCCTGCGGGGCGCCCCTTACCCGCTGGTGCTGCCGTGGGACCAGCGCCTGGCCGCGATGCGCCGCTACCTCGCCCAGCTGGGGACGACGCTCGGGGAGGCGATGGCCGCGCTCGCTCCCGACGAGGCGAACGGCCGGTCGTGGCAGGACATTGTACGGGAGCGGGCCGGGGTCGGCCCGGCCGAGCGCGACGTGCTGTGCGGGCCGGAGGTGACCGCCCAGGCTCTGTACGGTGACGACCCCGCGCGGGTGACGGAGGACCGGCTGGTGGCGGGCGCCGGCAACGCCCGCAGGCTGGCCCGCCGGTTCGGCCTGAGCCCAGCGGAGCTGATCAGCCTGCTCCTGACGCGGTTCGTCAACCCCGACGCCGATCTGATGACCCTGCTCGATCCCCTCGGCGTGGGGCTCTCCGCCATCCAGCGCCTGCGCGACGGGGCGATGACGGCGCAGGAGTTCCTGGCCGCGCTGCGCCCGGACGCGGATCTCGCGCCGTTCGGCGGGGACGTGATCGCGTGGCTGGCCGCCCACCATGACCGGATCATGAATGTGATCGTGCTCACCGATCCCAGCGGGCAGGCTCCGCCGGCCGGGGACTCGACCGGCGGTTTCGCGAGGATGGAGCTGCGCAGGGCGCTGCCCGATCCGGCGCGCAACCGGCTCAGGGCGGTCGACCTGCTGGGCATCGCACGCTTCGTCCGCCTGCGGGCCCGGCTCGGCTGGAGCATCGAGCGCACCGATGAGGTGGTCACCGCGCTCTGGCCGGAGAGGGCGCCGGTGACGGCGCCGACCGCCGACGTCCGGCGCAACCTGGACGCCGGTTTCGACACCGTCCTGCTCCGGCTCGGGCACCTGCTGACCGCGGCGGACCTGCTCGGGCTTGACGTCGAGGAGGACCTGCCGTGGCTGCTCGGCTGCTTCGCGCCGCTGGGCTCGCGCGGGCCGCAATCGCCGTTCCGCCGGCTGTTCCCGCCGTCCACGCTGCTCGGCACGGATCCGGTGTTCGGTCCCGGCCCCGACGGGAATCCGCCGGCCCGGCCTGACGCCCTGCTCCTCGATCACGGCCCGGCCCTGCAGGCGGCGCTGAAGCTCACCGCTGAGGAGTTCGCCGTGGTCGTGCGCGCGGCCGGGGCCGGCCCCACGACGCCGCTCTCCGTCGCCTCGGTCAGCCGGTTGTTCCGTCACGGCTTCCTGGCGCGCGCCCTGGGCGTAGGGGTGGCCGAGCTGGCCGGGCTGATCGAGGCGACCGGCTGGAAGCCGTTCGCGCAGCTCGACGGGCCTGAGCCGGATTTCATGAAGCTGATCCGCCTGGTCCAGGCGATCAAGGACTCCGGCCTCACCGTCGCCCGCGTCGTGGAGCTGGCACGCGGCACGGGCGAGGCCCCGGACGTGATGCCGGTCCTGCGCTCGGTCCGGGCCGCCCTCGCCGAACGCGACGCGCCGTCGCAGTGGAGCGAGGCGGCCCTGCGTTCCGTGCTGACCTCGGTGTTCGCGCCCGACGTGAGCGACGCCTTCCTCGGCCTGCTCGCCGGGACGTCGGCGTACACGACCCCGTACACGCAGGACCGGCCGACGGTGCCGGAGCCGGTGGCGGCGCTCGCGCCGGGCCTGTCCTACGACGCGGCCCGCTCGCTCCTGATCCATCGCGGGGTGCTGACGCCGGAGGTCGCCGCCGCGGTCGCCGCGCTGCCCGATCTGCCCGCCGGGCTGGCCGAGGCGGTCACCGCCCTGGCCAACGCCGGGCAGGCCGAGTACCTGCCGCTCCTGCGCGCCCATCCGGTCCTGGAGAACCGCTGGCGCGTCTGGTCGGCCTCGTCCGACGATCCGGAGGTCAAGCGGGCCGTCCTGGGGGCGGCGCTGCTGACGGAACTGCGGCCGAGTCTGCGGCGCAGGCAGCTGGCCGAGGTGCTCGGCACCACGACGGGCGCCGCCCCCGAGGACGTGGCCGCCCTCACCGAGGACGCCGTCGCCATGCCGGGCTCCGCGCCGGGGCGGACGGTCGCCGACGACCTCGCCGCCGTGACCGCCACCGGCCTGCGGGCGCGTTTCTGGGCCGGGCCCGCGGCAGGACCGTCGGCCGGGGCGCCGGCCAGGACCGCGGTGGCGCCCGCGGTCGACTACGGGCCCGGCCGGGCCGACCTGCGCGAGGCGGCCGGAGTGCCCAGCGGGCCGATCAGCGGGATCTGGGACGCCTTCGCCGGCCCCGAGATCTCGGGCGCGTACACGCTGACCGTCGAGAGCGACGCCGACGCCGTGACGCTCCAGGCCGGCGGCGCCGCGGTGCCGCTGCGCAGGGAGGGCGGCAGCTGGACCGCGGCCCCGATCGACCTGGTGGCCGGGCGGCCGGTGCGGCTCGAACTGACCGCGACCGGGCTGACCGCGACGCTGCGGCTGCGCTGGCAGGCCGAAGGGGTCGGCCGCGTGACGATTCCCGGCGCCGCGTGCTGCCCCGCGGACACCGTCGACGCCTTCACCGGCTCCTACCGGCGCCTGCTCGCGGCCCTGGAACTGGCCACGGCCTGCGGGCTCTCGCTCCGCGAACTGCTCTGCCTGGCGCGCCTGCCGGAGCTCCTGATCGACGGCGCCGGCTGGCTCTCCGCGGTCCCCGTCCCCGCCGGTCCCACCGGCCCGGCGGCACTGGTGCGCGCGGTCGCCGCCCTCGCCCGCTACCGGGAGCTGCGCGCACGCTGGGCGATCACCGGCACCGCGCTCGCCGACCTGCTGGAAGCCCCCGCCCCTGGCCCGCTGATCGCGGCGCTCACCGGCGTCGCCCGCCCGGTCGTGGACGACGTCGCGGCCCACCTCGGGCCTGAGCCGGGCGGCCTGGAGGGGCTGTGGCGGACGGCGCAGGCGCTGGACGTGGTTCGCACCGTCGTGCTGCCGATCGGGACGCTCGCCCGGATCCTCAGGACCACCCCGTCGGCGCAGGACGTGCGCGAGCTGCGCGACGCCGTACGCGCCCGCTACGACGACGCCGCCTGGGCGGAGGCGGTGCGCCCGATCCACAACGAGCTCCGCCGTGCCGCCCGCGACGCCCTGGTCGCGCGGGTCCTGCACCAGGAGAATCCCGACCCCGACCTGACCGTCGACGAGGTCACCGGCAGGTTCGTCTCCCCCGAGCAGCTGTACGAGAAGCTGCTGATCGACGTGCAGATGGATCCCTGCATGACGACCTCCCGCATCGCGCAGGCGATCTCGACCGTGCAGCTGTTCGTCGCGCGGGTGCTGCTCAACCTGGAGCCCGAGGTCTCACCGGAGGTGATCGACCCGCAGCGCTGGGAGGCGATGAAGCGGTACCGGATCTGGGAGGCCAACCGCAGGGTCTTCCTCTTCCCGGAGAACTGGCTCGATCCCGATCTGCGCGACGACAAGTCGCCGTTCTTCCGCGAGGTCGAGTCCGAACTGTTCCAGTCCGACATCACCGACCAGGCGGCCGCCGTGGCGCTCGGCCACTATCTGGAGCGGCTCGACGACGTGGCGAACCTCGAGATCGCCGGGATGCACGTCCAGGAGCGCAGCGCCGCGGGAACCGGAGTCCCGGACCCGCTGGTGCACGTCATCGGCCGCACCTCCGGGGCGAAACGCAACTACTTCCACCGGGTCCTGGACGGCACGTGGCGGCCGTGGGAGCGGGTCAACGTCGACGTCCCGGACGACCCGGTGCTGCCGGTCATCTGGAAGGGCCGCTTCCTGCTGTTCTGGCTGACGGTGTCCAAGCAGCCCGACCGGCGGCAGCCCGGCCCGTTCGCGGCGACCGCCTCGCAGGGCACCCGGCTGGGCGATCTGGCCGTGCGGGATCTGGCCCTGCGGGCGACGGCGACCATGACCGTGAGCCTGTTCTGGAGCGAGTACTACAACGGCCGGTGGCAGTCGCCACGCACCTCCGACCCCGATCGGCCGATCGACCTGGGCGCCGAGTTCACCGTGATCGGTGACCCGCTCGGGTTGTCACTGGCCTCCGACGTGGTGCACGACACCACCGGCGTCCGCGACAGCCTGGGCGTCATCGTGCTGAACCCGAGCGGCACCAGCAACCCCTATTTCCGGCTCTACACCACCCACAGCCTCCCGGTCCGCGAACAGGACGACACCGGCGGCTCGCTGGGATTCCCGGCCGAGCGGCAGTTCTCCAAGGTGGGCCCGTTCGTCATCAGCTTCAGCGACGACCCGTTCCACGAGCTGACGGTGTTGCGCACCAGCCAGTCGCCCTACCGCGCGACAGGGCCGATGCACCGGCTCAAGAACGTGCGCCTGGCGCCGTTCTTCTTCCAGGACAGCAGGCACGTTTTCTACGTCCACCCCGATCCGGCCCTCGCGCTCGGTCCGCGGGCCGACCCGTTCGGGCTGTTTCCCGGGCCGCTCGCCGCTCCTGTGACCTTCCCCGATCTGACCGTCACCGGCTGAGCGGAGGGATCCTGCCATGGCCGACACGTCCTTCGTGTTCGAGAACCACTTCCACCCCTACGTCGGGATGCTGGTCGAACGGCTCAACCAGCAGTCCGTCGAGGGTCTGCTCGACCTGGCGGTCCAGCAGGTGTCGGAGCCCTTCTTCGAGCAGATCTACGATCCCAACGACGAGGACCCCAGTTTCACGGTCGAGGCGTCCCCGAAGAACATCGACGTCAGCGAGATGGGCCCGTACTCGGTTTACAACTGGGAGCTGTTCTTCCACGCGCCGGTGACCATCGCGGTCCATCTGAGCAAGAACCAGCGCTTCGCCGAGGCCCAGCGCTGGTTCCACCACGTCTTCGACCCCACCGAGACCGACCCGGGCACGCCGGTGCCCCAGCGGTTCTGGAAGTTCGTCCGCTTCCGCAACCCCAGGCCCGGCGACATGCCCAGGGTCGACGAACTGGTGGCCGTGCTGAGCCGTCCGCCCTCCCAGCTCACCCCGGAGGAGAAGGTCCTGCTCGCCGCGGCCGCGGTCAGCTACGAAGGGCTGCGCCGCGAGCCGTTCCGCCCGCACCGGGTGGCCAGGACCCGGGTGGTCGCGTACCAGTACTACGTGGTGATGAAGTATGTGGAGAACCTCATCGCCTGGGGCGACAGCCTGTTCCGGCTCGACAACGCCGAGTCGATCAACGAGGCGACCCAGCTGTACGTGCTGGCCGCGAACATCCTCGGCCCGCGTCCGGCCCAGGTGCCCCGGCACCGGGCCGCGCCGCGGATGACCTATGGCCAGCTCAAGGAGGCCGGGCTCGGGGCCTTCGGGAACGTGCTGGTCCAGCTGGAGAATCAGCTGCCGTTCGCCAACACACCGCCTTCCGGGGCGCCGGGAACGGGAGCGAACGGCACCGCGCTGCTGGGGATCGGGCGCAGCCTCTATTTCTGCGTCCCGCGCAACGACCAGCTGCTCGGCTACTGGGACACCGTCGCCGACCGTCTGTTCAAGATCCGCAACTGCCAGGACATCACCGGCGTCGTCCGCCGGCTCGCGCTCTTCTCGCCTGCGCTGGACCCCGGCCTGCTGTCGCGCGCCACCGCCGCGGGCATCGACATCGCGGGCGCGGTCGCCGGCACCCGGGCGCCCGCCTCGCCGGTACGCGCCACGCGGCTGATCCAGAAGGCGCTGGAGATCACCTCGGAGGTCAAGGCGGCCGGCGCCGCCCTGCTGTCGGCGATGGAACGGCGCGACGGCGAGGAGCTCGCCCGGCGGCGGCAGGAACACGAGATAGGCATGGCCAAGCTCACCCGGGACGTGCGCTTCCTCGCCTGGAAGGAGGCCGAGGCCGGCACCGAGGCGCTGCTGCGCACCCGCGCCATGACCTTCGCCCGCTACCGCCACTTCCAGCTGTTGCTCGGCCGCCCGGAGTCGGAGGTCGACAAGTTGCGGGACGTCAGCCTGGCCCGCACGACCGTGACCGAGGCGAACTTCTCCGAAGTGCTCCAGAAGCTGGTCGAACGCTACGCGACCGTCATCGCGCAGGAGACCAGACCGGCCCCGCGGCTGGCGCGGGAAGGCGACCCGCAGATCCAGGCGGGCGCGCAGAGCCAGGGATCGCTCGACCTGATCCCCAATGAGCACGCCGAGCTGAACATCCACCTGCCTGCCTCGCGGGACAAGCAACGCGACGCCATCGACCTGGACGTCATTTACGGCGTGCTCGGCATGATGCCCAACATGGGCGTCGACATCGAGCCGTTCGGCATCGGCGGCCACGTGGAGTTCGGCGGGCCCCTGCTGTCCTCGGTGGGCAGAACGCTCGCCACGGCCATCCGCGGGGCCGCCGAGCAGGACGCCTACGACGGCGGCCGGGCCGCCAAGATCGCCGGATACCAGCGCAGGGATCTCGACTTCGTCCAGCAGAGCAACCAGGCCGCGCTGGAACTGATGCAGAACGGGCGCCAGCTCATCGCCGCCCTCGTGCACGAACAGGTCGCGCGGCGCGAATACGACCTGGCCCGCGACCAGATCCAGCGGGCCGAGAAGGTGGACGCCTACCTGGCCTCGAAGGACACCAACACCGAGCTGTTCACCTGGCTCTGCGGCGAGGTCTCGCGCAGCTTCGCCGAGCACTACCGGACGGCGGTCGACGTCGCGCGCTCGGCCGAGCACGCCGTGAAGCGGGAGCTGATGCGTCCCGAGCTCGACGGGCAGACCTTCATCGGCTTCTCGCACTGGGAGACCGGCCGTCGCGGCCTGCAGGCGGGAGAGCGGCTCCACCACGACCTCACCCGCCTGCAGCTGGCCTATCTGGAGCACAACCGGCGCGAGTTCGAACTGACCACCCACGTCTCGCTCCGCATGCTGGATCCGCTGGCGCTGCTCGAACTGCGGTCCAAGGGGTCGTGCCAGTTCACCGTGCCGGAATGGCGCTACGACCTGGAGACGCCCGGCCACTACCTGCGCCGCGTCAGCACGGTGGCGCTCAGCCTGCCGGCCGTGACCGGCCCGTACACGTCCGTGGCGGCCACCCTGTCGCTGCAGCGCAGCTCCATCCGCCGCGACCCCGGGCTGATCGACGACAAGTACACCCGGCTTCCCGGGGAGGATCCGCGGTTCCTGGACTTTCCCGGCGCTCTGGAGTCGGTGGTGACCAGCTCCGCCGTACGCGACACGGGCATGTTCGACGCGGGGGCGCGCGACGACCGTTACCTGCCGTTCGAGGGGGCCGGCGCGATCAGCACCTGGGCCCTGACCCTGCCTCCCCACCTGCGTACCTTCGACTACTCGAGCATCTCCGACGCCGTCTTGCACATCAGCTACACAGCCCGGCCGGGCGTGCGGTCCGACGCCGTGGCCAAGGACCTGCGTGAACGCTTCGCCGCCGCGGCGGGCCAGACCCTCGCGCGGTCGTTCAGCCTGCGCCACGACTTCCCCACCGACTGGGCGGCCTTCCTGGCCGGCGGCGACGGCCTGCGGCTGCGGGTCGAGAAGAGCTGGTTCCCCTACTTCTCCCAGTCGGCGACGATCGACGTGAAAGCGGTCGAGCTCTACGGGATATCCGGGGAGACGCTCGTACGAGGCCCGTCCCCCGTGGACGCGGCGGCGCTCCCGGAACTCGGCGCCCAGCTCACCGCTTCGGGCGCGTTCTCGCTGACCGTCCCCGCCGACGACGCCGTGGTGCACCGCGGCCGGCAGGCGGACCCCCACATCATCGTCCGGTACACGATCCGCTGACCGAAGGATGTCGCGATGAAAGCAGGGGTGTAGCCGCTGATGCCGGCCATCGACTGGACAAGACTGGGCGGCCCCGGGGAGGTCACGTGGGCCCGGGTGGGCGATGCCGCCACCATCGCGGCCGGCACCGTCGGCGGCCACCTCTACCTGCGCCGGCGCACGGAGAGCGGATGGACGTGGGAGCGCCTCGGCGTCCCGCCCGGCGCCGGGGAGGTGCTCGACGCGGCCCTGGTCGCCGACGGCGGATCGGGGGGCCTGCTGCCTCTGGTGGTGGGCGGCGACGTGAAGGTCTGGTCGTACCAGCGGGGAGCGACGCCCACGCCGTGGACCGGCCTGTCCGGCCCGGCGCCGGAGACGGGCGAGTTCTTCTTCGCCGAGTGCGGCGACATCACCGCGAGCGCCGTCCCCCGGGGCGCGGCGCTCAGGCACACGCTGGTGGTCAGCAGCGGCCTCGGACGGCCCTGGATCCGTCAAGGCCTCGACCCCGACGGCACCTGGTTCCGCATCGCCGCGGAGGCCGACTGGATCGCCGTCGAACTCGGCATGGCCCTCGCGTCCGTCGCGCCTGGATCGGAACCGCAGCCGCACATCTTCGCCGTGGCGCGTGACCGCGAGACCTTCGACGGCAGCATCCAGGTCGCCCTCCACGAGAACGCGGTCTGGACCTGGCAGGATGTCACCGATCCGCCCCCCGGCTTCCTCCTCAACGAATCCGGGCTGTCGGCCACCGCGTTCCTGGACGACACAGGGCGGCTTCAGGCGTGCGCCGTTCTGGGTTTCTCCTCCGAGGCGACTGTCAGCATGCTCGTCGGCTCGGGGCGCGACTGGCAATGGTTCGATCTCGGGCATCCAGCCGGCCTGGACAACCCCGCCGTCACCGCCGTGGTGGTCCGCAAGGGCCCCGACACCAGGCCCGGCGAGCCCGTCGTCATGGCCCGCATCAGCGGTGCCATCTGGACCCGCACGCTGACCGGCGACTGGAAGGAGCTGGGCGCCGTACCGGCCGGCACCTCCGTCGACCCGGTCTCCGCCGTCGAAGTCGTGGCCGCGGACGGCCAGGACCGCGTGTTCACCGCCGGCGTCTCCTGGGATTTCAACCTGTGGACCTTCGATGCGGGCGCGAACGGCCTGCAGTGGGAGCGCCACGACCACCCCGGCTCGGTGACCTCGATCGTCGGAGCCCATGACTTCCCGCCGTCCGAGCATCCTTCGGTCGGCGTCGCCGCCCTCGACGAGAACGGCGCGCTGTGGAACTGCCAGGTGTGGCGGAGCGTGGAGAACGGCCACTTCATCCCCCAGTCCGAAACCTGGACCTACCATGGCGCACCCGCCGAGGGCGTCGTCTGCAGGGCAGGCGTGGGGATCGTGGCCCTGGCCGGCGGCATCTCGATATTCGTGATCGGCAGCGACGGCCGTCTGTGGGCCAGAACGGCCGACGGAGAGGAATGGACCTGGGCCGACCACGGCGCTCCCACCGGCAGATCGGTCAAGACCGGCGTGGCCCCGATCCCGGTCTCCGCCTCCCCCGTGGTCCACGTGCTGGCCGACGACGGGCGGCTGTGGATGCGTTCCGCGTCGGGGAGCGGGGGGCTCTGGACGGATCGCGGCACCCCTCCAGGCCAACTGATCTTCGCCGTCATCGGCGCGCAGCCCCTCCCCTCGGGAGGATCGGCCGCCGCCGTCGTCACCGGCGACGGGCACCTGTGGATCAACGTGCCCGACGGCACCGCGTTCCGCTGGATCGGCCTGGGCACCCCCGCCCCGGCCGAGAAGATCGTCGCCGGCATCCATGTCGGGCAGGTCTCCGTCCCCTCCGGCTCCGCCACGCTGGACATCATGGTGGTCGGCTCACCGAGCGGCCAGGTGTGGAGCCATCGATGGTCTCCGGACGGCGCCTCGCAGTGGACGGCGCACGGCCGCCCCGCCGACGCCCGCCTCCGCGCCACGATCGGCGCCTTCCAAGATCCGGGAAATCCGACGGCCTGCCTCATGTGGGTCGTCGGGAACGACCATCAGGTGTGGGCGGCCTCCACCGCGGGTGGGGGATGGTCCCGGTGGGACCCGCCGGACCCCGAGACCACGGTCATCGGGGGCAGGGCGGAAAGGCTCCTGGGCAGCCTGCCCTGCGTGATGGCTCTGGACAACGGACGCCGCGTCCACCTCCTGGCGCCGGTGCCCTGACCGGTACCCGGCAGGATGCGTGGGCCCTGTCAGCTTTTCTGTCCCTTCGCCGGATCGCGCCGGCTTCGCAGCCGGTGAGCCCGCTACGACCCCCGTCGGTCACGAGGACCGCTCAGGGCTGGCGCGCGGGTCTCGCGACGTGCACGAGACGCTGATCGTCCAGGACGACGGCACACGGCAGGCCCTCAAGGAGTGCCGCCCGCCCGCTGGTGATCGTGGTCGTGCCGAACACGGGATCCCAGCGGGACCTGTACTGGGTCATAACTCATCGCGTGGTGCTTGATCTGCGACTTTGACCTCCAGAGGCCCCAAGGGCAAGATCGCGGTCCGTGTCGGTTCGTCTGCTGTATCTGACCTTGATTCGGGTGTTCGGCTGGTTGGTGTGGCTGGGGCGTGGTCAGGCCTCCAAGGATGTCGAGATCATGGTGCTCCGGCATGAGGTCGCCGTGTTGAAGCGTCAGGTCGTTCGGCCGAGGCCGGACTGGGCCGAACGGGCGCTCTTGGCGGGGTTGGCCCGCTTCCTGCCGTCGGTGCTACGAACACATCGGCTCGTAACCCCCGCCACCCTCCTGGCCTGGCATCGTCGTTTGATCAAACGCTCGTGGACCCACCCACACCGCGCCGGCCGTCCCGGAACAAGCAAAGAGGTTCGGGATCTGGTTCTCCGCCTGGCGCGCGAGAACCCGAGGTGGGGGTACCGGCGAGTACATGGTGAGCTGGTTCGACTCGGCGTGCATGTGGGTGAAGCGACCGTGTATCGATCCTACGTTCACGCAGGCACCGGCCGGTGCCACGAAGCTTCGATACCTCTTGGCGGACGTTTCTGCGGCTGCAGGCGAAAGGATTGCTCGCCTGCGACTTCTTCCACGTCGACACGGTCTTCTTGAAGCGCCTGTACGTGTTGTTCGTGATGGAGGTGGAAACGCGACGCGTGCACATTCTGAGCGTTACTGCTCACCCAACAGGCGCCTGGACGGCTCAGCAGGCGAGGAATCTGTTCATGGATCTCGGGCACCGAGCCAGGTCGTTTCGATTCCTCATCCGTGACCGGGACGCCAAGTTCACCGCCGCCTTCGACGAGATCTTCACCAGCCTGGGCGTCACGGTGATCACGACTCCGTCACGGACGCCTCGAGCCAACTGCTACGCCGAACGCTGGGTCCGAACCGCCCGTGCCGAGTGCATCGACCGGATGCTGATATACGACGAAGGTCATTTGCGATCGGTTCTGGACGAGTACGCCGAGCACTACAACGCAGATCGCCCGCACCAGTCCCGTCAACAACGCCCACCTGATCAAGACGAGGACGTCGTGGTGCCGCTGGAAGGCCGGGTTCAGCGGCCAAAGGTGTTCAGCGGAGTCATCAACGAGTACCACCGTGCTGCCTGACCAACCCGAAGAAACACCAGCTCAGACCATGTTCTCGAGTTTTGAAGCGGTACAGGCGGCCTCGCTGATGCTGGCGGCCGGAGTGGAGATGAAGGTCGTGCAGGAGACGCTGGGGCACACCTCCAGTGCGTTCACCGCCGACACCTACACCTCCGTCTACCCGCAGGTGGCCTCGGCCGCGGCCGAGAAGACGGCGGCCCTGCTGTTCGGCAAGGAAGACAGGACCGCGCCCGGGAAACTCATCTCGCTGAAGAGCTGACAGTCGGATTAAGCATCCGGCCCCGCATTCGCCGCCTGCTCCCGGCGAGGCGGGGCCGCTGCTCTTGGGCGAGTGAGAGGATGACAAATGGATCATGATGTGTGCGGGATCGGTGCGCGCGAGCACGCAGGGAGCACGCAACCACTAGACGAAAATTCTAGAACGCATCCGATCCCGCATAGCCGCAGGTCAGACCATGATCAAAGCGCGCCCTGCAGGATTCGAACCTGCGACCGTCGGATTAGAAGTCCGGTGCTCTATCCAGCTGAGCTAAGGGCGCTCCCGCCTTATTGTGCATGATCCGGCGACATGTCACGCACAAGTTTTCCCCGTGTCAGTCTGTCAGGCCGATCACACCCCACATGAGAGCCGTCCCCATCACGGTAGCCGTCAGCGTCCAGCCGGTGGCGTGTCTTGGCGTGTGGGCCTCCGGGAGGATGTCGGAGGTGGCCAGGTAGAGGAGGAAGCCGGCGAAAAGGCCCAGGTAGGCGGCGAGGGCTGTGTCGGGGATCGTGAGGAGGGTGGTGAGGGTGGCGCCGGCGATCGGGGCCAGGGCGTCCAGGGCGAGGAGGGTGAGGGCTCGGTGGCGGGCGTTGCCGTACAGGCTCGTGAGTGTGTACGTGTTGAAGCCGTCCGTGAAGTCGTGGGCGATCACCCCGAGCGCCACCGCCACGGCCAGGGAGGCGTTCGTCTGGTACGCGGCGCCGATCGCGGCCCCGTCCAGGAAGCTGTGGACGACCAGGGCCGAGCCGGCCGTGAGGCCGACGCCGGCGTGGGTGTGGCGGTGGGTGGCGTAGTCGCCCTCGTGGGCGTCGTGCATGCCCGTCGAGCGCTCCAGGATGTGCATGGCGAGGAAGGCCAGGGCGAGCGTGAGCATGGGCAGGGGTACGCCGTGCACGCGCGGCGCCTCGACGGCGAGGGCCTCGGGGAGGAGGTCGAAGGCGACCACCCCGAGCATGACGCCGGCCGCGAAGCCCAGCACGAGGTGGCGGCGCGTGCCGATCCGGTCGGCCACGAGCCCGCCCAGGAGCGTCATGAGGAACGCCGCCAGCGACAGCAGGATCGGCATGAGACCCCAAGCTAGCGGGCCGCGCGCTCTCCGGCCGTAGTTGGAAAAGGCCAGGCGGGGGTGGGGCAATTGGGTCTAAGCTGTCTGGGCATGGTCGCGACGCTCCTGCATGAGATTCCCCTGCAGGGCGGGGACGTGACAGACGGGGTGGTGCGTGTCGGGGACACCGTGCGCAGACCGGCCAGCAGGTCGACGCCCGCCGTGCACGCCCTGCTCAGACACCTGGAAGCCGCCGGGTTCGACGGCGCGCCCCGGGTCGTGGGGATGGACGGGCTCGGTCGCGAGATCCTCACCTTTCTGCCGGGTACGACCGGGCTTCGGCTCGAGAGCGTGACCGATGAGGCGTTGGCGGCGCTCGCCGGGTTGTTGCGGCGGTTTCACGACGCGACGGCCGGGTTCCCGCTCACTCAGGAGGGGTGGGAAGGGGGATCGAATGATGACAGGGCGCCGGAGATCATCGGGCATTGTGATTTAACGCCGGAGAACGTGATATTTCGGGTTGAGGACAGCGAGCTTCTGCATCGTCGGGTCGCCTCCGAGGTTGGCTATGGCAGCGGGCCGACTCATCGTGCCGGGGCCGGCCATAGTGGTGGTGCGGGAGGGGTGGCTTCGGGCGGGGGTGGGACGCTTGTGGCCGAGGAGGCCGGTGCCGGGCGTGTCGGTGGCGGCCTGAGGGCCGGTGCGGGCGCCGGAGCGGTTCCGTACGCGATGATCGACTTTGATCTCGCGCGGCCCACCACGCGGCTCTTCGACGTCGTCACCACGCTCCGCCACTGGGCGCCCATCGCCGATCCCGTCGATCGTGCCCCGCTGCTCCGCACCGTGGACGTGGGGGCTCGGCTGCGGCTGTTCTGCGACGCCTACGGGCTGCCGCCGCGGGACCGGCGCCGGCTGCTGGAAGTGGCCAGGCTGCGGTTCCATCGTTCGTACGACGTCATGCGCACCCGTGCCGCGGCCGGTGGCAACTGGGCGAAGATGTGGGCGGGCGGGGCCGGTGAGCGCATCCGCCGTGCGAGTGCATGGCTGGATGTGCACGAAGATGAGCTTCATGCCCATTTGGTGTGATCCCCTGGGGCTCGCTCTCGGCGTGGCCCTCGATCGGCTGCTCGCCGATCCGCAGAGTTCCGCCCACCCGGTCGCGTTGTTCGGGCGCGCCGCGGCGGGGCTGGAGAAGTCCCTGTACGCGGACGACCGGCGGCGCGGCGTGCTGCACGTCGCCGTGTGCGTCGGTGGCGTGACAGCCGCAGGCGTGCTGGCCATGCGGGCGACCGGCTCTCGTCCCGTGCTCCGTACGGCCACGACGGCCCTGGTCACCTGGGCCGTGCTCGGCGGGACCACGCTCGCCAGGGAGGGCGAGCACATGGCCGGCGCCCTCGAACAGGACGACCTCGAAAGCGCCCGCGCCCGCCTCCCCCACCTGTGCGGCCGCGATCCGCGCCATCTGGAGGCTTCCGAGCTGGCGCGGGCCACGGTCGAGTCGCTGGCCGAGAACACGTCGGACGCCGTCGTCGCCCCGCTGTTCTGGGGCGCGGTGGCGGGGGTGCCGGGGATGCTGGCGTATCGGGCGATCAACACGCTGGATGCCATGATCGGGCACCGCTCTCCCCGCTACGAGCGGTTCGGCTGGGCGGCGGCGCGGCTCGACGACGTGGCGAACTACGTGCCGGCGCGGCTGGCGGGCGTGCTCACAGTGCTGACCGGGCCGGATCCGGGGCAGGCGCGGGCCGTGCTGCGGCGCGACGGGCACCGGCATCCCAGCCCGAACGCCGGGCGGTGCGAGGCGGCGTTCGCCGGCGCGCTCGGTGTCACCCTCGGCGGCAAGAACGTCTACGAGGGCAGGGTCGAGGAGCGCCCGACGATGGGTGACGGGCCGGGGCCGGAGGTGGCGGACATCCGGCGGGCCGTGCGGCTGACGCGGGCGGTCGGGCTGGCGGCCGCGGGGGTGGCCGTCCTCACGGCCTGGGCCCTCCGCCGCGCCACCGCCGCACGGTGAACCCCCTGGAACGGACGGCGCCGCGCGCCCCCTGGTGGAGGTGGCGCGCGGCGCGAGGTGTTCTCGTCGTGTCCCGCCCCGTTCCGCCGGCACGGTGAGGCGGGGCGGGGTACGTCCTACATGATGCGGTTGAGGTTGAGAGCGAGCCAGATGACGAAGATCGCGAGCAGCGTGATCCCGATCATCGACTTCGCGGCGTTGTGAGCGACTTCTTTCCTGGCCATGACCTGCCTGGCACTCTGCTTCCACACCTGGCGCATGGTGATCATGTTCTGGAAGCGGCGGCCGAGGGCGAACACGGCGAGCCCGATCATGATGAACAGGATGACGCGACCGTCTGCAGGTTCCACGGAGACCCCTCGTGGTCCTTGTTGCTCCTTAACGCCCCCGAAACATCTGAAAACACAGAATACTAGGGCGAAAGCGATTTGTGCCTCTATTTATGGCTCCAGGTCCACCACGATCGGAGCGTGGTCGGACGGGCCCTTCCCCTTGCGGGCCTCGCGGTCCACGTACGCCGACCGCACCCGCTCCGCCACGTCCGTGCTCGCGTAGACCAGGTCGATGCGCATGCCCTTGTTCTGGTGGAACATCCCGGCCCGGTAGTCCCAGTACGTGAACGGATGCGGCCCCTTCATCGGCGTCGGCACCACGTCATGGAGCCC
This sequence comes from Nonomuraea candida, assembly GCF_000725485.1. Classification (GTDB taxonomy): domain Bacteria; phylum Actinomycetota; class Actinomycetes; order Streptosporangiales; family Streptosporangiaceae; genus Nonomuraea; species Nonomuraea candida. The sequence goes on along the minus strand of NZ_JOAG01000036.1, from coordinate 165,175 downwards.
GAGCGCCCGCAGGTCGGCCAGCGCCTGCCGCTCGGCCGGCGTGACGTGGGTGGAGCCGGCGAACAGGGACGCGTCCCACACGTCGGCGTCGGTCGGGGCCACGTTGTAGTCGCCGCAGGCCACCACCGGCCCGGCGGCCACCTCGGGGGCGAGGGCCTCCCTGAGCGCGGCGAACCAGTCGAGCTTGTAGGCGTAGTGGGGCGAGTCGAGCGCGCGGCCGTTGGGCGCGTACAGGGACCACACCCGCATCCCGCCGCAGGTGGCGCCGATGGCGCGGGCCTCGGGGCGGGCCGCGCCGACGCCGTCGAGCTCGCCGAAGCCGGGCTCGCCGGGGAAGCTCGGGGTCACGTCCGTCAGCCCGACCTTCGACAGCAGCGCGACGCCGTTCCAGCGGCCGTCGCCGTGGGCCGCGGTCAGGTAGCCCAGCTCGGCCACCTCCGCCGCCGGGAACGCCTCGGCCGGGCATTTGGTCTCCTGAAGGCACACGACGTCGGGCGCGGTGTCGGCCAGCCAGGCGAGCAGGCGGGGCAGCCGTGCCTTGACGGAGTTCACGTTCCAGGTAGCCAGGCGCATGCCCCTAGCCTGCCACCGACTCCGCCGTATCCGGGTCCGCGACCCAGCCTGCGGTCAGGATCAGCCCGGTGTGGCGCTCCACCGCGAGGAAGGCGAACGGGCGGCCGAACTGGACGTACACCCGCCTGGCCCGGTACGGCAGGCGCTCCATCGCCCCGGCGACGGCGACGCCGACGGCCGTGACGGCGGCGGACTCGAACCCGGTGGCGCCGAAGACGGCGACGGCGGCCTGGGCGGCCTGGCTGATCGCCAGCGGCGCGGGGCTGATGCCGGGGAAGTGGCCGCGGCTCGCGTCCGTGACGGTGGCCAGGCCGAACACCTCGGGCAGGCGCAGCAGGTCCTGGGTGGCCCGCACGGTGAAGCGGGGCAGCGTGACCTCCAGCCGCTCGTCGGGCTCGGCGGCCTGGACGTGGCCGACGCTCACCCCCGGCCCCTCCTCCAGGGGGAGCGCCGCGACGCCGCCGCGCAGCGCCGCGATGGCCCCGGTGAGCACCTCGGCGGGCGAGGCGGTCGCGCCGAGTGCGAGGTGTACGTCGATGCCTCCCGAGCCCAGGACGCGCAGCGTCGTCAAGGGCCCGGACGGGGTGGCGACGACGCGGAGCCGGTCGACGGCCGTGGTGCTGCGGCGCAGCACGGCCAGGTCGCGCCCGGCCCACGGGCCGCTCTCGAACGTGCCGTACCCGTCCTCGAACGGCCGCAGCCACCGCGTCCTGACGGTGAGCGCGCCCGCCAGCACCAGCAGCGTGTCCTCGGTCACCGTGATCGGCATCGCGGGGATGAGGCCGCCGGTCCGCTCTGAGGCCCAGGCGTCGAGCCGCGGGCCGTCCACGGCGGGATCGCCGTCCAGCCGGCCGGCCAGCCCGCCGGGCAGCCCGCCGGACGGGCCGCCGGACGGGCCGCCGGACGGGCCGCCGGACGGGCCGCCGGGCGGGCCGCCGGGCGGAGCGTCGGACGGGCCGGGGGACGAGGCACCGGGCGAACCGCCGTGGGGACCGCCGGGTGAAGCCTCGGGCGAGCCGCCGGGCAGGCCGGCGAGCCAGGAGGGGTTGAGCGGCAGGGAGCGGGCGAACCAGAGCCCGAGCGCCGCCCCGACGGCCGGCCCGTTCAGGCTCCGCAGCACCTCCGCCGCCGCCGGGGCGGCCCGGGCGGCGTCGATCCCGACCGCCTCCTCCAGCTCCGCCCGCCCCGGCCCGTCGGCGGCCGAGGCGAGCAGGGCCAGCAGCGGCCACACGCCCACCCCCGAGATGACGAACGACTCCCCGGCGCAGGTTGCGGCCCATCGGGCGGTCAGCGCGTTCACCGGACTCCGCATCCGCCCAGCATGCCGCAAGCCGGGCGTACCGGATAGGCATGGGACGGAGAGGGCGATGAGGTCGTGCAGCCGGTAGCGGCCCGCGTGCCCTCGGACCGGCCTCCTCCCGGACCGGCGAGCCGCCGCCGTCCGGGCCGCCGGCCCGTCAGACCGCCTTCATCAGCGTGCGGGACACCTCCTCCAGCAGCCCGCCGGCGCCCTGCTCCAGGGCGGCCCTGGCATGCCGGGCGGCGTCGAGGGCGTTGCCGGCGGCGCTGGGAGAGTCTTCGACGACCATGCGCAGCTCCAGCTCCAGCGGCGAGCCGCCGAACCCCTCGCCGTCCAGCCGGATGTAGGCGACCTTGCGATCGTCCAGGAACGGCAGGTATTGCGCGCCGACGTGGGTGGCCGTGCCCGCGCCCGTCGCCTTGGTGGCCTTCTTGCCCTTCATGCGGGCCGGGTCCTCCAGGTTGACGAAGTCCATGTTGCCGCCGCCGAGGAGCTGGTGCCCGCCGGTGAGCCGGACGCCGCTGCCGGTCAGGGCCTCGACCAGGGCGCGGTGCACGAGCGTCGCGCCGAAGGAGCTCTTCAGGTCGTCGCCCACCAGCGGCAGCCCGGCCGCGGCGAATCGGCCGCGCCATTCGGGCGAGCGGGCGAGCACGGCCGGCATGCAGTTGACGAAGGCGCAGCCGGCCTCGATGGCCGCCTCGGCGTACAGCTCGGTGGCCCGCTGCGCGCCGGTCGGCAGGAAGTTGAGCACGACGTTGCTGCCCGTCTCCTTGAGGTGGGCGGCGATGTCTCCGGGCGTCGCGCCGCCGCGCGGCTCGACCAGCGCGGCCGAGCCGGGGCCGACGCCGTCGGCCAGGACGCCTTCGACGACGGGGACGCCGAGGCGGGGCACGTCGGCGAACTTCCTGGAGTTGTTGGGCGCGGTCCAGATCGCCTCGGACAGGTCGCGGCCGAGCTTGGCGCGGGCGACGTCGAAGGCGGCGGTGAAGCGCACCCGGGAGATCGGGTAGCCGGCGCAGACGGGGTTGGACAGGCCCGGGGCGTCGCCGTCGCGGTAGTGCTCGACGCCCTGGACCAGGGAGGAGGCGCAGTTGCCCACCCCGACGAGGGCGATGTTGACGGTGTCCGCGGTGTCCATGCTGTTCCCGGTCTTCGAGGGGGTGGAGGAGGTCACGGGCGCGTGCCCGTTCGAGGGGTCACGGGCGGGGCCCGTTCGAGGGGTCACGGGCGCGTGCGCTTCCAGGGGGTCACGGGCGGGTGCGCCTTCGAGGAGGTCACGGGCGGGGGCCCGTTCGAGGGGGTCACGGGCGGGTGCGTTCCACGCCCACGGTGATCTCGTTGCCCAGCCGCCGGCCCAGCAGCAGCTCCAGGTCGTCGCCGCTCCAGAACCTGCCGGGGTCGTACCAGTTGGGGCGGCGCCCGCCCGGCAGCAGCCCCATCTCCTCGTAGGTGACGGCCACCACCTCGGCGCAGTAGGCGCTCTCCAGCGTCCGCTCCTCCCGGCTCCCGCGCCGCACGAGCGGCAGACGCGGCAGACGCGGCAGGCGGGCCAGGCCCGGCAGGTGGGCCAGACCCGGCAGGTGGGGGCGCGGCAGGGCCGGGAGGCGTCCCTTGGCCCAGCGGGCGGCCAGCCGGGCGGTGGAGGGGAAGGGGGTGCCGTCGAGCCTGGCCACCGTGCGCAGGGCGGCGTCCTCCATCTCGGGGGTGGCCTCGGGGTCGAGCTGGCGCAGCCAGGCGCGCTGGCCGTACCGGTCGGCCCAGACGGTCACCGCGGCGCGCAGGTCGTGCAGCTGCACGCCGCGCTGGTGGGTGCCCGACCAGAGGTCGAGCAGCGACTTGCCCAGCTCGGCGTGCCACATCATGGGCGGCAGGTCCTCGATCACGATCGCCATGCCGACGTGGTTGACCGGGCTGTTGGTCATCGTCTGGATCGCGCGGTCGGGCGCCGACCGGCCGCGGAAGACCCACAGATCGCCGGTCCTGGTCACCTTGACGGCCTCGTCGAGAGTCAGCACAGGGCTAGCCTAGGCAACATGCGCTGGTGGAAGATGCTCGGCCTGGCGGGAATCATGGGTGTGGCGGCCACGGGGGCGGTGATCGCGCGCGCGGAGCGCCGCCGCCGCGCCTACACCCCCGAGGAGATCAGGGCCCGGCTGCGCGAGCGGGTCGAGGGCCAGGCTCAGCCCGAGGGCCGCAGGTCGTAGACGAAGACGACGTCCGGGTAGGCGGGGTTGTCCACATAGCCCTGCACGCCGCCCAGGTAGGCCCGCCGCGCCTTGACCACCCACGGCAGCGCGGCGGCCGCCCGCTGGTCGAGCACCCGGGCCGTGGCCTGCTCGTAGGCGCGCTGGGCCGCGGGCCTGTCGGTCACGGTCAGCTCGGGGATGGTGCCGAGCAGCGCGTCGAGGGTCTGGTCGTTCAGGTACGTCATGTTCATGACGGGCGGGTCGGCGCTGTGGAAGACCTGGCCGAAGTAGGAGTAGCCGTCGGCGTAGTCGGGCCACCAGTACATGACGAAGATGTCCTGGCCGCGGGTCTTGCCCTGCTCCCACTGGGCGTTCCAGGGCAGGCCCCTGGCCTCCAGCGTGACGTTGAGCTGCCGCAGCGTGGCCCGTAGCCGTCTGACGAGCACCTCCTCGTCGGCCTCGCCCTCGCCGTAGGTCAGGCGCAGGCGCAGCGGCCGGCCGCCGGGCCCGTAGCCGGCCCGTTGCAGCAGCCGGGTGGCGGCGGCCAGGTCCTGCTTGGGGACGCGGCCGGGCACGTGGCCGAGCAGCCCTTCGGGCACGACGCCGCTGGCGGGCATCACCGAGCCCTTGAGCGCCTTGACCAGCCCCCGGTAGTCGATGGCCTGCTGCACCGCCTTGCGGACGCGGATGTCCTTCATCGGCCCGGCCGCGGTGTTGAACAGCAGCATCGCCGTGGTGAACGAGGGCCGGTCGGAGGTGCGCAGGCCGGGCGCGGCCGACGCGCGGGCGAACAGCCGCGGGTCGAGCCGGTCCACGAAGCTCGCCTCGCCGCTCTGCAACATCCGGTACGCCCGCTCGGTGTCGGGCACGGCACGGTACCTGATCGTGTTGTAGTGCGGCCGCCGCCACCCGCCCCAGTACCCGTCGTACGCCTTGAGCGTGAGCTCGTCCTCCTTGCCCTTGTCCCACCGGGCCACGGTGTACGGCCCGGAGCCGGCGTCCCGGCCCTCCCGGAACCACTTCGCCAGGTCGGGCGCCGCCTTGGTGTCGTAGATGTAGGCCGCGTACCCGGCGGAGGCCACCAGGTCCAGCGGGACCGGGTACTTCAGCGCGAACGTGACCGTGAGCGGCCCCTCGACCCTGATGGAGGAGACGGCGTCCCAGATGTAGGAGGCGCCTGTCCTGGCCCGCATGGTGCGCTCGACGGAGGACTTGACCGCCTCGGCGTCCAGCGGCCTGCCCGTGTGGAAGGTCACGTTCGGGCGCAGGGAGAAGGTCCACGTCCGGCCGTCGGCCGAGGAGCGCCACGAGGTGGCCAGGCGGGGGGCGGATTTCCTGGTGACCGGGTTCCAGAAGGTGAGCGTCTCGTAGACGTTCTGGAAGGCGATGATCTCGTTGGAGTAGGAGCGGCTGGGGTCCCATTCGGTGATGATGTCGGTGTTCTTGACGTAGACGAACGGCGACTCCCCGGCCGGCGCCCGCTGGGGCTCGGGGGGCGTCGAGCAGCCCACGAGAAGGACCAGCGCGGCGGCCGCTATGAGTAGACGGCGCAACGCGACTCCTCTGTGACCGATGGGGCTCCCGGGAAAACTACTTCAGGATCAAGCCTAGAGGGACTCACGTGTCCAAAAGTCCCGAAAAATTGGGCATTCTGGTGATCGAATTGCTATTCTCGGGGCTTGTCCCGTCCGGGGTTGCCAGCAGGGGACCGACCGGAGTGAGGTGCCATGGGTCGTAGCCGAACGATCCGCATGAAGATCATCGGACTACTCCTGGTCCCGTTGGCCTCCATGGTGGTGTTGTGGGGGGTCATCACCGCCGTCACCGCGAGCGAGAGCTTGGAGCTGCGTCAGTACAAGACAGTCTGGACGAATCTCCGCCTTCCCGCGTACAAACTGATCGGCGAGATCCAGCGCGAGCGGCTCCTCTCCGCCCAGCTCCTGCGCGACGTCGCGGACAAGACCGCCGTCGCCACGCAGCGCACCCGCACCGACGCCGCGAAGACCTCGTTCGAGCAGCTCTCCAGGAACTCCAAGGACAGATCGGAAGAGATCAGCACACAGGTGGACGCGGTGTACACGCAACTGGACAGGCTCGACTCGATCCGGGGTGAGATCGACGCGGGCCTGTCCGACCGTCTGCACACCGTGGAGTCGTACGTCTCCATCATCGACACCCTGTTCGGCCTGCACCGCCGGGTCGCGCTGATCGACGACATCCCGATCTACGAGCAGTCGCGCGTGGTCATCGAGATGAGCTACGCCAAGGAGCTGCTGACCAGGGAGCAGGCCCTCGGGCTCGGGGCCGTGAACGCCGCCGAGCGCCGGCTGTTCACGCAGATCGCCGGCAACCGGCGCTTCCTCATCGACCAGAACCTGGCCGAGCTCGACCCGGAGCTGCGCGACCCCCAGGTCGCCATCATCGCCTCCCCCGCCTACCAGCGGATGCGGATGATGGAGGACCAGATCATCGCCGGTCAGACGCCGTTGGGCTGGCTCAGCACCACCGAGGGGCTGGCCAAGGCGTTCAACCAGGCCCAGATGCGGGCCAGCACGCTGCTGAACGAGCGCGCCGACCCGGTGGCCGACCAGGTGCTGTCGCGGGCCTTCCTGCTGGCGGGCACGGCGCTGGCGCTGGTGATCGTGTCGATCGCGTTCTCGCTGCGCATGGGCGACCGGCTCTCCAGGGAGCTCGGCGCGCTCCGGCTGGCCGCGCTGGAGGTGTCGCAGGAGCGGCTGCCGCACGTGGTGGCCAAGCTGCGCAAGGGCGAGAAGGTCGAAATGCCCGAGCTGTCGGTGGCCAGCACCACGGTCGAGATCGACGACGTGGGCCAGGCGTTCTCCACCGTGCAGCAGACGGCGGTGGAGGCCGCGGTCGGGCAGGCGCAGCTCAGCGAGGGCGTCGGCCACGTCTTCCGCAACCTGGCCAGGCGCAGCCAGACCCTGCTGCACCGCCAGCGCATCCAGCTCGCGGACATGCAGCACCGCACGACCGACCCCGAGCAGCTCGACGACCTGTTCAAGCTCGACCACCTCACCACGCGCATGCGCCGCCACGCCGAGGGCCTGATCATCCTGTCGGGCGCGACGCCGGGGCGGGGCTGGAGCCGGCCCGTGCCGCTGCTCGACGTGGCCCGCGGCGCGGCGGCCGAGGTGGAGGACTACCAGCGGGTCGTCGTCGAGCCGATGTCCGGCCAGCGCCTGGCCGGGCCGGTCGTCGGGGACGTGATCCACCTCATCGCCGAACTGATCGAGAACGCCACCGTCTACTCCCCCGCCCACACCTCGGTCATCGTGCGCGGCGAGGCGGCGGCGCGGGGCTTCGCCTTCGAGGTCGAGGACCGCGGGTTCGGGATGGACGCAGCGGAGCTGGCCGAGTACAACGAGCGGCTGGCCAGCCCACCGGAGTTCGACCTGGCCGACAGCGACCGGCTGGGCCTGTTCGTCGTCTCCCGCCTGGCCGCCAGGCATGACATCCGCGTGACGTTGCGCGGTTCACCATATGGAGGGACCACCGCGATCGTGTTGATCCCGGAAGAGCACGTGGCCGAACCAGAGGCCGAGGCTCCCAAGAAGGAGCCCGAACGCCCCATGCGGGTGGTGCGAAGTGACTGAAGAGCGCTGGCTGGACGAGGACGCCGGTCCGATCGTCCCCGCCTACCTGCTGACCAGGGGCCGTACGGTGCCCGCGAGCGAGGCCATCGACCTCATCGCGGTCATCATCACCGCCGGCGGCCTGACGCCGCCCCGCGGCCTCGATCCCGAGCATCTGATCATCCTGCAGAAGTGCACCCAGCCCACCCGGCTCGTGGACGTGGCGGCCGAGCTGAACCTGCCCATCGGCGTGGTCCGGGTGCTGGTCGGCGACCTGCACGCCCAGCAACTCGTGCAGGTCGAGCTGCCGCCGCCCGCCCCGGACGCCAAGGTGCTGCTGGAAGTGATCAGTGGCCTGAAGGCGCTGTGACCGGCCTGCGGTTGAGGTAGCCGTACCCGGCCGCGAACAGCGCGGCCACGACGCCCGCTCCGGCGGCTGTCCCGAAGACCCAGGGGTAGCCGCCGCCCGCGGCGAGCACGGCGGCGATCGCGGCGCCGGCCACGCTGCCGCCCACGATGCGGACCAGGGCGTTCACCCCCGCCGCCACGGCGGTCCTGTCCGGGGCCACGTGCTCCACGGCCATGGTGCCCAGCGCCGCGTAGCCGACGCCGAGGCCCACGCCCATCAGCGAGGACGCCACGTACAGGTGCGCCGGCGCCGTGTGCTGGACCACCAGCCAGAGCCCGGCCAGCGCGGTGACCCCCGAGCCGATCGCCACCATGGCCGACGCCGGCAGCCTGCGCATCATCCGGCCCGCGAACAGCGAGATCACCAGCATGAAGAGCGTGCTCGGCAGCAGGTAGACGCCGACCTGCAGGACGGTGGCCGCGAGCCCGCCCGCCGCCGCCGGCGCCTGGGCGAAGCCCGACATGCCGGTCAGCAGGGTGAAGAACGAGAATCCGAGCAGGAACGAGGACACCGTCGCACCGACCGTCCCCCTGTGCACCAGCATCGCCATCTCCACCAGCGGCTCGGCCACCCTGCGCTCGACCAGCACCCAGACGACCGCCAGCACGGCCGCCGCGCCGAACAGCCCCAGCACGCCCGGCGAGGTCCAGCCCCAGGAGCCGCCCTCGCTGACGGCCAGCAGCAGCGCGACCAGCCACGCGGTCAGCAGCGCCGCCCCGGCCAGGTCGGGGCGGCCCTTGACCGGCGGCGCCGAGTCGCGCACGAGGAAGGCCACGACGATGCCCGCCACCAGCGAGATGCCGCCGGTGATCCAGAAGACCACGTGGTAGTCGCCGGAGGCGAGGCCCGCCAGGATCATGCCGCCGCCGCTGCCGAATCCCATGGTCGCGCTCAGCACCCCGATGCCGGTCGCGAGCTGCTGCCTGGGCAGCGAGTCCCTGACCACCCCGATCGACAGCGGCACCAGCGCGGACACGAAGCCCTGCAGCACGCGCGCCACGATGAGCCAGGCCAGCGAGGTCGCCAGCGCGGCCATGACGGAGCCGATCACCAGCAGCGCCAGGGCGGTGAGGATCATGCGGCGCCTGCCGTACATGTCGCCGAAGCGCGACAACAACGGCGTGGCGACCGCGCCGACCAGCAGGCTCAGCGTGAGCGTCCAGCTCACGGCGCTCAGCGACGTGTTCAGCTCCCGTTGCAGCACGGGAAGCAGCGGGACCACGGCGGTGTTCTGGAGAGCGGCGATGGAGGCGGCGAAGGCCAGTGAGATCACCGCGGGCCAGGGGTTCCGGCTGGTCGTGACCCGCGACGCGGGCGCGACGACTGTCGCCATGTCGGCTCCTTTAGATAACTTGGGTAAGTAACCGAGCATCGATAATACATACTTAAGTTAGGTAATCAAGCGGATGGACGAGAGTCTGCACCGAACGGTCGAGTCCTATCGGCGGCTCGCGACCTCACTCAACCGTGCCAAGACGCACGAGCGGCTGACCCAGGCCGCGGGCATCCGCCTGGACCGGCCGGACGTCCAGATCCTCGTCGACCTGCTGGACGCGGACGAGCCACGCAGGATCGGGAAGATCGCCGAGAGCCTTCAGGTGGAGAGCCCGCACGTGACCAGGCACGTGGCCGCGCTGGAGCGGCGCGGGCTGGTCGAGCGCGTCCGCGACCCCGACGACGGCCGGGCCTGGCGCATCGCGCTCACCGACGAGGGCAGCACGGCGGCGCTCGCCTGCCGCAGGGCCGCCGCGCAGTGGTTCGAGGCCGTGCTGGCCGACTGGCCGGAGCCGGAGCGGGCGGAGCTGGCCCGGCTTCTGGAGAAGCTCGCCGACGACATGTCCGGGTACCTGAAGACTCAGGCGGAGAGCACGTCCTCCGCCCGGTGACAGGCCACCCGGCGGCCTTCCATGCCTCCCGTGCCTCCCGCGCCTCCCAGGTCCCGCGGCGCGGGCGCCTGCTCGCACGCGGCCACGGCCAGCGGGCAGCGTAGCCTGAACGGGCAGCCGGTCGCCGCGGGGACCGCTTCCGTCCTGCCGCGCGCCTCGGGCGGGGCGCCGCCTAGCTTGGGCACGGCGTCTCGCAGCGCCCTGGTGTACGGGTGGGCCGGGTTCGCCAGGAGCCGCGCGGTGGGGCCCGACTCGACCACGCGGCCCGCGAAGAGCACGTGCGAGGTGCGGCACAGGCGCTCCACGACGGCCAGGTTGTGCGTGATGAGCAGGCGCTCGGTCTCCAGCGACGCCAGCAGGTCGAGGATCCTGGCCTGGACGGTGACGTCGAGCGCGCTGGTGGGCTCGTCGAGGATGAGCAGGCGGGGGCCGACGGCCAGGGCGCGGGCGATCACCACGCGCTGGCGCTGCCCGCCCGAGAGCTCGTGCGGGCGGCGGGCCGCCAGGGCGGGGTCGAGGCCGACCTGTTCGAGCAGCTCGCCGACGCGGGCCCGGGCGGCGCGCGGCAGCGCCTCGGCGATCGAGCGGCCGACGCGCATCCTGGGGTCGAGCGCCTCGGCCTGGAAGACGGGCTGCACGTCCCTGCGGAACGCCCTCAGGTTCGCCTTTTTCAGTGTTTGATCGCCGTAGTAAATATTTCCGGACATGGGGGTGAGGAGGCCCAGGAACGCGCGGGCCAGCGTCGTCTTGCCCGAGCCGCTCTCCCCGATCAGGCCCACGCCGCCCTCGGTGACGCCGAGGCTGACGTCGTGGACGACGGGGCGGCCCCCGTACCCGAGTGTCACCCTCTCGGCCCTCAGCAGGGTCACGGCAGCGCCTCCAGCAGCTCGCGGGTGTAGGGGTGGGCGGGCTCGGCCAGCACGGTGGCGGCGGGCCCCGACTCCACCACCGCGCCGTCCTTCATGACCAGCACCCGGTCCGCGATCGTGGAGACCAGGGCCAGGTCATGAGAGACCATCAGCAGTGCCAGGCCCCGCTCCCGGCGCAGCCGGCGCAGCACGCCGATCACCTCGGCCTGCACGGTCACGTCCAGCGCGCTGGTGGGCTCGTCGGCCAGGATCGCCTCCGCGCCCAGGGCGACGGCCAGCGCGATGGCGAAGCGCTGGGCCTGGCCGCCGGAGATCTCGTGGGGGTAGCGGCGCAGGATCTCCGGGTCGAGCAGGACCTCCGCCACGGCCCGCGCCATCGCCTGCTCCGAGCCGTCCCTGCCGTGCAGCCGCAGCGCGCGGCGCATCAGCACGCCGAGGCGGGTGGCGGGGCTGAGCGCGGCCTGGGGCGACTGCATCACCAGGGCCGCCCGCGCGCCCCGGATCTCGCGCAGCGCGCGCGGGGAGGCCGTGAGCACGTCCACGCCGCACACCCGTACGTGTCCTGAAATTTCGGCATCTGGGGTGAGGCCGAGGAGGGTGAGCAGCGTCGTGGACTTGCCCGAGCCGCTCTCCCCCACGATCGCCACGCACTCCCCCGCGCCCACGTCCAGCTCGGGCACGTCGGCGACGAGCCGCCCGCCGTAACGCACCTTCAGGTCGCGCACCTCGATCATCGCACCGCCCTTCGCGGGTCCAGCGCGTTGCGCAGCCCCTCGCCCAGCACGTTGAACGCGAACGCCGTCACCAGGATCGCCAGCCCCGGGAAGGTGACCACCCACCAGTTCGTGCTGAACAGCGTCTGCCCCTGCTGCACCATCAGCCCCCACTCCGCCACCGGCTCCTGCGCGCCCAGCCCCAGGTACGACAGTGCCGCCGAGGTCAGGATCACCCCGCCCACGTCCAGCGAGAGCTGCACCAGGACCGGCGTGAGCGAGTTGGGCAGCACGTGCCGCAGGATGATCAGCGGGGCCGGCACGCCCAGGCAGCGGGCGGCGTCCACGTAGGGGCGGGTGGCGACCGAGGCGGCCACGGAGGCGGCCAGCCGCGCGTACCAGGGCCACCAGGTGACCGCGATGGCCAGGATCACGGTGTTCACGCCGGGCTGCAGCACCACCGCCAGCGCCAGCGACAGCAGCAGCGCCGGAAAGGCCAGGAACACGTCCGTGACCCGCATGATGACGTCTCTGACCCGGCCGCCCGCGTAGCCGGCCACCACGCCGAGCGCGACCCCGGCCACCGCCGAGACGCCCAGCACGGCCCCGGCGATGAGCAGCGAGGTGCGCCCGCCGTACAGGATGCGGGTGAGCACGTCCCGGCCGACCTGGTCGGTGCCGAACCAGTGGGCACCACTGGGCGGCAGCAGCCGCTCCAGCGGGCGCGGCTCGTCCGGCGGGTACGGCGCCAGCCACGGCGCCAGCACCGCCGCCAGGACGACGGCCACGATGAGCACCGCCCCGAGCGCGGCGAACCCGTCGGGGAGCCGGGGCAGCCTGCGGCCCAGCGGCGTCACGTCCGTCATCGGGCCCTCGTCCTCGGGTCGACGAAGCCCTGGACGAGGTCCACGACCAGGTTGGCCAGCACGTACACCAGGGCCACCAGGAGCGTGACGCCCGCGATGGCCGGGGTGTCCAGGGAGCGGATCGAGTCGGCGGCGTAGCGGCCCAGGCCCGGCCAGTTGAAGACGGCCTCGACGAGGAAGCCGTTGACGATCGCGTACGCGAAGACCAGCGCGATCAGCGACAGGACCGGGTTCAGCGCGGGCCGCAGGGCGAACTTGGTCAGGATCGACGTCTCGCCGAACCCGAGCGCGCGCTCCAGCCTGGCGTGGTCCTGGCCCGACTCCTCGATGAGGGCGGCCCTGGTCATCTGGGCGATCACGCCCGTGGGGTAGGCGGCCACGACCAGGGCCGGCAGCACCAGGTGCCACAGCGTGCTGGTGAAGATGGGCCAGTTGCCGGTGATGAGGGCGTCGACGATGGTGATGTTGGTCCAGAGGGTGAGGGGACTGGTGGTGTCGAGGGAGGAGTCGTACTCACCGGCGACCGGGAACCAGCCGAGGTTGCCGGCGAAGACCGTCTGCATCGCCAGGGCCAGCCAGAAGACCGGCACGGAGACGGCCAGCACGCTGCCCAGGCGCACCCCGAGGTCCGGCAGGCGCCTGTTGTGGCGGGCGGCGAGCACGCCGAGCGAGATGCCCGCCGCGACCGCGACGGCCAGTGCCGCGCCGACCAGCTCCAGCGAGGCCGGGAAGGCGAGGTAGAGGTCGTCGCGCACCGGCCGGCGGGTGCGCAGGCTGATCCCCCAGTCGCCGGCGAGCAGGCCGCGCACGTAGTTCCACAGCTGCACGGGCAGCGGGTCGTCGAGCCCGAACCTGGCCCTGGCCGCGGCGAGCTGCTCGGGCGTCGCCTTCGGCCCGGCGAAGGCCACCGCCGGGTCGCCGGGCACCAGCCGCATGACCGCGAACGTGAGCACGACCACGCCGGCCACGACCAGGAGGGCCTGGCCGAGCCGGCGGGCCAGAAAGCGCGGCACGGTCAGCCGGCGCGCCGGAGGTCGTGGAAGAAGACGACGTTCGGATACGCCGGGTTCTCCACATACCCCTGCACGTCGGAGGTCAGCGCGCGCTGGTAGTTCTGCACGTACGGGACCGCGACCGCCGCCTGCTCCTCGATGATCTGCCGCTGGAGCCGCTCGAACTCGGCGTCGGCCGCGAGCTGGTCGGTGGCCGTCAGGGCGGGCAGCTTGTCGATGCCCGCGTCGATCTCGGCGTTCTTCAGGTAGGACAGGTTGAACTGCGCCTTGTCGGCGCTCTTGAACACGTTGAGGAACCAGGAGTAGGCGTCCGGATAGTCCGGATACCAGTACATGACGAAGATGTCCTGGCCCTTCTTCTTGCCCAGGTCCCACTGCGCGCCCCAGTTCATGGGCTTTGCCTGCAACGTGATGTTGAGCTGCTTGAGCGTCGAGCTGAGCAGCGTGACCAGCAGCTTCTGGTCCTCGTCGCCGATGCCGTAGGTCAGGCTGAGCTTGAGCTCGGGGTTGTCCGGGCCGTACCCCGCCGCCGCGAGCAGCTCCTGCGCCCTGGCCAGGTCCTGCTTCGGCTCCATGCCGGCGTTGTGGCCGAGCAGCCCCTTCGGCACCAGGCCGCTGGCCTTGACGCCCGCGCCCTCCATGGCCGCCAGCAGGCCGTCGTAGTCGATCGCGAGCTGCAGCGCCTGCCGCACCCTGACGTCCCTGGTGGGGCCCTGGGCGGTGTTGAACAGCACCAGCAGGTTCTGGAACGACGGCGACTGCACGGTCTGCACGCCCTCGGTGTCCGCCGCCTGCTTGATCAGCTGCGGGTTGAGCCGCCGCACGAAGTTCACCTCGCCCTGGCGCAGGAGCTGCCAGGCGGTGGTGATCTCGGGGGTGACGCGGAAGGCGACCTTCCTGTACTGCTCCGGCTTCCAGCCGCCCCAGTAGTCCTCGTACGCCTTGAGCGTCAGCTCGGTCTCCTTGCCCTTCTGCCAGGAGTCGATCGTGTACGGCCCGGTGCCGGCGGTCTTCTTCCCGCCGGGGTCCACGGCGTCCACGTCGTAGATCCAGGCGGCGTAGCCGGAGGAGGTGATCAGGTCGAGGGGGGCGGCGTACTTGAGCGTGAACTTCAGCGTGCCCGCGTCGACCGCGTCGATCCGGTCCACCGGGTCCCAGATGTAGGCCGCGCCGCCCTTCTTGGCGATCGTGCGCTCGATGGCCTTCTTGGCGGCCTCGGCGTCCAGGGTGGCGCCGGAGTGGAACCGCACGCCCTGCCGCAGCTTGAACGTCCACTCCTTGCCCTCGGCCGCCGACGTCCACTCGGTGGCGAGGAGCGGCTTCGCCTGCTGCTCCTCGGAGTCGTACCTGGTCAGGCCCTCGTAGATGTTCGACAGGGCGACGATCTCGTTGGAGTAGGACAGCGCCGGGTCCCAGTCGGTGATCACCTCGGAGCTCGGCGCGTAGACGAAGGTGGCGTCGTTGGCCTGCCCGGTGCTCTGCTCTGCCGGACTGCCGCTGCCCGCCCCGGCCGGGGGCTGGGGTGTGCCGCCGGCGCCGCGCACCTGGCCGCCCCCGCAGGCGGAGGCGGTCAGGGCCAGGAGACCGGCTACCCCGGCGACGAGCAGACGCTTGTGCCAGCGCATGGTGGGGGGATCCTTTCGATGTGTGTCACCGGGCGAGGGGTCCGGCGGCTTTGACGTGCACCCGCACGGCGGGCTCCGAGAGATAGCTGAGCGGCACTTCGAGGAGGTCCACGATCTCGACACCGGCGGGGTCGGCCCCCGCCGCCACGGCCCGGGCCCGCGCCTCCTCCTTGGCGCCCTCGATCGCCGCCGACCGGCCGTCGCCCGCAGGCAAGATCGTATCGACTCTGCCGCTCGCGAGCGCGATCGCGGCGCCCACGGCGTTGGCCACCTCGGCGTGCTCGGGGCGGATCACCTCGCCCGCGCCGGGGACGCGGCCGGGCAGCAGGAACGCGCCGCCCCCCACCGCCACCAGGGGCCGGCCGGTCCTGCCGAGGGACATCCGGTCCACGGCATCGATGATCATCTCGTCCGCCAGGGTAACCGCGCTTTCCAGAATGTCTGCCATTCTTTCCGACATGTCACCCGCCTCCCGGGAGGCGTCGAGCGTCTGGACGGCGGCGCGCAGCCGCTCGCGCCACCCCTCGGAGCCGGGCGGGACCCGGCCCGCCGCCACGGCGGCGTCCGTCATCGTGGCCGTCGCCCCGCCGAACACCAGCGCCTCGCGGCCGATCCGGTACCCGACCGAGTCGGGCCCGACCCGCACGCCGCGCCGGACGGGCCCGGCGTGGGCGGCGCGTGAGCCGGGCGTGCCGCGCAGCACGGTCCCGCCGCCCAGGGCGATGGCCAGGATGTCGGGCATGCGGAAGTTGGTGAGCACCCCGCCGATCTCGACCGCCGCCGCCGACTCCCGGGGGAAGCCGCCGGCCAGCACGCCGAGGTCGGTGGAGGTGCCGCCGACGTCCACCACGACCGCGTCCGCCACGCCGGACAGGTACGCCGCGCCGCGCAGCGAGTTGGCCGGGCCCGAGCCGATGGTGGAGACGGGCAGGCGGGCGGCGTGCTCCAGCGTCATGAGCGTGCCGTCGTTCTGCGCCAGGTACGGCCGCGCGCCGAGCCCCCGTTCCGCCAGGGCCGTGCGCAGGGCGCCGGTGACGTGGGCGGCGACGCCGTACAGGGCGGCGTTCAGCACGGTCGCGTTCTCGCGTTCGAGCAGGCCGAGCGAGCCGATCTCGTGGCTGACCGACACCGGCAGGCCGTACTCGGCCCTGACCAGCTCCGCGACCCGCCGCTCGTGCGCGTCGTCCGCCGGGCTGAACACGCCGGTCACGGCCACGGCGTCGGCGCGCACGCCGTCCAGGAAGCGGCGGACGGCGTCCAGGTCGAGCGGGGCGATCTCGCGGCCGTCCACGTAGTGGCCGCCGGGCACGATCGCCTCGCCCGCCGAGACGGCCTCGCGCAGGTCGCCGGGCCAGTCGGAGAGCGGCGGCACGGCGGTGGTGGCGGGCGCGCCGAGCCGCAGCACGGCCACCCGGCCCAGGCCGCGCCGCTCCAGGATCGCGTTGGTGGCGTGCGTGGTGCCCAGCATGACGCGCGTGACGTCCTCCCGCCCCGCCCGCCGCCCGTGCCCGCCCGCCCCGTGCCCGCCCGCCCCGTGCCCGCCCGCCGGGAGGCCGCTCGCCGTGGGGCCGCTCGCCGTGGGGTCGCCCGGCCGGGGGCCGCCTTCCAGGTCGGACAGCACCGCGTCGAGGGCGGCGCGCAGGCCGCCGGTCACCTCCGGGGTGGTCGGGCGCTTGGCCTTGGCGATCACCCGGCCTCCCGCGTCGAGCACGACCGCGTCGGTGTTCGTGCCGCCGACGTCGATCCCGATCCGCAGCTCAGCCATGCGCCGTCAGCTCCTCGACGGGTACGTAGTCCAGGTCGTATCCGAAGGCCCGCGGCCCGGCCGTCTCCAGCCCCTTGGGGGTGCGCCAGAGCGGGTCGCAGGGCCAGGCGAGCACCGTGACGCGCTGCCCGTACCGCAGGCTCTCGGTCTGGACGGCGGCGGCGGTCTCGGTGTCCACGACGGTGATGAGGTCGGGCACCATGGCGCGCGTCCGGCCGTCCTCGACGGCGACCAGGTTCTCGTTCTGCAGCTCCAGCGTGAGGCGGCGGCCGCGGTCCGCACCCGTGCCCTCGATCGTGGCGCTCCCGCGGACGAACCCGCCGGCCGTGCGCCGCTCCACGTCGGTCAGCTTGCCGGTGATCAGCCGGGCGGCGCCCAGGGCCTCCCGGAGCGCGCCGAGCGGGTCCGCCGTGCCCTCCGTGGCCCGGCCGATCTCCAGGGCCCGGGTGACCGTGCCCTCGATGACCGCCCCTCTGGCCTGCCCGGCGGTCAGCACGTAGTCGGACATCAGCGCGTGCGACCCGGCGGCCACGCAGACGGCCCGCGCGATGCGCTCGGACCAGAGCCCGTCGACCGGGCGGATGGTGACCACGTTGCCCGCGACGTCCGACATGATCACGAGGTCGGCCGCGAGCCCGGCCACGTACATCGAGATCATCTGCACCTCGGGGAAGGCCCGTCCCATGCCGTCGGCGTCGAGCAGCGGCACGCCGAGCTGGGCGGCCCAGGCGACGGGCGCGACCCCGTTGGCCCCGCCGATCTCGGCGGACATGAGGGCGGCCGGCGGGCGGCCGAAGATCCGTTCGACCTCCTCGGCGAGGCGTCTGGGCTCGTCCTCGCCGTGGATCATCTCGTGGCTGACGGTCGGGGCGCCGATGCCGGACATCGGCACGACCAGCGCGTCGTCCGGCAGGTCCGCCAGGTTGACCAGCGGCACCGGGCCGTGCCGCCGTACGGCCGCGATCGCCGCCAGCGACCCGGTGCGCACGCCGCCCCCGCCTCCGGTGCCCAGCACGGCGCATCCCCGGGCGAGAGCCGGAATATCGTTCTCGTCAATACTCATATGCCGCCACAACCAAGCACATACCGCCTCGTGGCGCCAGTCTCGCGGCCCCGTGCCGCCTCATACTGTGGAGCGAGGAGCCGACCGGGAGGGACACATGCGGATTTCGGTGGCCGCCGACAGCAAGGACGGCGTGGCGGAGCGGGTCGTGTCCGAGCTGCGCAGGCGGGGGCACGAGGTCGTCACGCACGGCGCGCTCAACGACGGCGAGCGCGACGACTGGGCGTGGGCGTGCGAGCTGGCCGCCAGAGACGTCAGCGAGGGCCGCGCGGAGCAGGCGGTCGTCTGCTGCTGGACCGGCACCGGCGCGTCGATCGCCGCGAACAAGGTGCCCGGCGTGCGCGCCGCCCTGTGCGTCGACGCCTACACCGCCGACGGCGCCCGCAAGTGGAACGACGCCAACGTGCTGGCGCTCAGCCTCCGCCTCACCTCCGACGTGGTCCTCGACGAGATCCTGGACGCCTGGCTGGAGGGGCGCCCGAGCAGCGACCCCGCCGACGTCGCGAACGTCGCCCACCTCGACGCCATCTGACCCGCGCCGCCATCCGACCCGCGCCGCCGCCGTGTTGACGAAGGGGCCGCCTGCTTCGCCTCCGCGCTGCGGTTCGTGGCCGCCGGCAAGCAGGTCGACGTCTCCGACGCGCGCCGTCACGGCCGAGGTCGGCCTGTCGCCCAACGGCAAGGGCGGCTTCCAGCTCGACGCCACGCTCCGGGTGGAGCTGCCCGACGGCATCGCGCCCGAGGTCGCGCGGGAGCTCGTCGAGGCCACCCACCAGGTGTGCCCGTACTCCAACGCCACCCGCGGCGACATCCCGGTCGAGCTGGTCGTCGAGTGACGGCGGGCACACCCGTACGGCGGGCACCCGAAAGCCTTCGGAACCGTCACGCCACGGGCAGGGAAATCGTCGGCCCCGCCCTTTAGGGTGCTGGGCATGACCGACGTGCTGCTCCGTGGCGGGCTCCCCCGGGGCCCCGGAGCGCCTGCCGACCTCATGGTCCGCGACGGCCGCATCGCCCAGGCCTCCCCGGCGGAGGCCGTGGTCGTTCACCCTGCGCGCACTCTGGTCATGAAGGACGGCGTCGTCCTGCACAATTGACCGGCGGGACCATCGAAAGGCAGGCAAGTGCTCTCTATTCACCAGCGGATCGCGGCAGAGCTCGGCGTACGCGACGGGCAGGTGCAGGCGGCCGTCGATCTGCTCGACGGCGGCGCGACCGTGCCGTTCATCGCGCGATACCGGAAAGAGGCCACCGGCGCCCTCGACGACGCGCAACTGCGCACGCTGGAGGAGCGGCTGCGCTACCTGCGCGAGCTGGAGGAGCGCAGGGCGGCGATCCTGGAGTCCATCGAGTCCCAGGGCAAGCTCGACGACGAGCTGCGCGAGCAGATCATGGCGGCCGAGACCAAGGCCAGGCTCGAGGACATCTACCTGCCCTACAAGCCCAAGCGGCGCACCAAGGCGCAGATCGCCCGCGAGCTGGGCCTGGAGCCGCTGGCCGACCAGCTCCTGGCCGATCCCACGCTCGACCCGGCGGCGACCGCCGAGGGCTTCGTGACCGAGGGCGTCGCCGACGCGGGCGCCGCCCTCGAAGGGGCCAGGGCGATCCTCATCGAGCGCTTCGCCGAGGACGCCGACCTCATCGGCGGCCTGCGCGAGCAGTTCTGGAGCCGCGGCCGGCTCGTGTCGAAGGTGCGCGAGGGCAAGGAGGAGGCGGGGGCCAAGTTCTCCGACTACTTCGAGTTCGGCGAGCCGTTCACGAAGCTGCCCTCCCACCGCATCCTGGCGATGTTCCGGGGGGAGAAGGAGGAGATCCTCTCCGTCACCCTGGAGCCCGACGACAGCCCCGACTACGAGATGCGCGTCGCGGCCCGGTTCGGCATCTCCGACCAGGGCCGCCCGGCCGACAAGTGGCTCACCGAGACCGTGCGCTGGGCCTGGCGCACCCGCATCCTCGTGCACCTGGGCATCGACCTGCGCATGCGGCTGTGGCAGGCGGCCGAGGACGAGGCGGTGCGGGTGTTCGCCGCCAACCTGCGCGACCTGCTGCTGGCCGCCCCGGCCGGCGCGCGGCCGACGATGGGCCTCGACCCGGGCCTGCGCACGGGCGTCAAGGTCGCCGTGGTCGACGCCACGGGCAAGGTCGTCGACACCGCCACCATCTACCCCCACGAGCCCAAGCGGCAGTGGGACCAGTCGCTGGCGGTGCTGGGCGCGCTCGCGCAGCGGCACGGCGTCGAGCTGATCGCCATCGGCAACGGCACGGCCTCGCGCGAGACCGACAAGCTGGCCGGCGAGCTGGTCCAGCACATGCCGGGGCTGACCAAGATCGTGGTCTCGGAGGCCGGCGCCTCGGTCTACTCCGCCTCCCCCTACGCCTCGCAGGAGCTGCCCGAGCTCGACGTGTCGCTGCGCGGCGCGGTCTCCATCGCCCGGCGGCTCCAGGACCCGCTGGCCGAGCTGGTCAAGATCGACCCCAAGTCGATCGGCGTCGGCCAATACCAGCACGACCTGGCCGAGTCCAAGCTCTCCCGCTCGCTCGACGCGGTGGTCGAAGACTGCGTCAACGCCGTCGGGGTCGACGTCAACACCGCCTCGGCGCCGCTGCTCACCCGCGTGTCGGGCATCGGCTCCACGCTGGCCGAGAGCATCGTCCGTCACCGCGACGCCAACGGCCCCTTCCGGACGCGCGCCGCGCTCAAGAGCGTGCCCCGGCTCGGGCCCAAGGCGTTCGAGCAGTGCGCGGGCTTCCTGCGCATCCGCGGCGGCGACGACCCGCTCGACATGTCGAGCGTGCACCCGGAGGCCTACCCGGTGGTGCGGCGCATCCTCACCTCCGCCAAGGCCGACCTGAAGTCCCTGATCGGCAACACGGCGGCGCTGCGCGCGCTCAGGCCCGACGACTTCACCGACGACACGTTCGGCCTGCCGACCGTCACCGACATCCTGCGCGAGCTGGAGAAGCCCGGCCGCGACCCGCGTCCCGCCTTCAAGACCGCCACCTTCAAGGAGGGCGTGGAGAAGATCTCCGACCTGGCCGACGGGATGATCCTGGAGGGCGTGGTCACCAACGTGGCGGCGTTCGGCGCGTTCGTCGACGTCGGCGTGCACCAGGACGGCCTGGTGCACGTCTCGGCCATGTCCCGCACGTTCGTGGCGGACCCGCGCGACGTGGTCAAGCCCGGTGACATCGTCCGGGTCAAGGTCCTCAGCGTCGACATCCCGCGCAAGCGCATCTCGCTGACCCTGCGGCTGGACGACGAGACGACGCCGCAGCAGGGCGGCGAGGGCCCCCGCAAGGGCTCCGGCCGCCAGGGCGGCCCCCGTAGCGACGGCGCCCGCGGCGGCCGCGGCAACGGTGGCCGGGGCGACGGCGCCCGCGGTGAGGGCGGCCGTGGCGAGGGCGGCCGTGGTGAGGGCGGCCGGGGTGAGGGCGGCCGGGGTGAGGGCGGCCGGGGTGAGGGCGGCCGGGGTGAGGGCGGCCGGGGTGACGGCGGGCGTGGCAACGGTGCTCGCGGCGACGGGCAGCGCGGCAACGGCGGCGCGGGCCAGCGCGGGCGCGGCGACGGCCAGCGCGGCGGCCAGCGCCGCCAGGACCGGCCCGCCCCGTCGGGCGCGATGGCCGAGGCCCTGAGAAAGGCGGGCCTGGGCGGCGACAACCGCTAGGAGACCTCCGGGGGCCGGTGCTCCTGAGAGCGGAACCGCGGTGACGATACGGTTCAAGGGTGAGCACGACTGCGTTCGACACGGCGATCACCCAGGCCCGCGACCTGCTCAGATGGCGCTCTCCGCTGCGGACGGAGCTGTGGGCGGGCCGGCTCGCGGCCGGGCTTGAGGCGTCCGGGCAGGTGGAGGCGTTCCTGCGGCGGGCGGCGGAGGACGGCGGCCAGGAGGCGCGCCTCGCCCTCGCCGCCCTGGCGGCGCTCCACCGCCCCGCCACCCCCGCCCCGCCGGCCGCGAGCCCGGCCGGCAGCGCCCCGCCCGAAACCGGACCGACCGCCACCGACGGCCCGAAGGGCGGCCTGTCAGATGCCGCCCCGGCGGAGGGGAGCGGGCCAGAGGGCAACGGCCTGGAAGGCGGCGAGCCGGAGGACAGCGGCCCGGAGGGTGGCGGGCCGTATGCCGCCGCCGGGGCCGGGGTGGTCGAGAGCCTGCCCGGGTGGGTGCGGCGCATGGGCCGGGTGGGCTGCGACGCCGCCTGGTACGGCAAGGCCGACCCCTACGGCGAGCAGGTCCTGGCGGTCCTGTCCTTCCGCTACGACAACGGCAAGGAGCCGCACGTCCTCGTCGTCGGCATCGACCAGCCCAGTGGCGGCCTGGCCGTGGACGCGCTGGTCGAGGAGGAGAAGTTCCTCAACGGGCTGGACCTGCGCCCGGCACGCCCCGAGACCGTGGCGGCACGCGTCCTGGACGCCTTCGAGCTGACCGATCGCGTCATGGGGGCCCAGGTGGCCGACACGCTGCCGGCCGTGCGCCCGCTCGCGATCACCCGCGCCCGCACCGTGCTCGACCACGCCCTCACGTCACCCGCCCATACCCCCGCCCCCGACCACGGCCCCGGCCGGGCGGAGGTGACCGGCCAGGCGGAGGAGGCCGGCCGGACACAGGCGGCCGACCGGGCGGAGGCTGATGGGTTCGAGGGAGATCTGCCCGATCTGCCGGGTGCGCGGGAGGCGTTCGGGAAGCTGATGGAGTTCGTCGGCGACCGGCCGCTGTGGTGGAGCCCCGACCGGGCCGCGCAGTTCCTGACCCAGTGGCTTCCCAGGGAGGCGATCCTCTCCGACGAGGCGATCGCGGCGATGCCGGAGGTCGTCCGCGCCTGGACCCGCCACCAGGGCGGCCACGCCGCCGTGGTGCGCCGGGTCGACGAGGAGGCCCCCCGCCTGCCCGCCCTCATGGCCGACGACTCCCTGGCCTCCCTCAACAAGCGGCTCAGCAGGCAACTCGGCGAGCGACCGGCTCAGGAACGGCCGGCTCAGGAGCGCTAGAACGCGTACCGGATCCGGCAGTACGGCAGCCGCTTCCCGATCAGCCCGGTGAGCGCCGCCACGTAACGCCCCTTGTGCCCGTTGCGGTAGCGGACGTTCCAGCCGCCCGTCTCCGACCGCTTGGCCTGCTGCAGCTCGGGCCGCCACAGCACCTCTTCCGCCTTCGGATGCCATCCCAGGTTGACCTGGTGCAGCCGGTCGTTGTGGGTCAGGAAGATCACCTCGGCGGCGAGCTGCGCGCGGGCCTCGGCGCTCAGCGCGTCGTCGAGCCGGCCGAGCAGCTCGGCCCAGTCGGCCAGCCACCCGTCGCGTACGACGACGGGGCTGAAGTTGACGTGCACCTCGTATCCGGCGGCCACGAAGTCGTTGATGGCCTCGATCCGATCGGCGATCGGCGAGGTGCGGATGTCGAGCAGCTTGGAGTCGGCCGCCGGCATGAGGCTGAAGCGCACCCGCGTGCCTCCGCGCGGCTCCCAGCCGAGCAGGTCACGGTTGACGTGCTTGGTGGCGAAGCTGGCCTTGGCGTTGGGCAGGCGGCCGAACAGCTCGACCAGGTCGCGCACGTTGCCGGAGACCGTGGCGTCGAGCGAGCAGTCGGAGTTTTCCCCGATGTCGTAGACCCAGGCGTGCGGGTCGATCTGGTCGGGCCGCGGCTTCACGCCCTGCCGGGCCGCGTGGCGCTCGACGTAGCCGAGGATCTGGTCGATGTTGGCGAAGACCGTGATCGGGTTGCTGTAGCCCTTGCGGCGCGGCACGTAGCAGTAGGCGCAGGCCATCGCGCAGCCGTTGGCGGTGGAGGGTGCGATGAAGTCGGCCGAGCGGCCGTTGGGGCGCGCGGTCAGCGACTTCTTGACCCCGAGGACGAGGGCCTCGGTCTTGATGCGCACCCAGCGGGCGACGTTGGCCTCGTCGCCGTAGAGCTCGGGGATGCGGTGGTGGCTCTCGACCTCGACCAGCTCGGCGCCGGGGAAACGGGCGAGGATCTCCCGCCCGCGCGGCAGCTGCGCGGCGGCGGGCTCGACGTAGATGCGGCGGATGTCCAGCAGCGGGTCACGGTTCGTGGTGGCCATGTCACGTCCAGGCTACCCGGGCTGGTCACGTGGGCAGGCGTACGCGGTCCTGGAGGCGAGCTGCCAGCTCGCCACGGCGGCGCCACAGCGGCGGCAGCGCTCCCGCTTGTAGACCCAGCGCTCGTCGGGGGCGGCCGGGTCGCTGACCACCTGCCCGGCGTCGCGCCCCAGCGCCATGTACGACCCCGCCGCCGCCCACAACCGCCCGGCGGCGCCGGCGTCCAGGTCGCGGGCGCCGGGGTGCAGGCCGGTGAGGAAGAGAAGTTCGGCGCGCCAGGCGTTGCCGATGCCCGCCCACACCCGCTGGTCGAGCACGGCCGCGCCCACGGGCCCCCGGAACGCGGTCAGCCGCCGCACCGCCTCCTCCTCCGACGCGTCGGCACGCAGCGGGTCGGGCCCCAGCCAGGCGCGCAGCGCCTCGACGCCCTGGTCGTCGAGCGGTTCGCAGCGGGAGGGGGCGATGAGGTCGTACGCCACCTCGTCCGTGGCCAGCCGCAGCCGGGTGCCGCCGCGGGGCGGCGTGGCCGGGTCGCCGTACCGCAGGAAGAGGCCACGCATGCCCAGGTGCACGTGGACGGCGGGGGCGTCGTCGAAGTGGTAGAGCAGGTGCTTGCCCACCGCCTCGATCGCGCGCAGCGCCCGCCCGTCGTAGGGCCGGGCGTCGAAGCGCCCCTGCGGCCCCGAGGCGCGCACGACGTGTCCGGCCAGGTCCGCGTGCTGCTCGCGGGCGTGGCGGTGGATCAGATGTCCTTCCGGCATGCTCCGGGGCCTACCCCGTCACCCACCCGGACGCGCCGGAAGTTCCGGCCCGTCACCGCGCGAATCGCCCGGCCGGAACTCCCGGCCCTTCAGCGGGCCGGATCGTCCCGGCCGGTGGTCCCGCTGCGTTCCGCGTGCGCCGCCGCGAGGCGGGCCGCCGCGCTGGACAGCAGCATGTCGAGCGCGGCCGGGTAGGCGCTGTCGTTCATGCGGGCGACCAGCAGCGGCGCGGTGGCGGCGATGTGGGGATGGGTGCTGGCCGGCAGCCGCGCGTACGTGTCGCGCCAGACCTCCTCGTCGGCCTCCCGCGCCGCCTTCGGCAGGGCCAGCGTGGCGGCGTCGAGGATGGCGAAGGCCAGGCTCTGGTCGATGAAGGCGTGGTAGATCCGCACCGCCTCCGCGTCGTCGAACCCGGCCCCGCGCAGCACGCCGAGGATCATCTCGTCGCTGGCCACCTCGTTGGGCCGGCCGGTGACCCGGCTGGCGGTGAGCACGGCGGCCTGCGGGTGCGCCAGGTAGGCGTGGTGGATGCGCAGGCCCAGCTCGCGCAGGTCGGCCCGCCAGTCGCCGGTGGGCGTGAAGGAGGCCATGGCGTGGCCGAACAGCTCGTCGGCGATGGCCAGGATCAGGTCGTCCATGCCCCGGAAGTACCGGTAGACGGTGCTGGCGTCCGCGCCGAGCGCGAGGCCGAGGCGGCGGGCGGTGAGCCCGGCGGCGCCGTGCTCGCGCAACATCCGCAGCGCGGTCTCCACGATGTGCGCGTGCGTGAGCACCTGTCCCTGTTTGGTGGGACGCCGCCGGCGCCGCGCCGCCTCGGGCACCACCCGCTTGGCCATCGAACCCGCCCTCCTTATGCCAACGCCATTGACGTTGATGAGCCTACGGGCGTTGGATGAACGACACACCCCCCAAAAGCTGTAAAAAGGGGATTTATCGTCATGCGTATCCTTCTAGTGGGAGCAGGCGGTGTGGGAACCGCCATCACCCGGATCGCCGCACGCCGCCCGTTCTTCGACCACATGGTGGTCGCCGACTACGACCTCCCCCGCGCCAAGGCGGCCGTCGCCGCCCTCGGCGAGCGGGCCGGCCGCTTCACCCCGGCCAGGATCGACGCCGCCGACACGGACGCCGTCGCCGCGCTGCTGGCCGAGCACCGCTGCGACGTGCTGCTCAACGCCACCGACCCGCGTTTCGTGCTGCCGCTGTTCGACGCCGCGCTGCGCTCGGACGTCGACTACCTCGACATGGCCCTGTCGATGTCCAAGCCGCACCCCGACCGCCCGTACGAGGAGGTCGGGGTCAAGCTCGGCGACGAGCAGTTCGCCCGGGCCGGCGCCTGGGCCGCGAAGGGCCGGCTGGCGCTGGTCGGCATGGGCGTCGAGCCCGGCCTGGCCGACGTCTTCGCCCGGTACGCCGCCGACGAGCTCTTCGACGAGATCGAGGAGATCGGCATCAGGGACGGCGCGAACCTCACCGTGGACGGCTACGACTTCGCCCCCTCCTTCTCCATCTGGACCACGATCGAGGAGTGCCTCAACCCGCCGCTCATCTACGAGAAGGAGCGCGGCTGGTACACCACCGAGCCGTTCAGCGAGCCCGAGATCTTCGACTTCCCCGACGGGATCGGCCCCGTGGAGTGCGTGAACGTCGAGCACGAGGAGGTCGTCCTGGTGCCCCGGTGGATCCCGGCGCAGCGGGTGACGTTCAAGTACGGCCTCGGCGAGGAGTTCATCGGCACCCTCAAGACCCTGCACGCGCTCGGCGTGGACCGCACCGAGCCGGTCGCGGTCAGGACCGACAACGGCACCGCCCGCGTGTCGCCGCGCGACGTGGTCGCCGCCGTGCTGCCCGACCCGGCCGAGCTGGGCGACCGCATGCGCGGCAAGACCTGCGCGGGCACCTGGGTGAAGGGCGTCAAGGACGGCCGCCCGCGCGAGGTCTACCTCTACCACGTGGTGGACAACCAGTGGTCGATGCGCGAGTACGGCTCCCAGGCCGTCGTCTGGCAGACCGCGGTCAACCCGGTGATCGCCCTGGAGCTGCTGGCCGGCGGGGTCTGGAAGGGCGCGGGCGTGCTGGGCCCCGAGGCGTTCGAGCCCCGGCCGTTCCTGGACCTCCTGGTCGAGTACGGCTCGCCGTGGGGCCTGCGCGAGCAGTGAGGGGGGCCGGGGATCACCGGCTGAAGCGGGCACAGGATCATTAGGATGCCGAAAACCGTACATCGGAGGATTCCTCTTGAGCATCGCCGACGACCCCGACCGCGCACCGGCCCGCTCCCACCTGTACGCCATGGGCATGTCGGAGGAGGAGATGCGCCGGCCCGTGGTCGGCATCGCCTCGACCTGGACCGGCACCATGCCCTGCAACCTGACCCACCGCGAGCTGGCCGCCCGGGTGGCCGAGGGGGTGCGGGCGGCCGGCGGGCTGCCGATGGAGTTCAACACCATCGCGGTCTCCGACAACCTCACCATGCACACGCCCGGCATGCGCACCTCGCTGATCAGCCGGGAGGTCATCGCCGACTCGATCGAGCTGATGGGCCGGGCGCACGGCTTCGACGCGCTGGTGGCGATCGTGGGCTGCGACAAGACCGTGCCGGCCGCGATCATGGCGCTGGCCCGGCTGGACGTGCCGTCGGTGGTCCTCTACAGCGGCAGCATGATGCCCGGCCGCTGGCGCGGGCGCGACGTCACGATCCAGGACATGTGGGAGGCGCTCGGCGAGCGCGAGGTCGGCCGGATGGACCAGGCCGACCTCGACGACCTGGCCCGGCACGCCTGCCCGGGCGCGGGCACCTGCGCCGCCCAGTACACCGCCAACACCATGGGCACCGTCGCCGAGTTCCTCGGCCTGGCGCCGTTCGGCGTCGGCGACATCCCGGCGGTGGCCGCGGAGAAGGACGCCGCGGCGCGGCGGGTCGGGGAGATCGCCATGGAGGCGCTGGCCCGCGACGCCCGCCCCTCGCGCGTGCTCACCGAGGACGCCCTGCACAACGCGATCGTGTCAGTGGCGGCCATGGGCGGCTCCACCAACGCCGTCCTGCACCTGCTGGCCATCGCGCGGGAGGCCGGGCTGCCGCTGGAGATCGACCGGATCGGCGAGGTGTGCCGGCAGGTCCCGATCATCACCGGGCTCAAGCCGAGCGGCGGCGACGCCACGGCCCTGGACCTGTGGCGGGCCGGCGGCACCTCGCTGGTGGTGCGCCGCCTGCTGGAGGCGGGGCTGCTGCGCGAGAACGCCACCCTGGTGGACGGCCGCTCGCTGGCCGAGGTGGCGGCGCAGGCGCGGGAGACGCCGGGCCAGCAGGTCGTGGCGACGGCGGACAAGCCGTTCAAGCGGCGCGGCGCGCTGGCCATCCTGCGCGGCTCGCTCGCGCCGGACGGCTGCGTGCTCAAGCTGGGCGGCAAGGACGACTTCCGCCACGAGGGCCCCGCGAAGGTCTTCGACTCCGAGGCCGACTGCTACGTCGCCATCCAGCAGGGCCGCATCGTGGCCGGCGACGTCATCGTGGTCCGGTACGAAGGCCCCGCCGGCGGCCCCGGCATGCGCGAGATGCTCTCGATCACCGGCCCCCTGGTCGGCCGGGGCCTGGGCACCTCGGTGGCGCTGGTCACCGACGGCCGGTTCAGCGGGGTCTCGCACGGGCTGGTGATCGGGCACGTGGCGCCGGAGGCGTACCACGGCGGGCCGATCGCGCTGGTGCGCGACGGCGACCAGGTGGTGATCGACAGCGCGGCCGGCACCCTCGACCTGCTGGTGCCGGAGGAGGAGCTGGCCGCGCGCCGGGCCGCGTGGCGGCGGCCGGAGCGGGCGGTCGAGCGGGGGGTGCTGACCAAGTACGTGGCCACGGTCGGCTCCGCCTCCGACGGCGCGGTCACCGCCTGACGGCCGGGACCGAGCTACCGGCGGGGACGGCTATGCTGCGCAGTGACGTTTGCCCCGCCCTCACCCGAAGGAGACGTTCGCGATGTACAAGGAGTTCGCCGTGGAGGCCGTGATGTGGGTCGTCCCGGTCGTGGTGCTGATCGGAGTGGCGCTCCTCGTCACCGCGTGAGCCCACAGGGGCCGAGCCGCACCGGCCCGGCCCCTGCCGTCATTCAGCGGTAGTACCTGTACGACACGTGCGTCCTGGCGACATACCTGAAGCCGGCGCCGTCCAGGTGGTTGTTCCACATCCGCACCAGCGAGCCCGTGCGCACGGTGCAGGAGGCGTAGCGGACCTTGCGCGCCCCGATCGTGCCGACGTTGTCATAGCAGGAGCCCACGCTCCGCCCGTTGACCGTGAGACGGGCGTTGAGCTTGGTGAACGGCCGGCCGGGTCCCTCTGACGCAAGACCTCCCAGGCCCCGCTCGCGCGTCTCCACGACCGGCCGTTCGACCGCACATGCAACAGCACGCCGCGTTTCGGCGGCGTTTCCGCCCGGGGCGCCCCGGCTCACGAAGCCCACGCCAGCAGCGGCCCCCCTTGCCTGAGCCGCCGCAGCGCCTGCCGCTCCAGCTGCCTGATGCGCTCCCTGGTGAGCCCGAGATGCTCGGCGATCTCGGTGTACGTCTGCGCCTCCTGACCGGTCAGGCCGTACCGCTGCCTGATCACGAACGCCTCCCGGGGCGGCAGCGTCGTGACGACCTGGCGCAGCTCGGCGCTCAGCGCGCGGCGCTCGGTGAACTCCTGCACCTGCAGCCCGTCGTCATCGGCGATCATGTCGCCGATCCGGCCCTCGCCGTGCTCGCCCACCGGGATGTCCAGACTGACCATGTCCTGGCCGAGCCGGCGTAACGCCGCGACCTGCCCCGGCGACCGCTCGGCCGCCCCTGCCAGCTCGGCGTCCGTCGGCTCGCGGCCCAGCTCGGTGGCGAGCTGCCGCTCGACCCTGATCAGCCGCGCCAGCTCCTCCGCGACGTGGATCGGCAGCCGCACGGTGCGGCTCTTGTCGTGGATGCCGCGCTCGATGGCCTGGCGGATCCACCACATCCCGTACGTGGAGAACTTGTATCCCCGGGTGTAGTCGAACTTCTCCACCGCCCTGATCAGCCCGAGGTTGCCCTCCTGGATGATGTCGAGCAGCGGCAGCCCCCGGTAGGAGTAGCGCCGGGCGGCCGCCACCACGAGCCGGAGGTTGGACCTGATCAGCAGGTCTTTGGCGCGCTTGCCATCGAGCGCGACGCGTTCGAGTTCTGGCGTGCCCTCACCACGCTCGATCAGATGGCCCGCGTACAGGCCTGCCTCGATCCGCCGGGCGAGATCCACTTCGTCCGCGGCGGAGAGCAAGGGGGTCTTTCCGATCTGGTCGAGGTACATACCAAGCAGATCGGGCTCTTCTGCCGACATGTCCGGGAACTACCCGGTAAACGGCGGCGAATTCCCGGCTTCGTTCAGTTCCGCGATGGCCAGCTCGGCCGTGCTGCGGATGTCGAAGAACTTGTCCAGCGCGGTGATCGCGAACAGGTGCTTGCACCTGCCGTTGAGCCCCGACAGCAGCAGCCGGCCTCCCGAGGCGGTGACGGCCTTGTGCAGGTAGACGAGCACCGACAGGCCGGAGGAGTCGCAGACGCTGACCGCCTGCATGTCGATGACGAGCAGCGGCGGCTGGGTGAGGTCGAGGGCCTTGGTGACGCGGTCGCGAACCTCGGCCGCGGACCCGAAATCGAAGTCCCCCGTCAACCGCGCGATGACGCAGGGTCCCTGGAGTCCGAGGCTGATCGACAAGGCCTGCTCCGAAGTCACCCAGCTCCACCTACCCGCGTTGCTCTCCCGATCCACCCACTTTAGGTGAAGTAGCGCTCCGGGTTGAACACCAGCATCTGCTCAATCTGGTCATCGGTCACGCCCGAGTCGCGCAGTGCGGCCAAGACGTCGTCGTGAAGGTGATCGTAGCGCCAGTTCGGCGCGAGCGTACGGCGGGTCTCCTCCCAGGCGCCGCCGAAGTAGTCCATGAAGCAGGCCGTGTCGTGGCTGAGGACCATCCGGTCGGCGTATCCCCGCCGGCAGAGGGCCGCGATCGTGGCGACCCGCTGCTCGGTGGGGTTGTAGGCGTCGAGCCCGAAGCGGTCCATCCCGAGGATCGCGCCGGTGTCGGCCAGGCGCATGAGGTAGTCGAGGTCGTTGCTGTCGCCCGCGTGCCCGACCACCACCTTCCGCAGGTCGACGCCCTCCTTCGCGAACAGGTCCAGCGCGATCAGCCCGCTCTGCGCGACCGCGTTGGTGTGCACGGTGATCGGCGCGCCGGTGCGCACGTGGGCCTGCGCCACGGCGCGCGCGATGCGCTCGACGCCCGGGGTGAGCCCCTTGGCCTCGATCGCGCACTTGAGGAAGGCCGCCTTCACCCCGGTGTCGGCGATGCCTGCGGTGAGGTCGCGGACGAAGTCGTCGATCATCGAGGTCGCCCGGTCGTCAGCCGGCCGGGTGTCTTCGGCGCAGGGCGTAGATCGCCAGCCCGGCCGCGAACACCGCCAGCCCGGCCACCACCGACGCCGCCGGCAGCGTCGCCGCCAGGACCAGGCACAACACCAGCCCCGCCACCGGCACGGCGCGGGGCGGCGCGCCCTCCTCGCGCCCCAGCGTCAGCGCGCACGCGTTGGCGATCGCGTAGTAGACCAGCACCCCGAACGAGGAGAACCCGATCGCCTCCCGCAGGTCGGCCACCAGCAGCAGCACGATCACCGCGCCGCCCACCGCCAGCTCGGCCCGCCTGGGCACGCGCCGCGCCGGGTCCACGACGGCCAGCGCGCCGGGCAGGTCGCGCTCGCGCGCCATGGCCAGCACCGTGCGCGAGACGCCCAGCAGCAGCGCCAGCAGCGCGCCCAGCGCCGCCACCGCCGCGCCCGCGCCCACCACCGGCGCCAGCCAGCCGTAGCCGGCCTCCTTGACCAGGTCGGACAGCGGCGCCCGGGACTGGGCCAGCAGCAGGGGCTTGAGCGTGCGCAGCGCGGCCAGCGCGACGAGCAGGTAGACGACCAGCGTGATGCCCAGCGCGATGCCGACCGCCCTGGGGATGGTGCGGGCGGGGTCGCGCACCTCCTCGCCCAGGGTGGCGATCCGGGCGTAGCCGGCGAAGGCGAAGAACAGCAGCCCCGCCGCCTGCAACACGCTCCCCACCTCGAACGGGTACGGGTCCTGGGGCAGGGGCTCGTAGGCGAACCAGCCGAAACGGATCTCGTCGTCGCCGGTCAGCCCCGCCACGACCACCGCGAGCAGCACGGCCAGCACGAAGGTCACGATGATCCGGGCGGCCCCGGCCGAGCGCTGCACGCCGAGCAGGTTGAGCAGCGTCAGCGCGGCCACGGCGGCGACGGCCAGGGGGCGTTCGAGGCCGGGTGCGACGTAGGCGCCGAACGTGAGCGCCATGGCCGCGCACGAGGCGGTCTTGCCGACCGTGAAGCCCCAGCCCGCCAGGTAGCCCCACAACGGGCCCAGGCGGCGTCTGCCGTAGACGTAGGTGCCGCCCGACTCGGGATAGAGGGCGGCCAGCCGGGCGGAGGACGTGGCGTTGCAGTAGGCCACGACGGCGGCCAGCGCGAGCGAGACGAGCAGCCAGTCGCCCGCGACCGCGGCCGCCGGGGCGAACGCGGCGAAGACGCCGGCGCCGATCATCGCGCTCAGCCCGACGACCACCGCGTCGGTGGTGCCGAGCCGCCTGGCCAGTTCCTCGGGCAACGCCTGGCCTCCCTTCCCGCCTCAGGAGGCTCCCACTCTGCCGCATCCCACCGGCGGCCCGCACCAACGCCCGGATGAACACCTTCCTCCGGAGCCGGGCCGGCGGGGTGGTCAGGTCCGCTTGCCGGGGCCGGGGACCACCAGGACCGGGCGGTGGGCGTGGTGCAGCACCCGGTCGGACGTGCTGCCGAGCAGCAGCGAGCGCACCCCGCCCAGGCCCCTGGTGCCGGTCACGATGAGCGTGGCGTCCAGCTCGTCGGCCACGTCCACGATCGTCGACCAGACGGCCACCGAGTCCACGTCGCAGCGCGGCGTCGCGTCGAGCCCGGCCTCGCGAGCCAGCTCGGCGCCGTGCCCGGCCAGCTCGCTCATCGCCTGCCCGATCGCCTCGTCCTCGGCCCCGGACTGGTCGATGGCCACCATGAGCCCGGCCGAAGCCCTGGCCGAGGTCATCGCCAGCCGCTCCCACACCGTCAGCACGACCGCGTGCTCACCCCTGAACAGCCGGCCCGCGAAGGCGATGGCGGCCTTGGCGTCCTCGGACCCGTCATACGCGATCAGAATCGTCATCTCAGTCACTCCCAGAACAAGAGGTCGGGGCCTACCTCTTTCCTGATCGGCGGGTTTCACTCCTGCGGCGCTCCCGGTCAGGCCAGGGCCGGGGAGACGCCGCGCCGCACCGAGTGCCCGAGCATCGACATCCCGGCCAGCGCCAGCACGCCCAGCTCGGTGACGACCACGAGCCGCTGGGTCAGCCCGGCCGGGATGTCGTCGTTGGTCAGCGGGATGCCGAACATGCGCACCACGTACGGGATCACGACCAGCAGCAACGCGCCCAGGGCGATCGCGCTCAGCACCCGCATCGCCGGGGCGTACCGGATCTTCGCGTTGGCCAGCAGCAGCCCCGCCAGCGGCATCACCAGGAAGGCGGCGAAGGCGGCGTAACGGTGGATGCCGCCCGAGAGCGACAGCGGCACGCCGGGCCGATCGGTCGGGAAGGCCCCGATCAGGAACATGCTCGCCCCCCAGGCCAGCAGCAGTGCCACGATCCAGCGGCTCATCCCCGCCCGGCGCATCGCCTCGGCGATCAGCGTGGCGCCCACGGCGAACAACGTCAGAGAGGCGGGCAGCAACCAGCCGGCCGACTGCCACACGTACTCGCTGATCACACTGTGGAACGGGTCCAGGTCGGATTCGGCGTGCAGGGTGAGCATGGCGCCACTGCCGGCGCCGATGGCCGCGAAACCGCTGACAAGCAAAGCCTTCATGCCACCAAGCTCGTGGAATGCGGGCTTTGCGAACATCGGAGATGCGCCCGAAGCGGCCCTGAACCAACCCCTAATACCTTGGTCTGATCTTCCCCTAGGCGTGGCCGGTGACCTGCGTGGACGTGACCCCGGGTAGGGTCTCCCCCCTCAGGGTGGGGGTAGGTGGCGGCACCCCGCGCGCTCGGGGTCAGGGGCCGCCGGGGACGTCGAAGTAGGCGCGGATGGTGGTCGCGCCGGCGCGGGTGTGGACGCGTACGAGATCGCTCAGGAGGTTGACGATGAGCAGGCCGCGCGAGCCCGCGTCACGCGGGTCGACCGGCCTGCGGCCCACCAGCGGGTCGGTGATGTGCCCCGCGTCGCTGACCTCGCACACCAGCCGCCCCTCCTCGACCCACACCCGCAGCCTGCCGGAGCCGCCGCCGTGGTCGAGGCTGTTGGCCCCGAGCTCGGCCACCGCCAGCCGGATGTCGTCGAGCCGCTCGTCGGCGAAGCCCAGCGCGGCGGCCTCCCCGCCGGCCACGGCCCGCACGGCCGACAGGTTGGTGCGGTCGAAGTGCAGCGAGACGAACGCCCCCGGCTCGCCGAGCGGCCGGTTGTGCCCGTCGATGACCAGCTCGGGCGCGTAGCCGGCACTGGCCCGCTCGCCGGCCGCGTCGACGAGCACCGGGTGGGTGAGCTCCGCCTCGCGGATGACGTCGGGGCTCAGCCCCACCATGTCGTACGGGCACAGGATCGTGACCCGCCGCCCGGTGAAGGCCAGGTTGATCAGCGCCTCGTGCTGGGCGCAGGCCGGATATTCGGTCGCGGTGCGCCCGGCCCAGATCGGCTCCCCGATGATGCGGACGTGGCGGTCGGGATGCCGGTCGGCGAAGGCCCGCAGCACGCCGGGGATGATGCGCCCCGGGTTGCGCCCGGCCTCGCGCATGTCGAGCATGAGCACGTCGTCGGCCGCCGCGCCGAGCTCGGCCCGGATCAGCTTCAGGTTCGGCCCGGGCACGGCGATGGCGACGGGGTCGCCCGCGGCCAGGCCCGCACGGACGAAAGCCGTGGTGGCGGCGACGTATTCCCCGTCATCCCGGTAGAAGAGCGCCGGGTGCACGAACGGTTCGGCCAACATCAGACTTCACGCTACCCAACGTTGATGAGTTCTCGGCAATCCGTTGGGGTAGCTACATGGTGTGAAGAGAGTTCAGCTCGTCCGCCGCCCCCGCCCGCTCCCCCGTCAGACGCCCCTCGACCTCCGCACTCCCTCCGGCAAGCAGCTCCCATTCTGACCGGTTCCGTCCGCCTTCGCCCTCCCGTTCCGACGGTCGCGAATCTATGCTCAAGATATGTCGGAATTGCAGATGCGGGTCTCCTACGACGACCGGGAGCGCACCGCCGAGCTGCTGCAGCACGCGTTCTCCGAGGGCCGCCTGACCCAGCCGGAGCTCGAGGAGCGGCTCGAGTCGGCCCTGACGGCGAAGACCTACGGCGATCTGCTGGCGCTGACCACCGACCTGCCGGTCGACCAGCCGCAGGTCGGCGACGTGGTCGAGCTGGAGTCGAAGAACGGCGCCGTCAAGCGCTCGGGCGACTGGGCGGTGCCCAGGCGGCTGCGGGTGGCCTCCAAGTACGGCAGTGTCGATCTCGACCTCTCCACGGCCGTCATCCCCCACCAGGTGGTGGACATCGACCTCGACCTCACCTACGGCTCCGCCAGGATCGTCCTGCCGGAGGGCGCGGTGGCCAACGTGGACGGCTTCCAGGCCGACTGGGGGCAGTCGTCCACGACGAAGGTCCCGAGCAGGCCCCGGCCCGGCGTCCTCCACGTGGTGATCACCGGCAGGGCGAAATACGGCGGCCTGACCGTGCGCTATCCGCGCAGGCGCTGGTTCACCCACTGATGGAACAGGGAGATGTGGTGCTCGCTCGGCACGAGCACGCCGCCCTCCCGGTAGGCCCGTGACGACATGCCGGGCTGGGTCCGCTCGCAGGCGTCGAAGTCCTGCTCGTTGACCCGGTGGAACAACTCGACCGACGGCGACACGTCGGCCCCCGCGGCGATCACGTCCGGGTGATAGAGCCAGTCGCACTCCACCACGGTCCGGTCCACGGCCATGGGGAACATGCGGTGCAGGATCACGTGGTCGGGCACCAGGTTGACGAACACCTGGGGCTTGACCGTGATCGCGTAGTAGCGGCGGTCCTGCTCGTCGGAGACTCCGGGCAGCCTGCCGAACCCGGCGCTGCCGTCCACGGTGAACCCCTCGGCCCGCTCGGCGAACTCGGCGCCGTGGCCCACGTAGTACTGCGCCGCGTAGCCGCCGGCGAACTCGGGCAGCACGGCGGTCAGCTCCGGGTGGATGGTGGCGCAGTGGTAGCACTCCATGAAGTTCTCGACGAGCAGCTTCCAGTTCGCCCGGACGTCGTAGACGATGCGGCGGCCCAGGGCCAGCTCGTCCACGCGGTAGCGCTCGATGGCGGCCGGGTCGCCCAGGCGCTCGGTGGCCGCGTAGGTGACGGTCTCCTCGAACGAGGGCGGCTCGCCGGCCAGGCACACCCACGCGTACCCGAGCCATTCCCGCAGGTGCACGGGGACCAGGCCGTAGGCGACGCGGTCGATGTCGGGCATCCTGGCCAGGTTGGGCGCGGCGGCCAGCCGCCCGTCGAGGTCGTAGGACCAGGCGTGGTACGCGCACCTGATCGTCCTTTTGACCTCGCCCGCCTCCTCCGCGCACAGGCGGGCGCCGCGATGCCGGCAGACGTTGAGGAAGGCGCGTAAGCGGGCGTCCCGGCCGCGCACGACGATCACGCTCTCGCGGCCGGCCTGCACCGTCCTGAACGCGCCCGAGCCGGGCAGGTCCGCGCTCCTGACGGCGCAGAACCAGAGGCTCTCGAAGATCCGCTCCTGCTCCTCGGCGAAGATCTCGGGGTCGGTGTAGGCGCGGCCGGGAAGCGTGGAGATCAAGCTCGACGTGGTGGTCAACCGACACCCCTTGTTGCGTATTACGCAGCGAGTTGCTCTATATGCGACATCGTCAGGCGGCCTCAGGGGGCTGTCAAGAGGTAGGTGCTGTAGCGGCGTAGCTGGGCGGTGTACACCCAGGTGGCGAACCTGTCGGAGAGCAGCCGCACGATCGGCCCCTGCCGGTCGGTCAGCTCCGTCCCGGCCAGCCTGGCGGGCCTGCGCGCCACCTTCGCCCTGGCCCGCTCGTACGCGCGCAGATCTGCCAGCGACCGGCTCAGCAGCCAGGCGTCCTCCAGCGCCTGGTTGGCGCCCTGGGCCATGGTCGGCGGCATGGTGTGCGCGGAGTCGCCGGCCAGCGTGGTCGGCCCCCGGCCCCAGCGGTCGGGGATGGGCTGCTTGTGGTGGGGGAAGAAGTCGACGTCCCCGACCGACTCCAGGACGCCGGGCACCGGGTCGGCCCAGCCGCCGAAGCGCTCGCGCAGCCGGTCCACCACCTTCGGGTCGTCGGCCCAGAAGGGCCCGCCGGGGGCCGCCCGGACGTCGAACCACCACAACAGCCGCCCCCGGCCGGCCGGGATCAGCCCGCACAGGCCCTGCCCGCCGGCCACCATCACCGCGCGGTGGTCCTCCGTCAGAGCGGTCGGCATGGTGGTGAAGCCCTGCCAGGTGACCCAGCCGCTCAGCTTCGCGCGGTCGTCGCCGTGCAGCGCGGCGCGCACCACCGAACGGCGGCCGTCGGCGCCCACCAGCACGTCGCCGCGGACCGTGCGGCCGTCGGCCAGCCGCGCCTCGGCCCGCTCCGGCACCACGTGCTCGGCCCGCGCCCCGTAGGTCACCGGCACGCCGTCGGAGAGCAGCTCCACCAGCTCTCTGCGGGCCACGTGCACGACGGGGTGGCCGTAGCGGCGCTCGGGCACGGTCAGGTCGAGCGTGAGCAGCCGCCGCCCGCCCGGGGCCCACGACTCCAGGGTCTCCAGCCGCCGCCCGACGCCCGCGTAGTCGGCCTTGAGCTCGCGGAGTATGGCCGTGCTGCCGGGCCAGAGCGTGACCGAGCCACCGGCCGTGCGCAGGTCGGGCGCCTCTTCGTACACCTCGACCTCGTGGCCCTCCTGGAGCAGGCCGCGCGCCAGGGCGAGCCCCGCGACGCCGGCGCCGATCACGATTACCCTCATAGCGTCTCCCTTTATTGAGACCCTGAATATCAGATCGCCCACACGCCCGCCCTGTGGCACAGCCCCGGCGTCTCCCGCCTGGCCAGGCAGGTCTACGTCGAGACTTCGTCGCCTACCGGGGGCTCCTGGAACCGCCGCTGCCGGAACCTGCCGCACGGCTTTACGCCCGCCTGACACCTGTGGTGTTAGTGGGGTGCAAGTGACGATCAAGCGGACGTCCGTAACATGCCTTTCGTACGGAAACCAATGAAGGGCACTACATGACTCCCCCTCGTCGTCGCCTCGCCGTCGCGGCAGCGACGCTGATCCTCGCCGGCTTCACCACCGCCTGTGGCGCGGTGGGCCAGGCCGTCGACTGCGTCTCGTTCACCCAGGAGCTCAACAAGATCACGAACGAGTTCAGCAGTTCCATGGGCACCGCGGCCACGGACGTCAAGGCCATCGATAAGGCGAGCCAGGAGACCGCGGACAAGCTCAAGGCCCTCGCGGGCAAGCACGAGGGCGAGCTCGCCAGCGCGCTGACCGACATGGCGTCCCTCTTCGAGGGCATCAAGGCCGACGACCCGGCCGCCGCCACGGAGGCGATGGGCAAGCTTCCCGACATCCAGGCCAAGGTCACCTCGGCCTGCAGCTGATCGGCTCGCGGCCGTCGTGCGCCCGCCTGCGGGGGGCAGGCAGGGGCGGCGGTCGCGTCCAGCGGGCGGAGTGAGCCCTTCGAGGCTCGCCGTCCGTGACGGGAGAGACGGCCGTGGCGTCCGTGGGGGCGGACGTCACGGCCTCTCGCCCGATGAGGGCACGCGGGTCCTCGCGCGCGGCGGCTACCTGGCGCTGCGCCGGCCCTGAGCGTGGATCGCCTGCTCGTACGCCCGCTCGAACCCTTCCAGCACCATCGCCCACGAGCCCGCCGCGGGCGGCGTGGACCGGTTGTGCGCGGCGATCGACTCGCGCAGCCGGGCATCGACGCACAGCCTCGCCACCGCCCTGGACAGGTCGCCCAGCGTGCGCCCGAGCAGGCCCTCGGTGCCGTCCTTGACGAAGTCGGCGACGCCGCTCTGCGCCCTGGCCACCACCGGCAGCCCGGCGGCCCGCGCCTCCAGCGCCGCGATGCCGAACGACTCGCGCGGCGCGGGCGCCACGAACACGTCGGCCGTCTCCAGCACCTTGGCGATCTGCTCGCGGGTGTGGCGGCCCGGCAGCGAGACCCAGCCGGCCATGCCGTGCCGGTCGAGGAAGCGCTCCATCTGCCCGCGGGCGGGCCCGTCGCCGACGATCGTGGCCCGCATCGGGATCGTGGCGGGCACCCGGGCCCGCGCGTCCCGCAACAACTTCAGCAGGCGCACCGGCTGCTTGCGCGGCGCCAGCCGGCCCACCGCCACGACGTGCACGCCCTCCCGGGCGCCCGGCTCGCCGGGCGGCGGCGCCCAGCCCGACAGGTCGAGGCCGTTGGACACCACGCGCACCGGCACCCCCGGCCCGGCCACCGAGCGGATCGGGACGGCGGCGGCGTTGCTGACCGTCGTGGCCACCAGCCGCCACCGCTGCCAGCCGAAGGCCAGCCGCAGCAGCCGGTAGAGCGCCCGCGTGACCGGGTCCCACATGCTGTGCACGGTCACCACGCACGGCACCCCGGCGCGGAACGCGGCGCGCACGCCCTGCCAGGCGAACGGCGAGACGGCGCCCGCGTGGACGTGCACCACGTCGGGCCGGCCGGAGGTGATCCGGCGTGTGAGATGGCCCACCCCGAACGGGTGCACGGGCAGGTCGAACGGCATCCTCGCGACGATCCTGTGCACCCCGGGCAGCGGCTCCCCCCTGGTCGCCGTGGCCACCGACACCTCGTGTCCCGCCTCCCGCTGGGTGCGCACGAGGTCGGCGACCTGGACCTCGATCCCCCCGAGACGCGGCAGGTAACAGTCACTCACGTGAAAGATCCGCACGCCTCCCACACTAATCTGGGCTTGTGCCTCCACGTACCGCTGTGTTCTTCCATGCCCACCCCGACGACGAGGCCCTGCTGACGGCGGGCACCATGGCGATGCTCGCGGCCGAGGGCCACCGCGTGGTGCTCGTGGTGGCCACGGCGGGCGAGCGCGGCCTGGCCGAGATGGCGCCCGGCGAGGCGCTGGGCGAGACCCGGCTCAAAGAGCTGTACGAATCGGCCGCGCTGCTCGGCTGCGCCCGCGTCGAGTGCCTCGGCTACGGCGACTCGGGGCTGAGCCCCAAGGGCGGCGTCGCCGAGGAGCGGCCCGACAACGCCTTCATCGACGCCGACAGCGAGGAGGCCGCCAAGGCGCTGGCCGCGATCCTCCAGGAAGAGCGGGCCGACCTGCTGGCCATCTACGACCCGGCGGGCGGCTACGGCCATCCCGACCACGTGCAGGTGCACCGGGTGGGCAAGCGGGCGGCGGAGATCGCGGGCACGGAGATCGTCCTGGAGGCGACGGTCAACCGTGACCCGCTGCTGTGGCTGCTGCGGGTGGCGGGCCGGTTCTACACGTTCCCGCCGGAGTTCGACGTGCGCACGTTCGAGAGCGCGTACTCACCGGGTGACGTGATCACCCACCGCGTCAACGTCCGGAAATACACCAGGCAGAAGCGGGCCTCCATGGCCGCGCACGCCTCCCAGGCCAGCGGCGGCGACAGCGACCGCACCCTCGCCGTCATGCTGAAGGTCCCCCGCCCCCTCTACCGTTACGTCTTCGGCACCGAGTGGTTCGTCCGCCGCGACCTCCCCCCGGGCGCCCGCCTCACTCATCCCTTCGACCGGTGGCCCACCTAGTCCTTCAGAACGACGAGGCCGCCCGCCGGAACCCGGCAGACTGGACTCCGATGAAGAACAAGTGGCTCCAGATCGCCCTGTCCGTGCTGTCGCTCGGCCTGGCCGTGCTGCTGGTGGTCTACCTGCCGCAGATCGTGCAGGCGCTCACCGGCAAGCCGGTCTCCTGGGGCGAGATCGGCAGGGTGTTCGGCACGCTCGACGCCGGCGAGATCACGCTGATGGCCGGGCTGTGGCTGCTGAGCCTGCTGGCGTACACGTTCGTGCTGACCAACTCCCTGCCCGGGCTGAACAACCTCCAGGGCCTGGCGCTCAACGCGGCCGGCAGCGCGGTCAGCAACCTGCTGCCGTTCGGCGGCGCGGTGGGCGTGGCGCTGTCGTGGGCGATGACCAAGGGCTGGGGCTTCACCAGCCGCGCCTTCGTGGTCATGACGCTGGTCAGCGGCGTGTGGAACACGTTGTTCCGGTTCATCCTGCCCGCCGTCGGGATCATCGCGCTGCTGATGGCCGGGCAGGCGCCCAACGCGACCGTGGCCAAGGCGGGCTGGACGGGCGCGATCTCCATCCTCGTGCTCTGCGTGGTCGTGGCCGTCGCGCTCTACTGGGAGCGCGCGGCGCTCTGGCTCGGCAAGGGCATCGACGCGGTGACCCGGCTGCTGCGGCTGAGGTTCCACGCCTCCGAGGCGTTCCACCGGCTGCGCGCCGACACGGCGGGCGTCGTGCGGACCCGGTGGGCGGGGCTGTCGCTGGGCATGGTGTTCTTCCTTGGCTTCCAGTGGGCGATCATGGCCGTCTGCCTCCAGGTCACCGGCGCCTGGCCCGGCCTGGCCCAGTCGATCGCCGTCTTCGCCCTGTCGCGCGTGCTCACCAGCGCCCTGATCACGCCCAGCGGCGCGGGCATCATGGAGGGCGGGGTCGTGGTGCTGCTCACCACCGCGTTCGGCGTGGCCGCCGCCCCGGCGACCGCCGCCGCACTGCTCTTCGGCTTCTGGACTTACACTATCGAGATCCCGTTCGGCGGCCTGGCACTGGGCGCATGGGCGCTCCTGCGCAGGCGCAACGGCCGGAACGCCGGCGCGGAGCCCCCGTCCGCGATCTCGAAGGCCACTCAGTGACAATCCCAAACCCATCGCGTGCTAATCGACCACGGGCCTTGTGCGTGATTCGCAGGCCCGCATAGCGTGGCGGCTGACATGGTGGCGTTCCGAGTTCTGGGGCCAGTCGAGGCGTACGAACACGACGACGAACTCGACCTCGGCGGGTTGCGGCAGCGGGCCGTCCTCGCCCGGCTTCTCGTGGCCAGAGGCCAGGTCGTGCCCGTTGACACGCTTCTCTACGACCTGTGGGACGACGACGCGGCGAAGGGCGCGCAGTCGGGTCTGCAGGTCTACATCTCGCGCCTGCGCAGGGTGCTGGAGCCCGGCCGCCCGCGCGGCGGCCCCAACCGGCTGCTGGTGACGGTGGCCAGCGGCTACGCCCTGCGCGTGGCCTCCGACCAGGTCGACGCGCTCCGGTTCGAGCAGCTCGTCCGGGCCGCCGGCGAGCACCTGGAGGAGGGCGACCCGCAGTCCGCGCGCGGCCGCCTGGAGAAGGCGCTGGGGTTGTGGCGCGGCACCCCCTACTCCGACTTCGCCGACCAGCCGTGGGCCGAGGCCGAGGTCAACCGGCTGACCGAGCTGCGCCTGGTCGCCCGCGAGCGGCACGCCGACACCGGCCTGCGGCTCGGCCTGCACGCCGAGACCGTCCCCGACCTGGAGGCGCTCACCACCGAGCACCCGCTGCGCGAGGAGGGCTGGCGGCTGCTGGCGCTCGGCCTCTACCGCTGCGGCCGCCAGGGCGACGCGCTGGCCGCGCTGCGCAGGGCGCGGAACATCCTGGCCGACGAGCTCGGCATCGACCCGGGCCCCGCGCTGCGCAAGCTGGAGTCCGACATCCTGGCCCAGTCACCCGAGCTGGAGCTGGCCGCGCCCGCGCGGGCCCCG
Organism: Nonomuraea candida; assembly: GCF_000725485.1. Taxonomy (GTDB): domain Bacteria; phylum Actinomycetota; class Actinomycetes; order Streptosporangiales; family Streptosporangiaceae; genus Nonomuraea; species Nonomuraea candida. The sequence goes on along the minus strand of NZ_JOAG01000036.1, from coordinate 122,696 downwards.
AGGCCCGCCGCGCCCGTCTCCGACACCTGGCCGCCGCGCCCGGCCGCGCCCGTCGAGCCGCCGCCGCTGGAGCCCGAGCCGTTCGTCGGCCGCGACGCCGAGCTGGCCAGGCTGACCACGGCCGCCTCCCGCACGGGCCGCTTCCAGGTCGCGATCGTGGCCGGCGTCGCCGGCGCGGGAAAGACCACGCTGCTGCGCCAGCTCGAAGGCCGGCTCGGCGCCGACGGCTGGATCACCGCCTCCGGCGCCTGCCCCGACTCCAGCGCCACCCCGCCCGGCTGGGCCTGGGTGGAGATCCTGCGCACGCTCATCGGCACGACCGGCGCCGGCGAATACGCGCAGCTCCTCGCGCCGCTGATCGACGACGCCGCGCCCGACCCCGACGAGGACGAGGCGTCGGGCGGCTTCCGGCTGCACCGGGCGGTCGGCGGCTACCTGGCCGGGGTGGCCCGGCGCGGCCCCGTGCTGCTGACGCTGGAGGACCTGCACTGGGCCGATGACCAGACGCTCGCCCTGCTGCGCGCGCTGCCGAGCCTGCTGGCGACCAGCCGGGTGCTGCTCGTGGTGACGTGCAGGGAGAGCGAGCTCGACGACCGCCAGTCCGACGTGCTGGCCGCCCTGGCCAGGCTCGGCCCGGTCCGGGTGGGGCTGTCGGGGCTCGACCCGAAGGCGGTGGCCGAGCTGGTCAGGGCCACCTGCGTACGCGAGATCGACGAGGACGCGGTCGAGTCGATCGTCGAGCGCACCGGCGGCAACCCGTTCTTCGTCCGCGAGACCGTGCGCCTGCTCGACGCCGAGGGCGCGGCCGACCGGGCCAGCGCCACCGAGGTGCTCTCGCGGGTGCCCTCCGGCGTGCGCGACGTGCTGCGGCGGCGCATCTCGCGGCTGCCCGCCGGGGCGCAGCAGATCCTGCTGCAGGCCGCGGTGATCGGCCGCGACGTCGACCTCGACGTGCTGATCGCCGTCGCGGGCGACGAGGAGGCGGTGATCGAGGCCGTCGAGGCGGCGCTGCTGGCCGGGCTGGTGACCGAGCCGGGGCCGGGGCTGCTGCGCTTCGACCACGACCTGGTGCGCGACACGATCTACTCCGACGCCTCCCGGCTGCGCCGCACCCGGCTGCACGCCGCCGTCGCGGCGGTCATCGAGCAGCACGCGCCCTCCGACGTGGCGGCGCTGGCCCACCACTACTACCTGGCCGACGCGGCGGGCAAGGCCGTGCACTACGCCGGGCTGGCTGCCGAGCAGGCCGAGCGGCGCTTCGCGCACCGCGAGGCGGCCTCCCTGTGGGAGCAGGCCATCGCGGCCTTCGACCGGTCCCGCACCGAGGACCAGGGCGAGCAGCCCGAGCGGGCCAAGGAGCGGCTGCGGCTGATGCTGCGCCAGATCAGGGCGCTGGCGCTGTGCGGCGACATGACGGCCGCGCGGCTGCTGCGCCGCAAGGCCATGGACGCCGCGCTGCCGCTGGGCGACCTGGAGATCACCGCGAAGGTGGCGGCCTCCCTGGCCGTGCCGCACAAGGGCATGGCGCGCGACTTCACCCGCACCGCGTGGGAGATCGTGGACGTCACCGAGAAGGCGCTCATGGAGCTGCCCCAGGGCGAGCAGCGGCTGCGGGCGAGCCTGCTGACCACGCTGGCCCTGGAGCTGGAGGGCTCCTCCTCGCCCGAGCGCGGGCGGCAGGCCTCGCTGGAGGCGCTGGAGCTGGCCCGGCAGAACGGCGACCCGGCGCTGATCGCGGCGGCGCTGAGCGCCCGGTTGCGGCAGTCCTACGACATCCCGGCCGTCGACTCGCGCGAGAGCATCGGCAGGGAGCTGCTGGAGGTCGCGCAGCGCTCGGGGCAGATGGCCACGCAGGCGCTGGCCCACCTGGTGCTGCTGGAGTGCGCGGCGGCCAGGGGCGAGTTCGCCGCGGCCGACGAGCACGCCGCCGCCGCCGACCGGCTGGCCAAGCAGTACGACCTGTCCGCGCCCGCCGCGGTCGTCGTCTGGTACTCCGGGCAGCGGCTCATGATCGCCGGCGACTACGAGGGCGCCGAGCGCGCCTACCGCGAGGCGGCCAGGGTGTCGGCGCGGGCGGGCATGCTGGAGGGCCGCCAGGACCTGCCGCTGATCACGACGTTCTGCCTGCACCTGGTGGCGGGGCGGGCGGCCGAGATGGTCGAGCCGCTGGCCGACGCCCACCTGCGCGGCGCCAAGTGGACGCTCGACGCCTACGCGCTGGCCCTGGCCTCGGCCGGGCACCTCAACGACGCCAAGGCCGTGGCCGCGACCAGGCCGCCGGTGCGCCCCGACTTCCTGTACGAGCTGGTGATGACCTGGCGGGCGCTGGCCGGGATGCTGCTCGACGACCGCGAGCGGATGGTCGACTGCTACGACAAGCTCAAGCCGTTCGCCGACCGGGTGGCGGGCGCGGGCACCGGCGTGGTCGCGCTGTGGCCGGTGGCGCTGACCCTCGGCGACCTGGCCATCCGCCTGGGGCAGCCGGACGCCGCGCGCGAGCACTACGAGAAGGCGCTGGAGGTGGCCCAGCGGGTGGGCGTGCCGCGCTGGGTGGACGCGGCGCGGCGCTCGGTCAGCAGCTCACCTGGAAACGGTCGCTCCTGACCGTCGCGGCGCCCTTGACCACCAGCTCGATGCGGTACCACCCCGGGTTGGCGGTGATCCTCGGCCGCCATTCGACGGCGCGCTCGGGGGCGGCGAAGCCGCCGTGATCGACCAGGTACGCGCGCCACTGCCGGGTCGCCGGGCTCCAGCGGGCCAGCCGCCAGTGGTAGGAGACCGTGCGGCCCGGGCCGGGATTGACGACGAGGCTGCGGGCGGGGTACGACCTGGCGCAGCCGGGGCCCGGCTCGGGCACGACGCTCATGGTGATCACGCCACTGCGCGCCGGGGCGGTGTGCTCGCCGGCCGGGGCGGTGACGGGCAGCTCGCGGGCCGCCGGCGTGACGGCGGCGGCGGGCCTGGCGGAGATCCCGGCGGAGGGCGCGGCGGAGGGCGCGGCCGCCGTGCCGGTGCTGCCGTAGGCGGACAGGCCGGCGTACGCGCCGGCGAAGGCGAGGGCCGCGGCGAGCAGCTTGGCGGCGGTCGCGGTCCCGCTGGTCAGGACGGCTGCGCTTCTCGTCGGCATGGTCATCACCCCTTTGGCTCACTCATAGAGTGAAACGGGGTGCTTGCGTGCCGGTTGTCGGTTACTTGCGGGCGCTTGCAGGGGGCGTGTGGCACTTGCCTGCACCGTAAACTAAGGTAAGCCTGACCTAAGGGTTCGGAAGGAGTGGTGTCATGCGGCCTGCGGTGATAGCCGTTCCCGCTCCGTCCGAGCCGTTCTGGCTGGGGCTGCCGTACTGGCTGGTGGGCGCCATCCTGATCGTGGCCCTGTTCGGGGCCTTCCAGGTCTACTACTGGGTCGGGCGCAAGCTGGGCGAGAAGATCTACGAATCGCGCGTCGGCGTCAAGGTGGGCCGGGAGCGCATCGAGAAGGTCGAGCGCGTCGTCGAACGCTGGGGCGCGCTGGCCGTCTACGGCTGCTTCTGGGTGCCCATGCTGCGCCACACGCTGCCCTGGGTCGCGGGCGCGCTGCGCGTCTCCTATCCCTGGTACGTCGTCGCCAGCGCGCTGGGCTGCCTGACCTGGGCGCCGTTGTGGTGGTTCGGCGGCATGGCGGTCCTGTGGGGCTGGCTGCAACTGGCGCAGCGCTCGCCGATCACGGCGGCGGCGGTGGCCGTGCTCGCGGTCGCGCTCGTGGGCTGGCTCGCCTTCCGGCGCAGGCAGAAGCGGCGGCGCGCCGCCGACCACGAGGCCCTCACCTCCTAGAACCCCCGGGCCGAGCCGCCACCCGCCGACGCCGGAGGCCCGACTCCTAGTTCCCCTGCGGACCCTTGCCGCTCTGGTCGTCGATGGGGGCCTCCGGGGCGTTCCTGCGCACGGTCTCGATGCCGTTCACGCAGGCCACCTTGTTCGGATAGCCCTCGCCCACCGCGAGCGTCTGCCCGTTGTTCGCGACGAGCGCGAAGCGGTATCCGCCCTGCCCGTCCTCGCTGATGACGAATCTTCCTGCCATGGCTGCACCCCCCGCCATATCGGATCTATCAATGATTTACCCCCATCTGATCGAGACGCATGGCCGAGTTCGGCAAACGATGCCTTGATCTCCTGTCACCATGATGAGCATGCGTATTGGTCGTTTGATGGGCTCTGTCGTAGTCGCCTTGGTTGTGGGGTTCTCTTCCCCCGCCATGGCCGCGCAGGAGCCGGCCGTGAGTGCGAAGGTGGCGTACGTCATCGACTCCGTCGGAACGGTCCACTTCGGCAAGCGGGAGACGAAGCGGGTGCCGGTGGCCAGCCTGGTCAAGATCATGACGGCGTACGTCGTGCTCCAGGAGGCGCGGCCGGGCGACACGGTCAAGGTCACCGCCACCGACGTCACATACGCCGCCCGCGGCGGCGCCGCCACGGCCGGCCTGCGCAAGGGCGAGCGCTTCACGGTCAGGGACCTGCTGTACGCGCTCATGCTGCCCTCCGGCGCCGACGCCGCCAACGCGCTGGCCCGGCACTACGGCCCCGGCAAGACGGCCTTCGTCGCCAAGATGAACCGCACCGCCCGCGCCCTCGGCCTCACCGACACCCGCTACACCAACGCCGACGGCATGCCCACGCCCGCCAACGGCGGCTACTCCACGGCCGTCGACCAGGCCAAGCTGGCGCAGCACGCCCTGGAGAACGACCTGTTCACCACCGTGGTCGGCACCCGGACGCACAAGGTGGCCAAGACCGCCGTGCACCGGGCGCACACGTGGCGCAACACGAACAAGCTGCTCTCGCGGGCGGACGGGGTGCTGGGGGTGAAGACCGGCTACACGAACGCGGCCGGGCACTGCCTGCTGTTCGCGGGCGAGCGCGACGGGGTGCGGATCGTGGGCGTGCTGCTGGGCGAGTCGAAGGACGAGCGCCGCTTCTCCACGGCCGAGAGACTCCTCGACCACGCGGGCGGACAACTCGCCCTGGGCTGACCCCTGCCCTGACCGCCCGGCCGCCCCGGGCCGGACAAGGGTTCTGGTCAGCCGAAGGTGATGTGGCCGCGGCCGGGGAGGGTGGCCAGGCCGCGGGTGGCGCAGCCCAGGAGGGTCGCGGGGGGCGTGATGCCGCCCACGACGCGCTCCCCCGCCAGCCACCCGGCCGCGACGGTCCCGTTGAGCAGCGTGTCGGCCGGCTCTCCCGCGACCAGGCGGTCCGCCCTGACGCGCAGCTTCGAGGTGCCGACAGGGCGGCCGGTCACGCCGAACCACGTGATCACGGCGCTGCCGCGCACCTGGCGGGCGCTGGTGCAGGACGCCTGCGCGGTCGCCTTCACGCTGGCCCATCCCGAGCGCAGGAACGCGGCCGTGCCGTCGGGCGAGGTGCAGCCGGTGAGCTCCAGGTGGCCGCGCGCCCCGACCCGCCGCGGCGTCAGGCCGATCCTGGGCGTGAAGGTCAAAGGCCGGCCCGAGGGGGTCGCGGCGGCACAGGTCAGCGCGCTCTTCCCGGCCGGCGCCGGCCGTGCGGGCAGGGCCCACCCCAGGCCCAGAGCCGCCGGCACGTCCCACGCGGGCCCTTCGGACGCCCTTCGCGCCGGCCGTCCCAAAGACGCCGGCCGCCCCAGAGACGCCGGCCGGTTCCAGGCCGATCCTTCGGACACCGTTCGCACCGGGGCCGGGGAGCCCGCGGGCCACCGCGCCGGCTCCGTGAGCTGTGGTGGCCGGCTCAGAGGGGCCGTCGCGGCGGTGAGTGCGATGATCCAGGCCACGTTCATGCAGTCCCCCTCCGGCCTGCGCCCCCGGCACGACCGTTTCCGTCATCAAATGATTACAGTCTGCATCATCGAGAACGGCGGGGTGGCCGCGTTCCACGCGGTTTCCGCTGCACGAGGGGACTATGCGGAAATTCCCCGCGAAATCGGGCCCCACTCTTGTTTCCGCAGGTAGGGTGAGGCCCACACCTCTCCACTAAGGACAACCCCCATGGCGGAATTCTTCGAGGTCCGCACGACGATCGAGGGCCACGAGAGGGCCGCCGCGCTCGCGCACGGCATCCTTCTGACGGGCCTGGCGACGTCGATCGACATCGCCGAAGTGCCGAACCCGGCTCCCGGCCACGACGACACCGCCTGGCAGCTCACGCTCATCACGACGGAGCGGCAGGTGTCCCACGTCGAGCGGCACATCAGAGAGACCGCGGGCGACCGGCCCATCGACCGTGACCCGGTCATCCACGACATCGACCGCTATCCCGACTGGCTCGCCGACGACCAGTCCTGACGGCACCACCCAGCGCGCCCGGCCGCCCGGGGCGGCAATGGGGACGCCGGAAGGTCCGCGCGCACCCCGCCGCCCGGGGCGATCACCTGCGGCGCCGGAAGGTCCGCGCACCCCGCCGCGCGGGGCGGACCTGCGGCGCCGGAAGGTCCGTGCGCCCGCCCCGCTGAGGGCGATCACCTGCGGCGCTGGAAGGTGCGGGCGCCCGCACGATGCACGGCGGCTCTGACCAGGCCGAAGATCGCGCCCTGCACCGCCGCGGCGACGAGGACCTCCGTCCAGGTGCGGTCGGGGTCGTCGGCCTCCGGCGCGTCGTCCCGGCCCGAGGCCAGCTTCCACACCTGCCTGAACAGCGACGCCGCCAGGGCGCCGCTCACCAGTCCCATTCCTACCGAAGTGGCCTTCTCCACCGGCTTCATACCTTCTCCTCACGCTGACGTGGTGTCTGCCCGTGCCCCATGGCACGGCGTTAAACGCCCCGCGCGGGTTTGCGCACGTGCCGGCACGCTTTCGGTGCCGGCGTGCCTTCGATATCGGCGCTTTCGGTGCCGGCGCGCTTTTGATACCGGCGCGCTTTCGGGTCAGCCGGCGCGGCGCATCAGTCCGTGGCAGGCGATCGCGGCCGCCGCCACCACGTTGAGGGAGTCGACACCCGCGTCCATGGCCTGCGCGCTCATCGGGATGCACACGGCCAGGTCAGCCTCGTGCAGCCAGTGGGAGGACAGGCCGTCGCCCTCCGCGCCGAGCAGCAGCGCCACCCGCTCCCCCAGCGCGGCCTCGTCGATGGGGGCGGCGCTCTGGTCGGGAGTCAGGGCGAGGGTGCGGAAGCCTGCGTCGCGGAGGTGCGTCAGGCCGGTGAACCAGTCGTCCATGCGCGCGTACGGGATCGAGAAGACCGCGCCCATCGCGACCTTCACCGCCCGCCGGTAGAGGGGGTCGGCGCAGCGGGGGGACAGGATGATGCCGTCCACCCCGAGGGCGGCGGCCGACCGGAAGATCGCGCCGACGTTGGAGTGGTCGACGAGGTCCTCCAGCACCAGCAGGCGGCGGGCGCCGCCCTTCAGCAGGCTCTCCACGGACGGCAGCGGCAGGCGCTCCATCGAGGCCAGCGCGCCGCGGTGCACCTGGAAGCCCGCGATGCCCGACATGACCTCGTCGCTGACGACGTAGACGGTGGCGTCTCCGAGGACGTCCTCCAGGGAGGCCAGCCAGCGCCGGGTGGTCAGGACGGAGCGGATCGGGTAGCCGGCGCCGATGGCCCGCCTGATCACCTTCTCCCCCTCGGCCAGGAACAGGCCGCGCTCGGCCTCAAGGCTTTTGCGCAGCTCCACGTCCCTGAGCCGGGTGTAGTCGGAGAGGCGGGGGTCGTCGGCGTCGGTCACGTACTCAAGCACGAGTCGATACTGCCACGCGCCGCCTGACCTGCCAGACCAGCGCGTAGCAGAGCAGGACCAGGGCCAGGCCGATCACCGTGCCCGCGCCCGTCTTGGTGATCACGGAGGCGATGCCGAACTTCGGGTTGGGCTCGTCGATGAGAGGCCAGAACAGCGCGCCCGACAGGACGCCCGCGCAGGAGGCCGCCAGGACCGTCCAGCGGGCGCGGCGCGTCAGGCGCAGCCGCTCCGGCACGGGCGCCGCCGCCATCCTGGTCAGCCCGCGCCACCCCCACCACACCACCACGGCCAGGCCGATCGCGGAGGAGGCGTACTGCAGGAGGCGGAAGAGCCTGATCACGCCGAAGACGGAGACCGACAGCCAGGCGCCCCACTCGGCGGGCCCGGTGGAGTGGGTGAAGGAGTCCCACAGCACGTGGGTGGCGGCGCCGAGCACGCCGCCCACGGCCATGGGGAGCACGCGCAGCCGGTCGGGGATGAGCAGGGCGGCGCGGCCCGCGAGGGCGGCCGGGAGCAGCGCGATCAGGGGGTCGCGCAGGACGAGGTGGAAGAGGGGGAGCAGGATCAGCACCGCGAGCGGGTCGATCGTGACCACGCCCAGCCAGGAGTGCCAGTCGGAGTAGTCCGGCAGGAACGGCAGGAAGACCGGCAGGTCCGGCACCATGGCGCCGAGCGCCAGCGCCCACGGATCGACGAACCGGCGCATCCGGCGCGAGGCGATCAGCGGCAGCACGGCGGCGATGTGGCTGGGTGTGAACGGCACGGACGGCCCCCTTCTGTCGTTGATCATTATGCGGGGGCAACCTTGACCATGCTTTGCCGCGGCCAGACGGGGTCACGTTCGGTAGTGGGTACCGTACAGATCGCTGTCGACGGCCGGGCATAGCCGGGAGTTCGGGGGTTCATGGTGCCTGATCAGCGGATTCATGAGCATCCGGCCGCGTCGGCCGAATGGCTGCGCGCCGCGCGCGCCGCTCGTTCGCTCTCCGTGGCGACGCTGGCCTGGCTGGGCGTGGAAAGCACGCTCGGCCTGGCGGCGGGGCTGGCCGCGCACTCGGTGGCGCTCATCGGCTGGGGGTTGTCGGCCGTCGTGGAGGCGGCGGCCAGCCTGATCGTGGTGTGGCGCTTCACCGGGGCCCGCACGTTGTCCCCGAGCGCCGAGATCACCGCGCGGCGAGCGGTGGCGGTGAGCTTCTGGCTGCTCGCCCCCTATCTCGTCATCCACGTCGCGCACGACCTCGACCACGGGCACCGGGCCGCGCCGAGCGTGCTGGGGATCGTGGTGACGTCGTTCAGCCTGGTCAGCATGCCGGTGCTGGGCGCGGTCAAGCGGCGGCTGGGCACCCGGCTGGCGTCGCCGGCGACGTGCGGGGAGGGCACGCAGAACCTCCTCTGCGGGGCCATGGCGGCCGGCGTGCTGGCCGGTCTGTGGCTCAACACGGTGGGGTGGTGGTGGGTGGATCCGATGGTCGCGGTGGCGCTGGCGGCGGTCGCCGTACGGGAGGGAAGGCGGGCCTGGCGCGGTCACGTTTGCCACCATTGACCGCCACAGGATGTAATCGTCGCACCAAAAGGGGTGTTTTGCCACAGAGACCGCACCGAGTATCGTCTCCGGAAGTATTGCGGAGCATCTCCCGCTAGGGTCTCCGGAAGGTCGCAAAGAACACCTAAGAGGACAACCTAAGAGGACATCGTGGGGCGACACCGCACAGACGATCTCGACGGCGGATACAGAGCCAGCGAGCCTCCACCGCGCCGGCGCGCCAGAAGCAGCCGCGGCCGGGTGCTCGTGCCGCTGGCCGGGGCCGTCGCCCTGGCCGTGCTCCTCGGCGTCGCCGCGTTCGTGATCTTCAACCGCGACCACGACTGCTCCGGCGGCAAGCTCCCGCTGCGCGTCGTGGCGACCCCCGACATCCAGCCCGCGCTCAACAAGATCGCTGGCAACTATAACAAGGCCATGCACTCGATCGACAGCAAGTGCGTCGAAGTGACGGTGGCCAAGGAGGCGGCCTCCAGGACCGCGAACGCGGTGGTGGCGGGCAAGGCGAAGGCCGACTTCTGGGTGGCCGACTCCAGCCTGCTCATGGAGAGCATGCGCGCGACGGCGTCGGGCGGGGAGCTGCCGCAGGTCGAAGGGTCGATCGCGTCCTCCCCCGTGGTGCTGGCCGCGGCCAAGGCGTCGGCGGCGAAGCTGTCCGACGCCCTCCGGCCGAGCTGGGGCGCGATGATCTCGGCGGCGAACGTCGCCAACGTGGACGGCCCCGGCAAGAAGGTGCGGGTGCTCGCCCTCGACCCGCAGAAGAACTCCGCCGGCCTGGCGGCGCTGCTGGCCGCGGCCGGCACGGCCAAGGAGTCGGGCCAGGACAAGGCCCTGGTGGGCGCGCTGAAGGAGCTGTCGGGCCAGCTCGCCACCGACTCGACGGCGCTGCTGGCCAGCCTCACGGTCAAGTCGGGCAGCAGGGTGCCGGTCGGGGTCACCTCCGAGCAGGCCATCTACGCCCACAACAAGAAGAAGCCCGAGTCGCCGGTGGTCGCCCTCTATCCCGAGGAGGGCACGCTCAGCCTGGACTATCCGGTCACGATCCTGGCCAAGGACCCGCAGGTGCTCAAGGCCGCGGCGGACTTCAAGCAGGACCTGACCACCGAGCCGGCCAAGAAGATCCTGCGCGAGGCCGGGTTCCGCGGCACCGACGGCAAGGCCGGCGACGTGCTGTCGGAGGACAAGGGGTTCACCCCCGAGACGCCCGCGGCGCTCGACCCGCCGGACGGCGCGACCGTGACGCGCATGGTGCAGACCTGGACCAGGCTCAACCTGGGCACCCGCCTGCTGACCCTGCTCGACGTCTCCGGCACGATGGCGCTGCCCGTGCCCGGCACGAACATGACCCGCATGCAGGCCATCAACAGGATCGCCACCGAGGGCCTGGCGCTCTTCCCGCCCGGCTCCGAGATGGGCCTGTGGTCGTTCTCCACCCACATGGACGGGCAGGGCAAGGACTACAAGGAGCTGGTCTCCGTCGGGCCGCTCGCCGAGTCGATCGACGGCACGCTCCGCAAGGAGCTGCTGGTCAGGACGTTCGCCCAGCTCCAGGCCAAGGCGACGGGCGACACCGGGCTGAACGACACGGTGAAGGCGGCCTACGGCCAGCTGACCGAGAGCTACCAGGAGGACAAGGTCAACACCCTCCTGATCCTCACCGACGGCGCGGGCAACGACGACCCCGACGGCGGCGTGAGCAACGCCGAGCTGCTGCAGTACCTGAAGAAGACCTACAACCCGAAGCGGCCGATCAGCATCCTGCTCATCGCGTTCGGGCCGGACGCCAAGCAGGGCAAGCAGAGGGGAAGACCCCCCCCCCCCCCCCCCCCCACGCCGGCGGCCCCCCGGGGCATACCCCCCCCCCGCCTTCCCCGATGGGCATGGGGGGCGAACCCGGACGATCGACGCCGCGTCCTCTCCGCGTGGGGCTTGAGCGCCCGTCCGACCCGCGGGGAGGTAGTCCGTGCCAGGCTGGCCGTCCGTCCGACGCACCGCCGACCGGGAGCTGGCCGAGGCTCTGCGCCGCGCCGACCCCGCCGCCCCGGCCGCGCTCTACGACTCCTACGGGGAGCGGCTGCACGACTACGCCCACTTCCTGTGCGGCGCGTCCGACCTGGCGGCCGACTTGGTGCACGACGCGCTGGTCACGGCGCAGGGATGCGCGGCCCGGCTCAGGGATCCGCGCCGCTTCAGAGCCTGGCTGTACGCGCTGACCCGGTCCCAGGTACGCGCCCGGACGTCCCGCCGCCCCTCGACCCGGCCGGGCGGCCCCGCGGGCACGTTGCCGCTGCCCGACCTGGGGCGGCAGGACGATCCCGAACTGGCCGGGCTGGTCAGGGAGGTGCTCGGCGAGCTGGGCCGGAGCGCGCGCGAGGTGCTCGAACTGTCGCTGCGCCACGGCCTGACCCCGCAGGAGGCCGGGGCCGTGCTCGGGCTGACCGCCCGGCAGGCGGCGGCCAGGCTGAGCCGGGCCCGCGACCACCTGGAGAACTCCGCCGCGGCCGTGGTGCTGGCCAGGACCGGCCGGGCGCACTGCCCGGACCTGTCGGCCCTGCTGGACTCCTGGGAAGGACCGCTCAGCCCGGGCCTGCGGCGGCGGGTGTCGGGGCACGTCGGCGGGTGCGAGGTGTGCGCGGGGCGGCGCCCCCGGGAGGTCTCGGCCGCGCGGCTGCTGGACCTGGTGCGGGTGGCGTACCCGCCGATCTCCTTGCGGCGGCGGGTGATCGGCGCCTGCGGCCGGCCGGAGCTGGACCGGACCCGGGTGCTGATCACCGGCCGGGGCGACGACCTCGGCCGGTCGGGGTTCCCCGTGCCGGCCGATCGCCGCCGGCGCCGGCCGCCGGCGCTCGCGCCGCTCCTGCTGGCGGGCGCGGCGCTGCTGACGGGGACCGGCGCGATCGTGGTGTACAACGAGAGCGGGACGGCGGGCGCCACGGGCACTTCCGGCGGCGCCGACAGCGCGGCCCTGCGCCCGCTCCCCTCCCCCGGCCTCGCCGGCTCCCCCGGCACCTCCGCCTTCCCCAACCCCTTCGGCCTCCCCGGCTCCCCCGACACCTCCGGTCTCCCCGGCTCTCCCGACGAGGGGAACCCCACCGGTGAGCCGGTGATCGGGGAGGAGCCGCCCGGGACGTCCCCGAGCCCCGCCCCCTCCGCCCGGACCCGGCCCGCCGCCCCGCGCAGGAGCCCCGCCGCCACGCCAAGCCGCCGCGGCGCCGAACCCGCCGCGACGCCCACGCGGCGGGGTGCGGGCGGCCGGTTGCGGATCACGTGCCCGGGGACCGTCATCGGCGGCGAGGCGGAGATCGGGCTCACCGCGCGGGGCGCCGCGCTCTCCTGGACGGCGACGGCCTCGCGGGGCGTGCGGGTGCGCCCGGCGCGCGGGTCGGTCAAGGCCGGCGGCGCCGCCGGCGTGCGGGTGACGGTGTCCGACCCCGGGGTCACGGGCAGCGCCCGGGTGGTGTTCACCTCGAACGGCGGCACCACGACCTGCGCGCTGTCCTGGGACGGCGACGACGACGAGCCGCCGCCCGCCCGGCTGCCGACCCGCGAGCCGGCGGCGCCGGAGGAGCCCGAGGAGCCGGAAGATCGGGCCGGAACGCCCAGCCGGCGTGCCGCCCGGGACGACGAGTCCCAGCTTCCCGATGAGTGATGACATACATCACCAAGCGCCGGTAGATCCCCAAATTTAGCCGACAAACGGGGATAAATCGGGCCCTGACTCGATGATCCCCGGCCGGATAGGGCATCCTGGTGTGCTTGGGGACCTCACCGGGGATGGCGATCACGTGACCGTGTGTTGAAGGTCACAGGAGAAAACTTGGCATGCCGGTAAACCAGATGGGGTCGCCAAGCGTCGGCATTGACGTGTCAGGGCGCGGATTGATCCCATGAACTGACGATCAACCGCGCTTTTCAACCAGCTAGAGCAGGAGAGAGACAGGAGATGCTCAAGCAGCACCGCAGAGCGCTGGCCTGGCTGGTCGCGCTCGCCTGCATCGCGGGAGCGGTCATCGCGCTGTTCGATATCGACACACCGCTGCGCCCGTTCCTCATCTCCTTGTTCCTCCTGGTCGTACCAGGGGCGGCAGTGGTGGGACTGTTGCGTGATCGTGACCCCCTCGCCGCCCTATCCGTAGGAGCCGCGGCGAGTCTCGTACTCAACGTGCTTCTGGCCGAGGCCATGCTGCTCTTCAACGCGTGGTCGCCCCGGGCGGGTGTCGCGACGGTCGCCGTGCTCGGAGGGTTCATGTACGTGCTTCGGGTGTTGTACCGGGGGAAGAGCATGCAGACCGAACAGGGGGCCAGGGCAAGGTGAACATCCAGGTAGTTCGGCCGAGAGACCTCGGGGACTCGGAGCGGGCCCGATGGCGGGAGCTCCAGAAGGCCGACCCCAGCTTGGACAACCCGTTCCTGTCGGTCGAGTTCGCCGTGGCGATGGACCGTTTGCGTGACTACGTGAGGGTGGCGGTCATCTCCGACGGAAGCGGCGTCGTGGGGTTCTTCCCCTACGAGCGGCACAGCTTCGGCATCGGCAAACCGCTCGGCGGCTTCCTCACCACCTGCCACGGCCTGATCTCCGTCCCGGGGCTGAAGCTCGACGCGAAGGCCCTGCTGCGGGCCTGCAAGCTGAGCGTCTTCGACTTCGACCACCTGGTGGCGGGCCAGCCGACCTTCGCCGACTACGAGGCCGACGTCCGGCCCGCGCCGGTGATGGACTTCACCTCCGGCTTCGAGGCCTGGATCGAGCAGGTCAAGGCCAACTCGCCCAAGAACCTCAAGACCGTCCGCTACAAGGAGCGCAAGCTCGGCAGGGAGCAGGGCGACCTGCGCTTCGAGTGGTCCTCGGCCGACCCCGAGGTGCTGCGCACCCTCCTGGCCTGGAAGTCCGACCAGTATCAGCGGACCGGCCGGGTCGACAGGTTCGCGCAGCCGTGGATCGTCGAGCTGACGAACATGATGCATGCCGAGAACTCATCGGACTTCGCGGGTGTCCTGACCATGCTCTATGCCGGTGACGTACCGGTCGCGGGGCATTTCGGCCTCCGTACGGCGACCACGCTTGTAGGGTGGTTCCCCGCCTACGACACCGAGTACGCCCGTTATTCGCCGGGCATCGTCCACCACCTGCAGATGGCCGAGGCCGCCGCGAACGCGGGCCTGCACATGGTCGACATGGGCAAGGGCGGCAAGGAGTACAAGGACTGGCTCAAGAGCGGCGTCCTCTACGTCGCGGAGGGTCGCGTCTCGCGACCGTCCGCTTCGGCGGCCGTCCACTGGATGGGCCGAACTCCTTTCAACAAGGCCCGAACAATTGTCATGGACCGACCGTCTCTTTATAAGGCGGCCGACCGCGTCCTGAAGGGCTTCGGTCGGGTGCGCACCTCGATGCAACGTCAGGAGTCACCCAACGCAGTCAGTCAGGAACCCACGGGAGCACGCTAGAGCGCTCCCACCCCCGACCCCCCGGCACCAGCAGCACAACCCTCACACAGGACCCTTCGATGCAACGTTCGCCGGTTTCGCCATTCCCGCAGCACCCGGGGTGGGTTCGTCCGGCTCGCAGCGCGGGGTCCCGGAAGGATTTCCCTCGCCATGAGTCCCGAGATAACCAAGCACAACGGCAAGGCCCACACCTCGCCCCTGCGGTCGATGCCGCCGCCCTCGAGTTTCACCCCGGTCACGCCGCACCTGGCCATCTCCCCGACGGTCAGCGTGGTCGTGCCGGCGATGAACGAGGCGGAGAACCTGCCCCACGTCTTCGCCACCATCCCGCAGTGGGTGGACGAGATCGTGCTCGTCGACGGCAACTCCGTCGACGACACGGTGGCGGTGGCCAAGCGGTTGCGGCCCAACGTGAAGGTGGTGACCCAGAAGGGCAAGGGCAAGGGTGACGCCCTGTCCGCCGGTTTCGCCGCCTGCACCAGCGACATCATCGTGATGATCGACGCCGACGGGTCGACCGACGGCCGCGAGATCATCAACTTCGTGGGCGCGCTGGTGACCGGCGCCGACTTCGTCAAGGGCTCGCGCTACGCCGCCGGGGGCGGGAGCGACGACCTGACGCTCAACCGGCGCCTGGGCAACAAGGTGCTGACCGGCATCGTCAACGTGATGTACCGCACCCAGTACACCGACCTGTGCTACGGCTACAACGCGTTCTGGGCCCGCCATCTTGACGTGCTCAACCTCGACTGCGACGGCTTCGAGGTGGAGACGCTGATGAACGTGCGCGCGGCCAAGGCCGGGCTGAAGGTGCACGAGGTGCCCAGCCACGAGCGCAACCGCATCCACGGCGAGAGCAACCTGCACGTCGTGCGAGACGGCTTCCGCGTGCTCAAGACCATCCTGAAGGAGTGGCGTCGCCAGCCCACTCCCCCTCAGCCCGAGCCCGCCGCCACCCCAGCCGCTGACCGAGGCGTCGCTTAAAAAGGGATCTTTGTGAACACGTCTGTTGTCATCTGCGTCTACACCGAGGAGCGGTGGGAGGACATCAGGCAGGCAGTCGAGTCGGTCGAGAAGCAGACGCGCCCGGCACACGAGCTGATCCTGGTGGTCGATCACAACCCGGACCTGCACCTCAAGCTCAAGCGCGAGTATCCACAGGCCATCGTGGTGGAGAACACGCACGAGCAGGGGCTGTCGGGTGGCAAGAACACCGGGGTGGCCACGGCCAACGGCGAGATCGTCGCCTTTCTCGACGATGACGCGGTCGCCGATCCGGGGTGGCTGGAGGCTTTGGAGGAGGGCTTCCAGGAACCCGGTGTCGTCGGCGTGGGCGGCCGTACCGACCCCTTGTGGGCGTCGGGGAAGCGGCCCGGGTGGTTCCCGTACGAGTTCGACTGGACGGTCGGCTGCACCTACCGCGGCATGCCCGCGGTCAGGGCGCCGATCCGCAACGTGATGGGCGGCAACGCCGCCTTCCTGCGCGACGCCGTGTCCGAGGTGGGCGGCTTCCACAGCGGCATCGGCCGCAGCGTGCAGGGCCGCAAGTCGCGCCCGCTGGGGTGTGAGGAGACCGAGTTCTGCATCAGGCTGAGCCAGCGCAGGCCCGGCTCGGTCATGCTGTTCGAGCCGCGTGCGGTGATCGGGCACAAGGTGTCCAGGCAGCGCGAGCGGTTCGCCTACTTCAGGTCCAGGTGCTACGCGGAGGGGCTGTCGAAGGCCCTGGTCACGCGGGAGGTCGGCACCCAGGACGGGCTGTCCAGCGAGCGCGCGCACGCGCTGAAGACGCTGCCGCTCGGGGCGCTGCGCGGGGTCGGTGAGGCCCTGCGCGGCGACCTGGGCGGCCTCGGCCGGGCCGGTGCGATCGTGGTCGGGCTGGCCTGGACGACCTGGGGTTACGTCGTCGGCTCCGTACGGTTGAAGGTGGCACGGCCATGATCCGCGTACCGATCCTGATGTACCACTCGGTCACCGACCGGCCCAACGACGAGACCAAGCCGCACGCGGTGCGGCCCTCCGACCTGGCCGAGCAGCTCTCCTACCTGTCGGAGAGCGGCTTCACGCCGCTGACCCTCGGCGACCTGGTGGCCAGGTTCAACAAGAACAACGGGCTGTCGCTGCCGGCCAAGCCGATCGTCGTGACGTTCGACGACGGCTACGCCGACTTCCACAGCCATGCCCTGCCGCTGCTGGAGCGCCACAACTTCCCGGCCACGGTCTTCCTGACCAGCGGCTGGGTCTCCGACGCGGGCAAGGACGCCGCGGGCCGCCCCCTCGACGACATGCTGTCGTGGGGGCAGGCCCGCGAGGCCGCGCAGACCGGCATCGAGATCGGCGGCCACAGCCACAGCCATCCGCAGCTCGACCAGCTCCGCACCGAGGACCTGCGGCAGGAGCTGCGCCGCAACAAGGGCCTGCTGGAGGAGAAGATCGGCACGCCGGTCGCCACCATGGCCTATCCCTACGGATACTCCAGCGCCCGCGTACGCCGCGAAGTGCGCAAGGCCGGATACTTCGCCGCTTGCGCCGTGAGCAACACGATCGCCGCCGATCGTCATGACATGCTCGCCATCCCCCGGTTGACGGTCGGCAAGAACACGACCATCAACATGTTCAAGCGCGCCGTCGAAGGCAACGCCGTACCTCTCATCTACATGCGCGAGCGCATCCTCACCAAGGGGTATGCGGTCGTCCGCAGGACGAGGTACGGGCTGCAGCGGGTGCGCGGAAATGTCTAGCCTCTGGGGGAAGGTCCTGCGCGATCTGCGTAACCCGCTGTTCCTCCAGGGTTACGCGCTGATGGCCAACACCGTGATCACCGGCGTGCTCGGCATGGGCTACTGGTTGCTGGCCGCGCACTTCTACACGCCCGAGGAGTTCGGCCGCGGGCAGGCCGTGATCACCGCGATGCGGCTGTTCGCGTCGCTGACCGCGCTGAGCTTCGTGGGCGCGCTGGCCCGCTTCCTGCCGGTGGGGGGCCGCCGCACGCCGGAGCTCATCCTGCGCGGCTACGGCCTGGCCGCCGCCACGGGCGGGGTCGCGGCGCTCGGCTTCCTGCTGACGCTGCCGATGTGGGGCCAGACGTACCAGGTGCTCGGCGGGTTCGGGCCGGGGCTGTTCTTCCTGGCCTCCGTGGTGGTCTGGGCCGTGTTCACGCTCCAGGACGTGGTGCTGACCGGCCTGCGCCGGGCCACGTTCGTGCCGCTGAACAACCTGGTCTTCGGCCTGGTCAAGATGGGGCTGCTGGTGGCCCTGGCGGGGGCCCTGCCGTCGGGCGGGATCTTCGTCTCGTGGGTGATCCCGACCGCGCTCGCGCTCATCCCGATCAACTGGCTGATCTTCGGGGTGATCGTGCCCCGGCACGTCAGACAGGCCGACGCCGGCCAGGAACCGCCCAGACTACGCGAGATCGGCAGGTTCCTGGCGGGCGACTTCCCCGGGACGCTGTCGATCCTGGCGATCGTCTACCTGGTGCCCGTGGTGATCGCCACGCAGGTGGGCGAGGCCACGTTCGGGCGCTTCTCGATGGCGCACACGCTGGCCAGCATGATCGAGCTGCTCGCCATGAACATGGCGGTGTCGCTGACCGTCGAGAACTCCTGGGACCGCGACGCGCTGGCGCTGAACTGCCGGCAGGCGCTGCGGCGGGCCTTCCTGATCGTCACGCCTCTCATCGCGGTGGCGATCCTCGGCGCGCCGCTGATCCTGCGCATCTTCGGCCCCGCCTTCGCGGAGGAGGGCACCACGCTGCTGCGGCTGATGGCGCTGGCGGTGCTGCCCAGGGTGCTGATCGAGGTCTACCTCAGCGCGCTGCGGGCGCAGAGCCAGGCCCGGACGCTGGCCGTCGTGCAGATCGGGCTCGCCGTGCTGGTGCTGGTCTCCACCGTGGCGCTGTTCCCCTACTTCGGGGTGAACGCGGTCGGCTACGGCCTGCTCTTCAGCGAGGTGCTTCTCGCAATATTGATCTTTGGAAATCTACGCAAAATTCTCAAAATCGGTGAAAGTGGTAGGTCGACTGTCACTCAGGGGTCGTCCGGGGCTTCATGATGGTCAGCGTGAGGCAACGGGACGGCGATGGCATGACAAAGGGGATTACCGGCTCCTCAGACGTGCACGACGACAAGGAGGAGTCAGAGGTGCCCTTCGATCCGGAAGCTACGGGAGTGATCCCCAAGCTGACGTTCGACTCCCCGCCTCCGGGCGCTTCAGGTGCTCCGGGCGCTTCGGGTGCCTCCGGCGCTTCGGGCGCTTCCGGCGCTCCAGGTGCTCCGGACAGCTCGGACGCTTCGGGTGCCGACGCTTCGGGCACTTCGGGCACTTCGGACGAGGGGGCGGCGAAGCCGGGCGAGGGGACTTCCGACAGCGCCGGGAAGGCCGCCGAGGCTGGTGCCGCGAAGGCCGCCGAGGCTGACGAGTCCGCCAGCGCCACCGGGAAGGCCGCCGAGTCCGGCGGCGCCGCCGGGAAGGCCGCCGAGTCCGACGCGGAGAAGACCACGGCCGTCCGGCTGCCCGGGCCCGTACACATCGGGAAGGCGCCGACGGCCGAGGAGGCCGCCTCGGCGTCGTCCACCCCTGCCCCCGCCAAGCCGGGGCCGCGTACGCAGCCTCCGAGCGGCCCCCAGCCGGGGCCGCGCGCCCAGCCGCCCAGCGGGCCTCAGCCCGCGCCCGGCACGAAGTCCGGCGCGGCCGGAGCCGCCGCCGCGGGGCCGACGGCGGGTACGCAGCCCATGAGCACGCAGCCCTCCCCCGAGAAGCCGGCCGGTGACGCGACCGGTGGGGCCGGCGGGGCCGGACGGAAGGTCGTCGGGTCGCAGGCGCTGGCCAACCTCGTGCAGACTCCCCCGGCCCAGACACCGGGAACGGACGGGACCACCACCCAGAGCCCGGCAGGGACGCAGGGCCCGGCGGGGGCACAGGGCGCACCACCACAGACCACCCCGAAACCGGGCGCACCCCAGCCGGGCGCACCCCAGCCGAGCGGACCTCACACCAGCGGGCCCCAGACCAGCGGGCCGAGCGGACCTCAGCCCGCCGGGCCGAGCGGGCTCCAGCCCGGCGGACCTCAGCCGAGCGGACCTCAGCCCGCCGGGCCGCAGCCGAGCGCACCGAGCGGGCCGCAGCCGTCCGGGCCGGGCGGGTTCCGGCCGAGCGGGCCGGGCGGACCCCAGCCCTCCGGGCCTCAGCCGGGTGGTCCCCAGCAGGTGGCGCACCCCCAGGTGGGGGCGCAGCCGGCGGTGGCGCGGCAGGCGCCTGGGAAGCCGCGTGCGCGGGGCGGCCGGCTGGGGGCGCTGATCGCGAGCGCGCCCAAGTGGCTGCCCGTGCTGCTGGTCCTCGAGGGCCTGATCATGTACGTCCTCGCCCTCAAGGTCCCCCCGGGCCCCCTGCGCGGCGTGGACCCGGCCGACATCGACGGCCTCGGGCTGATCTCGGCGCTGCCGGCCACGGCGTTCATCGCCATCCTGATCATGATCGTGTCGTTCTTCGTCACGGTCACCCAGAGCACCGACCGCAAGTTCCTGCTGCTGTTCCAGATCGCCGCGATCACCTTCGCCCTGCACGGCGCGGGCGCGCTGGTGGCCGAGGAGCCGCGCTTCCCGACCGCGTACATCCACGCGGGGTTCGTGGAGTTCATCGGCAGGACCGGTGAGACGGCGATCGGCATCGACGCCCGCATGGGCTGGCCGGGCTTCTTCGCGTTGTTCGCGTTCGTGACCAAGGCCGCCGGCATCACCGACATGACGACGATCCTGCAGTGGACGCCGCTCCTGTCGAACCTGCTCTACCTGCTGCCGTTCGTGCTGATCCTGCGCCAGGTCGTGGCCACCACGCGGGCGCGGTGGTTCGCGGCGCTGCTGTTCGTGCTGGTGCAGTGGATCGGGCAGGACTACTTCTCGCCCCAAGGGTTCACCTTCGCGCTCTATCTGGCGTTCGTGGCGATCCTGTTGCGCTGGTTCGGGCGGGTGGAGCCGCGCACGAAGCCCGTCCCGCCCAAGGGCCTGCGCAAGTGGATCGGCAGGCTGGACGCGATGACGCCGGGCGAGCTGGCCAACACCGGCATGTTCCGGGCCGACAAGCTGCTCATGCTCATGATGCTGGTGGCGTTGTTCCTGGCGTCGGTGGCCTCGCACCAGATCACGCCGTTCATGATGCTCGGCGTGGTGACGGCGTTCCTGATCTTCAAGCGGACCACGCTGACCTGGGCGCTGCCGTTCTTCCTCGGGCTGATCGTGCTGGCGTGGATCAGCTACATGACGGTCGGCTTCTGGGCCAGCCAGATCGACACGATCTTCGGCGGCCTGGGCAACATCTTCCAGAACATCCAGAGCAACACCGGCGACCGCATCGAGGGCGCCGACCCCGCGCACGCGCTGGTGCTCCAGGCCCGCCTGGGCATCCTCGCGGTGATCCTGGGCTGTGCCGCGGTGGGGTTGTTCCGGCGGCTGCGGCGCGGGGTGTTCGACCGCTCGGCGCTGATCCTGCTGTGCGTGCCGGTGCTGGCGCTGGCGCTGCAGAGCTACGGCGGCGAGATCGGCCTGCGCATCTACATGTTCGCGCTGCCGGGAGCGTGCCTGCTGGCCGCGTACGCGTTCTTCCCGAACCTGCCGGCCGACAGCGCGGACGTGCGCGAGGAGACCGTGCCGCTGCGCAAGCGGAACGTGCGCTTCAACCCCGAGCTGACCAAGCGCGTCTCGCTGGTGCTGGCGGCGTGCTTCGCGGTCGTGTTCGCGATGGCGTTCCTGGTGGCCAGGTACGGCAACGAGAAGTTCGAGCGGGTCACCACCGGCGAGGTGGCCGCCCTGCACTACGTCTACGAGCACGACAAGCCCAGCGCGCGGGTGCTCTACCTGGTGCCCGAGGAAGGCCCCCAGGTCACCCCGACGCTGCCGTGGGGCGAGCGGGACGTGGAGAAGGTCAGCTTCAACCTCCAGGCGCTGGTGCACAAGGACCCGACGAAGATCTCCGACGCCGTGGCGGCGCTGAAGAAGGCGGAACGGAACTCGTACCTGATGGTGAGCCGCGGCCAGGTGAGCTATCTGCAGCTCAACGAGGGCTTCCCGGCGGACTGGGGTGAGAGGTTCCGGGCGGCGCTGGACAAGTCGCCCGACCTGAAGCGGGTCTTCTCCAACGAGGACGCGGCGCTCTACACCTGGAAGACGTTCGTCCGGGGCACCGAGATCCCCGAACCGAACCCCTACAAGGGCCGCGGCGACCCCACCTCGCCGTGGACGCCCGTGGGCATCGGCGCGCTGGGCGTGACGTGGGTGGCGCTCTTCGGCTACGAGATCATCCGGCTGAACGGCCCGAACCGGGCGCCGAAGGCCCGCAGGCGGCTGCTGTTCCTGGCGGTGCCCTCCTTCGTGGTGGCGCTCGCGGTGATCATCGAGAGATTCATCTATATCGCGCAAAACAACTGAATTCCCAGGAAACTCTCAGCTTGTGCGGGATGATGCTCTCCGATGAGGACACAGGAGACACATCCCGCACAGGCCGACACACGACGCACCACCACGAGGCTCGCCTCCGTGGACGCCCTGAGGGGTTTCTCGCTCCTGGGCATCCTCGTCGTGAACATCGCCTTCCTGGCCTCCGGCTACCGGATGGCCGGGCTGGCGGAGCCCGCGTTCGACGCGCCCCTGGACTGGGGCGTGCGGTGGGTCGTGACGCTGGTCGCGGAGAACAAGTTCTACCTGCTGTTCTCGTTCCTGTTCGGCTACAGCTTCACGCTGCAGACCGACTCGGCGGAGCGGCGGGGGCTGCCGTTCACGCCGATGTTCCTGCGGCGGCTGGCGGGGCTGGCGCTGCTCGGGCTGGCGCACGCCGTGCTGCTGTTCCCCGGGGACATCCTGACCACGTACGCGGCCGTGGGCCTGGCCCTGCTCATCCTGCGCCGGATCCGGCCGCGCACGGCGGTGCTGGTGGCCACCGGGCTGACGCTGCTGCTCGCGCTCGGGTTCGTGCTGCTGGCGGTGCTGACCATGGCCGGGCTGGACCCCTCGGCCACGGTCGCGGACACCGCGCGGGAGGCCGCCGCGTCGAACTCGGCGCTGGGCGGCGGCATCGCGGAGATCGTCTCCGAGCACCTGCGCAAGCTGTCGTGGATCCTGGTGCTGCGGGTGCTGTTCCAGGGGCCGGCCGTGCTGGCGGCGTGCCTGATCGGGCTGGCGGTCGGCAGGCTGGGGGCGCTGCGCGACCTGCCCGCGCACACGGTGACGCTGCGCAGGCTGCAGTGGATCGGGTTCCCGGTGGGGCTGGCCGGCTCGTTCGTCCACACCATGTCGGTGTGGAACCACACGCCGCACAAGTTCTGGGGCGAGGCGGTGGACCTGGTGACGGCGCCGCTGCTGGCGGCGGCGTACGCGGCCACGTTCCTGCGGGCGCTGCCGCACCTGCCGCGGCTCGGGCGGGCGCTGGCCGCCCCCGGCCGGATGGCGCTGTCCCACTACCTCGCCCAGTCGCTGATCTGCTCGCTGATCTTCACCGGGTACGGGCTGGCGCTTTTGGACCGGGTCAGCCCGGCGCTGGAGGTGCTGATCGCGCTGGCCGTCTTCGCCGCCCAGGTCGTCGTCAGCCGGTGGTGGCTCAGAGGGCACCGGTACGGGCCGGTGGAGTGGCTGCTGCGCGCTCTGACGTACTGGGGCAGACCCGAAACCCGGCGGGGGCGCGCTGCGGGCCCGTGAGCGCGCCCAGGGCCGCGCGGGCTCCTCATCCCCGTAGTACTCCAGAGCTACCTCGCCGATCCACTCCCTGGTGGGACGCCGACGACAGGGTGCGATCCCTAGCGTTCGGCGCATGCTCTCCCGCCTACGCCACACCCTGCTCCCCACGCTGGCCACCGGCGCGCTGGCCGCCACGATGGCCGCCACCGTGGCCGCGCCGCTGTCGGGCTCCGCGGTCCCGGCCCCCGCGCCGGCCCGCCCTCCGGCGGGCCTGACCGAGGCGCGGTACGCCGCCGTCCGCCAGGACATCCGCGCGGCCGAACGCACGGCCGCCGCGCACGGGCAGACGCGCCGGGCGCGGTCGCTGCGCGCGATGGCGGAGCCGGGGCGGCGCTTCCTGTTCTTCGACGGGCGCGACGGGGGCCGGGCCGCCGAGGTGTTCGGCGACCTGGCGGCGGCCCGCCGGGTGGCCGTGCTCGTGCCCGGCTCGGACACCGGCCTCGACCGGCAGGGCCGGCTGCGCGCCGACGCCCTGGCCCTGTCGCTTGAGCTGGGCGAGGGGGCCGCCGTCGTCGCGTGGCTCGGCTACCGGCCCCCCGGCCCGCTCGACGCGGCCCTGCTCACCACCGGCCGCGCCGACGAGGCCGGCCCGGCGCTCCTGGCGCTCGTACGGGAGCTGGGGCCCGCGCGGGTGTCGCTGCTGTGCCACTCCTACGGCGCGGTCGTCTGCGGCCGGGCCGCGGCCGGGCTGGGCGACGTGGCGAACATCGTCCTGTACGGCGCGCCCGGCACCGGCACCGGCGCCCCGCTGCGCACCTCCGCCCCGGTGTGGGCCGCGCGCGGCTCCCGGGACTGGATCGCCGAGGTGCCGCACGTACGGCTCCGGCTGCCCTTCGTCACCCTGGGGCTCGGCCTGGACCCGGTCTCGCCGGAGTCCGGCGCCCGGGTCGTCCCGGCGGGCGACGGCGGGCACAGCGACTACCTGCGGCCGGGCTCGCCGTTCCTGCGCGCCGTCGCCGCGATCGTATCGGGGACGGCGGCGCATGCGTGACCTGCTCGCCCGCAGGGGCGGGCGGCGCATACGTGAGCTGCTCGCCCGCAGGGGTGGGCGGCGCATGCGTGACCTGCTCGCCCGGATCGACGCGGCCACCCCCGCGACGCGCGACCGGGGCGTGGACGGGCTGCGGGCGCTGGCCATCGCCGGCGTGGTGCTGGGCCACTGGCTGGTGACGGCGCTGGTGGCCGACAGCGGCACGGTGCGCGCCGCCAGCCCGCTGCGCGCGCTCCCCGAGCTCGCCCCGCTGTCCTGGGTCTTCCAGACGCTGGCGGTGTTCTTCCTGGTGGGCGGCATGGTGGCGGGCAGGGGCCTGCGGGCGGCGGGCCACGACCGGGCCTCGCGCGGCAACGCGGCGGGCGGTGGGCGGGCGGCAAGTGGCGGGCAGGCAGCCGGTAGCGGGCAGGCGACCGGTGGCGGGCAGGCGACCGGTGGCGGGCAGGCAACCGGTAGCGGGCAGAGGGCGGGTTACCCGGGCTGGGTCGGCGGGCGGCTGGCGCGGTTGTTCCGGCCCGTGGCGGCCGTGCCGGCGGTCTGGGCGGTGATCGCGCTCGTGCTGCCGGCCGGCGGGGTCGGGCTGGACAGCGTGCGCACGCTGGTCAAGCTGGTGTGGTCGCCGCTGTGGTTCCTGCTGATCTTCGCCGTGCTGACGGCGGCGACCCCGCTGGCCGCCCGGCTGCACCCGGCGTGGCCGCTCGCGGTCGTGGCGCTGGTCGACCTGCTGCGGTTCGGCCTGGGCGGGCCCGCCTGGCTGGGCTGGGTGAACGTGCCGGCCGGCTGGCTGGTGCCGTACTGCCTGGGCGTCGCCTGGGGCGGCGGCGGCGCCCGGCGCGCGTCCGGGGCGGGCGAAGAGCGGGGCGGGTGGGCGGTGCCGGGGCCGCGCACCGGGTGGGCGCTGCTGCTCGGCGGCGGCGCCGCCACGGCCGGGCTGATCGGGTGGGCGGGTTACCCGGTGGCCATGGTGGGCGTGCCGGGCGCGGCGATCTCCAACCTCGACCCGCCCACGCTCGCCGCCGTCACCTTCGGCCTGGCCCAGTGCGGCGCGGCCGTGCTGCTGCTCGGCCCGCTGCGCCGCGCGCTGCGGCGGCCCCTGGCCTGGGCCGCCACGGCGCTGGTCAACCTGTCGGCGATCACGATCTTCCTCTGGCACCAGACCGCCATGATCGCCGTCACCGCCCTCGGCCTGCTCACCGGCCGCGCTCTGCCGGGCCTGCACACGCCCCCGGACTCGGCGGCCTGGGTGGCGGCCCGGCTGGCCTGGCTGCCGGTGTTCGCCCTCGCCCTGGCGGCGTGCTGGGCGGTCTTCCGCCGCCACGAGCGCGGGGTCACGCGCCACCGCGCCCCGACCACCTGATCTCGTACGGCCGCAGCGTGACCTGCCGCCCGTCCACGGTGGCCGTGACCTCCCGGTCGGAGGTGTTGACCATGACGAGCTGGCGCGGCTGGCCCAGCACTCGCACCTTCGGGTCGGAGGTCCGCACCTCCTGCACCTCGACCCCGGTGGGGAACCACTTGGTGAACCCGCTGAGCAGCCCGGCCATCGGCATCTCATCGCCGACCTTGGGCTGCCAGAGGCAGCCGGGGCAGTCGCCCCGGTCCTTGCTCTGCGGGTTCCAGTACAGCGCCGTGGTGACCCCGCTCTTGGCGAACTCCATGAGGGCGGTCGCCTGCACGGCCGTGCGCTTCTCCTCGCTCCACTGGGAGTTGTCCGGCTCGACGTACCATTCGGCCCACCAGATCGGCAGGTCGCCGCTCTGCTTGCGCAGCCACTCGGTGATGGCGCTGAACTTGGCCTGCGCGCCGAAGTCGTCGGGCAGGTTCTCCTGGCCCTTCGGCATCGACGCGCCGTCCACGACGATGAAGTCGGCGCCCTCCTTGTTGGCGATCCAGTGCTTGACCGCGTCGAGCGCGCGCTGGTCGACGGTGCCCCACGGCCCGCTCAGCTCCGATCGCGGGCCGCGCTCGTAGCTGTCGATCGGCACGTACGGGCCGCCGACCTGGATGTCCTTGTTCACCTTCTTCAAGGCCCTGTAGACCTTGTTGTACATCTCGGTGTAGCCCGCGGCGTCCCACGCGTTGGTGTCGCTGTTCCAGAAGCCCTTGAACTCGTTCCACACCAGGTAGTGCTTGACCGTCGGGTACTGCTTGGCCACCCGCACCGCGAGCTTGGCGAAGTCGTCGAAGTGCTCCTTCTCGGGCGCGACCGTGTGGTTCTTGCTCCAGTCCGTACGCCCGGCCTGCCCGCCCTTCATCCAGTCGGGCGCGCAGCACAGCGTGATGACCGGCACCGCCCGCGACGACGACATGAACGTCAGCCGCCGGTCCAGGTCGCGGAAGTTGTACTGCCCGGGGCTGGGCTCCGGGTTGCCCACGCCCCAGCCCATGATGTGCTGGTTCTGCAGCATCGGGACCCGGCCGAGCAGGCCCCTGGCCTGCTCCACGACCTCCCCCGACTCGGTGTCGGCGCTGAACTGGGTGTGCGTGACGCCCCAGCGCGGCCAGCTGGGCAGCGCGGGGGGCTCTTCGAGCTGCGGCGCGGGCTGGGTGGGCTGCTGGGTGGCCACCTCGCTGCCGGTGAACCCGCTGCGCTCCTCCTTCCGCATCGCGGCGTAGACCATGATGCCCGCCACCAGCACGATCGCGAGAATGCCCGCTCCAAGTGCGATCGGCCAGGGCGATCGCCGTCGCGCGTGTCGGCCGTCGGTCGGAATCACTGAACGCTCCTCGTCCTCGCGAAACGTGTACACAAAGGGTGACCACGAACCTACAAGGTTCGCAACGTGAGAAGGGCCGAGCAGCAGCTCGGCCCTTCTCACGTTAGTGGTCCCGCTTTGCGCGTGACTCGCCGTCAATCAGTGCTCGGCGGCTTCTGTCCTCCCGCGGGACCGGGCACCCCCGCGTACCGGTACGGCACCGGCTGGCGGCCCGGCTGCACGATGAGCAGCGTGCCGGGAGTCTCGGCGTAGAAGGCTGACTCGACGGCGGCGGCCACGTCTTCGGCGTCGAGCAGGGGGAAGCCCGCGTTGACGAACGTCTCCCGCGCCTCGGCCACGAGCGGCGTGTCGGTGAAGCCGGGGCAGACCGCGCCGATGCGCACGTTCTGGGCGGCCAGCGGCTCGGCCAGCGCCCTGACCAGGCCGACGACGGCGTGCTTGGTCATCGTGTAGATGGGGTCGCCGGAGAACCCGACGAGCCCGGCCAGCGAGGAGGTGACCACGATCGCGCCGCCGCCCGAGCGCAGCAGCAGGGGGACGCTGGCGCGCACGCCGAAGACGACGCCGTCCATGTTGACCCCGACCACCTGGCGGTAGCGCGCGAGGTCGAAGTCCGCCAGGTCCACCCGGCCGGTGATGCCGGCGTTGAGGTGCACCAGGTCGAGGCGGCCGTAGCGCTCCTCGGCCAGCGCGACGGCCGCCAGCGAGGCCTCCTCGGTGCTGACGTCGGCGGCCAGCCACGCGCCGTCCAGCTCTTTGGCCAGCCGCTCGGCCCCCTCCCCGTCGAGGTCGACGAGGACGCACTTGACGCCCCCCGCCGACAGGCGGCGCGCCACGGCGGCGCCGATGCCGCTCGCCGCTCCGGTGATCAGTGCAACAGTGCTCATGACGCTCCTTGTGACGGGGATGGTCGGGGCCGGCCTCGTGGGGAGGTCAGGGCTGGTCGAGCATGCGGTGCGCGCGGGAGACCAACGTGGGCACGGCGGCGCCGATGCCGTCGAACCCCTCCCCCACGGTCTTACCCTGCCGGAACCGGGCGTGGATACCCTCCAGGATGACCGCGAGCTTGAAGTTGCCGAAGGCGACATAGAACCCGAGGTCTGAAATGTCGCGGCCGGACACCTTGCTGTAGTGGGCGGCGAACTCGCGCACGTTCATGAACCCCGGCGCCGCCGTCACGTCACCGGCCACCGGCAGCCGGTCCCGCTCGTCGGTGCCGAGGTCGTGCCAGTAGGTCAGGGTGAGCCCCAGGTCGGCCAGCGGGTTGCCGAGCGTGGACATCTCCCAGTCGACCACGGCCACGATCTCCTGGTCGCCCGGCCGCAGCAGCGTGTTGTCCAGCCGGTAGTCGCCGTGCACCAGCGTGCCGGGCGCCTCGGCGGGCAGCCGCTCGCGCAGCCGCGCGACGAGCCGGTCGTACTCGGGCAGGTCGGCGGTCTTCGAGCGCTCCCACTGCTGGCACCACCGGTCGAGCTGCCTGGCCAGGTAGCCCTCCGGCTTCCCGAAGTCGCCCAGGCCCACCTCGCGGTAGTCCACCGCGTGGATGGCGGCCAGCACCTCGGCCAGCCGCTCCGACAGCCGCCGCGTGCGCTCGGGGCCCGGGTCGCCGAGCTGCTCCCTCGTCCGTACGGCGACGCCCTCGACGTGACCCATAAGGTAGAACGGCGCCCCGATGACGTCCTCGTCGCCGCAGAACGCGACCGGCTCCGGCACCGGCACGGGCGTGGGCGCGAGCGCCGAGATGACCCGCCATTCGCGGCGCATGTCGTGGGCGGTGGGCAGCACGTGGCCCAGCGGCGGCCGGCGCAGCACGAGCCTGCGCTCCCCGGTCTCGACCAGATAGGTCAGGTTCGACCTGCCTCCCGAGATCAGCGAGACGGACTGGGGCTCGCCCGCGTCGGGCACGTGCCTGCCCATCCACGCGACCAGGCCGGGGTGGTCGATGCCAGGTACGGTCATGGGGACACATTAGAACGTCACTCGGTCCTGAAGACAGGCTGGGAGTTCCGTAACGTTCCGTACCTGCGTCGATAAGAAGTGGTGAGATCCTTTACCCTGGCAGTACACCCCTGCCCTCATGCTTGGACAGCGAGTGCGTGTCGACAGTAGGAGCCCATGCGCGTCACCCTTGCCCTGCCTCGTGAGCTGAGCCAATCGGAAGTGAGCCGATGGCGTGCCCTGCAGGAAGCGGACACCGCCTTCGACAACCCCTTCCTGTCTCCCGAATTCACCCTCACAGTGGGGGAGCTGCGAGAGCACGTACGTGTCGCCGTCCTCCACGACGGCCCCGACATCGTGGGGTTCTTCCCCTTCGAGCGACATCCGCTGGGCATCGGCAAACCCGTCGCGGCGGGGCTGACGGACGCCCAGGGGCTGGTCTACGCCAAGGGGCTCGACCTCGATCCGCTGCGACTGATCAAGCAGTGCGGCCTGGCGGTCTACGAGTTCGACCACCTGGTCTCCGGGCAGCCGCTGCTCAACGAGCGGCACGAAAGACACCCCTCGCCCGTCATCGACCTGCGTGACGGTTGGGAACGTTACACACAGACATTGCGGGCGAATTCCGGCAAAACGTACAAGTCCACGCTGGCCAAGTCGCGCAAGCTGGACCGGGACGCCGGGCCGGTGCGCCACGACTACGCGACCACCGAGCTGGAGCCCCTGCGCACGCTGCTGGGCTGGAAGACCGACCAGTACCGCCGCACCGGCCGCACCGACCGCTTCGCCCACCAGTGGATCGTGGAGCTGGTCGAGCGGCTGCTGGCCACGCAGTCGGAGAGCTTCGCCGGGGTGCTCGACATGGTCTACGCCGGCGACCGGCCGGTGGCCGGGCACTTCGGGCTGCGCACGCGCACGACGCTGGTCGGCTGGTTCCCCGCCTACGACCCCCAGTTCGCGAAATACTCCCCCGGCCTCATCCACCACCTGGCGATGGCCGAGCGCGCCGCCGAGTCGGGGATCCAGCTCATCGACATGGGCCGGGGCCCGAAGGAGTACAAAGACAAGCTCAAGACCGGCGAGCTGCAGGTGGCCGAGGGCCGCGTCGCCAGGGCGAGCCCGGCGGCGGGCGTGCACTGGATGATCCGGGTGCCGGTGCGCAAGACCCGCGCCACGGTCATGGCCAACCCCGTATTGCTCAAAACGGCCGACAAGGCGTTGAAAACCTACGGAAGACTGCGTACTGTCCTACAAGGGTGAAACAGCTCGCAGAGCGTACAGGTCGTCACTGTCTGTCGCTTCCGTCCAACAGGCTCGGTCTTTATCTGGCACTACGTCATTGGTGCGTGCCGGGGCAGCGCCTGCTCATGTCCCCCATCTCCGCCGACGAGATCCTCTTCCTCGTGCTGGCGGCGGGCCTGCGGCCGGTGATCGCGCCGCTGTCGCCCCGTGATGGCAACATCGACGTCTCGCGGGTCGACCTCGGCCTGGTGGACGCGGTGCTGACGACCAACCTGTACGGGCTGCCCGACGACGCCCCCGCGCTCTCCGGCAAGATCCTCATCGAGGACGTGGCGCACGCCATGGACACCGACCTCGGCGGCCGGCCACTGGGCACGTTCGGCCAGGCGTCGGTCTTCAGCCTGTCCAAGCACCCCGGCGCGGGCTCCGGCGGCGTGCTGGCCGTCGAGAGCGAGGCCGACCTGAAGGAGCTGGCGCGCGCCCGCGACGAGCTGCTGACCCCCGGCTCCCTGCGCGCCGACCTGTGGAGCGTGGCCACCTCCATGGCCCGGCAGGCCGCGCTCAGGCTCGGCCTCGTCCGCCCCGCGCTCGCGCTGGCGCGCCGGCTCGGCATGCAGGAGCCGCGCGAGGGCTACCGCATCCCGCTGAACGCCGACGAGCTCGGCCAGGCGCTCGCGCAGGCCCCCGCACTGCCGCCCTTCGACCCCTGGGTACGCGCCGACCTTCACGACTACCGCGCCCACCGGGGACGCGTGGCCCGCTGGTACCAGTCCAGGCGGCTGGCCAAGGTGCCCGGCGACCGGGCGCGCCGCGTCGAGGGCGTGCGCCGGCTGGCCGAGCTGCCCACAGTCGCGCCCGCCGTGCGCGACGACCTCGACCGGCCGCTGTTCCGGGTGCCGCTGCTGGTGCGCGACAGGGACGCGGCCATCGCCGAGCTGGAGCGGCACGGGGTGTCCACCGGCTACCTGTACGACCCCGCGTACGACGACTACGCCCCCCACGTCACCGAGCACTCCCCCGACCCCTCCGCCGCCCGCTGGTGGGCCCGGCACGTGCTGCCGGTGGACCCGATGTACGCCTCCCGCTCCCTGCCCGTGCTGCGCCGCCTGGAGCCCCCCGCTACCGGGCCTCACGGATGAGGCCGGCCAGGATGCGGCAGCCGCGCCGGACGTCGGTGAGCGAGGCGGAGCCGTACCCGATCACCAGGCCGTGCAGGCGCGGCTCGCCGTGATGGTGGCGGCGGGTCGAGTCGAGCAGGACGCCGCGCGCGGCGGCCCGCTCGACCACGGCCGGCACCATGTCCGCGGGCAGCTCGGCCAGCACGTGCAGCCCGGCCGTGTCGCCGCGCAGGCGGCAGACGGGGCCGAGCAGCTCGACGACGGCGGCGCGGCGGCGCGCGTACTCCAGGCGCATCCTGCGCAGGTGCCGGTCGAGGTCGCCGCGCTCCAGCAGGGTCGCCACGGCCTGCTGCACGGGGCCGCTGGTGCGGTCGCCCACCGCCTCGCGCAGCCCGGCGATCCGGGCGAGCAGCCCCGGCTCGCCGACCAGCCAGCCCACGCCCACGTCGGGGGCGAGGATCTTGGACAGCGTGCCGAGCAGCACCACCCGGGAGGGGTCGAGGCCGTAGAGCGCGGGCAGCGGGGCGACGTCGTAGCGGAACTCGGCGTCGTAGTCGTCCTCCACGACCGTCGCGTCCGTGGCACGCGCCCAGGCCAGCAGCCGCTCCCTGCGCGGGATCGGCAGCCGGCCACCCAGCGGGTACTGATGGGCGGGCGTGGTGTAGAGCACGCGCAGGTCGCCGGGGAGGCCGTCGACGATCACGCCGTCCTCGTCCACCGGGCAGGGCACCACCTCCGCGCCGCGCGCCGCGAACACCGTGCGCGCCACCCGGTAGCCGGGGTCCTCCACGCCGGCCCTGGCGCCCGGGGCGAGCAGGGCCAGCGCGCACAGGTCGAGGCCGTTGCCGGTGCCCCTGGTGACCAGGATGTTCTCCGGGCCGACGGCCATGCCTCTGGCGCGCCTGAGATGGTCGGCGAGCAGCTCGCGCAGGCGCGGCAGGCCGTAGGGATCGGGTGAGTCGCCGGGCGGCAGCTCCGCGGCCCGGCGCCAGGCCCGCTTCCACGCCGCGGCGTCGTAGTCGCGCACCCACGGGTCGCCGGGCGTGAGGTTGATGACGTCGGCGGGTGGCGGCGGCGGCGCGGGCACGTACGCGCCGCGCTCCGGCGGCCTGGGCGCCTGCTCCATGTCGGCCACGAACGTGCCGGAGCCATGCCGCCCGTCCAGCCAGCCCTCCGCGTAGAGCTGCTGGTACGCCTCCGTCACCACGGTCCTGCTCACCGCGAGCTGGGCGGCCAGGGCCCGGGTGGACGGCAGGCGCTCGCCCGAGGCCAGGGTGCCGTCGAGCATGGCGCGGCGCAGCCAGCCGGCGAGCTGCGCGGTGAGCGGTTCGGCCGAGTCTCGCGAGAGCGAGACCGGCAGGTCAACGTGGGTGCGCACGAAAGTGGTCTCTACGAAGGGGCGGATAGTGGCCCTACAGGATAGGTCCACTTCCTCCGTACGGTCGAATCATGCTCTCCACCACCGCACGCACCACGCTCGGCCGCGAGAAGCAGCGCGGCAGCACCGACAGGAGCGACCTGTACGACGTGCTCGACACCGGCCTGATCTGCCACCTGGGCGTGGTCGTGGACGGCCACCCCATGGTCGTGCCCACCGGCTACGGCCGCATCGGCGAGACGTTGTACCTGCACGGCTCCACCGGGGCCAGGTCGCTGCGCGCCGGCGAGGAGACGGACGTCTGCGTCACCGTCACCCACCTGGACGGCATCGTGCTGGCCCGCTCGATCTTCCACCACTCCGTCAACTACCGCTCGGCCATGATCTACGGCAGGGCCCGCCAGGTCACCGACCCCGGCGAGCGCCTGGAGGGCCTGCGCGCCCTGTCCGAGCAGCTCGCGCCGGGGCAGTGGGACTACGTGCGGCGGCCCTCGCGCAAGGAGCTGGCCGCCACGGCCGTGCTGGCGCTGTCGCTGGAGGAGGCGTCGGTCAAGATCCGGCGCGGCGGGCCGAAGGACGAGGAGGAGGACTACGACCTGCCGGTGTGGGCCGGGGTGTTGCCGCTGGTCACCTCATGGGGCACGCCCGAACCCGATTCGGTGCTCCCAGAAGGTATCGACACGCCGGTTCACATCCTCCGTCGGGAGTAGTTCCATAAGTCCGGAAGCCACCTGGAAAACCCGACTGCTTGATCACGCGTCTCATCAGGTGGGCCGGCTCCTGATGGGAGAGGCAGATGGAGTGGAGCGCTCCCGGTTACACGGAGATCAAGCAACTCGGCGCGGGCGCGAGCGGTCGCGTCGCGCTGGCCGTGCACGACGCGACCGGCGTCAGGGTCGCGATCAAGTACCTGTCGGAGGAGTTGTCACGCGACCCCGCCTCCCTGGCCAGGTTCCAGTCCGAGGCGCGGCTGCTGACCACCCTGCGCGATCCGAACATCGCCACGTTGTGGGAGTACATCCAGGACGTGGGCGGCGCGGCCATCGTGATGGAGCTGGTCAACGGCGTGTCGCTGCGCGCGCTGCTGCGCGAGCACGGGGCCACCGAGCCCGAGGCGGCGCTGGCCGTGCTGAAGGGCTCGCTGCTGGGCCTGGCCACGGCGCACGCCCTGGGGCTGGTGCACCGGGACTACAAGCCGGAGAACGTGCTCGTCCGCGACGACGGGATCAGCAAGCTCGTCGACTTCGGCATCGCCGTCCGGCAGGGCACCGCCGCGCGGCGCGAGGGCACGCCGCCGTACATGGCGCCGGAGTTGTGGGAGGGGCGGCCCGCCTCGCCCGCGACCGACGTGTACGCGGCCACCGCCGTCTTCTTCGAGTGCCTGACCGGGCACCGGCCGTACCGGTCCACCGAGCCCAGCGTCCTCGGCTACCAGCACGTCCACGCCCCCGTCCCCTTCCATGACGCGCCCGAGCCGGTGCGGGAGCTGGTGCGGCGCGGGCTGAGCAAGGACCCGGCGGGGCGGCCGGCCGGCGCGCTGGAGTTCGTGGCGGAGCTGGAGGCCGTGGCCAGGGCGGCGTACGGGGAGGACTGGGAGGAGCGGGGCAGGCGGCGGCTGGCCGCGCTCGTGGCCCTGCTGGCCCTGCTGCTGCCCCCGCCCGCCACGGGCCCGGCGGAGACGGCCACGTCGCTGGCCAGGACCGTGTTCCGCGACGCCGGCGGGCACGCGCGGCGGCTGGTGCGGACGAACCTGCGGCGGCTGGCGGTCGGCGGCGCGGTGAGCGCCGTGGCGGCCGCGGCGGTGGTGGTCGTGCTGGCCAACCGGCAGCCGCCGGCGCCCGCGGTGGGCGCGGCGGCGGCCGGGCCGCCGAGCCTGATCTCGACCGCGCCCGCCGCCGCCCCGGAGACCACCGGCGGCTCTACGCCTTCGGAGACCGGCCCGGTCACCGCCCCCGAGACGGAACCCGAGCCCGACCCGGGGGCCGGCCCGGACACCGGCCAGGAGCCGGGGCCGGAGGTCCCGCAGGTTGTGCCGCAGCCCTCCCCGGAGACCGGCCCGTCCGGCCGGAACCCGCGGACCGCCGCACCTCCGGGCCCCGAGACCACCCGCCCCACCACCCGGCCACCCACGACGCGGCCCCCGACCACCCGGCCCCCGACAACCCAGCCACCCACCACCCGGCCCCCGACCACGACACCACCGACCACCCGGCCGCCCACGACAGGCCCACCCACCACGACGCCGCCGACCACCCGGCCACCGACCTCGCAGCCGCCCACGACGCGACCGCCCACCACGGCACCGCCGACCACCCGGCCACCGACCACGCTGCCGCCCACGACGCGGCCGCCGACCACCGCGCCGCCGACCACGGCGCCTCCGACCACCGTGCCGCCCACCACGGCGCCTCCGACGACGCGGCCGCCCACCACCCGGCCTCCGACCACGAGGCCGCCCACCACGGCGCCGGCCGCGGCCGTGCTCGGGCTGGGGGTGCGGCTCTCCGTGCCCGCCGCGCCGGCCCGCGCCGCCACCGCCAGGGTGCTGGTCTCCGCGAGCGGCACCGGCGAGATCCCGGTACGGGTGCGGTTCGCGGTCGACGGTGACCCGGTCGCCACCCGTACGGCGACGTTGTCCGGACGCACCTCCTACGGCCGGGCCTTCACCCACGCCTTCGGCTCCCGTTCCTGCGGCGCGGCGCTGTCGGCGCAGGTGACGGCGGGCGGCAGGACCGCGACCGCGCGCGCCACGACCCCCTGCCCGCCGCGCGTGCTGCGGGTCTCGGTCGGCCGGGTGGGCACCGACGGCGGGCTGAGCGCGCCGGTGACCGTGACGACGGGGAACACCGGCCCGGTACGCCTCACCGTCCGGCTCTCGGCGGGCGGCGCGGGCGACACCCGTACCGTCACCCTGTCGGGCGGCACCTCCTACACCCGGACCTTCACCCTGCGGGCCAAACTGCCCTGCGGCTCGCGGTGGTCGGTGACGGCCGCCACGAACCCGGCGGCGGCGAGCGGCGGGGCCGCACGCGGCGGCTCGACGGCCGCGTGCCCGCCCACCGACCCTCCCGAGGAGACCCGGACCCCGACGCCGGCCCCGAAGGTGACGCCCAAGGAGTCTCCCAAGCCTCCCAAGCAGACACCGCGGGAGACACCCCGGGAGACACCTCGGGAGACGCCGCGGGAGACGCCGCGCGGGACGGAGAACCCCGACGCGCCTGGCACCATTGAGTGACATTTATCCGCATCTAGCGACATCTGTAGCGGGAAAGCGGTGCCCTCTGGTTAAGCTACGGACCGTTTGATGAGGGTGGGGGCCCAAGGAACTCCAGAGGAGACCGTTATGTACGGTGATGGGCCATGGGGGGTCCCCGGCTACACCGAGGTCCGCGAGCTGGGCTCAGGTGCGGCCGGTCGGGTGGTCCTGGCCAGGCGCGATCACGACGGCGCCGAGGTGGCGATCAAGTACCTCAGTGACGAGCTGAGGTCGGACGTCGGGTTCGTGGCCCGGTTCAGGCACGAGGCGCGGTTATTGGCCACGCTGCAGAGCCAGTACCACGCCCGGCTGATCGACTATGTCGAGACCGGCCGGGGCGCGGCCATCGTCATGGAGCTGGTCAACGGCGTGTCGCTGCGCGAGCTGCTGCGCTCCGAGGGGCCGACCGGGCCGGAGGCGGCGCTGACCGTGCTCAAGGGCTCGCTGCGGGGCCTGGCCTCGGCCCACGCGATCGGCGTCGTGCACCGCGACTTCAAGCCCGAGAACGTCATGGTGCGCGGCGACGGCACCAGCAAGCTCGTGGACTTCGGCATCGCGGTCAGGGCCGGGGAGGAGGCCGATGCGGCGGGCACGCCGCCGTACATGGCGCCCGAGCAGTGGTCGGGCGCGCCGGCCGGGCCCGCGACCGACGTGTACGCGGCCACGGTCGTGTTCTTCGAGTGCCTGACGGGCACGCGCCCGTACCGGGCGGCCAACATGGCGGCGCTGGCCCGGCAGCACCAGACCGCGCCGCCGCCCGTCGAGGAGGTGCCCGAGCCGCTGCGCGGCCTGGTCGAGCGCGGCCTGGCCAAGGAGCCGGCCGGCCGGCCGCCGTCGGCGGAGGCGTTCCTGACCGAGCTGGAGGCCGTCGCGGCCGAGGCGTACGGCGAGGACTGGGAGGAGCGCGGGCGCCGCCGGCTGGCCGCGCTGGCGGGCCTGCTGGTGCTGCTGTTCCCGAGCGCGCTGGAGGAGCCGGCCCGGACGACGACCTCGCTCGCCCGGACCCGCCTGGGCGAGCCGGCCCGGCTGCTGCGCAAGCTGCCCGCCAAGATCGCGGTCGCCGTCGTGGGCGTCGGCGTGCTGGTCGCCGCGACCGTGCTGGTCCTGACCTCCGGCTCCGACGAGCCGGTGCTGCAGGCGCAGACCAGCGAGGTCTCGCCCACCGCCACCGAGCCCACCGAGCCCGCCACGCCCGAGCCGGAGGAGGTCACGGAGGAGCCGGCGGAGGAGCCGCCGCCCACCCTGGACGAGACCACGCCGGAGCCCACCCCGACGGACGAGCCGGCCACCGCGGCTCCCCCGACCGCGGCGCCCCCGTCCGCCGCGCCGACGACCGCGCGGCCCACCAGGAGCGCCACGCCCCGCCCGGTGCGTACGCCGCCCAGAACCCGGAAGCCGGTCACGTCCAGGACGCCCACGCCGACGCCGTCGGCCGACCCCGAGCTGAGCGGCAACGTGGACGAGGCGAAGCGTGACAGGCCCGCGCCGTCGGCCACGCCCACGACCGCGGCGCCGACCGTCGCCCCGACGCGGCCCAGGCCCGCCCCCACCGACCCGCCCTCCGAGACTCCCACGGGCGAGGGGCCGGGCGGCAGCCAGGATCCCACCCTGACCGCGGGTGAGCCGACCCGTACCGGAGGCGAGGAGCAGCCCACCCTCACCGTCGCCGGGCCGGGCCGCACGGGCGGGGAGGCGTCGGGGGCCGACGCCGCCGGCGCACTGCTCGCGCTCGGCCTGGTGACGACGGGCGCGCTTCCGGTCACACTGGCGGTGAGACGCCGCATGGCGGGCCGCCACAGAAGGAAGCGCTAAGACGCGCCGGGGGGCAACGGCGATGAACAACCCTTCACCCGATATCGCCGGATTCCGGCTCACCGAACACACCTGGATGACCGAACTCGGCAACTGGATCGACGCCATCTCGCCCGACGGCCGCAGGGCGGGCGCGCTGCTGTTCGACCCCAAGCTCATCGGCCTGCCCGGCGTGCGCGAGCGCGTCGTGCAGGCGGTCATGACCGACCAGCGGCTGGTGCTGGCCGGGCTGACCGGCCTGATCCCGGTGGCGGACGTGGTCGCGGCCGGCGACCAGGTGTGGCTGCTCACCGCGCAGGCGGTCAGCCCCACCCTGGCCGACCTGCTGGCGGCCGGGCCCGTCGAGCCGGGCGCGGCGGCGTCCCTGCTGGTGGAGACCGCTCAGACGCTGCTGGCGCTGCACGCGGCCGGGGTCACGCACGGCTCGGTGCACCCGGGCACCGTGGTGATCACCGCCGAGGGCGTCTCGCTGCTGTCGGAGCGCGGCCTGTCGGACGCCATCCGCGCCCGGGTCTCCCCGCGCGAGCGCGACGCGGCGGGCTGGGCCTCGCTGGCGCGCGGCCTGGCCGCCTCCTTCGGCGGCGGCTCGCCGGAGGCGGCCGAGCTGTTCGAGCGGGCCGCGGCGACCGCGGGCACGCTGGGCCTGGGGCCGGCGCGGGACCTGCTGGTCAACGAGCGCGGGCGGCTGCCCGGCGGCCGGATCAGCAGGGACGGGCTCGCGGTGGCGGCGCGCGGCCGGTCGGCGTTCGCGCAGTCCCCGTCGTACGGGCGGCCGCCGGCCCCGGCGCCGGCCCGCGACGAGGGCGACATCGTCACGCTCCTGCACGTGCCCGGCCACACGGCGGGGACGGTCCCGGGACAGGGCGCCGGTCAGGGGGCGGGTCAGGCCGCGGCATATGGGGCCGGGCAGGGGGCGGGGCAGGCTCCCGCGCACTTCGGGCCCGGGATCGGCGCGGCCGAGCCGAGAGCCGAGACGCCGGCCGAGCGCATCTGGCGGGCCGGGCGCGAGGAGGCCGCCACCGTGCACCGCCCCGGCGGGCGGCAGGCCAGGGCCTCGCGGGCGCGGCGACGGCGCACGGTGCTGGCCACCGCCGTCTTCGCCGTGATCATGGCGGGGGCGATCCTGGCCTGGTTCCGGCTGGGGAACGCGCCGGAGCTGGCGGTCAAGTCGATCAACGTGGTGGCGCCGAAGAAGACGCAGGGCTGCGGCAGCGCCGTCCAGATCACGGGGACCGTCGTCACCAACGGGGCGGCCGGGGAGATCGTCTACGAATGGCGCAAGAACCTGGACAAGGAGGTCGTCAAGGGGACGCTGCGTACGAAGGAGAACCAGACGTCGTACACGGTGCCGCTGCGGTGGACGCTGGAGGGCAGGAGCAGCGTCAAGGCCACCGCCACGCTCCGCATCGTCGCGCCGGGGCCGGTGCGCACGGACAAGGCCAGCTTCACGTACAAGTGCTGACCGGGCGGACACACGCCGGCCCGCCGGGCGGCGGCCCGGCAGGGGCGCCGGGTGGTCCTTGATCACTCGTCGGCAATGCATCTCAAAGCGGTTCTTACTAATCTGGCGACCATGACCACGCAGACCCCCGCGGGCTGGTACCCAGACCCCTACGGAGAGCCCCAGCTCCGCTGGTGGGACGGCACCCAGTGGACGGACGCCACCCACGCGCAGGAGCAGGGGCCGGCCCAGGCACAGCCCCCGACCCAGCGGTCGTCCGCTGGCCCCCAGCCCCAGCCGCCGACCGGCCCCGGCTGGCCGGTGACCCCGGCGAACCCCACGCTCCAGTACGGCTCGCCCACCTCCGGGCAGGGGGCCTACGGCGCACCCACCACGCCCACCACGACCACGGCGCCCGGCGGGCCGGGCGGCCCGGGCGGACCGGGCGGCTCCACGCCTCCGGGGCCCGCGCCGCAGCCGCAGTGGAGCGGCGCGCAGCCGTCCGGGCCCGGGTTCGGATACGCGCCGCCGCCACCGCCCAAGCAGAGCAACCCGATGCCCTGGGTGTTCGGCGGGCTGGCGGCGCTGGTCGTGATCGCGCTGATCGTGGTGGCCGGGCTCGTCTTCGTCAACAGGGGCGGCGGCGACACCGCCGCGCGGCCGATGCCGGCCGACACCTTCGAGCCGCGGCAGCCGCCCACTCAGGAGCCGCCCTCGCAGGGCCCGCCCTCCCGGCAGCCGATGCCCACCCTGCCCCCGTTCCCTCAGCCGGCCGGCGGCCGCGTCACCGACCCGAAGGCCGGCGTCTCCTTCGAGGTGCCCGAGGACTGGACGGTGCCCGAGCCCCGTTCGGTCAACAACGGCAACGTGGCCGAGCAGCAGTGGACGGCCGCCGTGGGCGCCACCTCGCACGAGAACTACGAGGGCGAGTCCGACTGGGTCGGCAACGTCTACACCGGCGAGCTCAACGAGCTCTACCCCTACACCGGGGTCTCCAGCATGAGCGACACGGCCAAGACGATGTTCCTGCAGTTCTCCACCCAGTACTACTCGCCCGCCCACGGCAGCAGGATCGTCGAGGACAAGGCCATGAAGATCGGCGACCGGGACGGGTGGGTGCTGCAGTTCGAGCTCGACTTCACCAAGATCTCCGAGCAGAACGGCTACAAGTGGAAGAAGGAGAACGGGGCGATCGTGCTCATGGATCGCGGTGACGGGCAGCGCCCGGCGGTCGTGTACGTCTCCGTGCCCGACAATCTGGGCACCGACGTGGTCGGCAAGGTTCTCGGCTCGCTCAAGCCCGCCTGACCGGTGGCACTAGGCTGGGAGGGTAACAAGCGGGCGGATTGCTCCGAGCCGCTGGGCGAGGAGATCGTATGAGTGACTTGCTGGTCTGGATCGACTGCGAGATGACCGGGCTCGACCTGAGTCGCGACGCGCTCGTCGAGGTGGCGTGCGTCATCACCGACAGCGAGCTCAACCAACTGGACGAGGGCGTCGACGTGGTCATCAAGCCGCCGCCGGAGTCGCTGGAGCAGATGTCGCAGGTCGTGCGCGAGATGCACACGGCCTCCGGGCTGCTGCCCGAGCTGCCCGGCGGCGTGACGCTGGCGGAGGCGGAGTCGCTCGTGCTCGACTACATCCGCCGCCACGTGCCCGAGCCGAAGAAGGCGCCGCTGTGCGGCAACTCGATCGGCACCGATCGCACGTTCATCGCGCGCGACATGCCCGGGGTGGATGGTTATCTGCATTACCGGATGATCGACGTCTCGTCGATCAAGGAGCTGGTGCGCCGGTGGTACCCACGGGTCTACTTCGCCGCGCCGGAAAAGCAGGGCGGACACCGGGCTTTGGCGGACATCACGGAGAGCATCAGGGAGCTGCGCTACTACCGCGCGGCGGTCTTCGTGGGCCAGCCCGGGCCCGATTCGACGACCGCGCGAGCCCTCGCCGAGCGTGTCAGCGGCTAATCGAGTGGCGTAAAGACTCCCGAATCCCGCTACACTTTTCCTGTGCCACCACGCAGTGGGTGGCCATGGTGGGTGTAGCTCAGTTGGCAGAGCGCCAGGTTGTGGTCCTGGATGTCGAGGGTTCAAGTCCCTTCACTCACCCCAGGGCGAGCGGCCGGTCCTTCGGGACCGGCCGTTGTCGTTTCCCCGGCCACCGCCTTTTCCCGCCGTCGCCGCTTCCGTTCCACCACCGCCGCCGTTCCACCAGCGCCGCCGCTTCCCGGCCGGCGCGCTTCGGCCGCCGCTGCCGCTTCCCGGTCGATGCGCTTCCGCTTCCGCTCCTGCCGCCGCCGCTTCCCGGCCGGCGCGCCTCCGCCGCCTCTGCCCTGTGCTTCCACGGTCGCTGCCGGGGTGGTTCCGCCGCCGATCGCCCGGGGCGCGGGGTTCTCGGGGATTGCGGGTTTCTGGCCGGCTGCCGTTTTCTCCGGCGCAAGTGGCCCCAAAACATGACAATGCGGGTTATGCTCGCTGTCTAACGCTAACGCCGGCAGCACGGGGGCCATCGGCGATCTGACCGTCTGCGCGCCCCCGGAGGCCGGATGAGAGTCGACGACGCAGCTATCCATAGCGTGATCACGTCACTGAGCAAGCGCGAGGCCGAGGTCATGGACCTGATCGCCACAGGTCAGTCCAACGGGCAGATCGCGCAGCGACTGTTTCTCAGCGAGAAGACAGTCAAGAACCACGTCAACCGGATCTATGCCAAGCTCGGCGTGGACTCCAGGGTCACGGCCATCGGGCTGTGGCTGTCCCGCCGCCAATAACCGCCCCGGCCGGCTCCACGCTGACCGCCGCGATCGGTGTCACCGCTCACGCCCTCCTCCCCCGCCGTCCAGGCGGACCCGAGGAGGGCCTGCGGCACGCCCGGGCCCAGGCCCGGGGAGGATCGCGGCACGCCCGGGTCGCGGGGCGTCAGCCGGGCTTGATGCGCCGGCCCGTCAGGCGGGTGGGGACGATCTTGAGGTACTGCTCGCGCTGCCCGCCCACCCAGGGCTCCACCCCGGTGGCGGCGGCGGAGGCGCGCTCGTCCTCCTCGGTGACGTGGTGCAGCGAGCCCTGCGCCAGGACGCTCCACCCGCCCCGGGTCAGCTCCTCGATACGGTCGACCTCGAAGGCCACCTTGTACTCCACGTCCTGCATCCCCGTGCGCAGATCCTCGTCGGTCGACCCGCCCGGCTCCGTGCGGAAGACGATCGCGCCCTCGCTCATCCGGAAGTTCACCGGCAGCACGGTCGGCCCGTACCGGCCCACGAAGGCGATCCGGCCCACGCCGCCGGGCTCCAGCAGGTGCCGGCACTCCGCCTCGTCGAGGGCGACGAGGTCCGGGTGGGGCGAGGCCGGGCCGGCTCCGGAGGGGGTCTCGGCGACCTCGCCGAGCAGTCCCTCCACGGTCGTCTCCAGGGCCTCGGCGAGCCGGGCGAGCGCGTCGCGCACCGGCAGGCCGGGACCGCCCTCAAGGCAGGCGAGGTAGCCGGCCTCGACCCCGGAGCGTCGCGCCAGCTCCTCCTGCGTGAGGCCCAGCGTCTCGCGCCGCTGGGCGATCCGGCGGCCGAGGCGTTCGATGGTGGTCACCTGCTGAGACATGTGGCGATCTCCTTCCCCGGGTCACGCTAACCGCCCCTACCCCGGGCAGGGCCTGCCGCAGGGATGGTTTAAGAGAAGCTGGTGGTGCCATAGGCATCCATGACACTGTCGAAGGGGAAGGACTTGTCATGGTGCAAAGATCGCGGGTCGTCGTCGTGGGTGCGGGCTTCGCCGGGCTGGCCGCCACACGAGAGCTGGCCAGGAGCGGCGCGCTGGTGACGCTGGTCGACCGCAACCCGTACGCGACCTTCCAGCCCCTCCTCTACCAGGTCGCCACGGCCGGGATGGGCACCTCTGACGTGTCATACCCGATCAGGGCCTATGCGGCGAAGTGGCCCAACGTGCGGGCGCGGCGTACGGCGCTGAGCAAGGTGCTGCCGCAGGAGCGGCGGGTGGAGTTCGAGGACGGCGGCGCGCTGGAGTACGACTACCTGGTGCTGGCCACCGGCGTGACCACCAACTGGCTCAAGGTGCCCGGCGCGCCGGAGAACGCGCTGCCGATCTACTCGCTGGGCGACGCGGCCGGGCTGCGGCGGCGGTTGCAGCACTACCTGGAGGACACCGCGACCGGGCGGCGCGAGAGCACGCACGTCGTCGTGGTGGGCGCGGGGGCGACCGGGGTCGAGATGGCCGGCACGCTGGCCGAGCTGCGCCGCCACACGATCCCGCTGACGCATCCCGAGATCCGGGCCGACCGGACGAGCGTGACGCTGGTGGAGCGGTTCGACTACGTGCTGGCGCCGTACAAGCCCCGGCTGCGCGACGCGGCGGCGGAGGCGTTGCGCAAGCGGGGCGTGCGCCTGCGGCTGGGCTCCACCGTGGCCTCCGTCGAGCCGGACGCCGTGGTGCTGTCCGACGGCACCCGGCTGCCCAGCGACGTCACCGTGTGGGCGCTGGGCGTCACCGCGCCGCCCGAGGTGGCCTCGTGGGGCCTGGAGCAGGGCAAGGGCGGGCGGGTCACGGTCACGGAGGCGCTGACCGTGCCGGGGCATCCCGAGATCTTCGTCGCCGGCGACCTGGCCGGGCCGCCCCACGCGCCGCCCCAGCTCGCCCAGCCGGCGATCCAGATGGGCAAGCACGTGGGCCGGCAGATCGCGGCTGCGGCCAAGGGCCGGCCGGTGCGACCGTTCGCGTACCGCGATCCGGGGATCATGGCCACGGTGGGCAAGGCGGAGGCGGTGCTGCAGCTCGAGAACGGCCTGACCATGCGCGGGCTGCCCGCCTGGCTGGTGTGGATCTTCATTCACGTGGCCTACCTGCTGGGCGGGCGCAACCGGGTCAGCGTCCTGCTCAACTTCTTCTGGCGGTACGCCGGCCCCCACCGCAGCAGGGCCAGCGTCACGCAGTAGACCGCCCGAGGGTTCCCCGGGGTCAGGGCTCCGGGGTCTCCAGCGCCGCCGAGAGCGCGGCCAGGCCGAGGTCCAGGTCGGCGTCGGGGATGTTCAGGGCGGGCCGCAGGCGTACGGACCGGGGGCCGCACGGCAGCACCAGGACGCCGTGCTCCTCCCTGAGCCGCGTCACCAGCGCGTCACGGGCGGCCTGGTCGGGCAGGTCGAAGGCGCACATCAGGCCGCGGCCGCGCACGTTCGAGACCACCCCGGGGCGCTCGGCCTCCAGCTTCGACAGGCGTTCGAGCAGCACGTCGCCCATGGTCGCGGCGCGCTCGATCAGCCCCTCGCGCTCGATGATCTCCAGGATGCCGCGGCTGCGCACCATGTCCACCAGCCCGCCGCCCCAGGTGGAGTTGATCCGGCCGCTCTGCCGGAAGACGTTGTCGGGCACCTGGTCCACCCTGCGGCCCGCCATGATCCCGCCCACCTGCACCTTCTTGGCGAAGGCCACCACGTCCGGCTGCAGGCCGAGCTGCTGGTAGGCCCACGCGCTCCCGGTCGTGCCGCCGCCGGTCTGCACCTCGTCGAGGATGAACAGGGCGTCGTAGCGGTGGCACAGGTCCTGCATGGCCCGCAGGAACCCGGGCCGCATGTGGTTGTCGCCGCCCTCGCCCTGGATGGGCTCGGCGATGAAGCAGGCGATGTCGTACGGATCGCGCTCGA
Organism: Nonomuraea candida; assembly: GCF_000725485.1. Lineage (GTDB taxonomy): Bacteria > Actinomycetota > Actinomycetes > Streptosporangiales > Streptosporangiaceae > Nonomuraea > Nonomuraea candida. The sequence continues at coordinate 77,776 of NZ_JOAG01000036.1, read as the reverse complement.
ACGCCGCCCTGGCCTGGGCCAGCGCCCGCTCCTCGGCGGCCTCGACGTCGCCGAGGTGGATGGCGGGCACGTCGATCCTGGGCCAGTCGAACTTGGGGAAGCGGTCGGTCTTGCCCGGCTCGGTGTTGGTCAGGCTCAGCGTGTAGCCGCTGCGGCCGTGGAAGGCCCGGGTCAGGTGCATGACCTTGGTGCCCAGGTCGCGGGAGCGGCCGGCGGCCTCGTTGCGCCGGCTCTTCCAGTCGAAGGCGGTCTTGAGCGCGTTCTCGACGGCCAGGGCGCCGCCCTCGACGAAGAACAGGTGCGGCAGCTCGGGGTCGCCGAGCACGCGGACGAAGGTGTCGACGAAGTCGGCCAGGTGCTCGGTGTAGATGTCGGGGTTGGCCGGCTTGTTACGCGCCACCTGGCCCAGCAGCCGGACGAAGTCGGGGTCGAAGGGCGGGTTCACGCCCAGCGGGGCCGAGGCGAAGAAGGTGTAGAAGTCCAGGTAGCGTCGCCCGTCACGGGCGTCGACGAGCCACGATCCGTGGCTGAGCTCCAGGTCGAGCACGAGACGGTAACCGTCGACGAGCAGGTGGCGGGCAAGGCGGGTGTGTACGTCCATGGCGCCTCCACAGAGGGTCGGGCCTGACGTTCCTCTCGCAGAACGCCGGTACATATACAAAATTTACGGCACGCCTGCACCCGGAGTGAAGTTCTTCACGCGTAGCGACAAGGCAATCATGGCGATGCCGTACAGGATCGCGAAGGCGCCGATCAGCCAGACGAGGCTCAGCATGCCCGCGCCCGGCCAGAGGAGCAGCAGCACGCCGAAGATCACCGACAGCGCGCCACCGATGATGAACAGCCACTCGTTGTCGATGACCTTGCGCAGCTCGATCCCGGCCACGATCTCGGACACGCCGGTGAAGATCGCCCAGAGGGCCACGACGTAGAGCAGCGCCAGGGAGGTGATGCCCGGCCAGACGAGCGCCACGATGCCGGCCAGGATCCCGATGATCCCGGAGACGATCAGCCAGGCTCTCGACCGGGTCCCGTGCCGGAACCCGGCGAAGAGCGCGAACAGCCCGCTGACGAGGGCGTACGCGCCGAAGAAGGCCACCAGCGCGAGCAGCGTGATCCCGGGCCAGATGAGGGCCAGCACGCCGAAGACGATGGCCAGCAGGCCGCGTATGAGCAGCAGCCACCACGTCCGAGACAATTCCCCCATGCTGGTCTGCCTTTCCGTCCTGTGCCCTCGAACAGACCAGCAGCAGGTCAAATATCGGCGATCCCGTCCCCGGCACGCGTGCGCGCCCGCGCCCGCTGCTCTCCTGCGGCCGCAGGGCGCCGCCCCCGGAGTGCGTACGGCCCGGTCGCAGCGAGCGCCAGGACCGGTCGAAGTCCCGCGGCGCGACCCAAGCCCTCCGGGGGCGGCGCTCGGTGGCCCCACCCTTCTTTCCTCCACAGGGTGGGGCCGGTGGCCCGGCGGACTGTTCCAACACCGGGCCGTCCGCGCAGGTGACCCGCCACACCGCATGGGCGGGACCACCCGGCCCTCCGGTCGGAGGGACCTCGCCGCCGCCGAGAGCCTCGCGGGCCAGGTCCGGATAGCGGGCCACCAGGTCGCGGAGCCGCTGCCTGTCGTCGTCCGTCCCGGCCCGATCCGCAGGCGGCCGGCGGTAACGGCGGATCTGCGCCCTGAACTCACCCAGCAGGCGGCGCATCTCGTTGCGATGCGTCCACCGGCGCGCAAGCCCCTCCATCCCGCCCGCCTCCCGGACCGCGGCCTCCAAGCCCCGCCTCAGGGCGTCCGGATCGCAACCGGCATCCAGCGCCTGCTGATGCAACAGCCGGATGTCCTGCACGGTGACCGGCTCCTTGTCGTCGATCCAGGACGGGTCATAACCGCTCTGATCAGGCACGAACCGCTCCCCTTGCTCATCGCCATGCGCCACGCGGACATGCGGTGCTGTCGCCATCCGCTCATCCACTCACGGTGTCGAACCCGGCCGGCCTGCTCGCGGTCGCGCCCCTGCCCGGCAACGGAGAGGACGCTCGCATCGGAGGACCGGACCCGTGACTGTCCATGTACGGAACGGTAGAACGGCCGAAGCGCTTCGCTCTACGATGTTTCAGGTTGTTGCAGAATTCCGTCCCGCGCCCGCAGGATCAGCGACCGCGCCGCATCGCCATAGACGGCGGCCCGTGCCATCTGCTCGAAGACGGTCAGGTAGATGTGCACCTCCTCAGGCCGGGAGATGTCGAGCGCTGCCGTCAGCGTCTCGACCTTGACGAGACGCTCATCAAAGATCCAGAAGGCGGTTTGCGTGTGGGCTCCCAGGCCGGCCTCCGCGGGGATGATCCCGATCGACACATTGGGCAGGGCGATGGCCGCCATGACCCGGTCGAGCTGCTCAAGCATGGCCTCGGCTGAGCAGACACGGGTTCTCAAGGTCTGCTCGGCGAGCAGGAACACGAACCGGTGATCGCCCTCCCGGAGGATGCGCTGGCGGGTCAGTCGGGCCGCGGTCGCCTCTTCACGATCGTCGGGGAGGTCGAGGAGCTGAGCCCAGTAGGCCATGCTCGCGATCGAGTACGCGGCTGTTTGCAGCAGGCCGGGGATGCTCCAATGCTCGTGGACGCGGAACAGCCTGGTGCGGTCGTAGAGCGTCGCCATGTCCTCCTGGAGCCGGCGCAGGCCCGTACGCGCCTGCCTGCGCCATTCGCGGTAGAGCGAATCGACCTGCCGCGCCTGGGAGATCAGACCGGGCGCTTCGTCCTTGGCGTCGCAGGCGGAGCACCATGCGCGGATCTCGGCATCCGTGGGGGTCTGCCTGCCATGCTCCACGCGGCTGACCTTGGTGAAATGGATCCCGACTGCCACTGCGAGCTGCCGTCCCGAGAGACCCGCGGCCAAGCGGATCTCTCGTAGACGTTCACCGAAGGCTTGCCGCGCCTGCTGCGCCGAGCTGGTCACTGAACGATCTTCTCGCCGTTCAGGACGGCTTGTACTCGGCGTGCGGGATGCCCAGCCCCCAGACCGCCTCGAACGCCGACATGCACAGGCGCACGTCGTGAGCATCGGTCGAGGTGGTGAAGTCGATGTTCCGGCCGTTGCCCGCATAGTGGTGGAACACCACCAGGCGGCTGTCGAACAACCAGAAGTCGTTGCCCGGAAAGGCGATGGAAGAGACCAGCCGTCGCGGCACCCAGCGCACCTCGCAGCCGGCGTTGAGGTGCGGCTGCATGACGCTGTGCGACCAGCGCTGATAGTCGCTCAGCGGCTCGGAGACGACGTGGGCGCGCTTGAACGTCTTCCCGGCTTCGGTGCCGTCGCGCACCAGGTCGCACCAGTCGCGCAGCCATTCGAGGTCATCCGGCTCGCCGACCGCCCACTTCGCCATGTGCGGGAGCTCGACCTCGGTGCCGTAGGAGTCCCGCATCTCCAAGTGGATGGCGGACCGGTCGAATTGCGTGAAGAGCGCATTGAACTGCTCGTACGAGAGTCCCATCACTCGCCTTCGCGAAAGAAGGGAACGAGCCTGTCCGGAATCTCGACCGCGGCCTCGCCCTCGGGGATGTTCATCTCCCGGAGCGCGTCCGGGTCGGTGACGACCCATCCCTGTACGAGCCATGACCCACGGTCGGTCTTGTAGAGCGTGGGGGACCCTTGGGGCTGCGAGTCGGGGTCTCCTGCCACGAGAGTGATCTTCACCATCGGCCCCTCACTGTTGCAGAGTGTTGCAGACCACTCGATGGTCAGCTCAACAACGCCCGGAGTCAAGGGGTGTGTCACGCAAGGCAAGCGGGACCCGAACCAGCACAGCCCAAGCCGACCGCGAGACCCCTTCGAGGTGAGTTTCCAGCGGCCAGGCGCCCCGCCGCGAAGCCCTTTTCGGGGCGGGGTCCCAAAGGCCCACCCGGTACATGGGATTGGGGTGGGCGAGTGGGGTCAGCCGAAGACGGCCGGTGGTGGCACAGGGGCCATGACCGGGTCGCCGTCCTGGATGGGCGCCGCGCCGGCGATGAAGTTCGTCAGCGCCTCCCCGTACACGCATCTCGCCTGCGTCAGGCCGCCGGCCGCCCGCCGGGTCAGCAGGTCCACCGGCAGGCCCGTACGGGAGGCCGCCACGATCAGGTTGCCGAAGCGGCGGCCCCGCATGATGCCCGGCTCCGCCAGCAGCGCCACGTGCCGGAAGGTGCCGGTCACCGTGGCGAGGAGGCGTTTGGCGAAGGCCAGGCCCTTGCCGTCGGCGAGGTTGATCAGCAGGGTGCCGTCGGGGCGCAGGATGCGGGCGATGTCGCCCATGTACTCCGTCGTCGCCAGCTCCACCGGCATCGTCGCCCCGGTGAAGGCGTCGAGGACGACGAGGTCGGCCGTCTCGTCCCACACCTTGGCCGTGCCCTCCCGGCCGCCGGCGACGATGACCTTCAGGCGGGGCACCGAGCGCAGGTCGAGCTGCTCGCGGACCAGGTTGACCAGCAGGCCGTCGGGCTCGATGACGATGTGCCGGGAGCCGGAGCGGGTGGCGGAGACGTAGCGGGGGATGGTGCAGGCGCCGCCGCCCACGTGCACGCAGCTCAGCGGCCCGTCTGGCAAAAGGTCGATCACATCCGCCATGAGTCGTACATACTCAAATTCCAGAAATGTCGGGTCTTGTAGATCTATGTACGACTGAGGTACGCCATCTTTGGACAGCACCCAGCCGTCCTGCCTGTCCAGGTCCCGGAGAAGTTCGACCTCGCCGAACGTCACCGGGTAACTGCCAGGCATCGGTTCCCGCTGTCCACGTGCCACCTCTGATCCCCTCCCCGGGAGAAACCGTATGCGACGGAGAAGGCTGATTGTGCTCGTTATCGCGGTCGCCGCGGTAGTCGGGGCGGGTGCTTTCGCCGTCGTGGCGGCCAACCGGGTCAAGGGCAGCGCCGCGCAGACGGCCGCCGCGTACTTCGACTCCTGGCGCGAGGGCGACCTGATGGAGATGGCGCGGCTGGTGGACCGGCCGCCGTCCGACTTCATCGCCCGGCACCGGGAGCTGAGCGAGGAGCTGCACGTCGAGGCCCTCCGGCTCACCCCCGGCCCGGTGAAGAGCACGGGCGACGGAACCGCCGAGGTGGCGTTCAGCGGGGTGCGCGTGCTCGCCGAGTTCGGCGAGTGGCCGTTCGGCAGCACGCTGCGGCTGGCCGTGCGCGAGCGGGCGTGGAAGGTCCTGTGGAGCCCCGAGACCCTGCACCCGCTGCTCAAGGACGGCGGCACGCTGGAGCTCGGGGAGACCAAGTCGTCGCGGGTCGAGCTGGTCACCCGCGAGGGCGCCAGGATCCCGAACGACAGCTACGCCGAGGCGTACCTGAACCCGCTCAAGCCCGAGTTCGAGCAGGTCCACCGCGGCTGGGTGCTGCTGTCCAAGGTGCCGGGGCAACCGGACAAGGCGCTGCTGACGCGCGAGCCCGAGGCCCACGTCGAGCGCACCACGCTGTCGCGGCCGGTGCAGGCCGCCGCCGCCCGCTCCCTGGACGGGACGGAGGACTCGGCGATCATCGTCATCCGGCCGAGCACCGGCGAGATCCTCGCCCTGGCCGACCGGCTCGGCGGGAACTACAGCGCCGTGCGCGACGTGTTCGCGCCCGGCTCGGTCTTCAAGGTGATCACCGCGGCGGCGCTGCTCAAGAGCGGGCTCGACCCGACCGCGCAGCTCGCCTGCCCCGCCTCGTACCAGATTCCGTTCCACGCCTCCTACCACAACGCCGACGACGCGGACCACGGCACCGTGAGCTTCACCGACGCGTTCGCCCACTCCTGCAACACCACGTTCATCGAGCAGGCCACCACCAAGCTGACCATGGACGAGCTGCGCGCGGCGGCGGACGAGTGGGGCTTCGGCCGGTCCTACGCCACCGGCATCGGCGGCAGCTGCGGCGCCGTCCCCGACACCGACGACCTGGACCTGCTCGCCCTCAACTCCATCGGCCAGGGCGAGGTGGTCACCACCCCGCTGTGCATGGCCGCGCTGGCCGCCGCCGTCCAGAGCGGCACCTGGCGCTCGCCCCGGCTGCTGTCGGAGGAGCAGGTACGCGCCATCGACGGCGTCCCGCACAAGGACGTCCCGATGGACGAGGGGGTCACCGCGGCGCTCAGGGACATGATGGCGGCCGTGGTGGACCACGGGACCGCGAGCGGGGCGGGGCTGCCGGAGGGGGTGGCCGGGAAGACCGGCACGGCGGAGGTGGACGGCCAGACCTCGCACGGCTGGTTCATCGGCTACCGCGACGATCTGGCCTTCTGCGTCTTCGTCCGGAACGGCGGCTCCGGCCGCTCGGCGGCCGTCCCCATCGCCGCCCGCTTCTTCAGTGGCCTCTGACCTCTTTGCCCTAACCTACGGTACCGTAGGTTTCATGACGACCATCGCCGTCAAGCCCAGACTGCGAGGCTGGTTGCACACCGGAGCACTACCTGTGACGTTGATCGCCGGGTTCGTGCTCGTGGCGCTCGGCCCCACCTTGCAGGCACGGCTTGCCTCCGCTGTCTACGCCATCACGTCGGCCCTGCTGTTCGGCATCTCGGCCACCTACCACCGCAGCACGCTCGGCCCCCGGCTGGCCGAGCTCCTGCGCCGCGCCGACCACGCGAACATCTACCTGATCATCGCCGGCACCTACACCCCGTTCGCCCTGCTGGCGCTCGACGGGGCGCCCAGGGTGGCGGTGCTCTCGGTCATCTGGGGCGGCGCCCTCTCCGGCGTGTTGTTCCGGGTGTTCTGGATGAACGCCCCCCGCTGGCTCTACACGGTCCTCTACCTGGCCCTGGGCTGGACCGCGGTCTTCGTCATGCCGCAGCTCCTCGAAGGCGCGGGCGTGGCCGCCGTCGTGCTGGTGGCCGTCGGCGGCGTCTTCTACTCCGCCGGCGCCGTCGTGTACGGCCTGCGCCGCCCCGACCCCTCGCCCCGCTGGTTCGGCTTCCACGAGGTCTTCCACGCCTTCACCATCGCCGCGTACCTGGTGCAGTACATCGCGGTGTCGATCGTGGTCTATTCGCACGGCTGAGCCCCGGCGAGCAGGGTGAGGCCGTCGAGGTAGCGCATGAAGGAGTGCTCGAACAGCTCGTCCAGGTCGTCGGTGGCCACGGTCTGCTCCACGGCCGCGAGATAGGGGAAGCGGCCCGACCTGAACTGCTGCACCACCTCCCCCTCCATCGCCGCCCACCACTCGGTCGTGCGCATGCTGGTCTCGCGCATGGCGCGCAGCTCGCCCACGGCCGTCAGGGCGAGGCCGCGGACGAGCGCGGGCAGGGCGAGGGCCGCGCGCCTGCGCTCGTCACGCGCCAGGCCCAGCTCGGCCAGCGCCCGGAGGGTGCGCTCGCTGTGGTCCATCGCCTCGGGCACGAGGGGCGGCCGCGTCAGCGACAGCAGCTCGGCCAGCCACGGGTGGCGGCGGTAGAGGCGCCACTGCAGCCGGTAGACCTCCTCCAGCTGCTCGCGCCACCCCTCGGGGGCGACGCCGGCCAGCGGCTCGGCGCGGAACACCGTGCGGATCATCAGGAGCTCCAGCTCGTCGCGGCCGGCGACGTGGTGGTAGAGCGACATGGGCGTCACGCCCAGCCGGCCGGCCAGGCCGCGCATGGAGACCGCCTCGATGCCCTCCTGGTCGGCGATCGCGATGGCGGTCGCGACGACCCGCGTACGCGTCAGCTCGCGGGGCGTCAGCCGCGGGGCGCGCGGCTCGGGGGCCCGGACCACGCTGCCCGAGCCCGGAGTCGTCACGATCAGGCCCTCGGCGCGCAGCAGGGCCAGCGCCCGGCTCGCGGTGGCCATGGCGACGCCGAAGTCGCGCACGATCTGCCGGGTCGAGGGCACCCGGTCGCCGGGGCGCAGCCGGCCCTCGGCGATCCTCCTGCGCAGCTCGGCGACCACGCGCCGGGCCGGCCGTCCGCCGTCGTCGTCCTCTTCCATGCGCCGTACTGTACTAGTGCGGAGGAGGGCGCTCCGTTCCCGCGCCCGGGCGCGGGAGGCCCTGCCAGCAGTACGGTCGAGGAAGTGTGCTGGCATCACGGGCCCACCGGTGCGCCCGTCCATACGGTGTAGACATGATTTCCGACGACAGAGCCCTGGCTCTCACCCATGTCACCGTGATCGACGTCGACGGGGGGCCGTCCCTGCCCGACCAGACCGTGCTCGTCTCCGGCGGCACGATCGCCGAAGTGGGCCCCGCGTCCCTGGTCGTGATCCCGCCCGGCGCCCGCGTCCACGACCTGACCGGCCGGTACGTGATCCCCGGGCTGACCGACATGCACGTGCACAGCGAGTCGGGGGTGGACGACGAGCGGCACTTCCCCGCGCTCTACATTGCCAACGGCGTGACCACGGTCCGCGAGATGTGGGGCAAGCCGCTGCTGCACGAGTGGCGGCGGCGCACGTCGTCCGGCGAGATGCTCGGGCCGCGCTCGGTCATCGCCGGGCCGATCGTGGACGGCTCCCCCGCCCTGTGGGAGGACATCCCCACGGACGCGCCGATCATCCGGGCCGCGACCGCGGAGGAGGCCCGGCGCGCGGTGCACGAGACGAAGGACGGCGGCGCGGACTTCGTGAAGGTGTACTCCCGGCTGGCCAGGGAGCCCTACTTCGCGCTGCTGGAGGAGGCGGCCAGGCAGGACATGACCGTGGTCGGCCACCGCTCCGACCTGGTGCCGCTGCGGGAGCAGATCGGCGCGGGCCAGCGCTCCTTCGAGCACGTCCACGGCCTGTGGCCGGCCACCTCCGGCGACGTGGAGCGGATGGAGGCGGCGATGGCGCGGATCTCGCCGCAGCCCGGCTTCTACTACGCGGACTGGTTCCGGCAGGTCAACGCCGTCGAGTGGGAGTCGGTGAGCCGCTACAGCGCGGCCTCGGCGGCGTCGTTGTTCGAGCGCATGGTCGCCGAGGACGTGGCCTACTGCCCGACGCTCGTCATGCACGCGACCGTGGACCTGCCGGAGTGGATGCGGCTGGACGACGAGCGCCTGACGTACATGACGCCGGACACGCCCGGCATGTGGTCGTTCGTCCGTGACCAGATCTTCTACGGCGGGGGGCGCAGCTCCGAGGAGGAGGCCCGGCGGCGCACGCTGTTCGAGCACCGGCGGGCGGCGGTGGCCGCGATGGACGAGGCGGGCGTGCGGCTGCTGGCCGGCACGGACGCGGTGACCCCCGGCCTGTTCCCGGGCTTCGCGTTGCACGAGGAGCTGGAGTTCCTGGTCGGCTCGGGGCTGACGCCGCTGCGCGCCCTCCGGGCGGCCACGCTCGAACCCGCCAGGTTCCTCGGCCGCGAGCGCACCTCCGGCTCGGTCGCGGCGGGCAAGCTGGCCGACCTGGTCGTGCTGGACGCGGACCCGCTGGCCGACATCACGAACACCCGGCGCATCCACGCGGTCGTCGCCGCCGGCCGCTACGTCGGCCCCGACGAGCGCCGCCGCCTCCTGGAGAACGCCGCCGCCGCGGCGGCGGAGGCGCCGATGCCGCAGATGGAGGGCGCGGAATGAGCACCGGAACGGCGTCCCCCGGCCCGGGCCCCGGCTCTGCTTCGGGTCCCGGCCTGGACTCCGGCTCGGCCGCCGGCTCTGCTTCGGGTCCCGGCCTGGACTCCGGCTCGGCCGCCGGCGCTGATGGAGGGGTGTCGGAGCACGAGGTCCGGGAGCGGGCCGTGCGCGTGCTCACCGCCGCCTTCGCCGCCGACCCCGTCATGACCTGGCTCTCACCGGCCGTCGCCGCCCCGCTGTTCGAGTCCGTGGTCGCGGAGTCGGACGCGGCCGGCGGGCTCGACGTCCTGGACGACACCGCGGCCGCCGTCTGGCTCCCCGTGATCCCGGGCGACGGCTCGGACGGTGAGGCGCCGCCGCCGTACCTGCCGGCGCGGCTGAGGACGTTCCTGGAGATCACGGCGGCCCGGCACCCGGGCGACCGCGCGCACTGGTACCTGCAGTTCCTGGGCGTGCGGCCGGACCGCCAGGGACAGGGGCTCGGCTCCGTCCTGCTGCGCCGGGGGCTCGCGCGGGCCGACGGGGCGGGGCTGCCCGCGTACCTGGAGGCGAGCTCGCCGCCCAACCTCAGGCTGTACGGACGCCACGGGGCCGCCCCCGGCGGCCCCGTCCCAGCCCCGCCGCCCCGCAGCCCCGTCCCGACCCCCGTACGGCATGGCCGCGCACGCACCCGTGGCGTGCGCGGCCTTTCCATGCCGCCGGAAAAGTGATATCACGTTGCTAGCAAGGTGAAGTCACACACGGAGAAGGGAAGGGACGATGGCGAACACTTCGGGCGGGGTCGCGCTTGAGGGCACCGTCGTGGACATGCCCGCGCCGCACACCCACGAGCGCCCGGTCAAGGCGGCCGGCGGGTTCACGATGCTGGGCGTGTCGACGCTGCTGATCCTGGCCGGGATCGCGGGCATCATCGCCGGCATCGCGGTGCTCGCCTCGGGGGGCGGGCAGGCGGGCGGGTGGCTGCTCCTCGCGGGCTGCCTGGTGGGGCTGACCGGCTTCGTCATGCTCTTCGGTCTCACGGCGGTCGCGCCGGGCGAGGCCAGGGTCGTGCAGCTCCTCGGCCGCTACGTCGGCACCCTGCGCACCCCCGGCTTCCAGTGGGTCAACCCGATCACCGTGCGGCGGCGGGTCTCCACGAGGATCCGCAACCACGAGACCGACGTGACCAAGGTCAACGACGCCGACGGCAACCCGATCCAGATCGCGACCGTGGTGGTCTGGCAGGTGCAGGACACCGCGCAGGCCGTGTTCGAGGTGGACGACTTCGTGGAGTTCGTCGCCATCCAGGCCGAGACGGCCGTGCGGCACATCGCCGGCAGCTACCCCTACGACGCCCACGGCGAGCCGCGGCTGTCGCTGCGCGACAACGCCGACGAGATCAACGAGAAGCTGTCCAACGAGATCGGCGCCCGGGTGGCCTCCGCCGGGGTGAAGGTCATCGAGTCGCGCATCATCCACCTGGCCTACGCGCCCGAGATCGCCCACGCGATGCTCCGCCGCCAGCAGGCGGGCGCGGTCGTGGCGGCCCGGCAGCGGATCGTCGAGGGCGCGGTCGGCATGGTCGAGATGGCCCTGGAGAAGCTGGCCGAGCACGACGTGGTGGAGCTCGACGAGGAGCGCAAGGCGGCCATGGTCAGCAACCTGCTCGTGGTGCTGGTGGGCGACCGTGACACGCAGCCCGTCGTCAACGCCGGCACGCTCTACCAGTAATCACCGTGGAGCGGAAGAAGATCCTGCTGCGGCTCGACCCGGTGGTGCACGACGCGCTGGCCAGATGGGCGTCGGACGAGCTGCGCAGCACGAACTCCCAGATCGAGTTCCTGCTGCGCAGGGCGCTGTCGGAGGCCGGGCGGCTGCCCGACGGGGTGGGGCGGATGCGCCCGCGCGGCAGGCCGCGCAAGACCCCTGAAGACGACGAGGAAGAAGAACGGGAGCGGGCGGATGGAGACGCGAGTGAAGCAGGCTGACCCGCTGGCGCGCTCGGCCTTCCTGCTGGCCTTCGACCTGCGCAAGGGGCGGCAGGCCGGCCGGGGCACGCTGGGCTACCTGCTGCGCGCGGCGGCCCTGGCCGAGCTGCTGCTGGCCGGCAGCCTGGCCGACGACGCGGGCAAGGCGCGGGCGCTGGCCGCCCCGTCCGGCGCCCCGCCCGGGTCGCTGCGGGCGATCGTCTGGAAGCAGATCGCCACGTCGCCGCCCCGCTCGTGGCGGCACTGGGTGGGCAAGGACCGCGCGAAGGCCGTCCGCGTGGTCCGCCACGAGCTGGCGGCCGAGCGGGTGATCCGGGTGGAGCGGCACCGGTTCCTGGGGTTCCCGGTCGAGCGGATCACGCTGCGCAAGGCGTACCTGTCGCGCCGGCTCGCCGAGCAGGTGAGCAGGGCCGTCCGCAGCGGCCGGCCGGTCGCACGGCTCGACCAGGACGTGCGCGTCCTGGCGGCGCTGGCCGTGGCGGCCGAGGTCAAGGGCGTGCCGGGCGAGCGCGAGGTGCACCGCTACCGCGAGCGCGTCGAGCAGCTGTCGCAGCCCGTCGAGCCGGTGGCCACGGCGCTGCGCAAGATCGTGCACGCGGCCAGGGGCGCGGAGGCCGCCGGCTGACATACCCGGACTCGGGAAGGACGCACAATGACCACGTCGATCGCGGCGCCGGCCAGGACGCCCGCCGCCGCCCCCGCCGCCCGCCCGGACGGGCGGGCGCTGGCTCCGGACCTCGCCCGGGGCACGATGCTGCTGACCATCGCGTTCGCGCACGCGCCGCTGTTCGTGACCGACGTCGATCGCGGCCCCGCGCTGCTCAACACGGTCACCGACGTCTTCCACCTGCTCTTCGTCAACAACCACGCGCGGCCGATGTTCGCCTTCCTGTTCGGCTACGCGCTGGTGCAGCTGCTCGACCGGCGGCTCGACCGCTCGGGCGGCGACTGGCCGGGCGCGCGCAGGCTGCTGCGCCGGCGCGGGTGGTGGCTGATGGCCATCGGGTTCGCGCACACGGCGCTGCTGGTGCCGATCGACATCCTGGCCGTGTACGGCCTGGCCGCCGTCCTGCTGACCGGCCTGCTGCGGCGCCGTGACGCCGCCCTGCTGTGGACGGCGGGGCTCACCCTGGTGCCCGCCACCGCCGCCGTCGCGACGGGCATGTGGTTCGCGATGTCGCGGGGCGTCTCGACGTACACGGCGGGCGGGATCGCCGCGGGCGGGCAGGGCTTCGGCGAGCTGTTCGCCGGGCGGCTCGCCGCCTGGCCGTTCGTGCTGGCCGTGGGCCTGGTCGGGGTGGTGCCCGGGGTGGCGCTGGGCATGTGGGCGGCGCGCCGCCGCTTCCTGGAGGAGCCCGTACGCCACCGCGCCCTCCTGATCCGCGTCACCGTGATCACCACCGTGGTGTCCGTCGCCGGCTCCGTGCCGGCCGCGCTCGTCCAGACCGGCCTGTGGGCGCGGCCGTCCCCGGCGGCGCTGTGGGCGGCGGTGCTGGCGCAGCCCCTCACCGGCTACGCCGGCGGCATCGGCCTGGCGGCCCTGCTCGCCCTCGTCTCGATCCGCGCGGCCCGGCGGCGCGCCCGGCTCACGACCATGGTCGAGGCGCTCGGCCGGCGGTCGATGAGCCTCTACCTCTTCCAGTCGGTCGTGTTCGTGCTGGTCTTCTTCCCGTACGGGCTGGGGCTGCAGGACGACCTCGGCCTGGCCGGCGCGACGGCCGTGGCGGCGGCCACCTGGCTGCTGTCGCTCTCCCTCGCCGACCTGATGCGCCGGATCGGCCACCGCGGCCCGGCCGAACTCCTGCTCCGCCGCCTGGCCTACCGCGATCGCTGGCCCCGCCCCGGTCAGGCCGCCCCAGGCCGGGGCCACCACCCATGACCTGCCGTCCCCACGAGATCCCACCCCTTTTAGGAGTGCACTTCTTATAATTGCACTCCTAAAAGGAGGCCACCTCATGCCGTATCCGAAGCCCGCGGACATGTTCGACCGCACCTGGGAGTGGGCGCAGCTCACGCGGTTCGCCTCGGACGAGGAGCCCGGGGCGAGCCTCGGCGTCGTGTCAGGGCGGCGACGGCAGGGGAAGACGTTCCTGCTGGAGGCCCTGTGCGAGGCCACCGGCGGCTTCTCCTACTCCGCGACGGAGGCCGTGCCCCGCCAGGAGGCGCTCAGACAGCTCGGCGACGCCGTGGCACGCCACGTCGGCTCGCCCGGGAGCATCCGCTTCGCGCACTGGGAGGACGCCATCGACGCGCTGCTCTCGCTCGGCGCCGAGCGTCCGGTGCCCGTGGTCATCGACGAGTTCCCCTACCTGGTGCACGGGACGCCGGAGCTGCCGTCGCTGGTGCAGCGGGCCCTGTCGCCCAGGCGAAGGGAACGGGTCGAGTCCAGGGCGCGGATCTTGCTGTGCGGCTCGTCGATCTCCTTCATGGGTAATCTCCTGATGGGCAGCGCCCCGCTGCGTGGCCGGGCTTCCCTGGAGCTGATCGTGCCGACGTTCGACTATCGCGCGGCGCGCGAGTTCTGGGGGCTGGACGATCTCCGGCTCGCCGCGATGGTGTACCTGATCGTGGGAGGGACGCTCGCGTACAAGTCGGAGTTCCTGCGCGGAGCCGCCCCGGCACGGCGGGAGGACTTCGACGACTGGGTCATCGAGCACGTCCTCAGCCCCGCCAGCCCGCTGTTCCGCGAGGTCAGAGCCCTGCTGGCGGAGGATCCGACGCTCACCAACACCGGGCTCTACCACACGGTCCTGGCCGCGGTCGCGGAAGGCAACTGCACCCGGGGCTCCATCGCGAGCAGGATCGAGCGCAAGGCGACCGACATCTCCCACCACCTGACCGTCCTGGCCGACGCCGGGCTGCTGACCGTCGAGCCGGACGCGTTCCGGCGCAACCGCTCGGCCTACCGCATCACCGAGCCGCTGGTCCGCTTCTACCACTCGGTCATGAGGCCGGTGTACGCCCAGCTCGAACAGGTGCGGCCGGGCCGGACCGCCCGCCTGTGGGAGGCCGCGCAACCGCGCTTCCGCAGCGCCGTGGCGGGACCGGTCTTCGAGCACATGTGCAGGACCTGGGCGCATTCCTTCGCCGCCGACGAAACGCTCGGCGGCATGGCCGTGCAGGTGCTGTCCGGGGTGGTGCACGACACCGGCTCCCGGACCGGCCACGAGGTGGACCTCGTCTCCATGGGCGCCGACGGCGAGGTCCTGGCCATCGGCGAGGCGAAGTGGGGCGACACGATCGGCATGGCCCACCTCGAACGGATGGAGCGGATCGCGGCGGTGCTGCGGGCCCAGGGCCGGGCGCCGAACGTCATCACGTTGTTCAGCGGCGCGGGCTTCATGCCGCCGCTCCGGGAGGCCGCGGACGGGAGCGGCGGCCGGATCCAGCTCGTGGACCTCGATCGGCTCTACCACGGGGAATGAGCCGCCCGCTCCCGCTCCGCCGCCCGGCCTGCCGGGCCGGTGGGCCTGGTTCGTTTCAGCGGGTGGAATAGTTGAAAATAAATCGGGTTGTGGCGGGCAGATTCCGCTGCAAGGAGCGCGACATGCCCGCCGTGACCGTTGAGAACCCGCTCACCCTCCCCCGCCTGCCCGAGCCGGCGGCCGGGACGCCGGGTCGCAAGGTGCTCGCCGTCGAGACCGCGCCGAGCGGCTTCGAGGGCGAGGGCTTCCCGGTGCGCCGGGCGCCGGCCGCCATCAAGCCCGAGTACCTCGACCCGTTCGTGATGATGACCAGATGGGCGAGGTCGACTACGCGGCGGGCGAGCCCAAGGGGACGCCCTGGCATCCGCACCGCGGCTTCGAGGCCGTCACGTACATGATCGACGGCGTGATGCACCACCTCGACTCCAACGGCGGCGGCGGGACGATCACCAACGGCGACACGCAGTGGATGACCGCCAGCGCGGGACCGTGGGCGAGGAGCGGCGCCCGCTGCACGGCGGGCAGTTGGCCGTCTCCACGAAGGCGGAGCTGGTGCAGGCGTTCGAGGACTTCAAGGCGGGCCGGCTCGGCGCCATCCCCGCCGGGCACGCCTGACCCTGCTCTCCCGCCCGGCCAGGACCGCCCCCAGGCGGGAGGTCCTGGCCGCCGGCGGGACGGCGTGGGGTCTCAGGCGTCCTCTTTCAGGGTCAGGCAGGCGACGCGGTCGCCGGCCTGGCCAGCCTGGGGGCCGGAGGTGACGGTGGGCTTGGCGTGGATGACGAGCGAGCCGGGCAGCTTGTCACGCTCCAGCACCCAGTTCTGGCGGGCGCTGGAGCGGCCCACGCCCTCGCCGTCGGTGGTGAAGTCGAGCCAGACCTCGCTCTGCGGATTGATCTGGCCCGGGTGGTGCTGGTAGTGCGGGCCCGAGTCGGCCGGCTTCTTGCCGCAGGGCTTGGCGTGCAGGTGGGAGCCGTAGCGGCGGTCGGGCAGCAGGCCCTCCACGACCAGCGAGGTGCGGGTCTCCCCGCGGCCCGACTCGACGGTGACGCTGGCCTGCGCGCCCTGAGGGGCGAGCTTGCGGTCGTGGGCGATGGCCGCGGTGTCGCCCTCAGTGAACTCCCCGGCGGAGTGGAGATTGATCGTCTCGTCGGGCGCGGTCTTGACGTTCTGGACCGGGGCCGGCGGGCCGGCGCAGCCTCCGGCCAGCGCGGTCAGAAGGACGAGCAGAGATGCGGGCACGCGCATGAGACCCCCCACGGTTGGAGTCCCTCCGGCATGAGGACTCCGAGAGGTCACCCACTCTAACGAGTGACCGCCCCGATACGTACGGTCATCGCATCCTGGGGTGTCCCGTTTCCCCGCGCCCCCGCCGGGAGCCGGGCCGGACGACGCAAGGTCACTTCAGGGCGCCGGAGCCGAGGCCCGACTGGATCTGCCGCTGGAAGATGATGTAGACGACCATGACGGGGAGGATGGTGATGGACAGGGCCGCGAACAGGCCCGGCCAGTCCGCCTCATAGCCGGCCATGGTGGAGATCCGGGCGATGCCCTGGGTGAGCACCCACTTGTCCGGGGCCCCGGCGAGGAGGACGAGGGGCAGGAGATACTGGTTCCACTGCCCGAGCACGTTGAAGATCGTGATGCTGACCAGGCCGGGCCTGGCCATCGGCACCATGATCTGGAAGAACGTGCGGGTGTGCGAGGCGCCGTCGATCAGGGCCGCCTCGGCGACGGCCGCCGGCAGCGTGCGGAAGAAGGCCGCCAGGAAGAACACCGTGAACGGCAGCGAGTACGCGATGTAGACCAGCACCAGCCCCACGTGCGAGTTGAGCAGCCCGAACTGCCTGACCACGAAGAACAGCGGCCCGAGCGCCAGGAAGACCGGGAAGGCCAGGCCGGCCACGAAGTAGTAGTAGACGAGCCTGCTGCCGACGAAGCGGTAGCGCGCCAGCACGTACGCCGCCATCGACCCGAAGAGCATGGTGCCCGCCGTGCCGAAGAAGACGACGATGACGGTGTTGAGCATGTACTGCCCGATGTGCGCCTTGTCCCAGGCCCGGCCCCAGGAGTCCAGCCGCAACGCCCCCGGCAGTTGCAGCGGGTCGCCGAAGATCTCGGTGTTGTTCTTGAACGAGGCGAGGAACGTCCACAGCAGCGGCACGATGATCAGCAGGGCCCAGACCGCCAGCGCCACGTGGGAGAGCCCGCTCAGCACGCCCGGCCGGGGCCGGTCCATGCGCCGGGGGGCCGTTGTCCGCGGGGCCATCTCTACAGCTCCACCCTCTCGCGCCTGGTCGTACGCAACGTCAGCACCGCGAACGTCACGGTGAGGAAGAACAGCGCCACGCCCATCGCGGACGCGTACCCGACCTTCTGGTAGGAGAAGGCGGTGTTGTAGATGGTGATCGGCAGGATGGTGGTGGCCCCGTCGGGCTCGCCCTTCTCCCCCGCCAGCACCTGGATGAGCGCGAACCCGTCGAAGGCCGCGATGCCCAGGTAGATCCAGCCGACCTGGACGGTGTCGCGCAGCAGCGGCAGCGTGATCGAGAAGAACAGCCGGACGCGGTTGGCGCCGTCCAGGGCGGCGGCCTCGAAGTAGTCCTTGGGGATGGCCGCCATGCCCGCCGAGAACAGCACCACGTAGAAGCCGACCGCCTGCCAGACCATCACCGCGATGATCGACCACAGGGCGAGGTCCGGCTCGGTGAGCCAGCCGACCGGCGCGACGCCGAACCGGGCCAGCACGCCGTTGATGACGCCGTCCTCGTCGGGCCGGTAGACGGCCTGGAACAGCACCCCGACCACGGCCACGGCCAGGACCTGGGGGAAGAAGAACACCACCCGGTAGAACCCCGACCCCCAGACGCCGCGCATGCCGGCCCCGCGCGTGCCGCCGCCGAGGTTGAGCAGGAAGGCGAGGAACAGCGCGATGACGATCGTGGTGAGCGGCAGCGCCAGCAGCAGGATGCCGTGGTTGCGCAGGGCCCGCCAGAAGACCTCGTCACCGAACAGCCGGCCGAAGTTGTCCAGCCCCACGTACCGCACGATCGAGCTGTAGCCGTTCCAGCTCGTCAGCGAGAGCTGGAACGCCTGGGCGTAGGGGCTGATCACGAAGACCGTGTAGAGCGTGAGGGGGACGGCCAGGAACCCGGCGACGAACCCGTACTTGCGCAACCGCTCCATCGGCTACTGGCTCCGCGTCTGCTTGGTGATCGCGTCGTCCTTCTTGACGTCGTCGGC
Source organism: Nonomuraea candida (assembly GCF_000725485.1). Taxonomy (GTDB): domain Bacteria; phylum Actinomycetota; class Actinomycetes; order Streptosporangiales; family Streptosporangiaceae; genus Nonomuraea; species Nonomuraea candida. Next base: position 59,657 of record NZ_JOAG01000036.1, on the reverse strand, counting down.
CTTCTTCTGCATCCGGGCGCAGAACTCGGCGGGTGTGATCCGGCCGGCCATCACCACGTTGATCTGCTCGGTGCCGTAGTCGAACAGCTCCTTGTACCAGCCCTCGAAGCGCGCCTCGGTGATGATGTTCTGGCCCGCCTTGTCCTGGGCCCTGGCCGCGCTCAGGAGGCCGGCGGGCAGGTCCACGCCCTCGGCGGCGCCGTTGACGACGGTGACGTTCTTGGTCTTCTCCGTGAAGCGGCGCGCGCCCTCCTTGGAGAGCATGATGCGCAGGTACTCCAGGCCGCCCTGCGGGTTCTCGCCCTTGGCGGCGACCACGAAGTTCTCGCCCACGCCCACCTGGATGGCGCCGTACGGCATCTTGTCGGCGCCGGTGACCTCGGGGATGGGGGCGATGGCGTACTCGAAGTCGTCCGGGATGTCCTTGACCATCTCGTTCTCGATCCAGGAGCCCACGGGATAGAACAGCACCTTGTTCTGGAGCTGCTTGATCTGGGTCTGGGTGTGGTCGAGGCCGAAGTACGCCTTGTCGCCGTATTTCGTCTGGACGTCCACCCAGACGGTGACCGCCCGCTGCATCGGCTCGGCGGTCCAGGCGTTGTCCACCAGGTTGTCGATGTCGAGGATGACCTGGTTGCCGCCGATCTTGGCGGCGGTGTAGAGCACGTTCCAGAGCTGGTAGTACGGCCCCTTCTGCCCGGGGTAGGCGAAGAGCAGGATGCCCTCCTTCTTGGCCGTCTCCCCCAGCGCCGTGAACTCCTGCCAGGTCGCCGGCACCTTCCAGCCCTTGGCGGCGAACAGCTTGGCGTTGTACCAGAGCGCCCGGTGGGAGACGGTGTAGTTCAGCACCAGGTTCTTGCCCGTGACCAGGGCGTTGGCGAGCACGGCCGGCGTGACGGTGTCGCGCACCTTCTTGGCGGGGTCGTCGACCGATGGCGCGTCGAACAGCGGGGTCAGGTCGGCGAGGTGGCCCTCGGCGGCCAGCGCGGCCAGGTCCATCGACTTGGGGCCGGAGTTGTTGATCACGTCGGGCGCGTCGCCGCCGACCAGGCGCGGGCGCAGCAGCGTGCCGATCTCCTGGGTGGCGGTGTGGGTGACGGTGACGCCGGGGAAGGCCTGCTTGTAGAGCGCCTCGTGCACCTCCTTGGCGTACGCGTCGCCGTACGCGCCGCTGAAGATGACCACTTCCAGCGCCTTCTTGGCGTCCACGCCGAACGGGTTGCGCGGGTCCGCCGAGGCCGGGAGCGAGGTGGACGGCGTGGCCGCCGGCTCGCCTCCGCCCGTGCCGGCGGTGGCGCAGGCGCTCAGCACGCCCGCGCCGGGGCCGGCGGCGAGCGCGGTCATACCGATCCGCCTTAAGAGCTGACGCCGCGTGATCTCACCCGGGTGGGTCATGAGGGCTCCTAGATTAGGAAAGTTTCCTAAACGTTTGCCCCGCAACGTACGGAGGGGCTCCGACGCGCGTCAAGGGGGTGCGATCGAGACGTGACCTTGCCGTGATGACTTGCTGGAACGAGATTCTAGAAGCAGAGTGGGCACATGATTGAGGAGTACGCGGAGCGGGTGTGGCTCGGGGAGTCCGACGACAGCATCGCCGACGCCGGCCTGGAGGACGAGGGCGTCGTCACGATCACCGACGGGTTGGGCTGGTGGCCGGGGTTCGGCAACGTGATCGTCTTCGAGACGGAGGGCGAGCTGCTGCTCTTCGACACCAGCAGCCCCTTCTCCGCCGGCCGGCTGCACCAGGACGTCCGCGCCTGGTCCCGGGCGCCGCTCACCACCGCCTTCTACTCGCACGGCCACATCGACCACGTCTTCGGCACCGGGCCGTTCGAGGAGGAGGGCCCGCGCGCCACCGTCTACGCCCACCGGGCGGTCGGCGACCGCTTCGAGCGGTACCTGCTGACCAGCGGCTACAACGCGGTGATCAACCAGCGCCAGTTCCAGGCGCCCGGCCTGCGCTGGCCGACCGCCTACCGCCACCCCGACGTCACCTACACCGACACGCTCACCGTGCGGCGCGGCGCGCTCACCTTCGACCTGTCCCACGCCAAGGGCGAGACGGACGACGCGACCATCGGGTACGTGCCCGAGCACCGCCTGCTGCTGCCCGGCGACCTGTTCATCTGGGTGACGCCCAACTGCGGCAACCCGCAGAAGGCGCAGCGTTACCCCCGGGAATGGGTGCACGCCCTGCGCCGGATGGCGGCCATGGACGCCGAGATCATGCTGCCCGGCCATGGCGCCCCGATCTTCGGCCGCGACCGCATCCGGCAGGCGCTGCTGGAGACGGCCGAGTGGCTGGACTCGCTCGTCACGCAGACGCTCGGCCTGCTCAACGCGGGCGCGCGGCTCGACGAGATCGTGCACGCGGTACGCCCGCCGGCGCACCTGTCCGACCGGCCCTACCTCCGGGCGCGGTATGACGAGCCGGAGTTCGTCGTACGCAATCTGTGGCGGCTCTACGGCGGCTGGTACGACGGCAACCCCGCCCATCTCAAACCGGCGCCCGAGGCGGTGCTGGCCAGATCCGTGGCCGGGCTGGCGGGCGGTCCCGGGGCCCTCGCGGACGCCGCGCTGAAGGCCCTGTCCGACGGCGACGAGCGGCTGGCCGGGCATCTGGCGGAGCTGGCCGCCCTGGCGGCTCCCGACGACGCGGGCGTGCACCGCGTCCGCGCGGAGGTCTTCTCGGCCCGGGCGGCGAACGAGCTCTCGCTCATGGCCAAGGGCGTCTTCACCTGGGCCGCCTCCGAGTCCGGCCGCCGCGCCTCGGACGCGCCGCCGGAGCCGCCCGGACGCTGAGCGGCCGTCGTCGAGCCCGCCTCAGGCCGCCCGGCCGCCGTTCCTCAGGCCGCCCGGCCGCCGTTCCTCAGGCCGCCCGGCCGCCGTTCCTCAGGCCGCCCGGCCGCCGTTTCTCAGGCCGCCCGGCCGCCGTCCCCCAGACGGCGGCCGGAGGCGGCTCAGCCGAGGTCGTCGGCGGCGAGCAGCCCGGCCAGGCCCAGGAAGCAGGCGCCGGTGCCGAGATCGACCCGGCGCCGGGTCCTGGCCGGCAGGCCGGTCGCGCCGATGCGGCTGCCCAGCCCGATGTAGCCGAGCCCCACGACCAGCTCGACGAGCAGGTAGGCCGCGCCGAGCAGGGCGAGCTGCCCGTCGAGGTCCGCGGCGGGCCCGCCGGTGAACTGGGGCAGCAGGGCGGCGAACAGCAGCATCGCCTTCGGGTTGCTGATCGCCACCCCGAACTCGCCGGCCACCACCGGCCACACACCCCTGTCCGCGGCCCGCCCCAGCTCGGCCTGCGCGACCGGCTCCCTGGCCGCCCGCCGCAGGGTGGCGATGCCGATCCACGCGAGATAGGCGACGCCGAACCACTTGAGCACCGTCAGCGCGGTGGAGGAGGTGGCCAGCATCGTCCCGAACCCGGCCACCACCAGCCCGATGAAGATCACGAACGCGGCCAGCCGGCCGAGCACCCCGGCCAGCGCGTACAGGGCGCCGTGCCGCACGGCGTTGCGCAGGCCGAGCAGCTGGTTGGCCCCGGGGATCAACGACACCATGAGGGCCGCGGGCACGAACCCCACCCAGTTGATCATGTCCGCTTCCTCATAGTTACAGGCTATTCGCCGTAATCCTCCAATCAAGCCGGGCCCCGTACAGGAACGGCCGGACGGAAGGAGCTTTCGGGAGCGGGGGCGCCCGCGTCCCCGCCACGAACGGGGACGGCGGGCGCGGCCTCGGTGCGGCCTCGGTGGGGCCTCGGTACCGCCTCGGCGCGCCCTCAGCCGAAGTGGGCGCGGGTCTCCGCGAACGCGCGGTCCGTGCCCTCCAGGGCGGCCGCCACGTCGGCCTCGGTGTGGGCCGCCGACATGAACCAGTTGTGCCAGGGGTGCAGGTAGACGCCGTGGCGCAGGCAGGCGGCGCTCCAGTGCATCGCCACCGACAGGTCGGCGTCGCCGTCGAAGCTGAGCCACGGGATCGTCACCGGGCCGGTCTGGTCGACGGTGAAGCCGTGCGCCTTGGCCTGGGCGTACAGGCCCTCCCTGAGCTGCGTGCCCGCCCGTTCCATGGCGGCGATGCCGTCCTCGTCGCGCAGCGTCTCGATGGTGGCCTTGGCGGCGGCCATCGCGACCGCCGAGAACCAGAACGAGCCGGTGGAGTAGAGCGTCTGGGCGGCGCCGCGCAGCGCGTCGGTCCCGGTGACGGCGGCGATCGGGTAGCCGTTGGCCATCGCTTTCGACCAGGCGGTCAGGTCGGGCCGCACCCCGTACGGCTCCCAGGACCCGCGCAGGTCGATCCGGAAGCCTGCCCGCACGTCGTCGATCACCAGGGCCGCCCCGAGCCGGTCCGCCAGCGCCCTGGCGCCCCGCGCGAAGGCGGGCTCCACCAGCTCCTGGTCCTCGAACGAGTCGTGCTTGAAGGGCGTGACGATGATCGCCGCCACGTCGCCCTCGACGGTGGCCGCGGCGGCCTCCAGGGACTCCAGCGAGTTGTAGGTGAACTCGACCAGGTCCGCCCGCTCGCTGGGCGTCGTGCCCGCCGGGGAGGGCGTGCACCAGGGGTCGGCCCCGTGGTAGGCGCCGTGCGCCATCAGCACCTTCGTGCGGCCGGTGGCGGCCCTGGCGACCATGAGGGCCTGGGTGGTGGCGTCCGTGCCGTTCTTGGAGAACATCGCCCAGTCGGCGCTCGGCACGGTGTCCACCAGCAGCTCCGCCAGCTCGACCATGATCTCGCCGGGGCCGTTGAGGCAGTCGCCGAGCGCGGCCTGGCGGGCGGCGGCCTCCTCGACGCGCGGGTGCCGGTGGCCCAGCACCACCGGGCCCCAGCTGCACATGAAGTCGATGTAGCCGCGGCCGTCCACGTCCCACTGCCGGCAGCCTTCGCCGCGCTCGAAGAACTGGGGGTAGCCGGGGGCGAAGATGGCCGCGTTGAGGTGGCCGTACATGCCGCCGGGGACGACTTTGGCGGCGCGCTGCCGCAGGACGGCGTCTGAAGTCATGGAGGGGTCCTCAAGGGGGCTAGGAGAGGAGGGCGAGGGTGGAGTCGAGGTCGGTGAGGCCGGCGTCGGAGCCGAGGCCGGTGGCGACGCGGGCGGCGGCGGCCGTGCCCCAGCGGGCGGCGTCCGTCACGTCGCGGCCGTGCAGCAGGCCGGTGAGGAAGCCGGCGCAGTACGCGTCGCCGCAGCCCGTGGTGTCGGCGACCTCCGTCTTCAGCGCGGGCACCCGCTCCGCGCCCGCCCCGGTCACCACCAGGCTGCCGGCCGCGCCGAGGGTGACCAGCACGCCGCGCGGCCCGTCGGCGAGCAGCGCGCGGGCGGCCGCCTCGACGTCCTGCTCGCCGCTCATCGCGAGGACCTGGGTCTCGTTGGGCAGGACGTAGTCGACGTGGGGCAGGAACGCGCGGGCCATCGCCAGCAGGTCGGGCATCTCCGACAGCAGGTCCATCGTGACGATGGCGCCCGAGGCCCGCAGCTCGTCGAGGAGCCCGAAGAAGGCCGGGTCGCCGAGGCCGAACGTGACGTCCATCCCGCCCAGGTGCACGGCCCTGGCCTGCCGTAACACGGCCTGGTCGAGGTCGGCGGGGGTCACGCTGAGGTTCGCGCCGGGGACGTGGAAGCTGGGACGCCCGCCGTCGGGCCTGATGGGCAGGATCGAGGCCGCCGTCTGCTCCCCCGCCCTGCGCACCAGCCGGGAGGCGTCCACGCCCCGCTTGGCCAGCACCATCAGCAGGAAGTCGGCGAGCTCGTCGTCGCCGACCGCGCCCATGGTGACCACGTCGTTGCCCAGCTTGACCAGGTCGACCGCCGTGCCCGCGGCGGCGCCGGCGGCGGTGAGGCGGATCTGCTCGACCAGCACGGTGTCCTGGCCCTCGGGGATGTGATCGACGGGCCTGGTGAGGATGTCGACGATGTGGACGCCGACTGTGACGACGGTCATGGTTTATATAGACAGACGTCCGACTAAAAAGTCAATGAGCAGAGGAGGCCGCCGATGCCGAAGATCGTCGATCACGACGAGCGCCGGCGCGAGGTCCTGTCAGCGGCCCGCCGGGTGATCGTCAGGGACGGCATCGACGCGGCCACCACGCGCGCCATCGCCAAGGAGGCGGGCTGCTCCAACGGGGTGCTCACCCACTACTTCGCCGACAAGGACGAGATCCTGCTGTCCGCGCTGCGCCAGTCGCACCAGCGCATCCGCGCCCGGCTGACGCGCAAGGCCGAGGGCGTGACGGGGCTGGCGGCGCTGCGGGAGGTGCTGCTGGACAACCTGCCGCTGGACGGCGAGCGCACCCGGGAGACGCGGCTGGAGGTCAGCTTCTGGAGCCGGAGCCTGGCCTCGGAGCGGCTGGCCGAGGTGCAGCGGGCCGAGGCGGGCGAGCTGCGCGCCGCCGTACGCGGGCTGCTGGCCCGGGCCAGGGCCGACGGCGAGCTGCGCACGGACGAGAACCTGGACGACCTGGCCGAGCGGCTGCTCGCCCTGGTCGACGGCCTCAGCCTGCACCTGCTGCTCTACCCCGACCGGCTGCGGCGGGCCGACGTGGAGCGCATCATGCTGGCCACCCTGGACGGCCTGTGATCGGCTACATTCCAGACATATGAGCCTTCGCGAGCAACTGTGCGAGTACGGCCGCCGCGCCGTCGAGCTGGGCCTGGTCATCGGCACCTCGGGCAACCTCAGCGTCCGCGAGGGCGACCTGGTCGCGGTCACCCCGTCGGGCGTCGCGCTCGACCGGCTGACGCCCGAGTCGTGCCCGGTCGTGGACCTGACGGGCCGGCGGGTGGAGGGCGAGCTGCGGCCCTCCAGCGAGACCCCCATGCACCTGGCCGTCTACGAGACCACCGACGCGCGGGCCATCGTGCACACGCACTCGGTGTTCGGGACGGTGGTGGCCACGACGATGACCGAGCTGCCGCCCGTGCACTACAACGCGCTGCTGCTCGGCGGGACGGTCAGGGTGGCGGAGTACGCCACGTACGGCACGCCCGAGCTGGCCGCGAACGTGCGCGCCGCGCTGGAGGGCGGCAAGCGGGCCGCCCTGATGGCCAACCACGGCGGGATGACCCTCGGGGCGACGCTGGAGGAGGCGTTCGAGGCCACCCGGCTGCTGGAGTGGTTGTGCGAGGTGTACGTCAGGGCGCTCGGCGTCGGCAAGCCGACCGTCCTCACGGAGGATCAGCTCGCCGCCGTCGTCGACCGCATGCTCAACCCGCCCCCGCTCTGAGCGAACGCCCCGCCCGCCCGGAGGCCCCGCCCGGCCCGCCCCCGCGCTCTGAGGCGGAGGCGGGACGCGCCGCTACTTCGCCAGGGCGGCCTGCTCGGCCAGCCCGAGCGGGAGCCCGCCCGACCCGGCGATCCGGTCGTGGAACTCCTTCAGCGAGCCCTGGAACGACGCGCGGATGCGGTCGATCTCGATGGCGCCCGTCAGGTAGGAGGGCGCCTGGGTGGGCCAGGCGCAGTAGCGGTTGACCTCGCCCTGCGCGGTCCCGGGCGACAGCGACGCCTTGGTGGCCATGAACGTCTCGGCCTCCTCGATCGACATGTCCTCGCAGTGCAGCGCGGTGTCCACCACGATCCTGGCGGCCCGGAAGATGCGGCAGTCCAGGTGGGCCAGCTCGGTGGCGGGGGTGTCGAAGTAGCCCTGCTCGTGCAGCATCTTCTCGACGTACAGGGCCCAGCCCTCGGTGAAGTACGGCGTCCTGAAGACCTTCCTGACCGTCCGCGGGTTCTCCGCCATGTACGACAGGTGCCAGTGGTGCCCCGGGTAGGCCTCGTGCACGGCGATCGAGGGCATCTGGGCCCGCGAGTTCGTCCGCAGCCGCTGCCGCACCTGCTCGGCGGTGAAGTCGTCCGGCGTGTACGGCACGAAGAACACGCCCTTCCGCGAGGAGCTGAGCGGCGGCGGGGACAGGTAGTGGGCCACGGACAGGACCGGCCGGCTGTACTCGGCCGACGGCAGCACCTGGCACTCCTCGCCCTCGGCGAAGGTGACCAGGTCCCGCTCCCTGACGAAGTCGCGCGCCCGCAGGGTCTCGGCCTCGTACTCGGTCCGCATGTCGGCCAGCGTCTCCGGGTGGTCGTCCATGAGGGACTCCATGGCCGCCCGCCAGTCCTGGGTGCCGTTGACCCGGACGGCCACCTCGCGCATGCGCGCGTCCAGCTCCGCCCAGGCGGCCTTGCCCTTCTCGTGCAGCTCGGCGGCGCCGTATCCGAGCAGCTCGCGCTCGCGCAGCAGGGTGGAGTAGAGCCGCTCCCCCATGCGCCAGGTGCCGCCGCACTCGAAGCCTTCCAGGAAGGTCACGAGGTCGTCGAACGCCCGCGCGGCCGGCTCGGCGGCGGCGGCCAGCTTGGCGCGCAGGGCCTCGTCGGCGACCATGGCCGGGATCGTGCGGGTCAGGAAGTTGCGGCCGGTGCGCGCCTGGCCCAGGCCGCGCTGGACCAGCAGCGGGGCGGCGAGGTCGGGGTCCAGGTTCGCGCGGCAGGCGGCCAGCACGCCGGGCACCTCGGCCAGGCGGAGCAGGGCCGCGGCGACCAGCTCGGGCTCGGGCTTGAGCCGGTGCTGGAAGGGCGCGTACAGGGAGCCGAAGACCGCCCCGAGGTAGACGCCGGGGTCGCGGCGCCACTCGGGCCAGGCGGCCATCGCGATCGAGCCCCGCAGTTGCGACAGGACGAGGTCTCTGTCTATGGCGTCGTCGAGTGTGGGGGCCTCGGCGGCCGACAGGCGTTCGAGCCAGAGGATCTGCTCCCGCTCACGAGCCTGCCAGGCGGAGGCGGTGAAATCGCCGAGGGTGTGATCGTAACCGTCGGCCCCCAGGAGGGCGGCGACGACGGGACGGTCAGAAAAGTACCACTTGAGAAACTCGTCCACCGGTGCACCATATCCTGTGCAAATGCCCCTGCAGATCACTGGCGCGCTAGGCGACCCTGACCTGATCCGCCTCCCCTGGGAGACCCCTCTGGAAGAGTGGCCCCAGCACCATCTGGTCGATCTCCCGCGCGGCATCTCCCGGCACGTGGTGCGGTTCGCCCGGCTGTCCGGCAAGGTGTACGCGATCAAGGAGATCAGCGAGCGCTACGCCAGGCGGGAGTATCAGCTCCTGTGGGACCTGGCCCGGCTCGACGCCCCGGCCGTGGAGCCGGTCGCGTACGTCACCGGCCGCGAGAACGGCCTCGACGCCGCACTGATCACCCGGCACCTGCAGTTCTCGCTCCCCTACCGCGCGGTCATGTCCGGCACCCTGCGCCCCGACACGCTCACCCGCCTGCTGGACGCGCTGGCCGTGCTGCTGGTGCGGCTGCACCTGAACGGCTTCTACTGGGGCGACTGCTCGCTGTCGAACACGCTGTTCCGCCGGGACGCGGGGGCCTTCGCGGCCTACCTGGTGGACGCCGAGACCGGCGAGATGCACCCGATGATCAGCGAGGGGCAGCGGCTGACCGACATCGACAACGCCCACACCAACATCTTCGGCGAGATGCTCGACCTGGAGGCCGGCGGGCTGCTGCACCCGTCGATCGACCCCATGGAGACCGCCGAGGACATCGTCGCCCGCTACCACCGCCTGTGGAACGAGATCAACGAGAGCGAGATCATCGACGAGGTGGACTGGCACCGCGTCGAGCAGCGCATCAGGCGGCTGAACCTGCTGGGCTTCGACGTGGCCGAGATGATGGTGCGGCGCAAGGTCGGCACCGGCCGGCTGATCGTGCGGCCCAAGGTCGTGGACGCCGGGCACCACCAGCGGCGGCTGCTCCGCCTGACCGGGCTCGACGTGGAGGAGAACCAGGCGCGGCGGCTGCTCAACGACCTCGACGGGTTCCGGGTGGCCAAGGGGCTGCGGCACGAGGACGAGGCCATAGTGGCGCACCGGTGGCTGGCGGAGGTGTTCCAGCCGACCGTCGACTCCATCCCCGTCGAGCTGCGCGGCAAGCTGGAGCCCGCGCAGCTCTTCCACGAGATCCTGGACCACCGCTGGTACCTGTCGGAGCAGGAGGGCGCCGACGTGGGCCTGACGGCGGCGGCGAAGTCCTACGTGGACAACGTGCTGATCCACAAGCCCGACGAGCGGGCCCTGCTCCCCGACGACCCCCAGGCCCCGTAGTGGTCAGCTCGCCGAGCCGGTGAGCTTGGTGATCTCGGCGACCAGGTCGGGCCAGAGCGCGCGCGGCAGGTCGTGCCCCATCCCCGGGTACGTCACCAGCCGCGCCCCCGGCACCGCCGCCGCCGTGGCCCGGCCGCCCGCCACCGGGACCAGCGCGTCCGCCTCGCCGTGCACCACCAGCGTGGGCACGCGCACCCCGGCCAGCGCCTCCGTGCGGTCGCCCGAGGCCATGATCGCGGCCAGTTGCCTGGCCACGCCCGCCGGGTCGTGGCAGCGGTCGTAGGCCAGCCCGGCCAGCTCGGCGACCTTCTCCCGGTCCAGCTCGTAACCGGGCGAGCCGATGACCGACCACGTGCTCACCGCCTGCTCCATCGCCTGCCGCCGGTCGGCGGCGGGCTTGCGGAACAGCACGGCCGACGCGGCCTCCGTCGGCGGCGCGACGGAGGGGCCGGTGGTGGACATGATCGAGGTCAGGGTCAGCACGCGCGCGGGGTGGCGGATGGCCAGCGTCTGGGCGATCATCCCGCCCATCGAGGCGCCCACCACGTGGGCGGCCGGCCAGCCGAGCGCGTCCATGAGCGCCGCGGCGTCGTCGGCCAGATCGTCCAGCAGGTACGGCGGGGGCGTCCCCGGCGCGGGGACGCCGTGCTCGTGGAGGTGCGTGGACAGGCCGGCGTCGCGGTTGTCGAACCGTACGACGTGGTGTCCGCGCTCCACCAGGAGCTCGCAGAGCCCTTCGTCCCACTGGATGAGCTGGGCGCCGAGTCCCATGATGAGGAGCAGGGGACGGCCCGAGGGGGAGCCGAAGCTCTCGTAGGCGATGTGGATGCCGTTCGCGGCTACGCGGGTGGTCACGGAGAACAGAATGACATTCTACTAATAACCCCGTAAAGCACGCGGGCGAAGCGCGGGCGAAGCGCGGGAAAGCCGCGCGGCGGGTCAGCGCTTGAGGAGGGTGCGGAGGCGCTCGCCGCCGAGCACCACGCCGCCGCCGGCCACGGCCAGGGCGCCGGCCATCAGCGCGCCGCCGACGACGCCGGACTCCTGGGCGCCGGCCTCCTCGGCGCCCGCCACATCGGAACCGGCCGCGTCAGAACCGGCCGCGCCGGCGCGGACGCTCGCGGAGGCGGGGGCCTCGACGAGCCTGCCGCCGCCCTGCGCGGCCTCCTCCGAGGGCTCCTCGGCCGGCGGGGTGGCCGGGTTCCGGTCGCGCTCGGCCCAGGCGCGGGTGGAGAAGGGCACCGGGTGGTTCTTCTTGCCGGGGCCGTCGCCCCACTTGGTGATGACGTACTCGACGTCGATGTGGCCCTTGCCGCCGTTGCCGTCCACGCCCAGCGTGCCGGGGTTGAACCTGCCGCCGGTCAGCTCGGCGAAGGTCTTGGCGTCGAGGTCCAGCATGATGCCCCGGTTGGAGGGCTCGCCCGGCCCGCGGTCACCCACGAAGAACGGCATCTTCTTGCCGTCGTAGAGCACGTAGCCCTCGGTCAGCAGCGGCCAGCTCGGGCTGGCGGCCAGCCCCTTCTGCATCGGCTTGCCGCTGGCCGGCATGCCCGTGTCACCGGCGCGGCCGGAGCCGTCGTCCCAGAAGTACGAGGCCGTGGTCGAGCCCTTGAGCAGGATCTTCTCTTCCGTGTCGGAGCCGGCGCCGGGGTCGGCGTGGGCGGCCGTCGCACCGATCGTCAGGGCGCTGACGGCGGTGGCGGTGAGCATGGCGAGGGAACGCAGGCCAGAACGAGCAGACATGAAGTAGCAAACCCTTCACGAGGGGACAGGGAGGTTGCACTCATCGGGGGAAAGCGCGCAGCGCGCCAGGGGCACCCGGCGTTCGCCACGCGGAGCGCAAGATACGAGCCTTCAGGGAAGGGGGCCGCTCAGAAGGCGGCCGTCAGGACGCGGTCCGGGGGTACGACGCGCTGCTGCATGGGTAAGTTTTGTCCTCTCCATCACGCCTACCGGGTTAGCTGACGGGTTCGGGCGTGGAGATGCCCTACCGGCACGCGGCCGGATTCACCCCAACGAGGTGGGTCCCCGGTTCCCGACTGCTCGGGATTCGGCGCCAACCGGCCGTCCATCTTGGGTAAGGACTCGGTCACCGGCTGGTAATGGCGATTACTCTAACTACGGAAACGGACACTCGCAAACGATTCACCATGAATCGGTCGAAAGATCTACCTACGTCGGCAAAGAGAAAGGGGGCACGGCATGCCGTACCCCCAGCGAAATTCCAGCCTCAGCCGCCGCTCTTGCGCCTGAACGATCGCTTACTCGCAGCCGGACCGTGCGCCCCGTGAATCTTCGATGGGTCGACGCCCCTGCCACCCGCGCCTGATCCCGCCTGCTGGTTGCGCTTGCGCTCCAGCGCCTCGCGGAACTTGCGCTTCAGCTCGTCCTCGGGAGTTTCGCTGACTTCCGGCTCCGGTGTATCCGCCATGAGGACCTCCATGGTGTTGGGGACTATCACAGCTTCGCACGGAGCCGCTTATGACGCGAAACCGGGCTCAGCTCCGCGCTCCCGCCCCACGCGGAGGAGGGCCGCCGATCCCGGCGTTCGGGGGCGTCGGCGGCCCGGGCGCGAGGACGGGTAAAGGGGAACCGTTCCGTTCGTGGTGTTGGGTTGGAGCGGGCCGGGAAATAGGTCCGGCGATGAGACTCCTCGGTCGTGACCTGGCAATGGACCTGGGGGCGGCGAGCACGCGGATCTATGTCAAGCGCAAGGGCATCGTGCTCGACGAACCCTCGGCCGTCATGTGCGACGGCCGTACCGGCAAGATCATCGCGTACGGCGCGGAGGCCGCCGCCGTGGGCGTCGGCGGGCGCACGTGCTGGCCGGTGCGCGGCGGGCTGCCGGCCGACGCCGAGCTGGCCCGGCGCATGGTCCGGCACTTCCTGCGCAAGGTGCACTGGCATCCGTACGCCCGCCCGCGCCTGGTCATGGCGCTGCCGGGCGACTCCACGCCGATCGACAGGGCGGCGCTGCACGACGTGGCGTACGAGGCGGAGGCCAGGACCGTGCGGCTGGTGCCGCACGCGCTGGCGGCGGCGCTGGGCGCGGGGCTGCCGGTCACCGACTGCGCCGGGCACATGGTCATCGACATCGGCCGCGACACCGCCAGGATCGCGGTGCTGTCCGGGGAGTCCGTGGTCGCGGCCTCCTCCGTGCCCTACGGCGGGCAGGCCGTGAACCGGGCCGTCATCCGCCTCGTCGAACGCGAGCACGGGCTGCTGCTGGACGAGTCCGAGGCCGAGTCGGCCAAGCGCCGCGCGCACGACGGGGCCCGGGAGGTCGTGGTGCGCGGCCGGGACCGCGACACCGGCAGGGAACGCGAGCTGGCGGTGCCCGCGGGGCAGATCTTCGAGGCCGCCGGGCCGCCCGCCGAGTCGATCGCGCGGGCGGCGATGGAGACGGTGGAGCGCTGCCCCGCCGAGCTGGCGGCCGACCTCGGGGAGCGGGGCGTGATGCTGGTCGGCGGCGGGGCGCTGCTGCGCGGGCTCGGCCGGCGGCTGCGGGAGGCGCTGTGCATGCCGGTGCGGCGGGCGGAGCGCCCGCTGGAGTGCGTGGCGCTCGGGCTGGGCCGCTGCGTGGACGAGCTGGGCCTGATCGGCAGGTTCCGGAGCGGACGCGCATGACGGACGCCTCTCAGGACAGGAGACAGGCCATGACCGTCCGCGGCATCGACCACGTCGGGGTGACCGTGCCCGATCTCGACGCGGCCACCGAGTTCTTCGCCCGCGCGTTCGGCGCCGAGGTGCTCTACGACACCCTCCCCCGCGAGCGGGGGCCCAAGGGCGGGTGGGCGACCGAGCGGCGGCTCGGGGTGCCGCAGGGCACGGCCGAGGTGGCGGTGCGCATGTTGCGCCTGCCCAACGGGCCGGGGATCGAGCTGTTCGAGTTCAGCGGGCCGCGGCAGGCCGGCGCGGCGCTGCCGTGCGACCTGGGCTGGCAGCACGTCGCCCTGTACGTGGACGACCTGGAGGAGGCGCTGCGCCGGGCGACGGAGGCGGGCGCGGCGCGGCTGTCGGAGCCGGTGCCGCTGCCGGGGCCCGAGGCCGGCGAGCGCAACAGGTTCGTCTACTTCCGTACGCCCTGGGGCGCGACCGTCGAGCTGGTGAGCTACCCGGACCCGCAGGCGTACGAGAAGGAGACGGACCTGCGCCGCTGGCGTCCCTAGAGGCGCCCGGCGTCACGGGCACGGCCGCTCGGGGCCGACGCGGAGGCCGGGGACGTGCTCCCAGCCGGTCACCGACAGCAGGCGGCGCACCAGGGGCGAGACCGGGTCGAGGATCAGCTTCCGGTCCGGCGATAATCGCGCGGCGGCCGCGACGATCAGGCGCATGCCGCTCACGTCGATGAACGTCAGGCCCGCCAGGTCGAACCGGATGTCCTGGCTGCCCGCGTGCAGCGCCCAGTCGAGGACGCCCTGGAGCAGGGGACGGTTGCCGCGGTCGATCTCGCCGGCGATTCGCAGGCCGAAGGGGTGCGGAACGAGGGTGACGCGTACTCGGTCAGTTCTTTCGTCGAAGGTCATCCGGCTCCGGTGTGGGGCGTCGGCCGTACAAGTCGGGATCTGCCCCAGAAAGACGGATTTATTCGACGGCGATCGGCAGGCGTCCCTGCCCCTTTGTGCACTTGTGCGATGGACAGCTCGACGCCGACGCGCACGGCGTCGCGCGCCCGGGTGCCGGGCGCGCGACGGGCCCGCGGAGCTCACGGGCGGGGCCTCGGGCGAAGGCCGGGCCGGTGACGATCACCGTGCGGGCGGCGCTTGCGGACGGGAGGCCGTGGGGTCACGGCGTGGACAGGGCCTCCGTCGGGGACAGGCGGGAGGCGCGGACCGCGGGGTAGAGACCGGCGACCGCGCCGATGGCCAGCGTCGCGGCGAGGCCGCCCACGGTGGCCCAGGCGGGCACGACCGAGGGCCAGCCGCTGTAGAGCGCGTACCCCATGGTGACCCCCGAGCCGAGCAGGATGCCGCCGGCCCCGCCCATCGCGGACAGCAGCAGCGACTCGGCCAGGAACTGCGTACGGATCTGCCCCCTGGTCGCCCCGAGCGAGCGGCGCAGGCCGATCTCCGCGCGGCGTTCCAGCACCGAGATGACCATCGTGTTGGCCACCCCGACCCCGCCCACGAGCAGCGCCACCGCGCCCACGCCCAGGAGCAGGTTGGTGAAGGCCTCGCTGGTCGCCTTCTTGGCGGCCAGCGCGTCGGACGGGCGGGAGACGTCCACCTCGTTCGGCGCCTCCGGGTTCGCCGTGCCGGCCAGCACCTGGCGCACCGACTCCAGCTTGGCCTCCTCCGAGCGCGTGTAGAGCGTGGTCGGGTGGCCGTCGAAGCCGAGCCGCTCCTCCGCCACCGGCCAGCCCACCAGGACGCCCGCGTCCAGGTCGGTGGCCAGCGCCACCGGCTCCAGCACGCCGACGACCGTGAAGCGGACGCCGCCGACGACGATCTGCGTGTCGGGGCCCGCCGCCCCGATGCCGAGCCGCTGCGCGGCGTCCGCGCCGATCACGGCGGCCGGGTAGCGCTCGGTGGCCGCGTTCAGCCAGGTGCCGCTGCGCAGGGTCGCGCCGACCGTGGCCGGCAGGTCCAGGCGGGCCGCGTACGTGTTGAGCCCGCCCGTCTGGGCCTCCGGGATCTGCTCGGAGCGGTAGACCTTGGCCTCGGGCACCTTGCCGATGGACGAGACCGCCTCGACGGGCCCGATCCGCTCGATCATCGCCTCGGCGTCCACCGGCATCTGGGCCGCCTCGCCGGTGAGGGTGGAGCCCGAGGAGAGGGTGAGCAGGTTCGTGCCCAGCGCGGAGAGCTGGCGGTCCAGCTCGGCCCCCGAGGAGGACGAGAGCCCGACCACGCCCACCATGGCCGCGATGCCGATGGCGATGCCCAGCGCCGACAGGAACGCCCGCAGCGGCCGGGTCCGCAGGCCGACCGCGCCGACCCGCATCACGTCACGCGGCCGCATCCGGGCCGGATACAGCCGGGGCCGCTCGACACCCGTCATCACGCCACCCCCAGGTACGGCCGGGACCGCTCGACACCCGTCATCACGCCACCCCCGGGTACGGCCGCAGGCCGCTCGACACCTGTCATCACGTCACTCCTGATTCCACCGGCTCGGGCTCCCTGGCGGAGTCGGAGATGATCTCGCCGTCGCGCATCCGCACCTGCCGGGGAAGGCTGGCGGCGATCTCCCGGTCGTGGGTGATGATCACGATGGTGGTGCCGGCCGCGTTCAGCTCGTGCAGCAGCTCCATCACGCCGGTGCCCGAGACCGAGTCCAGCGCCCCGGTCGGCTCGTCGGCCAGGAGCAGCGGCGGGTCGCCCGCCACGGCCCTGGCGATGGCGACGCGCTGCCGCTCGCCGCCGGACAGCTCGTGCGGCTCGTGGTCCATGCGGTGCTCCAGCCCCACCCGCTTGAGCGCCGCCGCCGCGCGCCGGCGGCGTTCGGCCCTGCTCAGGCCGGTGTAGACCAGACCGTCGGCCACGTTGTCCAGCGCCGGGACCTTCGCGGCCAGGTGGAAGGACTGGAAGACGAAGCCGATCGTGGTGGCGCGCAGCGCCGAGAGCTGGTTGTCGGACAGCTCCGAGACGTCGTACCCGTCGATCCGGATGGTCCCGGAGGACGGCCGGTCGAGGGTGCCGACGACGTTGAGCATGGTCGACTTGCCCGACCCGGACGGCCCGACGATGGCGACCAGCTCGCCGTGGTCGATGCGCAGCGAGACGGACTTCAGCGCCGCCACCCCTCCCGGGTACGTCCTGGACACGTCGGTCAGAGCGATCATGGGGTGCGTCATTTCGGCATCCCCACGGTCATCCCCTCGCTGAGCCCGTCGCCGGACACCTCGACCCGCCCGCCGGCGAACAGGCCCGTCTCGACGGCGACGTACCGGGTGCCGCCGCCTTCGACGACCTCCAGGCCGAACCCGCCCTCCTGCAACGCCACCAGCGCCGCGACCGGCACCGTCAGCACGTCCTTGCGCTGGGAGGCGGTGAACGTGACGTCCACCGACGCCTTGTCCAGCTCCCTGGCCGCCTTCGCGTCGCCGATCGAGACCAGCGCCTCCACCCGCGTCTCCGGGTCCGCGTTCTGGCCCTCGCCCGGCACGATCACCGTGGCCACCTCCGTCACCTTGCCGCCGACGCTCTTGCCGTCGGGCAGCGTGACCTCGACCTTGGCGCCCTTCTTGGCCATCCGCTGGTCGTCGGCCTCCAGCTGGACCGTGATGACCTTGGATGTGCCCGTGTACGTCAGCACCTTCTGGCCGGGCTGCGCCGGCTGCCCCTCCTCGGCGTCCAGGCTCTCCACCCGCACCTTGCCGGGGGCGAAGACGACCCGGCCCAGCTCGACCACGCCGGTCTCGTCCAGGCCGCGGTCCTCCTGCCACTCCAGGACCGCCTGGTAGGTGTCGTAGGTGTACTCGTCGTCCACCGTGAAGCCGTCGTAGCCGAGCTTGCTGAGGTTGCGCTCCAGGTTCTCGACGTCCTTGCCCTCCGTACCGATCCTGAGGTCGCGGTAGGCGGGAGTGTCGCCGTACATGAGCACGACCGGCTTGTTGTCCAGCCGGTACAACGAGCGGCCCCGGCTGATCGTGGCGCCGCTCTCCGGCAGCCAGGTGATCGTGCCGGGACGGCGGGTCGTGGCCGTGGTGACCGGGCCGTAGCCGAGCTCGCCGTCGGCGTCCCTGGTGTCGTTCAGGGTCTGCCTGGTCACCGTCGTGGTGGCCGGCGGCAGGGCGGCGGCCGACCGCGTCGGTCCGGCGCCGCCCTCCAGCAGGCCCGTGCCGTTCACCGCGACGAGCCCGCCGCCCACCGCGGCCACCGCGATCAGGAGCCCGGCCACCAGCTTCCCCCGGCCGCCGCGGCGGCGCCGCCGGGGTGGCGTGGCCTCGGGCTCCGCCTTTCCGTCAAGGGTGGCCATGCCCATCAAGAACCTCCCATGCCGGCCTCGGCGGACTCCTTCTGGCACTTCTGCTGGGCGGACTCGAAGTCCGGGTCGTCGCCGACCTCGCCGGTGATGCGCATCATGCCGCCCTCGGGGTCGGGGTAGGCCTCGACGCCGTTGTCACGCATGCACTGGGCGAGCTTGCGCAGGTTCTCGGCCATCTTGGGGTCGCCGCCGTTCTTGCGCTGGCCGCTGGGGGCGTACTGCTTGCACGCCTCCTGGGCCGCCTGGACCTTCTCCTGCGGCGTGTTCTTGTCGAACTTCATCATGAACCGGCCGCTGGAGTCGGGGTCCGGCACGTCGACGCCGTTCTCCCGCATGCACTGGGCGAATTTGAGCCCCTGTTCCTGCGGGTTCGTGCTGGGTTTCGCGCCGGCCGCGGTCTGGCCCCCCGTGCCGCCGCTGACCGAGGCCACGTCCGATCCGCCGCCGCCGTCCCCGCCGCAGCCCGTCAGGAGCAGGGTGAGCGCTAGCGGGGCCGTGACCAGCGCGCTGGGCGCCCCGCCGCGGCGGCTTGCCACCGGACGCCGGAGGCCCGCCGCGGCGGCTTATTCGGAGCAAATGGCGCCTCCGTCACACTCGGCTCTGTAGGCGGAGAGAAGGGTCGAAGAAACGTCATGCGCGTGCTGGTGGTTGAGGACGAGCCGATGCTCGCCGACGCGATTGCCGAGTGGCTGCGTGAGGAGACGCACGCGGTCGATCTGGCGCACGACGGCGAGGCCGCGCTCGAACGGATCGCGGTCAACGACTACGACGTGGTCGTGCTGGACCGGAACCTGCCGCGCGTGCACGGCGACGAGGTCTGCCGGGAGATGGTGGCCTCCGAGTGCGCCGCGCGGGTGCTGATGCTCACCGCCGCCGCCCAGCTCGACGACCGGGTGACCGGCCTGTGCATGGGCGCCGACGACTATCTGACCAAGCCGTTCGCCTTCCCCGAGCTGGCCGCCAGGGTGCTGGCGCTCGGGCGGCGCTCCCGGCCGGCCGCGCCGCCCGTGCTGCGGCGGGCCGGGATCACGCTGGACCCGGCGCGCAGGGAGGTGTTCAGGAACGGGCGGTTCGTCCCGCTGTCGAAGAAGGAGTTCGCGGTGCTGGCCGAGCTGATGCGGGCCGACGGCAACGTCGTCTCGGCCGAGCAGCTCCTGGAGAAGGCGTGGGACGAGCACGCCGACCCGTTCACGGGCGCGGTCCGGCTCACCATACTCAAGCTGCGCCGCAAGCTCGCCGACCCGCCCGTGGTGGAGACCGTGGCCGGCGTGGGGTACCGCATCGCATGAGCAGCCCCCCACCGCCCCCGCCCCCGCCCTCGCCGCGTCCGCCGCTCGCCGTGCGGCCGAGGCCCACGTTGCGGCTGCGGCTCACCCTCGTGTACGGCGCCGTCTTCCTGCTGGCCGGGCTGACCCTGCTCGGCGTCACGTACCTGCTGTTCAACCAGCAGCTCAACCGCACCTTCGAGGACCGATACGTCCCCGAGCCCGGCCGCACCAAGCAGGTGTTCCTGCTCAAGGACGGCGTCGAGCTGCGCGGCGAGGCCGCGGTCGAGTGGTTGCGCGTGCAGGAGCAGAAGGTGCGCAGCGCCGCCGTCACCTCGCTGCTCACCCAGGGCGCCGTCGCGCTCGTCGTGGTCGGCGGCGGGGCCGTGGGGCTGGGCTGGTGGGTGGCCGGCCGGGTGCTGGCCCCGCTGCACCTGGTCACCGACACCGCCCGCAAGATCGCCGCCGCGCCCATGGCCGAGCGGGGCCTGCACGAGCGGATCGCGTTGCAGGGGCCGGAGGACGAGGTCAAGGACCTGGCCGACACGTTCGACACCATGGTGGAGCGGCTCGACCACTCCTTCGACGGCCAGCGCCGCTTCGTCGCCAACGCCTCCCACGAGCTGCGCACGCCGCTGACCCTGAACCGGGCGCTGGTCGAGCTGGCCATGCACCGCCGTACGGCCTCCTCCGACGTCAAGGAGCTGGGCGAGAGCCTGCTGGAGATCAACGCCCGCCACGAGCGCCTCATCGACGGCCTGCTGCTGCTGGCCAGGTCGGAGCAGGAGATCACGGACCGCTCGCCGGTGGACCTGGCCGACGTGGTCACCCACGTCACCGCCCAGACGGCCGCCGACGCCGCCGCGGCCAAGGTCACCGTGTACGAGGCCATCGCCCCCGCCCCCACCACCGGGGACGCGCTGCTGCTCGAACGGCTCGTGCACAACCTGGTGGAGAACGGCATCCGCTACAACCTCGACGACGGCACCGGATGGGTGCGGATCGCCAGCCGTACCGTGTCGGGCGGGAAGGTCGAGGTGGAGGTCGGCAACACCGGGCCGAGCGTACCGCCGTACGACGTGCCGCTGCTGTTCAAGCCGTTCCACCGGCAGGCGGGCGAGCGGGCGGTGACGGGGAAGAGCGCGGGGCTGGGGCTGTCGATCGTGCGGTCGGTGGCGGTGGCGCACGGCGGCGACGTGCGGGCGCGGCCCCGGGAGGGCGGCGGCCTGATCGTCGCCGTCTCCCTCCCCCAGGCCCGCCACTACTGACCCGCCACTGCATGGTCCCGGCCGGTTTCACCTCCCTCGATCCCGGGGGCCGGCGGCGGGCGCGTAGTAGGAGTCGACGGCGGGCTGGCCGGTGTAGTTGGGGCCGGCCCGGTCGTCGGCGCCGAGGTAGCGGTAGGGCAGCTCGGCGGTGCCCCCGGCCGGTGCGGCGGATGCGCCGGGTGCGGCCGTCGTACGCCCACCCCTGCGACCGCAGCGCCGAGGTGAGGCGGCGGCCGGCCGGGACGCCGCCGGGGAGGCGGACGGAGCGGGTGTCGAAGTTCGCCACGAAGAGGCCGTCCTCGGTGAGCCAGCCGGCGGCCCACTTCTCTCATGGCGCATGTCGAACCGCTGCGGGAGGACGACCCGGCGGCAGTGGGGGCGTACCGGCTGCTCGGCCGGCTCGGCTCCGGCGGGCGGGGCACCGTCTCCTCCCGGCCGCTGCTCCCCTCCATCACCTGGAAGCGGGCCGGCGCGTACCGCGTGGTCTTCGAGGTCGTCTCCCCCGGGCGCATGCAGAAGAGCATGACGGTGAACATCTGTGACTTCGAGCAGGGCTGGTGACGCGGACGGGCACCCGGAAAGTGTTCGTCTGACCGGCTCCGGGTACCTACAGTGATCATCGGGCGCCGCACCACCGGAAGGAACCCCGGATGACCATGCTCCCCCGCTTCCACCTCGCCGTCCCCGTGGACGACCTGGACGCCGCCCGCCGCTTCTACGGCGAGCTGATTGGCTGCGCCCAGGGCCGCAGCTCGGACCGGTGGATCGACTGGAACCTGCACGGCCACCAGTTCGTCACCCACCTGGCCCCGTCGCGCCGGGAGGAGCAGGCGCACAATCCGGTGGACGGCCATGACGTGCCGATCCCCCACTTCGGGCTGCTCCTGACGATCCCGGAGTTCCACAAGCTGGCCGACCGGTTCCGGGAGGCGGGCGTGGCGTTCGTCATCGAGCCGTACCTGCGTTTCGAGGGGCTGCCCGGCGAGCAGTGGACGATGTTCCTGCTGGACCCGGCGGGCAACGCCCTGGAGTTCAAGGCGTTCGCGGACGACTCGCAGGTGTTCGCCGTCTAGGAGTTCAGAGGCCGAAGGCCGCGCGGGTCCACGCGTACTGGGCTTCCAGGATCTCGCCCAGCAGGTCGAAGAGCGTGCCCTCCGGGTCGTCGCCGACCCGCTGCGGCGGGGCGTGCTCGCCGGACGGGCTCCGCTCGGCCATCAGGAGCACCCGGCCGTCCGCCCGGTCCACGCCGAGCCCGACCGACGCCTCCCGCGCGCCGGCGCACGCCTCCGCGTCGCCTTCGTGGTAGTAGCCCTCGACCAGGTTCTCCCACAGGGCGCGGGCGGGCGGGCTCTGCTCGGGGCTGAACGCCCGCCCCGAGAACACGATCACCATGGCGTCCGCGCGCAGCAGGACCGCCATCCGCCGGTGCGTCTCGTCGAACGTGCCCTCCGGCGGCACAGGCTGCGACCGCAGCGACTCGGCGAGCATGCGCAGCACGTGGCTCAGGTCGTGATCGGCCGCCCCCCGGTCCATGTCGTACTCCAGGAAGCCCACCATCGGGAACGGCGCGTCGGGCAGCGTGTTGTAGCCGAGGAACAGCCGGGGCAGACCCGCCTCCTCCGGCGAGTGGAGCGGCTCCGTCAGCGCTCCGTGCGCCACCTGTCCCAGTGCTCCGCAGCCGTGCTGGGGCAGACCTACAGCCGAGCGAAACATTTTCATGAGCAAATTGTGGCATCCCGATTACCGTTCGTAGCGGGGAACCGGCAAACTCCGGAGGCCCCGGCGGCGCTTCCCGAGGCGTGCCGGCGCTTCCCGAGGCGTGCCGGCGCTTCCCGAGGCGTGCCGGCGCTTCCCGAGGCGTGCCGGCGCTGGCGTGCCGGCGCTTCCCGAGGCGTGCCGGCGCTTCCCGAGGCGTGCCGGCGCTTCCCGAGGCGTGCCGGCGCTTCCCGAGGCGTGCCGGCGAACAGGATCGAGGTCGCCGGCACGCACGGCGGGTCCGTCACTCGGAGCCCGGGATCACCGCCACCGCCTCGACCTCGACGAGCTGGTCGTTGTACCCCAGCACGGTGACGCCCAGCAACGTGCTCGGCACGTCATGCTCGCCCATGTACTCCCGGTACACCTGCCACGCCTTCACCAGGTCCTCCTGCTTGGAGGAGGCCACGTACACGGTCGTCTTGACGACGTCGGTCAGGGACGCGCCCGCGCCTTCGAGGGCCGTGACGAGGTTGCGCATCACCTGGTGGGCCTGCCCCGCGTAGTCACCCACGGCCACCGTCTCGCCGTCGATGTCGAGCGGGCAGGCGCCCGCCACCCAGATGGCACGCATCGGGGCGTCCACGGCGGCGGCATAGGCGTACTCAACGGTCTGGGCAAGCTGGTCATTACGAATCAGTCGAACACCTGTAGTCATGGCCTGTTTCCTACCATCTCGCCCCCGACGACCGCCTCCGGTTTTGCCGCCGCCGGATGACGCCCGCACGGACGATCCCCCAGACGGCCACGCTGACCACGACCACCGGCGACACCGGCGACACCGGCGACGACACGTCCGCGACGCCCACCGACACCGGCGCCGAGGTGCCGTCGGGCGACGGGAGTGGAACAGGAGCTCACCCTGGAGGGCATCGGCCCCCGGAGGTGACCTGACGCCGGCGGCTCCGGAAACCGGAAAACCCAGCCCGGCAAGCCGGACTGGGTTTCGTGCGGTGCGCCGCCAGGGACTCGAACCCCGGACCCGCTGATTAAGAGTCAGCTGCTCTGACCAACTGAGCTAGCGGCGCTGGCAGGAAGGAATATACCGGTGATCCGCATCCTGGTCGAATCGGAATTCCCGGGACCCCACCCGCTAGAATAAAGTTCGGCTCACAGGCTCCGGCAGACAGGATCATGCATGTTCGACTCGCCCGCCGACGTGACGGAGCGGCTCGCCGCCGTGGACTACCTCTCCGACGACGCCATCTCCACCTCCGTGTTCCTGGCCGCGGCGCTGGGCAAGCCGCTGCTGGTCGAGGGCCCGGCGGGGGTCGGCAAGACCCAGCTCGCCAAGGCGGTGGCCCTGACGACCGGGTCCGACCTGGTCAGGCTCCAGTGTTACGAGGGCCTCGACGAGGCCAGGGCCCTGTACGAGTGGAACTACAAGAAGCAGCTCCTGCGCATCCAGGCCACCAGCGCCGACGACGACATCTTCAGCGAGGAGTTCCTGCTGGAGCGGCCGCTGCTCAAGGCCATCAGGTCCGACCGGCCGACCGTGCTGCTCATCGACGAGACCGACAAGGCCGACGTCGAGGTCGAGGGGCTGCTGCTGGAGCTGCTGTCCGACTTCCAGGTGACGATCCCCGAGCTGGGCACGATCGCCGCCACGCGCAGGCCCTACGTGGTGCTGACCTCCAACGCCACCCGCGAGCTGTCCGAGGCGCTCAAGCGGCGCTGCCTCTACCTGCACCTCGAATACCCCACCCCCGAGCGCGAGCGCGACATCGTGCTGGCCCAGGTGCCGCGGCTGCGGGCCGAGCTGGCCGAGCAGCTCGCCAGGACGGTGGCGACGCTGCGCGCGCTGGAGCTGAAGAAGGCCCCGTCCGTGGCCGAGACCGTCGACTGGGCCAACACGCTGCTCGCGCTCGGGCGGGCCGAGCTGGACGAGGCGACCGTGGCCGGCACGCTGGGCGTGGTGCTCAAGCACGCCTCCGACCACGCGCGGGCGATCAAGGAGCTGGGACTGCCCGATGCCTGAGCAGCCGTCCCTGGTGGATCGGCACGTCGGGTTCGTGCACGCGCTGCGCGAGGCCGGGGTGCCGGTGTCGGTCGCCGAAGGGCTGGACGCGGCCAACGCGCTGCGGGCGATCGAGCTGGCCGACCGCGAGTCGCTGCGGGCCGCGTACGCCGCCACGCTGGTCAAGAAGCCCGCCTACCGGCCGGGGTTCGACGTGCTGTTCGACCTGTGGTTCCCGGCGACCACCACCGGGCTGGGCGCCGCCGGGCGGGCCGCCGCCCGGATCGACCCGATGACGGCCGAGGTCAAGGAGCTGCGCGCGTACCTGGCCGAGCTGCTGACCGGCTCGACCGAGCCGGAGCTGCGCGCGTTCGCCCAGGCCATGGTGGAGCGGTTCGGCCGGCAGGAGGCCGGCCCCGGCCGGCAGAACTGGTTCTCCTACAGCGTCCTGCGCGCCCTGTCCCCCGAGACGCTGATGGCGGGCATCCTGCGCGAGGTGCTGCAGGGTCACGAGCGCGGCGGGCTGGCGGAGAAGACCGCGCGCCGGCGGGTCAACGCCGGGATCAGGCGCTTCGAGGAGGCCGTGGCCACCGACGTGCGCCGGCGCATCGCCGAGGACGCGGGCATCGAGCGCATCGCCCGCTCGGCCGTGCGCCCGCCGCTCGACCAGGTCGACTTCCTGCGCATCACCAAGGCCGACCTGGCCCGGCTGCGCCGCGAGGTGCACCCGCTGGCCCGGCGCCTGGCCGCCCGCCTGACCATCCGGCACCGGAAGGGCAGGCGCGGCAGGCTCGACTTCCGCAGGACCGTGCGCGCCTCGCTGCAGAGCGGCGGCGTGCCGCTGACCACCCACTTCAAACCGCCCCGGCCGCACAAGCCCGAGCTGGTCGTCCTCTGCGACACCAGCGACTCGGTCTCGTCGTTCGCGCACTTCACGCTGCTGCTGACGTACGCGCTGCGGGAGCAGTTCACGAAGGTGCGGGCGTTCGGGTTCGTGGACACGGTGGACGAGATCACCCGGTTCTTCCTGCCGGGCGCCGACGTGGTCGAGGCGATGACCAGGCTGGCGAACGAGGCCGACATGGTGCGCTTCGGCCGCACGAACTACGGCCACTCGCTGGAGCGCTTCGCCGAACGGTACGGCGACGCGATCGGCCCCAAGACGTCGCTGCTGATCCTGGGCGACGCCCGCTCCAACTACCAGCCGCCCGCCCTGGACGTGCTGAAGTCGCTGGCGTCCAGGGCCCGCCACGCCTACTGGCTCAACCCTGAGCCGAGGGCGCAGTGGGACACGGGCGACTCGGTCGCCGGCGACTACGGCACGGTGGTGCCCATGTTCGAGTGCCGCAACGTCGCCCAGCTGACCGCGTTCATCGAGACGCTGGCCTAGAAGCCGGCCCGCCGGTCGGCCGGCTCTCCAGGTCAGCCGTCAGACCCGCTGCAGCTCGCGGGCGGCGGTGCGGGCCAGCAGCTCGATCTGCGCGTCGTTCAGCACGCCGCCGTCGGCCGCCCTGATCCACCTGGCCGCCGTGCGCGGGCGCAGCAGCGTCAGGCCCTCCGCCTGCACCACGGGACGGCCCTTGGGCAGGATGCCGCAGTGCACCGCGATCATGGGCGTGATGGTCACCGGGACGCCGGTCTCGCGCGTGAGCAGCTCGGCGAACGCCTCGGCCCGCTCGACCAGCGCCTTGGCGGTCTTGCTGCCGTATTTCTCGCCGAAGAACAGCCGGCCCGCGTAGCAGGCGATCTCGATGTCCGGGGGCCACGACTCGTTGTCGACGATCCAGACCCCGCCGGGGCCGATCACGATGTGGTCGATGGAGGCCTGGCCGCGGATGGCCCGGCCGTCGAGGACCTGGTAGCCGTGGCGGCGCAGCCCTCTGCGCAGCACCCGGCCGGTGATCAGCTCGCCGCGGCGGGCGCCCCGCCACACCGCGGTGCGGTAGAACGAGTACCAGTCGAGGAGCCAGTCACCGCCGTAGACCAGGCCCGCGAGCAGCAGGCCGGTGAGCGCGGACGCGCCCGCGAGCTCGAAGCGCAGGCCCAGCGCCACGCCGATGACGAAGCCCACGCCGGCCTTGACGTAGCGCAGCTTGCGACGGTTGGGGGCGTCTTCTCGCCAGAACTTCTCGTACCACCACTGCGGGGAAGACCCTGTGTATTTCTCGTTGGGCTGCACATAGATAGAGCCACCGGGCACGGCAAACTCCCCGAATGAGTAGATGTTGTGCAGGATCTGCCACGCCGAAGATCCCTCGCCGGTCAAGAGATACCCGCTCCCCAACCAAGGTGAGCCTAAGGTGACGGAATTAGTACCCGCAAGCCCATCAACCGACCAGTCGGTATGCTAAGGCGGTGACCAAGGGGGACCATGTGAAAGAGGAACCGGTCAGGCAGCGCCTGCTGGCCGAGGCCACCCGGCTGTTCGCCGAGCGCGGCTTCGAGAGTACCTCGGTACAGGAGATCGTCTTGGCGGCGGGTGTCACCAAAGGCGCTATGTACCACTATTTCGACTCAAAAGATGATCTGCTGCACGAGATCTACGCCCGGGTGCTGCGCATGCAGATGGAGCGGCTCACCCAGATCGCCGACGGCACGGGCACCGTCAAGCAGCGCCTGCACCGGGCCGCGGCCGACGTCGTGGAGACGACGGCCGCCAACCTCGACGACTCGAAGATCTTCTTCAGGTCGATCCACCTGCTCGCGCCCGAGACGCAGAAGACGGTCCGCGCCGAGCGCCGCCGCTACCACGAGCGCTTCCGCGCGCTCGTGGCCGAGGGGCAGCGCGCCGGCGTCTTCAGCGACCGCGTCCCGGCCGAGCTGGTCGTGGACTACTTCTTCGGCTCGGTGCACCACCTGGGCACCTGGTTCCACGCGGACGGCCCGCTGACCGGCGCCCAGGTGGGCAGACACTTCGCCGACCTGCTGCTCGCCTCACTCGGCGCCGCCCCGGAAACCCCGTCCGGAGCCGCGCCCGAAGCGATTCCCGGAGCCTGAGCCGGGCCTCACTCGGCGCCGGGGGCGGGGACCCCGACGAGTGAGGCCAGGGCCTCCCGGTGGTCGCCGGGCGTGCCGAGCGCGATCTCGGCGGCCTTCGCGCGCTTGAGATAGAGGTGCACGGGGTGCTCCCACGTCATCCCGATGCCGCCGTGGAGCTGCAGGGCCTCCTCCGCCACGCGCACGGCCACGCCCGCGTTCCACGACGCGGCCACGGCCACCGAGACCGACGACGCGTCGGCGACCGCGTTCCTGGCGGCGGCCCTGGCCCGCACCACGTCCAGCCACAGGTCCGCCAGCCGGTGCTTGATCGCCTGGAACGAGCCGATCGGCCGGGCGAACTGGTGCCGCTCCTTGACGTAGGCCAGCGTCGTGTCCAGGCACCACTCGGCCACGCCGAGCTGCTCGGAGGCCAGCAGCCCGGCCCCGAAGCGCAGCACCGCGGCCACGTCGCAGGCGCCCACCCGCCGGGCCGGCGTCCTGGCGAACGTCACCGTGGCCACCGGCCTGGTCAGGTCGAGCGAGGGCACGACCGTGACCGGGGCGCCCTCGACCGCGTACAGGTCGCCGTCCACGGGAACCAGCAGCACGTCGGCCACGTCCGCGCCGGCCACACCGGAGACCGTGCCCGACAGCCGCCCGTCACCGTCCACGGTCACCGACGAGCCGCGCGCGGGCGCGTACGGCGACGCGGCGAACGACACGGCCAGCGCCGCCGTCCGCCGCCCCTCGGCCAGCTCCCCGAGCAGCGCGTCCCGCGTCGGCAGCAGCGCCCGCGTGGCCAGCACCGAGCTGGTGAAGAACGGCACCGGCGCCACCGACCGGCCCAGCTCCTCCAGCACCACGGCCGCCTCGCCGGGCCCGGCGCCGGCGCCGCCCAGCTCCTCGGGGATCAGCAGCCCGGCCACGCCGATCTCGCCGGCCAGCGTCTTCCACAGGTCCAGGTCGTTCGGCTCGGACTCCACGCGCTGCAGCACCGCGGCGGGCGGGCAGCGGTCGGCGAGCAGGCCGCGTACGGAGGACCTGAGCTCCTCCTCGACCTCGGAGTACAGCAGCGTCATCGCGGCAGGTCCTTCCAGGGCACGTCCTTGTCGATACGGGGTTCGGAGGGCAGGCCGAGCACCCGCTCGGAGATGATGTTGCGCAGGATCTCGGAGGTGCCGCCCTCGATGGAGTTGCCCTTGGCCCGCAGGTAGCGGTAGCCGGGGCCGCGGCCGAAGAAGTCGACGTCCTCCGAACGCCGGAAGGCCCAGTCGTCGTAGCCCAGGTCGCGCAGGAACTCCACGTCGAACCCGGTCAGCTCCTGGTTCAGCTTGGCGAACGCCAGCTTCATCCCCGACCCCTCGGGCCCCGGCTGCCCCGCGGCGAGCTGCTCGCGCAGCCGCGCCCCCGACAGGCGGGTGGCCTCCGCCTCCACCCACAGCGCCAGCAGCCGCTGGTGCAGCTCGTGCGTGCGCAGCTCGGGATGCTCGCGCCAGGCCGACACCACCGAGGCCATCACGCCGCCGCCGCGCCGCGTGGGGGCGCCGCCGATGGCGACCCGCTCGTTCATCAGCGTGGTCTGCGCCACCCGCCAGCCGTCGCCCACCTCGCCCAGCCGCAGGTCGTCGGAGAGCCGCACCCCGGTCAGGAACACCTCGTTGAACTCGGCCTCGCCGGTGATCTGCCGCAGCGGCCGCACCTCGACGCCGGGGGCGTGCATGTCGCACACGAAGTACGTCAGCCCGCGGTGCTTGGGCACGTCGGGGTCGGTGCGCGCGACGAGGATGGCCCACCGGGCGTGGTGGGCGCCGGACGTCCACACCTTCTGGCCGTCCACCACCCACTCGTCACCGTCCCTGACCGCCCGGGTCGCCAGCGTGGCGAGGTCGGAGCCGGCGCCGGGCTCGCTGAAGAGCTGGCACCAGATCTCCTCCCCCGTCCACAGCGGCCGCAGGAAGCGGCGCTGCTGCTCGGCGGTGCCGAACGCCAGGATCGTCGGCGCCGCCATGCCCAGCCCGATGGCCTGCTTGCCGCTGTTGAGCTGGGGCGTGTCGGCCAGCTCCCGCTCCACGACCTGCTGCAGCTCGCGCGGAGCCCCCAGCCCGCCGAGCCCCTCGGGGAACCACACCCAGGCCAGCCCGGCGTCGAACCTGGCCCGCAGGAACTCCAGGCGGTCCCCGCCCGGGTCGTGCTCCTCCAGGAACGCGGCCACGCGCTGGTTGATGTCCGTTTCGTTCACATCCACCTCTTCAGTTCGCGATACGCCAGCGACCGCTTGTGGACCTCGTCGGGGCCGTCCGCGAGGCGCAGCGAGCGGGCGCCCGCCCACAGCGCGGCCAGCGGGAAGTCCTGGGAGACGCCGCCCGCGCCGTGCACCTGGACGGCCTTGTCGAGGATCCACTCCACGGTGATGGGAGTGGAGATCTTGATGGCCTGGATCTCGGTGTGGGCGCCCTGGTTGCCCACCGTGTCCATGAGCCAGGCGGTCTTCAGCACGAGCAGGCGGGCCTGCTCGATGCGGATGCGGGACTCGGCGATCCAGTCCTGGACCACGCCCTGCTGGGCGACGGGCTTGCCGAAGGCGGTCCTGGCCAGCGCCCGCCTGCACATCAGCTCGACCGCGCGCTCGGCCATGCCGATCAGGCGCATGCAGTGGTGGATGCGGCCGGGGCCGAGCCTGGCCTGGGCGATGGCGAAGCCGCCGCCCTCCTCGCCGATGAGGTTCTCCTTCGGCACGCGGACGTCCTCGAACACGATCTCGGCGTGCCCGCCGTGGTCGGCGTCGGTGTAGCCGAAGACGTGCATGCCGCGCTTGACGTGCACGCCGGGGGTGTCGCGGGGGACGAGGATCATGCTCTGCTGCCGGTGCTTGGGCGCGTCGGGGTTCGTCTTGCCCATGACGATGAAGATCTTGCAGTTGGGGTTCATCGCGCCGGAGATGAACCACTTGCGGCCGTTGATGACGTACTCGTCGCCGTCGCGGGCGATGGAGGTGGCGATGTTGGTGGCGTCGGAGGAGGCCACGTCGGGCTCGGTCATCGCGAACGCCGAGCGGATCTCGCCGTCGAGCAGCGGGCGCAGCCACTCCTCGCGCTGCCACTCGCTGCCGAACATGGACAGCACTTCCATGTTGCCCGTGTCGGGGGCGGCGCAGTTGGTGGCGGCGGGGGCGAGGGCGGGGCTGCGGCCCATGATCTCGGCCAGCGGGGCGTACTGGAGGTTCGTCAGGCCGGCGCCGTGCTCCCCCGGGAGGAACAGGTTCCACAGGCCGCGCTTCCTGGCCTCGTCCTTCAGGTCCTCGAGCAGCGGCGGCGGGCTCCAGCCGCTGGTCTCCGCCTGCTCCTCGAAAGCGGCTTCGGCGGGATAGACGCATTCGTCCATGAAGCGGAGCAGGCGCTCGCGCAGGTCCTCGGTGACTTTGTCGAAGGCGAAGTCCATGGCGCTGAGCCTACCGACCGGCCGGTATGAGTGTCGACAGGTGGTTCCCCGTAAAAGTGGTCAGGTGGCCATAAAAGTGACGCGTGTGGTTCCGTAGGGTTCCCTCATGACCGCAAAGCTGCCCGCGCCCGTGGTGCTCGAGAACGACGTCGTCCGGCTCGAGCCGCTGACCATGGACCACGTACCCGACCTGTTCGCCGCCGGAGGCGGGGACGAGGAGCTGTGGCGCTGGCTGCCCATAGACGCCCCGCGCTCGGAGGCGGAGCTGGCCAAGACGGCCAGGAAGCTCATCGACGACGACGTCCACGTGCCGCACGCCGTCGTGGCGAAGGAGAGCGGCCGGGCGGTCGGCTGGACCACGTACTGCGACGTGCCCGGCTTCGACGAGAGCATCGAGATCGGCTGGACCTGGTACGGCCGGGCCGTCTGGCGCACGGCCGTCAACACGAGCTGCAAGCTGCTGCTGATCGACCACGCCTTCTCGCTCGGCTACAACCGCGTCGTGCTCAAGACCGACCACCTCAACCTCCGCTCCCAGAACGCCATCAGGCGCATCGGCGGCGTGCACGAGGGCACCCTGCGCCGCCACCGCAAGAGGACCGACGGCACCTGGCGCGACACCGTCTATTTCGGCATCCTCGAAGAGGAGTGGCCGCAGCACCGTGATCGTCTGAGGAACCGCTTGAACCTTTCGTAGAGGGGCGGCGTCTGATCTGCATGACCGATCGGCTGGGAGGCTATTGGCTCGGCGCCCGGCTCGACGGCGGCGGGCAGGTGATCGTCCGTGAGGCGTACGACGAGTCGGGCACGCGCCATGCGCTGGGCCTGCCCTGCCTGCCCGACGCCGGGGCCAGGGCGGGGCTCGCCGCCCGCGCCGAGGCCGCCGGGCGCGTGCGCTCGCTGTCGGTGGCCACGCTGACCGAGGTCCGCCTCGACGGCGAGCCTCCCTACCTGGTCAGCGAGTACATCGCGGGGCCCACCCTGCGCCGCGCGGTGGAGCGGCACGGCCCCTACGCCGGCGACGACCTCTACCGGCTGGCCGCCGCCACGGCCACGGCGCTGGCGGCCGTGCACGAGGCGGGCGCGACGCACGGGGCGCTGACCCCGGACAAGGTCGTCCTCGGGGCCGAGGGGCCCCGGCTGGTCGGGCTGGGGCTGGCCGGCGACTGCGGCGGGCCGGCCGCGGACGTGCACGCCTGGGGGCGGCTGCTGCTGTTCGCCGCGTACGGGCCCGACCGGCGGGCCGGCACCGGCGAGCGCCTCGACCGCCCCTTACGCCAGCTCGTCGCCGCCGCGCTGGACCGCGACCCCGAACGCCGCCCGAGCGCCCGCCAGCTCCTCATGTCCCTCCTCGACGTCCCCCAGTCCCAGCAGGGCCGATTACTTCCCCCCGAGCCCATCGACGACCCGCCGCTCGGCGCCCGCGCCGAGGCCGTCTACCTGGGGCTCAGCCCGGCGGAGCAGGACCTGGTGCCGGACGTGTTCCTGCGGCTGGTGGGCGTCGACTCCGACGGCCGCGACACCGTCGTCTCCGTGAGCAGGGACGAGCTGGTGGCCGGGCGCGCGGCCGACGAGGTGGCGGCCATCGGCGGGGTGCTGGCGGCGTACGCGAAGGCGGGCCTGATCACCGAGCGCACCCCGCCGCTCCCCGCTCCGGACGGCGCCGCGGGCCAGGAGGGTGCGGGCGAGGAGGGGGCCGGGCGGGCGGCGATCACGCACGCGGCGCTGTTACGGGCCTGGCCGCGGCTGCGCGAGTGGCTGGACGGCGAGCGGGAGGGGCTGGCCGTGCACCGCGAGCTGGCGGAGGCGGCCCGGCGGTGGGAGGCGGGCGGGCGGGACGAGGCGCGGCTGCTGGAGGGGGAGCCGCTGGACAAGGCGCTGGCGTGGGCGGCCGGCGGGCGGCGGCGGGTGACATTGAGCGCGGGCGAGCAGACGTTCCTCGACGCGGCGCTCGCGCGGGTGCGCAGCAGGGCGCGCAGGCGGCGCACGACCATGGCGGGCCTGCTGTCGGCGGCCCTGGTGGCGGCGCTGACGGCCGTTCTGCTGGCGCTGTGGCAGCACGGCGTCGCCGACGGGCGGCTGAACGAGGCGATGGCCGCGGTGGCGGCGTCGCGGGCCGAGGCGCTGCGGGCCGCCGACCCGGTGACGGCGCGCCGGCTGAGCCTGGCCGCGTACCTGCTGGCGCCGGTCCCCCAGGCGCGGCGGGCGCTGACGGCGCACGACCCGGCGGTGGCGGTGCTCGCCGACCCGCACGCGGGCCCGCGCACCCTGCACGCCGTCACCGCCGACGGCGGCACGCTGGCGGCCCTGGACGAGGGCACGCTGCGCCTGTACGACGTCGCCTCCGGCCGCCTGCTGGCCACCTCCCCCGGCCCGGCGCAGAGCGTGCGGGCGATGGCCTGGTCGCCGGACGGTCACACGCTGGCGCTGGTCGGGGTCGATCGCTCGTACCTGTACGACCTGCGCACCCGGACCATGGGCCGCCCCTTCGGGCGGGGCCTGGGCGCGCCCGGCGAGCAGGAGGCGTGGTTCAGCCCCGGAGGCGGGCTGCTGTTCGCGGCGGCCAGGCAGTCGGGCGAGCGGTGGGCGTGGGACCTGCGGGCGCGCCGCGCCGCGCACGTCGGCCGGTACGTGGTGGCCGGCCCCTACGACCGCAGCGTGCTGGTGTTCGACGGCAGGCGCTCGGTCATCGAGCGGTTCGGCCGCTCCGAGCCGGCGCCCTGGCTGGACCGGATGCCCTGGGAGTACACGACGTTCGCGCCCGACGGGCAGCGGGTGGCCATCGCCGAGGAGAACGGCATCCAGATCTACGGCCTAGACGGCGTGCCCGCGCGCACCGCCCGGCTGCGGCCCTCGCCCGGCCGGCTGCTGTTCAGCCCGGACGGGCAGCTCCTGGTCAGCACCGACAACGAGCGGGTCAGGGTGTGGCGGCTCGACAGGGGCGCGCTGCTGGCCGACCGGCAGGTCCCGGCCGCGGCCGACCGGCCCGCGCAGGCGGCGATCTCGGGGGACGGCCGGTGGCTGCGCGTCCTGGCCGGGCGCGGCACGGTCCTGACCATCGACCTGGCCCGCCGCTCCCCGCCGGCGTCCCCGGCCGATCCGGTCGCGGCCTCGATCGCGGAAGTGTGCCGGCGGTACGGCCCCCTCACCCCCGAGGAGTGGCGTCGGCACCTGCCCGAGGTGCCCTACCGCCAGACGTGCTGAACATGGGACCTGCCCCTGGACCCTGGCGCGACCTGACCGAACAACCAGCCCCGGGCCTCACCCGCCCCTCTCCACCGCCCACGGCCCGGCCGCTCAAGCGGGCGGGTGGAGCAGGCCTGAGAGGAGGGCGCGCAGGGCTGCTTCGAGTTGGGGGACGGTGGGGACGGGGCCCGCGCCGGCGATGGCGTCGAACATCAGGCCCTCGCCGAAGGCCACCAGGGTGTGGGCGTGGCGCACCGGGTCACGGGACCCCATGGCGGCCAGCATGGCGACGGCCGGGTCGCGGAAGCGGCGGCCGGCCGCGTCGTAGATCCGGCGCAGCTCCGGGCGTCTGGTCGCCTCCAGGGCCAGCTCGTAGCGGGCCAGGGTGCGGCGGCGGTCCATGAGCTGGACGTGCAGGGCCTCGGCCATGCGGGCCGGCAGGACGGACAGCTCGTACGACTCCTCCCCGTAAGCCCCCGCCAGCGCCCGCATCTCCAGCTCGGTGAGCCGGGACAGCGTCAGCTCCAACAGCGCGGCCCTGGTGCGGGCCAGGTTGGAGGTGGAGCCGGGGGGCAGGCCGGCGGCCTCGTCCACGGCGCGGTGGGTGAGGCCGCGCATGCCCCGCTCCGCCAGCAGGGTGATGGCCGTGTCGGCGACGAGGTCTGAGCGCTTCACGGAACCAGATACTACAGGGGTAGTGAGGCCGCACTACAGGCGTAGTAGGCTGACACTACAGGCGTAGTTCCAGGAGGAGTCATGGGAAGAGCTGTGGTGATCGGCGGGGGCGTGGGCGGGCTGACCGCCGGGGTGGCGCTGCGCCGCAAGGGGTGGGACGTGACCGTGCTGGAGCGCGCCCCCGCGATCGAGCCCGTCGGGTCGGGGCTGGCGATCTCCGCCAACGCGCTCAAGGCGCTCGACGTGCTCGACCTGGGCGACCGGGTGCGCGCCTCGGCCACCGCCGAGGGGCGGCTCGGGCTGCGCCGCGCGGACGGGCGCTGGATGACGCACACCACGGAGGAGGACGCGGGCGCGCGGTACGGCGACTCGGTGGCCGTCATGTTGCGGGCCACGCTGATGGAGGTGCTCATCGACGCCCTCGGCCGCGAGCGCCTGCGGCTGGACACGACGGTCTCGGAGGTGGACCCCGGCAGGGGCGTCGTACGGACCGGGGCGGGCGACCTCGACGCCGACCTCGTCGTGGCGGCCGACGGCATCCACTCGGCGACCCGGCGCGCGCTCTTCCCCGGGCACCCGGGCCCGGTCTACTCAGGGGTGACGGCCTGGCGCGGTCTCATCCCGCGCGGCGATCTGGCGGTGCCCCGGTCGGAGAGCTGGGGCAGGGGCACGGTCTTCGGCATCCACCTGCTGGCCGGCGACGTCGTGTACGTCTACGCCACCGACGTGCTGCCCGCCGGCACCGTGTTCGCCGACGAGCGCGCGGAGCTGCTGCGCAGGTTCGGCGACTGGCACGACCCGATCCCCGCCCTGCTGCGGGCGGCCGATCCGGCCCGAATCATCCGCAACGACGTCTACCACGCCGCCCGGCCGCTGCCCGCCTTCCATCGGGGCAGGGTCGCGCTGGTCGGGGACGCGGCGCACGCGATGACGCCCAACCTCGGGCAGGGCGCCTGCCAGGCCATCGAGGACGCGGTCGTGCTGGCCCACCTGGCGGACGGCGACCTGGCCGCCTACAGCGCGGCCCGCATGGCGCGGACCGCGAAGATCGTGCGGCGGTCGTGGACCCTGTGCCGGATGACCAAGCTGCGCAACCCGCTGGCGGTGCGGCTGCGTGACCTGGGGCTGTCGGCGGCGGCCCGGCTCAGCCCAGATCTGATGTTGCGGTCGATGGACGAGCTGCTGCGCTGGCGTCCACCGACGGCTGCTGGACGGTGACCACCCGCTCCAGCGGCTGCCCGGCCGGAGAAGCGGCGACCGGAGAAGCGGTGGGCGGGACCGGGGCGGCGGCCGGGCGAGGATCGGGGGCGGCCGGCTTGTTGTGGTGGTCGGGGGTGAGCCGGCCGAGCGTGATCGTGCCAGCGATGGTCAGCGCGGCGGCCAGCACGGCGGGCACGGCCGTCGAGGGGTCGGTCGGCAGCGGCTCGCCGAGCAGGATCGCCCCCGCCAGCACGCTGGTGATCGGGTCGATGACCTGCACGCCGGCGTAGGCGATGCCGAAGTAGCCCACGGCGTACGACCGCTGCAGCAGCACCACCGCGCAGATCAGCAGCACGGGCACGGCCAGCGTGAACCAGTGGATCAGCCGCCCCCAGTCGCCCTCCATCCCGCCGCCGATCACCCGGACGAACGTGGACACGCTCGCGGTCACCGCCCCCGCGCCCACGGACAGCAGCATGGCCTTGGCGGGGCCGTGGACCCTGCTCGCGATCGCCTGCGTGCCCAGCGCGACGGCCGCGATCACGCCGATGAAGCCGAGCGCCGCGCCGTCGCCCAGCCGGGGCGGGACGTTGTGCGGGGGCACCAGCAGCATGAGCCAGAGCAGGCCCACGGCGACGGCGATCGAGCCGAGGATCTCGGCGCGGTAGGGCCTGCGCCCGTACATGAACGCGGCCAGCGGCACCGCGAACACCAGCGTGGCCACGCTGATCGGCTGGACGGCGACCAGCGGCGCGAAGCTGAGCGCCACGGCGTGCAGGCACGCTCCCGTGAAGCTGATGATGCCGCCGACCCACCAGCGGGGGCGTCTGACCAGCTTGAGCGAGGCGCCCTCGGCCACCACTTCGTACTGCTGGATCGCGGCGCCGAGCGCGTAGCCCAGGGCTCCGGCCAGGGCGATGAGCATGCCGACCCAGGTCATCGCGGCCCGCGCAGGGGCAGGGATCCTTTCAAGAGCATTGCTCCAGCTTAAGAGGCCGGAGAGACTCCAGAATCATCCTTTAGGCCAAAATGTCGGTAGATGCGGCCTTCGACCTGCACGAACATGTGGCGCTTCCTTGAGCCCGGACTAAACGTAGCGCCCGTGGCCCGGAGCCGGTTGCTTCACGGGCTGCTTCACGGGCTGCTTCACGGGCTGCTTCACGGGGCCGGACGCGACTCCTCGCCGCCCGCCGCCCGGGCCGGACGTGCCCCGCGGTCCGGCTAGGACTCCGAAGGGCAGACGCAGAACAGGTGGCCCTCCGGGTCCCGCAGGACGATCCAGCGCACGCCCTCCTCGGTGACGCCGGGCTGGAACTCGGGCCGGGTGGCCCCCAGCGCGACGTACTCCTCGGCCGCCCGCGCCACGTCCGGCACCCGGAAGTCGAG
Organism: Nonomuraea candida; assembly: GCF_000725485.1. Taxonomy (GTDB): domain Bacteria; phylum Actinomycetota; class Actinomycetes; order Streptosporangiales; family Streptosporangiaceae; genus Nonomuraea; species Nonomuraea candida. Next base: position 22,526 of record NZ_JOAG01000036.1, on the reverse strand, counting down.
GTGGAACTGCTTGTCGGGGCTGGGCCACACGACCGGCTTGCGCTCGGGCACCCGGCCGAAGTAGATGCTGGTGACGCCGTCGGTGATGGCGGCGTACTCGTCCTCCGCGTAGGTGATCTCCCACCCGGTGACCTCGTGGTAGAAGGCGGCCAGCGCCCGGGGGTCGGCGCAGTCGATGCTGAAGGCCAGAAGTTTCGCTTTCGTCGTCATGCGGCCAGCGTTCCAGCCGTACCTGTCACCTGCTGTCAGGTACGCCGGCGGATCCGCCGCGCACGTCACAGGACCGCACACCACAGGGCCGCACACCACAGGGCCGCGCACCGCAGGGCCGCGCACGCCAGAGGGCCGCGCCCGAAGGCGCGGCCCTCCTCTTGCGGCCTGGACTCACCCAGGGAAGCGGCGGTAGTAGTCACCGAGCCGCGTCCGGTATTCGGGTTCCTTGAACCTGCCCTCGTCGAACTCGGGCGCGTCCTTGATCTCGGCCTTCGTACGTGACACGAACACGTTGCGTTCCTGGGGATCGATGCTCGTGATCACCTGGGCCGGGAGCATGACCTTCTTACCGAAGATCCACGGACCGGTGTCGACGATGAGGTAGCTCTCGCCCACCTCGTACGTCGCCTCGTCGACGGAGCCGATCTTTCCGTCCGTCGCCTGGACGTGGTAGCCCACGAGGTCCAGTGCCTGCCCGCGGTCATAGACGTCAGGTCGATAGTCCCAGAGCTCCATAGGTGCTCGTTCCTCTCTTCTTTCGTCTTGTCGGGCGTACAGGCAACTACCCGTCGAAATTTATGTAAACCCGCAAGAATCTCTTTGACGTTCTGCAACCATTCATCAAGCTGACCGCGCCACCCTCTCCCCATCAGAAAGGAGACCCCCGTGCGAACCCGTCCGGAACGGCTCTACGAGATCGACGGGCTCCGGTTGCTGGCGGCGCTGTGCGTGGTGCTGTACCACTACCTGTTCTCCGGCTGGGCCGGCGGCAAGACCACGGTGACGTTCGTGGCCGAGAGCGCCTGGGCGAAGTACGGCTACCTGGGCGTCGACCTGTTCTTCCTGATCAGCGGGTTCGTGGTGCTCATGAGCGCGTGGGGCAGGACCCCGCGGCAGTTCGTGGTCTCGCGGGTGGTGCGGCTCTATCCGGCGTACTGGGTGGGGATCGCGATCACCGCGCTGGTGACCGTCGCGTTAGGACAGGGCCTGTTCCAGGTGTCGTGGACGCAGGTGCTGGCCAACCTGACGATGTTCCAGGCCGTGCCCAACATCGAGAACGTGGACGTCGTCTACTGGACGCTCTGGGCCGAGATGCGCTTCTACCTGCTCATCCTGGTCTTCACCTGGATCGGGATGACGCGCGGCCGGATCATGGCGGGGCTGTGGGCCTGGCTGGGGCTGACGTTCCTGGTGCAGTTCGGCGTGCTGCCGGGGGTCGCCGACCTGATCGTGCAGTCCGAGTTCGCGCACTACTTCATCGCCGGGATGGCGCTGTTCATGCTCTACCGGTTCGGGCTGGAGTGGCAGATCGCGCTGCTGGTGCCGATCTGCCTGGGCAACGCGGTCTACCGCGCCATCGGGTACGCCGAGGCGGTCGGCGAGCGCTACTCCGTGACGTACTCGCCGGCCGTCATCACGGCCGTGGTGGTGCTGATCTTCCTGGTGATGACGTTCGTGGCGCTGCGGGTCACGCGGGTGCTGGCCAGGCCGGGGCTGGTGACGGCGGGCGCGCTCACGTACCCGCTGTACCTGATCCACGCGCACGTCGGCTTCATCCTCTTCGCCCGGCTGGAGGGCTCGGTCGACAAGTACGTGCTGCTCGTCGCGGTGACCGCGGTCATGCTGGTGGCGGCGTACCTGATGCACCGGTTCGTGGAGCGGCCGCTCGCGCCGCGACTCAAGCGGTGGTTGTCCAAGCGGGAGCCCGCGCACGCCGCGGGCCCGGCACGCACCCCCGACAGGGTGACCTGACTCTCCTGACAACCGATCGCCAGTCCGGGCGCGGGAGTCGCGGGTGTGGATACGATCCGCGCAACGGGCGAGAGGAGGTCGGATGAGCGCCGAGTGGGCTCCTCCGGGGGTGGACCCCGAGCGGGCCAGCATCGCCCGGGTGCACGACGCGCTGCTGGGCGGCACGGAGAACTTCGCCTCCGACCGCTCGGTGGCGCGCAAGCTGAAGGCCGCGGTGCCCGAGGTGGTGGACCTCGTCTGGTGCAACCGCGCCTTCATCGGCCGGGTGGTCGACTTCCTGGTACGCGAGGCGGGCATCCGGCAGATCATCGACCTCGGCTCCGGGCTGCCCACGGTCGAGAACACCCATGAGGTCGCGCAGTTCGCCGACCCCACGGCCCGGGTGGTCTACGTGGACATCGACCCCATGGTGGAGCCGCACGCCCGCGCCATCCTGGCCGGCAACGACCGCGCCGACGCCATCACCGCCGACGCCCGCGACGTGGACGGCGTGCTCGGCCACCCGGCCGTGCGGCGGCTGATCGACCTGTCGCAGCCCACGGCGATCCTGGCCATCGGGCTGCTGCACCTGTTCTCCGACCGGGAGAACCCGCACGCGCTCGTCCGGGCGTACGCCGACGCGCTGCCGCGGGGCGGCTACCTGGCCCTGTCCAACTTCCTGGCCTCGGACAACCCCAAGGCCAAGGCGCTGCAGGTGATGCTGCAGGCCACCATGGGCACCGGCCACTTCCGCGACCGGGCCTCGATCGAGCGCTTCTTCGACGGCCTGGCGCCGGTGGAGCCGGGCGTGGTGCACTTTCCCGAGTGGCACCCCGACGAGCGCATCCCCGGCCCTCTGGCGCCCTGGGAGGAGCTCCTCCTCGGCGGCGTCGCCCGCAAACCCTGAACCACCGGCCCGGCCGCGAACGTGCGCGGCGGCCTCGGCTGGACGGCCGCTAAAGTACATGTCATGACACGGCGTCTGATCTGCTCCCCGCCTCCCGCCCGCTAGCGGGCGGCATTCCCTGAGCTCTCCGGGTCCGACGGATCCGGGGGTGGTCGCTGCCCGCGCACCGGGCCCATTCCGACCACTCCACCCGGAGAACTCCTGTCATGACCCATGTCTCCGCCCGGCGGGGCGCCGTCTACGTCTCCGTGGCCGCCACCGCCTGGGGCACCGGCGGCGCCGCCGGATCCCTGCTGTTCGAGACCGGCGGGCTCGGCCCCGTCGGCGTGTCCCTGTGGCGCTACCTGCTCGGCGCCGCCTTCCTCCTCGTCCTGGCCCGCCGCGCCCCGCGCGCCTGGAACGGGCGCGTGCTGCTGGTCGGCGCCGGGATGGCCGTCTACCAGACCGCCTACTTCGCCTCCATCGCGCACGCGGGCGTGGCCCTGGCGACCGTGGTGACGATGGGCGCCACCCCCGTCTTCACCGCGCTCGGCAGCCGCTTCCTGCTGCGCGAGCGGCTCGGCCGGGTCGCGCTCGGCTCCCTGGCCGCCGCGCTGGCCGGGCTCGTCCTGCTCACCGGCGAGAGCGTGCTGCGGGCCGACGCGTCCGCCGCCGCCGGCATCGCCCTCGCCCTGACCTCCGCCGCCGGGTACGCCGGCGTCACGCTGCTGTCCCGGCGGGGCGGCGACGACGACGCGCGGGCCGCGGCCATCGGCGGGTTCGTCGTGGGCGCGGTGTGCCTGGCGCCGTTCGCGCTGGCCGAAGGGGTGGTGCCGGAGGTGAGCTGGACGTCGGCGGCGCTGCTGGTCTACCTGGGGGCGGTGCCGACGGCGCTGGCGTACGCGCTGTTCTTCCGCGCGCTGACCGTCCTGCGGGCCACCACCGTGTCGATCATCTCGCTCGGGGAGGCGGTGGGCGCCGCGCTGCTCGGCGTGCTGCTGTTCGGCGAGCACCTGACACCGCTCGCCTGGTGCGGCTGCGCCCTGCTGCTGGCCGCGGTCGCCGTGCTCGCCGCACGGGCCGACACCGCCTGACCCGAGCCGCGCTTCCCGCCCCGGTCCGGCGCGTTCGCCGCGCTGCCCGATGCGGCGTGATGTGACGGGCCGGGGCGTCGGATGAGTTAAGGTCCGGTACGGCGACGCTTGCCGAATCGTCGCTCCGCTCCCCCGCCCCCGGGGTCATGGGGAACGGTGTCGGCGAAGCGTGCGTTGGAGGAACTGTGGCCTCGATTAAGGGAATTCTGCGGAACCTCCTGGACCGTCCGGGAGGCGTCCCCCTGACGCCCTACCAGAAGATCGTGAAGGCCGCGCAGGCGCAGGCCGACCGCGTGCGCGGGCTCGACGAGCCGCCGGTGCCCGACATGAAGGACCTGGCCGAATTCTGCGCCGTCGCGCGCGAGGCCGCCGACCGCACCCTGGGGCTGCGGCCCTACGACGTGCAACTGCTGGGCACGCTCGCCCTGCTCGACGGCAAGGTCGCCGAGATGGCCACCGGCGAGGGCAAGACCCTGTCGGGGGCCATGGCGGCCGCCGGATACGCGTTGCAGGGCAAGCGCGTGCACGTCATCTCGGTCAACGACTACCTGGCCAGGCGCGACGCGGAGTGGATGGGCCCGTTCTACGAGGCGCTCGGCGTCTCCGTGGGCTGGGTCGGCCAGAACTCCACGCCGGAGGAGCGGCGCGAGGCGTACGCGAAGAACGTGACGTACGGGCCGGTCAGCGAGATCGGCTTCGACGTGCTGCGCGACCGGCTGCGCACCGACGCGAGCGAGATCATCGTGCCCGCCCCCGAGGTCGCGCTGATCGACGAGGCCGACTCCGTGCTGGTCGACGAGGCCAGGGTGCCGCTGGTCATGGCGGGGGCGGCCGACCCCGGCAACGCGGTGCCGGAGATGGCGGCGCTGGTCAGGCAGCTCGTACGCGGCTACCACTACGAGATCGACGAGCAGGCCCGCAACGTCTATCTCACCCCCAAGGGCGCCGACAGCGTGGAGAACATCCTCGGCGTCGACCTCTACGACGAGCACGAGCCCGGCACGCTCATCGAGCTCAACCTGGCCCTGCACGCCCACGCGCTGCTGGTCCGCGACGTCGACTACATCGTGCGCGACGGCAAGGTGCAGCTCATCAACCCCTCGCGCGGCCGGGTGGCGCTGCTCCAGCGCTGGCCCAACGGCCTCCAGGCGGCCGTGGAGGCCAAGGAGGCGCTGCCGCCCAGCGAGAAGGGCGAGATCCTCGACTCGATCACCGTGCAGGGCCTGATCCGCCGCTACCCGCAGATCTGCGGCATGACCGGCACGGCCGTGGCCGTCAGCGAGCAGCTCGGCGAGTTCTACGGGCTCAAGGTCGCGGTCATCCCGTCCAACCGGCCGTGCGTGCGGGTGGACGAGCCCGACCGCATCTACCCGAGCGTGCCCGACAAGGACGCGGCGCTGGTGGAGGAGATCCAGACCGTCCACGAGACCGGCCGGCCGATCCTCATCGGCACGCTCGACGTGGCCGAGTCGGAAAACCTCGCCAAGCTGCTGCAGCGGCGCGGCCTGGAACCGGTCGTGCTCAACGCCAAGAACGACGCGGAAGAGGCGTCGATCATCGCCAGGGCGGGCGAGCGCGGCGCGATCACGGTCTCCACCCAGATGGCCGGCCGGGGCACCGACATCCGCCTCGGCGAGGGCGTGGCCGAGCTGGGCGGCCTGTACGTGATCGGCTCCGGCCGGCACGCCAGCAGCCGCCTGGACGACCAGCTCCGGGGCCGCGCGGGCCGGCAGGGCGACCCCGGCGGCTCGGTCTTCTTCGTCAGCATGAAGGACGACCTGATCACCCAGTTCGTCCCCGACGAGCGCCCGCCCGCCGCCGACGCCGACGGCGTGGTGCGCCACCGGCGCGGCGCGTACCTCGTGGGTCACGCGCAGCGGGTCGCCGAGGGCGTCAACCTGGAGATCCACCGCAACACGTGGCGCTACACCCGGCTGCTGGAGCACCAGCGCGAGCTCATCCTCGAATGGCGCGACAAGGTGCTGCACGGCGACGCGGCGGCCAAGGCGCTGGCCCAGGCCGACCCCGAGCGGTGGGCGTCGATGCCCGAGGACACCAGGGACGAGACGGCCCGGCAGATCGTGCTGCACGCCATCGACCGCTGCTGGACCGAGCACCTGGCGTTCCTGACCGACCTGCGCGAGGGCATCCACCTGCGGGCGCTGGGCCGGATGAGCCCGATCGACGAGTTCCACCGGGAGGCGGTGGCGGAGTACAAATCGCTGCTGGCGGAGGTGGAGCGGCGCTCGCTGGAGTCGTTCGAGGCGCCGGAGCCGGATCTGAAGCGGCCGGCGGCGACGTGGACCTATCTCGTGCAGGACAACCCGTTCGGCACCGAGTGGGACCGCATCCTCAAGCGGGTCACCGCGGCGACCCGGCGCGGCTGACGCCCGGAAGCGGGGGCCGGGGCGGCCGGGGTGGCCGCCGGTCGGGCGAGGGCTGGGGTCAGGGGGCGGGGCCGGGGCGGTCAGGGCCAGGTGGGGTCGCCGGACGGCACGACCGGACCGTCCAGCACGCCCAGCCGCTCCAGCAGGGTGATGAACGTGGTCGCGTACGGCGACTTGGCCGTCACGGCGGCCACCCTCGGCCAGTCCACCTGCTCGCGCAACGCCCGCACCTGGGCCAGCAGCGCGCCGTAGTCGCAGGCGTGCTCCGACAGCGGCAACAACCACGAGATGACCAGGTCGGTGGCCTCCAGCACGGGCACGATCACCGCCGACGCCTTCAGCGGCTCGGCCCGGTCGAGCAGCGCGTCGGTGATCGCCAGGTCGGAGACCCGGAAGATCAGATCGACCAGCCGCCCCTCGTCGTACGCCTTGACCAGCCAGTCCTCCGGCGGTTTGGCGGTCTGGAAGCCCAGCCCGCGCAGCGCCTCAAGGGCGGCGGGCACGTCGTGCTCCGTGAGGACGAAGTCCACGTCGTGCAGCGAGGGGGCGGCGCCGCGCGCGTAAGCCGCGCAGCCGCCGGCCAGCGCGAACTTCACCCCGGCGTCCTTCAGTCCCGAGCTGGCCCGTTTGAGGGTGTCAAGAATGGCGTCAGTGACCGCATGCCCGTGGCTACTCATGTGAGCGGGCTACCCAGACGATCGTGGGCTAGACGTTGGAGGCGAGGGGTTCCGGGTAGCGCCAGGTGCTATGACGGAAATCCTGCAGAAGACGGAACGGGCCTACGAAGGCGATCATGACAGGCCGCTGGCGGGGTACGTCGGCCTCCTCGGCGCGTACGGCGGAACCGTCGGCGTGGCCGCGATCGCCGCGCTGCTGGCGGGCCGGCGCGCACCCGAGCAGGTCGGGGTGCTGGACGTGCTGCTGATGGCGGCCTGCACGCACAAGGTGTCGCGGCGGCTGGCCAAGGACCCGGTCACCAGCCCGCTGCGCGCCCCGTTCACCCGGTACGAGGGCCAGGGCGGCCCTTCGGAGGTGCAGGAGAAGCCGCGGAACGCGCTGGGCGAGCTGCTGGCCTGCCCGTTCTGCCTGGCGCAGTGGGTGGCCACCGGGTACGCCGCCGGGCTGGTGCTGGCCCCGAGGGTCACCCGGCTGGTGGGCGCCACCATGACGGCGGTCGCGATCTCGGACTGGCTGCAGCTCGCCTACGCGAAGCTGATGAAGTCGGCCGAGGAATAGCCGCCCACCGCCCGGAACGGCTGCCGCCGGCCCACCGCCGGCCCCCGCCGGTCCGGGTCAGCGGAGGCGGGGCAGGACCTCGCGCTGGTAGAAGTCGAAGAAGGCGTCCTGCTCCGGCCCGATCTGGTTGACGTAGACCTCGTCGAACCCGGCGTCCACGTACTGCTGGACGGCCCGGACGTGGGCCTCCGGGTCGGGGCCGACGGGGCTGCCGTTGACGGCCTCGTCCTCGGTGACCATCTCGGCGAGCTGCGCGAAGTGCCGGGGCAGCGGCAGGAGCTGTGAAGCCTCGCCCTTGATGCCCTGCGTCGGCCACAGGCGGTGCACGGTCTTGCGGGCCGCCGCCTCGTCGCCGGCGTAGCAAGCCTTGAGCCCGCCCAGCGCCGGCTTGCCCGTGCCACCGGCCTCGCGGAAGGCGCGTACGGACTCGGCGCTCGGCGCCGTGGAGACGTAGCCGTCGCCCAGCCGCCCGGCCAGCGCGGTCGACTTCTTGCCCAGCCCCGACACCAGGATGGGCGCGGGCTCCTCGGGCAGGGTATAGAGCCGGGCCGTGTCCACGCTGTAGTGACGGCCCCGGTGCGTCACCAGCTTGCCGGTGAACAGCTCCCGCATCAGCTCGATGGCCTCCTCCAGCATCTCCAGCCGCTCGCTCAACGGCGGCCAGCGGGAGTCGGTCACGTGCTCGTTGAGCGCCTCGCCGGTGCCCACGCCGAGCCGGAAGCGCCCGCCGGTCAGCGCGGCCGTGGTGGCGGCGGCGTGCGCGATGACCACGGGGTGCGTCCGCACGAGCGGGCAGGTCACCGCCGTGGTGATGGGCAGGGAGGTGGCCTCGGCCAGGGCGCCGATCACGGACCAGACGAAGGGGGACTCCCCCTGCTCGTCCAGCCAGGGGTGGAAGTGGTCGGAGATCCACAGGGCCTCGAAGCCGGCCCGCTCGGCGGCCTTGGCCTGCCGTACGAGCTCCTGAGGGCCGTGTTCCTCGCAGGACAGGAAATATCCGAAGGTCGTCATGACGGAACCCTGCCCTTTGTCGTGGCGGAAAACATGTTATGCGGGTCGCGGTGGGGGCAGTGCAGACCCATGGCTACTTTGCTCTGGATCATCGCGGTAATTCTCGTCATCGCCGGAATCTACGTGATTCTGGCCCGTCGCGACCTGCTCTGGGGAATCGTGCTCATCGTGCTCGGTTTCCTGGTCGGGCCCGGTGGAGTCAGCATCTTCAATGTGTAGGGGGCGCCGTCCGACAGGCCCCCTGCACCCGATCCCGCCGGGCCGATCCTCGAGAACGGTCCGGCGGTAACCTAGTTTTGCCCAAATATCAGCGGCGACGCTCCTCATTTCCGGAGAGCAGGGCATGAGGAGCATGTGAGTAAATATCCGCCGTTGCGCCGCTACGAAACCGGTGCCGCCTCGGCGAGGGTGCGCGATCAGCTCCACCGGCTGCGTCACCAGTTGCGCAGCGAGGCCATCCTCGACGAGGCCACCGCCAGGCTGGCGACCGGCATGAACATCCGGCCGGCCGAGGCGGCCGAGCAGCTCGAACGCATGGCCCGGCACAGCGGCCTGGACCTGCTGGAGATCGCCAAGGGCATCGAGCGGCCCGCGGAGGAGCCCGGGGAGTGCCCGGAGGCGCCCCTGTGGGTGCACAGCATGCTGGAGGCCATCCAGGCCTCGGCCTTCTACCTCTCCCCCATCAGGGACGCCACCGAGCGCGTCGTGGACTTCCTGATCCTGGCCGCGAACCGGCACGCCATGACCCCGGCGGGGCGCACCGCCGCGGACCTGACCGGCCGGCGGCTGATGGCGGCCAGCCCCGGCGTGGCCAGCTCGGGACTGCTGGACGACTACATCACCGTCTACGAGACCGGCGAGCCCATCCACCACGAGGCGCTGGAGTTCGTGGAGGTCATGGACTACGTGTTGTGGCCGGCCACGCTCAGCGTGCGGATGGCCCGGGTGGAGGACGGGCTGCTGGTGACCTGGCGGGCCCTGGACGACGAGGAGCTGCTGGTCTCCGGCTGGGAACGCGCCCAGCGCCTGGCCGAGGTGGGCTGGGGCGAGTGGAACCTGGCCACGGACCGCACGTTGTGGACGCCGCAGATGTACGAGATGTTCGGCTGCGGCCGCGACGAGGAGCCGATGCCGCTGGAGGAGCTGCCCAGGGCGGTGGTCCCGGACGACCTGCCGATCATCGAGGACCAGATGCGCACGCTCCTGGAGTATCGGGAGGCGGTCGAGACGGAGTTCAGGGTGCAGCACCGGCACGGGGTGCGGCATCTGAGCGTCTTCAGCGAGCCGATCCTCGACACCGACGGCGTGCCGGTCAAGGTGCGCTGCCTGGTGCAGGACGTGACCAGGAACCGGCGCAGGGAGCGGGCCCTGGCGGTGGCGCACGAGCAGGCGCACCGGCAGCGCCGGCGGGCCGAGGAGGAGCACCAGGTCACGGTGCAGCTCCAGAACACGATCCTGCCCATCCGCCGGGGCCTGATCCACCTGCCGGGCCTGACGGTCGGCGTGCGGTACCTGCCGGGCGAGGAGCTGATCCGGCTGGGCGGCGACTGGTTCAAGGCCCGCCTCATCCCCGACGGCCGCGTGCTGCTCGCGATCGGCGACGCCATGGGCCACGGCCTGACGGCCGCCAGCATCATGTTGCAGATGCGCTCGGGGCTGGCGGGCCTGGCCTACACGCAGGCGCCCGCCGGCCAGCTCGCGACCTGGCTGAACGACCTCATCGTGCACTCCAACGAGGGCGTCACCGTCACCGGCACCGCGATCATCGGCCATTTCGACCCCGAGGACTGCACCTTCCGCTGGACGAACGCGGGCCACCCCGCCCCGCTGCTGATCAGGGACGGCCGGGCCGCGATCGTGGACGGGGTGGAGGGGATGATGCTGGGGGCGTTCGACGCCACCGAGTACGGCCTGTGCACCACCCAGCTCCAGTCCGGCGACGTCCTGGTGTTCTACACCGACGGGATCGTCGAGCGGCGCGGCCGCGACCTGGAGACCGGCATGGAGGCCCTGGTGCAGGCGGCGCACTCCTGCACGGCCGACGATCCGGAGAAGCTGATCGACTGCCTGCTCAAGCGGCTGGGGGGCGACACGGCCGAGGACGACATCTGCGTCCTGGCCGTCCGGGTGCTCTGAGCCCTGGCCGCCCGGAGTGCTCTGGGCCTTGGCCGTCGGGGGGTGGCCCGGCGGGCGGGAGGGGTTCTAGCCGGCCTGGCGCTGGGAGTCGTGGCTGTGGAACTCGTCCTCGCAGTTGAGGCAGTAGACGCTGTAGGCCCGGCCGAGCACGGGCAGCGCCACGTTGCGCACCCTGATGCCGCCCGGCGTCATGCCCTTCTCGCTGCCCTTGTGCGCGTGCCCGTGCAGGATCAGGTCGGCCCCCGCCGTGTCGACCGCCTCGGCCAGCAGGTAGCTGCCGAGGAAGGGGTAGATCTCCGGCGGCTCGCCCTCCAGCGTCTCCTTGATCGGGGAGTAGTGCGACAGGACCACCCGGTGGTCGGCCACGATCTCCTTCAGCGCCACCTTCCACGCCTCGGCGATGTAGCGCGTGTGGGAGACGAAGTTCTTGATCTCGCGCTCGCCGAACTCGCTGGCGCACTTGCCCGCGTACCCGCCGCCGAAGCCCTTCCCGCCGACCACGCCCAGCTTCTTGTCGCCGCACTGGATCACGACGCCGTCGTCGTCCAGCACGATGACCCCCGCGTCACGCAGCTCGGCGGCGATCTCGTACTGCAGGTCGGAGTGGTAGTCGTGGTTGCCGAGCACCGCGACGACCGGGATGGACAGGCCGCGCAGCTCGTCGGCCACCACCCGGCCCTCCTCCAGCGTGCCGTGCCGGGTCAGGTCGCCCGCCAGCATGAACACGTCGGCGCGGTCCTCGATGCCCTCCAGTTTCCTCCGGTACTGGCCTCTGACGTCCTCACCCAGGTGGATGTCTCCCACGGCCGCTATGCGCAGGTCAATCAAGATGCTCATCCTCCCCCGGCGCACCGGCGTCGACGACTTTGATCTCGTTGTGCACGTGCAGCTCGGGTGCGGTCTCGTGCGCCACCTGGCCGAGCCGCTCGCGCTGCTCGGCCCCGCTCACCTGGCCGCGCAGGAAGAGCTGGTCGCCTCTGATGTCGACGCGAATGCCGAGCTCGTGCGTGCGTCCGTCCTCGGCCAGCGCCTGCTGGACGCGGGCCACGACGTACTGCGGAGCTTCCATCGCTCGCCTCCTTCTTCTGTCGCCGCATGCCCGGGGATGAACAGCTCAAACGGCGCGAATCAGGTCAATGACCGCCCGTTCCACGGGGCCCGCCGTCGCGAGCTGGCCGAAGTCCGCGTCCGCGCCCAGCTCGGTCAGCGCCGCGGCGATCGTCCTGTCCTGGTCGTACGCCTCCACCACCCTCGGGTCCACGTACGACGCCCTGGCCACGGTCGGCGTGTTGCCCAGGTATTCCGCGACCTCGCGCATCACCCGGGTGACGGCCCGCTTCTTGCTCGTGGGCCCCGCCCGGCGGGCCGGCCGCGACACCGCCAGGCCCACGGCCGCCAGGACGGTGGCGTGCCAGGTGCGGAAGTCCTTGGCGGTGACCTCGTACCCGATCGTCTCGCGCAGGTACTCGTTGATGTCCTCGCTCCTGATGTCGCCCCACCCGCCCTCGCGCCGGTAGCGCAGCAGCTCTCCCTCCACGCCCAGGGCCTTGAGCGAGCGCAGCACCTTGCACGCGCCCGGATCGGCCACCTCCACCTCGCGCGAGATGTCGCCCTTGGCCGGATAGGAGCAGACGACGATGCCGCCCGTGCAGGTGACGTGCTCCATCCGCAGCGTGGCCAGGCCGTAGGTGTCGTAGCTCTCTCCGCCGATGCGGAAGAAGCCGATGTCGAGCAGCCGGGCCGCGGCGGCCAGCACCCGCTCCCTGGTCAGCCCGCGCCCCTGGAGCTGCTCGTCCACGGCCTTGCGGAACGCGGGCAGCCGCTCGGCCACCTCCAGCACCCGGTCGAACTTGGCGCGGTCCTGCTGCTCGCGCCACAGGTCGTGGTAGCGGTACTGGCGCCGCCCCGCCGCGTCCGTCCCCACGGCCTGGAGGTGGCCCTTGGGCGAGGCGCAGATCCACACGTCCTGCCAGGCCGGCGGGATGGCCAGCGCCTTGATGCGGGCGAGCGTGGCGGGGTCGCGCACCGGACGGCCGTCGGGGCCCTCGTAGCCGAACCCGCGCCCGCGCCGCCGCCGCCGGATGCCCGGCTCGCTCTGGTCGCTGGGGCGCAGGTCGTAGCCGGGTCCGGCGTCACTGTGATCGCGCTCGGGCACGCGAGGCGGGCTACCCCCGACGTTAGGCGGCAAACGGCAGGGGCAGGTGAGCCGCATGTCTGACAATGGAGAATGGCACGAAGAACGGGACCGCAAGGGCCACGCCATGGTGCCCGCGACCCCGCGCGACGTCATGCACATCAGGGCGGGCTCGTTCATCCTGGTGTTCCTGTTCGCGTTCACGGTGCTGGGGATCCTCACCCGCGCCTGGGTGCTGGCGGGCATCGCGGTGGTCCTGGCCGTGGTGACGGTCGTGGACATCACGCTGGCCGTACGGAGGCAGAAGAGCAGACACCACGGAGAGGCGGGCTGATCGCGTCATGGCACCACTTCGAGGGCGGGTGGTCGTGGTGACGGGCGCGAGCGGCGGGGTCGGGCGCGCGGTCGTCCGCGAGCTCGGCGCGCGGGGCGCGCGGGTGGCCCTGATCGCCAGAGGCACGGCCGGCCTGGGCGCGGCGGCCGTGGACGTCGGCGCCGAGGGCGGCACGGGCAAGGTCTACGAGGCCGACGTCGCCGACTACGAGCAGGTGCGCCGGGCGGGCGAACGTATCGAGGCCGAGCTGGGCCCGATCTCCGTCTGGATCAACGTGGCCTTCTCCTCGGTCTTCGCCAAGTTCACCGACATCACCCCCGACGAGTACGAGCGCGCCACCGCCGTCACCTACCTCGGCTACGTCTGGGGCACCAAGGTCGCCCTGGACCTGATGGGCCCGCGCAACGCGGGCGCGATCGTCCAGGCCGGCTCGGCCCTGTCACAGCGCGCCATCCCCCTGCAGTCGGCGTACTGCGGGGCGAAACACGCGATCAAGGGCTTCACCGAGTCGGTCCGCACGGAGCTGATGGCCGACCGCAGCGGCATCCACGTCACGATGGTGCAACTGCCCGCGCTCAACACCCCGCAGTTCGAATGGGTCCTGTCCAAGCTGCGCCGCCACCCCCAGCCCGTCCCGCCCATCTACCAGCCCGAGGTGGCGGCCCGGGCCATCGTGTACGCGGCCGAGCACCCCGAGCGCAAGGAATACTGGGTCGGCGTCAGCACGGCCGCCACCCTGCTGGCCCAGCGGGTCGCCCCCGCCCTGGTGGACCGGTATCTGGCCAGGACGGGCCTGGACTCCCAGCAGACCGACGAGAAGTCCCCCACGGGCGTGGCGAACCTGTGGCAGCCGGCCGACGAGTCCCGCGACTACGGGGCGCACGGGGCGTTCGACTCCCGCTCCAGCGGGCGCAGCCCCCAGCTCTGGCTCTCCCAGCACCGCGCCAAGGTCTTCCTCGCCCTCGCCGCCGGCGCCGCCACCGGGGCCGCCGCGCTGCTGCGCGCCAGGCGCTCCTAGCCCTCCCGGATCCGCTCCTCCGGCGGGCCCGGCGGGCCGAGTTAAGCGGCCACGCGCGGGTAGGCGGGGCAGAAACCGTTCCGAGGAGTCATGATGCCTGAGCGCGATCTACCGTACCTGGCCGAGCTGGCGGCGCAGTTGCGCGTCGACTCCGTGCGCGCCGCCGCCCAGGCCGGGTCCGGCCATCCGACCTCGTCCATGTCCGCCGCCGACCTGATGGCGGTGCTGTTCGCCTGCCACCTCCGCTACGACTTCGACCACCCGGACAACCCCGCCAACGACCACTTGATCTTCTCCAAGGGCCACGCCTCTCCCCTGCTCTACTCGCTCTACAAGGCGGCGGGCGTGATCAGCGACGAGGAGCTGCTGTCGTTCAGGAAGCGGGGCAGCCGGCTGGAAGGTCATCCCACGCCCCGGCTGCCCTGGGTGGACGTGGCCACCGGCTCGCTCGGGCAGGGGCTTCCCGTGGGGGTGGGGGTGGCCATGGCCGGGCGGCTGGAGCGGCTGCCGTACCGGGTGTGGGTGTTGTGCGGGGACAGCGAGCTGGCCGAGGGGTCCATCTGGGAGGCCGCGGAGCACGCGGGGAGCGAGGGGCTGGCCAACCTGACGGCCATCGTGGACGTCAACCGGCTCGGCCAGCGCGGTCCCACCCGGCACGGGTGGGACACGGGCGCGTACGCGCGCAGGTTCGGGGCCTTCGGCTGGCACACCATCGAGATCGACGGGCACGACCCGGGGCAGATCGACTTCGCGCTGGGCGACGCCTGCAACACGCGCAGGCGGCCGACCGTGATCCTGGCCAAGACGCGCAAGGGCGAAGGGGTGCTGGAGGTCGAGAACCGCGAGGGCGTGCACGGCAAGGCGCTCAAGGACCCCGGCAAGGCCGTGGACGAGCTGGGCGGGCAGCGCGGCGTGCGGGTCACGGTGAACCGGCCGGAGGAGGACGTGACGCCGTTCCGGTTCGAGAGCGACGGGATGGAGCTGCCGTCCTATCCGGTGGGCGAGAAGGTGGCCACGCGCACGGCGTACGGGGAGGCGCTGGCGGCGGTCGGCGCGGCCCGCGGCGACGTGGTGGCGCTGGACGGCGAGGTGGCCGACTCCACCAAGACCGAGACGTTCGCCAAGGAGTTCCCCGAGCGCTTCTTCGAGATGTACATCGCCGAGCAGCAGCTCGTGGCGGCGGCCGTGGGGATGCAGGTGCGCGGCTGGAAGCCGTACGCGGCCACGTTCGCGGCCTTCCTCACCAGGGCCCACGACTTCATCAGGATGGCCGGGGTGAGCCGGGCCGACATCCGGCTGGTCGGCTCGCACGCCGGGGTCGCGATCGGCGAGGACGGCCCGTCGCAGATGGGCCTGGAGGACCTGGCCATGATGCGGACCGTGCACGGCAGCACCGTGCTCTACCCGTGCGACGCCAACCAGACCGCGGCGCTGATCGCCGAGATGGCCGACCTGGAGGGCGTCTCCTACCTGCGCACCACGCGCGGCGACACGCCGGTGATCTACCCGCCGGGCGAGCGGTTCCCCGTGGGCGGGTCCCGGGTGCTGCGCCACACCCCCGACGACCGGGCCACGATCGTGGCCGCCGGCGTCACCGTGCACGAGGCGCTGGCGGCCGCCGACGACCTGCGCGAGGAGGGCATCCCGGTGGGGGTGATCGATCTGTACTCGATCAAACCCGTGGACGCGGCCGTGCTGACCGAGGCCGCCACCACCA
The DNA here is from genome assembly GCF_000725485.1 of Nonomuraea candida. Classification (GTDB taxonomy): domain Bacteria; phylum Actinomycetota; class Actinomycetes; order Streptosporangiales; family Streptosporangiaceae; genus Nonomuraea; species Nonomuraea candida. The sequence goes on along the minus strand of NZ_JOAG01000036.1, from coordinate 6,629 downwards.
CCGGCAACCTCATCACCGTGGAGGACCACCGGATCGAGGGCGGGCTGGGCGACGCGGTGATGGACGCGGTGAGCGAGCTGGGGCCGCGGGTGGTGAAGCTGGCGGTGACCGACCTGCCCGGCTCGGCGACCCCGCAGGAGCAGCTGGCCGACGCCCGCATCGACCGCCGCGCCATCGCCGAGGCGGTCAAGCGGCTGCTGTGACGGCTTCCCCGGGTGCCGTCACAGCGCGCCCCTCCCGCCGGCGACATGAACGAGGGCCGGCGGGAGGGGCGCGCTCCGCGCGTCCTCTCCCGCCGGCCCCATGTCTCGGAGAGCCCTCAGTGGGCCTTGGCCGTGGCCTTCCTGTTGGCCTTCTTGATGGCCGTCACCAGCTCCTGCTTGGTCATCTTCGACCGGCCGGTCACGCCCAGCTCGGCGGCCACCTTCTGCAGGTGCTCCTTGCTGGCGTTGGCGTCCACTCCCTCGGCCGTCCGGCCGGAGCGATCCGTGGCGCCCTTGTCGGAAGGCCCCTTCTTCTCCTTCGGCTCCCAGTGGTCGCCCACCTTCTCGAAGGAGTGCTTGAGCGCGGCGAACGCGGTCATGTGGGCGCGCCGCCCCTCGCCGTACTCCTTGACGGCCGAGTCGTGCGCCTTGATCCACGTGTTCTGCGCCTTCTTGGGAGAACGCTTGATCGTCGACGGCAGCTCTTCAACGGCTGGCATGTCGATTCACCTCCTACAGCGGCGGTTCGTCGTAGTGGCGGCGCTCCTCGTACACCGTGGTCCTGCGGGCCTCGGGCTCCTCGTGGATCTCGTGCCGATGGACCGGCTCGTCGATCGGGCCCACCGCCCGCCGGGTGACCCTGATCCGGTAGATGCCGAACAGGAGTCCGACCAGACCGCCGAGCATGAGGATGACGCCCACTACGTTGATGTCGAGGCCGGCGAGGTCGAACTCGACGGCCCAGGTGAGGATCGCACCGAGCATGATGAGGATGATGCTTCCGGCGATGGTCATCAGATTTACCTCCTTGACACGAAGGAACCTCTATCCACATGTCGAAAAACAAACCAGTCGTGATGATCGGACTCATGGGCTCGGGGAAGACCACCTCGGGCAGGTTGATCGCTGAGGCGCTCGGGCTGCCGTTCAGCGACAGTGATCAGTACCTCCAGCGCACGCACGGCGCCACCTCCGCGCCGATCGCCGCCCGCGAGGGGAAGGAGGCGCTGCACCGGTACGAAGCCGAGCACGTGCTGCACGAGCTGGCCGGCGAGCCCAAGGTGATCGCGGCGGCGGCCAGCACGCTGGAGAACGCCCGGGTGCGCGAGGCGATGCGCGGGGCGTTCGTCGTCTGGGTGGACGCCGACGACGACGTGCTGCTCCAGCGGATGCGCACCAGCGACCACCGCCCCGACTACGACCCGTCGGAGATGCGGGCCCGCCGCGAGCGCTATTTCCAGGAGGTGGCCGACCTGATCTGCGACGTCGGCGTGCTCCGGCCCGAGCAGGTCCGTGACGAGGTGCTGGAGAAAATGGGTTTGCCCGCCGTTGATCGCGACTGATAGCCAAAGGGGATGTTCGCCGAGAAACCCACGCTGAAGGGTGAGCGCGTGACGCTGTGCCCGGTCGGTCCCGAGCACGTCGCGGGCCTGCTCGAAGCGGTCACCGACCCCGAGGTGCGCCGCCTGACGGGCTCGCACGCGCCGTTCGACGCCGAGAGCCTGCGGCTGTGGTATTCGACGCGGGCCGGCCAGGCCGACCGGCTGGACCTGGCGATCACGGCCGGCGGCGAATACGCCGGCGAGATCGTGCTCAACGAGCTCGACACCGACAACCTGGCGTGCAACCTGCGCATCATGCTGGGCCCGCGCGCCGCCGGCAAGGGCTACGGCACCGAGGCGATCGAGCTGGTCCTGGCCCACGCCTTCGGCACGACCCCGCTGCACCGCATCAGCCTGGGCGTCTACGCCTTCAACGAGCGGGCGCGGCACGTCTACAAGAAGGTCGGCTTCGTCGAGGAGGGCGTCGAGCGCGACGCCCTCCTGTGGGACGGCCGATGGCACGACGCCGTGCTCATGTCCATCCTGCGGCCGGAGTGGCAGGCCAGATCCGGAAGCCTGGCATAATGATCATGACGCATGGGTCCCCCGAGGCGCGCGGGGGACCTGTGGCGTCTTTTCCGGTGACGCGGATCCGGACAACCAATGGGCGGTGTCGTGCATCTAAGCATCAGTGACGATGCGCTTGGTGCCAGGTGACCCCGAGAGGCTTGGCGGCTGCTGGTTGGCCGCCAGGCTGGGCGCGGGCGGGCGCGGTGTCGTCTACGACGCGTACGACGACGAGGGGCGGCGCTTCGCCGTCACCGTCCCCCGGGGCGAGGTGAGAAGCCGGTTCGAGCGGGTGACCTGCCGCCATCTGGCGGAGGTGGTGTCCGTCGGGTCCGACGACGGCGTGCCCTTCGTGGTCAGCGAGTTCGTGGCGGGGCCCGACCTGCGGCAGGCCGTGGAGCTGCACGGCCCCTACTCCGGTGACGAGCTGGTCGCGCTGGCCGCGGCGCTGGCGGTCGCGCTCGACGCGCTGCACGCGGCCGGGCTGACGCACCGGGGGCTCAACCCGGAGAGCGTGCTGCTGGCCGACGAGGGCCCCAAGGTGATCGAGCTGGGCCTGCCCGCCAGTCCGCCGGTGGGCGGCACGTGCACGTACCAGGCGCCCGAGGTGCTGACCGGGCAGGGCGCGGAGGCGGCGGCCGACGTGTTCGCGTGGGGCGCGGTGGTCCTGTTCGCCGCCACCGGCCGCGACCCGTTCCACGGGGAGAGCCTCGGCGCGGTGCTGCGCCGGCTGCTGACCTTCGACCCCGACCTGAGCTGCCTGCCCGAGCCGCTGGGCGAGCTGGTCGGGCGGGCGCTGGCCAAGGACCCGGCCCAGCGGCCGGCGGCCGGCGAGCTGCGGATCGACGGCGCGGGCGAGCTGCGCCCGCCGCCGGCCTACGTACGCCCGAAATCGCTGGGCGAGCTGGCCGAGGAGGTCTACCTGTCGCTCACGCCCGGCCAGCAGGAGGCGGTGCCGGGGGCGCTGCTGCGGCTGCTCGACGGCGAGAGCCCGCACGACGAGGGCGACGTGCTGCGCCCGCTCATGGAGGCCGGCCTGCTGGTGCGCCGCAGCGTCCGCGTCCCGTCCACCGAGACCCCCGTCGGCAAGCTCGTGGCCGTCAGCGACGACCGGGTGGTGCCGGCCAGCGCCGCGCTCTACCGCGCCTGGCCGCGGCTGCGGGGCTGGATGGCCGACGAGCGCGAGGGCATGCCGGCGCACCGCCGCATCCGCGAGGCCGCCCGGCACTGGTCGGAGCACCGGCGCGGACGCAGCCACCTGCTGCGCGGCGCGGAGCTCGACTCGGCGCTCGGCTGGGCCGCGACCAAGCGCCGCCACCTGCGGCTCAACCAGCTCGAACGCGACTTCCTCAACGACAGCGTGGCCCTGTCCAAGCAGCGCAGGAAGCTTTTAGTGCCCTCGCTGGCCACGGTGGGGGCGGTGCTCGCGGTGGCGGTGACGATGACCGTGGTCTCCGTGCACGGCCAGAACGACCTGCGCGAACGCCTCATCGAGGCCGACGCCAGAGCGGTGGCCGCCCGGGCCGAGGCGCTGCGCGAGAGCGACCCGCGCACCGCGATGCGGCTGAGCGTGGCGGCGTGGCGGCTGTCGCCGGTGTTCGAGGCGCGGGCGGCGCTGCAGAACTCGCTCGTGCAGCCGGAGCTGGCCGTGTTCACCGATCCGGCGGCCGACGCGCGGGCCCGTTACCTGCTGCGCGGCGACGAGCTGGTCCGGTGGGACGCCGGCGCGGTGACGGTCTACGACGTGGCGGCAGGGCGGCGGACGGCGTCGTACGCCATGCCGGTGGGCAGCACGGCGCTGAGCGAGGACGGACGCCACGCGGAGGATGCCGGCGGCCGGCCGTTCGACGTCGCCACCGGGCAGCCGCCCGCCGAGGTCGTCTACACGCTCGCCCGGGGGAACCGGACGAAGGTCTACCGCGGCACGCGGGTGCTGTTCGACGTGACCGACCGGAAGGTGGCGCTCTCGCCCGACGGCACCAGGGCGGCCCTGTCGCGGCCGGACGGGCGGGTGGAGCTGTGGGAGCTGTCCCCCCGCCGGGTCAGGACGGGCGTCGTGGCGGTCGCCCCGCTCACCGGCCCGGACGCGGCGGCGCCCGCCCTGGCCTTCAGCCCCGGCGGGACCACGCTGGCGGTGGCCGGGCGCGACGGGGTCACGCTGGTGTCGGCGCGGGACAGGTCCGGCACCCGCGGGGACGCGCGCGGCACGCGCCGGGAGGCGGCGCCGATCCCGGTGGCCACCCCCTCACCCGGCACGGGCGTGCTCGCCCTGGCCTCCCCGTCGTCCACCTCCGCGGCCCCACCCCAGGCCCGCGCGACCGCCACCCCCCTGCCCGACGCCACCGCGCCCCGGACGGCGCGGCCGGGCGGAGGCGAGCAGGCGGCGGTGCCGGCCGAGGGGCGTGCTCCCGAGGAGGGGGACGCTTCCCGGGAGGGGCGGGCGGCGGACCGGGCGTGGGGCGTCGAGGTCGTGGACGGGATGGAGACGCCGCCGGGCAGCGCGGCGGGCCCGCTGGTGTTCAGCCCCGACGGCACCCTGCTGGCGCTGCCCGGCCACGGCGAGGTCCGCGTCTGGAACGTGGCCGAACGCCGCCTGGCCGGCTCCTACCCCCTCAAGGACCCCGGCCACGGCCTGTCCTTCTCGGCGGACGGCCGGGTGCTGCGCTACCTCAGCGGCACCGGCACGGTCGTCTCGCTCGACGTCTCCGGCCTGCCGGTCCCGTCCGACGACGGCCACGCGGCCGCCTTCTCGGGCAACGGCCGGGTCGCGGCCGAGGAGATCGGCAACACGATCGAGCTCACCGACACCGAGGAGCGCAGGAAGCTCGGCCGCATCGCCACCGCCGGCGACCTGGCCTTCGACGCGGCGGGCAGGCTGCTCGCCGTCTCGGGCAGCCCGGTGACGGTGTGGGAGGTGGCGGGCGGCAGGCAGGTGGCCGCCATCGAGGCGGGCGGCGACGTGCCGGCTGTGGCGCTGTCCCCCGACGGCCGCACGCTGGCCACGGCGCGCGGCGGGACCCTGGAGACGTGGGACGTGCTCACGGGGCGCCGGCTCAAGACATACGAGGGCGCGGGTGACCTGGCGCTGGCCTTCAGCCCCGACGGCGCGACGCTGGCCGCCGGCGCGGGCCTGCTCGACCTGGCCACCGGCCGCGTCACACCGCTCGACCCGGCCGGCGGCGCCGCGCCGTCCGGCGTGTCCGGCGAAACCGTCCCGCCCGGCGGGGACGCGCCGACGGCGCTGGCCTTCTCTCCCGACGGGCGCCGGCTGGCGCTGGGGCTGGAGGGCGGCCGGGTGCTCCTGGTGGACGTACGCGAGCGCAGGACGATCGGCGCCGTCGAGACCGGCACGGCCCCGGTCGAGGAGCTGCGCTTCTCCCCCGGCGGCGACCTGCTGGCCGTGGACGCCGCCCGCATGTCGCTCTGGGACACGCGGGCGCTGCGCGAGGTCGGCAAGGTCACCTCGTGGGCCAACGGGCTGGCCTTCAGCCAGGACGGCACCCGGCTGCGCGGCGTCGCGGTGGACGGCACCGTGAGGGAGATCGCGGTCGATCCCGCCCTGACGGCCCGCGAGGTGTGCGCCAGGGCGGGCGGGCCGCTGAGCAGGGCGGAGTGGAGCCGGCTGATCCCGGAGAGCGGTTACGAGGAGGGCTGCTGACAGGGCCTCAGCTCTCCGGGTAGAGCTTGAGCACCTTGCCCTGGGGGCTGGCCACCAGGTAGCCGGTGCGGTGGTAGTCGTCGGTGACGTAGACGCGCATGACGGGTCCCTTCGAGACGAAGGTGAAGCGGTCCACGATCAGGTAGCGCGAGGTCGGCTTCGGCACGCCGAGGTCCTTTTCCGCCCTCTTGAGCAGCCCGGGGAGCGCGTCCCAGTCGAACGCGGCCAGGTCCAGGAGCTGAGTGTCCACCTCGCCGCCGGTGCGCGGCTCGCCGACCTCGCCGTCGCGGTAGTCGTAGGTGTCGTAGAGCTTCGGGTCGTCCTTCAGCGGGGCGTCGACGGAGGCGTGCGTGGTGTGCACGGTCAGATCGACGACCCTGGTGCCGCCGATGACCGGCTTCAGCTTGGCGATCATGGCGCGGATGGCGTCCGGGGTCAGCAGGTTCTCCGGGACGGGCTCCTCGGTCGGTTCCGCGCTGGGCTGCCGGACGTCGAGGGGAAGCTCCGTGGCCCGCTTGGGCCGGGCGCCGGTGGGCGTGCCCGACGCGGCGGCGCGGTCGTCCCCCGGCCCGCCGGCCGTGACCGGCGGGAGGGCCTGCCACACCAGCACGCCGGCCACCACGACCGCCGAGACGGACACCACCACCGCCACCGCCACCGCCCGCGAGCGGCCCCGGCGGCCTCGCGGAGGGCGGCGCGGGTCCATGGTGCCCGCGTCCTTGACCGGCCCCGTCCCCCAGGGCGCGGGACCCGCGTGCCCGGGCGGCACGGTCTGCCCGGGCGGCCCCGATCCCCCGGGCCCCGAAAGGCCGGGGGACGGGTGGGAGGCGGGCGGTGGGCCCGGCGGGTGGGGGTGGGGCAGGGGCGGGGCGGGCAGGG
>NZ_KL647033.1:289519-291028 GCF_000725485.1 Nonomuraea candida | reverse complement strand
GGACGAGGCCGGCGCGGTCACCACCTCCGCGTTCGACCGGCTGGGCCGGCTGGTGTCGGTCACCGGGTCGGCCTACGCGCAGCCCGGCGGTCAGACGCTCACCCCGACCGAGACCTACGCGTACAACCCGGCCGGCCAGGTGACCAAGTACACCGATGAGCGCGGCTCGACCTGGACCACCGAGTACGACGCGCTCGGCAACCGCGTCCGGGTCACCGAGCCCGCCGTGACGGGCAAGCCCGCCGGTCAATGGGTGTACGAGTACGACCTGGCGGGGGAGCTGCTCGCCGCGGTGGACCCGACCGGGGCACGGGTGGAGAGCACCTACGACGACCTGGGCCGCACCATCACCACCACGGTGCTGGAGCGCAAGCCGACGGCGGAGGCGTTCGTCACCCGGCTGGAGTACAACGACGCCGGGGCGCGGGTCAAAGAGGTCGGTCCGCTGAACCGCACCACGTCATGGACGGTGAACGCGGCCGGTGAGGTCACCAAGGAGACCGACCCGGCGGGCAATGCCACGTCGTACGCCTATGACCTGGCGGGACGTCAGGCCAAGGTCACCGACGCGCTGGGCAACTCGACGATCAGCGAGTACGACCTGGCGGGCCGGGAGATCGCGGTCAAGGAGACCGACGACACCGGCAAGGTGCTGCGCAGCACCGGCTACGGCTACGACCTGGCGGGCAACGAGACGTCGGAGACGACTCCGGAGGGTCACACCATCCGCGGCGCCTACGACGCGACGGACCTGCTGACGGAGCTGGTGGAGCCGGTCGCGGACGGCAAGTCGATCACGACGACGTACGGGTATGACGTGACCGGCTCGCTGACCCGGGCCACCGTCAAGCAGACCGGCTCGGGGGCCGAGGCGGCCACGCCCGAGTGGACCTTCGACTACGACGCGATGGGCCGCAGCACGGTCCTCGGGGACTACACCCTCGACTACAACGACCGCGGGTTGATGACGAAGGTGGCCAAGGGCGGGAAGCAGAACGTCGCGTTCACCTATGACGCGTACGGCAACCCGACCCAGAAGCAAGACGTCAACGGCACCACCGGCTACGGCTGGGACGCGTCGGACCGGCTCAAGACGTTCACCGACGCGGTCAGCGGCCGGTCCCTGACGACAACCTGACCTCCAAGGTGACGGCGGGCACGGCCGGCGCCGGGAACAACACCTACACCTACGACCGCTCGGACCGGATGACCTCCTGGACCGGCCCCGACGGCACCACGACCACCTACGAGTGGGACGACTCGGGCAACCGGGTCAAGGCCGGCGACACGAGCTTCGTCTTCGACCAGCGCAACCGCCTGCTGTCGGGCGGCGGCACCACCTACACCTACACCCCGCGCGGCACGCTGGCCACCGAGACCACGAACGGCGTGACCAGGCAGCTGAAGTTCGACGCCTTCGACAACCTGGTCTCCGACGGGGACGCCACCTACACCTACGACAACCTGGGCCGGCTCGACAGCCGCATCCAGGGCGGGGTGGAGGAGCGC
>NZ_KL647033.1:0-289431 GCF_000725485.1 Nonomuraea candida | reverse complement strand
ACGATCGACCCGTACCCGTCCATCAACCTCAACCGCTACACCTACGCCGCCGGCAACCCCCTCGCCTACACCGACCCCTCCGGCAACTGCCCCTTCTGCCTCCCGCTGCTGTGGATGGCGGTGCGGGTGGCGGCCCAGGCGGCCCTCAGGGCGGCGGCCAAGCAGGCCGTGAAGCAGGTGGTCAAGCAGACGGTGAAGCAGGCCGTGAAGCAGACGGTCAAGAAGACCGTGAAGCAGACGGTCAAGAAGGCCACCAAGCAGGCCACCAAGAAGACGACGAAGAAGACCACCAAGAAGCAGACGACCAAGAAGACCACGAAGACACAGACGAAGAAGTCGACCACCAAGAAACCCACGGTCAGGGCCAAGGTCAAGAAGCCGACCAAGCCGATCATCCGCAAGCCGCAGGCCAAGAAGCCCCAGGTCAACAGGCCTCAGGCCAAGAAGCCCCAGACCAAGAAATCGCAGGCCAAGAAGCCTACGAAGACCACAAAGAAGCCGCCGACCAAGAAGACGGCGAAGAAGCCGCCGACCAAGCCGAAGCCGACCACCCGCAAGAAGAACGACATCGCGCAGGAACAGAACGAGATGATCCTCAACGATGTCGACATCGCGGAGATGGGCGGTGTGGACCCGGACTTCGGCTACGACGGCGACCTCCTGTGCCGCAGCCTGATCTCCTGCGCCAAGGACGTGGTGGAGGAACTCGGGGAGAACGCCGCCGAGGACATCGCCGACGAGGTGATCGGCCAGGTCATCGACGCCACCATCCCCGAAGTCCCGGTGGACGCACCGGGCTCGGGTGTGACCTGCGCGCTGCCGAACAGCTTCGTGGCCGGCACCCTGGTCCTGATGGCCGACGGCTCCCGCAAGCCCATCGAGCAGATCAAGGCCGGCGAGGAGGTCCTGGCCACCGACCCGTCCACCGGCCGCACCGCGGCCCGCCCGGTCACCACGCTGATCACCAGCGAGGGCGCCAAGAACCTGGTGGACATCACAATCACGGTGGACGGCAAGAGCGACGTCCTCACCGCGACCGACGAACACCCGTTCTGGCTGCCCAAGCGCCAGACCTGGCTGAACGCCGGCGACCTGCGCCCCGGCATGTGGCTCCAGACCTCGGCCGGCACGTACGTCCAGGTCAGCGCGGTAGAGCACCGCACTGCCACGCGGCGCGTCCACAACCTCACGGTCGAGGACTTCCACACCTATCATGTGGTGGCAGGCGGCCAAGCGATTCTCGTTCACAACGATGCGCCTCGCTATACGGACGAGGAATGCTGGGCGATTGCTGACAGGGCGAGAGATAAAGTCCGAGAAGGCATGTCGAAAACACAACGCAGCAAGCACGTTATGATCGTTGGTGCTGTCGATTGTGTAACGGGCGACGTGGTAGTGGGCAAGAAGCGCTCAGAAAGGGGCGGCTCCACGCACTGTGCTGAAGACCTCGCGAGAGACGAGCTCGTCAGCCGGGGGTCGAAGCCTGAGAATATCCGGTTCGGGCACCCGGCACACCCGAATACGATGAACGAGGCAGACTTCTGCCCCAGGTGTCAGGGTTGGATCGACCCGTCGCAAGTACCGCCGGATCGGCGCTGGTAATCGTCGGCCAGAAAGCAGGTATGCGTAATGTGGGACTGGCGGGAGCTTAGAACGATGAGCGGTGACGCCTCAGGTGTTCCGCCAGTCCTGCGGCGACTCCTTAACGGTGCAAGCGAGCAACGGGCGGATGCGTTCCGTGCTTTGTACGGCCATGTTGTGAATCAGGGAGACCTTTATACGTCGGCGGCCGCTGTCACCGATGTGATTCTCGATGAGCTGCGCTCACGCGCGTATCTCCCTGACTTCGGCTGGTTGCTGCTGCATGAGATATTCCGCAGTTATGGCCGCGACGGGCATCTGGTGATAGAAGGCCGGGCCGTCGAGATCGAGGACTACTGCCGGGGCCGCATGCTGGCCGCGCTCCCGGTCATAGATCAGGTGGTCGAGGGACTGTCCGGGCAGGACTTCGACTACGCGGCGTTGCTGCTCGGCAACATGGGCGAGTTCAGTGATCAGGCGATCGCGATACTGGAGCGCGAGGTCGGGAAGTCGACCGGCGCGCGGCTCCAGTCGGCCCTCGACCAGCTCGAGGTCGCGACGGAACTGGCCGCCGAACGCGAGTCCGGTGACGGGAAAGCCTGAACCGCACTCCCCTGAGACGAGCGGGCTTCGCGCCGGGACAGGAACAAGGCCGTCCGCACGGGGTGCAAGGTGCCGTGGCCCCGCTGGTGTCAGGGTGGGCGTGCGCGGGATGATCTCCGCATGGCGGATGTGATCTTCTTCGATCTTGACGGCACTCTCGTCGATCATCGCAGTGCGGTCCTGGAGACGATCGGGCGGATCGTGCGGGCCGCGCCGGGCGCGACGGCCTCCCCCGAGGAGCTGGTGGCGTTGTGGTGGACGCTGGAGGGGCGTCACATGCGCGAGTACCTGGCCGGTGAGTGCTCCTTCGCCGAGCAGCACCGGCGCAGGCTGAGGTCCTTCCTGCCGGCGCTGGGTGAGCCGGTCCCGGACGATCCCGGGCTGCTGGACGCCTGGATCGCCGAGCGTTACCTCGCCCCGTTCGAGAAGTCCTGGCAGTGCTATCCCGACGTGCGGCCGTGCCTGGAGGCTCTGAGAGGGCTTCCCGGGGGGCCGCGGCTGGCCGTGCTCACCAACGGGGACCCGGACCAGCAGCGCGCCAAGCTCGCCCGCTTCGGCCTCCTGGAGTACTTCGAGGCCGTCCTGACCCCGGCCGAGCTGGGTGCGGCCAAGCCCGCCGCCTACGCCGCCGCGTGCCGCTGGATGGGTACGGACCCCGCCCGCGCCGTCAACGTGGGCGACATGCTGGAGAGCGACGTGAACGCGGCCGCCCTCGCCGGGCTCACCGGCGTCTGGCTGGACCGCGGCATCGACTTCGTCACCGGCGGGCCGTCGCCGGCGGCGGACGCGACGGTGCCCCGCATCGAAAGCCTCACCGACCTGCCCGCCCGCCTGTCCCTCACGCCCGCCTGACCGACCTGACCGACCTGACTGGCCGACCGGCCTGACCGCTTGACCGGCCTGTCTGTCCTGACTGCCTGGACCGCTTGACCGGCCCCACCGGCCCGGCCGGCCCCGCCACACGACACGGGAGCGGGCGTGCGGAGCCCTTGGCTAAGCTTGCGGACATGCCCGACACGCAGTACGAAGACCTGCTCCGCCACGTGCTCGACACCGGCGCCCGCAAGGAGGACCGCACCGGCACGGGGACGCGGTCGGTCTTCGGCCACCAGCTGCGCTACCGGCTGTCCGACGGCTTCCCGCTGATCACCACGAAGAAGGTGCACTTCCGCTCGATCGCCTACGAGCTGCTGTGGTTCCTGCGCGGCGACGGCAACGTCACGTGGCTGCGCGACCACGGCGTCACGATCTGGGACGAGTGGGCGGGGCCGGACGGCGACCTCGGCCCGGTCTACGGCGTGCAGTGGCGGTCGTGGCCGACCCCGGACGGCGGGCACATCGACCAGATCAGCGAGGTGCTGCGCACGCTGCGCGAGAATCCCGACTCCCGCCGGATCATCGTCTCGGCGTGGAACGTCGCGGACATCCCGCGCATGGCGCTGCCGCCCTGCCACGCGTTCTTCCAGTTCTACGTCGCCGACGGCAGGCTGTCCTGCCAGCTCTACCAGCGCAGCGCGGACCTGTTCCTCGGCGTGCCGTTCAACATCGCCAGCTACGCCCTGCTGACGCACATGATCGCCGAGCAGGTGGGCCTCGGCGTCGGCGACTTCGTCTGGACCGGGGGCGACTGCCACATCTATGACAACCACGAGGAGCAGGTCCGCACCCAGCTCGCCCGCGAGGCGCGGCCGTTCCCCACGCTGAGCCTGAAGCCGGCCGACAGCCTGTTCGACTACACCTACGAGCACATCGCGATCCACGGCTACGACCCCCACCCCGCCATCAAGGCGCCGGTGGCGGTGTGACCATCCGTGTGGCCGGTGTGATCGGGCTGGTCTGGGCGCAGTCGGCGAACGGCGTCATCGGCCGCGACGGCACGCTGCCCTGGCACCTGCCGGAGGACCTGAAGCACTTCCGCGCCCTGACCGAGGGCACGACCGTGCTCATGGGCCGCCGCACGTGGGAGTCGCTGCCGCCCCGGTTCCGCCCGCTGCCGGGCAGGCGCAACCTCGTGCTGTCGCGTACGCCCCAGGAGGGCGTGGAGACGTTTCCCGACCTGCGGCAGGCGCTCGACGCGGCCTCCGGCGACGTGTGGGTGATCGGCGGCGCGGCCGTCTACGTCGCGGCGCTGCCCCTCGCGGACCGCATCGTCGTCACCGAGATCCGCGAGCCCTTCGAGGGCGACACGTACGCACCGGACGTCGGCCGCCCGCCGGACTCCGCCGGGGAGTGGCGGGAGTCCTCGACCGGCCTGCACTACCGCTTCCTGACCTGGGGCTGAGAGCGAACAGGCCAGGTGATCGGGTGCCAGGCGGCCGGGCACATTGTGGCGCAAAGGGACAGATCACCCGATAACCTCTCCTCCATGACCGGATCCCTGCTCGAGGTGATCGCGCTCAACGTGCGCGACGCCGTGGCCGCCGAACAGGGCGGAGCCGACCGTCTGGAGGTCGTGGCCGACATGGCGGCCGACGGGCTGACCCCCTCCCCGGAGACGGTCGCCGCGATCGCCGCCGAGTGCCCGCTGCCCCAGATGGTGATGCTGCGCTGTGACGCGAACTTCGCCGCCGACCCCGACGTCCTCGCCCGGCTCGGCCGTGACGCCAAGGAGCTGAAGCAGGCCGGGGCGGCCGGGTTCGTGTTCGGGTTCCTGGACGGGGCCGGCGCCGTCGACCTGGCGGCCACCGAGGCGCTCATCCACGCCGTCTCCCCGCTGCCGTGGACGTTCCACCGCGCCGTCGATCACGCCGCCGACGTCCACGCCGCCTGGCGGGCCGTGCGGCTGCTGCCCAACCTGGCCACCGTGCTCTCCTCCGGCGCGCCCACCGGCGTGAACGACGGCCTGCCGGTGCTCAAGGCCCGCGCCGACGCCGGCGACGGGTCGATCGTGCTGGCCGGCGGCGGGCTGCGGCCCGCGCACGTGCCGGTCCTGCTCGACTACGGCATCCGCGCCTTCCACGTCGGCTCGGCCGTGCGGTCGAGCTGGTCGGACCCGGTCGAATGGCGCCTGGTACGCCAGTGGCGCTCCCTCGTCGAACGCGACTGACGGCAGAGCCGGCCCCCAGCCCGTGGCGCCCTCTCGCCGGGCGGGTCACGGCAAGGCGTGGTCCGCGCGGTGCAGGGCGGCGGCCAGGGTGCGGATGGTGGCGGGCTCGTCCATGACCCCGCCCTCCGCCGCGCGCCGCTCCTCCCAGGCCCGCACCCGCTCCCGATAGGCGTCGTACGTCGCCAGATGGAAGGCGTACACCGTGGCGAACCGGCTCACCAGGTGTGACGGGTGCATGTCCCAGCCCTGGTGGAACCCGTGCCGCAGCGAGTGGCGGACCAGCCCGGCGTGCCGCCGCCACAGCGCGTGCACGTCGTCCGTCCGGTCGGAGGCGGGGGCGGCGGCCAGCGAGCCGTCGGACAGCTCGACCTCCGTCCCCGCGAACGCCGTCTGCATCACGTGCCGCGCGTGGTCGCAGGCCGGATGGTCGAGCCGCTGCTCGTGCGGCGGCAGCCCGATCGCGGCCGTGTAGTCGAAGACCCCGAAGTGCGCGGCGGCCAGCCGCCCGCCCAGCGACCCGGCCAGGTCGGCGCGCAGGAACGGCAGCGTCTGCGGCGCCTCCACCTGCATCTCGAACCGCAGCGGCGACGGCGGCCGGAGCTCGGTCTCCAGCTCCTCCAGCACGGCCGCGAACTGCCCGAGGTACGCCTCCAGCAGCACCTTGGGAAAGGTCACCACGAAGCCGCGGGGAAGCCCGCCGGTCCGCCCCGCCACCCCCGAGACGAGCAGGCGCAGCGTCCGCACCGCCCGTTCCGGGTCCCCGTCGGCGAACGACTTCACCCGCGGCCCCCACCGCCGGGGCAGCGTCCCGGCCGCGTGCATCGCGGCGACCGCCTCGGCGGCCCGCTCCGCGTGCTCGTCCTCCACGGGGCCGGGGCGGGCGCCGTACCCGTCCTCGAAGTCGATCCGCAGGTCCTCGACGGGCTCGGTGGACAGCTTGCGCAGCACCCGCTCGTGCACGGCGGCGGCGAGCCCGGCGGGCGTGCCGAAGACCTCGGCCAGCTCGCCGGGGCCGGGCAGATGCGCCTTGAGCAGGGCCAGCGCCCGGTCGCCCCACTCGGCGACGGTGGCGGGGGAGAAGCGGTCGGCGGGGACGTACACGGTGTGGACCGGCTGCCAGCCGGGCAGCCGGCCGGGCTCGGACAGCGGCCAGCGGGCCCGCTGCAGCCGGTACGCCGCCGCGAACCCCTCAGGGACGGCAGACACGGAGCATGGCCTCCAGCCCGATCAGCTTGACGCGCTCGCCCCGGCTGAGCGACTGGGCCAGCTCCGCCTCGGCCGCCTCGATGGCCAGCCACTCGTCGTACGTCACCGGCCGCACCCCGCGCGCGGCCAGCAGCGCGTCGATCCCGCCCGTGCCCGTGCGCTCCCGCCCGTCGAGGTCGGCCAGCAGGGTGCGGACCGTCTCCGCCGCGTCGGACTTGTTGGTGCCGATCACCCCGGTCGGCCCGCGCTTGAGCCAGCCCGCCACGTATTCGCGCTCGCGCACGCGCCCGGCCTCGTTCGGCACGGTCATCGTCTTCTCCGAGAACGGCACCCCGGGCAGCGGGACGCTCTGGTAGCCGACCGAGCGCAGCACCATCCCGACCGGCAGCGTCTCGAACTCGCCCGTGCCGACCACGCGCCCCTCCTCCGACAGCCGGGTGCGCTCCAGCCTGAGCCCCTCCACCCGGTCGGCGCCGAGGATCTCCACCGGCCGCATCCAGAACCGCACGTCGAGGCGGCGCGGCCGGCCCACCGGCTCGCGTCCGGCCCACCCCTGCAGCACCTTGATGTTGCCCAGCACCTGGCGCGGGAAGTCGCCGCCGGAGACGACGGCCTCGTCGGGCCGCACGCACACGTCGGCGTTGGTCAGCTCGCCCAGCTCGCGCAGCTCCTTCAGGGTGAACTTGGCGTGCTCGGGCCCGCGCCGCCCGACCATGTGGATGGCCTTGACCTGGCTCTCGCCCAGGCGCTGGAGCACCTCGTGGGGCACGTCGGTGGCGCGCAGCTCCTCGGCGGTCTTGGCCAGGATGCGCACGACGTCGACGGCCACGTTGCCGACCCCGATCACCGCGACCTCGGAGCTGTCGAGCGTGAACCGCCCCGGATCGACGTCGGGATGCCCGCAGTACCAGTTGACGAAGTCGGTCGCCGCCACGCTGCCCGGCAGGTCCTCGCCCGGGATGCCGAGCCGCCTGTCGACCATCGCGCCCGTGCAGTAGACCACCGCGTCGTAGACGCCCAGCAGATCGTCCACCGACACGTGCGACCCCAGCGTGACGCCTCCGAGGAAGCGCACCTGGGGCAGCTCCAGCACCTTGCGCAGGTAGTTGGCGATGGACTTGATCGAGGTGTGGTCGGGCGCCACGCCGTATCGGACCAGCCCGTACGGGGTCGGCAGCCGCTCGACGACATCCACCTCGACCGGCTCGGCAGACTGCTTGACCAGGGCCTCGGCCGTGTAGATCCCGGCGGGGCCCGACCCGATGACCGCCACGTGCAACGTCACGCTGCCTCCCTATGCCGGTCCGCGATCGAAGAGTCCCACCAGATGCAACCGGCCAGTGTGATCGATGTATCCCCGGTCACCGGTCCGGATGAACCCGTCCCTGGCGAATGCCGCGTGATCGGGGCCGTTCCTGCCAACGTAACCGCTCATGACCGCGTCCGAGCGGAGGAGCACCTCGCCGGGCTCGCCGGGAGGCAGGACCCGGCCCCGCGCGTCCCTGACGGAGACGGTCACGCCGCCGCGCGGCCTGCCCACGGTGGTCTCCGCGTCCTCGGGCGGGTCCTCGGGGCGCGTGCCCAGGCCGAGCCCGGCTTCGGTGCAGATGTAGCGGTTGCACACGGGCACGCCGTATCTGCCGCGCAGCTCCCTGATCAGCTCCGGCCGGGCGGGCGCGCCGCTGGACAGGATGAGCGCCAGCCCCGGCAGATCCTCGCCGCACGCCAGGATGGCTTCGAGCTGGTACGGGCTGCCCTGCAGCACCCGGATCCCGTGCTCGCGCGTCACCCGCAGCGCCGCCTCCGGGCTCCATTCGGGCATCACGTGGCAGGTCCGCCCGGTCTGCAGGAAGACCGGCAGCCGGGTGGCGAACCCGAGCTGCCCCAGCGGGTGCGGCACCAGCCTGGCGTCCCCCGTGCCCCACCGGAGCCCGGCGCCGTGGGCCCGGATCGCCTCCAGCTGGCGGTCGCCGAACAGCACGCCCTTGGGCGGCCCCGTCCTGCCCGACGTGTACGTGATCACCACCGGCCGGCCCGGGTCCGGCGGGAACGGCGGCGGAGGCGGCTCGGCCCTGCGCAGCCCGTGAAGTCGTGCGGGGTCGTACTCGCCGTACTCGCCGCGCTCGCCGTGGCCGCGCCCCGCCGGGTCGAGCGGCAGCGTCACCACGTCCAGCCCGGCCGCCGGCGGCAGCACACCGGGCGCGGTGACGACCAGGGCGGGGTCGAGCGCGGCCGGCAGACCCGCGCGCCCGGTCGCGACGCCGGCCGTCCCGAGACCCGCCGTGCCGACCCCCGCCGTCACCGCGCCGATCTTGGCCGCCGCCACGTAGCAGATCACGAACTCCGGCCCGTCGGGCAGCGCCAGCGCCACCAGGTCGCCGATCCGGACGCCGCGATGGGCCAGGGCGGCGGCGACCTGGTCGGAGAGGCGGTCGAGGGCGGCGAACGACAGCCGGGCGGAGCCGGTGACGACGGCCGCGCGCCCCCCGAACCTTCGTGCGGCCTCACCGGACAGCAGGCGCAACATGGCAGCTCCCGGGCGAAGGGGCCTACCTCCACGCTACCCCGGCACCCCGCCGTCGCAAGCGCCTCTGGCGCACGCCGACGGAAGCACCCCGGCAGACGCCGCCAGAGGTGACGCCGCCAGAGGTGACGCCGCCAGAGGTGACGCCGCCAGAGGCGACCCCGCACGTGGCACTGGAGCACGCCTCACGAGAGGCGGCGTAACGCGAGCTTGTCGATCTTGCCGTTGGCGTTGGCCGGCAGGGCGTCCAGCACCACGATCCGCTTGGGCACCTTGTAGTCCGCCATGTTCGCCCGCGCCCACGCCAGCAGCGCTTCGGGGTCGGCGGTCCGGCCGGGCCGCGCGACCACGTACGCCAGCCCCGCCTCGCCCGACGACGCGTCCGGCACGCCGACGACGGCGGCCTGCGCCAGCGACCCCTCCCGCAGCAGGAGCGACTCGACCTCGGCGGGGGAGACGTTGAACCCGTTGACGATGTACAGCTCCTTCTTGCGGTCCACGATCGCCAGGTTGCCCGACTCGTCCAGCACGCCGATGTCGCCGGTGTGCAGCCACCCGTCGGCGTCGATCACCTCGGCCGTGCGCTCGGGCTCCTCCCAGTAACCGCGCATCACGCCGTAGCCGCGCTGCAGGATCTCGCCGCGCTCGCCGGCCGCGACCTCCTTGCCGTCGTCGTCCACGATCCTGACCTCGATGCCGGGCACCGGCCGGCCCGCCGTGGCGGCGACCACCTCGACGGGGTCGCCCGCCCTGGTCATGGAGACGACCGTGCCCTCCATCAGCCCGTACGCGTTGATCACCCGGTCCAGCCCGACCCGCTCGACCAGCCGCGTGATCAGCCGGGCCGGCACGGCGGCGGCCCCGCAGATGGCCACCCGCAGCGACGACACGTCCCAGGGGGCGCGCTCCAGCTCGTCCAGCAGCCGGTGGAACAGCGTCGGCGGCCCGGCCAGCACCGTGACCCGCTCGGACGAGATCAGCGACATCATGGCGTCCGGCGTGAAGACCGGGATCGGCA
The DNA here is from genome assembly GCF_000725485.1 of Nonomuraea candida. Taxonomy (GTDB): domain Bacteria; phylum Actinomycetota; class Actinomycetes; order Streptosporangiales; family Streptosporangiaceae; genus Nonomuraea; species Nonomuraea candida. The sequence goes on along the minus strand of NZ_KL647033.1, from coordinate 279,453 downwards.
CCATCACGGCCCGGCGCAGCACGCACGCGACCAGCCCGGCGTTCAGCCCGAACCCGTGACTGAACGGCGCGATCACCGGATAGCGGTCGTGCTCGTCCAGCGTGACGATCTCCGACCAGTCCCAGTAGCCGCGCAGGACCTGGGAGTGGTCGATCATGACGCCCTTGGGCGTGCCCGTGGTGCCGGAGGTGGACATGATCTCGCACAGGTCCCCGGGCCGGACGGCGAGCGCCCGTTCCTCGGCCTCGCGGGCGGGCACGCGCGCCCCGAGCGCTTCCAGCCCCGGCCCGTCGGGCGTCACGACGTGCCGCAGGCCGGGCGGCGGCGTCAGCAGGTCGGGCAGCAGCCCGGCCAGCGGCTCCCCGGCCGGGCCCGCCCCCGTGACCAGCACCTTCGCGCCGGTCTTCGCGATGAGCTGCGCCGCCTCGATGCCCTTGCCACGCGCCGGCACCGGTACGATCACCGCCCCCGCGTCCCAGATCCCGAACGCGTGCGCCACCCAGTACGGCGAGTTCACCCCCCACATCGCCACCCGGTCACCGGGCGCCACGCCGAGCGCGACGAGCCCGCGGGCGATCCCGGCCGCCTGCGCGCGCAGCGCGGCGAGCGTCATCCGCGGCCCCGCGGGATCGGCGACGACGACGTCGTCCGGGTGGCGGTCGGCCTGGTCGCGCAGCATGCAGGGAAGCGTCCCCCAGTCCGGCGTCGATCCCATCGGCTGCCTCTCCGATCACTCAGACGACGAGCGCCCTGTCCCTTCCGAGGTGGTGGCCGCGCAGGTCGTTCACGGTGCCGGGCGCGGGCGTCTCGGAGATCTCCCGCGCGGTCTCCACCCGCACCGACACCGGCGTCAGCGCCCGTACGGCCTGCTCGATCCGCGCCTTCCACATCGGGTTGCCCACCAGGCTCTGCCTGCCGAACGTCACCGTCAGCACCGCCGTGTCCAGCGTCCCCTGCCGGTTGACCGTCAGCTCCCACCCGGCCACGCCGTCGATCCGCGACAGCGCCCTGTCGATCCGGGGCAGCGCCAGCCACACGCCTCTGACCAGCACGTGCTCACCGACGGTGTGGGCGGGGGCCGGCAGGCCGGGGCCCGCCGCCGCGGCCACCAGCCCGGTCCTGAGCACGGCGTCACCGAGCGTCGCGTGCCCGGCCGGCGTGATCACCAGCTCGGCCGGCCCGCCACCCTCGACCTGTCCGCCGCCCTCGGCCTGTCCGCCCCCGGCCCGCCCGTTCGTGGCCGGCTCGTCCTTGCCCAGGTCGTTCTTGCCCAGGTCGTCCTTGGCCAGTTCGTCCTTGCCCAGGGCGGCCAGCCCGAGCAGGCCCTCCGCGAGCGGCCGGAGCGGCTCGTCCTCGGCCGCCCGCCACGCCAGCGCGCCTCCGCCGAACGGGCTGGCCAGCACCTCCGTGACCCGGGCCCCGAACTCGCCCGCCAGATGCCCGAGCGTGCGCCTGGCGGCGATCTCACCGGTCAGCACGATGCTGCGCAGCCCGAGGTCCAGCGGGTCCAGCAGGAACTCCAGATGCAGGCGCGACAGGAAGTCCATCGCGCCCGTCGGGGTCGCCACCAGCGTGGTGGCCTTCAGCGCGGTCAGCGCGTGGTGCAGGCGCATCCGGCCGCGCGGGCCCACGCAGGCGGCGGCCCCGGCCACGTCCGCCGCCGCGGCGGTCCACAGCGCGCCGGCCGGCTCGGCCAGGGCGACCACGACGCGGTCGCGAGCGCCGACCCCGGCCTCCCGCAGCGCCGCCCCGGTCAGCTCCGCCGCGGCCGCGCGGTCGGCGGGGGAGAGCGGGAAGACGCTGGACACGTCGGGGGAGACGAGCAGCAGCCCGGTGGCGGAGCCCGCGGCGGCTCCGAGATCGTCCCTGGTCAGCCAGCGCGCCCCGCGCCCGCCGCCGGTCACCGCGCCACCTCGCTCACGGCCCCGGCCGCGCCGCCCACGGCGTCACCGGGAACGTCACCCGAGGCGCCGCCGGGATCGTCACCCGAGATGCCGGCCACCTCGGTCATGAACAGTTTCATCGACGCGCAGACCTGTTCGTGCGCCAGCCCGCCCACCTGCGCCTGGATGATCAGATCCGTGGCCCCGGCCTCGGCGATCCTGCCCAGCGCCTTGCGCGAGCCCTCCACGTCGTCCACCACCACCATCAGGTGCTCCCGCAGCGTGGCCATCGCCTCCTCGGGCGGCAGCCCGGCGGCGAGCTGCCCGAGCACGCGGTGGGTGGCGTGGCGGGCGTCGTAGTAGTCGGGCGGGGTAACCAGGTTGACCTGCCGGCGGATGTACCACAGCACGGGATCTGCGGCCGTGGCGTTGGCCTCCTCGCGGGTCGGGGCGACATGCCAGGGGATCATGAGCGCGACGCGCCGGGAGGCGGGGTCGAAGCCATGTTCCGCCAGGCATTCCCGATATTTCGCGATGTCGGCGGCGACGTCGTCGATGCCCTTGAGCATGGTCATGCCGAGAAGGTTGTACCCGTGCCTGGCGGCGGCCAGGTAGCCCTCCAGCGAGGTGGAGGCCACCCACACCGGTGGATGGGGCCGCTGGGCCGGGCGGGGGTAGACGGCCACGTCGGGGATCTCGAAGAACTCGTTCGAGCGGCTGACCGGCTCGCCGTCGGCCTGCCAGATGGCCAGCGTGGCCTCCAGCGAGTCCTCCCAGATCTGCCGCGACTTCTCGAAGGGCCGCTGGAACGCCTGGTACTCCAGGGGAGAGGCGCCACGGCCCGTACCGAAGTCCACCCGCCCGCCGCTCAGCACGTCCAGCGTGGCGACGCGCTCGGCGGTGCGGATCGGGGACTGGAACGGCAGCAGCACCACCCCGAGCCCCAGGCGGATGCGCTCGGTGCGCTGGGAGATGGCGGCCAGGACCAGGTCGGGCGCGGAGGAATGGGAGAAACCCCTGGTGAAGTGGTGCTCCACGAACCAGGCGGCCTCGCACCCCAGCCGGTCGCCCAGCACGACCTGGTCGATCACGTTGCGGAACGCCTGCTGCTCGACCTCGCGGGTACGGCCGCGGACCTCCAGTTCATAGCCCAGGCTGATCCGTAGCGGCGATGTCATCGCGCCTCCGGCGAAGTAGGGAACCAAGCGCTCGCTTGGTAGAGCGTATCAGTGGCAAAGACTTGCGGGAAGGGCGCGGCGGCGATCAGAGTGGATGCTCGTGAAGCGAAAGCACGCGTTGCGGCGGCCGAAGAGCGGCGCGTCCCCCGACCAAGGCGACGATCTCTCGCTCACCAGCGCACGCAGGTACGAAGCGTTCGGCAGGGTGATGGCCGCGCTGGCGACCGAGGCCGACTTCATCGAGTCGTGCCGTGACCTGACCTGGTGGCGCGGTTCCGACCACAGCTGGCACATCGAGTGGCGCGACGGGCCCTACGCCTCCGAGGTGGCCACCCTCCTCGTCGAGCAGGTGCGCGACCCCGACTACGACGGCTCCCTCGTCACCAGGGCCGGGCCCGGCGGCGACGGCTCGGCCGTGCTCGACGTGATGGGCGTGCGCTTCGAGCTGCGCGCGATCGATCCGATGGGCCGGGCCGGCGTGCGCGCGCGCCGCGGCTTCTGGCGCCTGGCCGAGGCCCTCGACACCACCCGCGCCACCAACACCCGCCACCCCTGGGAAGAACTCCTCGGCGGCTAGCGCCCCGGGACCCCGGGCAGCCCCAGGGGCCACGCTCGCTGAGCCGCGTCGTGCTCGCCGGAAAGGCCATCTCCCCTCCGGGCCGGGCCGGATGAGGGGCGGCGGGCTCAGCCCGAGGCGAAGATGTGCGCGCCGAGGCGGGCGCGGTGGGCCTGGGGCGGGCAGAAGAGCTGGGCGTCCGAGGTGGCCCGCTTGAGATAGCGATGCGCGGGATGCTCCCAGGTGATCCCGATCCCGCCGTGGATCTGGATGTTCTCGCGCGCCGCCGTCAGGTACGCCTCCGTGCAGTACGACCCCGCGACCGCCGCCGCCACCCCGTCCTCGGCCGCCGCCCGCGCCGCCGAGGTGGCCGACTCGACCAGCAGGAGCAGATCGGCCAGCTTGTGCTTGATCGCCTGGAACGACCCGATCGGCCGCCCGAACTGGTGCCGCCGCTTGGCGTGCTCGACCGCCATCTCCAGGCACCGCCGCGCTCCGCCCGCCTGCTCGGCCGCCAGCGCGGCGATCCCGAGGTCGCGGACGCGGACCCACGATGAGCCGTCGCCGATCCGGCGCACCGGGGTGTCGTGGAAGACCAGCCGCTGCAGCGGCCGGCTCTCGTCCATGGTCGTGTACGCCTCCCGCCCCGCCGGCACCGCCTCCACCAGCAGCCCGTCCACGTAAAGGAGCACCAGCTCGCCCGCCGTCGCGTACGGCACGATGCCCGTGAGCAGGTCACCGTCGAGCCGCAGCTCGCCGTCGCCCGGCAGCACCACGGTGGCGCTCACCGCCCCCTCGGCCAGCCTCGCCAGCAGCCGCCCCGCCTCGCCCGCCTCGCCCGCTCCGTCCGGGCCGCCGGCCGCACCGGCCCTGTCCAGGCCGTCCGGGCCGTCCGCCGCATGGGATCCGCCGGCGCCGTGCTCCGGCGCGGGCCTCCCGTCCGTGGCGGGGGTCTCGGCGGCGGGCAGGCAGGCGCGCAGGGCCTCGACGGCCATGACCGCCGTCTGGAGGAAGGGGTGGGGCGACAGGACCCGGCCCAGTTCCTCCGCGACCGCCGCCATCTCCGCAGGCCCGCATCCGGCCCCGCCGTGCTCCTCGGGCACGAGCAGCCCCGCGACGCCCACGTCCCGCGCGAACGCCTGCCACGACGCGCCGGGCCGGGCGGCGAGATGGTCGCGGACGACGGCGCGGAGTTCATCGGCGAGTGCCACCCGCCCAGCTTAACCAAGCGGTTGCTCGTTTTGGCGGGGAGATGACCGAAATTTGCCTTTTCTGGACGTTCGCATAATCTCGATGTGGTCATCCCCAAACGTTGAGGGGGGAGGGGTTGACCAGGGAATGGACATGAACAACACCACGATCGACTACGCCGACTTCGCCGAATACGACCGGCGTCAGCGCGCCATCGAACGCCATTTGCTGGCGGCCTTTCTCGGTGGGCTGGCCGTCGGTCTGCTCGGCGCGCTCGTTTCCGGCGCCGGCCCCGGCTGGCTCGGCCAGATCTACGACCCGTACGCCTATCTCGCTCTGTCGCTGGCCGTCGGCGCGAGCGCGTCGGGGCTCTCCTGGGCGCTGCTGACCACGTTCCTGGCGGCGGTGTCGACGCTGGTGGCCGCCATGGGCGCAAGCGCGCTGCGCGGGCAGGACGCCTTCGACATCATCGGCGGCAGCGCCGCCGGGCTCAACTGGACGCTCGTCCTGCTCGTCGCCCTCGGCCTGCTGGCCCACTTCACGCGCAGGCAGGACGGCTGGGGCGACGTGGCCGCCGGCGCGGTGGGCGCGGCGCTGATCGCCGACGTGGTGGACCGGTCGACCCCGGGGTTCATCGACAGCGAGCAGTCGTTCTGGCCGGGGCCGGCGATGGTGGTCGGGCTGGCCTCGGTGGTGCTGGTGGTCCTGCTGCGCAGGAACACGCGGGGGCGGGTGCGGGCGCTGGCGCTGTCGGCGGTGTTCGCGGGCCTGTTCACGGTGGGCCTGGCGGCGTTCGTGGCGGGCTGGATCCCCCTGGCGGTCTGACCGCGTTCGTGGCGGGCTGGATCCCTCCGGCGGTCTGACCGCGTACGCCCGGCCCGGCGCGCTTCCGGAAGCCGGCCCGGTGCAGGCGCGGAGATCGCTCCGCGTGCGCCGGCGAGATCGTCCCGCGTGCGCCGGGGAGATCGTCCCGCCGAAGGGGCCCTGATAAGCCCGCGCGCGGCGCTCCTCCGACTCGATAGCCTGTAGTCCTTCACATCCGGGTTCGAGCAAGGAGTAGCCGTGTTGCTGCGCATGTCGTCGTTGTTTCTTCGCACCCTGCGGGACGACCCGGCAGACGCGGAAGTGCCGAGCCACAAGCTCCTCGTCCGCGCCGGCTACGTCCGCCGCGTGGCGCCCGGCATCTATTCCTGGCTTCCCCTCGGCAAGATGGTGCTGGAAAACGTCGCCAGGATCGTCCGCGAGGAGATGAACCGCATGGGCGGCCAGGAAGTGCTCTTCCCCGCCCTGCTGCCCCGCGAATACTACGAGGCGACCGGCCGCTGGACCGAATACGGCGACACGCTGTTCCGCCTCCAGGACCGCAAGGGCGCCGACTATCTCCTCGGCCCCACCCACGAGGAGCTCTTCGCCGACATGGTCAAGAGCGAATATTCCTCCTACAAGGACTATCCGGTCACCCTTTACCAAATTCAGACCAAATACCGGGACGAGGCGCGGCCCAGGGCGGGCATCCTGCGGGGCCGGGAGTTCCTGATGAAGGACTCCTACTCCTTCGACCTCGACGACGACGGTCTCAAGCGCTCCTACGAGCAGCACCGCGAGACCTACATCAGGACGTTCGACCGCCTCGGCATCGACTACAAGATCGTCTTTGCCCAGTCGGGCGCGATGGGCGGCTCCGCCTCCGAGGAGTTCCTGGCGCCCACGCCCACCGGCGAGGACACGTTCGTGTCCTGCCGCTCGTGCGGCTACGCGGCCAACGCCGAGGCCGTCGTGACGACCGCGCCCGCCCCCCGCGCCACCGACGACGCCCCCGCGCCGCGCGTCATGGACACCCCCGACACGCCGACCATCGAGACCCTGGTCTCCTACGTCAACGAGCACCACGGCCTGTCCATCACCGCCGCCGACACGCTCAAGAACGTCGTCGTCAAGGTCGTCACGCCCGGCTCCGACAAGACCGAGACGCTGGTCATCGGCGTGCCCGGCGACCGCGAGGTGGACTTCAAGCGCCTGGAGGCGGCGCTGTCGCCCGGCGAGCCCGCCATCTTCGAGGCCGCCGACTTCGCCAAGCACCCCGGCCTCGTACGCGGCTACATCGGCCCGCAGATCCTGCGCGAGCTCGGCATCCGCTACCTCGTCGACCCCCGCGTCGTCACCGGCACCTCCTGGGTCACCGGCGCCAACGAGCCCGGCAAGCACGCCGCCAACGTGGTCGCCGGCCGCGACTTCGTCCCCGACGGCACGATCGAGGCCGCCGAGGTGCGCGCCGGCGACCCCTGCCCGCGCTGCGGCTCCGAGCTGTCCATCGACCGGGGCATCGAGATCGGCCACATCTTCCAGCTCGGCCGCAAATACGCCGACGCCGCCGGTCTCGACGCCCTCGGCCCCGACGGCAAGCCCATCCGCATCACCATGGGCTCCTACGGCATCGGCGTCTCCCGCGCGGTGGCGGTCATCGCCGAGCAGGCGCACGACGCGCTCGGGCTCGTGTGGCCGCGCGAGGTCGCGCCCGCCGACGTGCACATCGTCGGCACGGGCAAGGAGAACCAGGTGGAGGCCGCCCTGCAGCTGGGGGCGGAGCTGGAGTCGCGCGGGCTGCGGGTGCTGGTGGACGACCGGCCGCAGGTCTCGCCCGGCGTGAAGTTCAAGGACGCCGAGCTGCTCGGCCTGCCGACGATCGTGGTCGTCGGGCGCGGCCTGTCACAGGGCGTCGTGGAGCTGCGCGACCGCGTCTCGGGCGAGAAGTCCGAGATCCCCCTCGCCGAGGCCGCCGACCGCATCCTCGCCTCCATCACGGCCTGATCCCTTTCGGCCGCCCGCACCGCCTGCCCCCGCCAAGGCCGGCCTGCCCGGCCCCGCCGGCTGTCCGGCCTAGTTGCCCATCTGGCCCGCGGAGGGCGGGGGCGAGGGTGGGGGCGACGCGGGGGCCGGCGGCATGCCGGGGAAGGCCGCGGGCGGGTCGGGGCGGAAGGAGTAGGAGCGGGTGACCGCCTCCTGCATGGCCAGCGCCGCCTGCCGGCGCAGCTCCGGGTCGCGCGCGGCGGCCAGCTCCAGGTAGGCCGCCGCCACCCCGCTCTCCAGGTGCACCGCCAGCTTGACGGCCAGCGCCGTGCCGGAGGGGAAGAACGGCAGCGCGTAGGAGGCGTCGGGCTCGGCGGGCTTGCCGCCCAGCGCCGTGATGCGGGTGCGCAGCTGGTCGCGCCTGGCCCGGTGCGACTCGAAGGCGGCGGTCATCTTCGCCCGCACCTCTCCCGACGTGCGGGCCCCCAGCAGCCCGTACGCGAACAGCGCCGCGTGCTCCGCCGCCAGCGCCTTGCGCAACTTCTCGAGGTCGCCGGGATCGGCGGTGCCGGCGCCCCGCGCGCCCCTCACGACACCGCCGGGGCCGGCGGCCCCCGCGCCGTTCACGGCGACGCCGCGGGGCCCGGTGGCCCGCGCGCCGCCTGCTGCGACGCCGCCGGGGCCGGCGGCTTCCGCGCCGCTCACAGCGACCTCGGCAGGGCGGCGACGTGGGCGGCCTCGCAGGCCCCGATGCTGGCGATGAGCTGGGCCACCCCGGGCGAGACCGCGGCGAGCTGGCGGGGACGCGCCGCGGCGGCCTTGCCCTCCAGCTCCCGCAGCCGCGACAACGACGGCTTGGCCCCTGAACGGGCGGTAGCGGAGGGAGAGGCCGAGACGGGCGCGGACGGCGACGCCGAGGAGGCGGCGGGCACGTGCTTGCGCAACTCGTCGAGATGGGCCTGGTGGCGGTCACGGAACGGCACGAGCTGGTCGGACTTCCCCGACGAGATCAGGGACGTGTAGAGCGCGATGGTGCGTTCCTTCTCCGCGATGAGCTCTTTCAACAGGACGGTCTCCGGCGAGTCGGGCGCCGGGACGGGCGGCTGCCGCGACGGGCCCGGCGCGCTGCAGGCGGTCAGAGCGGCCGCTCCGCCCGCCAGCAGGGCTCGCCGGGAGAGCTGACGCGCGCGCACGGACTCGAACCTCCAGTTGTCACTGACCTGCCAGGGCCTCGGTAGCATCGTACGGCCAGTGCCCGCGACAGCCGTCCGGCGACGCTCCGCCATTCGACCATGACGAGTGGCGCTCTCTCCGTGCCCTCATACGGATAGGGTGTCAACTGTCGTCGCTGGCTGTGCGGCCAGACGGCGGAGAGCCAGAGGCGAGGTCCGCCCGGCTGAGACATGACAATAGGGGAGGTCGATATGGGCAGCGCATCACCCCGCGACCACCTGATGAAGCTCCTGGAGCCCGTGGTCAGCGCGGAGGGCCTCGACCTGGAGGACATCACGGTCACCCAGGCGGGCAGAAGACGGCTGCTACGCGTGATCGTCGATCGCGACGGCGGCGTGAGCCTCGACGACGTGGCCGACGTGAGCCAGGCCGTCTCCACGGCGCTGGACGAGGACGACGCGATGGGCCAGACGGCCTACACGCTGGAGGTCTCCTCACCGGGCGTCGATCGCCCGCTCACCGAGCCGCGCCACTGGCGCCGTGCGGCCAAGCGGCTGGTGAAGGCGGAGCTGACGGACGGCACCGTGGTGGAGGGCCGCATCCTGGCCGCCGACGAGAGCGGCGTCGACCTCGACGTCGCCGGCACGGCGCGCAGACTTGACTACGAGAGCCTGACCCGCGGACGGGTGCAGGTGGAATTCCGCCGCTTCGACGACGTCGACGGCGACGAAGGCTAAGGGGGAGCCGTCGTGGACATCGACATGAGCGTCCTGCGCAGCCTGGAGCGGGAGAAGGACATCTCCTTCGACCTGGTCGTCAAGGCGATCGAAGACGCGCTGCTGATCGCGTACTTCCGCACCGACGGCGCCGCGCCCAAGGCGCGGGCGGAGCTCGACCGGGGCAGCGGCCACGTCACGATCTGGGCCGCCGAGCTGGACGAGGACGGCGAGGTCGTCAGGGAGTTCGACGACACTCCCGGCAACTTCAGCCGGATCGCCGCGACCACCGCCAAGCAGGTCATCCTGCAGCAGCTGCGCGACGCGGAAGACGAGATCAACTTCGGCGAGTTCGCCAGCCGCGAGGGCGAGCTGGTCTCCGGCGTCATCCAGCAGGGCAAGGACCCCCGGTTGGTGCTGGTCGACCTGGGCAAGATCGAGGCCGTGCTGCCGCACGCCGAGCAGGTCCCGGGCGAGGAATACGTGCACGGCGAGCGCATCCGCGCCTACGTGGTGCAGGTGAAGAAGGGGCACAAGGGCCCCTCGGTCACGCTGTCGCGCACGCATCCCGGGCTGGTCAAGAAGCTGTTCGCGCTGGAGGTGCCGGAGATCGCCGACGGCACCGTGGAGATCGCGGCGGTGGCGCGCGAGGCGGGTCACCGTACGAAGATCGCCGTCAGGTCGCGCAAGCCGGGCGTCAACGCCAAGGGCGCGTGCATCGGGCCGATGGGCTCGCGCGTCCGCAACGTGATGACCGAGCTGCACGGCGAGAAGATCGACATCATCGACTGGTCGGAGGACCCGGGAGAGTTCGTGGGGAATGCGCTGTCGCCCGCGCGTGTTTCCCACGTCGAGGTTCTCGACCTCGAGGGCCGCGTCGCGCGAGTCACCGTGCCCGACTACCAGCTCTCGCTGGCGATCGGGAAAGAAGGGCAGAACGCCCGGCTCGCCGCGAGGCTCACGGGGTGGCGGATCGACATCCGGCCGGACACCCAAGCCGAAGATGCCGCCGGTTCCGTAGATGCGTCAACACGGTAAGCTGGAATATGGTGGCCAAGCGGTCCCACAGCGCACCTGTGTGGGCTGCAGGGTTCGCGAGGCTAAGTCCGAGCTGCTCCGCCTGGTGCGGGTCGAGGACCATGTGGTCCCTGACCTGCGAGGACGGCTTCCTGGCCGCGGTGCATCGCTGCACCCGTCCTTGAGCTGTCTGGAGCTTGCCGAGCGGCGCCGAGCGTTCCCGCGCGCGTTCCGCGTGCCGGGGCCGCTTGACGTGTCGCCCGTGCGGGCGCACCTGGAGGGAGAACCACGAAATGTCATGTAGGACGCCGAGTTGATGGGCGGAGTCAGATTGCTATGAGCGCCTGATGAGCACGCGGCGATGAAGACGTCAAGGTAGCGACGGTCCGGACGGCACAGCCAGCCTCCCGGGCCGAGTAAGGGAGTGCAGTGGCGAAGGTCCGGGTATACGAGCTCGCTAAGGAGTTCGGCGTAGAGAGCAAGGTCGTCATGGCCAAGCTCCAAGAGATGGGAGAGTTCGTCCGTTCGGCGTCCTCGACCATCGAGGCGCCGGTGGTCCGCAGGCTCACCGAAGCACTGGGGGCATCCAAGGGTGGCCCCTCCAGGGGCGGCGGTCAGCCGTCCAACAAGCCGCAGCCGCCAAGGGCTGCGCCCCGGCCGGCGGACAGCCAGGCCGGTAACGGCGCCGGGCAGGCGCCGGTTCCCGCTCCACCGCGTCCGGGCCCCAAGCCCGGTCCGCGTCCCGGCCCCGCGGGCGGCGGTCAGCCGCGCCCGCCGGTGCCGATGCCGCACCAGCAGCCGCAGCAGCCCGAGGCCGCGCGCGGTGAGACCTCCGGCGCCCCGCAGGCGCGTTTCGAGAGCGGCGCGCCCGCCCGGCCGACCCCGGGTCCGCGGCCCAGCCCCAGCGGCGGCCCGCGTCCGGGTCCGGGCCCCAAGCCCGGTCCGCGTCCCGCCCCGCAGGGGCAGGGCGGTGGCGGTGGCGCCGCGCAGGCGCCGCGTCCCGGCGCGCCCTCCGGTGGCGGTCCCCGCCCCGGTCCCGGGCCGAAGCCGGGCCCCCGTGGCCCGCGTCCGGGCAACAACCCGTTCTCTTCCAACGCCAGCGGCATGGGCCAGTCCCGTCCGCCGCGTCCGGGCGGCAACCGCGAGGGCGGTGGCGGTCCCGGCCAGCGCGAGCGTCGTGACGGTCCGCCGCGCGACGGCGCGATGCCGCGTCCGCCGCAGAGCCGTGGCGGCGACGCCCGGCCCGCTCCCGGTCCGCGTCCGGGCCCGCCCCCCGGCGGCCCGCGTCCGGGTCCCGGAGCCGGTGGCGGCGCGGGCGGTCCCCGTCCGGGTGGCCCGCGTCCCAACCCGATGATGATGCCGCAGGGTCGTCCTGCCGGTCCCGGCGGCGGTGGCCGTCCGGGCGGTGGCGGTGGCGGCGGCCGTCCCGGCGGTGGCGGCGGTGGCCGTCCCGGCGGTGGCGGTGGCGGCGGTCGTCCGGGTGGCGGCGGCGGTTTCGCCGGTCGCCCGGGTGGCGGCGGCACCGGTCAGCGCACCGGCACCGGTGGTCCCGGTGGCGGCGGCGGCTTCGCCGGTCGTCCCGGTGGCGGCGGCCGTGGCCGTGGCGGCGGCACCGCGGGAGCCTTCGGGCGTCCCGGCGGCCGTCCCGCGCGTGGCCGCAAGTCCAAGCGCCAGAGGCGTCAGGAGTTCGACAACATGTCGGCGCCGGCGATCGGCGGCGTGCAGGTCGCTCGCGGCAACGGCGCGACGATCCGCCTGCCGCGCGGCGCCTCGCTGTCCGACTTCGCCGACCGCATCGGCGCCAACCCCGCCTCGCTCGTGCAGATCATGCTGCACCTGGGCGAGATGGTGACGGCGACGCAGTCGGTCAACGAGGAGACGCTGCAACTCCTCGGCGCCGAGCTCGACTACAACATCCAGGTCGTCAGCCCGGAGGAGGAGGACCGCGAGCTTCTCGAGGCCTTCGACATCGAGTTCGGCGAGGACGAGGGCGACGAGGCCGACCTGGCCGCGCGCCCGCCGGTCGTGACCGTCATGGGTCACGTCGACCACGGTAAGACCAAGCTGCTCGACGCCATCCGCAAGACCAACGTGGTGGCGCGCGAGGCGGGTGGCATCACCCAGCACATCGGCGCTTACCAGGTCGCGGCCCAGCACGAGGGCGAAGACCGGAAGATCACCTTCATCGACACCCCGGGTCACGAGGCGTTCACCGCCATGCGTGCCCGAGGCGCCAAGTCCACCGACATCGCGGTGCTGGTGGTCGCGGCCGACGACGGTGTGAAGCCGCAGACGATCGAGGCCCTCAACCACGCCCAGGCGGCCGAGGTTCCGGTCGTGGTCGCGGTCAACAAGGTCGACAAGGAGGGCGCCGACCCCAACAAGGTCCGGGCCCAGCTCACCGAATACGGCCTGGTGGCCGAGGAATACGGCGGCTCGACGCTGTTCGTCGACATCTCGGCGAAGAACGGCACGGGCATCGACGACCTCCTCGAGGCCATCCTGCTGACCGCGGACGCCGAGCTCGACCTGCGGGCCAACCCGACGATGGACGCCCAGGGCATCGCGATCGAGGCGCACCTCGACCGTGGCCGCGGCCCCGTCGCGACCGTCCTGGTCCAGCGCGGCACGCTGCGCGTCGGCGACTCGATCGTGTGTGGCGAGGCCTTCGGCCGCGTCCGCGCGATGCTCGACGACAACGGCGAGCCGGTCGAGGAGGCCACGCCGTCGCGTCCCGTCCTGGTGATGGGTCTGACGGCCGTGCCGAGCGCCGGTGACAACTTCATCGTGGTCACCGACGACCGGATGGCCCGGCAGATCGCCCAGCAGCGCGCGGCGCGCAAGCGCAGCGCCGACATGGCGAAGTCGAGCCGTCGCCGCACCCTCGAAGAGCTGTTCAGCGACCTTGAGAAGGGCCGCGTCGACGAGCTCAAGCTCATCATCAAGGGTGACGTGTCCGGTTCGGTGGAGGCCCTGGAAGACGCCCTGCTCAAGATCGACGTCGGCGACGAGGTCAGGCTCCGTGTCCTGCACCGCGCGGTCGGCGCGATCACCGAGTACGACGTCAACCTGGCCGTCGCCGACGACAACGCGGTCATCATCGGCTTCAACGTCCGCCCCGAGCCCCGGGCGCGCGACCTGGCCGAGCGCGAGGGCGTCGACATCCGCTACTACTCGGTCATCTACCAGGCGATCGAGGAGATCGAAGCGGCGCTCAAGGGCATGCTCAAGCCCGAGTTCGAAGAGGTCCAGATGGGCACCGCCGAAGTCCGCGAGGTCTTCAAGGTGCCGAAGATCGGCAATGTCGCCGGTTCGCTGGTCCGCTCCGGCGTGATCGTCCGCAACAGCAAGGCCAGGGTCATCCGCGACGGCGTCGTCATCGCGGACAACCTGACCGTCTCGTCCCTGCGTCGCTTCAAGGATGACGCGACCGAGGTCCGCGAGGGCTTCGAGTGCGGCATCGGTGTCGGCTACAACGACATCAGGATCGACGACGTGATCGAGACGTTCGAGATGCGGGAGAAGCCGCGCGCGTGACGCGCGGCCGGGCGCCCGGCGGGACATCCGCCGGGCGCCTCTCGCACGCCCTGGCCTGGTCCCCACCGCAGCAGGCCGGTCGTGCGTCCACCACACCAGGCCAAGCGGTGGTTGCCAACGATGTATGTGGGTGCTCTGACCCTGGACATTCTGCTCGGCGACGTCAGGTCGCTGAAGCAGAAGCGCTCTGTCGTACGCCCGCTGATCGCCGAGCTGCAGCGCCGTTATCCCGGCATCGCGGTGGCTGAGACCGGACATCTCGACCTGCATCGCAGAGCCGAGGTCGGCGTGGCGGTCGTTTCCGCCTCCGCGGGTAACTGCAAGGAGGTGCTGGACGCCTGCGAGCGCATGGTGGCCTTCCGCCCCGAGATCGAGCTGCTGTCGGCCCGGCACCGGCTCTACAACGACGAAGATTGAACGACTGCACGGCCAGGTCGTGCGTGAGGGGGAGCGAACATGGTGGATGCAGCACGAGCGCGCAAGCTCGCCGACCGCATCCAGCAGATCGTCGCCGAGATGCTGGAGCGCCGGATCAAGGACCCGCGTCTGGGCTTCGTCACCGTGACCGACACCCGCGTCACCGCTGACCTGCGCGACGCGACCGTGTTCTACACGGTGTTCGGCTCGGAGGCGGAGCGGGCCGACAGCGCCGCCGCCCTCGAAAGCGCCAAGGGGATCATCCGCTCGGAGGTCGGCCGGCAGACCGGGGTGCGCTTCGCCCCGACGCTGACGTTCAAGCACGACCCCCTGCCCGACAGCGCGCGCCACCTGGACGACCTGATCATGGCGGCGCGGGCGCGCGACGCCGAGGTGGCCAAGCAGGCCCAGACCGCCTCCTACGCCGGCGAGCCCGATCCCTACCGCAAGCCCGACGAGGAGGAGGACGCCGAGCTCGGCGCGGAGAGCGGCAGGGACGATCAGGCGTGACGCCCGACGTGCGCGACAGGGCCGACCGCCCGGCCAGCCTGGAGCGGCGTCCGGCGGACGGCGGCCCGATCCCCGAGTCCTCGTGGGACCGGGCGCTGCGGCTGATCGGCCAGACCGACGAGGTCGCGCTGGCCTGCCACGTGACGCCCGACGGTGACGCGCTCGGGTCGATGCTGGCCGTCGGGTTCGTGCTGCGCGCGATGGGCAAGCGGGTGGTGGCCTCCTTCGGCGACCGGCACTTCGCGGTGCCCAGGCTGCTGCGCTTCCTGCCCGGGCAGGAGATGCTGGTGCCGCCGGACGACTACCCGGCGGCGCCCGAGCTGATGATCGTCTTCGACTGCTCGACGTTCGAGCGGGTCGGGCTGCTGGGCGCCAACGCCGCCTCGGCGCGCGAGGTGATCGTGGTCGACCACCATCCGTCCAACTCAGGGTTCGGCACGCTCGACCTCATCGACGCCCAGGCCGCGGCCACCGCCATGCTGGCCGAGCAGCTCGTCTACCGGCTCGGCGGGCGGCTCGACCGCGACATCGCCACCTGCCTGTACGCCGGGCTGGTGACCGACACCGGGTCGTTCCGCTACTCCTCGACCACGCCCGCCGTGCACCAGATGGCGGCCAGGCTCGTGGCGACCGGGCTGCGCACCGACGAGATCGCCCGCGAGCTGTGGGACCGTTCCCCGTTCGGCTACCTCAAGGTGCTGGCCCACGCCCTGGAGCGGGTGACGCTGGAGGGCGGGCTGGTGTGGACGTACGTGTCGCGGGTCGACCGGGCCGCGTACGGGCTGCCGTACTCCGAGCTCGAAGGCATCATCGACATCGTGCGCCGCACCGACGAGGCGCAGGTCGCGGTCGTGCTCAAGGAGGACGACCACGGCGACTGGCAGGTCTCGACCAGGTCCAAGGGCGCCGTCGACGTGGCCGCCGTGTGCGCGGCCCTGGGCGGCGGCGGCCATCACAACGCGGCCGGGTACACCTCCTACGACACCGTGGAGGAGACCATGGCGAAGTTCCGGCGCGAGCTGGGGAAGGTTTCCTGATGGCCGAGAGCGGTCTGATCATCGTCGACAAGCCGGGCGAGTGGACCTCGCACGACGTGGTGGCCAAGATGCGGCGCATCGCGGGCACCCGCCGGGTGGGCCACGCCGGCACGCTCGACCCGATGGCGACGGGCGTGCTGGTGGTCGGCGTGGAGAAGGCGACCAGGCTGCTCGGGCACCTGACGCTGACCGAGAAGGTGTACGAAGCGACCATCAGGCTCGGCGTGCGCACCAACACCGACGACGCCGAGGGCGAGGTCGTCGCCACGGCCTCGGCGGCCGGCGTCACGGCGGCCGAGGTGCACAAGGGCGTCGCGGCGCTGACCGGCGAGATCATGCAGGTCCCGCCGCAGGTCAGCGCGATCAAGGTGAACGGGCAGCGGGCGTACAAGATGGCCCGGGCGGGCGAGGCGGTCGAGCTGCGGGCGCGGCCCGTCACCGTGCGGGCGTTCGACGTGCTCGACATCCGCGCGGACGGTGACGTCGTCGACGTCGACGCGGTCGTGACCTGCTCCAGCGGCACCTACATCCGCTCGCTCGCCCGCGACCTGGGCGACGCGCTCGGGGTGGGCGGGCACCTGACCAGGCTGCGGCGCACGCGGGTGGGCCCCTACGACCTGTCGCTGGCCAGGAGCGTCGAGCGGCTCGCCGAGGAGTGCGTGATCCTGCCGATCGGCGAGGCGGTGGCGGCGGCGTTCCCGCGCAGGGACGTCGCGGCCGAGGAGGCGCGCGTGATCGGGCACGGCGGGCGGCTGCCTGCCGTGGGGCTCGGGCCGGGGCCGATCGGCGTGTTCGGTCCGGAGGGTGAGCTGCTGGCGCTGGTGGAGGAGCAGGGCCGGGTGGCCAAGCCCCTCGCCGTCTTCGTCGGATGAGCCGTGGGGATGAGCCGCGGGGATGAGCCGCGGGGATGAGCCGCGGGGATGAGCCGCGGGGATGAGCCGTTTCGCGGGCCGCGGCATCCGCTTGGCGGCTCGCGACGGTGTGGCGCGCGGCGGTCAGGAGGCCGCCGGTCCGCGTGCGGCGGTCAGGACGGTTTGCGGGCCACGATGATGTCGCGCACGATCGCCTGGTCCACCCAGTGCTCGAAGTCGGGGTAGTCCATCACCTCCAGGCCCGCGTCGGTGAGGATCCTGGCCAGCTCGGCGCTCTTGCCGCCGTAGGTGTTCCACGCGATGCCCATCGCGCCGCCGGGACGCAGCAGCTCGGCCCAGACGGGCACGGACCTGCCGAGCAGCTCCAGCGGGCTGCGTGACAGGCCGGCGCCGCCCTTGCTGCCGTGTTGCACGCCGTAGGGCGCGTCGGTGGCCAGGACGTCGAACGAGCGCGGCTTGAAGAACTCGCGGCTCTTGAGCGTGTCGGCGTTGACCACCGTCAGGCGCTGCACGTCACCGGACTTCACGGCCTCCTTCGACAGGCCGAACGTGACGTTGAACCGCCGCCCCACCAGCGCCCGCTCGCGGCGCACCGGGACGGTCTCGGCCGTGTGCTTGAGCCGCCTGTTGCGCAGCCAGGTCTTGATGAAGCCGCTGTAGGCCTCGAAGTCCTTGCCGTCCACGTCGATGCCGTAGGCGTCGTAGCCGTACATGAGGGCCTGGTTGAGCGTCGTGCCGCGGCCGCACAACGGGTCGAACACCGACAGGCCGTCACCCAGCCCCTTGTCGGAGGCCAGCGCGGTGACGTTGAGCAGCAGCTTGGTGAAGTGCTCGTTGGTCTTGCCGGCGTATTTCTGGATCGTGATCAGGTCGCTGCTCAGCCGGTCGCGGGAGCGCATCTCCAGCGGCCTGAGCAGGTCTCCCTCCACGCCGAAGATCGCGTAGACGGAGGAGAGGTTGGACAGCAGCCGGACGTCGGGCTCGCCGAGCGGGCGCGCGGTCTCGAACGTCACGTAGGGCACCCCGCCGATCCGCCGCTCCGCGCTGTCCAAGATCTCGCCGTCGAGGGCGCGCGCGCTGAAGACGGCCAGCTCGGCGCGGGTCAGCCGGACGGAGCTCTCGCCGTAGACCCGGTTGAAGGCAGGCAGGATCAGAAGCGCGTAACGAGGCATGATGCCCGATGATAGCCCCCTCGATTGGAGCCGGCGGCGATCCGCGTGGCAGGCTTGTACGCGTTGATCCGGGGACGAGCGAATGGGGCCGGCGTGCAGGGTTCGGAGAGGTCTGTCGTCACCATCGGCGTGTACGACGGGGTCCACCGCGGTCATCAGCGGGTGGTCGGGCGGGCCGTGGCCGTCGCCCGCGAGCGGGGGCTGCGCAGCGTGGCCGTCACGTTCGTGCCGCATCCCGACGAGGTGGTGCGGCCCGGCACGCATCCCGACCGGCTGACCAGCCCGCGGCGCAGGGCCGAGCTGCTGGCCGGGCTGGGCGTGGACGAGATCGACGTGGTGGAGTTCACGCTCGGGCTGTCGCGGCAGAGCGCCGAGGAGTTCACCCAGGACGTGCTGGCCGAGCGGCTGCGGGCCGCGGCGGTCGTGGTGGGGGAGGACTTCGTGTTCGGGCAGGACGCCAAGGGCGACGTGGAGACGCTGCGCGCGCTGGGCGAGCAGCACGGCTTCACGGTCGAGGCCGTGCCCAGGATCGACGGCGTCTCCTCGACCGCGATCCGGGAGCGGATCGCCGAGGGCGACGTGGCCGGCGCGATGGACCTGCTCGGGCGGCCGCACCGGGTGGAGGGCGTGGTCGTGCGCGGCTACCAGCGCGGGCGGCAGCTCGGCTTCCCGACGGCCAACGTGGAGACGCCTCAATACACCGCGATCCCGGCCGACGGGGTCTACGCCGGGTGGCTGGAGTGCGTGCCGGTGGCCAACCTGCCCGCGGTGTACGAGGGGGAGCGGTGGCCGGCCGCGATCTCGGTCGGGACGAACCCGACGTTCGAGGGCGTGCCGCGCACGGTGGAGGCGTACGCGCTGGACCGGGACGACCTGGAGCTGTACGGCGTGCACGTGGCGGTGGAGTTCGCGGCGCGGCTGCGCGGCAACACGCGCTTCGATTCCATCGAAGCGCTGATCGCCCAGATCCACGCCGACGTCGACGCCACCCGGCGTCTCACCGGCTGATCTCCTTTCGATCTCCTTCTTCTGTTACGGCAGTGCCGTGGCCTGGCCGATCTCCTTCCGTTACGGCGGTGCCGTGGCCTGCCAACCGCCGTAGCGGGCCGGCGCCCGTCCAGGGAAACGCCCGCTGACCGGTCAGTGGCGCGCCGCCGTTACGGCGCGCACTCTTGACCGTCGACGTGGTTCGGCGAGGGCGTCTGGGCCGATCGGATGGTCCGGCGAGGCGTCTGGGCGGGTTACGCGGGCTCGTGGTGCCGGAGGCCGTCGAGCAGGTGGGACAGGGCCGCGAGCGTGTCCTTCAGGTCGTCCGGGCCGGTGGACTCGGCCAGCCACAGCGCCGCCTCGTTCATCGCCCCCGACAGCAGCCGGGTGAGCGGCGCCACCGGCTGAGCCGGGATCGCGCCCGAGGCCAGCACCTCCGACAGCGCCTCCGCCAGATGGGCCGCCGAGGTGGCGGCGTCGATGGCGCGCCACTCGCTCCAGCCCAGCACCGCCGGCCCGTCGATCAGCATGATGCGCCGCACCTCGGGATCGGCGCTCGCCTCCACGAACGCCGCGCAGCCGGCCTTCAGCCGGTCCCACGGCGTGTCCGCCGCCTCCGCCGCCGCGACCACCCGGTCCGCCACCTCCCGCTGCACCTGCTCCAGAACCGCCAGGAACAGCGCCGTCTTGCCCTCGAAGTGGTGGTAGAGCGCCCCCTTCGTCACCCCGGACTCGCGCACGATCTCCGCCAGGCCCACCGCGGCGTAGCCCTTGGCCGCGAACAACCGCCTGCTCACCGCCAGGAGCGTCTGCCTGGTGCGTTCCTTCTGCGCGGCCCTGGTCACCCGTGCCCCCTTTGACATACCGATGGTATGCGAACTAGCGTACCTCCACATACCGACGGTATGTGAAAGGAAGGCATCATGCGTCTCAGCAGCTTCTATCCCGTGATCTGCACCGGCAAGGTCGCCGAGTCGAAGGAGTTCTACGTGCGGCTGTTCGGGTTCGAGGTGACGTTCGAGGCCGACTGGTACGTGAGCCTGCGGCGCGGCCCGTACGAGCTGGCCCTGCTCGATCACACGCACCCGACCCTGCCCGCCGCCTACCGCCGGCCGGTCGCGGGCCTGCTGCTCAACTTCGAGGTGGACGACGTGGACGCGGAGTGGGCCAGACTGGTCGAGGGCGAGGGGCTGACCCCCGAGCTGGCGCTGCGCGACGAGGACTTCGGCCAGCGCCACTTCATCGTGTCCGACCCCAACGGCGTGCTGGTGGACGTCATCACGCCCATCGCCCCGACCGGCGACTACGCGGCCGCCTACGTCACGGCGTGAGCCCGGGCATCACGGCCGAGGTGGTATTCTTGCATGTCGGCTCTGTAGCGGCGGCGCTGCGCGCTGCCATGACGGCCTTCACGCGGCGACTGTAGGCACGCACGGTCGTTCGCACTCCTGACTCATTCGCGCGTGTCCGTAGATCGAAGGAGAGCCGTGTCCCTCGACACCGCTGCCAAGAAGACCATCATCAGCGAGTACGCGACGACCGAGGGCGACACCGGTTCGCCCGAGGTGCAGATCGCGCTGCTCAGCAAGCGCATCAGCGAGCTCACCGAGCACCTCAAGACGCACAAGCACGACCACCACAGCCGTCGTGGCCTGCTGCTTCTCGTCGGTCGCCGGCGCCGCCTGCTGAAGTACCTGCAGAAGGTCGACATCCAGCGCTACCGGTCGCTCATCGAGCGCCTCGGCCTGCGCCGATAACATGAGAAGGGAGCGGCGCACGCGCCGCTCCCTTTCCCTATGGGGTAGGACCCCATACGGTCGGGCGCGTGGTGGCGTGAAACCACCCACGCGCCTGACGTACAACTGAATATCCGAGACACACAGCCCCCGCGTCCGCTCAGCACCATGCGACCCGCGACGCCTGCGGGCCGGTCCTCGGTAGTGGCTTCCGGTAAGAACGCACTTGACCGGGCGCTTCGATCGAAGACCGGCGCTGCACCTAACGAGGGTGCCGGTGAGAAAAGGGCGCGGGTGACCGACCACAAGGAGGTCCCCCGTGGAGGGTGTCCACACTGCTGAAGCCGTCATAGACAACGGCTCATTCGGCACGCGCACGATCCGGTTCGAGACCGGTCGCCTCGCGCGTCAGGCGGCCGGCTCGGCCGTCGCCTATCTCGACAACGACACGATGGTGCTCTCGGCGACCACCGCGTCGAAGACCCCGAAGGAACAGTTCGACTTCTTCCCGCTGACGGTGGACGTCGAGGAGCGCATGTACGCGGCGGGCCGCATCCCCGGCTCGTTCTTCCGCCGCGAGGGCCGTCCCTCCGAGGACGCCATCCTCACCTGCCGCCTGATCGACCGGCCGCTGCGCCCGTCGTTCGTCAAGGGCCTGCGCAACGAGGTCCAGGTCGTGGCCACCGTCATGGCGCTCAACCCCGAGCACCTCTACGACGTCGTCGCCATCAACGCCGCGTCCCTGTCCACCCAGCTCGCCGGGCTGCCCTTCTCCGGGCCGATCGGCGGCGTGCGGGTGGCGCTGATCGACGGCCAGTGGGTGGCCTTCCCGACCCACCCCGAGCTGGAGCGGGCCACGTTCGACATGGTCGTGGCGGGCCGCGTGCTCGACGACGGCGACGTCGCGATCATGATGGTCGAGGCCGAGTCCACCAAGGACACGCTCAAGCTGGTCGCCGAGGGCGCGGTCGCGCCCACCGAGGAGACCGTCGCGCAGGGCCTCGACGCCGCCAAGCCCTTCATCAAGGTGCTGTGCGAGGCGCAGGCGCGCATCGCGCAGGTCGCGGCCAAGGAGACGGCCGAATACCCGGTCTTCCTCGACTACCAGGAAGACGTCTACGCCGCCGTCGAGGCCGCCATCAAGACCGAGCTGGCCGCCGCGCTGACCATCGCCGGCAAGCAGGAGCGCGAGAACGAGCTGGAGAAGGTCAAGGCGCTGGCCGCCGAGAAGCTCCTGCCCGAGTTCGAGGGGCGCGAGAAGGAGATCTCCGCCGCGTTCCGCTCGGTGATGAAGAAGCTCATGCGCGAGCGGGTCGTCAACGAGGGCATCCGCATCGACGGCCGCGGCACCAAGGACATCCGCGCCCTGTCGGCCGAGGTGCACGTGGTGCCCCGGGTGCACGGCTCGGCCCTGTTCGAGCGCGGCGAGACCCAGATCCTGGGCATCACGACGCTCAACATGCTGCGCATGGAGCAGGTCATCGACACGCTCAACCCCGAGCGGACCAAGCGCTACATGCACAACTACAACTTCCCGCCCTACTCCACCGGTGAGACCGGCCGCGTGGGCTCGCCCAAGCGCCGCGAGATCGGCCACGGCGCGCTCGCCGAGCGGGCGCTGATCCCGGTGCTGCCCAGCCGCGAGGAGTTCCCGTACGCCATCCGCCAGGTCTCCGAGGCGCTCGGCTCCAACGGCTCCACCTCGATGGGCTCGGTCTGCGCCTCCACGATGGCGCTGCTCGACGCCGGCGTGCCGCTCAAGGAGATGGTCGCCGGCATCGCGATGGGCCTGATCGGCGAGGGTGACACCTACGTCACGCTGACCGACATCCTGGGCGCCGAGGACGCCATGGGCGACATGGACTTCAAGGTCGCCGGCACCAAGGACGTCATCACCGCCCTGCAGCTCGACACCAAGCTCGACGGCATCCCCGCCTCCGTGCTGGCCGCCGCGCTCAAGCAGGCCAAGGGCGCCCGCCTGGCGATCCTCGACGTGATGCAGGAGGCGATCGACTCCCCGGCGGAGATGAACCCGACCGCGCCGCGCATCATCACCATCAAGGTCCCCGTCGACAAGATCGGCGAGGTCATCGGCCCCAAGGGCAAGATGATCAACCAGATCCAGGACGACACGGGCGCCGAGATCACCATCGAGGACGACGGCACGATCTACATCGGCGCCACCGACGGGCCCTCCGCCGAGGCCGCCCGCTCGGCGATCAACGCCATCGCCAACCCGCACATGCCGGAGGTCGGCGAGCGCTACCTGGGCACGGTCGTCAAGATCGCCGCGTTCGGCGCGTTCGTCTCGCTCATGCCCGGCAAGGACGGTCTGCTGCACGTCTCCCAGATCCGCAAGCTGCACGGCGGCAAGCGCATCGAGAACGTCGAGGACGTCATGAGCGTCGGCGAGAAGATCCAGGTCGAGATCGCCGAGATCGACGGCCGGGGCAAGCTCTCGCTGGTGCCGGTCGAGGTCATCGAGAAGGAGGCCGCCGAGAAGGAGGCGAAGGGCGGCGAGGCGCCGGCCGACGACTCCGACCAGCCCGAGGCCGCCGCTCCGGCCGCCGAGGACAAGCCCGAGCGGCCCCGCCGCACCCGTACCCGCGTGCGCAGCACCCGCAGCGAGGGAGACGACCGGAACTCGTGACGACGACCACGCTGCACCCCGGCAAGGACGGAGCCGGGGTGGTAAGGCGCACCGTCCTCCCGGGTGGGCTGCGCGTGGTGACCGAGACCATGCCGACCGTGCGAAGCGTCGCGGTCGGCATGTGGGTCGGCATCGGCTCGCGTGACGAGGCCCCCGAGCACATGGGGGCCACCCATTTCCTCGAACACCTGCTGTTCAAGGGCACGCCCACGCGCGACGCGATGGAGATCTCCGCCTCCATCGAGGGCATCGGCGGCGAGATCAACGCCTTCACCGCCAAGGAATACACCTGCTACTACGCGCGGGTCCTCGACGAGGATCTGCCGATCGCGGTCGACGTGCTCGCCGACGTCGTCACCAGCTCTTTGGTGACCGAGGAGGACGTCGAGTCCGAGCGTGGCGTGATCCTCGAAGAGATCGCCATGCACGACGACGACCCCTCCGACGTGGTGCACGAGCAGTTCGCGGCCGCCCTGTACGGCGACTCGCCGATCGGCCGGCCCATCCTGGGCACGGTCGAGTCGATCAACGCCCTCGGGCGGGATCGCATCGCCGAGTACTATCGCCGCTACTACCGGCCTCGCGCCACCGTCGTGTCGGTGGCGGGCAACGTCCGGCACGAAGAGGTCGTCGAGCTGGTCGCCCGGGCCTACGAGCGGGCGGGCGCGCTCACCGGCCCCGCCGAGTTCGCCCCGCCGCGCACCAGCGGCCCCGGCGCGGAGACGCACTCCGGCGTCAAGGTGCTCGACCGGCCCACCGAGCAGGCCAACCTGGTGCTCGGCACGACCGGCCTGTCACGCACCGACGACCGCAGGTTCGCGCTCGGCGTGCTCAACGCGGCGCTCGGCGGCGGCATGTCGTCGCGGCTTTTCCAGGAGATCAGGGAGAAGCGCGGCCTGGCCTACTCCGCCTACAGCTACACCTCGGCCTACGCCGACACCGGGCAGTTCGGCATCTACGTCGGCTGCCTGCCGTCGAAGATCGACGACGTGCTCAAGATCTGCCGGGACGAGCTGACCCGGGTCGTCACCGAGGGGCTGAGCGCCGACGAGATCATGCGCGGCAAGGGCCAGATGCGGGGCGGGCTCGTGCTCGGCCTGGAGGACACCGGCTCGCGCATGTCGCGCATCGGCAAGAACGAGCTGGTCTACGACGAGCTGATGTCGGTGGACGAGGTGCTGTCCCGCATCGAGTCCGTCACCTCCGACGAGATCTCCGAGGTGGCCGGCGACGTGCTCAACCGGCCCCTCACCCTGGCCGTCATCGGCCCGTACGGCGACAAGGACTTCGGCGACGCCGTTCGATAGGGTTTCCCTGTGATCAGGGTAGGTGTGCTCGGCGCCCAGGGGCGCGTGGGCGTTGAGGTGTGCAAAGCGGTCGAGGCGGCCACCGACATGGAGTTGGTGGCCGCGCTCGACAAGGACGACTCCATCGAGGGGCTGAGCGGCGCCGAGGTGGTGGTCGACTTCACCCACCCCGACGTGGTCATGGGCAACCTCGAATGGGCGATCGGCCACGGCGTGCATCCCGTGGTGGGCACGACGGGGTTCGACGAGGGGCGGCTGGAGACCGTGCGCGGGTGGCTGGCGGCCAATCCCGGCACCAACTGCCTGATCGCCCCCAACTTCGGCATCGCGGCCGTGCTCATGATGCACTTCGCGCAGCAGGCGGCGCGCTACTTCGAGTCCGCCGAGATCGTGGAGCTGCACCACCCCAACAAGGCCGACGCGCCCTCCGGCACCGCCCGCCGCACGGCGGAGCTGGTGTCCGAGGCGCGGGCCAAGGCCGGGCTCGGCGCGATGCCCGACGCGACGACCACCGCGCTCGACGGCTCCCGGGGCGCCGACGTCGGCGGGGTCCACGTGCACGCGGTGCGGCTGTCCGGGCTGATCGCGCACCAGGAGGTGCTGCTCGGCGGCGACGGCGAGATCCTCACCATCAGGCACGACACGATGAACAGGTCGGCGTTCACGCCGGGCGTGCTGCTCGGGGTGCGCAGGGTGCGCGAGCTGCCGGGCCTCACGGTCGGCCTGGAGCCGCTGCTCGACCTGTAGCCGGGCCTGCCGGGTCTCGTGCCCGGTCATGAGCGCACACGACGTGCCCACGGCCGCACGTGGTCGTGGGCACGTCGTGAGGAGAGGGTCCCGGCTCCGCACAGCCGGGCCTACGACCATCAACCCTAATACGAGCGGCGAGATCCACCCGAAACATGAGATCGTGTCGCCATGGTGCGATGGGCTGAAGCCGACGAGCTGGACGGGCTGGTCTCCATAGAGCTGGCCGCCGACCGGATGTTCGAGCAGGTGGGCATCGTCTTCCCGCCCGGCACCACGCAGATCGAAGAGGTGGACGATCCCGGGGCCGTGCTCGTCGAGGGCACACCGCCGGACGGGTTCGCGCTGGTCGGCTGGGTGGACGGCAACCTCCATCTGGAACAGCTCGCCGTACGCCCCGAGCGCATGCGCCAGGGCATCGGCGGCCGGCTGATGGAGGCCGTGATCGACCACGCCAAGGCCGCGGGCGCGCCGGGCGTGACGCTGACGACCTTCCGCGACGTGCCCTGGAACGCGCCGTGGTACGAACGGCACGGCTTCTCCGCGCTGCCCGAGGCGGCGTGGGGGCCGGAGCTGCGGGCGCTGGTGGCGCACGAGCGCGAGCTGGGCATCGAGGTCGCGCCGCGCGTGGTGATGCACCGGCCGTCCTGATCCGCAGGCGCCGTATCCGCGCATGAAAGTCCACGCGGCCGTGGCACGACCCCCAGCGACCGCCTGAGCGCGACGCAGAGGGACCTCGGGGTGCCGGAAGCGACCCCGGTCATGCCCGGCGGCGGACGACGTGCTGGGGCGGGTCCTCGAAGCGGGAGCGCTGCGCCGGCTCTCCGCTCACCTTCTCCACGATCGAGGCGGCGACCTGGTGCAGCTTGACGTTCCGGTCCTGGGAGACGTGGCGGAGGATCTCGAAGGCGTGCCGCGAGGTGCACCGCCGCTGCGCCATGACGATGCCCAGCGCCTGATCGATGACCGTGCGGGTGGTGAGCGCCTCCTTGAGCTGCGCCGCCACCTCCTTCGTACGGGCCGCGTCGAGCGCCGTACGGAAGATCACCCCGAGGTGCGCGGCGGTGACCTCGGCGGCGGTCACGGTCTCCGGGGCGAAGGCGCCGGCCCGCTCGGAGCAGACCGTGAGCACGCCCAGCGGCGCGCCCTCCGACTCCAGCGGCTCGCAGTGCACCGCGCGGATCCGCGGCGCCGCGACCGCCAGGCGCGGCCACCGCGTCTCGCCGGCCAGGTCGCAGGTCGTCACCGGCAGGCCCGTGCCGATCGCGTCGAGGCCGGGCCCCTGCCCCGCCGCCGACTGTAACCCGTCGAGCAGCCCAGCCCGCGCCGGCGAGCAGACCGCGGTGCGGATGCCTTCACCCGCGCAGAGCGCGATGCTGATCATCGGGCAGTCCGGCATCGCCCGCTCGGCGATGGCGAGGCAGTCGGCGAGAGCGCGCTCGAACTCTTCGATACCGGTGGGCAGACTGGGCCGGTTCACCACGAGCCCTCGCGATCGTCGTGTCGGTCAGCTCGGTCCTTGCCTGAGGTCCTTCCAGGCTACCGGTTCGGCGGCGCCGTCACGAGAGACCGGCGGCTCCGTCACGGCACGCCGGTGACGCCGTCACGAGGCGTAGGCGTCGACCTCGGCCAGGTAGGCGTCCTTGAGGTGGCGGGGCAGCCAGGTGATCTCGAAGGCGTTGCGCTGCAGCTGGGCCAGCTCCTCCCGGGTGAGCTGGAGAGCGTCCTGCAGGGCGAGGAGGTTTTCCAGCACGTAGCCGTCGAAGTAGGCCGGGTCGTCGGAGTTGATCGTCACCCGCACGCCCAGGTCCATCAGCTTGCGGATGCCCTCGGCCTGCATCGACTCGGTGACGTAGCCGTTGGAGATCGGGCAGCAGGTCAGCCCCGTGCCGCGCGCCAGCACCGTCTCCACCAGCCGCTGGTCCTCCAGGATGTTGACGCCGTGGTCGATCCGGTCGACCCCGATCTCCTCGATGGCCTGGCGGATGTGCTCGACCGCGTTGTCCTGGTCGACGTCGCAGTGCATGGTCAGCAGGTAGCCCTCCTGCCTGGCTCGCTCGTAGACGGCCGCGAACTTGCTCGGCGGGTTGCCCCGCTCGTCGGAGTCGAGCCCGACGCCGGCGATCCACTCCTTGTACGGCAGCGACTCCAGCAGCGTCGCCATTGCGTATTCGGCCTGGAAATCGCGCAGGAAGCACATGATGAGCTGGGCTCGCACCCCGAGCTGCGCGTGCGCGTCCATCAGCGCCCGCCGCAGCCCCCTGATCACCACGTCGAACGGCACCCCGCGCGAGGTGTGCGCCTGCGGGTCGAAGAAGATCTCCGCGTAGCGCACGTTCTGCTCGGCGGCCTTGCGCAGGTAGGCCATGGCCAGGTCGTAGAAGTCGGGCTCGGTGCGCAGCACCCGCATGCCCTCGTAGTAGATCGTCAGGAACGACGACAGGCTGTCGAAGGTGTAGGCGGCCCGCATCTCCTCGACGCTGGAGTAGGGGAGCTCCAGGCCGTTGCGCGCGGCCAGCTCGAACTTGAGCTCCGGCTCCAGCGTGCCCTCGATGTGCAGGTGCAGCTCGCACTTGGGCAGACCGGCGATGAAATCCTTCACCGTCTCACCTTAGAAGATGATCGCCAGCCCCACGGCGAACAGCGTTCCGTAGGCCAGCTGCAACTTGCCCGTCTGCTGCAGCACCGCGATGAGCGCCGGGCCCACCGCCTTGCCCAGCACGGCCCGGATGGGGGAGATCGCCAGCGGCGCGGCCAGCAGCACCAGCGCGGCCCACGGCGTGATCGGCACCATCGCCAGCGCCACCGCGAACGGCACCACCTGGCAGGCCACGTAGAGAGCGCGGGTGCGCTCGGCCCCCAGCAGCACCGCCAGCGTGCGCTTGCCCGACTGCCCGTCCGTGCCGACGTCGCGCAGGTTGTTGACCACCAGCATCGAGCACGACAGCAGCCCCACCGGGATCGAGGCGAGCAGCGCCGCCCAGCTCAGCTGCTCCGTCTGCACGTAGGCCGTGCCGACCACGGGCACGATCCCGAAGAAGACGAACACGGCCACCTCGCCCAGCCCGCGATAGCCGTACGGGTGCTTGCCGCCGGTGTAGAACCAGGCGGCCGCGATCGCCGCCGCGCCCACCAGCAGCACCCACCACGCCCGCGTAACCAGCACCAGGACGAGCCCCAGCACCGCCGCGAGCGCGAAGCAGGCCAGCGCGGCCGTCAGCACCTGCCGCGGCGCGGCGGCGCGGGAGCCGACCAGCCGCATCGGGCCGACCCGCTGGTCGTCGGTGCCGCGAACGCCGTCGCTGTAGTCATTGGCGTAGTTGACGCCGATCTGCAGCGACAACGCCACGAGCAGTGCCAGGACCGCCCGCCACCACACGAAGCCGCCTTCGCCGATCGCCACGCCGGTGCCCACCATGACGGGCACGATGGCGTTGGGCAGCGTGCGCGGGCGGGCGCCCGCGATCCATTGAGCGGGTGTTGCCATACCGTCGTTCTACCTCTAGCTGATGTCCGTCGTGAGCCTGACCATCCTGATCGGCCGGCCCATGTCGAGGACGCGCTCGGCCATGTCCTCGCCCCAGCCGGCCGACTCCAGGAAGCCCAGCACCGCGTAGTTGTCGGCGAACACCCAGGTGACGATCTGCCGGAAGCCGTCTTCCCGCAGGTAGTCGACCGTGGCGTTGAGCAGGCGGCTGCCGTGGCCCCTGCGCACGAAGTCGGGGTCGACCAGCAACGTCAGCATCTCGGCCACCACGCTGGGGTCGAGGTCGGGGTCTTCGGCGGGGGCGTGGGAGGCCAGGCCGACCACGCGCTCTCCGCCCCTGGGTGTCACCAGGGCGGCGCTGCCGCCCGCGCCGAGGGCGGGGAAACCCTCGGTGTCAAGAATGGTCTCCACCGCCACCAGCACGCGGTGCATGGGGCTGGGCGGGGCGACGATCGCCTCGTCCCATTGGCGCAGCCACATCTTCTCGGCCGCCGGGCCGGTCATCTGCTCGAGTGGGCCCTCGGGGAGGAAATCCCGATAGCCGTAGCGCCAGGCGCGGACCTGAGTGTTCGCAACCTGGAGCACATCCTCGCGCCGGGCCGCCCGGACGCCTACGTCTGCCATCTCGGCCCGCTCCTTCGCCTGCCGTCCATGCCACAAGGCACGAGTTACACCGTATCGGTGTTTGAGGCTTGGAGACGACGCGAACCCCGCTTCCTTGCCCGGTAAGCCCGTGTCTTGGTGCGGTTGCCGCATACCCGCATGGAACACCATGAGCGGGAACGGTTCTTCGACGAGTCGATGAACGCCCACTGACACGTTCCCTCCGCGCACACCTTGAGCCGATCCCACTCCGCCGCCGCCCCCGCCGCGGCCGCCGCGATCGCGGCCAGCCCTCCCCGCACGCCGCCCTCGGCGGGCGCCAGTTCGGGCGCTTCGCCCGTTCGTACCCTGACCTGCAGCGGCAGGGCCGGGAGGTCGGCGGCCTCGCGTCTGAGCGCGGCCCTGAGGCCCTCACGGAGGGCGTGGGCGGTCTGGAGGTCGTCGTCGGCGGCACGGTCGCGCGGGCCGATGAGGCCGCGCTCGCGCAGCCAGACGGCCAGCTCCGCGGGGGAGGACAGCTCGTCCGCTTGGGCTTCGACGTCGAAGGTGTTCACGAAGTCTCGGATGAGCTCCGCGGAGAACTGCATGGCGTCACTCTACTGTCCCGCGATCGCGCGCCGTCCCCGGCCACGAAGGGCCCGCCGTCCGTCGTGGGCCTGCCGTCCGTCGTGAGCCCGTCGTCCGTCACGGGCCCGCTGTCCGTCGCGGGCGCGACGGGGTGTCGGCCTCGCTCGGGGCTGAGGGGAGGTGGCGCGGGGCCGTCCTGTGGCGGGGTGTGCGGGGTGGCGCGGGGCTGTTCTGCGGCGGGTGGAGGCCGTATGGCGCCGGGGCGAGGTGGGCTTAGGGGGACGGGCTTAGCGGGGTGGGCTTATGCGCGCAGGCCGTTCAGGGCCTCGGCGAGTCTGCGGACCCCTTCGCGCAGCTCGGCCGGATGGGCGGCGGCGAGGTGCGTGAGCCGCAGCCGCGGCCCAGGGGGCTCCGACGGGTAGTACATCCTGCCGGGGCTCACCAGTACGCCGTTCCGCCTGGCCGCCTCCACCAGGGCGGTCTCGTCGGTCTCGGCGGGCAGCCGTACCCACAGGTGCATCCCGCCCGCGGGCAGCAGGTGCGGCTCGGCGGCCGGCAGGTGCGCGGCGAGCGCCGCCGCGAGCACGTCACGGCGGGCGGCGATCTCGGCGTGCACGGCGCTCAGATGCCGCTGCCAGGCCGGGGACCCCACGAACTCCAGCGCCGTCTCCTGCAGCGGCCGCGCCACGAAGAACGACTCCACGAGCTGGCTGGCCCGCAGCCGGTGCGCGGCGGGCCCGCGCGCTATCACGGCAGCCACCCGCATGCTCGGCGAGAGGATCTTCGTCAGCGAGCCGATGTGCACCACCGTGCCGTGCCGGTCCATGGAGGCCAGGGTGGGCGGCGGCTGCGGGGTCAGGTAGCGGGCGAAGTCGTCCTCCACCACGAACGCCCCCGCCGCCCTGGCCACCTGCAGCACCTGCTCCCTGCGCGCCGGCGGCAGCGTCGCGCCCGTCGGGTTGTGCAGCGTGGGCTGGCAGAAGAACACCCGCGCCCCGGTGACCGCGAACGCCTCGGCCAGCAGGTCGGGACGCACGCCGTCCCGGTCCATGGGCACGGCCGTGGCCCGCAGCCCCGCCGCCCTCGCCGCCGCCAGCGCCCCCGGATAGGTGGGCGTCTCGACCAGGACGGGCGTGCCCGGCGCGGCCAGCGCCCTGAACGCGTGTGTCAGCGCCGCCTGCCCGCCGCTCACGATCAGCGCGTCGGCCGCCGTCACCTCGCCCCCCGCCTGGGTCGCGAACCACCGCCGCAGCTCGGGCAGGCCCGCGAGGGGCGGCATGGCCCAGGCGTCCGGCCTGCGCACGGCCCGCGCCGCCGCGGCGGCGAGTTGCCTGTCCGGCCGCAGCCCCGGCCGCAGGTAGCCGCCGGTCAGCGGGACCACGCCCTCGGGCGCCGAGCCCAGCAGCACCGACACGGGCCCCTCGTCCACCGTGCGGTCGCCGAGGGCGACGGTCTGCCAGGACAGGTCGGGCGCGTCCTGCCCGTGGCTGAGCCGCGGCGCCACGAAGGCTCCGCTGCCCGGCCTCGTCACGACCCGCCCCTCGGCCGCGAGCTGCCCGATGGCCCGGGAGACGGTGACCGGGCTGACGCCGTGGCGGCGCATGATCTCCCTGCTGGACGGCAGGCGCGCGCCCGGCCCGAGCCGGTCGGCCTCCTCGCGCAGTATCGCGGTGATCTGGGCGATACTGCTATCGTTTTTCATGAAATATGAGAATAGCGCTATCGTCCTCGACGGAGTAGCGGTCCCCGGCGCGCCGGCCGGGCGCAGCCACGGCACGGCCCTGGCCCTCCTGGGCGTGCTGGCGTTCTCGGGCTCGCTGCCCGCCACCGACTTCGCGATCCGCGGCTTCGACCCCTGGCTGGTCGCGATCGGCCGGGCCGCCGTCGCGGGCGTCATGGCGCTGATCTGCCTCAAGGCCGCGGGGCGCCCCCTCGTACCGCCGCGGGCCGAGTGGCGCGCGTACGCCCTGATCTCCCTGGGCGTCGTCTTCGGCTTTCCCGTCTTCAGCAGCCTGGCTCTGGCGCTCGGGTCGAGCACGTCCCACGCCACGGTGATCGTCGGCCTCCTGCCGGCGGCCACGGCCGCCTGTGCCGTGCTGCGGGCCGGCGAGCGCCCGCGCCCGCTGTTCTGGGCCGCCTGTACGGCCGGAGCCGCGGCCATCACCACGTTCACCCTCGTCCAGCACGGCGGCGAACCGTCCTGGCCCGACCTGCTTATGATCGGCGCCCTGCTGTCCGCGGCCGTCGGGTACACCGAGGGCGGCCGCCTGTCCCGGCACACCCCCGGCTGGCAGGTCATCTCCTACGCCCTGGTGCTGTCGCTGCCGCTGACGGTGCCCGTCACCGCGGTCCTCGCCGCCGCCACCCCCATCACCGCCGGCCCCGAGGCCCTGGCCGGGTTCGCGTACGTCTCGGCGATCTCCATGTTCCTGGGCTTCATCCCCTGGTACGCCGGGCTGGCCAGGGGCGGGATAGCCAGGGCCGGGCAGACGCAGCTCGCCCAGCCGCTGATGACGCTGGTCTGGGCGTGGTTCCTGCTGGGGGAGCGCTTCGGGCCCGCGACGGTGCTGGCGGCCCTGGCCGTGCTCGTCTGCGTGGCCATCACCCAGCGCGCCCGTACTTGAAAGCCGTGACGCCGCCCCGCAGGATGGGAGAGGAGGTGTCACAACAATGGCGGACCTCACCATCCCGGAGGGCGGCTTCTGGCCGGCGCCGGAGATCCCGCAACCCAACATCTATCCCATGGAATGGCGCGTGGAGACGGAGAAACTCGCCGCCATCTACGAGAAGTCCAAACGCGTGCTCTGGAACCCGGCCGACCTGCCCTGGGACGACCTGGACCCCGGCGATTTCACGCGGGAGCAGCGCCTGGGCATCATGTACTGGTTCGCGGTGCTGGCGAATTTCGACGCCTCGGGCCCGGCGGTGTTCGCCCGCGCGACCATCCAGGCCTTCGAGAAACACGAGGAGGACCCGGTCAGGAAGTGCTTCTTCTCGATCACCCGCGACGAGATGAACCACGAGGAATGTTGCCAGCGCACCATCGCCAAACTCTGGCCGGGAGGGCCGCTCGACTGGACCCCTGGCGACGATCTCGAAAAGGCCGCGCACAACAACATCGGCTGGCTCTACCACAACGGCGGCCGCTACTGGAACGGCTACACCTCCGCGGTCGGCAGATATTCGCTGCCCGTGTTGTTCACGAGTTTCATGATGGGGGAGATGGCCGCCTCCACCCTGTTCAGAGGCATGGCCTCGGGCACCGCGCACCCGGTCTTCAGCGAGATGTTCCAGCGCATCGGCCGCGACGAGTCCCGGCACCTGCAAATCTGCATGACCATTCTGGAGAACGAATGGCCGGGCCTCACGGACGAGACCCGCACCCTCATCACCCGCCAGCTCCGGGCCGGCTTCGTCTTTCTCAGCATGATCCTCTGGGAACCGCCCGAGGGTTTCTGGGACCTGCCGCCGTATTTCCTGAACAACCACCGCGTCCTCATGGACCACGCCCGGCAGGCGGGGCTGGGCGTGCTGTCGTACGAGGAGCAGGCGGAGAACTGGCGGGTGGCGATGGCCAGGGTGCGCGCGATCGTGGAGCGATGGGGGATCGCCTTCCCCGCCATTCCCGAGCTGGATCTGGAAGGCGTCTCCGTCGACATCATCGATCCCGAGGACATCATCCCGGTCTTCTAACATGGCCCTCATGTGGCCACGCATCAATGGGCTCAGAGTGCTCGAACTCGGCACTCCCGGCAGAGTCCGCACCGAGCTCACCGACCTGACGCTCTCCGGCGCGAAAAGGGCCACGGCCGGGTTGCTGCCCCTCGACTACGAGGCCGAGGGCGAGGAGGTGGAGCACGTCGGCGAGCGCCTGGTCCTCGTCGACGACTCGAATTCCCCCGTGGCGCAGGTGGAGATCACCAGGGTCGAGCTGACGCCGTTCGCCGAGGTCACCTGGGAGTTCGCGGAGGCGGAGGGCGAGGGGTACTCCTCGGCGGAGGACTGGCGGGAGACCCATCGGCGGTATTGGGCGGGGGCGGGGTACGAGGTCGACGACACCACCACCGTGGTCTGTCTCTGGTACCGCCTCATTCCTTTCCCCCCGACCTGACCCCATCGCCGACCCGGTCTTTCCCACTCGCCCGGGTCTTTGGCCGGCCTGACCTTTCCCGCTCGCCTGGGTCTTTGGCCGGCCTGACCTTTCCCATCCACGTGACGTTCCCCGTCCACCTGGCCTCTTCGCCGACCCGATCTTTTTCACCCGGCTGACCTTCCCAGCGGCCTGGAAAGCTCCCGTGGCCTGGCCAGCCACAGCGGCCTGGCGCGTTCCTGCGGCCTGGCCAGGCCCTCCCGCTTGATCAGGGCCCGCCCGTCCACCTGACCTTTTCGCCGACCCGATTCGCCCTCGGGCGTTCCCGAACTGGTTCGGATCCTGGCGTTGGCGCCGGTCTGTTACGCGAGCCGGCTTCCGACGGGCCCGGAACGGGTCGCGGCCCTGCGCCGTCCTGTCCTGGGCCGGCACATGCGCCGGTCGGTCGGTCGCTCAGGCGAGCGGGGCGGTCCGGGGTGACCCGTACGAGCGGTTCCCGCGCGAGCGGTCCCCGTACGAGCGGTTCCCGTACGAGCGGTTCCCGTACGAGCGGTGTAGCTCCTGCCCCACCTAGCCCTGTTCGCCGAGATGAGCCGGGTGTGACGAGATCGTTGATCCACCACGCATCAGGACACCACCGGGTTCTCCGGCAGCCCGAGCCCGTTCACCGGACCCGTTCGAGCGTCACTCGCCCGACGTCGGCCACTCTTCCTCGGGTGAGACGAAGCTCCCGCGATGCGGAACGCTGTACACCCACCCCTCATCACGCAGCAGCGAGATGGCCCGCCGCACGGTCTCCCGCGCGGCGCCGTACTCCCGCACCAGCATGAGCTCGCCTGGAATCTGCTGGCATGCCGCCAACTCGCCCCTCTTTATCCGCTCCCGAATTTCACCAGCAATATGCCGATAGAACGGCGACTGTCGCCCCAGAGACCCCTTATGTCCGGGACCGCTGACGAACGTTCCCTCTCCTTGCCGCGTGTGCACCAGCCCTTGGTTTCGCAGGACGCGAATTGCCCGGCGCGCGGTCGTACGTGCGACCTTGAACTCCCGCTGGATCTCCGCCTCGCTGATCACAGCGTCTCCGGGCGCGAGTTCGGTGACGATGCGCGACCTGAGGACCTCGCTGATCTGGAGATATAGGTAGGTGTCGCCCTCGCGATTCAGCACGCTTCAAGCGTATCCAAAAGCGCGACCATGAGAGAGGAAATCAAGAGCCCCGATTTATGGGCCATTTTTCTGGGTCGGCCACATATGTACCGCGATATGGCAGGGTGAACACCCATCCGAGTTCTCTGAGATGCGCGACGGCCTGACGTACGGTCACCTTAGCGACGCCATATTGCCGCATCATCGCTTTCTCTCCCGGAATGGCCCTGTTCGGTGCGATCTCGCCCTGCTGGATACGGTCGATGACCTCTGCGGCGATCTTCCGATAAATCGGCATCGTCTGAGGTGACCGTGGCGTACCGGGCAGGCCGACGAACGTGCCCTCGCCCTGAATCGTGTACGCCAGCCCCAACTCCCGAAGCTCCCGCGCCACGCGCCGGGCGGTCGTCCTGGCGATGGCGTACCTCTTCTCTAGAGCCGCCTCGCTCGGCACGGGGTCGCCGGCTC
Source organism: Nonomuraea candida (assembly GCF_000725485.1). Taxonomy (GTDB): domain Bacteria; phylum Actinomycetota; class Actinomycetes; order Streptosporangiales; family Streptosporangiaceae; genus Nonomuraea; species Nonomuraea candida. Next base: position 243,616 of record NZ_KL647033.1, on the reverse strand, counting down.
CGAGCTCACCGCGTTCGATCTGCTCGCGGACCAGTTCGGCAACCTGCTTGTAGATGGGTACGGGTCCTTGGCGATCTAGCACGCGGGGAGTCTAGACGAATCCCTGCAGCTCCCTCATGAGAGAACCACCACCCACCCCGACAAGCAGAACAGCCCTCCCCGCGACCCCCAAGCCCCCAGATCCCCGTGTCGCGTCGGCGCCATAGACACCCTCAGGCGCCCTCTGACACCCCAGCGCCTCTAGCATCTCCCCGGGGTGTCCGTGAAGTCGGCGGCCTCACCTGTCGAGATCACCCGCACCTCAGTCACTGCCAGTACCTCCGCACCTCCAGGACTAGGACCACCGGCACCCTCGGCGCCTCTGGCACCATCGGCACCATTGGCACCTTCGGTACGACTGGCACCATCGGCACGAGGGGCACCGCCGACACCGCCGGCACCGGCACTGCTAGCACCTCTGGCGCCGAAGCTCTCCGGCTGCGGAGCTTCCTTGGCTGCGGAGCTTTCCTTGAGTGCAAGGTCGCCTTAGCTGCAAGGCGTGGTTGCCCGGGCTGTGGGATCGCCTCGGCTGTGCGAGCGCCTGCGCTGCAGGGCCGTCTTAGCCGTGAGCTTTCCTGGCTGCGAGTGCACCTACTGACCAGCGCGTGCCGGGCGGGCGGGCGGGCCAGGCCGAGCAGCCGCCTGGGGCGGCGCCCAGCAACCACCTGGACAGCGCAAAGGAGAGAGCGTCAACTGGCAACGACAAGCGGTACATCCCACTCGGCCCTGTTTGCTCAGGTGGTCATGCATGCTGAGACCGTTTGTCTACCTCGGCAGCACGCCGGCACCCGAACAGCCGATCCTCCAAGCCGCGCAGCCCAAGGGAAAAATATGGTGACGGCCATCGCGGCCCTCCGAAGACGCAGCTCAGAAGGACATTGAACGCGATGGCCGCGAGCAACAGTGTGGCGCGTGCACCCCATGCGGCGGAAGAGTTTCGTGACCGGTGACTCCGACTTCTGTCTCGACGCCCAGTGAGGGTCGCGAGTCGGGCTGCCGCCGGGCGGAAGTCGCCTCCCGCCCGGCGGCAAGGTGCAGTCGGCACCTGGGCGCGGCCATGGGCACCGCGTTTGCGAACCGGACACCGCCGAGCGATGGTGCGCCCAGGCGACCGTCGCCGACGCACCGTGTGTCCGCGCATGAACCCATTGGACGGTACGTTCCCATGCCAAGAACATTCAAGGAATGGGGCCGCACCTGGGATCAGCGCGTGACCATGGACGCGGCCCCGTGCTTGCGAGGGCATGGGACCACGCCACGACGAGTAGCGGCCGGCTGACGTCCATAACGGCCTACCCGCGCCATTAGGTTCTCATGGTCGTCGCTTGAAAACTGCCGTTCGGCGCTATACGTGGGATCATGCCCTTTGGCATTCGCTGGTTCATAATCCGTGTGAAATAGTATTATATGGGAATGCGCCTCCAGGACTTACCCGCGATGACCACGTGATCGAGCAGCCGCAGCCCGACGGTCTCCGCAGCCTCGAGCAGCTTGGCCGTGGCCTCCAGATCGGCCTGGCTGGGCTCAAGCGATCCGCCAGGGTGATTGTGGGCGAGGCCGAACATCGCCCCGCCCGCCGCGAGCACTTCCGTGATCACCTCACGTACGGGCATCAGCGTGTGATCACTGCCGCCTGAGGTCAGTGTCGCACGCTTCAGGATCCGTCCACCGGTGTCGCACGCCACCATGACCAGCTGCTCCTGCGTCCGATCGTGCAGCAGCGACGCGCACGCCCGGGCCAGGTCAGAGGTGCTGGTGATGCGCTCACGCTCGGGCCACGCCTCCGCCCGGCGTACGAGATGGAAGGCCGCGCTCACTCGTGCGGCCTTGGCAGGGCCGATGCCTCGCATCGTCAGTAACCGATGCGGCGCGGAACGGCTCAGTGCGTCGAATCCTCCGCAATGCTCGATCACTTTGCTGGCCAGATCGAGGGCGCTCTCGCCGTGATGGCCGGAGCCGAGCAGCACGGCCAGCAACTCCCGATCCGCCAGCGCGGCCGCGCCGACGGAGATGAGCCGTTCACGCGGCCGATCACCTTTTGACAGGTCTTTGACTCGCATCTGCAACCTCCGCAACCGTTCTATCAACGAGCACCGACAATCTCAGCCCCCGCATTGCCGGTGGAGTAATGCGCTATTTCGACAAGCTGTGCACGCTTTATCCAGCGAATCCGGCACGCGTGGCGCACGCTGTCGCTATGTGGCGTACGTCATGTGCAGAATGCGGAGAATTTGAAGTTGCCCACAACCTGCGTCAATGTCATGCCGTGCCGAACGAGGTCGGGTCGAGATATCCCCACAGCACAGTCTGGCGGCGTCCCGCAGCGGGGTAATTCGTGACCCGCTTGGTGCTGTTCGCCAGATAAGCCATGCAGTGACGAGAGCGTTGATCCGCCACCTCCACGGGACGCCACCCAAACTTTGGCGCGCGACGGCGAGGCGTATGGGGCTACGCGATCGGCAAGGGGTGCCGCATCTGGTGTGCTGTGGCGGTCCATGGAGTCAGCCAGCCCAGTCATCAGAGGCCCTGGTTCACCAGGCCAGGTCCGCTGGGCCGTGGGGCCCCACAGTTCGCCCCTTGGGAGGCAACTCATGACCGCCTAGAAGCGGTCCTGGTGAGACGGCTCGGCGAACGATGGCGGGGGGCCTAACGGCAGGCGTCTGACGGTGGGCGCCTGACGGTGGGCGTCTGACGGTGGGGCGGCGGCCAGCGAGGCGGCGGCCGGCCGAGCGGCATCGTCAGAGACGCGGAGGCCGTTCCGTAGGGCGGCGTAGGTCCTGACCTACTCAACCCTGTTTGTCCGAGCGGGCCATGCGGCTATGAGAGCGTGAATCACTCGGCGGGCTTCACTGTGGCGGCCGGGCGGCGATGTGAGTTCCGCCCGGGGAGGAAGGGCGGCCAGCGCGCCGCCCCGGGGTTGAGTCGACGCCCCAAGAGCGGCGCGGGTGTGGTCGGTCGGGAGCTTTCCGGCAAGCCTTACCTCGCCCGAAAGCTCCCGATCTAAAGGGGCATGCTGTACATGACCCGGAACCGATCGCCCGGAATGACGATGTCGCTGGTCTCCACCGGGCGATCGCCCGCCCAATGGGTACGTTCCACGTGCAGGACATGCACGCCGGCCGCGAGATCCAGCGCGTCGCTCTCCACAGGGCGCGGAATGCGGGTGTGTACGCTCTCGACAACTTCCGTGATCTTTATGCCGTGCGCGTACATCCTCGCGACCAGGCTCCGCCGCTCCTCCTCCGTATGAGGTGCGAACTCCCGCAACTCGTACGACGTGGCGAGCTGAAGCGGTCTGCCGTCCCCGCGGAAGACGTAATGCGTTCTGGTCAGCGTGGCCGACTGGGGCAGGCGTAGGCGTCTGGCGATGTCGGGCCCCGCCTCGGCTGGTTCGCTGTGCCAGTCCCATGTCACGCGCCTGCCTTGGGACTGCAGGTCGGCGGCGAAGGGGGCGGGGTGATCGAGAAAACGCCATCGGTATAGCGGTGTTAGGTCGGGGCGTTCCCTGACGTAGTGTCCCGAGCCCACCCGGCCGATGATGAGACCCTCGCCCGCGAGCACGCGAAGCGCGTGGCGAGCGGCGGTCTCGCCGACCTGATATTTACGGGTCAGCTGCGCCCGCGAAGGAATGGGCGCACCGGGGGGAAGGGTGCCGTCGGTGATCTGTCGCCGGATGTCTTCGACGACACGCAGGTAGACCGGATCTGAGGTGGCCACTAGTCCATCCCTGGGGGTTCGTGTGAGGCGTTGCCCCATGTTGCCGTATTCGGCAGGTAACCGACCGTCATCGATGACTGCTGGAGCCCCAACTTTGCGATGGCGGAAAATTATCGGAGAAACCTTGTAACGCCGATGTAAGGGGTGCCGATTCTCCGGTAGAGGTCGTCGATGTGTGTACCCCCGAGCACATATCGGCGACCTCTTCCACGTCCGGCCCCTCATACCCCGGCACTCGACGTGATGAATGCCCTGGTCAGGCGCATGCCCTCACGGGTCGCCCGGGGCGATTCGAAGATCGGTTCGGGCCGAAACGCACGGGCGCCCCGCCGCCCTCAACGCTCCCGCCCACCCCGAGCGGTGATCCAGGCGACGCGCCACACCATCGCGTCTCTCTCCATGCACCGCACCCGCCGCGATCCACGCCGGCGATCCTCGTGTACGGCGGCGAGCCGCCGTGACGGGCGATGACGAGGTTCGCCCGCGCAGCGGCGAGGTCCTTTCCGTAGGCGGCAAGCCTCCCCTGCACCGCCGCGAGTTCCTGGCTTCGGCCACGAACTTCCCCTTTGTATGGAACGGTCACCAAGTCGCCACTGCCCGCGCTCAATGACGAAGTTCGTCCGAACGTGAACATGCGACACCGCCGAGCCTTCACCACCGACCCCGCCCCTGTCCCAGAGGCCGAGCCCCCGATCCAGAGACCGACCCCAGAGCGAGCCTGAGGCCACCCTCCAAGGCGAGCCTGAGCCCCGACCTCCAGGGTGAGTCTGAGCCCCGACCTCCAGGATGAGCCCGACTCCAACCTCGCCTCCGAGCCCGACTTCGCCACTGACACCGGCCTCGGCCCCGGCCTCGGCCCCGGTCCTCGCATCGAGCCCGACTCCGGATCCGACCGAGATCGGTCCCGCCACTGAAGCCGCACCCGGGCCCAGCTCCGAACCCGGCACCCAGTTCGTGCCCGAGCCCGGCCCTGGCACCGAGCCCGGCCCTGGCACCGAGACGGCCTTGCCCCTGGCATTGGTGGCGCCACTGACATCGGGACTGGGCGCAGTTCTGAGCCCGACCTCCGAGTCCGCGACTGACATCGGCCCCGGCTCTCGCACCGATCCTGCCCCCGAACCCCGCCCCGAGATCGGTCCCGCCGCTGAAGCCGCGCCCGGGCCCAGCTCCGACCCCGGCACCCAGTTCGTGCCCGTGCCCGAGTCCCGGTCTGGGCCGACGTCGGGCCAGAGCCGGAGGCTGAGATTGAGGCCGAGCGCACGCTCGACACCACGTGCTGTACACCGCTGACCGAGAACTGGTCACCCGGTATCACATCCGAGTGGCCGTATCCCGAACGACCGCTTCTCCCTAGGTTGTGACATTGCCTCATTCAGTCCAATACCTCCATCGCGAAGTGGCGCCACGACCGCCTCGCGCCTGCTGACCTGCACCATCGAAGGAAGTCCATGATCGAGATTGACCGGCTCCATCCCTCCGAGCGGGATGTCTGGGAGGGCCTGTTCCGTGGGTACATTGCCTTTTATGAGCGCGTCGAGCCGGATGAGATGTACGACCGGGCATGGCGCGAATTCCAGGCGGACACCCGATTGCACGCCCTTGGGGCGCGACTGGATGGGCGGCTCGTCGGCATCACGCATTTCTTCACCCACGCGAACACCTCCGCGCCCGACACCGACGTCTGCTACCTGCAAGACCTGTTCACCGCTCCGGAGGCCCGGGGGATGGGTGTAGGCCGCGCGTTGATCGCGGCCGTCACTGATTGGGCCCGTGATCAGGGCTGCTCCCGCGTGTACTGGAACACCCACGAGTCGAACAGCACAGCACGGCAGCTTTACGACAAGGTCGCCGAGAACCGTGGCTTCATCCGATACCAGATCGAACTGCCCACGAGCGCGTCCTGAGACGGTCCGGTTTGGGCTTCGTAAGCCTGCAGAAGACTCAGACCGGGCGGTCCACTGCCCTCCGGCTGACTGCGCCGGAGCGGCTGATCAGTGCATCTTGCGGCGTCGGAATTTGCGCTGCCCGCGCAGCAGCTCGGAGCGGATGGCGGTGAGGTGCTCGTTCATGTGGCGTCTCAGCCCCGCGAGCTCGTCGCCGAGGGCCGCCAGGTCCTGCCTCAGCTCAGCCCGCAGATCGATGATCTCGGTCAGCAGCAGGGCGGTGCCGACCGAAGTGCGGGACGACCATGCAGTACGGGTGATCGTGTCGATCATGTGGAGACGCATGATCAAGTTGAGGATTCGTGCCTCTGGGTTCACGCATTCCTGCCTTTGTAGCGGGAAGGAATCCCCGCGCCGGCGCCGTGGACGCGGGACTGACGGTCAGCACACTGGCACACGGATGAGGCCGGGTCGGCACATGAGTCCGTGGCCGGGTGTGCTTCTTTCTCCCGGTGCCCGGCGTGTTTCTCCCCCGGGATCTGATCTGCTGTCGGCTACTCAGGTGCGAACGGGGCCGGTCTGGGCGAATCGGGTCAGGCCGGAGACGCACCCGCCCCGCGACGCTCTCCGTCGCGCCTCTTGTCTTCCGGCGCGATCCTCGCCACACCGGTCACCCCGTTCCTCGGTCGCGCTTGCCCCGGACATCGCGAGCACCGCAAGCGCCGTAGGCCACGCTGTCAGCACATATCGCATTCTCACCCCCTTGTGCACCCTGGGCACTCCGGCTCGGCAGGGCTAGTACCTCCGGCACGCCTCGTCCCTTCACCAGCCTCGACACCCTCGGCAGGCCCGTATCCACGCCCGAGGTCCCCGCCCCCCGTTCTGGGCCGGTACGGTCGCGAGTGGGCCTTCGTCGTACATGGCTCATCTGGGCAGGGGCCAGGCGGGTCAGGAGATACACCGCTCCGCGGGACGCCAGCTGCCGTCGGCCTCGGTCGGCATCAGCGCTTCGGTCGTGATCTTTGCTTCCGATCGCAACTTCTTCAGGTCACCGGTCTCGATTTGCTGCGCCAACCACCGGACAGGCGTCACACTGTTGTCCGCGGCCATCGCCGTCCTCCTTCTTGGAATCGTTGCTGTGAAGGGTGAAGCGATGGCCGTCCCATTTCCCGCCCTACGTCTCCCGGCCGTCTCAACCCATACGTCACTGTCACACGTCGCAGTCGCCCGTCGCGGAGACCGTTGAGGGGCTCGGTTGGGCGAGTCCCGCGATGCGGTGCAACTCCTGACCCATCAGCCCTGTTGCCCAGGTAAGCCATGCACGACGAGATCATTGATCCACCGCCCGGCGAACACCACCCTCTGTTGCTACGACTCCGATTTGTGACGCAATCCGGAGCACGGCCTGCACCAGTGCTCACTTCAGTGTTTGCCGGTGTCCTCCCGCATCATGACTGCTCGTCCGCTTATCGGGGCGTGATACCTCCGCTCGTCGCCTCCCCGTGGGGTGTGGCCTCCTCGTGGGGGTGTGGCCTCCGCTTGAGGTGTGGCCTCCGGGGGTGGCCTCGCAGGGGGTGGCCTCGCAGGGGGTGGCCTCGCAGGGGGTGGCCTCGCAGGGGGTGGCCTCGCAGGGGGTGGCCTCGCACGGGGCGCGGCCTCCCCTTGAGGTTCGCTTCCCCTTGGGGCTCCTTGGGCGCGGCGCTCTCTCTTGCTCGCCGTCTTCCCAATGGTCGCCATGGGGTCGCGTCCCGCGGCGTGCGGGCCCAAAGGTCTTGCCAAAGCCGTCCATTGCGGCAAACCTCGTTGTGGGTCAGAAATCACCGTTGCGTTGCATCGCCGGTGATGCCGCCCGCACATCCCCGTGGCGGCATCGTCTGCTCAGCCCCGCGCGCGACGCCGTCTGCTCATGCGCGGGGGGTGGTGCCGTCCGTTCGCCTCCAGTGCGGTGCTGCCTGCTCATGCCTATGATGGCGTTGCCAGTCCATCTCATCCCTGTGGGTGGCGGCGCCTGGTCATCCCCTGTCGGTGCCGTCTGCTCATGCATCGTGAGGCGCGGCACTATCGGCGACTGCCAGTAGTCGCCCGTCGTCGACACGGGCCGCCCTCCCTAGGGGAGGCGCTGTTGGCTGATGCTTATGATTGGGGCCGGTCGCGGCCCCGCGTGTGACGGTCCTATGACCGCGGCCGTGAGGAAGCCGATCTGCTCCCCTTCCCTCCCTCGGATGCCTGATGGCCTAACCTGGAAGAGGTTCCTCGCGGTCTGGAGGTCTTCCAGGTGCGGTTGCGCCCCGCTGGGCGTGACTCTTTGGCCTGGTTGGCCGGCGGTGAGCGTTGCTGTGGTCTGCAGGTCTGCCCAGTCGCTTGCGGGCTGTTTGGTGTCGCCCAGATGCCCTCGAAGGGGGTAAAAAGCGACTCCAGGCTGGCGAAGCGGGGTGGCGAGGTCCAATGGATTTCCGAATCCAGGTAGCGTTCGCACTATGGCATCGCCAACTGGAACCACCGACGCGCCCTTCGGCCGTATGTTGACCGCGATGGTCACGCCGTTCACCTCTGACGGCGAGGTCGATTATGTGGCTGTGCGACGTCTTGCCACCTATCTGGTGGACGAGCAGCGCAATGACGGATTGATCGTCAACGGGACGACCGGGGAGTCGCCCACCACCTCGGACGAGGAGAAGCAGCGCATCGTCAGCGCCGTCCTCGATGCGGTCGGCGATCGCGCGACCGTGGTGGCTGGGGCGGGCACCAATGACACCCGTCACAGCGTCGAACTCGCGAAGCAGGCGGCCCGCGTCGGTGCGCACGGCTTGCTGGTGGTGACGCCTTACTACAGCAAGCCTCCGCAGGAGGGGCTGTATCGGCACTTCACCGCCGTAGCCGATGCAACCGACCTCCCCGTGATGCTCTACGACATTCCAGGGCGTAGTGGCGTACCGATCAAGACCGAGACCTTGATCCGTCTGGCCCAGCATGAACGTATCCTGGCTGTGAAGGACGCCAAGGGTGACCTGTTCGCCGCCAGCCAGGTGATGGCCTCGACCGATCTCGCCTTCTACTCCGGCGATGACCTGCTCAATCTGGCCTGGCTCTCGCTTGGCGCGGCAGGGTTCGTCAGCGTGGTGGGTCACGTGGTGGGTGCCGAACTGGCCCGCATGATCCACCTGCACAAGAACGGCGACATCGCCCAGGCCCTGGCCGTACACAGCCAGGTCGCTCCCGTGGTGGACGGCATCATGCTGCGCGCGGGTGGCGCGATCATGGCGAAGGCTGCCCTGAGCATGGTGGGAGTGCCGGTCGGTCCGGTACGGCTGCCGCTCGTGGAGGCGACAGAGAAGCAAATCGCCGAGCTGCGTGCTTGCCTGGTAGCCGGCGGGGTGAAGTTGACAGACGCATAGGAACGGGGAGGAACCGGGAGTTTTGAGAACAAGATCTGACCGTGGGGGCCAGGCATGAGCCATCCGCATCCTGAGCTTGGCCCCCCGCCGGTGCTGCCTGAAGGCGGCTTGCGCATTGTCGCGCTCGGCGGGTTGGGGGAAATCGGCAGGAACATGGCCGTCTTCGAATACGACGGCCGCCTGCTCATCGTCGACTGCGGGGTGCTGTTCCCCGAGCCGGACCAGCCGGGTGTCGACCTCATCCTGCCTGACTTCGAATACATCAGGGACCGGCTCGACGACGTCGAAGCCGTGGTGCTGACACATGCCCACGAGGACCACATCGGGGCGGTTCCCTATCTTCTGCGCGAGCGGCGCGATATTCCGCTCATCGGTTCCAGGCTCACGCTTGCCCTGATCGAGGCCAAGCTGACCGAGCACAGGATTCAGCCGACCAAGCTCGAGGTCGTGGAGGGCGAGCGGCACATATTCGGGCCGTTCGACTGCGAGTTCCTCGCGGTCAACCACTCCATTCCCGACGCGCTGGCCGTCGCGATCCGTACGCCCGCGGGCATAGTCCTGCACACCGGTGACTTCCGGATGGACCAGTTGCCGAGCGACGGCCGGCTCACCGACCTCGGCGGCTTCGCCAGACTCGGCACAGAGGGCGTCGACCTGCTGATGTCCGACTCCACCAACGCCGAGGTGCCGGGCTTCGTCACCAGCGAACGGGAGATCGGGCCGGTCATCGACGAGGTGATCCGCACCTCCGAGCAGCGCGTCATCGTGGCGAGCTTCGCCTCGCATGTGCACCGCATCCAGCAGGTCATGGATGCCGCCGCCAGGCATGGCCGCAAGGTGGCCCTGGTCGGGCGGTCCATGGTGCGCAACATGGGCGTGGCCCGGGACCTCGGATACCTGAAAGTCCCGCCGGAGCTCATCGTCGACTCGCGCGATATCGAGGACTGGCCGCCGCAGGACGTGGTCCTGGTGTGCACCGGGTCTCAGGGCGAGCCGATGGCGGCGTTGTCGAGGATGGCCAATCGGGATCACCCCATCCGTATCGCCGAGGGCGATACCGTGCTGCTGGCCTCGTCGCTGGTGCCGGGGAACGAGACCGCCGTGAACAAGGTCATCAACGGCCTGACGAGGTGGGGCGCCAGGGTCGTCCACAAGGGCAACGCCAAGGTGCACGTCTCCGGACACGCGGCCGCGGGCGAGCTGCTGTACGTTCTCAACCTGACCCGTCCGTCCAACTTCATGCCGGTGCACGGCGAATGGCGCCACCTGCGTGCCCACGCCAAGCTGGCCGCCCTCACCGGCGTGCCGGAGGATCACATCGTGATCGCCGAGGACGGCGTCGTGGTGGACCTGGTCGACGGGCGGGCGAGGATCGTGGGTGCAGTCCACGCCGGGTATGTCTACGTCGACGGCTCGTCGGTGGGCGAGATCACTGACACCTCGCTGAAGGATCGCCGCATCCTCGGCGATGAGGGCTTCATCTCCGTGGTGATCGTGGTCGACTCCAACACGGGCAAGCTCACCGCCGGTCCTGAAATCCACGCACGGGGTTCGGGCATAGACCCCATGCAGTTCGACCAGTTCATCCCGCAGATCGAACGAGCCCTTCAGGAGAAGGCCGCGGACGGCGTGGTCGACATGCAGGAGATCCGCCGGGTCGTGCGCCGCACGGTGGGGCGCTGGGTGAGCGACACCTATCGCCGCCGGCCGATGATCATCCCTGTGGTGCTCGAGGTCTGAGCCTCCCAACGGTACGGCAGGCTTCCTCACCTGCCGTACCCGCGGAAGCACGAAGCCTCTGGCGGCGCGCGGGCGGCCGATGCCAGGCCGCTCGGGCGCAGGAAAGACAGCGTGGCTGGGGCCGTAGGGCCCGGTGAGACGAATTCCGATGCGCCGGATCATGCACCGTGCCTGTCGCAGCCGGGCCACGGCCCGTTGGCGCACGGTGATGTCGAGGCGATCGAGCCTTGCTCGCGGACCCGCCGCCGGTCTCCGGGCCCGCATGTCAGACGTCCCTTCGGCGTACGAGCCAGGTGGCCGACACGAGGGGGGCAGCGGCGTACGCGAGCATGACCGCGGCGGCCGCCGGCGGGGGCAGGAGCGAGCCGTACACCGAGGTCGTGATGTGATCGCCGGTGATCTGGCGCGGCAACGCGCTGATCATCAGTGAGCCGAGGCGTTCGCTCCATGGCTCGGGGATGTTGCCCACGATGATGGGGATCACGTAGACGAAGCCGACGATGACGGACGTGGCTCCGGCCGCGGATCTCAGGAGCGCGCCCAGTCCTGTGCCGAGTAGCGCGAACACCGGGACTGTGAGGGTGAGGGCGACCAGTAGCGGCAGCCGATCTGCGAATGCCGTGGCGTATGCGCCGGAGAAGCGGCCGCCGAGCACGCTCCGAGCCGTGAGATGGGTGCCGAAGACCGCCAAAGCACCGACGAGCAGAGCCAGCGCGCCGACGACGGCGGACTTGGCGGCGACGACGGGCCAGCGGCGCGGAACGAGGGTCAGGCTCGTCCTGATCAGGCCCGTGGCGTAGTCGGAGGTGACGACGAGGACGCCCAGGATGCCCATGCACAGCTGCGGCATGATGATGAGCGCTTCCTCCAGGTCGGCGATGCGGGCAGCTGCCTGCTGCTCGGGGGGCGCGGCGTCGTAGGCGCCGGCTGCCGATGTGGCGAGGACGAGGCCCAGGAGGATCGTGCTGACGCCGAGGCCCAGGATCAGGTAGGTCGAGCGGACCGAACGAATTTTCAGCCATTCGGAGCTGAGGACGCTCATGCCCGCACCCGTGCAGGGCTGAGACGGCTTGCCCACGTGCTCGTTCCCCGCCAAGGACGTGTCACTGAGAGGTTTCCCACGGGGGAGGAGCTGCCCGTGCCGGGATGGGGAGGCTGTGCAGGGGAGTCGGTGGCACGGCGGGGCGGCACGAGCGCGGGCCGGCTGGGGGCAGGAAGCCCGGTGGCGGTCATGCGTCTTTCCGTTCGAGTGCGATGAGACCGATGATGAGGGCGATGATCGGGTAGATGAGGAGCACGCCGAGCGCGGCCCAAGGAGGCAGGAGACCGTCTCCCAGGCGGGACGAGAGCCGCTGCTCCACTATCTGCGGGACCAGGTTGGGCAGGAGGATCGTGGCCAGGCGCGTGTTCCACGGCGGCGGCAGGTAGTTGACCACCCCGGGCAGCACGAACAGCAGGGCGACGACCGAGACGATGGCGCCCGCCGTTGACCGGATGGCGGCGCCGAGGCCGAGCCCTACCAGGGCCAGGGCGGTGGCCGACAGGCCAGAGGAGAGCAGCATGGGCAGGTCGTCGGCGAACGAAGCCTCGTTGAAACCGAGACGGCGACCGCCCGCGATCAGACGGCTTGCCCCGTACGTGACAAGGAGGATCAGGCTGGCGGCCAGGAACGTGGCGATGCCGACGATCCCCGCCTTGGCGAGGAGTAACCTGCCACGTTTCGGGACGGTGATCAGACTGGTGTGGATCACGCCCGTGGCGTATTCGGAGGTGATCGCGAGCACGCCCAGCACGGCCAGGCTCATCTGGAGCAGCGGCAGGAAGCCCTGCTCGGGAGCGGCTGCCCGCAGGGAGCCGCGCTCGTCGGCGAGGCTGCTCACGTAGAACGTCCACAAGACACCCAGGACCAGCATCAGGGCTGCGGTGCCGATTGTGTGGTAGGTCGAGGCCAGGGAGCGGAGTTTCACCCACTCGGAGGAGAGGACCGACTTCATCGGGCCGCTCCATACTGGACGCTGTCCGAGGTCAGAGCCATGTAGGCGTCTTCCAGAGATGGGTAGCGGGCGGTCAGCTCCGCGACGGTGGCCTCGGCTATGAGCCTGCCGCGGCCGACGATGACGATGCGCTCGGCGGTGAGGGCCATCTCGCTCATGAGGTGGCTGGACAGCAAGATCGTCCTTCCCTCGGCGGCCAGCGAGCGCATCAGGCCGCGGATCCAGCGCACGCCGTCGGGATCAAGACCATTGACCGGTTCGTCGAACATCAGGATGCCGGGATCGCCGAGCAGCGCGGCCGCGATGCCGAGGCGCTGTTTCATGCCCAGAGAGAACCCGCCCACCCGCTTGCGCGCCACACCCGCCAGCCCCACCTCCTCAAGCACCTCCACCACGCGCGCGGAGCCGATGCCGTTGGTGCGGGCCAGGCTGAGCAAGTGGTTGTAGGCGCTGCGCCCACCATGGACGGCGCCGGCGTCCAGGAGTGCGCCGACCTCGCGCATCGGCATTCTGAGCGAGGTGTAGCGGCGCCCGTTGACCAGGGCCTGCCCGGAGGTCGGCGCGTCCAGGCCGAGGATCAGGCGCATCGTGGTTGACTTGCCTGCTCCGTTGGGGCCGAGGAAACCGGTCACGTGGCCTGGCTCGACTCTGAAGGAAAGGTCGTCCACGGCCAGTGTGCCGCCGTAGCGCTTCGTGAGGTGCTGGAGTTCGATCACGCGGTAAAGGATGCGGGGCGGCGGGCCGCCGGCGCGTCGGACCAGGGTTCGAACTTCAAGGTCAAACCCTGGGTTGACGTGCGCGCCCAGCTTCACCGGCTACGGTTCAACGCGTGAACGACACGCACCCCTTCTTCGCCCGGCGCATGAGCCGTCGCCAGCTGGTCGTGCTCGATGTGGTGGCGGGTGTGTGCTCGGCGTTCGTCTTCATCACGGTGACGCTCCAGGCGGTGGCGCTGCCACCGTGGATGCGGCTCGCCCTCCCCCTCGGGCTGGGGCTGCCCCTGGCGCTGCGCAGGGTGTGGCCGCTGCCCGTCTTCTGCTTCACGCTGGTGCTCGCCGTCTACGCCGCCCTGGTCGGCGCGGTGGGGCTCGCGTATCTCTCGCCGGCGTACGCGCTGTACGTCGTCGCGCTGTCCGGGAGGCGCGGCCCGATGATACCCACGGCGGCCGTCGGCGCGGTGTGCCTGGTCACCATCCTGGGGCTGACGGTGACAGGGGCGTCGCCCGACAGGGCCCCGGGGTGGCTGCTGCACCTTGACCAGCCGCTTCTGGGCATCGCGGCGCTGGGAGGCGCGTGGACGGTCGGCCGCGCCGTGCAGGAGCGCAGATCCTATGCGACCCGTGATGCCGAGCGCCGGGCTGCGCAAGCGGTGGCCGAGGAGCGGTTACGGATTGCTCGTGAGCTGCATGACGTGGTCACACACAGCGTTGGCCTGATCGCGGTCAAGGCGGGGGTGGCCAACCACGTCATGGCGACCAAGCCGGAGGAAGCGCACGATGCCCTGCGCGTGATCGAGACCGCAAGCCGGGGTGCGCTGGTCGAAATGCGTCATCTGCTCGGTGCGCTGCGGTCCACCGCGGTGCCGGAACGGGCGCCCGTGCCCGGCGTGGCGGGAATCCGGGGGCTCGTCGGGCAGGCCAGGCTGGCGGGAGTGGAGGTTGAGCTCGACCTCCGTGTCAGCTCTGCTGAGGGGGCGGGGGAAGGGGAGACGGAAGCGTGGGAGCGGCTGCCTGACGGAGTGGGGCTGTCGGTCTACCGAATCGTTCAGGAGGCGCTCACCAACGTGGTCAAGCACGCCGCGCCGGCCCGCTGCCAGGTGTCCGTGGTGGCCAATGGCAAGGAGGTGCGGATCGAAGTGATCGATGACGGCCCTGGCAGGCGCACCTTGCCTTCCGACGGGACCGGGCATGGGCTGATCGGCATGCGGGAGCGGGTGATGCTGTACGGCGGCACGCTCGACGCCGGCAGCCTGCCGCAGCGAGGGTTTCGGGTGTTCGCGACATTGCCGTATGAGGAGGTCTTGTGATCCGGGTCGTCATCGCTGACGATCAGGCGTTGCTCAGGGGAAGCTTCAAAGTGCTGGTCGATTCCGAGCCCGACCTGGCGGTGGTGGGCGAGGCTGCGACCGGTGCCGAGGCCGTTGACGTCGTGCTGGAACGGCGGCCGGACGTGGTGCTCATGGACGTGAGAATGCCCGGCATGGATGGGATCGAGGCTACTCGTCGCATCAAGGACGTCGCGCGGGTTCTGGTCGTTACGATGTTCGACCTCGACGCATATGTTTATGATGCTCTGCGGGCCGGGGCGAGCGGGTTCCTGCTGAAAGATACGCCGCCGGCGGATTTGCTTTCCGCCATTCGCGTGGTTGCGGGCGGAGAGGCGCTGTTGGCGCCCCGGGTAACGCGCCGGCTGATAGAAGAGTTCACCCGTGCACCCGTTCTGCCCAGGGTGAAAGGGTTGGAGGGGGTCACGGAGCGGGAACGGCAAGTGCTTACACTGATCGCGCGGGGGCTGTCGAACAATGAGATCGCGGCTCATCTGCAGGTGACCATGGCTACGGTCAAGACGCATATCACCAGGTTGCTGGCCAAGTTGGAGGCCCGGGACCGGGCGCAGCTCGTCATCGCCGCATATGAGAGCGGATTGGTTTCGGCTGCCGGCTGAGTGCTTGGCTTCCCACTGATCGTGATGGTATAGGCTCTGGCGTCGAAACGATGGCGATGTGACGCCAGAGCGATTGCAGCGTCATTGCTCGAAACGGGTTACGGTTTGGCTCGGGTGTAAAGTTATGGTCGCCGCGCAGGGCGCGACCTTCAGGTCAGTACGTTTTTGCGAGCCAGTCCAAGTGTGCGCCGCCGAACGGGCCTTTTCTTTCACCTACGGCATCGAGTAGCCACTGTGCGGTCTCTTCTGCTTGCATGATCAGCTCGCGTGGATAGTTCAGTAGAATTTGGTGCTCGGCGAATTCGTCTTCGTCATCGAGAATCAGTCGACCGTCCCTCATCCGGATTACGTCCAAGTCGAGGTCGAGCATGGTGACCTCGCCGTCCCTCCATTCAGGGATGGTGGTGATGTCGACGTAGATCTCGCTTTTGTGTGGCGGTGTGTTGAACGACGCCGTCCACCAGGCGTCCCGGGGGAACAGCATGATCGCGGTTGTCTCCCACGTGACAGGCGGTCCTTCGCCCTTGCGGGCGACCGTTCCGCCTGGGACTTCCGCCCAAACGCCGTGCTCATCTTCGCCTAGTAGCCGACCGGGGTGATTCCAGTGCAGTGCGCCGCCGTACTTCCGGAAGACGATTCGCACATCAGTCATATGAAGAACCTATCCGGGCCGGTTGAAGCTCACACGAGGCCCTGGCGGCGAGTCCATGGCCCCGGCTGGGGGCTGCCGGTCACAAGACTCCTGCCTGGGGACGCCGGTCACGGGGTTCCGCTCCAAGGGTGCTGGCCGCGGGAGCCTGGCCACGAGTTCTGGTCACGTGACTCCGGCCGCAGGTGCCGGTATGTGGTTTTCGGCCATGCGCGTGTGGGTTGTGGGGTCCCGCTTCCAGAGTGCTGGGGGTCGGGGTCGTTGGTCGTGGGGTGTTGGTGCGAGGTTCTGCCCATGCGGGCGCGGGCGCGTGCCTCGCTCTGGGATTGATGGTCGCGGGGTCTGGCCACGAGTTCTGGTTACGTGGCTCCGGCCGTAGGTGCTGGGTTGAGGCTTCGCCCATGGGTGTGTGGGGCACAGGGCCCCGCTCCCGGAGAGCCGGTCGCGGGGGTCCTGAGCCTGGGGCCTGGTCCAAAGGTCTCGGTCAAGGGCTTGCCGGCGTCACGACGTCACGCTTCTGAGATGTCGGTCACGGCACTCTGGCCATGGGGCTTGGCCACTGGTGTGGTGATTACGGCAGTAGGCGGAGGGCTGTGGCGAGGGCGGACAGGCGGTCGGGGGAGGCCAAGCCGGCGTGGTACAGGTGAAACTCCGAGGCCCCGGCCTTGGCGTACGTCCTGAGCTGGCCGGCCAGGACTTCGGCGTCGGCCGGGCGGGGCGGGAGGGCCAGGACATACGCGCCGACTCGTTGCGCCGGAGCGGAGAGCTCCTTCAGGCGGGCGAGGCGGGCGGCGTCCGTCGTGGGGTCGCCCCAGCAGTTGGCCACCAGGACGTCTGCTCCTGCGTCACCTGCGGGCAGTGGCGCGAAGGCGCCGGTGGCCCAGGGGTCCGGGTTCGCGTGCAGCGTGATCGGGACATCCGGCGCGGTTCTTTCGGCGGTGGCGATCAGACGCTGGCGGAGTGCGATGGACAGGTCGGTGCGGACCCTGCGTACCTCGTCGGCCAGAGGGCCCAGGGCCTCTTCGATGGTGCTGGGGGCGCGGGGCGTGCGGGTGTTCGAGGTTGATGCGGAACTGTGGGAGTGAGGGGCGGACTTCGACGCAGGTGCACTCGATGCGGTGGTGGGTTCTGGAGCGCCGGCATTCGACGAGGCGGGCGCTCCGGCGGTTGCTGAAGGGGAGGACGGAGCGTTCAGCGGGGCGGCGGCGGTGGTTTGAGCGGCGGGGGCGGCGTGTTCGTGGATGGACAGGCCAAGGGAGGCGGCCGGGGCCGAGGCGCGGTCTATCACGGCGCGGACGGCGGCCTTTGTTCCTTCGGGGTAGCGGAGGGCGCAGTTGGCGCAGAAGCACAGGGAGAGGAGGTCGACGTCCGTTGGGGTCCAGTCGGCGCCGGCCGTCTTCTCGTGGACGCTCTGATGGCCGAAGCCCATGGGGCCGCAGGCTTCCAGGATCAGGCCGTCAGGCTCGCCTACTTCGAGGATCTCCTGGACGAGGCGCTCGCAGTACTCGATGACGTCCTCGTGGGCCGGGCACAGGGCGTACGGGTACGGGTCGCCGAAGGCGTTGCGTACGACGAGGTCGGGATTGGCGGAGCCCAGGTGGGAGTTGTGAGTGAGGACGGTCCATGCGTGTACCTGCAGACCGGCCGCCTTGAGGGCGTCCCTGGCCTGGAGGTAGGCGTTGGCGGGCGTCCACGTGGGGGCGGCGGGGACCAAGCGGGACCAGGCGGATGGGCGGATCGGGAGGTAGAAGGCCGGATAGGGGACATCCAGCACGCGATGGGCAGGGTGATACGGCGTGGCCGCCCTCGTTGAGTGATAGCTGGCCGCCAGGGCGACCGCTTGCACGCCCAGGTCCGCCAGACGGCCGGGGGCCGTTGGGTCCCCGACCACGTCCCAGGGGTAGAGATAGGCGACGTTCATCAACGAGGTCTCCTTGCCGACGTTCAGCAGTGGGTTTTGGTGCCGGCGTTCACCAGCGAGATCAATGGTGGCGTGCTTCGTGTGAAGGACTCGGCCGGGTGTTGGTCTGTGCAGGTCATGACGGCCCAGGGGTTCGTGGCCGGGCTGGATTTACCAGCGGGGCTTCTTCGCCGAGAAGGAGGGGTCGAAGCGTTGCATGTACGACGTGTCGTCGCGGGCCAGGAGACCGCACCTCTCGTACTGCTCGTTCATCACCGCCAGCGCGTCCCGGTCCAATTCCACGCCGAGTCCGGCAGCGGTGGGGACGGGCACGGCGCCGTCCACGAAGCGGAGGGCGCCTGGCACGACCACGTCCTGGCCGTCCTGCCAGGGGGTGTGCGTGTCGCAGGCGAACGTGAGGTTCGGCGTGGCCGCGGCCAGGTGGGTCATGGCGGCCAGGCTGATTCCGAGGTGGGAGTTGGAGTGCATGGACAGGCCGATGCCGAATGTGTCACACATGGCGGCGATGTGGGAAGAACGTACGAGGCCGCCCCAATAGTGGTGGTCCAGGAGGAGTACGCCGATCGCGCGCGACGCCATCGCAGGCGGGAAGTGCTCCGGGGTGACCACGCACATGTTCGTGGCGAGGGGCATGGGGACGGCGGCGGCCACCTGCGCCATGCCGTCGATGCCGGCGGTCGGGTCTTCCAGGTATTGGAGGACGCCTTCGAGTTCACGGCCCACGCGGATCGAAGTCGCCACCGACCAGGCGGCGTTCGGGTCCAGGCGGAGCGGCACTTCGGGGAACGCCTCGTGCAGGGCGCGGATCGCGGCGATCTCCTGGTCAGGGGGGAAGACGCCGCCCTTGAGCTTGATCGAGGTGAAGCCGTACTCCTGGATGAGGAGGTGGGCCTGCTCGATGATGCGGGGCTCGTCGAGCGCGCCGCCGAAGCGGTCGGGCTCATCGCCCGGGTGGCCTGCCCACTTGTAGAAGAGATATGCGCTGTACGGCACCGCGTCCCTGACCTTGCCGCCCAGGAGTTCGCTCACCGGAACTCCGGCCGCTTTACCGCGAATGTCGAGGCAGGCCACCTCGAAGGGGGAGAAGATCCGGTCGACGCTCTTCTCCTTGGTGGTGGCGCCGGTCAGGCCGTGCAGGTCGGGCACCGTTGCGCCGACAATCGCGGAGATCCGGGCGTACATCGTGTTCAGGGCATGGACGTCGAGGCCGATCAGGGCCTGGGCGCATTCACGTACCTTGCCGAGATGATCGAGGTCGCCGTAGGTCTCGCCCAACCCGGTCAGGCCCTCGTCCGTGACGACCTCGACAATGGTACGGAGAGCCCATGGCTCGTGGACTCCGGCGGCGTTCAGGAGAGGCGGATCCCGGAAAGCGACAGGTGTTACGTGGATCTGCCTGATGATCATCGCACGCCGTCCATGTATGTGAACGATTGCCAGATTTGTGGACAAGTTGCCGCAACTGTAAGAATCAGGTTGAAGAAGTGTCAAGACTCCGAAGGGCCATTCGATGATCTACGGACACGACCCCAGGACCGGCGAGACCGTGGGCGCAGCCCTGCCCGAGACCGACAGCGCCGGGGTCGACGCGATCGTTTCCGCTGCGGCCGCCGCGGGGGCGGCGTGGCGGGCGACCCCGGCTGCCGAGCGGGCCGTTGCGCTGGAGGCGGTCGCCGGCGCGCTTGCCGCCCACGTGGACGAGTTGTGGCAGCTCGCCGACCAGGAGACCGCGCTCGGCGAGGTGCGGCTGCGGGGCGAGGTGGCGCGTACGGCGGGGCAGTTCAGGCTCTTCGCCGAGGTGATCAGGGATGGCGGTTACCTCGACGCCATCATCGATCACGCTGACTCTTCGCTCACGCCGCCCCGGCCGGACGTGCGCAGGATGAAGCACCCTCTGCAGGGCGTCGTGGCCGTGTTCGCGGCGAGCAACTTTCCGTTCGCGTTCTCCGTGGCCGGTGGTGACACCGCCTCCGCGCTGGCGGCGGGATGCCCCGTGGTCGTCAAGGCGCACCCCGGGCACCCGAACACGTCGGAGCGGGTGGCGAAGATCGTACGGGAGGCGCTGCCGAACCCCGATCTGCTCGGGCTCGTGCAGGGCATGCAGGCCGGTGTCGATCTCGTACAGCACCCCGGTGTGGTCGCGGCCGGCTTCACCGGCTCCGTGGCCGGGGGCAAGGCGATCCAGAAGCTGATCGACGAGCGGGAGGTGCCGATCCCGTTCTTCGGTGAGCTCGGCAGCGTCAACCCCGTGGTCGTGCTTCCGTCGGCGCCGGTGAAGGAGGTGGCCGCCGGTTTCGCGTCGTCCCTGACGCTGGGGGTCGGGCAGTTCTGCACGAACCCCGGGCTCATGTTCGTGCCCGAGGGGGACGAGCTGCAGCAGGCGATCGTGGAGGCCGTCGAGGGGACCAGCGGTGGGCCGATGCTCGCCGAGCGAATCAGGGACGGGTACCTCGGAGGCGTCGAGCGGCTGGGCGAGCTGCGGCTGCTGGCCGAGGGCAAGCCGGGGGAGGGCAGCTGGGCTGTCACGCCCAAGGTGTTCACCGTCGACCTCGAGACGTTCGCGCAGAAGTTGCCGCAGATCGGTGAGGAGTGCTTCGGGCCGGCGTCCATCGTGGTGACGTACCGGGAGGTTTCGGACCTGCGGCCGGTGCTTGAGCGGCTGGAAGGGTCGCTGACCGCGACCGTTCACGGCACCCGGCCGGAGGAGGCGGGGGATGTCGCCGAGGCGCTGGCCAAGAGGGCTGGGCGGCTCATCTGGAACGGGTGGCCGACCGGTGTCGCGGTGTGCTGGGCCATGCACCACGGTGGTCCCTGGCCTGCTGCTACGACGCCGTACACGTCGGTGGGAGCTACGGCCATCGACCGGTGGCTCGCTCCGACCGCTTACCAGGACTGGCCGGACACGCTGCTGCCGGATGAGCTCAAGGAGGGCAACCCGCTGTCCATCCCGCGGAGGGTCGACGGTCGGCTGCAGGCCTGAGCGATGGCGTGACTGGAGTCGCCGGCCTGGGCTGTGGTGAATCGATGACCGGTTCCCTGCGTGGCAGGTCGGCGACGCACGACCCCGCCTTCCGCCTCTCAGGATCGCCTAGTAGCCGAAGCCTGAGGTTTGGAGCCGGAGGACGGGGCTGCGATCTGAGGTTGGGGTCCAAGGTTTGAGGCTGATCTGAGGTTGGGCCCAAGGTTTGGGCTATGAGCTTTGGGTCTGCGGTCCCGGGCTGTGAGGTTTGGGGTCTGCGGTCCCGGGCTGTGAGCTTTGGGGTTGGGGTTCCGGGCTGTGAGGTTGGGTCGGAGGTTCGGGGGCTGTTATCTGAGGTCGGGGTCGAAGGTTCGGGGTTGGCACTGAGGTTCGCGGTCCCAGGTTTGGGCTCGATCCTCAGGTTTGCGGTCCCGGCGTTTGGGCTGGTCCTGAGCCTTGGGGTCTGAAGTTTGGGCCTGGGTCGGGCGTAACGCGGTGGACATGGTCTTCAGAGGTGGATCTCAATAAGTGGGGGTCACCGGTCGGGGTTTCCCTGCGCCAGGTGCTGCTGGGGCCTCACACTGTTGTCCGCGGCCATCACGTGCCTCCTTCGATCTTTGGTTTGCGCCTTGAAGGATCACGCGATGGCCGTCACCGTTTCACGATTTCCACGCCTGTGAGCGGGTCACGCTCGTACTTCTCTTCCGCGGGCGCAACCAGTCTGGGGAAGCCGGTTCGTCGGGGCTGTCGTCTGACCGCGGAGGCCGCGTGGTCCTGGAAGGATCACCGGTGGCGGTAGCTGTCTGGTCACGGATATCGCCTGGATGGGAAGCCGTCTGGTCGCACGTTGGCTGGCCGCGGAAGCTGGCTGGTCCCGGAAGTCCCCCTGGGCGTGGAGTCCGCTGGGCGTGGGAGTCCGTTGGTTGGGGGAGTCCGTTGGTTGGGGGAGTCCCGCTGGTTGCGGAAGTCCGCTGCTCGAAAGTCGGCTGGTTACGGAAAGTAGTTCAGTCGGCCAGCCGGCTGGTCACGGAAGCTGGCTGGGCGCGATGTTGTCTGATTGTTGAAGGCTGCGCAGCCTGTGGCGCTTCGACCCGGCGCTCACGGTGATGTCCCGGCGGGAGGGGGAGGTGGTGCTGGGGACGCCGATGGGTTCCGGGTCATGCTGTCCGGTCGGGCAGGCGGGTTTCGGGTCATGCTGTCCGGTCGGGCAGGCGGGTGGTGGTGGAGGCCGCCTGGCGTGGAAGCGGGGCGGCGTAGGCGCCTGCCACTTCACCGGCCTTGGTGCAGGCGCGGGACATCTCCCGGTGCTCCGCATCGTCATCTTGAGCCCGCCGGGGCTCCGAGCACGTCTCTTCCGGGAGTGACTGTGGAAGCGCTGGTGGGCGGTGGTCAGGTCGAGGGGTCGGCGGTGGTCAGGTGGAGGCCTTGGGTGATGAGGTGTTTCAGGGTTTCGAGGTGATCCGGGCTGGGATCTGTGAGTGGGGGGCGGACGCCGCCCACGTTCAGGCCGCGGATGCGGGCTCCGGCCTTGACCAGGGAGACGGCGTAACCGGGGACGCTGTCGCGCAGCTCCACCAGCGGTAGGTAGAAGTCGGTGAGGAGACGCTGTACGAGGGCCTCGTCCCCGCCGGTCACCGCCTTGTGGAAGGCCAGGGAGATCTCGGGGGCGAAGGCGAAGACAGCGCTGGAGTACAGGTTCACGCCGAGGCCGCGATAGGCGGGCACGGTCAGTTCGGCCGTGGGGAGGCCGTTGAAGAAGGTGAAGTCCTTGTCCGTCACTCCGCGTACGGTCAGGATGATGCGCTGCAGCAGGTCGAAGTCGCCCAGACCGTCCTTGAAACCCACCACGTTCGGCACCGTCACGGCCAGGTCGGCGACGGCGGCGGGGGTGAAGCGGGCGGTGCCGCGCTGGTAGACGATGACGGGGAGGTCGCTTGCCGCCGTCACTTCGCGTACGTACCGGACCAGGCCGGCGGTGGGGCCGGTGACCAGGTAGGGAGGCATCAGGAGCAGGCCGTCGGCGCCTTCGGCGGCCGCGGCGCGGGCGAAGGCTCTGGCGGTCGGGAGCGGGCCGCCGGCGCCGGCGAAGACGGGGACGCGGCCGGCGGTGGCCGTGACGGCGGTCGACACCACGCGGGTGTACTCCTCCAGGTCGAGCGCGTTGAACTCGCCTGTGCCGCACGCGGTGAACACTCCTCCCGCTCCGGCCGCGACCCCCTCGGCGACGTGGCGGGCCAGGATCGGTTCCGCGAGGTTGCCATCGGGGCCGAACGGGGTCACCGGAAAGAAGAGAACGCCGTCTAACCGCATCAACGAATCCTTTCTAGCGGATGCCCTCCCTGCGGAGCGTGGCAGCCAGCTTGCGGGTGTGTCGGATGACCGCTTCGGTGATCGGCTCGACCTCGGCGGGCGCGAGTTCCGCCGGCATCGAGCAGCTGATCGCGTCCGTGGCGGGGATGCGGTAGTCCACCGCCACGGCCACGCAGGCCACGCCTCGCGTGCCCTGCTCGCGTTCGTACGACCAGCCTCTGGTGCGGACCTGGTCGAGCTCTCCCGTCAGCTTGGTCAGGTCGGTGATCGTGTGCTCGGTCAGCGCGGTGAGCGGCTCCGGCAGCAGTGCCTCGACCTCGTCATCGGTGAGCTGGGCGAGCAGCACCTGCCCGAGCGCCGTGACGTGGGCGGGCAGCCGCCGGCCCACCCTGGGGATGATGTGGTCGGCCTCGCGGGACTCTCTGGTCGCCAGGTAGAGCACGTGTGCCCCGTCCCGCCGGGCGAAATGGACGGTTTGCCCGATCTCGTCCCGCAGGTCTTCCAGGCAGTCCTGGGCGAACGGCAGCGCGGGATCCTTGTCGAGGTAGGCCGTGCCGGTCAGGAGCGCATGCGGCCCGATGCCGAACGCCGATCGGGCCGAGTCGGTCTCGACCCAATTAAGCTTGACCAGCGTCCGCATGAGGGCGTGCAGGCTGCTGCGGGGAAAGCCGGTCCGCTGCTGGAGCTCCGACAGGGTCAGACTGTCGTGTGATTCGGCGAGCGTTTCCAGGATGCGTACGGTCCGCTCCGCGGACTTGACCAGCTGGGGCTGCTCCATGCTCATCCCATCTCGTATCCTTCGGCGGCTTTGAAGATCCAGGATATTGGATAGCGTCCATATACATGGACACCTAACCCTTGATCGCGCCGCTTGTCAGGCCGCGCATGAACTGCCGCTGGAATGCCAGGAACGCGATGATCGAGGGCAGCAGGGCCAGCAACGAGGCCGCGAGCAGTACGCCGATGCCCACCTCCTCGTCCGAGCGGAGCGAGCGCAGCGCGATGGGCAGCGTCCACATGTCGGACGTGGGTGCGACGATCAGAGGCAGCAGGTACTGGTCCCAGATCATGGTGAAGCCGAAGACGCCGATCACACCGAGCGCGGGGCGGCACAGCGGCACGATGATCGTGGCGAAGATGCGCAGCTCGCCCGCGCCGTCGATGCGCGCGGCCTCCTCCAGTTCGACCGGCACCTCCTTCATGAACTCGGTCATGACGAGAATGGAGAAGCCCCAGGCCCCGACGGGCAGGATCATGCCGGCGTACGTGCCGATGAGGTTCAGGTGGAACACCGGCAGGTCGGCCAGGACGAGGGAGAGGGGGATCGCGATGATCTCCTCGGGGAGCATCATCGTGGTGAGCATGAGCAGCATCACGAACGTCATGCCGCGGAACTTCTTGCGGGCCAGCGAGTACGCGGCGAAGACGCTCACCAGCATCTGCAGGAGCAGGCCGAAGCCCACGACGATGAACGAGTTGAGCAGGTACAGGTAGACGTTCTTGTTCTTGGCCTGGATGAAGTTGTCGAGGGTGAAGTCGTCCGGCCAGAGGGTGAACGAGGTGGGGTCGAGGGTCTTGCTGAACGTGCTCATCAGGAGCCCGACCAGTGGTCCGGTGAAGACGACCACCATGAGGCCGTAAATGATGATTTTTCCGGTGGTTGCCCAAGGGCCCCGCCGTGACTCCAGGCCCAGGGCGCTGTCGAACCTCATGACGACGACTGCCTCCCGTTCGGGTGTGGAGTGATGGGGGATCTGGTGGTTTGTGGGGTTATAGAAGGTTCGGGGTTTCTGTGGGGTTCAGAAGGTCTGCCAGTTCTGTAGGGTCCGGAAGGTCTGCCAGTTCTGTGGGGTCCGAAAGGTCTGCCGGTTCTGGAGGGTCTTGAAGATTTGCACGTTCCGGAGGGCTTGGGAGATCTGGACGTTTCGGAGGGCGTGCGCAATGTGGACATTCCGGAGGGCCTGGGAGGCGTGGGCATTCCGGAGGGTTTGGAAGATCTGGGGGTTATGGGAGAGCCGGGAGATTCGGGAAGTCTGGGAGATTCCGGGGATTTGGAGGATTGGGAGCTTCTGGAGGATTTGGGGAGGGGCGGTGTCAGGCTGCCGCGGTGGAGGAGTGGCGTCAGGCCGCTTGTCTTCGGGGCGGGGTGTGATCCGGCGCTTCCTGGTTTGCGTCCAAGGTCTGGTCTGGAGCCGCCGGGTGTCTGTGCGGGGTCTGGTGTTGTCATGCCGGGTCTCCGGGTGATGCCCGGTGTTGTGATGCTGGGTTTCTGTCGGCTGTCCCGTCTCGTGGTGCTGGGCGCCTGTGCCGCGTCTGGTCTCTGGATGCCGCGGTTCTTCCGGTTGGTGCTGCGGCTCTGTGTGGTGGCGAGATCCTGTGTGGTGTCGGGTTCCGTGGTGCGGGGTTGCTGTGTGGCGTCAGGCTTCGTGGCGCGGGGTGGCCATGTGGTGTCCGGGCTCGGGTCGTGGCGTTTTCGTGTGAGGTCTGGTCCCGTGGGGCGGAGCTTCTGTGCGGTGTCCGGCCTCGCGTTGTCAGGGTTCTGCGTGATGCCCCGTTTCACGTTGCCCGGTTCCAGGGTGTGAAGTTTCCGCAGGGCAGTTGGGCTCGGGGTGTGAGGTTCTCGGGTGAGGCCGGGGCTGGGGGTGCGGGGTTTCCGGGTGAGGCCGGGGCTCGGGGTGCGGGGTTTCCGGGAGAGATCACGACTCGGAGTGCGGGGTCGCTTGTTCGGCGGCGGTCCGGAGGAAGAGGCGTTGCCCGATGTGGTGTGCGGCCTCGCGCCGTCGGGTTGCTGTGTGGTGTGCGGCTTCGGGTTGTCGGGTTGCTGGGTAATGTGCGGCTTCGCGTTACCGGGTTGCTGGGTAATGTGCGGCTTCGCGTTACCGGGTTGTTGTGTGGTGTCCAATTTTGTCAGGTCCGGTTCCGGGGTGTGCCGCTTCCGCGGAGCGTCCGGGCTGGGGGTGCGGGGTGCCCGGGTGAGGTCTGGGGTGTGGGGTCTGGGGGCGGGGTGGGGTCTCATGTGGCCTGCCTCCTGCGCAGCATCTGCACGATCACCGTGAGCGCCAGCGTGGCGAGGAACAGCACGATGCCGCCCGCCGAAGCCACCCCCAGCTCGTTCTTCTGGAACCCGAGCTTGTAGATCAACGTCATCAGCACTTCGGAGGAGCCGTTCGGGCCGCCGTTCGTGAGGACGTACACCTCGACGAACACCCGCAGGCCGCGGATGGCCGCCAGCGTGAACAGGATCCAGAACACCGGGCGCAGGGCGGGCAGCGTGATGTGGCGCAGGCGGCGCCAGGTGGAGGCGCCGTCCACGGCGGCGGCCTCGTACAGGGTGCGGTCCACGCCGACCAGGCCGGCCAGGAAGATCATCATGTCGTACGGGGTGCCGCGCCAGATGCTCATCATCATGATCGACCACAGGGAGGAGTCCTCGCTGGCCAGCCAGGGCTGGGGGTCGATGCCGGCCCAGCCGATGATGATGTTGAGCATGCCGTTGTCGGCCGGGTGGAACATGATGCGCCAGACCTCGGCCACGGCCGCCATCGTGGTGACGACCGGCAGGAAGGCGGCGGTCCTGATGAACCACAGGTAGCGGGCGGGGCCCTCGATGAGCAGGGCCAGGCCGAGGCCGAGCACGATCGAGCCGATCGTGGTGCCCAGAGCCAGGACGACGCTGTGCCAGATGGCGGCGGCGAACTCGTCGTCATTGATGATCGTCTGGTAGTTCTGCAGGCCGACCCACTCGTCGCCGAGGAAGGTCTGCACCTTGAACAGGCTCTTCCACAAGCCCACGAACATCGGGATGAACTTGAAGTACAGGAAGAGCAGCAGCGCGGGCGCCAGGAACAGCCAGGCGACCAGCGGCCCCCGCCACCGCGCCGGCTTGGGCGGATGACCGGGGGGCGCCGTCCGGCCGCGCGCCGGGGTGAGTGTGGAGGTCATGAGGCTTTCTGGCTCTGCAGTTCCTGGGTGAGCTTGGTGTTCAGCTCATCCATCGCCGTTCTGACGTCGGCGGAGCAGTCGGCCCAGACCGCGTTGATGGTGTCGGCGGAGGTCTGGCGGATCGGCGCCCAGTTGGGCACCGGCGGGGCGTAGACGGCGTGCGCGTACGACTCCTGGAACACCTTCCAGCGCGGGTCCTGGCGCTCGGCGGACATGTCCACCGTGGTGTTCACGGGGAGGCGGACGATGGCGCCGTTGGCGTCCTTGTTCATGCCGATCCGCTGGCCCTCGGGGGAGATGGCGAACTCGGCGAACTTCTTCTGCGCGTCCTTGTGCTCCGACCCGGCCATGATGTAGACGTTCTCGCCCTCGCCGAGCGTGCCGGGGCCACCGGACGGGCCCTTGGGCACGGGCAGGACCTCGATCTTGTCGGTGCCGATGGCGTTGACGAACCTGGCCAGCACGTACGGCCCCACCAGGTAAATGCCGCCCTGGCCCTTCTCGAACACCTCGTGCGTGACCGTCGTGTCATTGCTGACGGCGCCCGGGTTGACGGTCTTGGTCTTGCAGAACTGGTCCTGGAGGTATTGGACGGCCTCGACGGTCTTGGGGTCGTTCACGGTGGCGGCGTACTTTCCGTTGCCCGCCGACTTGATGAATTCGCCGCCGTTGGCGTAAATGAGCGAGGAGGCGTACCAGGAGGCGTAGCCGCGTTTGGTGCCCGCCGGGGCGACGAAGCCGGCGGTGTCCTTCTGGCCGTTGCCGTCGGGGTCCCGCTCGGTGAACGCGACGGCCAGCTTGGAGAGGTCCTCCCAGGTGGCGGGTGGTTCCATCTTGACCTTCTCGCGCCAGTCCTTGCGCACGATCAGGGCGAAGGACTGCGCGGAGAACGGGGCGGCGTAGAACTTTCCGTCGCTGCCCGTGGCGGCCTTCCAGGCGGTTTCCGCGAGCTGGTCGCCGCCGGCCAGTGAGGCTTTGTCGACTTCCTGCAGCCAGCCCTGCGACTGCATGTTGCCGAGTTGCGCGGTGTCATTGATGACGATGTCGGGGAGCTGTTTCTGCGCCGCCTGCTGGTTCAGCTTGGTCTCGAAGTCGTCGAAAAGAGCGACCACTTTCGTTTTCACGCCGCTGGCCTTGGTGAATGCGCCGGCGAGCTTCTGCGCTGTCTTGGCGGCGTCGGAATCGGCCGCCTGTCTGATCCAGATCTCCAGAGTGTCGTCCGAACCGGATGATCCCCCGGAACCGCAGCCTGTCAGTCCTAAGGCGAGAGTCGTCATGATCGCGACTCCCAGCAGACGATGTGACATCAGACCGCCTCCTGTTCACATATGTGGACATGAGTCGTGGACTTGGATGTGTGTCTGTGAACGTAACTAGTGGCATGGCTCACGGTCAATATTCAAGGATGTGAATTTCGGTCAGAATCGTGTACATCATGGAGACATGCGCATTCTTATGACAGGGGCCGCGGGAAAGGTCGGGACGCTGCTTCGGCCGAGGCTCGCCCGCGACGGCCGTACGCTGCGGCTTTCCGATCTGCAGCCGATGGAGCCGGGAGCCGGCGAGGAGTGGGTGACGGCCGACCTGGCCGACCCGGAGGCCATGGCCGCGGCCATGAAGGGCGTGGACGCCGTGCTGCACCTCGGCGGCCAGAGCCGCGAGCATCCCTGGGCCGACATCGTGCACGCCAACATCAACGGGACCCAGGTGCTGCTGGAGGCGGCGTACAAGGAGGGGGTCCGGCACGTCGTCCTCATGGGCAGCCACCACGCCGCCGGCTTCCACACCCGGCCGGACAACGGCGAGGACCTGCCCGACTACGCCTTCCCGCGGCCCGACACCTACTACGGCGTGAGCAAGGTCGTCATGGAGGCGCTCGGCAGCCTCTACCACGACCGCTTCGGCATGAACGTCACCGTGATCCGGCTCGGCACCTGCAACGAGGGCCCGCTCGACACGCGCGGGCTGGCCACCTGGATCTCCGCCGACGACCTCGCGTGCCTGGTCGAGGCGGGGCTGACCGCACCCGGCTACCACGTCGTCTGGGGCGTCTCCGACAACCCCCGCCGCTGGTGGTCGCTGGAGGAGGCCAAGGCCATCGGGTACGTCTCGCGCGACTCCTCCGAGCCCTTCGCCGCCGGCCTCATCGCCGAACACGGCGAGCCCGACCTGTCCGACCCGGTGCACGACCGCGCGGGCGGCATCTTCACCCTGAACGAACTGGGCGGCAAGTGGTGACCCCGGCCCCCGCCGCCTGACGGAGCCTGCGCCCGTGCCGGCCGCACGGCGGCGGCCCGCGCCCCGGTTGGGGTGGCGGTGCGACTCCACCTGCTTGTCGGACGCCTGCTCCGAGGCGAACAGCGAGCCCGCACCTGGTGGCTGGAAGAGATGTCTCTTAGCAACCGGTTGCAAGAACCTTGACGGGGTCGGAGGTAAACGTCAAGGTTTGATCTAGCAACCGTTTGCAAGGGAGGGCGGCGATGGCGGCGACGATCAAGGACGTGGCCCGGGCCTGCGGCGTCCACGTGTCCACCGTGTCGCGCACCTTCTCGGCGCCCCACCTGGTCAATCCTGCCACCAGGAGCAGGGTGCTGGCCGCCGCGGACGACCTCGGCTACCGGCCCAACCGGGCGGCCAGGGCACTCACCACGGGACGCACGTTCAACATGGGTCTCATCGTGGCCGACATCTCCAACCCGTTCTTCCCGCCCCTCATCAAGGCCGCCCAGGCGCAGGCCAGGGGGCGGGACTACCACGTGTTCGTGGCCGACACCGACGAGGACCCGCGCGTCGAGGAAGAGCTGATCAGGACGTTCACCAAGCAGGTGGACGGCGTGCTGCTGTGCAGCCCCCGGCTGTCGAACAAGATGATCGAGCGCCTGGCGGAGGACGTGCCGTTCGTGGTCGTCAACCGGCGCATCAAGGGCATGCCCGCCGTGCTCATGAACGTCGCCCAGGGCGCCAGGCTCGCGCTGGACCACCTCGCCGAGCTCGGCCACCGCAGGATCGCGCTCGTGTCCGGGCCCATCGGCTCGTGGACCAGCAACGAGATGCAGGGCGTGGCCGCCGAGACGCCGGGCCTCGACCTGGTCTTCTTCGGCCCCAACCAGCCGACGGAGGCGGGCGGCCTGGCCGTCGCCCCTGAGGTGGCCGCCTGCGGCGCGACCGCGGTGCTCGCCTACAACGACCTCGTCGCGCTCGGCCTCATTGAGGGCCTGTCGGCGATGGAGATAGGGGTACCAGACCAGATAAGTGTGGTCGGGTTCGACGACATCCTGCCGGGGCGGCTCAACCGTCCCAAGCTCACCACGGTCGCCATGCCGGCCGTGCAGGCGGGCAGGATGGCCGTCGATCTGCTGCTGCAGTCGGGGGGCGAGGGCGCGACAGTGACCCTCGACACCGCCCTCATAGTCCGCGAGTCCACGGGAAGGGCACAGACATGAACTTCGGAACGCTGCCGTCGGGTGAGCAGGTGGAGTGCGTAGAGCTGTCGTCGGGACGGCTGCGCGCCGAGGTGCTCACCTACGGCGCGATCGTGCGCACGCTGGAGGTGTCCGGGGTCAACGTCGTGCTCGGGCTGGACACGCTCGACGACTACCGCACCCGCAGCCGCTACTTCGGCGCCGTCGTCGGCCGGTACGGCAACCGCATCGCCGGAGCCCGCTTCACCCTTGACGGCGTCGAGTTCCGGCTGCCGGTCAACAACGGCCCCAACAGCCTGCACGGCGGCACCGAGGGCTTCGACAGCAAGGTGTGGACGATCACCGACCGCACCCCCTCGTCGGTCACGCTCACGCTGACCAGCCCCGACGGCGACCAGGGCTACCCGGGCACGCTGACCGCCTCGGTGACGTACACGCTGGCCGACGACGCGCTGCGCATCGACTACGCGGCCGAGACCGACGCGCCGACCGTGATCAACCTGACCAACCACTCCTACTTCAACCTCAAGGGCGGCGGCGACGTGCTCGACCACGTCGTCCAGATGGAGGCCGACCACTACCTCCCGGTGGACGAGAACAAGATCCCGACCGGCGAGCCGGCCCCGGTCAAGGGCACGCCGTTCGACTTCACCGAGCCGCACGCGGTCGGCGAGCGGTACGACGGCGCCTACGACCACTGCTTCGTGCTCAACGGCGCGGCCAGGGTGACGGCCGGCGGCCTGACCATGGAGGTCACCACCACCGAGCCGGGCGTGCAGTTCTACTCGGGCAGCATGCTCGACGGGGACGCCACGCCGTACGGGCCGTTCGCCGGGTTGTGCCTGGAGACGCAGCACTACCCCGACTCGCCCAACCAGCCGCAGTTCCCCTCCACGGTGCTGCGGCCGGGCGAGCGCCGCACCTCGACGACCACCTACCGGTTCATGTGACGGTGCGCAGGGCGGCGCTGGCCTTGATGACGAGCAGGGCCACGTCGTCCTGGGACGGCTCGGAGGCGAACGTCTCGACGGCGTGCCGCACCCGTTCGGCCACCGCGTGCGCGCTCAGCCCCGCGCAGCCGGACAGCAGCGCCGCCAGCCCGTCGCCGTCGTCCAGCATGCGGTCGCCGTTGCGCCGCTCGGTCACGCCGTCGGTGACGCACAGCAGCACCTCCTCCGGCGCCAGCTCGAACGACTCCACGTAGAACCTGGCGCCGGCCTCGATGCCGAGCAGCAGCTGCGGGGTGGCCATGGCCTGGACCTCGCCGTTCGGGCGCAGCAGGAGAGGCGGCGGATGGCCCGCCGAGGCGATCGTGCACAGCGCGCCGCCCTGGGGGAGCGGGGTCAGCTCCCCGCACAGCAGGCTGAGGAACCTGCCCTCCTCGCCCTCCTCCAGCAGCGCCTGGTTGAGCCGGTCGAAGATATCGGCCACGGTGTAGTGCTCCTTGGCGAGCAGGCGTACGGCGTGCCTGGCCAGGCCCGTGACCGCGGCCGCCTCCGGCCCGCTGCCGCACACGTCGCCCAGCGCGAAGCACCAGTGGTCGGCCACCGTGAACAGGTCGTAGAAGTCGCCCCCGACGTCGGCGCCCTCCTCGGCCGGCTCGTAGACCACCGCGGACTCCAGGCCCGGCATGGGCGCCACGCGCATGGGCAGCAGGCTGCGCTGCAGCACCCGGGAGGTGGTGGCCTGCCGGGCGTACAGCATGGCCGTGTGCAGGTTGAGCGCCACCAGGCGGCACAGGTCGGCGAGCAGGTCGGCCAGCTCCAGCGGCAGCGTCGGCTCGGCGCGGCCGATCACCAGCGCGCCGTGCGAGCGGCCCTGCGTCAGCAGCGGGAAGGCCAGCACGGTCTCGGGGCCCACCGGCCAGCTCACCTCGTCGAGCGCGGTGCGGGGGATCGCGGGCAGCGACTTGCGCAGGTCGGCGTTGTGGCGCTCCTCGCTGTGCCAGACGTGGGCGAGCCTGGTCATGCCGGCCAGGTCGGTCAGGTAGACCGCCGCCCAGGTGGCGATCTTGGGCACCACGAGCTGGGCGGTCAGCGCCGCGATCAGCTCCTCGTCGTGCACGCCGGCCAGCAGCTCGCCCGCCTCGGCCAGGAACGACAGCCGCCCGCGGTGCGCGCGGTCCTGCTCGGCCAGCCGCTCGCGCTGCACCGGGACGGCCACCTGGTCGGCGATGTGCTGCAGGCTGACGGTGAGATCCTGGTCGAACCGGCCGGGCTGGGCGGCGGTCACGACGAGGTAGCCGATCACCTCGCCGGACACGAGCAGCGGCGCGCACGCCAGCGACCTGGCGCGGAGCTGCTGGGCCAGCTCGACGTCCCCGGCGAGCAGGTCCTCGACCACGGCGGGCGTCTTGCGGTCGGCGCCGAACACGCCGGTGGCCAGCACGCCCACCAGCCCCGCCGTCGCGCCCGCGCCCGCCGCCACGCCGAACCGGTTGCCGTCCTCGCCGCACAGCAGCACGTACGCGGCGTCGCCGCCGCTGGAGACGTTCACGATCCGGGCGATCGTGGCCAGCAGCTCGGCGAAGGGCATGTCATGGTCGAGCAGGTCCTTGATGCGCCGGCCCGGCTCGCCGCGCAGCGGCGCGGGCGGCGGCGCCAGGACGTAGCGGTGGTCGGCCGACACGATCATCCAGATCGCCCCGCGCTCCCCGGCGTGCCCGCGGGTGCGCAGGTGGGAGACGTAGACGGGGATGAGCCTGCCGTCCGCGTGCCGCATGCGCGCCTCGCCGCGCCAGCGGCCCAGGCCCAGCGTGTCGGTCAGCGACAGCGCGTACGGGCCGTGGCCGCGCCAGGCCACCAGCTCCTTCAGCGAGCGGCCGACCGTCTCCTCCGCCGGCCGGCCGAGCAGCTGCTCCGCCTCGGAGTTCCACGACCGTACGACCCCGTCGAGGTCGCAGACCACGACGCCGATGTGCAGGCCGTCGAGCGGCGCCGCGGCGGGGCCGGAGACCGGGCCGGACCCGTGGCCGGGCCCGGCGGGCTCGCAGCCCTCGCCGAGCTCCATGCGCACCCAGACCCGCTTGGCGGTCCTGGTGTAGGTGACGCCCCAGGCGTCGGCCAGCATCCCGGCCAGCGCCAGGCCGCGCCCCGAGGTCTGCAGCGAGCCCTCGCAGGAGGCGGGCTCCGCGGCCGGGATGGTGCGGGTGGGGTGGTGGTCGTCGACCTCGATCTCGAGCTTGGCCGGGCTGGCGTCCACGTCGAGGCGGCAGGTCAGCTCGACCCCCGTGCCCGCGTGCACCACCGCGTTCGTGACGAGTTCGCTGGTCAGCAGCACGGCGTCCTCGGTCAGATGGCTCAGGCGCCATTCGCCGAGCACCTGGCGCACGAACTTGCGCGCGTGCGCCGGCGCGTGGGCCGTGCCGTCGAAGGCCGTGCTCGACACCCTGGTCGTGTCCACTCTGCGTCCTAGAACATCACTCGATGTGGCAGTTCGGTCACTCTCAGAGTGGCAGACTGATGCCGCTGATACCTCCCGTTGTGAAGAAGGCCGCCATGGTCGCGCAGTCGGACTCCCCGTACCGACCGGGTCCGCTTCGCCCTGCTGACCCGCGTCCCCCGCTCGTGGCCCGGCCAGGGCCGCGCGACGGCGCCTTCCGCGCCGGGCCGGCGCCCCCGGACGGTCCGGCCCGTGGACCTCGACCGGCTCCTGGAGGTGATGCGCGGGTGGCTCGCGGGTGAACGGAAGGGCGACGGATGAACCGACAGGTCAAGATCCTGCTGGTGGACGACAACGACGAGAGCCTGGTCGCGCTGGAGGCCGTGCTGCGGCCGCTGCAACAACTGCTGTTCAAGGCCAGGTCGGGGCCCGAGGCGATGAAGCTGATGCAGCGCCACGACTTCGCGGTCGTCCTGCTCGACGTGCTGATGCCCGGCATGGACGGCTTCGAGACCGCCACCCACATCAAGCGGCTCGACCAGACCCGCGACGTGCCCATCATCTTCCTGACCGGCACCGGGCCCAGCTCAGGCGCGGCCTTCCGCGGCTATGCCGTGGGCGCGGTCGACTACCTCACCAAGCCGTTCGACCCCTGGGTGCTGCGCTCCAAGGTGGCGGTGTTCCTGGAGCTGTTCCGCAAGACCGCGGTGCTGAGGGAGCAGGCGGCGCTGCTGCACGAGCTGGTGCGGGACGACGAGGCGCTGTCGGGGTTCGCGCGGCGGCTCGGGGCGGTCGAGTCGCGCCTGGAGCTCATGGCCGAGGGCGCGGGCGGGGACGAGGGGCTGCGCGAGGCGGTCAAGGACCTGGCGGACCGGGTGGCGGCCATGCAGGCGGCCTTCGCGGCGGTCTCGACGGTGCGGGGCAGGGAATGACGACGGGGTGACACGCGAGGTCTCGACGGGCGGGCGGGCCTGACGACGGGGTGCCGCGCACGCTCCCGGCCGCGCGCGGCAGAGCCTCACGACGGGGTGACGCGCAAGGTTTGCGGTGTTCACATGTCAGGACACCGGCGAGCCTACGCGCGTACCCCCGCGTCTCCGTCGTACCTTTGGCATCATGGCCACCCGTACGCCGAAAAGCGCAGCGAAGGGGCCGGCGAAGCGGTCGACCTCGTCGCGCTCGACCCCCGCCAAGCGCGCAAGCACGTCGGCGGGGCGGGCCAGGACGAAGGCAGCCGCCCCCGGCCGCAAGCCCCCGATGACCCACCAGGACCCCGTGAGCTGGGTGTTCACCATGATCGGCAAGCTGATCGTGGGGTTGTGGATGTTGTTCGCCAACGGCATCGGCAGTGCCGCGCGGGCCGTGGGCAAGAACGCCCGCGAGCTCGACCCGGCGCACCGGCGCGACGGGGCCGGGCTGACGGTGCTGGCGGGCGCGATCGTGCTGGCGGCGATGACCTGGCGCAACTCCGACGGCGCGGTGGCCGGCGTGGTCAACGCGGCCGTGCGGGGCGTGTTCGGCTCGCTGGCCTGGGCGCTGCCGCTGCTGCTCGGGCTGCTCGCCTGGCGCTACCTGCGCCATCCCGACCAGAACGCCGACACCGGCCGCATGGTGATCGGCTGGGCGGCGCTGATGGTCGGCGTGCTCGGCGTCATCCACGTCGCCAACGGCACGCCCTACCCGGCCGGCCAGGGCCAGGGCATGGACAAGGTGTCGCAGGCCGGCGGCATGGTCGGGTTCATCGTGTCGGCGCCGCCGATGAGCATCCTGCCGTCCTGGGTGACGATCCCGCTGCTGCTGCTCCTGTCCGGGTTCGGCGTGCTGGTGATCACGGCCACGCCCGTGCACCGCATCCCCGAGCGGCTGGGCGAGCTCAGGCACCTGCTGTTCGAGCGGCAGTCCGAGACCGCCGCGCCGAAGTCGCCCGCCAGGAAGCGGGTCAGGACGAAGAAGACCGAGGACGGCGGCGAGACCGGCGACGTCGTCAAGCCGTACGACACCCCGGTGCTGGCGGAGAAGGACAAGAAGGCCGAGCACTCGCCGGAGATCGTCCCGGGGCTGACGGACGAGGACGAGACGCCCGCGCCCGAGCCTGAGAGGCGCCCTGAGCCGCCGGAGCCCACACCCGCGCCGCGCAAGGTCGAGCAGCTCGTGCTGTCCCCGCAGGCGGGCCCCTACAGCCTCCCCGACCTCACGCATCTCAAGCCCGGCACCGCGCCCAAGCCGCAGACCAAGGCCAACACGACCGTGGTGAACGCGCTGACCAGCGTGCTGGAGCAGTTCAGCATCGACGCGCAGGTGATCGGGTTCACCCGCGGCCCGACCGTGACGCGCTACGAGATCGAGCTCGGGCCCGCGGTCAAGGTGGAGAAGGTCACCGCGCTGACCAAGAACATCGCCTACGCCGTCAAGTCCGCCGACGTGCGCATCCTGTCGCCGATCCCCGGCAAGTCGGCGATCGGCGTCGAGATCCCCAACGCCGACAAGGACCTGGTGGCGCTGGGCGACGTGCTGCGCTCGCAGGTGGCGCAGGCCGACCACCACCCGATGATCGTCGGCCTGGGCAAGGACGTCGAGGGCCGCACCATCGTCGCCAACCTCGCCAAGATGCCCCACCTGCTCATCGCGGGCGCCACCGGCGCCGGCAAGTCGGTCTGCGTCAACGGGCTGATCACGTCCATCCTGATGCGGGCCACCCCCGACGAGGTGCGCATGGTGCTGGTCGACCCCAAGCGGGTCGAGCTGAGCGTGTACGAAGGCATCCCCCACCTCATCACCCCGATCATCACCAACCCGAAGAAGGCCGCCGAGGCCCTCGAATGGGTCGTGGGCGAGATGGACCGGCGCTACGACGACCTGGCGGCGTCGGGGTTCCGGCACGTGGACGAGTTCAACAAGGCCGTGCGGGCGGGCAAGCTGCAGCCGCCGCCCGGCAGCGAGCGGGTCTACCAGCCCTACCCGTACCTGCTGGTGATCGTGGACGAGCTGGCCGACCTCATGATGGTGGCGCCGCGCGACGTCGAGGACTCGATCGTGCGCATCACGCAGCTCGCCCGCGCGGCGGGCATCCACCTGGTCATCGCCACGCAGCGGCCGAGCGTCGACGTGGTCACCGGCCTGATCAAGGCGAACGTGCCCTCCAGGCTCGCCTTCGCCGTCTCCAGCCTCACCGACTCGCGGGTCATCCTCGACCAGCCGGGCGCCGACAAGCTGGTCGGCCAGGGTGACGCGCTGTTCCTGCCGATGGGCGCCAGCAAGCCCATCCGCATCCA
The DNA here is from genome assembly GCF_000725485.1 of Nonomuraea candida. Lineage (GTDB taxonomy): Bacteria > Actinomycetota > Actinomycetes > Streptosporangiales > Streptosporangiaceae > Nonomuraea > Nonomuraea candida. The sequence continues at coordinate 206,328 of NZ_KL647033.1, read as the reverse complement.
GAACGCGTTCGTCTCGGAGAAGGAGATCGCCGGGATCGTCGCGCACTGCAAGGAGCAGATGCAGGTCGAATACCGCGACGACGTCGCCGCCGCGCCGGTCAAGAGGGAGATCGACGAGGAGATCGGCGACGACCTCGACCTGCTGATCCAGGCGGCCGAGCTGATCGTGACCACGCAGTTCGGCTCCACCTCGATGCTGCAGCGCAAGCTGCGGGTGGGCTTCGCCAAGGCGGGGCGGCTGATGGACCTGCTGGAGAGCCGCGACGTGGTGGGCCCGAGCGAGGGCTCCAAGGCGCGCGAGGTGCTGGTGAAACCCGACGACCTGCCCGGCCTGCTCGCCGACCTGCGTGGCGAATGACCCCAATGCGTGCTTGCACGGCGTTAACTGATTGAATATGTACCACCACGAAGAGTAGCCGGTGTGGTGGGGGGCGGTTCGCTGTGCAGGAGCAGAGCATCGGGGCCATGCTGCGGGCGGCCAGGCAGACGGCCGGGCTGACGATCTCGCAGGTCAGCGCGGCCACCAGGATTCGCGAGGCGATGATCCAATGCCTGGAGCAGGACGACTACGACCAGTGCGGCGGCGCCTTCTACGCGCGGGGGCACATCAGGGCGGTGGCCAGGGCCGTCGGGCTCGATCCCGAGGCCACGGTGCACCTCTATGACCAGCAGCACGGCGGGGCGCCGCAGCCCATGGCGGCCTCGGCCGTCTTCCAGACCGACCGCAAGATCCACCTGCCCGAGCGGCGGGGCCCGAACTGGACGATGGCGCTCGGCGTGGCGCTGGCGATCGTGATGGTCTTCGGCATGATGCGGGTGCTGGGCGGCACCGGCGACCAGGTGCGCACGGGCGACGTGCGGGTGGCCTCGGCCCGGCCCAGCGTCCCGCCGAACACGCCCATCACCGAGACGCCGCGGCCCACGCCGTCGGCCTCGGCCAAGAACACGGTCACCGTCCGTATCAAGGCCAAGCGGTCGTCCTACGTGAGCCTGCACGACGCCGAGGGGCACAAGCTGTTCTCGGGCACCCTCAAGGCCGGCAAGACCTCGACCTGGCGCGCGCCGGAGAAGGTGCACGTGCTGCTGGCCGACGCGGGAGCCGTGACGGTGCACGTCAACGGCAAGAGGGTGAAGGGTCTCGGGGGCAGCGGAGACGTGGTGCGGCGGGCGTTCGGGCCCCAGAAACCACAGGAGCGGTAACCGTCGCGGGGGAGCCAGTGCATCGGGTGGTGGCCAACTCCCGATACCGTAGTGTTCACCATGTCATCCCGCCGAACCGCATCGCTGATCACTCTGGGCTGCGCACGCAACGAGGTCGACTCCGAGGAGCTGGCCGCGCGACTCGAGGCTGCCGGCTGGCAGCTGGGCGACGACGACCCCGATGTCGTCGTCGTCAACACGTGTGGCTTCATCGACTCCGCCAAGAAAGACTCGATCGACACGCTCCTGGCCGCCGCCGACTCCGGGGTCAAGGTGGTGGCCGCGGGCTGCATGGCCGAGCGCTACGGCAACGAGCTGGCCGAGGCCCTGCCCGAGGCCAGCGCGGTCATCTCCTTCGACGACTACGCCGAGATCGGTGAGCGACTCGACGACGTGCTCGCCGGCAAGCCGCTCAAGCCACACACGCCACGCGACCGCCGCACCCTGCTCCCCATCTCACCGGTCGAGCGCGCCGGCGCGGCCAAGACCGGCATCCCCGGTCACGGTGACCTGCCGGAGGGCCTCGCGCCCGCCAGCGGGCCCCGGGTGCTGCGCAAGAGGCTCGACGAGAGCCCGGTGGCCTCGCTCAAGCTGGCCTCCGGCTGCGACAGGCGCTGCACGTTCTGCGCCATCCCGGCCTTCCGCGGCTCCTACGTCTCACGGGGGCCCGACGAGCTGGTGGCCGAGGCCGACTGGCTGGCCCACCGGGGCGTGCGCGAGCTCGTCCTGGTGAGCGAGAACTCCACGTCCTACGGCAAGGACCTGGGCGACCTGCGCGCGCTGGAGAAGCTGCTGCCCCGGCTCGCCGCCGTGGAGGGCATCGAGCGCGTGCGCGTCAGCTACCTCCAGCCCGCCGAGCTGCGCCCCGGCCTGATCGAGGTCATCACCGGCACCGAGGGCGTCGCCCCCTACTTCGACCTGTCCTTCCAGCACGCCAGCGGCACGGTGCTGCGCCGCATGCGCCGCTTCGGCGACCCCGAGCGCTTCCTCGGGCTGCTGGACAGCATCCGCGAGCGCGCCCCCGAGGCGGGCGTGCGCTCCAACTTCATCGTGGGCTTCCCCGGCGAGACCGAGGAGGAGTTCGGCGAGCTGGTGGGCTTCCTGGAGCGGGCCAGGCTCGACGTGATCGGCGTGTTCGGCTACTCCGACGAGGACGGCACCGAGGCGGCCGGCCTGCCTGGCAAGCTCGGCCAGGAGGTCATCGACGAGCGGGTGCGCCTGCTCACCGAGCTGGCCGAGGAGCTGACCGCCCAGCGCGCGGAGGAGCGCATCGGCACCGAGGTCGACGTGCTGATCGACGACGACCTGGGCGACGGCGGCTATGAGGGCAGGGCCGCCCACCAGGGGCCCGAGGTCGACGGCTCGGTCACGGTGCAGGGGATCGGCCTGGTCAAGGGACAGATCGTACGCGCGCACGTGGTCGACGCCGAGGGGGTTGACCTGATCGCGCGCATCAAGGCCGGTCCATGACCCGGGACGAGCGCCGCGTGGTAAGCCCGTGGAACATCGCCAACGTCCTCACGGTCCTCCGGTTGGCGCTCGTCCCTTTCTTCGTCGTCTGCCTCTTCCTGCCGGGCACGGGCTGGCGGGTGGCCGCGCTGGCGCTGTTCGCGGTGGCCTCCATCACCGACCACCTCGACGGGGAGCTGGCCAGGCGCTACGGCCTCATCACCGACTTCGGCAAGATCGCCGACCCGATCGCCGACAAGGCGCTCACCGGGGCCGCGCTGGTGTGCCTGTCGATCCTCGGCGAGCTGCCCTGGTGGGTCACGATCGTGATCCTCGGCAGAGAGCTGGGCATCACGGCGCTGAGGTTCGTCCTGCTGCGGCACGCGGTCATCCCGGCCAGCTACGGCGGCAAGGTCAAGACCGTGCTGCAGATCGCGGCCATCGTGCTCTACCTCCTGCCGTTCGTGCCGGGGCCCGTCCGGTGGGCGGTGATGGGGGCGGCGGTCGTCGTCACGGTGGGCACGGGCGCCGACTACGTTCTCAGGGCGGCGAAGCTGCGTAAAGTGGCCAGGCAGGCGCGCGGGGAGTGATCGATGGCTGACGTGGCCGGGATGCTGGGGATGCTGGTGGAGCGGGACGCGACGGTCGCGGTGGCCGAGTCGCTGACCGGCGGGCTCATCGGGGCCGCGATCACCTCGGTGCCGGGGGCGTCCCGGGCGTTCAGGGGCGGGGTGATCTCCTACGCCACCGATCTCAAGCACGAGCTGCTGGGCGTGCCGGGCGAGCTGCTGAGGCGTGAGGGGGCGGTGCACGCCGAGGTGGCCGCGGGCATGGCGGCGGGGGTGGCGCGGCTGTGCGGGGCCACGTACGGGCTGGCGGTGACCGGCGTGGCCGGTCCCGAGCCGCAGGACGGCCGGCCGGTCGGCACCGTGCACGTGGCGGTGTCGGGGCCGGGCGGCCGGAGGTGGGCCCGGGAGTTGAGTCTCGGGGGGTCGCGCGAACGTATCAGGGTAGAGACGGTGGACGAGGCCGTCGATCTATTGTCAGGTGTGCTGAAGGCGAACATAGGGGAACATTCCGGGTGATTACCGTGTTACGTCCCGAGCGAACATGCGATGCGCGGTCTGACGCGGTGTCGGTGGATACGGGTACGGTGGAGCTGTGAGTGAGGTCCGTGAGCCAACTGCAAGCACCGAGCGCCCGGCAGGCGGGCCTGATGAGTCGCGCACTGAGCCACGAGCGGCGGTCCAGGGGCGGCGACGCCCAGTGATGACGGCGAGGAGTATGTACGAAGCCAAGAAGAACAAAGTGCGGCACGATCCGATCGCGCGGGGCGTGGTGAAGACATCCGCGCCGGGGAGGGAGCGACAGATGATTCTGCTGCGTCAGCTGCTCGGCGACGTGCTGAGGCGGCTGCGGGTGCGGCAGGGGCGCACGCTACGCGAGGTGTCCACGCTTGCCCGGGTTTCGCTCGGCTACTTGTCCGAGGTGGAGCGCGGCCAGAAGGAGGCCTCGTCCGAGCTGCTCGCGTCCATTTGCGGCGCGCTCGGGGTGCCGCTTTCGCAGGTGTTGCGTGAGGTTTCCGACCAGTTCGCGCTGGCGGAGCTCCAGGCCACCCCTGTGCTCGCCGACGTGCCGGAGCACGAGCGCCTGCCTCTTGCGGAGACGGTGCCCGGGTCGATCGGCGACTCCGTGTTCCCCGAAGTCAAGGACATGGTGGCTGCCTAACGCTGCTGGCAGCCGGCACACCACAGGATCAGCCGTTCCTGTGGCTGCGCACCCATCTCCCCACGACTGATGCGGGTGCCGCATCGGCGACAGGGCCTGCCTGCCCTGCCGTAGACCCAGGTCTGGTTCCCTGGGCGGCGATCACCTGTGGTCACCGTGCCCGCATGCCCCTTGTTCGCGTCCAGCAGCCGCTGGGCCAGTGACACGAGCCCGTTGAGATCCCCGATCTCCCCGACCTTCTTCCACGGCCAGACTCCCCGCAGGAACAGGGTCTCGGCGCGATAGATCGTGCCGATCCCCGCCAGGTTGCGCTGATCGAGCAGCGCCTCCCCGATGGTCCTGCCGGGTGCCGCTCGCAGTCTTCGCACGGCCTCGTCCGGGTCCCAGTCCACGCCCAGCAGGTCCGGCCCCAGGTGACCCACCAGCCGCGCCTCGTCGGCGGTCCTGACGAGATCCACCATCCCGAGCTTGATCCCCACCGCCTGCCACCGCTCGTTGGCCAGGACGAGCCTGACGCGGTCGCCCGGGGGGACCCGGCCGCCGGCCGGCGCGACCTGCCAGCTGCCCTCCATGCGCAGGTGGGTGTGGACGGTCAGGCCGCCCTCGACGCGGGTGAGCAGGTGCTTGCCGCGCGAGAGCGTGGTGATGACCTCCCGACCGCGCAGGTCGGCGGTGGCGTGCCGGGGGACACGGAAGTCCGACCTGGTGAGCACCCGCCCGTCCAGGGCGCCGCGCAGGCGCGCGGCCGTGCGGTAGACGGCGTCTCCTTCGGGCATTTTCCCAGTTTAGGAGCGCTTTCCGCCTTCCGGCGATGGGCCTCCGGTGGTGAGTCTGCTGGTGGCGCGCTCGGAGTGGCGCGCTTTCAGGGTGACGGTCTGTCCGGTGGCGGTCTGTCCGGTGGTGGGCCCTTCTGCGGTGGGTCTTTCTGTGGTGGGTCTTCTGTGGTGGGTTTCCGTGGGGCGGGGCTTTCCGACGGCTTTTCGTTACGGCGGCGCCGGCGTCACCGCCACCCGCCGTACCCGGCTGGTGGCCTCCAGGAATACGCCCGCTGACCCGCACGGGGCGACCGCCGTTACGCGCGCCACCTTGACCCGTCGGGTGGCAGAACGTGGCCCTTGTCCTGCCGCCTTCGCGGGGGCTGGCGGTGATGATGACGGCCGGGACTGGGCCTTGACGGAAGGCTGGTGGCGCGCCGTGCGGACCCTCGCCACCGGCCCCGGGGCCGAGGTGGAGCGGGTCGTGCTCTGGTTCACCAGGAGATGACCCTCAGCCCGGCCGCCGCTCATGCTCCTCCAGGGGAACCGGCGCGGGCCGGGGCGCCGGGGCGGGCGGGCCGGGCTGGGCCAGGATCAGCGTCAGGTCGTCGGCCGCGTGGTCGCGCGGGCCCGCGGTGTGCCGCCGCAGCAGGCCGAGCACCTCGTGCAGGGACTCCTCCAGCGTCGGCTGCGTCAGGGCGGCGTGCAGGCGCTCGTCGAAGGGCAGCTCGGCGCCCTCGCGGTCACGGGCCTCGGTCAGCCCGTCGGTGAACAGGAGCAGGCGGTCGGAGGGCAGCAGCCGGACGCGCCACACGTACGGGTCGGGCGACAGGCCCAGGGGACGGCACGGGCGCGGCGGGTGCAGCGCGCGCAGCCGGGTGTCGACGCGTACGGGAGCGGGATGGCCGCAGTTGACCAGCAGCGCCCCGCCCGGCACGAACTCGACCAGCAGCACCGTCACGAAGTCCTCGGGCCCCAGGGAGCCGGCGATGCCGGCGTCGAGGTCGCGCGCCAGCGCGGCCAGGTCGGGCGCGGTGGCCGCGATGCGGCGGAAGACCGCCAGCACGCTCGCGCTGAGGTGGGCGGCGTCCAGGCCGTGCCCCTTGACGTCGCCGATGATCAGCCGCAGGCCGGTGGGCGTGGCGACCGCGTCGTGCAGGTCGCCGCCGAGGCGGCCGGCGCCCGCCGCCGAGCGGGTGTGGGCCGCCAGGCCGACCCCGCCCAGCGAGGGCGGCAGCGCGGGGATCATCGCCCACTCCGCGATGCGCGTCATCCGCGCCAGGTCGGCCCGGTCGCGGGCGCGCGCCCTGGCCGTCACGAACGCCCACAATCCGCCGGTGGCCACGATCAGCGTGCGCACCAGGTGCTGCGGCAGGGACGATTCGCCCGCCGCGACGGGCGGCAGCGGGGTCAGGGACAGCGCGGGCACCAGCAGCGCCAGGGCCCGCGCCGGCGGCAGCAGCGCCAGGGCCAGCGCGGTGACGGCGGCCAGCACGGTGTGGCGCACGCTCGACCAGTGGGCGGCCACCATCGGCCCGGCGAGCAGCAGCACCGACAGGGAGACGCTGGCGTAAGCGGCGTCGGCCAGCGCGATCACCACCTCGGCCAGCAGCAGCACCGGCAGCAGCCGGCGCCGGCGCCTGGCGGAGAATTGCCGCGGGATGGGAACTCCTAGGGGGAATCTGTTGGCCGGTAGTCACCTTCTCACTTTTAGTGACGTTGCGGGAGCGGTTCCGGCAAACTGTGGGGCAGACCGAGCCCTGTGAGGTGACGATCATGCAAGCGGGCAGATGTCAGGGAAATCTCCCCACCGAGAGCACGACACTGATCGGCCGCCGTGGGGAGGTGGCCGAGCTGCGGTCCTTGTTCCGGAGATCGAGACTGGTCACCGTCACGGGGGTGGCCGGGGTCGGGAAGACCAGGATCGCGCTGCGCACCGCCGCCCTGCTGCGGGACGGCTTCGCCGACGGGGCCTGGCTGGTCTCGCTGTCGCCGCTGGCGGAGGGGAGCGCGCTGCCGTACGCGATCGCGGAGTCGCTGCCGCTGGCCGACCAGAGCAGCCGCCCGGTGACCGAGGTGCTGGCCGACTACCTGGCGGAGCGCCAGCTGCTGCTGGTGCTCGACACCTGCGAGCACGTCACCGCCGCGTGCGCGGAGGTGGTCGAGGCGCTGCTGGCCGCCGCGCCCCGGCTGCGCGTCCTGGCCACCTCCCGCCGCCCGCTGGGCTGCGCGGACGAGCGGGTCTTCACGGTGGAGCCGCTGCCCGTGCCCGAGGGCTACGACGACTGGTGCGACGACGACGCGGTGGCGCTGCTGGCCGACCGGGCCGCGGCGACCGTGCCCGGCTTCGTGGTCGACGACGGCAACCGGCGGGCGCTGCTGCGCGTGTGCCGCAGGCTGGAGGGGCTGCCGCTGGCCATCGAGCTGGCCGCCGCCCGGCTGCGCGAGGTCACCCCCGAGCGGCTGGCCGAGCGGCTGGAGGACCGCTTCGAGGAGCTCGGCACCACCGAGCACCAGGTCTACGACGCCGACCCGCCCTGGCACCAGGCCCTGCGCACGGCGATCGGCTGGAGCCACCAGCTCTGCACTCCGGCCGAGCGGCTGCTGTGGGCGCGCGCCTCGGTGTTCGCCGGCGGCATCGACCCGGTGGCGGTCAAGCAGGTCTGCGCCGACGAGCGGCTGCCGGCCTGGCAGATCCCGCAACTGCTGGAGTCGCTGGCCGACAAGTCGATCCTGGTCTGGGAGCCGACCGGCGCGGGCGACCGCTACCGGATGCTCGACACGATCCGCGAGTTCGGCGCCATCTGGCTGAAGGACCTGGGCCAGGACGAGCGCGTGCGCCGCCGCCACCGCGACTACTACCTGGCGCTGGCCAGGGAGGGCGACGTCTCGTGGATCGGGCCCGACCAGTACCAGTGGTACGACCGCATGACGGCCGAGCTCGGCAACCTGCGCGCGGCGCTGCAGTTCTGCCTGGCCAGGCCCGAGGGGCGCACCGCGCTGGAGCTGGCGGGGGCGCTGTGGTTCCTGTGGTATCCGTGCGGGTTCCCCGCCGAGGGCCGGCACTACATGGAGCGGGCGCTGGCCCAGGACCCTGAGCCGGGACCGGCGCGCAACAAGGTGATGTGGGCCTGCAGCCTGGCCATGGTGTGCCAGGGCGAGGGCGCGGCGGCGCGGGAGCTGGCCGAGGAGTGCGCGGCCGAGGCCGACCGGCAGGGCGACCTGGAGGCGGCGCTGATGGCCCGGTGCGCGATCATGTGCGCCAGCATCATCCTGGGCGACCTGGAGCGCACGATCGAGGTGGGCGACGAGGTGATCCCCAGGGCCGACGGGTCCATTTACGTCTTCCCCATGCTGCTGGGGCTGACCGCGTACGGCATGGCCAGGACGATGACCGGCCGCTTCGAGGAGGGCATCGCCACCCTGGAGCGGCTGCGCGCGCTCTGCGACCGGCACGGCGAGCGCTGGCAGCGGGCCTACGGCGACGTGCTGCGCGCCCAGGCCGAGCTGGCCTGCGGGCGGGCCGCGCGGGCGCTGCGGTTCGCGCAGGCGGGGCTGGAGGTCAAGTGGCGGCTGCACGACCGGGTGGGGATGGCCATGGCGATCGACCTGCTGGCCCCCGCGGCGGTGGCGACCGGGGAGGGGGAGCGGGCCGCCCGCATGCTGGGGCTGGCCGACCAGGTCTGGGACACGGTCGGCAAGCAGCACTTCGGCGCGCCGGAGCTGATCGCCGCCCGCAAGGACTGCGAGAGCCGGGTGCGCGGGGTGCTGGGCGACCGGGCCTACGACTCCGCCTTCCGCCTCGGCAGGGACGCCGATCTGGACGCCGAGGTGTCGTACGCGCTGGGTGGCCAGGCCCGGCGCTGACCGCCCGGCCCCTCGCACGGCGGGCCGGTGCCGCCCGGCCGCGAGGAAGGGGCTGCCCCGCCGGGTCCGGCGGCACGTGACGAGGGAGGGTCAGTCCCAGGCGGCCGGGTCGGCGGCGAGCTGGCGCACCCGGTCGGGCAGCGCGCCGGAGGCGACCTGCTCCAGCGTGACCTCCTCCAGGATCGACCGCTCGGTGGCCCGCAGCGCGATCCACACCTGCTGCAGCGACTCGGCCGGCCCCCGGTAGCCGACGTGCTCGGGCCGCTCGCCGCGCACGTTGGCCAGCGGGCCGTCCACCGCGCGGATCACGTCGGCCAGCGAGATGTCGGAGGCGGGCCTGGCCAGCACGTAGCCGCCCTCGGGCCCGCGCTGCCCGCGCACCAGCCCGGCGCGGCGCATCTGCAGCAGGATGTTCTCCAGGTATTTGGGCGGCATGTCCTGCTCCTTGGCGAGCTCGCCCACTGTAGTCGGGCCCGCACCGGCTGCGGCGAGTTCGGCGGCGGCGCGGAGGGCGTAGTCGACACGAGCGGATAGGCGCATGTTCTCGATTATCCCCCCTGGTCAACACTGGTTAGGCGCAAGGTCGTCAGAACGGGGCAGGAGATCCGAATACGGCGGCCATCGCGGGGCCCTTTGACAGCGCTAAACTTCCAACAACCTTTTCGATTTGACGGTGGGATTCAGCGTGGAGCGACGCCCTGGTGTGCCCAGATTGCTCAGGGAGATCAACGACCGGGCCGCCCTGGAGTTGTTGCTGGCGACCGGCCCCATGACGCGCGGGCAGATCGGTGACCTGACCGGTCTGTCCAAGGTCACGGCCTCACAGACGCTGGCCAGGCTCGAAGAGCGCGGCCTGGTCGAGGTGGTCGGCACCCAGGCCGGCGGGCGCGGCCCGAACGCGGCGCTCTACTCGGTGATCCCCTCCAGCGCCTACGTCGCCGGGCTGGAGGTCGGGCCCGAGCTGCTGTCCGCGGCCGTCGCCGACATCCACGGCCGGACGATCGCCGAGGTCACCGTGGACCCCAACGGCCACGACGACCCGGTCTCGGTGGTGCACAGCGCCCTCGTCAAGGCCTGCCGCAGCGCCAAGATCAGCCTGTCGAAGCTGCGCGGCGTGGTGATCGGCACCCCGGGCGTGGTCGATCCGCGCAGCGGCGACATCCGCTTCTCCTTCGACCTGCCCGGCTGGCACGAGGGCGTCCACGAGGCGCTCGCCGGTGACCTGCGCCGCCAGGTGACGATCGAGAACGACGTCAACCTCGCCGCCATCGCCGAGCGCGTCGACGGGGCGGCCGAGGGGGTCGACGACTTCGTGCTGCTGTGGGCCAGCCGCGGCCTGGGCCTGGCCATCATGCTGGGCGGCAAGCTGCACCGCGGCCGCTCCGGCAGCGCGGGCGAGATCGGCTACCTGCCGGTGCCCGGCGTGCCGCTGCCCGAGGACATCCGGACCCAGCCGGGGCGGCTGCCCTCGCTGGCGGGCGGCCTGCAGTCGCTGGTCAGCGCCGAGGCGGTGACGGAGCTGGCGCAGGGGTACGGCTTCGCGGCCGGCAGCGCCACCGAGTGCGTCAGGGTCGCCGTGGCCGCGGGGGAGCGGGGCGAGCCGCTGCTCGACGAGATCGCGCACCGGCTGGCGCTCGGCGTGGCGGCGGTGTGCGTGATCCTCGACCCGGGGCTGGTGGTGCTGGCCGGCGAGGTCGGGCACGCGGGCGGCGCCGCGCTGACGTCCCGGGTGGAGGAGGCCGTGGCCCGCATCTGCCCGGTGCGGCCCCAGGTCGTCACCACCACGGTGACCGACAAGAACCCGGTGTTGCGGGGGGCCGTGCTGGCGGCGCTGGACCAGGCCCGCGAGGAACTGCTCACCTCCTGACCCGCCCCCCACGCCACCGGCTCCCTCCGGGAAGGGAGGAGAGCCGGGCACGCGGCAGGCCGGGACCGGACGCGCGGAAACCGGCCGCGAGAACGGCCGGTTTCAGGCGGTGGGGTGGGGAGGCCGGGCGCGCGGCCGGTCGGCGTCGGGCGGTGAAAGCGGGGCGCGCGGGTGGCGGGGTTCAGGTGCCAGGGCGCCGGGTGGCGGGTTTCAGGCGGTGAGGAGTTCGACGGCGGCCTGGGCGTTGGCCCGGGCGGCGCCGTACGTGGCGATGTAGGCCGCGCTGTCCGGTCGCCACACCGGCAGGCCCATCTCGATGACCGTGGTGTCCGGCCGGGCCGCCACCAGGGCCGAGACCAGCTCCCTGCTCTCGGGGTGGCGATGCGCGTCCTTGACCACGACGACCAGCGACCGGCCGGCGGCCTTGGCCAGCAGCACGGGCACCTCGGCGGCCGCGGGCTTGAGCCGGATGATCTCGGCCTCCGGCAGCCACGGCCCCACGCCCCACGGCACGTCGCCCACGGCGATCGTCGGCGGGGTGTCCACCTCGATCACCAGCGGTTCGACGAGCGGCTCGGCGGAGCCGGTCAGCCGGACGGCGCGGCGCGCGGCGTCCAGGCCGACCACGTTCTGCTCGGCCGCGACGGCGGAGGCACCGACCGTGGCGGTGGTAGCGGCGGAGGCGCCGACCGTGGCGGTGCCACCGACCGTGGCGGTGGCGGGCTCAGGCGCGGCAGGCCCGGGCGCGACGGGTTCGGGCGCGGCGGGTTCGGGGGCGGCCCAGGCCCGCAGGTCCGCGACCCGCGCCGCCGCCTCCTCCAGCCGCTCCACCGGCAGCCTGCCCTCCCGCACCGCCGCGACGATCTCGGCGATGATCGCCTGGACGTCGTCGTACGTGGGCAGCGGCCCCAGGCACAGCAGGTCGGCCCCGGCCGCGATGGTCAGCACGGCGCCGCCGGCCAGGCCCACGCTCTTGGTGATCGCCTGCATGTCCAGGGCGTCGGTGATGACCACGCCGTCGTAACCGAGCTCGCCCCTGAGGAGCCCGGTCAGCGCGGCGCCGGACAGCGTGGCGGGCGTGCTGCCCGTCAGCGCCGGCACCGCGACGTGCGCGGTCATCACCGACCGGGCCCCCGCCCCGATCGCCGCGCGGAACGGGACCAGCTCCCGCTCGCGCAGCACGTCCAGGCCGACGTCCACGACGGGCACGGCCAGGTGGGAGTCCACCCGGGTGGCGCCGTGGCCGGGGAAGTGCTTGACGCAGGCGGCCACGTTCACCGACTGCAGGCCCTGCACGGCGGCGACCGTGTGCCTGGCGACCAGCTCCGCCTCCGTGCCGAAGGACCTGGTGCCGATCACCGGGTTGTCGGCCTCGGTGTTGACGTCGGCGCTGGGCGCCATGTCGAGGTTGATGCCGCAGGAGGCCAGCTCGGAGCCGATCGCCCGGTAGACGCGGCGGGTCAGCTCGACGTCGTCCACGGCCCCCAGCGCCGCGTTGCCCGGGTACGGGCTGCCGACGTGGTAGGCCAGCCGCGTCACGTCCCCGCCCTCCTCGTCGAGCGAGATGACGGGGTCACCGGCGCCCCGCAGCGCGGTGGTCAGGCCGAGCACCTGGCCGGGGTCGGCCACGTTGAAGCCGAAGAGCGTCACGCCGCCCAGGCCGTGCTCCAGCTCGCGCAGCACCCAGTCGGGCGCCGTGGTGCCCTGGAAGGCGACGAGCAGTGTGCCGGCCGCGAGGCGGCGCAGCCCCCGATCACTCTGACTCATGGCTCCTCATCCGTTTTCAGGCAGGGTCAGGTACGGTGCCCGACGGCACCGTACGGATATTTCGTGCTTTGTCAGCCCTTCACGGCCCCCGCCGTCAGCCCCTGGACCATACGGCGCTGCACGAGAAGGAAGAAGACGACGACCGGAATCGTCATCAGGGTCGAGCCGGCCATGATCGCGCCCCAGTCGACGCCCTCCTGGCCGAAGAAGAACTGCAGGGCCACCGGCATCGTGTACCCCTCGGAGCCCGACATCAGGTAGAGGGCGAACACGAGGTCGTTCCACGCGGTGATGAACGAGAAGATGCTCGTGGCCACCAGGCCGGGCGCGACCAGCGGGAAGAGCACCTTCCAGAAGGTCGCCATCCGCCCGGCCCCGTCGATCCAGGCGGCCTCCTCCAGCGACTTGGGCACCGCGGCGACGAACGTCCGCAACATCCAGACGCCGAACGGCAGCGTCAGCGCGACCTGGGTGACGATCAGCCCGAGGAGCTGGTCGCCCAGCCCGACCCGCTTGACCATCATGTAGAGGGGGATGAGCAGCCCCTCCGCCGGCAGCATCTGCACGATCAGCAGCACGACCAGGAAGGGGCCGCGGCCCTTGAACCGGAACCGGGCGATGGCGGTGGCCGACAGCAGGGCGAAGGCCGAGCCGATGAACACGGTGCCGAGCGCCACGATCGCGCTGTTGCGCAGATAGAGCCAGATGGAGTTGTTCGCGACGCCCTCGGTCAGCACGCGTTCGAAGTGCTCGAAGGTGAAGTGCGTGGGGAACGGGATGAACTCCGTCGTGAAGATCTGGTCGTTCTCCTTGAAGCCGGTGGAGACCATCCAGTAGACGGGGAAGATCGCGAACAGGAAGACCAGGAGGCCGGCGGCGTTCAGGAGGACCTTGCCGAGCCTCTTGCGGGCGAGCGGGGTCACATCTCCTCCTGCTTCACGATCTGCCTGACGTAGAAGACGGTGATGACGAGCAGGATGATCGTCAGGACGACCGAGATGGCCGCGCCGGTGCCCAGCTTCTGCGGGGGCCGGAACGCCTCGGCGACGGCGTACATGGACAGGTTGAAGCCGTCGCGGTTCGTGGGCCCGTTCATCAGCACGTAGAGCTGGCTGAAGACCTTGAAGTCCCAGATGATCGACAGCATCGTGAGCACGGCGAAGACCGGCTTGAGCATCGGCAGGGTGATCTTCCTGAACGTGTGCCAGGGGCCCGAGCCGTCCACCTTGGCCGCCTCGTACAGCTCGGCGGGGATGCCCTTGAGCCCGGCCAGCACCGACACCGCGATGAACGGGAACCCGGCCCACACGACGCACACGATCAGCGCGATGTAGAGGGGCAGGGTGTCGTTCAGCCAGGGCGTGCCGGTCCAGCTCTCCTGGCCGGCCGGCGGGGCCGCCAGCCAGTCGGGCAGCAGGTTCAGCGCCCAGTTCACCATGCCGGCCTCGGCGTCGAAGAGGGAGCGCCAGATGACGCCCTGCGCGACGGGCGGCACGGCCCAGGCGAACATGCAGGCGATGACCACGAACAGCGACATCTTCCTGCCCAGGCGGTGCAGCAGCACGCCGACCGCGGTGCCGAGCATCAGCGTGAGGCTGACGGCGAAGAGGGCGAACAGCACGCTGTTGCGCAGGGCGGACCAGAAGATCTCGTTGTCGAAGATCCGCTGGAAGTTGTCCAGCCCCACCCACTCGGCGGGTCGGCTGCCCCGGACCTGCGCCAGCCCGACCTTCTGGAAGGACATGACGATGAGCTGGTACATCGGGTAGAGCAGCAGCCCTCCGATGACCAGCAGGCCGGGGATGAGCAGCACGTACGGGATGCTCCATACCGGCAGCCCGCTGGCGCGGGCGCGCCCGGCGTTCTTGCGCCGGCGGCCCGGGGAGGGGGAGGGCCCCCTGCCCCGGGTGACCGTTGTCGTGTTGGCCATCGTTACTGGTTCAGGATCTCTTCGAGTTCCTTGTTGGCGTCCGCGAGGGCGGCGGCGGCGTCCTTCTTGCCCTCGATGACGTCACGGGCGGCGTTCTGCAGCACGGCCTTGGTCGCGTCGGCCTCGGACCAGTTGGGGTCCGCGGGGAAGGCCTTGGCCTTGGCGAACGCCTGGGCGAACGGGCCCTGCGCCGGGTCCTCGTTCAGCGCGGCCAGGGTGTCCGGGTAGACCGGGAGCAGGCCGCCCTCCTTGGCGTAACGGTCGGCCCACGTCTTGCTGGTGGCCAGCTTGATGTACTCCTTGCCCAGGTCGGCCTGCTGGGTGCTGCCCCACAGCGCGATGTCGTTGCCGCCGAAGAAGGAGGGGGCCACGCCGCCGCTCTTGGCGGGCAGCGGGAAGAAGCCGATCTTGTCGCCCTTCAGCTTGCCCTTCGACTCCTCCTCGATGCCCGACAGGTCCCAGGCGGCGGTGAGGTACATCGCGACCTTGTCATTGGCGAAGCGGGTGCGGATGTGCGTCGTGTCGTGCGTCAGGTTCGCCTTGCTGGACAGGCCGTCGGTGACCAGGCTGGTGTAGGTGGCGAAGCCCGCGGCGAAGCCGGGCTCGGTGAGCTTGCCGACCCACTTGTCGCCCTCCTTGACGGCGTACTCGCCGCCCTCGGACCAGGCGAAGGCCGCCAGCAGGTGGTTGGCGTCGGAGCCGCCGTTGAAGGCGAAGCCGTCCACGCCCTTCTTCTCCGACTGGATCTTCTTGGCCGCGGCGACGAGCTCGTCCCAGGTCTTGGGGATCTCGATCTTCAGGTCCTCGAACCAGTCCTTGCGGTAGAGCACCGCGCGGGCGCCGGCGCCCCACGGCACGGCGTAGATCTCGTTGTCGACGGTCTCGTAGCCGTAGAGGTTCTGGGGGATCTGCGCGCGCTCGCCGTCACGGGCGATGTCGGTGATGGGCGTGAGCGCGTCCTGGCTCTGCCACATCGGCACCTGGTCGTTGCCGATCTCGGTCACGTCCGGGCCGGTGCCGGTCGCGGCGGCGGCGAACTTGTCCGCGACCTGCGGCCACGGGATCCACTCCAGCTTGACCTGCGCCCCGGTCTGCTTGGTGAACTCGGCGTTGAGCTCCTCCATGTACGTGGCCGCGGCGGGGTTGCTGTTGCCGAGGCGCCACACGGTCAGCGTCTTGCCGGCGTACTTGGGGCCGGAAGAGGCGGCGGCCGCGTCGGGTGAGGACGTGGGGGTTGGTTCACTGGAGCCACAGGCGGCCAGGCCCAGGGCCAGCGCGGCCGTGGTGACCGTAGTGGCTGTGATCTTCGCGATCCTCACAGGGTTCTCCCTTCCCGGGTGCTGGCCTACGGTCCGCACCAGGCTGATCGTCAAATGCCGAACGATGCTGGTAAACTAACAAGAAACTTTATTAAAAGAAACGGCCGTTAGCCGATCGTGACGAGAAGGGTGCGCCGATGAGCCGAGACCCCGGAACCCCCCGGCTGCTGCGCCGGCTGAACGATCGCGCCGCGCTCGAACTGCTCCTCGGAGACGGCCCTCTCACCCGCGCCGAACTCGGCGAGCGGACCGGCCTGTCCAAGGTAACCGCAGGTCAGCTTCTGGCAAGACTGGAGGAACGGGGTCTGGTCGAGGTCGCGGGCGAGCGCGCGGGCGGCAGAGGGCCGCACGCCGCCGTGTACGCCGTGGTCCCCTCCAGCGCGTACGTCGCCGGCCTGGAGGTCCTGCCCGACAGCCTCACTGTCGGTGTGGCGGACATCACAGGCCGGGTCGTCGTCGAGATCACGCTCAACCCCTCCGACGGCCGCGACCCCGTCAAGGCGGTGCACGCGGCCGTGCAGCGGGCGTGCGACACGGCCAACGTCAGCCTGTCGCGGCTGCGCGCGTTCGTCATCGGCACCCGGGGCGTGGTCGACCCGGTCACCGGCGACGTGCGCATCTCGGTGGACCTGCCCGCCTGGCACGTCGGCGTGCTGGCCAGCCTGCGCGAGACCCTCGGCGTCTCGGTGACCATAGAGAACGACGTCAACCTGGTCGCCCTGGCCGAGCACCGCCACGGCGCGGCCGTCGGCTGCGACGACTTCGTCATCGTGTGGGCCGGCGTCGGCCAGGGCCTCGGCGTGATGCTGGGCGGCAAGCTGCACCGGGGCATCACCGGGGGCGCGGGGGAGATCGGCTGGCTGCCGGTGCCGGGGGAGCCGCTGCCGACCGACGTCACCCGCCCGCAGACGGGCTCGTTCCAGCGCCTGGTGGGCCACGACGCCCTGCGCGGGCTGGCCGAGGAGCTCGGCGTGACCGGCCACACGGTGGCCGACCTGGTGCGCGGCGGCGACGATCGCTACCTCGACGCGGTGGCCGCCCGGCTGGCGCTGGGCGCGGCGGCCGTGACGGTCGTGCTCGACCCCGGCCTCATCGTGCTCAGCGGCGACATCGGCCGGGCCGGCGGCGAGCGGCTGGCCGCCAAGGTGCAGGAGGCCGTGGCCCGGGTGTGCCCGAGCCGGCCCACCGTCGTCACCTCGACGGTGGCCGGGAACCCCGTGCTGCGCGGGGCTCTGGTGGCCGCCCTGGACCAGGCCCGGGAGCAGGTCTTCTCCGACACTGTGTGAGAATTTCTGCCCATGTGGCAGTCCCCGAACGATGTCGTGCTCATGTCCGACCCCCGCGTGACCTCGATCCCGGTGCGGGAGGCCGGCGAACCGCTGGCCGACGCGCGCGGGCGGCTGCGGGTGGACACCCGCGTGGCCGAGCGCACCGGCGACGACCGGGGCGCCTACGCGCACCTGCGCGCGGGCGTGCTGCGCCGCCTGGAGCACGCCGAGAGCCTGCTGCCCGACGGCTACCACCTGCTGATCGTCGAGGGCTACCGGCCCGTCGCCACGCAGCGCCGGATCTTCGACGACTACCGCGCCACGCTGACCGGGCTGTCGCCGGCGGAGTCCTACGTCGCGGCCAGCCGCTACGTCTCCCCGGTCGAGGTCGCCCCCCACACCGCCGGCGCCGCCGTGGACCTCACGCTCTGCAACCCCGACGGCGTCGAATACGACATGGGCACCCAGATCGACGACAACCCGGAGCAGAGCCAGGGCGCCTGCTACACCGCCGCCCCCAACATCTCCGACGACGCCCGCGCCCACCGCAAGCTCCTGGCCGCCGCGCTGGAGCCCGCCGGTCTCGTCAACTACCCGACCGAATGGTGGCACTGGTCGTACGGAGACCGTTACTGGGCGATGTCCACCAAGGCAGAGCACGCGCTCTACGGCCCCGTCGAGTTCACCGGTTGACAACCCCCTGTCCAACGGGTTTTCCACAGGGCGTGCTACGGGCACAACTCGTACGCAGGGTCTCGGACTCCCAGCGAGGTGTGGGCATGGTTCCACTCATCGGGATCGAAGAGGAATACCTCGTCGTCGATCCCCGCACTCGCCACGTGACTCCCCGGGCCGCCGATGTCCTGGCCGCCGCGACGGACGTGCTTGACGTGGTGCACGAAATCACCCGATTCCAGGTGGAGGCCCGCACGCCGCCCTCCGCCGACCTGAGCGAGCTGGGCTCGCAACTGCGCGCGGTGCGCAAGGAGGTGGCGGGCGCGGCCCGCTCGTGCGGCCTGGCCGTCGTCGCCAGCGGCATCCCCGTCCTCGGCAACGTCATGCCGCCGCCGCTCACCGACGACGACCGCTACCACCGGGGCCGCGTGCTCTACCGGGCCCTCCAGGACGAGATCAGCATCTGCTCCCTGCACGTCCACGTGGACGTGCCCGATCCCGAGCACGCGGTCTACGTGGGCAACCACTTACGCCCCTGGTTGCCGACGCTGATCGCGCTGGCCGCCAACTCGCCGTTCTTCGTGGGCCGCGACACCGGCTACGCGTCCTGGCGGGTGATCAGCTGGGGCCGGTGGCCGGTCTCCGGCGCGCCCCCGTACTTCGCCTCGTTCGGGGCGTACGAGCTGGCCCTGCGGGCGCTGGCCGAGTCGGGCGCGCTGCTCGACGCCAAGACCGTCTACTGGGACATCAGGCCGTCGCCCCGCCTGCCCACCGTGGAGATCAGGGTGGCCGACGTGCCGCTCGACGTGGCCGACAGCCTCACCCTGATCGGGCTCATCCGCGCGCTGGTGGTGACCGGGCTGGCCGCCGTCGCGCGCGGCGACCGCGGCCTGCCCGTGCCCTCCGAGGTGCTGCGCGCCGCCTACTGGCGGGCGGCCCGCGACGGGCTCCAGGGCGACAGCCTCGACATGCGGCACGGCACGCTCGTGCCGGCGGCGGTGATGGCCGGGCGCCTCCTGGAGCACGTACGCCCGGCGCTGGCGCAGGCCGGCGACCTGACGTTCGTCCAGGAGGGCCTCGACCGGCTGCTGCGCAAGGGGTCGGGGGCGATGCGGCAGCGGCGGGCGTACGCGCGGGGCAACGACCTGGCGGAGGTGGTGGACGACCTCATCGAGGCCACCGTGGCCTGACCCCGGCGACATCTAGTGCAGGGCGAGGGCCACGGCCACCCCGAGGCCGAACGCGACCACCACCCCTCGCAGGACCTTGGCGGGCATGAGCCTGGCCAGGCGCGTGCCGAGGAACCCGCCCGCCAGGCTGGCCGGCGCGATCACCGCCGCCGCCCGCCACTCCACGGGCCCGAACAGCGAGAACGCGACGACCGAGACCGAGCAGACGACCAGCGAGAGCACGGCCCGCACGGCGTTGACGCGATGCAGGCTGTCGTGCAGGAACAGGCCGAGCACGGTCAGCAGCACCACGCCCATCCCGCCGTTGAAGTAGGCGCCGTAACAGCCGCCGAGGAACACCCCGGCGTACACCATCCGGCTGGTCTTCCCCTCCGCCTCGCCGCCGATGAGCTTGCGCAGCCACGGCTGCGCCAGCAGGGCGAGGCTGGCGAAGGCCACCAGCCACGGCACCATCGACTCGAACAGCTTGCCCGGCGTGACCAGCAGCAGCGCGCTCCCCCCGGCCGCCCCCAGCACCGCCGTGACCGACAGCAGCGTCGCCCTGCGCCGCTGGCCGCGCAGCTCGGCCCGGTAGCCGAGCGCGCCACCCAGGTAGCCGGGCCACAGCGCGACCGCGTTCGTCACGGTCGCGGTCAGGCCCGGATACCCGAGTGCCAGCAGCGCCGGGAAGGAGATGAGCGTGCCTCCTCCCGCCAGCGCGTTCACCACGCCGGCCAGCAGCCCGGCGCCGACCAGGAAGAGCAGGTCGGCGGCCGTCATCGGCCGGCGGCGTAGCCCTGGGCGCCACGCGGGTTCGCGGCGGCCTTGAGGAAGGCGCCGTCACGGGCGACCGCGCTGAGCCGGCCGAGCGACCACGGGCCCTGCACCTCGACCTCGTGGCCGCGCCGCCGCAGCTCCGCGACGACGCCCGGGTCCACGCGCTCCTCGACGTGCATGACGCCGGGGCGGGAGCCGCGCGGGAAGAACGAGCTGGGGAAGTGCTCGGAGTGGAACATGGGCGCGTCGATGGCCTCCTGGAGGTTCAGCCCGCCGTGCACGAGCGCCAGGAAGAAGTTCAGGCTCCACTGGTCCTGCTGGTCGCCGCCCGGCGTGCCGAACGCCAGCCACGGCCGGCCGTCCCTGAGCGCGAACGACGGCGACAGCGTGGTGCGCGGGCGCGCCCCCGGCCGCAGCGCCGTGGCCACGCCCTCCTGCAGCCAGAACATCTGCGCCCGGGTGCCCAGGCAGAAGCCCAGCGCGGGAATGGTGGGGGAGGACTGCAGCCAGCCGCCGCTGGGGGTGGCCGAGACCATGTTGCCGAACCGGTCCACGACGTCCACGTGGCACGTGTCGCCCTTGACCGTGCCGTCGGCCGTCACGGTCGGCTCGCCGACGCCCTCGCTCGCCACCGGGCCGGCCAGCTCCCGGCCCACGGTGGGCTCGCCCACGCCCTGCGGCCTGCGGACGCCGGACAGGCCGGGCGCGTCGCTCGCCGTGCCGGGGTCGGGGAAGGCGGGCAGCCGGGGCTCCCGCCCGCCGGGCGCGCCCGGCCGCAGCTCCAGGCTGGCCCGGTCGCCGATCAGCCGCCGCCGCTCGGCGTTGTACGCCGGGCTCAGCAGGTCGGCCATGGGCACGTCGGTGTCGCCGTACCAGGCTTCGCGGTCGGCGAAGGCCAGCTTGGCGGCCTCGGTCACGGTGTGCAGGTAGTCGGCGCCGAGGAACTCCATCCCGTCCAGGTCGAAGCCGTCGAGCAGGGCGAGCTGCTGCAGGAACGCCGGGCCCTGCCCCCACGGGCCGGTCTTGCAGACGGTGTGGCCGCGGTAGTCGTAGGTCAGCGGCTCCTCGACCGTGGCCTGCCAGCCGGCCAGGTCGTCGCCGGTGAGCAGGCCGCCGTGCACGCCGCCGGAGCTGTCGAGCCAGGCGGTCCCGGCGCTGAATTCGGCGATCGCCTCGGCGACGAAGCCTTCGTACCAGGCCCTCCTGGCGGCGGCGAGCTGCCCCTCGCGGGTGTCCGACGCGGCCTCGGCCTCGGCCACCAGCCGCCGGTAGGTGGCGGCCAGCACGGGGTTGGCCAGCTTGGAGCCGGGAGCTGGAACGTTCCCGCCCGGCAGCCAGGTGGCCGCCGACGTCGGCCACTCGCCGGTGAACAGCTCCTTGACCGAGCCGATCGTGGTCGAGATGCGCTCCAGCACCGGCACGCCGTGCTCGGCGTAGTGGATCGCCGGGGCCAGCACGTCGGCCAGCGACCAGGTGCCCCACCGCTCCAGCAGCAGCATCCAGCCGCCGAACGCGCCCGGCACCGTGGCGGCCAGCAGCCCGGTGCCGGGCACGACGTCCAGGCCCAGCTCGGCGAAGCGCTCGATGGTGGCCGCGGCGGGGGCCGTGCCCTGGCCGCACACGACCGACACCTTCTGCTCGGCCTCGCTCCACAGCAGGATCGGCACCTCGCCGCCGGGACCGTTCAGGTGCGGCTCGGCGACCTGCAGCACGAACCCGGCGGCCACCGCCGCGTCGAAGGCGTTGCCGCCGCGCTCCAGCACGCCCATGCCGGTGGCCGAGGCCAGCCAGTGCGTGCTGGCGACCATACCGAAGTCGCCCGACAGCTCGGGCCTGGTGGTGAACAAGATCTCTCCTTACTTGGCCGCGTCGGGGACGCGGTCCGCCGTTACCAGGTGGCACGCGGCAGGATGGCCGCCTCCACGCGGGTCGTTCAAGAGGGGCTCGGAGGTGCGGCACTCGTCGTACGCCAGCGGGCACCGCGTGTGGAACCTGCACCCCGGGGGCGGGTCCATCGGGCTCGGCACGTCGCCGCCGAGCACGATCCTGCGCCGCTCCCGCTGCCTGACCGGGTCGGCCACCGGCGCCGCCGACAGCAGGGCCTGCGTGTACGGATGCCGCGGCCCCGCGAAGATCTCGGCCGTCGGCCCGGACTCGACGATCCTGCCCAGGTACATGACCGCGATCCGGTCGGCCAGGAACTCCACGACCGACAGGTCATGGGTGATGAACAGGCACGAGAACCCCATGTCCCGCTGCAGGTCGGTGATCAGGTTGAGCACCGACGCCTGCACGGACACGTCCAGCGCCGAGACCGGCTCGTCGGCCACGACCAGCTTGGGCTCCAGCACCAGCGCCCGGGCCAGCCCGACGCGCTGCCGCTGCCCGCCGGACAGCTCGTGCGGGAAGCGCCTGGCCATCTCGCGGCGCAGCCCGACCCGCTCCAGCATGGCCGCCACCCGCCGCGCCGCCTCCCGCCGGTCGCCGACCTTGTGCCGCAGCAGCGGCTCGGCCACGATCTGCTCGATCGTGAAGCGCGGGTTGAGCGAGGAGAACGGGTCCTGGAAGACCATGTGCACGTCCCTGCGCAGCGGGCGCATGGCCCGGCGCGACAGGTGGGTGATGTCCGTGCCGCCCAGCTCGATCGTGCCCGAGGTGGGCTCGGTCAGGCGCAGCACGCACTTGCCGACCGTGGACTTGCCGCTGCCCGACTCGCCGACGAGGCCGAGCACCTCGCCCTCGCCGATCTCCAGCGACAGGCCGTCCACGGCGCGTACCGGGCCGTAGTGCTTGACCAGGTTGTCGATCCGCAGGATCACGACTGACCTCCGGGGTGGAAGCAGGCCGCCAGATGGCCGGCGCCCTGGCGTTCGAGCGGCGGCCTGGACGCCCGGCAGTCGGCCTGGGCGTATGGGCAGCGGTCGGAGAAGGCGCACTGGTCGGGGTCCGACAGCGGCGAGGGCACCATGCCGGGGATCTCCGCCAGGCGGCCGTTGACGGCGGCGGAGGGCAGGGCGTTCATCAGGCCCAGCGTGTACGGGTGGCGCGGGCGGGCGAACAGCTCGGCCACCGGGGCCTGCTCGACGGCGCGGCCGGCGTACATGACCACGGCCCGGTCGGCGATGTCGGCCACCACGCCCAGGTCGTGGGTGATGAGGATGATCGCGGTGCCGAGCCGGTCGCGCAGGTCGCGGAAGACGTCCAGCACCCCCGCCTGGATCGTCACGTCGAGCGCCGTGGTGGGCTCGTCGGCGATCAGCACCCGCGGCGAGCAGGCCACCGCGATGGCGATCATCACGCGCTGCCGCATGCCGCCGGAGAGCTGGTGCGGGTACTCCTTGACCCGGCGCGCCGGCGCCGGGATGCCGACCAGCTCCAGCAGCTCCACGGCCCGCTTCGCGGCCGCCTGCCGGGACAGGCCCTCGTGCCTGCGCAGCACCTCGGCGATCTGGTAGCCGACGGTGAACGACGGGTTGAGCGAGGTCATCGGCTCCTGGAAGACGACCGAGACGGTCTTGCCGCGGACTTTGCGCATCTCGGACTCGGGCAGCGTGGTCAGCTCCCTGCCGTCGAGCCTGATCGAGCCGGACAGCCGGGTCGTGCCGGGCGGCAGCAGCCGCGGCACCGACATGGCGGTGACCGACTTGCCGCAGCCCGACTCCCCGCACAGCGCGAGGATCTCGCCCTCGTCGAGGGTGAGCGAGATGTTCCTGACCGCCTGGACGAGGCCGTCCTCGGTGTCGAAGCCGACCTGAAGGTCGGTGATCTCCAGCAGGCTCATCGGTGGCTCCTCGGGTCCAGTACGTCGCGCAGCCCGTCGCCGAGCAGGTTGAAGCCGAGCGTGGCCAGCGCGATCATCAGCCCGGGCCAGATGGCCAGCCAGGGCGCGTCGCTCAGGTACTGCTGCGCGGTCGTCAGCATCACGCCCCACGACGGCGTCGGCGGCTGCACGCCCAGCCCCAGGAACGACAGCGTGGACTCGCCGATGATCGCCGCCGGGATCGCCACCGTGGCCTGCACGATGAGCGGGCTGGCGCAGTTCGGCAGCACGTAACGGAAGATGATGTGCCCGTCGCCCGCGCCGTCGGCGATGGCCGCGGCCACGTAGTCCATCTCCCTGACCGCCAGCACCTCGCCCCGGGTGATCCGGATGACGGCCGGGAGCTGGGAGAAGCCCAGCGCCAGCACCACGCCCTTCAGCGAGGGGCCGATGATGGCCGCCAGGCCCACCGCGAACACCAGGAACGGGAAGGCCAGCGTCACGTCCACCAGGCGCATCACGATCGGGTCCAGCCAGCGCCGGTAGAAGCCGGCGACCAGTCCGATCGGGATGCCGACGGCCATCGCCAGCAGCGTGGACAGCACGCCCGCCTGCAGCGAGACCTGGGCGCCGTGCGCGATCCTGGCGAAGGCGTCCCTGCCGAGGTCGTCGGTGCCCATCGGGTGCGCGCCCGACGGGGGAGCGAGCGTGGCCAGATAGTCCTGCGCGGCGGGGTCGCCGGTGACCAGCGGCCCGA
The DNA here is from genome assembly GCF_000725485.1 of Nonomuraea candida. Taxonomy (GTDB): domain Bacteria; phylum Actinomycetota; class Actinomycetes; order Streptosporangiales; family Streptosporangiaceae; genus Nonomuraea; species Nonomuraea candida. Next base: position 182,040 of record NZ_KL647033.1, on the reverse strand, counting down.
CCAGCGCCAGCAGCACGAACGCGACCACCAGCACCAGCCCGGCCATCGGCATCGGCCGCCGCCGGAAGCGCCGCCACAACCGCGCGCGCCGGCTCACCTCGGCCGGGGCCGCCTTCGGGCCCGCCCCGGCCTGTCCCACCTCAGTCATGACTGCCTCCCGACAGGCGGATGCGCGGGTTCAGGAAGGCGTAGGCGATGTCGACCAGCAGGTTGACCACCACGTACCCGATGACCGTGACGAGCACGACCGCCTGGATGACGGGGTAGTTCCTGGTCAGCACCGCGTCCACGGTCAGCTTGCCGAAGCCGGGGATGACGAAGATCTGCTCGGTCACCACGGCGCCGCTGATCAGCGCGCCGAGTTGCAGGCCGAGCACCGTCACCACGGTCGTCAGGCTGTTGCGCAGCGCGTGCGCGCCCACCACCTTGGCCTCGGGCAGGCCCTTGGACCGGGCGGTCCTGACGTAGTCGGCCGACAGCGCGCCCAGCATGGCCGAGCGGGTCTGCCGCATCAGGATCGCCGCGAAGCCCGTGCCGAGCACGATCGCCGGCAGGATCATGCGCTTGAGGTTCTCGGCGGGGTCCTCGGTGAAGGGGACGTAGCCGGAGGCGGGCAGCACCTGCCAGGTCACCGCGAACAGCAGGATGCCGAGCAGGCCCAGCCAGAAGTGCGGCACCGACAGCCCGGCCAGGCCGAAGCCGGTGGCCACGTAGTCGGCGAACTTGCCGCGCCGCACGGCCGCCACGATGCCCGCGCCCACGCCGACGACGATCGCGACCAGCATGGCCAGCGCCGACAGCTCCAGCGTCACGGGGATCCGCTCGGCCAGGATGTCGATCACGGGGAGCTGGTCCTGCGTCGAACGGCCGAGGTTGCCCGTCAGGGTCTGGCCGACGTAGTCCAGGTACTGCGCGGGCAGCGGCTTGTCCAGCCCGAACTCCTTCCTGATGGCCTCGACCGCGGCAGGCGAGGCCTCCTGGCCCGCCATGACCGTGGCCGGGTCACCGGGCAGGGCCCGGATGCCCAGGAAGATCAGGACGCTGGACAGGAACAGCACGAGGATCGCCGAACCGCAGCGCCGGAGGATGAACCACAGCATCAGGCTGCGAACCCGGCGGTCACGAAGCGCGGCAGGCCGTCCTGGAAGTACTGGATGCCGGCGACGGTCTTGTGCGTGCCCAGGTAGTACTTGTTGTGGTACAGGTACACCACGCCCCGGAGCTCGGCGGCCTTCTTCATGGCGGCGCCGTACAACTCGGCCCGCTTGGCCGGGTCGGTCTCGGCGGCGGCCTGGCTGACCGGCTCGTCGATGCCGGGGTCGGACATGCCGGCGTAGTTGTTGCTGCCCTGCGTGGTGACCAGGTTCGTGAGGTTGCCGTCCGGGTCCACGCGGCCCGACCAGCCGCTCAGCAGCACGTCGAACGTGCCCGCCTTGCCCTGCTCCAGCACGCTGACGAACTCGGCCGTCTGCACGGTCACGTTGAAGCCCGCCTCCTTGGCCATCGACTGGATGACCTGGGCCAGGCGCTGGTTGACGGCGTCGTTCGGGGTGGCCAGCGTGACCGGGACCGGCGTGGGCACGCCGCTGGCCTGCACGAGCTGCTTGGCCTTGGCCAGGTCCCGCTTGGGGCAGGTCAGGTCCTTCGGCCGGTACGGGCTGTCGACCGGCACCGGGAAGCAGTCGACCTCGTGCAGGCCGTTGTATACGGCCTTGTTGATCGCGTCGCGGTCGAGCGACAGCTCGAACGCCTCGCGCAGCTGCGGGCTCTTGCCCAGCGGCGTGTCCACCTCGCCGGGCTTCTCCGTCGAGCCCTTGACGTTGCCGATGTTGATCTGGAAGCCGTAGTAGCCCAGGCCGCCGCCGGCCACGACGCTCAGGTTCGGGTCGTCCTGCACGCCCTTGACGGTGTTGGTGGCGAGCTGGTCGGCCACGTGCACGTCGCCGGACTTGAGGTTGGCGGCCCGCACGTTGGGGTCGACGATGATCTTGTATACCAGCTTGTCCAGCTTGACCTTGGCGGCGTCGTAGTAGTCGGCCGCCTTCTCCAGCGTGATCTGGCTGCCGGAGGTGCGGCCGGCGAACGCGAACGGCCCGACGCACACCGGGTTGGCGCCGAAGTTGTCGCCCTCGGACTCCAGCGCCTTCGGCGACATGATCATGCCGGCCCGGTCGGCGAGCTGCGCGGTCAGCGGCGTGAACGCCTGCTTCAGCGTCAGCTTGACCGTGGCGGGATCGACCACCGTGACCTCGGAGACCGCCGCCAGGTCGGCCGCCCGCGCGGACTTCTCCCAGGTGCGGTGCCGGTCGAGCGACTTCTTGACCGCCGCCGCGTCGAACGGCGTGCCGTCGTTGAACTTCACGCCCTCGCGGAGCTTGATCGTCACCTCCCTGCCGTCGCCGGACAGCTCGGGCATGGCCGCCGCGAGCTGCGGCACCAGGGCGGAGGAGGCGTCGATGTCGTAGAGCTTCTCGCACATGTTCGCGAACACCTCGCGGCCCACCAGGGTGGTCGAGCTGCTCGGGTCCAGCGCGTCGGGGTCGGCGTTGAGCGCGATGTTGAGCGTGCCACCGCTCTTGACCGGCCGGTGGTCGGCCGAGGCGCTGGCTATGGAACTGGGTGCCGCGGGCGTGCTGCTCGTACCGCCTCCGCCGCACGCCGCCAGGGCGAGGGGGAGGGTGACGAGCGCCGCGACGACCTTGGGGGACGGTCGCATGAGGCCTCCGTTGAAAGGTTTAGGAGACTGTATACAAGATTTCACATTTCATGCGTGTTTCATCACCGTATGTTGTTATCTGAGTGTTTCCTAATCGTTTGGGTGTTTTGTCCTGCGACCGGCCGCGGCGAGGAACGACCGCCGGGCCGCGGCGACGTGCGCGACGGCCCTGGCCTGGGCTTCGTCCTCGTCGCCCGCCTCGATGGCCTCGCACAGGCTCAGGTGCTCCTGCCAGGAGTGCGGGCCGCGGACGGCGGCGGTCTGGCTGAAGATCCACTGCGCCCGCTGCAACATCGGCTTCATCATCAGCGCGAGGTACGAGTTGCCCGCGGCCTCGCCCACGGCCAGGTGGAAGGCCGTGTTGAGGTCGGCCACCTCCGCCAGCCGGCCGCTCTCCACGGCCTCCTTGGCCTGCTCCAGCACCCGGCGCAGCCGCTCGGCCGAGGCGGGGGTGCGCTTGCGCGCCGCCAGCCGGGCCGCCAGGCCCTCGACCGCCATGCGCACGTCGAAGAGCTCCTCGCCCTCCTCCGCCGACAGGCGGGCGACCGTGGCGCCCAGGCGGGGGACGACCTGGATGAAGCCCTCGGCGGCCAGGACGCGGATGGACTCGCGCACGGGATTGCGCGAGACGCCGAGCGCGGCCGCCAGCCGATCCTCGATCAGGCGCTCGCCCTGGGCGAGCTCGCCGGAGAGGATGCGGCGGCGCAGCTCTCTGGTGACCTCGTCACGCAAGGTCTGGTGGGCCCCGCCCAGCGTCATATCAGTCATAGGGGGATTTATCGTATACAAGATGTTAGGGATGATGTGCCGGATGCCAGTCGGCGTCCGTAATCTCCCGTGCCACCTCCCAGAGCCGGTCGAACTCCGCGGTGAAGTGCCGGCACCAGTGGTGATCGCGCCGGCCGGTCAGCAGGAAGCCCGGAGCGGCGTGGGGCGAGCGATGGGAGCCCAGCTCGACGTGGATGACGCCGTCGTCGTCGGCCGGGTCCAGCAGGATCATCATGAACGCGGGCGTGAACGGCAGCAGCCGCACCTCCAGGCGCTCCCTGGGGGCGGGCAGGTCGCGCAGGACGTACAGCGTGGACCTGGCGCGGTGCTCGAACACGTCGGGCTGGCCGGGGATCGTGGAGCGCCGGGCGGCCTCCTCCGGCACCGGGCCCGACGGGTCGATCACCAGCACCTTGACCGACGCGCCCCGCTCCAGGGCCTTGCCCAGCTCGTCCACGTAGGAGCGGATCGTGCGGTTGAGCGTCACCCCGGCCAGGCGGATGTCGCCGGCGTGGGCGACGCGCGCGTGGAGGTCCTTCACCTCCTCGCTCAGCAGTTCCCCGCCGGGCAGCCCGGCCTCCACCAGGCGGCCCAGCTCCTCCACCCGCCGGTCGAGCTCGGCGACCTGGTGGCGGGGGCCGAGCGCGTTCACCGCCACCAGGGCCAGCGTGGCCAGCGTGGCGGCGCCCACGACCTTCGGCTCCACCAGGTCGAAGACGCCCAGCACGCCCACCACCAGCGCGATGAGCGCGGTCACGTAAATCTCGAGGTTCTTGCCGGCGCTGAGATCCGCGCGTAATCGCGCCAGTGGCCCCATGCCGCGTGCTTACCCCGCCGCGGCCCCCGCACGCAACCCGTCCGCCTCGGTCTTCTCGGCCGCCTTCTTGCCCGCCTGCTCGTCGGCCTTCCTGGCGCGCAGCCACAACCACCCGCCGAGGGCGTACATGCCCGCGCCGAGCAGCATGAAGGCGATCGCCACGGGATAGCGCAGCGCCGGCTGCACGTGCGTGGCCAGGAACCAGGAGTGCCCGAGCTGCCCGTTGGCCACGAAGACCGCGCCCAGGATGCCCTGCGGGATCAGCGGGATCGCGCCGAGCGACAGGCAGACCATCACGATCATGCGCTGGGTCTTCGACAGGCTGTCGGGCATCGTGAACGACGACGACGACTTCTCCCCGCCGGGACGGCGGCCCGTACGCATGACGTGCAGCAGGTCCGGCCCGTCGGCCGCCAGCCGCCGCTCCGCCAGCAGCCCGAACCCCCACCAGCACAACGCACCGGTGACCAGCCCCGCCGGCACGCCCCACCAGCCGAACCACACCGCCACCGCCACGGCCGGGGCCGCGGTGAGCGCCACGAGGAACAGCATCAGGTACGCCATGCCGGTGGCCGAGCCGTCGTCGTCACTCGTGCGCAGCGGGTTGCCGCCCCGGTTGCGCGGGTCGATGCCCGGGACCAGCCCCACCACCGAGATCAGCGCCACCAGGCCCACGCCCCCGCCGAGCAGCGCGAACGTCGCGGACATGACCAGCGCCCACGGCCCGTTCACGGCCGCGGTGCAGACGACCGCCAGCCCCAGCGCGATCGGGCTCACCGCCACCAGCCAGGCGAGCTGCCGCCCCCGCACGTCGGAGGCGCCCGGCGTCATCAGCGTCAGCCAGTGGGCCGTGCCGTCGGCGCCATAGGCGTTGGACGTCATCGCCGCCGCCATCATGATGAAGATCGGCCCCGCCAGCGGCACCATGCCCGGAATGCCGACCAGCAGCGGCGTGACCGCGAAGAACACCCCGTACGACAGCGCGAAGGCGAGCTGGTGGCTGCGCACCAGGTCTCTCGTCCAGGTGCGCAGCTCCTTGGCCACCACGGCGCCGTTCGCGGTCGTGGCGCGCATCGGCCTGCGCCCGCGCGTGGAGGGCCGGTTCGTGCCGGCCCGCCTGGCCAGCAGCGCCGCCCACGCCGCCAGCAGCAGCACGATCAGCACCGCCATGGCGGCCAGTGCCACGTAATCGCCCTGCACCGCCAGCAGGCCCCACCCGGACGGGAGATACCGGACGAAGGCCGGGATCTGCCCGCCCTGCCCGAAGGCCGCCATGAAGACCCAGATCTGCCCCAGGAAGGCGAGGATCACCCCGTTGATCAACCCGGCGCCGATCGCCCCCGCCCTGGAGCCCAGCGCCAGGCCCAGCAGCGCCACCGTCACCTTCGACAACAACACGAACACCGCGAGCTGCAGCACCATCGCCGGCACCGCCACGAGCGCCCCTGCGACGCCCTCCCGCGCGCCCGCCACGACCAGCCCCGCCAGCGCCAGCAGGCTGATCGCCGGGGCCAGCCCGACGAAGGCCGCCACCAGCAGCCCGGCCGCCATCCGCTGCGGCCGCATGCCCAGCGGCGAGAAGAACTCCGGGCGCAGCGTCTCGTCGCCGCCGCCGGAGAAGACCGGGCCGATGATCCAGCCGAGCATCCAGACGGCGTAGCCGGCGGTCAGCCAGTCGCCGTCGAGGAACGCCAGGAAGATCGTCCCGCCCGCCAGCAGGACGCCGAGCACGCCCGCCGACGCCATCATGCCGCCCTGCTGCCCGCTCATCGAATGCCGCAGGATCGCGATCTTCATCCGGGCCATCGTCATCGCTACAGCCATGACAGCCCCTTGGTCGTGACGGTGCCGGCGCCCACCAGCTCGACGAACCTGTCCTCCAGCGTGGCCACGCCGCGGACCTCGTCCAGCGGGCCCGCCGCCGCCACCCGCCCCTTGTCGATCACGCCGACGTGGTCGCAGAGCTGCTCCACCAGCGCCATCACGTGGCTGGACAGCACGATCGAGCCGCCGCCCGCCACGAACCCGCGCAGGATCATCTTGATCGTCGCCGCCGACACCGGGTCCACCGCCTCGAACGGCTCGTCCAGCACCAGCAGCTTCGGCGCGTGCAGCAGCGCCGTGGCCAGGCCGATCTTCTTGCGCATGCCCGTGGAGTACTCGATGACGAGCGTCTTCTCCGCCGCGTCCAGCTCCAGCACCGACAGCAGCTCCTCGGCGCGCTCGGCCACCACCTCCTTGCTCATCCCGCGCAGCAGCCCCAGATACGTCAGCACCTCGCGCCCGGTCAGCCGCTCCGGCATGGCCATCCCGTCGGGCAGCACGCCGACGAGCTGCTTGGCCGTGGCCGGGTCCGCCCACACGTCGGAGCCGAAGATCCGGGCCGTGCCCGCATCGGGCCGCAGCAGGCCCACCGCCATCGACAGCGTGGTCGTCTTGCCCGCCCCGTTCTGCCCGACCAGCCCGTAGAAGGAGCCCCGTGGAACGATCAGGTCGACGTGGTCCACGGCCACGTTCTCGCCAAAGGTCTTGGCCAGACCTCTGATCTCCAGGGCGTGTTCTGTCATGGGTTTCTCCCCGTGGCGATGGTGAAGGTCTCGACCAGCTCGCGGGCGAGCAGGTCGAGGTCGAATGCGGGATCGTTGAACAGCAGCCCCGGGACCGCGTCGATCGCCCCCCGGATGGCGATCGCCATGCTGCGCCGGTCGAACTCGCGGAACTCGCCCGACTTCTGGCCCCACTCCAGCAGCTTCTCCAGGTCGCTGAGCGCCACCTCGGACTGATGGCCGTACGGGTTGGGCTCCTCGCCCTCGCCCGGCGAGTGCGTGACGATCTCCACCAGGGCCAGCAGGGGCTTGCGGTGCAGGCGCATGAACTCGAGGTTGCCCTCGATGTAGGCGCGCAGGCCGAGGGCGGCGGTGGGCTGGGCGAGGATGCGCGGCACCATCAGGTCGGTGGCCAGCTTGGCCACCTCCGCGACGATCGCCTGGATGAGCTGGGTCTTGCCGCCGAAGTGGTACGAGATCACGCCGGTGCTGATCCCGGCCCGCTCGGCGATCCTGGCCAGCGTGGTGCGGGCGTAACCGTGCTCGGCCAGGACGTCGATGGCGCACTCGATGATCTGGGCCCGCCTGGCCTCTTCAATGAACGTTCGACTTTCTGACGGCACGATCAGAACTTTAAACGCTCATTCAAACTTTTGGGAAGACCCGACCGGAACGGGGTGGTTGCGGTCCGCCCGGCCTCAGACGCGAAGACAGGCGCCAGATGTGAAGATCGTCCCGGCCTCAGAGGTGAAGCCAGGCGCCAAAATGTGAAGATCGCCTCGGCCTCACCCGCGAAGACACGCGTCAGATGTGAAGATCGCCCCGCCTCGGATGCGAGGCGGGCGCCAGATGTGAAGGTCACCCCGGTCGGGGCCGAGGTCAGGCGCGCAGGCGCAGCCCACGGGGTGTGGGGTGGAAGCCGGCCGCCTCCAGGGCCGCCGCCAGCGGGGAGTCCACGATGGCGGCGCCGTCGGCGCGCTCGACGGTCAGCTTGCCCAGCGCCCCGTCGCGTACGGCCAGGGCCAGCGCGTCCACAGCCGGCTGCAGCCGGTCGCCGTCGGTGAACGACAGGAGGGTCTTGCCGCCGCGCTCGACGTACAGCACCAGGTGGCCGTCCACCAGCACGACCAGCGAGCCGGCCTTCCTGCCCGGCTTGTGCCCGACGTCCCCCGGGCGCTGGGGCCAGGGGAGCGCGGCGCCGTACGGGCTGGCGGGGTCGGCGGCAGCCAGCACCACGGCCCGCCGCCCGGCCCGGCCCCGCCCCGCGCCGGCCGATCCGGCGGACGGCGCGGTGCCAGGTGCGGTGTCAAGTGCGGTGCCCGGTGCGGTGCCCGGTGCGGTGCCAGGTGCGGTGTCAGGTGCGGTGCCGGGCGGGCTGCCCGGTACGGTGCCGGGCGGGCTGCCAGGTGCGGTGCCGGGCGTGCTGCCCGGAGCTATGCCCGGTGCCATGGCCCGCATCCGGTCCACCGCCCCCGCCAGCGCGAACTGCGCGCCCCCGAGCCCTTCCACGAAGTAGCCCCGGCGGCACCGCCCGCTCTCCTCGTAGGCCCGCAGCACCTGGTAGACGGGCGTGAACCCGCCGGGCAGCCGCTCCGACGTCACCGCGCCGCGCGTGACCACCCCGTGCCGTTCCAGCAGCACCTCGGCCTGGGCGTGGGCCCGCTGCGTCGCGTCGTCGGCCGGCGAGGGCAGCAGCCACCACCGGCCGGCCACGGTCGGCGGGCCCGACCTGCTCGGCAGCACGGCCCGGCGGCGCCGCGTGGTGGCGGGCCGGTGCGCGGGCCGCCCGGTGCCGAGCGTGGCGCGCAGCGGCGCGAGGGTGTCGCCCGACACCCGCCCCGCCCACACCAGGTCCCACAGCGCGGCCACCAGCGTCGCGTCGTCCAGCGACGTGAGCTGGTCGGACAGCCCCCGGAAGAACAGCGCGCCACCGCCGCCCAGCAGCTCCAGCACCTGCTCGTGCACCGGCGTCATGGTGATCTCGGCCGGCTCGGGCAGCAGCAGCGGCGCGGTGTCGGCGAAGTAGAGCGAGACCCAGCCGTCGCCGCCCGGCAGCGACCCCTGCCCCACCCACATCACGTCGCCGGACGAGGTCAGCTCGTCGAGCAGCGCCGGATGGTAGCCGGGCACCCGCGACGGCAGCACCAGCGTCTCCAGCGCGGAGGCGGGCACGGCGGCGCCCTGGAGCTGCTCGATCGCCCGCACCAGCGCGTCCATGGCCCGCGCCGACCCGACCCCGCCCCGCGCGTCCATGCCCCGCGCGTCCATGCCCCGCGCGTCCATGGCCCGCGCCGGTGCGATCTCGCCTCGTGCGTCCATGCCCCGGGCCGGCCCGAACTCGCCCCGCGGGCTCTCCTGGGCCGTGACGCCGTGCCAGGCGGGCAGGAACAGGGCCAGCGTCTCGGGGGCGACCGGCTCCACCTCCTTGCGCAGCCGCGCCAGCGACCTGCGGCGCAGCATGCGCAGCACCCCCGCGTCGCACCACTCCTCGCCCCGCCCGCCGGGCCGGAACTCCCCACTGACGACCCGCCCCGACGCCGCCAGCCGCCGCAGCGCGTCGCTCACCACGGCCACACCCAGCCCGAACCGGGCGGCGGCCGTGCCGGCGTGGAAGGGCCCCCGGGTGCGGGCGTGCCGCGCCACCAGGTCGGCCAGCGGGTCGGCCACCGGCTCCAGGAACGCGTGCGGCACCCCCACGGGCAGGGGCACGCCCAGCGCGTCACGCATGCGCGCGGCGTCCTCGATGGCGACCCACTGCTCCTCGCCGGCGATGCGCACCTTGATCGCCCGCCGTGCGCGTACGAGCTCCTCCAGCCAGGCCGGGTCGCCGCCGCGCACGCCGACGTCGGGCGCGAGCAGCGGCCCGTGCGAGCGGAGCAGGTCGGCGAGGTCCTCCACGTCGCGCAGCGGCCGGTCGAGCCGGGCCAGCTCGCGCTCGCTGTCGGAGATCACGTCGGGGTCGAGCAGCTCCCGCAGGTCGGCCTGGCCGAGCAGCTCGGCCAGCAGCGTGGTGTCCAGCGCCAGGGCCTGCGCCCGGCGCTCGGCCAGCGGCGCGTCGCCTTCGTACATGAACGCGCCCACGTAGTGGAACAGCAGCGAGGCCGCGAACGGCGACGCCTGCGAGGTCTCCACCTCCACCACCCGCACCCGCCGCGCGGCGATGTCGCGCATCAGCGCCACCAGCCCCGGCACGTCGAAGACGTCCTGGAGGCACTCGCGCATCGTCTCCAGCACGATCGGGAACGAGGCGTATCGCGAGGCCACGCCCAGCAGGTGGGCGGCCCGCTGCCGCTGCTGCCACAGCGGGCTGCGGCGGCCGGGCGTGCGGCGCGGCAGCAGCAGCGCCCGGCCCGCGCACTCCCTGAACCGGGAGGCGAACATGGCCGACCCGCCCAGCTCCTCGGTGACGATCTGCTCGATCTCCTCGGCGTCGAACGCCGCCACGTCGGTGGGCGGCTCGGCCAGTGTGTCGGGGATGCGCAGCACGATCCCGTCGTCGGAGTGCACGGCCTGCACGTCGACGCCGTAGCGCTCGCGCAGCCGCCGGTTGATCGCCAGCGCCCACGGGGCGTGCACCCGCGCGCCGTAGGGGGAGTGGATCACCACCCGCCAGTCGCCCAGCTCGTCGTGGAAGCGCTCGACCAGCAGGGTGCGGTCGTCGGGGACGTAGCCGGTGGCCTCCCGCTGCTCGTCGAGGTAGGCCAGCAGGTTGCCCGCGGCGTACTCGTCGAGCCCCGCCTCCCGCAGCCGCTCCGTCGAGCCCTCCTTGGCCTGTTCGCGCAGGAAGCGCCCGATCGCCCGGCCCAGCTCCGCCGGCCGCCCCGGCGCGTCGCCGTGCCAGAACGGCAGCTTGCCCGGCTGCCCCGGCGCGGGCGAGACGAGCACCCGGTCGGCGGTGATGTCCTCGATCCGCCAGGAGGTCGCGCCCAGCACGAACACGTCGCCGACGCGCGACTCGTAGACCATCTCCTCGTCCAGCTCGCCCACCCTGGAGGCGCGCTCGCCCACCAGGAACACGCCGAACAACCCGCGGTCGGGGATCGTGCCCCCGTTGGTCACCGCCAGCCGCTGCGCGCCGGGACGCCCCTGCAGCACGCCGGTGACGCGGTCCCACACGATGCGCGGGCGCAGCTCGGCGAACTCCTCGCTGGGATAGCGCCCGGCCAGCATGTCGAGCGTGGCCTCCAGCGCGCTGCGCGGCAGCGTGGCGTAGGGGGCGGCCCGCTTGACCACGGTCTCCAGCTCGTCGACCGTCCACTCGTCGAGCGCGGTCATCGCGACGATCTGCTGCGCCAGCACGTCGAGCGGGTTGCGCGGATAGCGCAGCTCCTCGATCAGGCCGCTCTTCATCCGCTCGGCCACCACCGCCGTCTGCACCAGGTCGCCCCGGTATTTCGGGAAGATGACGCCCTTGGACACCGCCCCCACCTGGTGCCCCGCCCGGCCGATGCGCTGCAGCCCGCTGGCCACGCTGGGCGGCGCCTCCACGCACGCCACCAGGTCCACCGCGCCCATGTCGATGCCCAGCTCCAGGCTGGAGGTGGCGACGACGGCAGGCAGGCGGCCCGACTTGAGCGCCTCTTCGATCTGCGCGCGCTCCTCCTTGGAGACCGAGCCGTGGTGGGCGCGGACGATCTCCGTCACGACGCCCTTGCTCGCCCCGGCCTGCGCCATCATCTCGGCCGGCATCCGCCGCCCCCGCCCGCCGCCGGTCCCCGGGGCCGGGCCGTCCGGCTCGTCGTATTCCTCACGAGGGGCGGTCTCCCAGATGGACAGGTCGACGGCCTCGGCGGAGCCGCGCCCCCGTTCGTACGCCAGCTCGTTGAGGCGGGTGCACAGCCGCTCGGCCAGCCGGCGCGAGTTGGCGAACACGATCGTGGAGCTGTGGGCCGCGATCAGGTCGAACAAGCGGTCCTCGACATGCGGCCAGATCGACCGGTTGGCGGGCTCGGGCGCGAACTTCTCGTCTCCCGCCCCGGACTCCGCCCAGGCGTCGGCCTCGCCCCCCGCCCAGGCGCCGGACCCCGCCCGAGGCCCGGTCTCCACCTCGGTCATGTCCTCGACCGGGACGACGACCTCGACCTCGATCCGCTTGTCCGACGGCGGCTGCACCACGGTGGCCGGCCGCGCCCCGCCCAGGAACGTCGCCACCTCGCTCACCGGCCGCACGGTCGCCGACAGCCCCACCCGCTGCGCCGGCCTGTCGAGCAGCGCGTCGAGCCGCTCCAGGGTGAGCGCCAGGTGGGCGCCGCGCTTGGTGCCCGCGACCGCGTGCACCTCGTCCACGATCACCGTCTCCACCCCGCGCAGCGCCTCCCGCGCCTGGCTGGTGAGCAGCAGGAACAACGACTCGGGCGTGGTGATGAGGATGTCGGACGGCTTCGCCGCGAACCGCCGGCGCTGATCGGCCGGGGTGTCGCCCGAGCGGATCGCCACCGAGATCTCCGGCACCGGCAGCCCCAGCCGCCGCGCCGTCTGCCTCAACCCCGCCAGCGGGGCGCGCAGGTTGCGCTCGACATCCACGGCCAGCGCCTTGAGCGGCGAGATGTACACCACCCGCGTCCCCCGCGGCTCCTGCTGCTGAGACCCCGCCTGCGGCCCGGGCGCGGAAGAGCCCGTGCGCCCTCCCGAGGCGGACCGCTTCCCCGCGACCGATCCCTCCCCGGAGGACGGCTGATCTCCAGAGGATGGCCGGCTCTCGGAGGACGGCCGATCGCCGGAGGGCGGCCGGCTCTCGGACGCCAGCCGGTCGAGCGACCACAGGAACGCCGCCAGCGTCTTGCCCGACCCCGTGGGCGCGACGACCAGGGTGTTGTCACCACGCGAGATGGACTCCCAGGCCCCCTCCTGGGCGGCCGTGGGCGCTTGGAAGGCTCCAGCGAACCATTGCCTGGTCACCTGGCTGAACTGGGCTAGCGAGCTCACCAGCACATACTGCCTCGCGCCACCGACAGAAAACGCATTGGGCGCCGCCCGGGTGATTGAGCCGGCGCCCTGGCGGACATACAGCGACCGTGACCATCGATTACGCGACCATCGAAGCCCGCCGTGCGGAGCTACGACGGCAATACGTGTTACCGCATCGACCGTCCAGCAGCGCGCGCGGCCTGCATCACATGGCGCTGGTCTCGTCGGACGTGGAACGGACCATCAAGTTCTACCACGAGCTCCTGGAGTTCCCGCTGACGGAGATCATCGAGAACCGCGACTACAAGGGGTCGAGCCACTTCTTCTTCGACATCGGCAACGGCAACCTGCTCGCGTTCTTCGACTTCCCCGGGCTCGACCTGGGGCCGTACCAAGAGGTGCTCGGCGGGCTGCACCACATAGCGATCTCCGTCGACCCGGCCACGTGGGAGCGGTTGCGCGGGAAGTTGGAGATGGCCGGCGTGCCGCACCAGATAGAGAGCGGCGCCTCCATTTACTTCAAGGACCCCGACGGCGCCCGGCTGGAGCTGCTCGCCGACCATCTCGGTGAGATGTACGGCGCGCGGGTGCTGTGAGTTCGCGAGGATCGCGACCCTAACGCCGCGATGCCCTGCGCGTACGCGGCTTGCCCGCCCTCGGCGCCTGCCTGATGCCGGCGTGCCGCTCGGCGCGCTCCTCCTTCTCCTTCCGTACGGCCTGCCTGATCACGAGTGACAATCGGCGGCGCTTGGCCCTGTTGGCCTTCGTCCTGGCTGTCTTCGGGGGTGAAGACTTGGGGGTCTTTGGCATGCGGATGTCCTACCCACACCGCGCGCGCTTTCATACTTGACTCCATGCGCCTGACCGAGTTCTGGAGACGGATGAACGCCCACTTCGGCGAGACGTACGCGGAGTCATGGGCCCGCGACTACGTCCTCGCCCCCTTGGGCGGCCGCACCGTCGTGCAGGCGCTGGCCGACGGGGAGAGCGTGAAGACGGTGTGGCGCGCGGTCTGCCAGGTGGAAGACGTCTCCCCCAAACTCCGCTGACCCACACCCATCCTCGCTCGTCCTCACCCGCCCTCGCTCACCCTCGCCCGCCCTCGCCTGTCCGCATCCACCTTCGCCTGTCCGCATCCACCTTCGCCTGTCCTCACCCCACCTTCGCCTGTCCTCGCTCACCCTCGCCCGCTCTCCTCCCCGCTCAGGCGGGCTGCGGCGGGCTGTCGAGCGCCTCGCGGAGGGTCGCGACCGTACGCTCCAGGTCGTCGGCGCCGCTCTGCCCGCCCGGTGACCACAGGAACTGCCAGCCGTGGTTGGTCGGGGTGGCGAAGACGATCGTCTGGCGGCCGGTACGCGGGTGCCACACCCACAACACCGGGTCCTCACCCCCGACCATGCGGCTGACCAGGCCATGAGAGGGCAACATCTCGGCGAGTGCCTCGAGACGGACGCGTCGTTCCCCGGTGTAGCCGCTCGCCACGTGCCGCCTCCAGTTGTCGCCCTCCCGTTGAGTCTCCCCAGCTCACCGAGCCTGACAACACGACGTGGGCAACGTCCCGTGACATCGTTCGGCCGGGGCGCCCGGGAGGCCGCGTACGACGCCTTCCAGGACGTACGACGCCTTCCAGGAACGGAGAGACCACACCGCGCCCGCGCACGAGCCGGCCACCGTGGAAGGACCTCCCAGGAGGCGACCATGCCGCGCCCGCGAGGAGCCGGCCGCCGGGGCAGCCTTCAGAGGCGGAGAGGCGACGCCGCATCCTGCGGGCGGGGCGGCCTCCGGGATGGATCTTGCCTGGGTGAGCGGTCCGCTCCGCCTCGGCCGGCGCGGGTGGAGGATTAATGGGCGACCTGCGTGTTTCTGCAGTGATCGAACAGCCGTTCGGCTACCATGGACGAAGCCGCGCCACGTCTTCCCCGACTGCGGCAGAAATTGTCGGTGGCAGGCCGTAGCTTTCACTCGACTGATCGGACCACGACTCTCCAGGGGGAGTTCCCATGGCTATCAACGACCGCGAGAAGGCCCTCGAGACCGCACTCGCTCAGATCGAGCGACAGTTCGGCAAGGGCTCCGTCATGAGGCTGGGCGACGAGGCCCGCGCTCCCATCGAGGTGGTCCCCACGGGGTCGATCTCCCTTGACGTCGCCCTCGGCATCGGCGGCCTGCCGCGCGGGCGCATCGTGGAGATCTACGGCCCGGAGTCCTCGGGTAAGACCACGGTGGCCCTGCACGCGGTGGCCAACGCGCAGCGGGCCGGCGGCATCGCCGCGTTCGTCGACGCCGAGCACGCGCTCGACCCCGAATACGCCAAGAAGCTCGGGGTCGACACCGACGCCCTGCTGGTCTCCCAGCCCGACACGGGTGAGCAGGCGCTCGAGATCGCCGACATGCTGATCAGGTCGGGCGCCGTCGACATCATCGTCATCGACTCGGTCGCGGCCCTGGTGCCCAAGGCCGAGATCGAGGGCGAGATGGGCGACAGCCACGTCGGTCTCCAGGCCCGCCTCATGTCCCAGGCTCTGCGCAAGATCGCCGGCGCCCTCAACAGCACCGGCACCACCGCCATCTTCATCAACCAGCTCCGCGAGAAGATCGGCGTCATGTTCGGCAGCCCCGAGACCACGACCGGTGGTAAGGCGCTGAAGTTCTACGCCTCGGTCCGGATGGACATCCGCCGCATCGAGACCCTCAAGGACGGCACGGAGGCGGTCGGCAACCGCACCAGGGTCAAGGTCGTCAAGAACAAGATGGCCCCGCCCTTCCGCGTCGCCGACTTCGACATCCTCTACGGGGTGGGCATCTCCCGCGAGGGCGGCCTCATCGACATGGGCGTGGAGCACGGCTTCGTCCGCAAGTCCGGCGCCTGGTACACGTACGAAGGCGACCAGCTCGGCCAGGGCAAGGAGAACGCCCGCAACTTCCTGAAGAACCACCCCGACATGGCCAACGAGATCGAGAAGAAGATCAAGGACAAGCTGGGTGTGGGCCCGCGCCTCGACGCCCCCGCCGAGCCCGCCGCCGCCCCGGCCCCGGCCGCCGCAGCCGCTCCCTCGGGCCGTGGCTCGAAGTCGACCCCGAAGCCGGGTGACGTCTGATCGCTGACCGGATGAGCGACACCGACCGGCCGCAAGCGCCCCACCCCTCCGATCGGGGCGCCTGGCCCGACCCTCCTTCACGGCGCGGGCGCGACCTGGCCCGCTCGTCCACGGACGGCTGGCCGTCGGTGGACGAGTGGCGCGAGCAACGCACCCGCCTGCGCGCCACCGCCCCCTCCTCCGCCGAGTCCCCAGACCCTGCGGCGGACCGTACGGACAGCACGTTCTCGCCTCCATCCGAACAGCCCATCACCGCTCCACCCGGTCCCACCGGCCAGGACGCCACGGACGACGGGGCCACTCCCGACGACCGGACCACTCCGGCACGCCAGGACGGCACCGGCGACCCCCGCGACACCGCCGGCCCTGACGGCACCGGCGGCTCTCAAGACGCTGTCGGCTTTCAGGACGATGTCGGCTCTCACGGCGCGGTCAGCCGCGACGAGGTGGCCGGTCGTCGTGACGACGCAGAAGGCCCGTACGGCACAAGTGCTCGTGCGGAGTCCGCGTCCGAGGGGCGGCCTGGTGACGAGTGGCACTCTCAGCCGCTCGCGGGCAGCAGCTGGTTCGCGCCCGAGCCGAGCGACGGCGAGAAACGCCGCTCGGGCAAGGGACGCCGTTCCGGTGGGTTCGGCAAGCGGGCCGGCCGACCTGGTGGGAGGTCCGGCCGCTCCGGCAACGGGTCCGGCCGCTCCGGCAACGGGTCCGGGATCGCTGACAACGGCTTCGGCCGCGCTGGCAACGGGTTCGGACAACCCGGCGGCGAGTTCGACGAGTTCGGCGAGGGGCCTACCCCGTTCGGTGACGACGGGCCGCCTACTCCGTTCGGTGACCACGGGCCCGCCCCGTTCGGCGAACGTGACGAGGAGTCCCGGCCGTTCGGCGAGAAGACCGCTCCCGCCGGCGAGGCCGAGCAGTCCGGCGGAGAGGGCGAGCGGTTCGGCAGGAGAGCAGGGCGTTTCCCCGGAACACCCGAGCACGACGGCAACGGATTCGACCTGCCCAGCGACGAGCCCGAGCAGGGTGGCAGCCGGGCCGGCCGGTTCGGGCGAGGAGCCGGACAAGCTGACGACGGCGGGGCCGGGTTCTTCGGTGGTGAGGCTGGGCGACCTGGGGGAGGAGCCGGACAAGGGGCCGGTGGCGCCGGGCTTTTCGACGATGGGGCTGAGCGGCGTGAGGGCAGGGCCGGGAGGTCCGGGCGAGGAGGCCGGAAGAAGGGCAGAAAGCAGGGCTGGTTGCCTGACGGGCCGGATGCCGAGACGCCGGCCGGCTCAGGGCGCGAGGCCGATCCGGAGTCGGTGGCTCGGGCCATCTGCCTGCGCCTGCTCACGATGGCGCCCAAGACGCGCGCCCAGCTCGCCGAGGCCCTGCGCAAGCGGGATGTGCCGGAAGAGGCCGCCGAGGCGGTGCTCAGCCGGTTCTCCGAGCTCGGACTGATCAACGACGAGGCGTTCGCGGCGGCGTGGGTGGACTCCCGGCACCATGGGAGAGGGCTGTCCAAGCGTGCGCTGGCGGCCGAGTTGCGCCATCGGGGCGTGGACAGCGACACGGTCAACGAGGCCGTGGAACGGCTGGACCCCGACCAGGAGGCGGAGACGGCCCGGCGGCTGGTGGAACGCAAGCTCGCCACTACCCGCTCCCTCGACCCGCAGACCCGCACCCGTCGGCTGGCCGGCATGCTCGCCCGCAAGGGATACCCCTCCGGCCTGGCCTTCCGCGTCATCCGCGAGGCCCTCGAACAGGAGGGCATCGAGCTGGAGGAAGACTTCTCGTAACCCGGATCGGTGCCGGGCAGCTTCCCGGCGGTGCCTCAAGGGGTTTGTCTGAGGAGAATTGAGGCGGTCCTGCACGGAGCCGTCTGAGGGGATTCGTCCAGAGCCCTCTCGAAGACTCGACGAGCGCCTTCTGGTGTTCGTCCAGAGCCTTCTGGGTTGGTCCAGAGCCCGCTGAGGGCCTGTCCAGCGCGCCGAGAAGTTCGTCCAGTCCCTTGAGGGGGTCCGTCCGGCGCGACGAGGAGTCCGTCCGGCCCCTTGAGGAGTCCGTCCGGCCCCTTGAGGAGTCCGTCCGGCACCCCTGAGGGGGCCGTCCGGCCTCTTGAGGTCCTCTCTCAGGGGCGCGGAGACCTGTTGAGGCCTCCTTTTGCGGGTCCGGGAAGTTGAGCCTTCTCCTGCGGTTTCGGCAGCCGCCGAGCGGGCTTCCTCACACGTCGGGGAACGCCGTGCCGGCCTTGCTCGCGGGTCAGGGGGCTGTACGCCCCTTCGCGCGGATCCAGCACTCGCCGCAGGAGTCTGTACCGACCCCTGTGCCTGATCCAGGAACCCTTGAGCCCCTGGCTGGAGGCACGTGGGTCGCGCCAAGGGGTGGACGGGGCCGGGGAGGGCAATTCCGGCAGTAATGGGGGGTATCTAGCCGAAAGTGGAGAAGCGGGCCCGTAAGACACGCTTGATGACGCGTTTGCTTGCTCGTGACCTGTTCGACGCATAACCTCGACGGCAGTGAGGAGTTACTCCGCGCAGCGCGGATTGCCATACCGGTGAACGACGGACGAACGAGCTTGAGCGGTCGAGGCGGGCGAGGTGTCGGCTTTCACAGTCGACGCCCGGTCAGCCTTGGCTTGACATCGATCCTGCCGATGACGCCGATCGGGCGATTCGTGGCGCGTCTGTGACCCCTCCTGTTTTGTGGCCGCGTTATGAGTTCTTGACGACGCGAGGAGGGCGGGGCGCACATGGGGCCGCTGGTCGTGGTGCTGATGGTGGCGGTGCTCGTGCTCGCGTTCGGGATGATAGTCGCGCTCCTCGTCGTCATAAGGCGCACCTCCGGCGGCACGCCACGGGCGGGCAAGCCGAGCCCCGAGCAGGTGCAGGCCGTGCACGAGGAGCTGGAGCAGGCGCGCGAGGAGGCGCGGGAGATCCGCCACAAGGCGGAGAGTGACGCCGAGGAGATCCTGCGCAGGTCCGAGGCGGCGGCCGAGAGCGCCGCGCAGATGCGGCGGGAGGTCGAGGAGGAGAGCCGGATACTCAAGTCCGAGCTCAAGGAGCTGCGCTCCGACCTTGAACGCCGGGAGGCCAGGCTGGCCGAGCGGGAGCAGCGGCTGGACGAGGAGGCCAGGCGGCAGGCCGAGCGGGACAGGAAGCTGGCCGAGACCGAGGTCGAGCTGGCCGACCGCCGCGAGGAGCTGCTGCAGGTCGAGGAGGAGCGGCGGATCATCCTGGAGCGGGTCGCCGGGCTCACCGGCGAGCAGGCCAAGGCCGAGCTGGTCAAGGAGATCGAGAACCAGGCCAAGCGCGAGGCCGCGCTGATCGTCAGGGAGATCGAGGGGGAGGCCCGCAAGGAGGGCGAGAAGCGGGCCACGAAGATCGTGACGCTGGCCGTGCAGCGGCTGGCGGCCGAGCAGACGGCCGAGTCGGTGGTCAGCGTGCTGCACCTGCCCGGCGACGAGATGAAGGGCCGCATCATCGGGCGCGAGGGGCGCAACATCCGCGCGTTCGAGTCCACGACCGGCGTCAACCTCATCATCGACGACACGCCGGAGGCGGTGCTGTTGTCGTGTTTCGACCCGGTCAGGCGGGAGACGGCGCGGCTGACGCTGGAGAAGCTGGTGCTCGACGGCCGCATCCACCCGCAGCGCATCGAGGAGGCGCACGACCGCAGCCGCCAGGAGGTCCAGGACCTGTGCGCGCGGGCCGGCGAGGACGCCCTCGTCGAGCTGGGCATCACCGACATGCACCCCGAGCTGACACTGCTGCTGGGGCAGTTGCGCTACCGCACCTCCTACGGCCAGAACGTGCTCAAGCACCTCATCGAATCCGCCCACATCGCCGGCATCATGGCCGCCGAGCTGAAGATGAACCAGACGCTGATGAAGCGCTGCGCCCTGCTCCACGACATCGGCAAGGCCCTCACGCACGAGGTGGAGGGCAGCCACGCGCTGATCGGGGCGGAGATCGCCCGCCGCTACGGCGAGGAGGAGGACGTGGTGCACGCCATCGAGGCGCACCACAACGAGGTCGAGGTCCGCACCGTCGAGGCGGTGCTGACGCAGGCCGCCGACGCGATCAGCGGCAGCCGTCCCGGCGCCCGGCGCGAGTCGCTGGAGGCGTACGTCAAGCGGCTGGAGCGGCTGGAGGAGATCGCGCAGTCCTACGACGGCGTGGAGAAGGTGTTCGCCATGCAGGCCGGGCGCGAGATCCGGGTCATGGTCAAGCCGGACGCGATCGACGACATCCAGGCCCAGGTGATCGCCAGAGACGTGGCCAAGCAGGTCGAGGAGGAGCTCACCTACCCGGGGCAGATCCGCATCACGGTGGTCAGGGAGTCGCGGGCGACCGAGTTCGCCCGCTGACCCTCCCTCCCTCGCCGGCACTGGCTCCTTCGCCGGCACCGGCTCTCCCTGGCGCGCGCCCAGGCCCCAGCCGGGGGCCTGGTCTCGACGCCGGGGAGGCTAGCCGAAGATCTGCTGGTAGAAGGCCAGCTCCGCGGCCAGGGCGGCGGTGCGGGTCTCGGTGCGGCGGAAGCCGTGGGACTCGCCCTCGAAGGAGAGGTACGTGCACGGCACCCCGCGCTCCAGCAGCGCGTCGGCGAACGCCGAGGACTGCTCCGGCGGCACCACCGGATCGTCGAGCCCCTGGAGGAGCAGCATCGGGCAGGTCACCCCGTCCACGAGGGCGAGGGGCTCCCTGGCGGCGTACACCTGCGGATCCTCCGGCCCCACCAGCCACTCCACGTAGCGTGACTCGAAGTCGTGAGTGTGCGCGGCCAGCGGGCCGAGCGCGCTGACCCCGTAGTAGGACACCCCTCCGGCGAACACGTCGGAGCGGCAGCAGGCGGCCATCACCGTCCAGCCGCCCGCGCTGCCGCCGCGCACCGCGATCCTGGCCGGGTCGGCCAGGCCCTGGGCGGCCAGCCATTCGGCGGCGGCGACGGTGTCCTCGACGTCCACCACGCCCCACTGGCCCTTGAGCCGGTCGCGGTAGGCGCGGCCGTAACCGGTCGAGCCGCCGTAGTTGAGGTCGAGCACGCCGACGCCGCGCGAGGTCAGGAACGCCTTCTCCAGGTCGAGCGCGGTGTCGGCGTGGGCGGTCGGCCCCCCGTGCACGAAGATCACGTAAGGGGGAGTGCCCTCGGTGGCCGGGGCGTGGGGCGGGTAGAGGAAGGCGTGCACCTCTCCCATCCGCACGGGGCGGGGGACGGGCAGGTAGGCCGGGTCGGGCAGGCGGGTGAGGTCGCGCATGAGCGGGCGGTGCGCGCCGGTCGCGGTGTCCACGGTCAGCACCGAGCGGGGGGTCGTGGCGGCGTACCCGACGCCGATGACGGACGTGCCGTCGGCGGCCAGCGCCGCGTCCCAGCCGGTGCAGGGCGTGTCGAGGTCGGTCAGCCCGCCCGAGGCGGGGTCGAGCACGGCCAGCCGCAGGTCGCCGCGCCCGTGCAGGACCGCGAGGCGTCCGTCGGCGAGCACGGTGTACGGCATCCCGCCCAGCCGCCACGGCGGCGCCGCGAACTCCTCCTCGGCCGGGCACAGCGCCCGCGCCCCGTCGCCGCGCAGGCCGATCTCGTAGAGGTTCCACCAGCCGGAGGCGTCGGAGACCAGGTAGAGCCGGGCGTCGTCCTTCCAGGACGGGGCCAGCACGGACTCGGTGGGGCCGCCGCGCACGGTCCACGAGCCGGCGGCGGGATCGGCGAGGCTGGTGACGCGCAGCTCGGTGCCGTCCCAGGGCATGCGGGGGTGGTTCCAGCAGACGTAGGCCAGGTGCCGCCCGTCGGGGGAGATCGCGGGGGAGGCGTAGAAGTCGCAGCCGGTGACCCATACGCGGGGCTCGCCGCCGTCCAGCGGGATCGAGACGACGGCCCTGGTGACCTTGCCGTCGTCGGCGTGGTGCTCGCGTACGCACCACACCTGGCCGTCGTGGACCAGCAGATCCGCGTAGCGGCAGCCCTCGTCGGTGAGGGGTTTCGGTTCGCCGTTATCGGCCAGGAGGTAGAGCCGCTGGTCGCTCAGGTTGGCGAAGACGACCTCTCCCGAGGGGGTGACGGCGTAGGGTCTGCCGCCGTACTCGTGCACCCGGGTGCGCGCGGACCACGGGGCGGGCAGCAGGTCACGGCGGGTGCCGTCGGCGGCGCCGGACACGATGGTGGTGCGCCCGCCCTCGTCGGGGCGGTCCTCGGTCCACCACACCCGGCCGCCCGCGGCCGTGGGCCAGGCGGGGCGCACACCGGAGCCGGCGACGTCTCTGGTCGAAATGGGGGAGGGCCAGAAAGGCATACCCGCATCCTGCCGGAAGATTGGCCGCGGTGCGGTCCTGTCCCCGCAGTTGAGGCCGGTTCCGCGCGGCTCGGCGGCCGCCGGGCGGCGGGGCGGGGAGGCGCGGGCCCCGCCGGGGGAGGTCCGGGGAGGTGGGGGCTTCGCTGGGGAAGGGGCCGGGAGGTGCGGGTTTCACTGGAAGGGGGAGGTGCGGGTTCGCTGGGGAAGGGGCCGAGAGGTCTGGGTCTCACTGGGAAGGGGGAGGTGCGGGTTCGCCGGGGAAGGGCCGAGAGGCGTGGGTGGGCGGGATGTTCCGGTTCAGGAACAGCCCTCGGGCGGGGGGAGGGTGGCGGGGAGGTGGAGGTCGGTCCTGCCGAACCACTTGTGCAGCAGCCGCGTGGCCGTGCCGTCCCGCCACATCGCGGCGATCGCCCGGTTGACGGCCTCGCAGGTCTGGATGTCGCCCTTCTTGAGCCCGACGCCCCAGCTCTCGGCCGTGATCGGGTCATTGAGCAGCCGGTACGCCCCCGGATCCTGCTCGGCGAACCCGGCCAGCCCCAGGTTCTCGGTGCTGACCGCGTCGAGCAGGCCGTTCTTGAGCTTGCGCACGCAGTCGGAGTAGTTCGCGGCGGGCACCAGCCGGGCCGGCAGGTCCAGCCTGCCGTCGGGCGGCGGGTCCACGATGCGGCGGTAGGAGTTCGAGCCCTCGGCCAGGCAGATCCGCTTGCCCCGCAGGTCGTTCACCGTGCGGATGCTGTCGTCGCCGGCGCGGACCATGGTGTCCTGGCTGACGATCACGTACGGGCCGGCGAAGGTCACCTTGGGCTTGCGGGCCTCCGTGATGGAGTAGGAGGCGACGATCAGGTCCACGGTGCCGTTCTGGAGCAGCGCCTCGCGGGTGGACGACGGCGACTCCCGCCAGGTGATCTTGACCGGGGCGCCGCCGGAGAGGTGGCGGACGATGTAGCGGGCCACGTCGACGTCGAAGCCCTCGGGCTCGGCGCCCATCCTCAGGCCCAGGCCCGGCTGGTCCCACTTGGTGCCGACGACAACCGTGCCGGTGCCCTTGACCTTGTCCGCGACGGTGGCGTACGAGCCGCCGCCGGCGCACGCCGCCAGGCCGACCGCCACGGCCGCCCCCGCGAACCCCCAGCCACGCATGGTCACACGACCATGCGTAACCCGAGCGGGCGCGGTTCAGGGCCGCAACTGTGGAAACATGGCCCATTCTTGGGCAATCAGGGGGACATCGCGTTCTTGGCATCAGGGGGACATCGCGGGCGGCGGGCGTGACACCAGGGGCGCCCGCCGCCCGCGCCGTCACTCCAGCGGACGGTCGGGCGCCAGGCCACCGCCCTCGGTGCCCTGCCCCGCCGCGATGCCGACCTCGGCCGAGCCGGGCGCCACGACCGGGGCCGCCGCCG
This sequence comes from Nonomuraea candida, assembly GCF_000725485.1. GTDB lineage: Bacteria > Actinomycetota > Actinomycetes > Streptosporangiales > Streptosporangiaceae > Nonomuraea > Nonomuraea candida. The sequence goes on along the minus strand of NZ_KL647033.1, from coordinate 158,523 downwards.
TCTTGCGGCTGCGCCTGCTGCGCTGCTCCAGCCGCGTGGCCAGGTAGCTCAGCGCCAGGTTGAGCGCCACGTAGATGATGCCGATGACGATGGCCGCCGGGATCAGCGAGCCGAAGAAGCGGGCCGGCAGGATCTTGAAACCGGTGTTCAGCAGGTCGACGTAGGCGATGATGTAGCCGAGCGCGGTGTCCTTGAGCAGCACCACGAGTTGGCTGACGATGGCGGGCATCATCGCGGTGACGCCCTGCGGCAGCAGCACCATCCGCATGACCTGGTTCTTGCGCATGCCCACCGCGTACGCGGCTTCGGACTGCCCCTTCGGCACCGCGTTGACGCCGGCCCTGACGACCTCGGCCAGCACCGACCCGTTGTAGAGGGTCAGGCCGAGCACGACCGCCATGAACGCGTAGTCGCCGCCGCCCAGCACCGTGGGCGCCAGGTAGAAGATGAAGAAGATCAGCAGCAGCAGCGGGATGGCCCGGAACACCTCGACCACCACGCCGGCCGGCACCCGGATCCAGGCGTGGTCGGAGAGCCGGGCCAGGCCGAAGATCGCGCCGAAGGCCAGGGCGAGCACCGCCGCCACGGCCGCGGCCCGCAGCGTGCCGATGAGGCCCGGGATGATGTAGAACTCCCAGGTCTCCCACATCAGGAACGGCTGCCAGATCCGGCCCTCGAACTGGCCCTTGGCGTCGAAGCCCCGGTAGACGCCGTACAGGACGGCGCCGACCGCCACGATGCTGATCACCGTGAGCAGGTGGTTGCGCACCCGCCCGCGCGGGCCGGGGGCGTCGAACAGGACGGAGGTGCTCATCGCGCCACCGCCAGCCGCCGCTGCAGCCAGCCGGCGAAGAAGCCGACGGGCATGGTCAGCACCATGAACGCGACGACCACGCCGAGGAAGATCGGGATCGACGCGCCCGTCGTGTCGAACGTGATCTTCATGACCGCCGCCGCGTCGGCCAGGAATCCGCCCGCCGTCGCGACCGTGGTGTTCTTGATCATCGCGATCATCACGCTGCCCAGCGGCGCGATGACCGCACGGAACGCCTGAGGCAGGATGATCATGGTCAGCGACTGCGTGAACGTCAGCCCGATCGCCCTGGCCGCCTCGGCCTGGCCCATCGGGACCGTGTTCACGCCGGCGCGCAGCGCCTCGCACACGAAGGCCGCGGTGTACGCCGACAGGCCCATCGCGACCACCCAGAACGAGTTGGTCAGCGGCGTCTCGGAGAACACCAGGCCGAGCTGGTCGCTCAGACCCAGCGCCGAGAACGCCAGCACCAGCGTGAGCGGGGTGTTGCGCACCACGTTGACGTAGAAGGTGCCGGCCGCGCGCAGGACCGGCGTGGGTGAGACGCGCATCGCCACCAGGATCGTGCCCAGGATCAGGGAGGCGACGGCCGCCACGACCGACAGCTTGACGTTCTCCAGGAAGCCCAGGCCGAGGTCGGGCGCGTACTTGATTAGTTCGTCCATCGTGCTCCACCGCAGGGGTGAGCGGCGGCCGGCGCACCGGCCGCCGTCACCGACGTGATCAGGCGCAGCCCTCGGCCGGCGGCGCCGTCGTGGACAGGTTGAGACCCTGGATGCCGCCGAACCACTTGTCCAGCAGCTGCTTCATGGTCCCGTTGTCCCACAGCTTCTTCACCGCGGTGTTGACGGCCTCGCAGGTCTTGGTGTCGCCCTTCTTCAGGCCGATGCCGTACTTCTCGTCCGTGAAGCCCTGGCCCAGCACCTTGAAGTTGCCGCCGGCCTGCTTGGCGAAGCCCGCCAGGATCAGGTCGTCGGTGGTGACGGCGTCGAGGTTGCTGCCCGTCAGCTTCTGCACGCACTCGGAGTAGTTGCCGGCGTCGACGGTGGTCGCGTCGATGTCGAGCTCACCGTCCGGCGGCGGGTCGGTGATGCGCTTGTAGGAGTTGGAGCCCGCGGCCTTGCAGATCTTCTTGCCCTTGAGGTCCTGCGGGGTGTTGATCGAGGTGTCGTCCTTGCGGACCATGACGTCCTGGTGCGCGATCACGTACGGGCCGCCGAAGGTGACCTTGCTCTTGCGCTCCTCGGTGATCGAGTAGGTCGCGAAGACGATGTCGACCGTGCCGTTCTGCAGGAACGGCTCGCGGTTGGACGAGGCCGACTCCTTCCATTCGATCTTCACGTCCTTGCCGCCGGCCACCTCCTTCAGCACGGCCTTGGCCACGTCGACGTCGAAGCCCTCGGGCTCGTTGCCCATCTTCAGGCCCAGGCTCGGCTGGTCCCACTTGGTGCCGACCACGATCGTGCCGCCGCCCGCGACCTTGTCCGCGACGGTGGCGTACGAGCCGCCGCCGCTCCCGCCGTTGCCGCTCTCACCGCCACAGGCGGCCAGGCCCGCGACCATGGCCGCTATCGAGAGCACCGCTCCCATTCGACGCATGTGCATGTTGTACCTGCCTCAATACTCTTAAGTGCGTGAGGATCTTCTCAGTGAGTGAGGATCTTCGAAAGGAAGTCGCGCGCACGATCCGTCTGCGCGTTGGTGAAGAACTCGTCGGGGGTGTTCTCCTCGACGATCTGCCCGTCCGCCATGAACACGACCCGGTTGGCGGCCCGGCGGGCGAACCCCATCTCATGCGTGACGACCACCATCGTCATGCCGTCACGTGCCAGCCCGATCATGACATCGAGCACCTCCTGCACCATCTCGGGGTCCAGTGCGGAGGTCGGCTCGTCGAACAGGATCAGCTTCGGGTCCATGGCCAGCGCCCTGGCGATCGCGACGCGCTGCTGCTGACCGCCGGAGAGCTGGGCCGGATACTTGTTCGCCTGCGCCGCGATGCCCACCCGTTCCAGCAACTCCATCGCCCGTTTGTCGGCCTGGGCGCGCGGGACCCCGCGCACCTTCATGGGGCCGAGGGTGACGTTCTCCCGGATGGTCTTGTGGGCGAACAAGTTGAACGACTGGAAGACCATGCCGACTTCGGACCGCAGCCTGGCCAGCGCCTTGCCCTCCTCGGGCAGCACCTGGCCGTCAAATATGATCTTCCCCTCGTTGATCGTCTCCAACCGGTTGATCGTGCGGCACAACGTCGACTTCCCGCCGCCCGAAGGGCCGATGACGACCAGAACCTCGCCACGAGAGACGGTCAAGTTGATGTTCTTCAGGACATGCAGCGCCCCGAAGTGCTTGTTGACGTTCTCCAACTGGACCAGTGGAGGGGCGTCGCCGTTCTCCGTCATGGAGTAAAACGTAGAGGGCGTTAGAGCGCTGTGCACTAACCGAGCGGTACCGATCCGATCACATCATGCCATCAAGCTGGCCTTTTAGATCTATCCGGGCCGTGGCAAGCCGCGCAACGACTACCCTTGAACGTGCCATGACTGTGACCCAGGAGGGCGCCCGCACATACGAAGTGCGCACATACGGGTGCCAGATGAACGTCCACGACTCCGAGCGGCTGTCAGGCCTGCTGGAGGACGCCGGTTACGTGCCCGCCCCCGACGGCGAGACGGCCGACGTGGTCGTGTTCAACACGTGCGCCGTGCGGGAGAACGCCGACAACCGCCTCTACGGCAACCTCGGCCACCTGCGGCCGGCCAAGACGCGCAACCCACGCATGCAGATCGCCGTCGGCGGCTGCCTGGCGCAGAAGGACCAGGGCGACATCGTCCGCAAGGCGCCGTGGGTCGACGTCGTGTTCGGCACGCACAACATCGGCTCGCTGCCGGTGCTGCTGGAGCGCGCCCGCGTCGAGGGCGAGGCGCAGGTCGAGCTGAAGGAGTCGCTGGAGGTCTTCCCCTCGACGCTGCCCACCAAGCGCGAGTCCCCCTACGCCGCCTGGGTGTCCATCTCGGTCGGCTGCAACAACACCTGCACGTTCTGCATCGTGCCGTCGCTGCGCGGCAAGGAGAAGGACCGCCGCCCCGGCGACATCCTCAACGAGGTGCGCACGCTGGTCGGCCAGGGCGTGCTGGAGGTCACGCTGCTGGGCCAGAACGTCAACACCTACGGCGTGGAGTTCGGCGACCGGCTGGCCTTCGGCAAGCTGCTGCGCGCCTGCGGCGAGGTCGAGGGCCTGGAGCGGGTCCGGTTCACCTCGCCCCACCCGGCCGCCTTCACCGACGACGTCATCGCGGCCATGGCCGAGACGCCCAACGTCATGCACCAGCTCCACATGCCGCTGCAGTCGGGCTCCGACCGGGTGCTGCGCGCGATGCGCCGCTCCTACCGGGCCGAGCGCTACCTCGGCATCATCGAACGGGTGCGCGCGGCCATGCCCGACGCCGCCATCTCGACCGACATCATCGTCGGCTTCCCCGGCGAGACGGAGGAGGACTTCCAGGCCACCCTCGACGTCGTCCGCCAGAGCCGCTTCGCCAACGCCTTCACCTTCCAGTACTCCATCCGCCCCGGCACCCCGGCGGCCACCATGGAGGACCAGGTGCCCAAGGAGGTCGTGCAGGAGCGCTACGAGCGGCTGGTGGCCCTTCAGGAGGAGATCTCCTGGGAGGAGAACAAGAAGCAGGTCGGGCGGACGCTCGAGGTGCTGGTGGCCGAGGGCGAGGGCCGCAAGGACGAGGCGACCCGGCGGCTGTCCGGGCGCGCTCCCGACAACCGCCTGGTGCACTTCGCGGTGGGCGACGCCGAGACGCCCCGGCCGGGCGACATGGTGACGGTCGAGGTGACCTACGCCGCGCCGCACCACCTCGTCGCCGACGGGGCCGTGCTGGGGCTGCGGCGCACCCGGGCGGGCGACGCCTGGGAGGCCCGCCAGGGCGGTTCCCGGAGCGCTCCCGGGGTGCTGCTGGGCATGCCCACGATCGGCCGCCCCGCCCCGCTGCCGGCGGCCACCGGAGGGTGCTCGGCGCACTGAGGCGCAGGTTGTGGTGAAAGGGCGGCCCCGGATGTTCCGGGGCCGCCCTTTTCGCGTGCTCAGCGGTGCGCGGGGCTCACTGGTGCGGCGGGGCTCACTGGTGCGGCGGGGGCTCAGCGGGTCAGGCGGTTGAGTACGGCGTCGCAGGGGCCGCGGCGGAAGTCGTGGAACGTGGCGCAGGGGTTGGCCGGGCCGCGGGGGACGGCGGGGACGGCGTTCCTGTCCCGGCCGGGGGCGGGAAGCTGCGGCACGGGGCGTTCCGGGACCGGGTGGCCCGGGACCGGGTCCGCGGGGATCGGGCGGTCCTGGAGCGGCGGCTGAGGGGGCGGCTGGGGCGCCGGTTGAGGGCCCGGGCGGGCCGGGCGGGCGTGCGGCGGGACCAGGGGGCGTTCCCGGCCCGAGTCCAGGCCCCCGTTCCGGCCCCCGTCACGGCTCCCCGCGCGGCTCGCGTCGCCGTTCCCTCCGCCGTTCCCGCTGCGGCCCCCGCCGTGGCCTCCGCCGCCGGTCCCGTCGCGGTCCTTGCCGTGGCCTCCGGGGAAGCGGCCGGGCGGGGACGCGGCCGGGCCCGGGAGGAACGGGCCCGCGGTGACGGCGGGGACGGCGGAGAGCGACGCCCAGGGCGGCACGGTCTCGACCCAGGGCGGCGAGATCTCGATCCAGGGCGGCGACAGAGGCCCGAGCGCGGCGTCCATGGGCTGGGACGCCGGAAATTGGAGCGATCCAGCCGAAGGCGCCGGCGCGGCCATCGCCGAATGCGGCACGTTCGACGCCGGAAGCGGTGTCTCCGAGAAATTCGATCTTGGGGTAAGCGGAGTTATCTGATCGAATTTCGGTTGACTTTGCGGTGACGGTTCCGGGCCGTTGGCGAATGCCAGGAATATTCCCGCGCCCGCCGTGACGAGCACCACGACCACGCCCGCGAGAGGCGCGAAGGGCAGCCCGTTACCTGGGAAAATGGATCTAAGGGGGGACAAGTCGTGATTCCTTTGTGATGGGTGTGCGAGCATTCCTCCTTTGCGGCTAGTGTGGTCCATCACCCGCGGAAGCCGGCGAGCTTTCCCCGATACGACCGCAGGGAGCTGCACCACCATGCAAGATCCGAACGAGCCGGATCGTCAGGAGATCCTGGACGGGCCGGGAGACGCCCGCCGGGCGGCGCGAAAGGGCGCCCCGAGAAACAGGCGCTCGAAGAAGAACCAGAAGACGCTCCTCATCGCCGGTTCGGCGCTCGTCGCCGTGCTCGCGGCCGGCGGCGCCGGTTACATGCTGGCGAGCGACTCCGGCGCGGCGGCCCCGCAGAGCGGCGGCGCGCCCGCCGCCACGCAGAGCGCCGGGGAGACCGAGGACCTCGGTGGCGACGACGCCACCATGGGCGACGTGACCACCGACGCGCCCGACGGCGACCTGTCCACCGACGCCCCCGACGACGGCAGCATGGGCGACGTCGCCGACCCCGGCATGGGCGGCGGCGACCCCGCCGACACCGGCTCGACGGGCTCCGACTCCTCCCGCCCCGCCACCCAGACCGGCAACGGGACGGGCAACGGGACGGGTGACGGGAACGACAAGAAGCCGGTCACGACCTCCCCCACCAGGGCTCCGCAGTCCTCGGGCGACGACACCCCCGCCGACGACCCGGCGGACGGCCCGGCCGGCGCGGTCAGCGGCCAGTGCGCCACGTCCGGCTGCTGACCGGCACCCCGCGCCACCGGAAGGCGCGCCACCGGAAGGCGATCCGCCGATCACCGGCCCAGCGCCGGGCGACGGCGGGAAGTGGCTTGTGGATCGCAGGGCCGACTGGACCTATGGACGGGCCACTTCGCTCTCTAGAGTCGCGGCATGACGATCGATGACGCGGCCCGGCTGCGGGCGCTGCACGTTCCCGGAGCCCCGCTGGTCCTGCCCAACGCCTGGGACGCCGCCTCCGCCCGCGCCGTGCGGGCGGCCGGGTTCCCCGCCGTCGCCACCAGCAGCGCGGCCGTGGCCCGTGCGCTCGGCTACGACGACGGGCACCAGACCCCGGCCGGCGAGATGATGGCGGCCGTCGCCCGCATCGCCAGGGTCCTGGACGTGCCCCTCACCGCCGACGTCGAGCGCGGCTACGGCCTCAAGCCCGCCGAGCTGGCCGAGCGCCTCGCCGAGGCGGGGGCCGCGGGCTGCAACCTGGAGGACTCGGTGCCGGAGCGCGGCGAGCTGGTCGATCCGGGCGAGCAGGCCGAGTTCCTGGCCGAGGTGCGGGCCGCGGCGGGCGACGCCCTCGTGATCAACGCCAGGATCGACGTCTACCTGTTCGGGGGGTCCTCCGGGGAGGAGGCCGTGGCGCGCGGGCGGCGCTACCTGGAGGCGGGGGCCGACTGCGTCTACCCCATCGGGCTGGGCGACGAGGACGGCATCCGGGCGTTCGTCGCCGAGGTGGGCGGGCCGGTCAACATCTACTGCGGGCCGGGGGCGCCCGGTCCCGCGCGGCTGGCGGAGCTGGGCGTGGCCAGGATCAGCTTCGGCAGCAGCCTGCACGAGGCGTCCCAAACCCACACCCGCGGCCTGCTGGCGGCCGTCCGGGAGGGCCGCAACCCGTTCTGACCGCCCGCGGAGGCACGGCGCGAGCCGGCTCCGTGCGCAGGCGTCGTACGCTTGCGCTCGTGCTTGTCGCCGCGGCCGTCTGCCCGCCAACCCCGCTGGTCGTGCTCGGGATGCCCGACCTCCGCTCCGCCTGCCTCACCGCGATCGCCGCGTTGCGCGGGGCGCGTCCCGACGTGCTGATCACGGTGGGCGGCGCCGAGGTCACGCGTGCGTACGACGGCGCCGCGGCGGGCAGCCTGCGGCCCTGGGGCGTGGACCGCACGGCGGGAAGCGGCGAGCCGGTGCTTCCGCTCTCCCTGACCGTGGCCCGCCTGCTCCTCGGGGAGGAGCCTCCGGGAGGCGCGCAGGCCGTGGCGTTCGACGCGGCCGCGGAGGAGTGCCGGGCGCTGGGGGAGAAGCTGGCCACGAGCGCCGGACGGGTGGCGCTGCTGGTCATGGCCGACGGCTCGGCCTGTCTCAGCCCCGGGGCGCCGGGCAGGCACGACGCGGCGGCGGGGCCGTTCAACGAGCGGATCGGCCGGGCGCTGGCGGACGGCGACCCGTCCGCCCTCGCGGCGCTCGACCCCGCCGAGGCCGACCGGCTGTGGGTGAGCGGCCGCGCCGCCCTCCAGGTGCTCGCGGGCGCGGCAGCCACACCGAGCGCAACGGGCGCCAACGGCGCACCGAGCGAAGCGGGAGGGAGCACCGAGCGAAGCGGGAGCACCGAGCGAAGCGGGAGCACCGAGCGAAGCGGGAGCACCGAGCGAAGCGGGAGCACCGAGCGAAGCGGGCACACCGAGCGAAGCGGGCACACCGAGCGAAGCGGGCACACCGAGCGAAGCGGGCACACCGAGCGAAGCGGGCACACCGAGCGCGGCCGGGGCCGGGGCCGGGGCCGGGGCCGGGGTGTACGACGGGCGGTTGCTGGCGGCTGCCGCGCCCTACGGCGTGGGCTACTTCGCCGGGCTGTGGCTGGCTTGACGCTTCGGCACCGGGATCGTCATCAGGTCGCGGGCCGTCACCACCTCGCCGGAAAAGCTGCGTCGCACCTCCTCGACGAAGGCCGGCTCGTCGGCGAAGCCGTACCGTTCGGAGAAGTGCGTGAGCACCAGCCGGCGCACGCCCGCGTCGGCCGCGACCACCCCCGCCTCGTACGCCGTCAGATGCCCGTATTCCTTGGCCAGGGCGCTCTCCGGCGACAGGAAGGTGGACTCGATCACCAGCAGGTCGGCCCCGGAGGCCAGCTCGAAGACGGCGTCGCAGAGCCGGGTGTCCATGATGAAGGCCACGCTCTGCCCGGGCCGGGGGACGCTGCACTCGTCGAGCGTGACGCCGCGCACGGACCCGGTGCGCTGCAGCTCGCCGATCTCGGGGCCGCGGATGCCGTGGGCGGCCAGCTTCTCCGGCAGCATGCGCCGGCCGGCCGGCTCCTGGACGCGGTAGCCGTAGGACTCGACGGGGTGGGACAGGCGGCGCGCGGTGAGCGGGCCGACGCCGGCCAGCTCGCCGGAGACGGGCCGCTCGTCGATGACCGTGGTGTCGGCGAAGGCGGCGGCGTGGCGGAGCCTGCGCCAGTAGGTGAGGCCGGAGCCGGGGAAGACCGCGCGCACCGGGTGCCTGACCCGGTCGCGGGCGATGCGCTGCACGACCCCGGGCACGCCGAGGCAGTGGTCGCCGTGGAAGTGGGTCAGGCAGAGCCAGTGCACGTCGTTGGCGCTCAGCCCGGCGTACGCCATCTGCCGCTGCGTGCCCTCGCCCGGGTCGAACAGGAACCCCTGACCGTCCCAGCGCAGGAAGTAGCCGTTGTGGTTACGGTGTCGGGTGGGCACCGCGCTGGAGGTGCCCAGCACCACGAGCTCACGTGAGGACATGATGACCACGGTTTCCTTCGCCGAGGTGCCCACGCCGGTGGGCACGTTCGTGCTGGCCATGACCGAGGCCGGGCTCGTCGCGTCCGGCTGGGGGTCGCAGGCGGGGCTGGCCGGGCGTCTCGACCTGGCTGAGGTTCATGATGCGGATCGTACGGCCTTCGCCGTCGCCGAGCTGAACGCGTATTTCGCGGGGGAGCTGAAGACGTTCGAGACGCCGATCGACTGGCGGCTCATGTCCGGCTCGCGGCTGCGGGTGCTCCAGGCGCTGCACGGCGTCCCGTACGGCACCGCCGTCACCTACGGCGAGCTGGCCGAGCTGAGCGGCTCCGGCGTGCCCGCGCGCGGCATCGGCTCGATCATGGGCTCCAACCCGATCCCGATCATCGTGCCGTGCCACCGGGTCATCGCGGCGGGCAGGGGGCTGGGCGGGTTCAGCGGCGGCGAGGGCGTGGAGACCAAGCGGTGGTTGCTCACCCATGAGGGATATTTGCCGCCGACGCTCCTCGATCTCTAGCAGACTTGTGCCTGTGCGCAAGCAGCCAGACCAGCCAGTGATCGCCGTCGTGGGCCCCACGGCCGCCGGGAAGTCCGACCTCGCCGTGGACCTCGCCCTCCGTCTCGGGGGCGAGTGCGTCAACGCCGACTCCATGCAGCTCTACCGCGGCATGGACATCGGCACGGCCAAGCTCACGATGGAGGAGCGGCGCGGGGTGCCGCACCACCTGCTGGACATCTGGGACGTGACGGTGACGGCCAGCGTGGCCGAGTACCAGAAGCTGGCCAGGGAGGTCATCGACTCCGTCGCGGTGCCGGTGCTGGTCGGCGGCAGCGGCCTGTACGTCCGGGCGGCCATCGACGAGCTGGAGTTCCCCGGCACCGAGCCGCGGATCAGGGCCCGGCTGGAGGCCGAGCTGGCCGAGACCGGCCCGGCCCCCCTCTACGAGCGCCTGCGCGAGCGCGACCCGGCCGCCGCGGCGGCCATCCTGCCGAGCAACGGCCGCCGCATCGTGCGCGCCCTGGAGGTGATCGAGCTGTCGGGGCGGCCGTTCTCGGCCACGATGCCCTCCTACGACGCCGTCTACCCGAGCGTGCAGATCGGGCTGGAGGTGCCCAGGCCGGAGCTGGACGCCCGGATCGAGCTGCGGGTCGAGCGCATGTGGCGGGCGGGCCTGGTGGACGAGGTGCGCGCGCTGCTCGGCCAGGGCCTGGCCGAGGGGCGCACGGCGAGCCGGGCGCTCGGTTACGCGCAGGTGCTGCGCTTCCTGGAAGGGGAGTGGAGCGAGGAGCGGGCGATGGCCGAGACGGTCAGGCTGACCAGGCGTTTCGCCCGCAGGCAGGAGTCGTGGTTCCGCCGCGATCCGCGGGTGCGGTGGATTCCGTACGACGCTCCCGATCTGCTTGAGCGATCCCTCGCGCACGTCACCGGACACCCGTGCGAATAAACTCCGAGGATGCGCTTTCTCAAGGGGCACGGCACCGAGAACGATTTCGTCATCCTGCCTGATCCGGAGGGCGAGGTCGACGTGTCGGCCGCGCTCGTCGCCAAGATCTGTGACAGGAGGGCCGGCATCGGCGCCGACGGCGTGCTCCGGGTGGCGCGCACGAAGCAGAGCCACGAGGTGGCCGAGCTGGCCTCGGCGGCCGAATGGTTCATGGACTACCGCAACTCCGACGGCAGCGTGGCCGAGATGTGCGGCAACGGCGTGCGCGTGTTCGCCCGTTACCTGCTCGACGCGGGGCTGGAGCACTCCTCGGAGTTCAGCATCGCCACCAGGGGCGGCCTGCGCGCCGTCCGCGTCGAGCCCAACGGTGACATCACGGTCGACATGGGCAAGCCCGTGATCGGCGGCGAGAGCGTGGCGAGCCTGGGCGGGCAGGAATACACCGGCGTCCACGTCGACATGGGCAACCCCCACCTGGCCTGCCCGATCGGCGACCCCGTCGCCCAGCTCGACCTCGCGCACCAGCCGGGCTTCGACACCGGCGTCTTCCCCGCGGGCGTCAACATCGAGCTGTTCAACCCGGTCGGCACCAGCCGCGCCGTCATGCGCGTCTTCGAGCGCGGCTCGGGCGAGACCCGCTCCTGCGGCACCGGCGCGGTGGCCACGGCCGTCGCCGCCGCGAGCCTGTCGGGCGACGTCACCGGCACGTGGACGATCGAGGTGCTGGGCGGCACGCTGACGGTCATCCTCGACGAGGACACCAGCTACCTGTCCGGTCCGGCGGTCATCGTGGCCAGCGGCGAGCTGATGCTTGCAGAATGAAGTTCTGATGGGGGATGCTGGGTCTACTTCGCGAACTGAGAGGTGGACATGGCAGACCCGCGCACCACGGCAGTTCAGGTCAAGACCCCGATCGGGCAGCTCGGGGGCGGATTCATGGTCTCCAGGGAGGCCAAGGCCCTGTGCGAGGAGCACGGCCTCGGCCCCCGCGCCCTCTACTTCAGGGGCCGCTGCGGCGTGCTCGGCGAGTGCGACGCCGACGTGGTGACCGCCGCCGCCGTCTTCTTCCCGCAGGCACACGTCGAGGAGTCCTGGAACGCCGGCCGCAAGCTGCCGGTGGAGCGGGCCGTCGAGCTCTACACCGAGGCGTGCAGGGCGTGGGGCAGGCGCAAGCTCGGCGGCCACGACGGCTGCGCCAGGATCGCCGAGCTGCTGCTGCCGGTCGTCCGGCGCGCCTCGCCGGTGGGGGCACCGCTGTTCGCCGGCTGGCGGGCCGTGCCGCTGCCCGACGACGCGCCCGCCAGGGCCGTGCAGCTCATGCACGTCGTACGCGAGCTGCGCGGCGGCCTGCACGCCAACGCCGTGGTCGCGGCCGGCCTGCACCCGCTGGAGGCCACGCTGGCCGCGCAGCACTCCGGCACCCCGCTGGGGATCTCGCAGGGCGAGGCGGTCGCCCGGTTCTTCACCTGGCCGGAGCCGTACGAGCAGCCGGGCCCCGAGGTCGTGGCGCGCCGCGCGGCCGTCGAGGAGACCACCGACGACCTCATGGCGGAGGTGTTTTCGGTCCTGACGGACAGCGAATCGGACGAGCTGATCGAGCTTCTGCGTTTTGGGCACGCTCGTTGACCTGGCAGACTGGCTGCCCATGGACGTGGACATCTGGGCCTGGGTCGGCGAAACCCAGCAGCAGCTTTCCGAGGCGGGCAACGTTGGCCTCGCCATGGCGCTGGGAGACCTTCCCGCACAGGCCTATGAGGGCCGTTATCCCCAGCTCGACGTCATGGCTCCGGCCATCGCGCAGCAGGCCGAGTCCCTTGAGCTGCCCTGGCTCGAGTTCTACGCCCGCTACTGGCACCTGATCGGCCGCATCGGCGACCGGGCGCAGGGCGCGGTCGCCCTCGACGACGCGCACCAGCTGCTCGCGTTCGCTCAGCGCGAAGACGTGCGCGAGTGCCCCGCCACCCCGGCGGCCGTCGAGGCGCTGGCCATCGCCTGGGGCAACACCGACGGTCCCGGCCACGCCGCTGAGCGCCTGGAGACGCTCGGCGCCTACATCGAGGGTCTGAGCCCGGAGAAGCCCGCCTTCTCGGGGCTCGCGACCCAATACGTCGCCGCCCTCATCGACGCCGGCAAGGCGGGCGAGGCCGTGTCCTACGCCGAGTCCGCCGTCGAGCGGCTGAAGACGGCCGGGCGCGAGGCGAGCTGGGAGCTGGGCGCCGAGAGCGCCCGCGCGCTGCTGGCCGCCGGCCGCGCCGAAGACGCGCTCACCGCCCTCCAGGCCGCCTCCGGCTTCCAGGCCGACGACCCGGTGGCCAAGGAGCACCGCGACGGCGTGCGCCGCGCGCTGATCCTGGCCACGCTGGGCCGCATCGCCGAGTCCGTGGACGCGCTGCCCGACCTCGACGTGGTGGGCGAGCACCCGCGCGTGTGGGTCGAGTGGTCGCGCGCCGTCGCCAAGCTGGCCGGCTCCTCGCAGATCACCAACACCTGGCAGCTCGGCCGCGTCCTGCGCCAGTGGATCGACTACTTCGGCATGATGGGCGCCTACCGCGCCCGGGTCGAGCTCGCGCTGATCGCCGGCGACCTGGCGCTCGGGCGGCAGGGCGTGTGGCAGGCCAGGCTGCTGGCCGACCTGGCCGAGTCCGGCACCGCCGAGCTGCGCGAGACCGGCGACCTGGGCGAGCGCATCGCCGCCCTGCGCGCCGCCGCCGACGCCACCTCCGAGCCCGAGGCCCCCGGCTCCCTGGAGGAGCGCGTCGGCCAGTTCGACGCCGCCGACGGCTTCAACGCCGACCCCGAGAAGTGGGTCGGCTGGCTGGCCCCGCTGTCCGGCCAGGACGTCGAGGCCACCCGCCGCCACACCACCACGCTGGGCTTCCTCGGCTACCCCGCCACCGGCGCCGACATCTACTGGAAGCTGCTGGTCGACAGCGGCGACATCGCGAGCGCCGAGGCCGACGACGTGGCCTACCTGACCACGCTGCTCATCGAGGCCCGGCAGGACGAGCGGCTGGAGCAGATGGCCGCGATGCTGCCGCACGCCGCGCAATACCTCACGCTGGCCCGGCTCCACAGCGCCCGCGAGCGCTGGCAGGAGACCGTCGAGGCGGCCGAGCACGCCGTGCACGCCGGGGCCGGGATCGACGCCCGCCGCCTGCTGTCCGGCGCCGCCCAGCAGCTCGACCAGAACGCCAGGGCCGCCGAAGTGCTGCTGGAGGTGCTCGACGAGCTGGGCGACGAGGACGTCTGGCGCATGATCGTCATGGCGACCTCGGCCGAGGACTGGGAGACCGTGCGCAAGGGCGCGGCGAAGATCGGCATGCCGATCAAGTCCAAGGAGGGCCCGATCGAGGAGGAGATGGGCCTCATCAGGCTCATCCTGCCCGCCCCCGACGGCGGCCAGCGCCAGGTGCTGTCCATCCGCACCGGCCCCGCCACCGCCAGGCTGGCCCTGCCGCAGCCGCGCGGCATGGACTACAACGCCGGCGACCTGGTCGTGTTCGACCCGCAGCTGCTGGAGCCCGTCCCCGAGGACCCGCAGGAGCAGCAGAACTTCGTGCCCCCGTTCGCGGCGGTGCGCATCCTGCGGCCCGGCGGCTACACCAGCTACTTCTTCGACGGCGCCGCGCCGAGCGAGGAGGACTGGGCGGAGTTCACCGAGGTCATGGCCGAGCGCGGCTGGCCGATGTGGGTCTACAGCGACGAGAACTACACCGTCACCCACCCGACCAGCGGCGAGTCGCTGCCGGGCGTGTTCGGTTGGGTCGCGGTGCCGCCCAACGTGTCGCCCTCCGAGGTCGACGCCCTGCTCGACGACGCCACCGAGCGGTGGGTGCACCCGCTGGCCTGGCTCGACCTGGCCCGCGAGATCGACGTCGAGGTCGAGCGGCACGAGCGCATCGTCAAGGAATACGGCCTCTGAGCCGAGGCGAGGAACACGGTCTCTGAGCCGGGGCGAGGAGCACGGCCTCTCGCGCCGGGGCGAGGAGCACGGCCTCTGAGGTCGCCGGTCTTCCGGCAGAAGGGCGGGCAGGCGTGCTGGAGCGGTTCCGGCTGGACGGCAAGGTCGCGATCGTCACCGGCGCCTCGGCCGGGCTGGGCGTGGCCTTCGCCCGCGGCCTGGCCGAGGCGGGCGCCGACGTGGTGATCTGCGCCCGGCGCAAGGAGCGGCTGGAGGAGACGCGGCGGCTGGTCGAGGAGACCGGCCGCCGGTGCCTGGCCCTGCCCGCCGACGTGTCCCGCCCGGAAGACTGCGACGCGGTCGTGGCCGCCGCCGTCGAGACCATGGGCGGCGTCGACGTGCTGATCAACAACGCGGGCGTCGGCACCGCCGTGCCCGCGCTGCGCGAGACGCCCGAGGAGTTCCGCCAGGTCGTCGAGATCAACCTGCACGGCACCTACTGGATGGCGCAGGCGTGCGCGCGGGTGATGCGGCCCGGCTCCTCGATCGTCAACGTCGGCAGCGTGCTCGGCGAGACCACCGCCGGGCTGCCCCAGGCGGCCTACAGCGCCTCCAAGGCGGGCGTCGTCGGGCTGACCCGCGACCTGGCCCAGCAGTGGAGCGGCCGGCGCGGCATCCGGGTCAACTGCCTGGAGCCCGGCTTCTTCGCCTCCGAGATGACCGAGCAGTACAAACCGGGCTACCTGCAGCAGATGACCGAGCTGCGGGTGGTGATGAAGCGGGCGGGCGACCCGGCCGAGCTGGTGGCGGCGGCGGTGTTCCTGGCCAGTGACGCGGCCTCCTACGTCACCGGGGTCACCCTGCCGGTGGACGGCGGCCTCCTCATCACCTGAGCAGGTCGTCGTGCGCCGACAGATAGCCGGCGTGGAAGCGGGTCCTGGCGCCCAGGCGCTCGCAGAGCACCTGCACGCGGCGCTGCACGGTGCGGGGGCTCAGACCGAGCTGCCGGGCGATGGCGTCGTCCTTCATGCCGGCCGCCAGCAGCGCCAGCACCTCCTCGTCCGGGCCCTCCCGGTCCTGCTCCAGGCCCTCCGGCGTCAGGCGCAGCGGCACGGCCGCCCGCCACAGCGTCTCGAAGAGGCCGACCAGGGCGTCCAGCAGCGCCGACGGGTGCACGACCAGGGCGCTCTCCACGGCCCGGTCCTCGTCGGAGACCAGCGGCAGGATGGCGGTGCGGGCGTCGGCGACGGCGAGTTTCACCGGCACCTGGCCGAGCCTGGCTTGCTCGCCCTCGGCGATGGCGCGGCGGGTGTGGGCCAGCATGCCGGGCTGCTCGAAGGCCAGCGGGCTGTAGATGCCGCGGGTGACCGGCGCGCCCCGGCGGGCCGCGCGGCGGCGGTTCTCCTGGTCGTCGCTGATGTCCACCGCGTACGGCGGATGCACCAGCACCAGCATCTCCGTGGTGGCGTTGCGTTCGAGCTGGAGATAGCGCCTGGCCACGGCGTCGCGGCCGGTCACCACCTCCAGCACCTCCTCCGGATGCGGCCCGGTGCGCTCGGCCACCTCGGTGGCCAGGAGCGCGGCGGCGGCGCGGCTGTGGGTGAGCTCCTCCTGGCGGCGCGCGACGAGGATGTCGATGGCGATGTTCGGGGGCGTGGCGACCACGCGCAGCGGCCGGCCGGCCACCCGGGAGATCAGGCCGAGGTCCTCCAGCCTGGGCAGCATGCGCCGGATGGCAGCGGCGGACGAGCCGGTCTCGGCGGCGAGCTCGCTCAGCGTCGCGGGCCCGTGCCGCAGCAGGGCCCGGTAGGCGGTCTCCTCGGCGACGGTGACGCCGAGTCCTTCGAGTAAGCGCCGCTGCGCCATGTCGCCCTTTCCCGCCTCGCCCGTCGCCGCGCCGTCCGTCCCACGCGGTGATCCGAGGTCAGCGTACTGGTACGTTGTCGCGAATGATCTCCCCTTCTGTGCGTTCGTACCAGTCCCGGGATCTGGACGCCGTCTACGACATCTGTGTGCGCACCGCCGAGGGCGGAAGCGACGCCCGCGGCCTGTACGCCGACGACCGGCTCATGGGCGACCTGTTCGCCGCCCCGTACGTGATCATGGAGCCCGAGCACGCCCACGTGGTGGACGACGGCGAGGGCAACGCCGTCGGCTACATCGTGGGCACGGCCGACACCGAGCGGTTCGTGCGCCGCTACCGCGAGGAGTGGATCCCGCGGGCGGGGCTGCCCCTGCCGGCCGACCCGCCCGTCACCCGCGACGACGCGATGCTGGCCCTGCACTACCGGCCCGAGCGGATGATCCTGCCCGAGCTGGCGAAATACCCGGCCCACCTGCACATCGACCTGCTGCCGGAGTGGCAGGGCAAGGGGCGGGGGCGCAGGCTCATGGCCGCGTTCCTCGGCGGGCTGCGCGCGGCCGGGGTGCCGGCCGTGCATCTCAGCATGCTGACCAGCAACGTGGCGGCGCGGGCCTTCTACGACCGGCTCGGGTTCGAGGAGCTGGCCGTGCCGGACGCGGGTGTGGTCACCTATCTGGTGCGGGACACCTCGCCGCCGGCGTAGCTCTTGTTCCGGCGGGTCCTGGACTTTATGGTCGTTGCGTAGTCCGGTGTGCGTTGCGCATTAAGGAACAACCGGAGGCGCCATGAGCCGACCTCGTACGGTGATCGTGGGAGCGGGGATCGTGGGCTGTGCCCTCGCCGACGAGCTCACCGAGCGGGGGTGGACGGACGTCACGGTCGTCGACCAGGGCCCGCTCTTCGCCACCGGCGGGTCCAGCTCGCACGCCCCCGGCCTCGTCTTCCAGACCAACCCGTCCAAGACGATGACCGAGTTCGCCGCCTACACCGTGCGGAAGTACGCCGCGCTGGGCGGCGCGTGCTTCAGCCAGGTGGGCGGGCTGGAGGTGGCCACCACCGAGGAGCGCTGGGCCGACCTGCACCGCAAGCACGGCTGGGCCGAGTCGTGGGGCGTGGAGTCCCGCCTGCTCGACCCGGCGGGCTGCGCCGCGCTGTGGCCGCTGCTGGCCCGCGACAAGGTGCTCGGCGGCTTCCACGTGCCGGGCGACGGGCTGGCGGCGGCCGTGGCCTGCGGCCGGGCGCAGGCCGAGCGGGCCACCGGGCGCGGCGCCAGGTTCCTGGGCGGGCACACCGTGGTCGGCGTCGAGCAGCGGGGCGGGCGCGTCACCGGGGTGACGGTCGTGGCCTCGGGGGAGCACCGGACGATCCCCGCCGAGGTGGTGGTGTGCGCGGCGGGCTTCTGGGGGCCGTCGATCGGCGCGCTGGCCGGACTGACGGTGCCGCTGCTGCCGCTGGCCCACCAGTACGCCAGGTCCGGCCCGCTGGCCGGGCTCACGCCGGGCCCGATCCTGCGCCACCAGGACCGCGACCTGTACTTCCGGCAGCACGGCGACCGCATCGGCATCGGCTCCTACGCCCACCGCCCCATGCCGGTCGCCCAGGACGAGATCGGCCCCAGGGCCACCACGATGCCGTCGGTGCAGGCGTTCACCGAGGAGGACTTCGAGCCCGCCTGGCGTGACGCGGCCGAGCTGCTGCCCGCCCTGGCCGGCTCCAAGTACGAGGACGGCATCAACGGCGTCTTCTCCTTCACCCCCGACGGCTTCCCGCTGATCGGCGAGGCCCCGCACCTCGACGGGTTCTGGCTGGCCGAGGCCGTGTGGGTGACGCACTCGGCCGGGGTGGCGCGGGCGCTGGCGCAGGTGCTGGTGACCGGGCGCTCCGAGACCGACCTGCACGAGTGCGAGCTGAGCCGGTTCGAGCAGGCGCAGCTCTCGCCCGCGTTCGTCGAGGAGCGGGGCAGGCGCAACTTCGTGGAGGTCTACGACGTCATCCATCCGCTGCAGCCGATGGAGTCGCCGCGCCCGCTGCGCACCAGCCCGTTCTATCCGCGCCAGCGGGAGCTGGAGGCGTTCTTCCTGGAGGGGGCCGGGTGGGAGCGGCCGCACTGGTTCGAGTCGAACGCGCCGCTGCTGGAGGAGCTGCTGCGGGAGGAGCCGGACGGCGCCTTCCTGGGCACGCAGGGGCGGGACGCCTGGGCGAGCCGTTACTGGTCGCCGATCGCCGCCGCGGAGTCGTATGCCACCCGGCACCGCGCGGCGCTCTACGACATGACGCCGCTCAAGCGCATCGAGGTCAGCGGGCCGGGGGCGGCGGCGTTCCTGCAGCGGATGACCACGAACAACGTGGACAAGAAGCCGGGCTCGGTCACGTACACGCTGCTGCTGGACGCCAGGGGCGGCATCCGGTCCGACCTGACCGTGGCACGGCTGGGCGAGGACACCTTCCAGGTCGGCGCGAACGGCAATCTCGACCTCGCCTGGCTGGCCGGGCACGCGCCGGGCGGGGTGCGGGTGCGCGACCTGACGCCGGGCACCTGCTGCGTCGGCGTGTGGGGGCCGTGGGCCAGGGAGGTGGTGCAGGACCTCACGGACCTGGACCTGTCGCACCAGGGCTTTCCCTACTTCACCTGCAAGACCGGATATGTCGGCCACGTTCCGGTGCTCGCCCTGCGCGTCTCCTACGTGGGGGAGCTGGGCTGGGAGCTGTACACCAGCGCCGACCTGGGGCTGAAGCTCTGGGACACGCTCTGGTCCGGCGGGCGGGTGGTCGCCGGCGGCCGGGCCGCGTTCAACAGCCTGCGGCTGGAGAAGGGCTACCGGCTCTGGGGCGTCGACATGACGACCGAGCACAACCCGTACGAGGCGGGGCTCGGCTTCGCCGTCAGGGACGGCAAGGACTTCATCGGCCGCGACGCGCTGCGCGAGGACGTCACCCGCAAGCTCGTGCCGCTGATCGGCGCCGAGGTGGTCATGGGCAAGGAGCCGGTCAGGCACGACGGCCGCACCGTCGGTTACGTCACCAGCGCCGCCTACGGCCACACCGTCCGCCGCGCCATCGCCTACGCCTGGCTGCCGATCGAGCTGACCGAGCCCGGCACGCGGGTGGAGATCTCCTACTTCGGCCGCCGCGTCCCCGCGGAGGTCGCCGCCGAGCCGCTGTACGACCCCGGGATGGAGAAGATCAGGCGTTGACCCACCACCCCGACTTCCTCTGGCGCGACCCCGACCCGAGGCCCGCCTACGACGTGGTCATCGTCGGAGGCGGCGGGCACGGCCTGGCCACCGCCTACTACCTGGCCAGGAACCACGGCATCACGAACGTGGCCGTCCTGGAGCGGGGCTGGCTGGCCGGCGGCAACATGGCCCGCAACACCACGATCATCCGCTCCAACTACCTCTGGGACGAGAGCGCCGCGATCTACGAGCACTCGCTGAAACTGTGGGAGGGGCTGAGCGCGGAGCTGGACTACGACCTGAGCTTCAGCCGGCGCGGGGTGCTCAACCTGGCGCACCACCTGGGCGACGTGCGCGAGGGGCGGCGCCGGGTCAACGCCAACCTGCTCAACGGCGTGGACGCCGAATGGCTCGACGCCGACGAGGTCAGGAAGTTCTGCCCGATCGTCAACGTCTCCGAGCGGGCCCGCCACCCGGTTCTGGGGGCCACCTTGCAGCGGCGCGGGGGCATCGCCAAGCACGACCACGTGGCGTGGGCGCTGGCGCGTGGCGCGGACGCGTACGGGGTGGACCTGATCCAGGGGTGCGAGGTCACGGGCTTCGAGCTCCGGAAGAACCGGGTCGTGGCCGTGCGGACCTCGCGGGGCCGGATCGCCGCCGGGAAGGTCGCGCTGGCCGCGGCCGGGCACACCTCCGTGCTGGCCGCCCAGGCGGGCCTGCGGCTGCCGCTCCAGTCGCACCCGCTGCAGGCGCTGGTGTCGGAGCTGCTGGAGCCGGTGCTGAACTGCGTGGTCATGTCGAACGCCGTGCACGTCTACGTCAGCCAGGCCCACAAGGGGGAGCTGGTCATGGGGGCGAGCATCGACGCGTACAACTCCTACGGCCAGCGCGGCGGCGTGCACGTGATCGAGGCGCAGATGGCGGCGGCGCTGGAGCTGTTCCCGATCTTCAGCCGGGTCCGCGTGCTGCGCACCTGGGCGGGCGTCGTCGACGTCTCCCCGGACGCCTCGCCCATCATCGGCCGCACCCCGGTCGAGAACCTGTACCTCAACGCGGGCTGGGGCACCGGCGGCTTCAAGGCCACCCCCGGCGCCGGCTGGGTGTACGCCCACACCCTCGCCCACGAGCGCCCCCATCCGCTGGCGGAGCCGTTCGGGCTGGAGCGGTTCAGCACGGGCGCGCTCATCGACGAGCACGGCGCGGCGGCGGTGGCGCACTGATGATGTCCCTCGACTGCCCGCACTGCGGCCCGCGCGACGAGAACGAGTTCCACTACGGCGGCCAGGCCGGCGTCGCCTACCCGGCGCACGAGACCACCGACGAGGAGTGGGCCGCCTACGTCTTCCTCCGCGACAACCCCAAGGGCTGGTTCCGCGAGCGCTGGTTCCACGTCCACGGCTGCCGGACCTGGTTCACCGTCGAGCGGCACACCGTCACCCACGAGATCCGGAAGGCGCCATGAGGTTCACGTTCGACGGCCGCCCGATGCGGGGCGAGCCGGGTGACACGCTGGCCGCCGCGCTGCTGCGCAACGGCGTGCGGGTGGTGGGCCGCAGCGTGGCGCTGGGTCGGCCGCGCGGGATCTTCACGGCCGGCCCCGAGGAGCCGAACGCCCTGGTCAGGGTGGGCGCCGACCCGATGCTCGCGGCCACCACGGTGGAGCTGCACGACGGGCTGGAGGCGTGGAGCCTGCGCGGCAAGGGTCGCGTGAACCTCGACGCCGTGGCTCTCGGCGCCGTGGACCTCGACCCCGCGAACCTCGACCCCGCGAACCTCGACCCCGCGAACCTCGACCCCGTGGACGAGCGCCGGTGTGACAAGGGCTACCTGCACTGCGACGTGCTCGTGGTCGGCGGCGGGCCGGCCGGGCTGGCCGCCACCGTGGCCGCCGGGCGGTCGGGCGCGCGGGTGATCCTCGTGGACGAGCAGCCCCGCCTCGGCGGCGACCTGCTGAACTCGCGGGTGCGCCTGGACGGCGCGCCCGGGCCGGACTGGGCGGCCGGGCTCGACCTGCCCGCCCGGGTGCTCACCACGACCACCGCCGTCGGCTGCTACGACCACGGCTACGTGGTGGCGGTGGAGCGGCGGGCGCGCGGCGAGCGGTTGTGGCACATCAGGGCGCGCCGGGTGGTGCTGGCGACGGGGGCGCACGAACGCTCGCTCGCCTTCCCCGGCAACGACCGGCCCGGGGTGATGCTGGCCTCGGCGGCCCGCGCCTACGCCAACCGGTACGGCGTCGCGCCCTGGCGGCGGGCCGTGGTGTTCGCCTGCGCGGACTCCGGCTACGAGGCGGCGCGCGACCTGGAGGCGGCCGGCGTGGCGGTCGTCGCGATCGCCGACCCCCGGGACGGGCAGGTGGTGACCGGCACGACCGGCGACGCCGACGGCGTGCTCGACGGCGTCCTCATCGCGGAGCGTCCCGGGAAGGAGCGTCCCGGAGAGGCCCGCGCCGGGGTGCGGCGGGTCGAGGCCGAGCTGCTGGCGGTGGCGGGCGGCTGGAACCCGGCGGTGCACCTGTTCGGCCAGGCGCGGGGGCGGCTCAGGTTCGACGAGGAGCTGCAGGCGTTCGTGCCGGACGGCCCGGCCCCGGGGGTGCGCTGCGCCGGGGCGTGCAGGGGCGTGTACGGCACCCGGGAGGCCATCGCGGACGGCTACGCCGCCGGGACCGAGGCGGCCGGAGGCAGCGCGCACGGGCTGCGGGTGCCGTCCTGCGAAGACCGCCGGCAACGCCCCCATCGCCCGCCGGCCGCGTTGTGGCTGGTCGAGGGCGACTCGGACGAGCCCGCCTTCGCCGACCTGCACCGCGACGTGACCGTGGCCGACCTGGCCAGGGCCACCGGCACCGGGATGCGCTCGGTCGAGCACGTCAAGCGCTACACCACCGCCGGCACCGGCGCCGATCAGGGCAAGACCTCGAGCGCGGTGGTGGTCGGCGTCATGTCCGCCCTCCTCGGCACGGCTCCGGGCCAGGTGGGGACGACGACGTTCCGGCCCCCGTACGTGCCGGTCTCGTTCGCTGCCTTCGCCGGCCGCGACCGCGGCGAGCTGTCCGACCCCGTCAGGACCACCGCCATGCACGACGCCCACGTCGCCAGGGGAGCGGTGTTCGAGAACGTCGGCCAGTGGAAACGCCCCCGGTACTTCCCGCTGGACGGCGAGTCGATGGCGCAGGCAGTGTGGCGCGAGTGCGTGGCCGCCCGCACCGCCGTGGCCGCCATGGACGCCTCCACGCTGGGCAAGATCGACATCCGGGGCGCGGACGCCGGGGCGTTCCTCGACCGGATCTACACGAACGTGTACTCCACGCTGCCCGTCGGCGCCTGCCGTTACGGGGTGATGTGCGGGGCCGACGGGATGGTGTTCGACGACGGCACCACGACCAGGCTCGCCGCGGACCGCTTCCTCATGACGACGACCACGGGCAACGCCGCCGCCGTGCTCGACCGGCTGGAGGAGTGGCACCAGACGGAGTGGCCGGAGCTGGACGTGTCGTTCACCTCGGTCACCGACCACTGGGCGACCGTCGTGGTGGCCGGGCCGCACGCCCGGCGGGTGATCGCGGCCGTCGCGCCGGAGGCGCTCGGCCTGGCGTTCATGCGGTACACCGACGCCGCCGTGCTGGGCGTGCCCGGCAGGGTGTTCCGGATCAGCTTCTCCGGCGAGCTGGCCTACGAGGTGAACGTGCCGTGGCCGTACGGCAGGGCGTTGTGGGAGGCGGTGCTGGAGCTGGGCGCGGTGCCGTACGGGACCGAGACCATGCACGTGCTGCGGGCCGAGAAGGGGTTCGCGATCGTCGGCCAGGAGACCGACGGCACCGTCACCCCGCAGGACCTCGGCATGGCGTGGATCGTCTCCCGGCGCAAGCCGGACTTCGTCGGCAAGCGCTCGCACGCCCGCCCCGACACCGCCCGCGACGACCGCAAACGCCTGGTGGGCCTGCTGCCCGACGACCCGGAGACCCTGGTGGACGAGGGCGCCCAGCTCGTCGGCTCGCCGGGCGGGCCGATGCTCGGGCACGTGACCTCCAGCTACCGCAGCGCCGCGCTCGGCCGCACGTTCGCCCTGGCCCTGGCCGCCCGGGTGGTCCCCGGCGACCGGCTGACGGCCGTGTCGGGAGGGACGGCGAGCCCGGTCACCGTCGTGGCGCCCGTCTTCTACGACCCGGGCAACGAGCGGCGCGAGGGCGAGCCGCTGACGGACGCCCCGCCCCCTCCGCGCGTGGCCGTGCCGCGCCGGGAGAGCCCGGCCGCGCCGTTCGCCGCCCGCTTCGCGGCGGCGGGCACGGACGCCGTACGCCTGCGCGAGCTGCCCTTCGAGCCCATGTGGGAGGTGCGCGGCGCGGACCCGGGCGGGGAGGGCACGGTCCTGCGGCTGGGCCCGTCGTGGTGGCTCGTCTGCGGCAACGTCTCCCCGCGGGCGCACTGGGTGGACGTGTCGGGCCAGCGCACGATCCTCGAACTGTCCGGCCCCGCCGCCGAGGACGTCCTGGTCACCGGCTGCCCCGTCGATCTGCACCCCTCGGCCTTCCCCGGCCACGCGCAGACCCTGCTCGGGAGGACGTCGGTGGTCCTGGAGCGCCGCGCCCCCGGCGTCCACCGCATCTACGTCAGGTCGTCGTTCACCCGATATCTGGCGGAGTGGCTGCTGGACGCCATGGAGGCGTTATAAGCCCCTTTAAGGGCATTACCTAGACTTTAACGAAATATCGCGAAAAGTCTGGGGAGCGGGCGTGCGGGTGCGGGTGTTCATGGCCGGTCTGGCCACGGTGGCGGCGCTGGCCGGGTGCGGCGGGCTCGACACGGCACGATCGTCCGGCGACGGCGGCGGCAAGGCTCCGAAACCCGACGCCTCTTCGGTCTCCGAGGCCCGCGAGAAGCTGGACCGGCTCGCCGTCAAGGGCCGCGCCCCCAAGACCGGCTTCGACCGCGACAAGTTCGGCCCGGCCTGGTCCGACGTGGACCGCAACGGCTGCGACACCCGCAACGACATCCTCAAGCGCGACCTGGAGGACGAGACGTTCAAGGCCGGCACCCGCGACTGCATCGTCCTGACCGGCACCCTCCACGACCCGTACGGCGGCAAGACCATCAAGTTCCGGCGCGGCCAGGACACCAGCACCGCCGTGCAGATCGACCACCTGGTGCCGCTGTCGGACGCCTGGCAGAAGGGCGCCCAGCGGTGGTCGGCGGCCAAGCGCAAGGAGTTCGCCAACGACCCGCTGAACCTCCTGGCCGTGGACGGCCCGCTGAACGGCCAGAAGAGCGACTCCGACGCCGCCACCTGGCTCCCGCCCCGCACGTCCTACCGCTGCGCCTACATCGTCCGGCAGATCGACGTGAAGGCCAAGTACGACGTCTGGGTGACCTCGGCGGAGAAGGCCGCCATGGAGGGCATTCTGAAGAAGTGCTGACGCCCGGGCCGTCACGCTCGCGGCCGATGTGGCGTCGCGGGCGGGCTCCACGTCCGGCGCCGCGCCACGTAAGATCATGAAGCATGCGTGTGACGAGACGTGGCCACCTCATCATCGGGTTGATCCTGCTCGCCGCCGCGGCCCCGCCGCCCGCGCACGCCGCGCCGCGCGCCAAGGCCCCCGTCGTGGTGCTGAGCTGGAACATCAGGGGCGAGAACGCCGACATGAAGGCCATCGCCAAGGTCATCCGCGACAGCGGCGCCAACGTCGTCACCCTCCAGGAGATCCACCGCAGGCCGGGCGCCGACCAGGTGCGGCAGCTCGCCGACGAGCTGGGCTGGGACCTGACGGCCAACGCCCACTTCGGCGCGGGCGACGACGCCGGGCCCTGTGACGCGCCGCAACCGGGGAAGGCGGGCAACGCGATCCTGTCGTCGTACCGGATCGTCGAGCGGGTGACGATCCCGCTCTCCGGCTTCGCCACCTGCCCCGTCAACCGTTCCATGGCCGGGGTCAGGCTCGACCTCGGCGGGGGCTCGCAGGTGCGGGTGTTCACCACGCACCTGTCGCCGGGCCTGTCGCGCACGTCCGTCAAGCGGCGCGAGGCGCAGGCCGCCAGGGTGCGCGACTACTTCGGCTACCGCTCGCCGCTGATCCTCACCGGCGACTTCAACGCCCTGCCGTCGGACCCGCTGTCGAAGCGGTTCAGGAACGTGGGCTGGCTGGACACCGGCTCCAAGCACGCCAACAAGCCCACGCACGGCAACGCCCGCATCGACTACGTCTACACCCGGGGGATGACGACGACCAGCGGCTCCGTGCTGAACACCACGCTGTCCGACCACCGCCCGATCGTCATGCGCATGGTCCGCTGACGCCCGACGCCTGGACGGCCGTCCTCAGGGCGGCCCGCCGATCCGAGGGCGGCCCGGCGGCCTGCGGTGGCCCGCCGGCAGCTCCGGCGACATGCCGATGCCGGCCCGCGTGCGGCGCGGACCGGCATCATCTTCGGCATTACTTCGTAAAGGCGGGATCAGTCGTCGTCCCCGTCATCACCGTCGTCGTCCTGGTCGTCGTCGTCCTGGTCGGCCTGCTGCTTGGTGACCTTGCCGGAGGCGGCGTCCACGTCCACCTCGTGCCGCTCCGAGCCCTTGGTCAGCTCGATCTCCCAGGTGTCGGCCTGCTTGCCGCGGCTGTCGAAGTCGAGCTCGCTGACCCAGGAGCCGGGGACCTCCTTCAGCGCGATGCCGATGGCCTGCTCCGCGGTGACCTTGGGGGCGACGGCGGGGGCCGCGGTCTCGGCGGCCTCGGAGGCGTAGGCGGCGGTGGCGTAGACCGCGCCGCCGGTGGCGGCGAGGGAGACGATTCCTGCGACGAGGAGCTTCTTTGTGATCTGCATGTCTCCAGGTAACCGCGATCCCCGGTAACCGGGCGCTAAAGGACGGTTAAGCCCACGAGAAGGCCGGTCAGGGGGCGCTGGGTCCCCACGAGAAGGCCGGTCAGGGGCGCCGAGGTCCCGCGAGAAGGGCGTCAGGGGGCGCCGAACCGCAGTTCGACCCGGGCGCCGCCGGCCGCGGAGCGGGAGACGGCCAGGCCGCCGCCGGAGGACTCGGCGGTGCGCCGGGCGATGTCCAGCCCGAGCCCCGTCGATCCGCCGCCGCTGGTGCCCCGTTCCAGCAGCTCGGGCTCGAACCCGGGCCCGGCGTCCTCCACGGCCAGCAGGGCGCCCTCGGGAGCGGGGTGGAGCCGTACCGCCATGGCGGCCCCCTCGGGGGTGTGCGCGAAGACGTTGCCGAGCAGCGCGTCCACGCAGGCCGCCAGCTCCCCGGCGCCCACCGCGACCGTCAGGGGCCCGTCCGGCAGGGAGACGGTCACCTCGCGGCCCTGGTCCTCGGCCAGCACCGACCAGAACCGCACCCGTTCGCGCACCACGGCCGCCGCGTCGCAGGAGTCGCGCTCGGCGGTGCGCCGCCGCGCCTCGGTGATGACCGCGCTCACCGCGCGCTCCAGGGCGTCCACCCGGGCCTGGACGCGGGCGGCCTCCTCCGGGTCCCGCAGCGACTCGGCGTCCAGCCGCAGGCCCGTCAGGGGGGTGCGCAGGCGGTGCGACAGGTCGGCGACCGACTCCCGTTCGGCCGCCAGCAGCTCGTCGATCCGGCCCGCCAGGTGGTTGAGCGCCAGCGCCACGGAGCGCACCTCGGGCGGCCCGCCGGGCTCGGCCCTCGCGGTCAGATCGCCGCCGGCGAGCCGGTGCGAGACCCGGGCGAGCCCGTCCACCGGCCGGGTGACGGCCTGCGCCAGCCGGTCGGCCAGCACGATGCCCAGGGCGACCAGCGCGATGCCGAGCAGCGCCAGCGCCGCCCAGGTGGCCGGCACGCCGCGCATCAGCTCGGAGTCGGGCACGAACACCCTGATGACGGCCGTGCCCTCGGGCGACTGGGCCGAGACGAGCACCTCCCTGCCGCCGTGGGCCTCGGCGGTGACGCTGCGCCCGGTCGCGGCCAGCCGTACGGCGTCGGAGCGGGGGGCCTGGGCGCCGGCCGTGCGGCCGCCGGGCAGGAACACCGTCACGGGCCGCGACACCTGCGCCAGGGTCAGCTCCAGGTCGGGGGTGCCCACCGCGACCGCGACGAACTCGGCGGTGGACGTGGCACGGCTCATGGCGCCGTTCTCGGCCACGGCCCGGATCAGCAGCGCCATCGGCACCAGCAGCGCGATCAGCACCAGCGAGGTCGTGGCCGCGACCAGCAGCGCCAGCCAGCGCCTCATGACACCCCGTCCGCCGGCCGGGCCTGCGACCCTGACGGCGCCTCTGCCGGCGCCCCTGACGGCAGGCCTGGCGGGGACTCCGGCGGCGGTTCGACGAGCTTGACGCCGACGCCGCGCACGGTGTGCAGGTAGCGCGGCTCGGCGGCCGTCTCGCCCAGCTTCCTGCGCAGCCACGACAGGTGCACGTCCACGGTCTTGTCGGCGCCGCCGTACGGGAGCTGCCACACCTCGGTCAGTAGCTCCCGCTTGGTGACGACCTCGCCCGGCCGCGCCGCGAGATAGTGCAGCACGTCGAACTCGCGCGGCGTCAGGTCCAGCGGCTCGCCGCCGAGCGTGGCGGTGCGCGCCCGCGGGTCCACCTTGAGCGTCCCGACCTTCAGCGCCTCCTCGGGCGCCGCCCCGCCGGCCCGCCGCAGCACGGCCCGTACGCGCGCGTCGAGCTGCGCCGCGCTGTACGGCTTGACCACGTAGTCGTCGGCCCCCGCGTCCAGCACCGGCACCATCTCGGCGTCGCCGTCGCGGGCGGTGGCCACGATGACCGGCACCTGGCTGACCGCCCGCAGCATGCGCAGCAGCTCCACCCCGTCGAGGTCGGGCAGGCCCAGGTCGAGCACGATCAGGTCGGGCCGGTCCTGCACGGCCAGCCGCAGCCCGTCCATCGCCGTGGGGGAGGAGGAGACGGCGTGGCCGAACTCGCGCAGGCCGCGGCTGAGCGCCGTACGGATCGCCACGTCGTCCTCGATGAGCAGGATGTCCGCCATATACATGAACGTAAACGCTGGACGGGGATGCGCTGGGCAGCCTTAGCGTCGCCTTAACCTGGGCTTAGCCGGACATGGGGGAACGTGGGAGCCATGAAGAAGCTGGTCGCGGCCTGGGTCGCCACCGCGGTCGCCGCGACGGGCGCCGCCGTGGCGGTGCTCCTCCTGCTCGGCAACGGCCTCACCGGCACCGACAGCCACGTGCTCGGCCCGTCGGAAGTCCGCGCCGCCCTGGCCACCGCCACCACCCGCGCCGCGGCCCCGTCGCGCGCCCCTTCGCCGGCGCCGGCGGGCCAGGACAGGCTGATCCGCAGCGCGGGCGGCACGGTGATCGCCTCCTGCGAGGGCGACCTGGTCACCCTGCGCTCGTGGAGCCCGGCCCAGGACTGGTCGGTGGACGAGGTCGAGTCGGGCCCGGCCAGGGAGGCCAAGGTCGAGTTCGAACCGGACGACGGCGACGAACTGGAACTCACCATCCTCTGCCGCGCCGGTGTGCCCGTGACGCAGTGAGCGTGGTCATGCCTTGCCGTGGGTGGGGACGATGTCGAGTTCGCTCATGCGAGCGGCGCCCCATTTGCCCAGGGCGCCGAGAGCGGCGTAGAGGGCGGCGCCTTCGCCGGTCAGCTCGTACTCGACCCGGGGCGGCGTCTCGTCGAACACCGTTCGCCGTACGATGCCGTCCGCCTCGAGCTCGCGCAGCTGCTGGGCGAGCACCTTCTCGCTGATGCCGGGCAGGCTGCGGCGCAGCTCCCCGAAGCGGTGGAGCCGCTCGTCGAGAGCCCAGAGGATCAGCGCCTTCCACTTCCCCCCGACGACGTCCATCGCGGCGTCGAGGGCGCAGATGTAGGGCGGGTTGCGCATTCACCCCATGATAGCCACGCCGCCCCGCCCGGCTCAGCCGGCGACGGCCCTCCGCATGCGCCACAGCGAGGCGCGCAGGTGCCCGGCCAGCTCCGCCGGCACCCCCGCCTCGTCCGAGGTGAGGAGCATGGTCTCCAGGCCGGTCGCCTGCATGGCCGGGTTGTACTCCTCGGGCACGGACTCGCTCACGTCCGCACCTTCGACCATGGGCGCGAGCATCTGCTCCATCCAGGGCCGGAGCACCTCGCGTTTGAACGCTTCCACGTCGCCGCCTGACGCGTGCACCAGGGCCACGGCGTGGTCGACGCCGGCGCTCATGCCGTACATGCCGCTCAACGCCGCCATGTCGTACAGCGCCGCCAGCCCGTGATCCTCCCCCGCCCACTGCGGGCGGCCGAGCGGGGCGAGCACGGGCGCGAGCCGGTCGAACAGGTCACGCGGGCCGCTGTAGAGGATGAAGGCGCCCTCCGACCCCACCGTCGGCGGCACGGCCATGATCCCGCCGGCCAGGAACCGCACCCCGAACTCCCGCATCCACCCGGCGAACTCGCGCGCCTGCCGAGCGGAACCGCTGGTGAGGTTGACCAGTGTCGTGCCCGCCAGCTTCCCGGTGACCGGGCCGAGCGCTTCGCGCACGCTGACGTCGTTCAGCAGGCACACGATCGTCACCTCGGACACCCCGATCGCCTCCGCCACGCTCGCCGCCTCCCGCGCGCCCTGCGCGACCAGGGCGCCGGCCCTGCCGGGCGTACGGTTCCAGACCGTCACCTCATGACCGGCGGCGATCAGCGCGCCCGCCAGCGCCCGCCCCATGGCTCCCAGCCCCAAAACACTGATGCGTTCATGTCGTGTGTTCATGGAGAACACTGTTCATCCGGGGCGTCACGCCCGGCAAGAACGCACTTTGAAGTGCGTGATTACCTGGAGGTAAGCCTCGAACGTCAGCGGTTGGGCGTTGATGGAGGCTCCTCGGCCGCGCACGGTCCGGGTCCGGTGGGAGCCCCACCGGCCGCACACGCCCGTGACCCGCGTCATCGAGACCTCCTGCTGCGGCACCCTCGAATGGTGCTCCGAGGGCGGGCGCTACCTGGTCCTGCGGAGGGGTGAGCGGGGTCAGGAGGAGGCGGGGCGCGGGCGTTACCCAGAGGCGCGCGCCGTGTGGGCCGCGCTCGTCGCGCGGCACGAATGCGCCGACGACGACGAGCTCAGGAGGTTTCGGCGGTGAGTGCGGACTTCGTCAGCTCGGCCTGGCGGCGGATCTGGCCCAGGATGACGGGGTTGACGCCCTTGGCCTCGAACGTGGCCACCATCCGGTCCATCACCGCGTGCGCCCGGTCCAGGTCGCCCTGCCGGGCCTCGGCCCGGGCCAGGCGGCGCATCACCAGGTTGAGCGTGATGTTGTCGATGGTGCCCTCGCGGGCGACCTGTCCCAGGTGCTCGATGCCCTGCTTCGGGTCCGGCGGCCGGACGCGCAGGCGGTTGTCGGGGGTCAGCTCCTTGAAGCCGCGCTCGGCGTTGAGCCCTTTGACCAGCCGGGCGTACACGGCCAGCGGGTGCCCGCCGTGGCGGCTGATGACCTCGTCGAGGGCGTCGTTGCCGGGCTGCAGGCCGGGGGAGTCGGAGCCGAGCAGGGAGAACAGCTTGCCCTGGTCCTCGCCCAGCATCAGCTCGGCCACCAGGTGGTCCTCGCGGCTGACGGGCAGGCGGACGTGGACGGGGCAGAGGGGGGAGACGATGCGGGAGCCGTCGGCGGCGATGTACTGGGCGCGGACCTGGTACTCGCCGGGCTGCTGGAAGTAGTGGCCGTCGCGCCCGTGCCCGATGTACGCGCTGCGGTACATCGCCGGGTTGCCCGCGTCGAGCCGGATCCGCGGCGACCGGTCCACGCAGTGGCGCATCATCGGCCGGTACAGCACGGTCCTGCCGCCCGGCTGGGTGATCGAGACCTGGGTGAACTCCGTGTCGGGGTGCAGGTGGCCGTGGGTGGTGCGCGGCTCGCCGGCGCAGGAGAGCCGCAGCTCGACCACGACGGGCTCGCCGAACTCGAACGACTCCTTGGCGCGTACGTCGAGCCGCAGCCCCGAGTGGTCCTCGACCGGCGGCTCGAAGGGGTCGATCTCGGCCGCGCCGGTGCCGAACGCGTTGGCCCCCATGCAGACGTCGCGGTAGAAGCCGTGGCGCAGGTGCAGCAGCTCGGCGTCGGTGAACTGGAAGGGGAACGCGGACCAGTAGCCCTCCTCGCCGCCGGGCCGGTAGTGCTGCACGTAGTTCATCCACGACAGGTCGCCGAAGCCGCCGTCGGGGCCGAGGGGCTGGGGCGGGGTGGCGAGGTTCTTCTGCCAGGAGTGCAGCAGGTTGAAGGCGTGCCCGAGCTCGTGCACGTACGTGCGCAGCTGGGCCCGCTGCGCCTGCGGCGTCTCACCCTTGATCGCCTCGTGGAAGACCGCAGCCCCCTGCCGCTGGTGCGCGTCGTTGTAGTCGAACATGATGCCCCGGTAGCCGCCCACGTGCTTGCCGGCCACCAGCAGCCACAGGCGCCAGGCCACGGAGTCGCCGAACCGGCTGAAGTGGCGGGTCATCGCGTGGTGCAGCTCGGCGTCGTCCCAGGCCAGGTCCGTGCCGGAGTCCTGCACCGGGATCACGCCCGGCTCGGTGGTCTTCAGCTCGACGCCCGCCTCGGCGTACGCGGCGACCACGCTCAGCTCCCTGGCGGGCGAGCCGGCCGGCCCCGGCAGCGACCCCGTCGCGTACGACACGAACGGCACCGCCCCGGCCACCGCGTCCACCTCCAGCAGCGCGCTGCGGAAGTACGGCGACTCGAACGACACCTGGTAGGTGCGCCCGGCGACGGTGGCGGTCCCGGCCCCGCCGGCGATCTCCACCGCCACGTCCCGGTCGGGGACGTCGAAGGTGAAGGCGCCCGTGCCCTGGATCCGCCCGTCGCGCACGCGGGCGGCCCTGACGACGAACGAGCCGACGTAGGAGGTGGTCGCGCCGGCCACGCCGAACAGGTCGCCGCTGAGCGCCCCCGTCGGCCGCGGCCCGTCCACGTCGACCCGCAGCGCCAGCCGGGAGTCGCCGTCCTGTCCCTGGTACGTCCCGCTGATCATGGCAGCTCCTTAGGGGGATGTACCTGGGAAGGCTTCTCCCGCCCGGAGCTCCTGTCAACGACTCCCGCGAACTTGGAGCGAGGCCAGCAGCTCCTCGGACGCCTTGGTGATCGCCTCGACGGCCCGGTCGAACGCCTCGGCGTTGTGCGCCGCCGGCGCGCGGAACCCGGAGATCTTCCGGACGTACTGGAGGGCCGCGGCGCGCACGTCCTCCTCGGTCACGTCCTCGGTGTAGGGCGGGCGGAGGGTCTTGATGCTTCTACACATGCCCTAACCGTAATAGCCGATCCGCCGGCTTATCTCCCGCGCGCCCGCGACCAGCGCCGCGCCCACCTCGGGCAGCCGCTCGGGCGTCAGCCGGTACGACGGCCCGGACGCGCTGACCGCGGCCACCACGGACCCGTCGGCGCCCCTGACCGGCGCCGCGACCGCGTTGAGCCCCATCTCCAGCTCCTCCACCGTGGCGGCCCAGCCGCGCTCCCTGATCTCCGCCAGCCCGAGCCCCTCCGGCGTGGTGATCGTGTGCGGCGTGTAGCGCTCCAGGTCGGCGGCCGGTTTCAGGGCGCCGAAGGCCAGCAGCACCTTGCCGCTGGAGGTGGCGTGGGACGGGGTGCGCTGCCCGACCCAGTTGTGGCCGCTGATCGCGGCGGGCCCGCGCACCTGGCTGATGTTGACCGTGTCGCCGCCGCGCGGCACCGCGATGTTGACGGTCTCGCCGATCTCCTCGGCCAGGCGCAGGCACACCGGGCGGCTCTGCCCGGACAGGTCGAGCTGGGCGGTGGCCGCGCCGGCCAGCCGTACGACGCCGAACCCGAGCCGGTAGCGCCCCCGCTCGCCGCTCTGCTCCACCAGCCCGCCCTGCTCCAGCGCGGCCAGCAGCCGGAACGCGGTGGACTTGTGCACCTCCAGCTCCGCCGCCAGGTCGGTCACCCGGGCAGCGCCGTCACGGGCCAGGATCTCCAGGATCGCGATGGCACGATCGACCGACTGAACCGTCGTGCTGTTGCCCATGGCGCAACACAATAGCGCTCAGCCGAGCCCCGGCTCCCTGCCGAAATCGGCCGGCCCCCGGCTCCCTGCCGAATCAGCCTGGCCCCAGCTCCCTGCCGAAGTCGAGCGCGATCCTGCGCATGCGCTCGGCGAGGTCGTCGCGGTCGAGCGCGTCGATCCGCTCGGCCGGGCCCGACACCGACATCGCGGCCACCACCCGGTCGCCGTCGTGCACGGGCACGGCCAGGCAGTGCACGCCCAGCTCCTCCTCGCCCAGGTCCATGGCGTAGCCGCGGCTCCGGACCGCGCCCAGCTCGGTCAGCATGGCGGGCAGGTCGGTGATGGTGTTGGGGGTGCGGCGCGGCATGCCGGTGCGCTCGAAGACGGCGACCGCCTCCGAGGCGGGCCGCCCGGCCAGCATCACCTTGCCCACCGCCGTGCTGTGCGGCAGCACCCGCCGGCCGACCTCGGCGAACATGCGCAGCCTGCGCGGCGAGGGCGCCTGCGCGACGTAGACCACGAAGTCGCCTTCGAGCACGGCGAGGTTCGCGGTCTCGCCGGACAGCTCGACCATCCGGCTCAGGTACGGCTGCGCCCACACCCCGACCATGCCCTCGGCGATGCCGCCCAGCCGCACCAGGCCGCCGCCGAGGGCGTAGCGCCGGTCCGACTCCTGGCGTACGTAGCCCCGGGAGAGCAGGGTCTGCAGCAGCCGGTGGATGGTGCCGTACGGCAGGCCGGTCCTGGCGGCGATCTCCGACAGCCCTGCCTCGCCGCCGTGCTCGGCCAGCGCCTCCAGCACGTCGAGCGCCCGCTCGACCGACTGCACGCTCACAGGGACACCCCGCGCAGCGACGCGTCCAGCACCTCGGCCGTGTGCGCCACCCTGATGCGGCCGCCGGCGCGCCGCATGGCGGCGGCGATCTGCATCGTGCAGCCGGGGTTGGCCGACACCAGCAGCTCCGCGCCGGTCGTGGCGACCGCCCGGGCCTTCCGGTCGCCCAGGTCGCGGGCGGCCTCGGGCCGCAGCAGGTTGTACGTGCCCGCAGACCCGCAGCAGATCGCCGACTCGGGGATCTCGCGCAGCTCCAGCTCCGGGATGCCGCGCAGCAGCTCGCGCGGCTGGGAGCGGACGCCCTGGGCGTGGGCCAGGTGGCAGGCGTCGTGGTAGGCGACGGTGAGCGGCAGCGGGTGCCGCCGGGCGACGGGGCCCAGCTCGGCGAGGTGCTCCGACAGGTCACGCACCCGGAAGCGGGGCTCGCGCCCGAGCAGCTCGCCGTACTCCTTCATCGTGGAGCCGCAGCCGGCCGCGTTGACCACGACCGTGTCGACGCCCGCCCGCTCGAACGCGCGCACCGTCCGGCGCGCCAGCCGCCCGGCCTGCTCCTCGCGCCCGGCGTGCACGCTGAGCGCGCCGCAGCAGCCCTGACCCGGCGGGATCACCACGTCGCAGCCCTCCAGCGCGAGCACCCGCGCCGTGGCCGCGTTGACCTGCGGGAAGAACTCGCCCTGCACGCACCCGGTGAGCATCCCGACCACGGCCCGGCGCGGGCCCCTGGCCCTGACCAGGCGCGGCAGCCGCTGCCGGTGCGTCACGCGCGGCGCCAGCGCGGCCATGGCGCCCAGGCTCGGGTTCGCCCGCGCCAGGAACGGCGCCATCCGCTCGGCCAGCCCCATCGCCGGGCGCAGCAGCCGCAGCCGGCGCGGGTAGGGGAACAGGCCGAACACCAGGCCGCGCACGGCCCGCTCCTGCGGCTCGCGCACGTGCTCGCGCTCCACCACGACCCGGGTCCGCTCGATCAGCCGGTCGTACTGCACCCCGGACGGGCAGGCCGTCACGCAGGCCATGCAGCCCAGGCAGGCGTCGAAGTGCCCGGCCATCTCGGGCGTGACGGGAGTGCCCTCGACGTGCTGCTTCATCAGGTGGATGCGCCCGCGCGGCGAGTCCATCTCCTCGCCCCACAGCGCGTACGTCGGGCAGGCCGGCAGGCAGAACCCGCAGTGCACGCAGTCGTTGATCAGCTCGGGGTCCATCTCAGATGCCTCCCACGTACCGGCCGGGGGACATCCTGCGCCCGGGATCGAAGCGTTCCTTGACCCGCCGCATCAGCGGCAGCGCGCTCACCGGCCCCCACCGGTCGAGGTCGTCGTAGGGGGCGGCGAGCACGTGTGCCCGCGCCGGCCCGCGCAGCGCGGCCAGGGCGGCGGCCAGCTCGTCGCGCGTGATGTCCCGCCACGCCTCCAGCAGCAGCCGCCCGGAGACGGGCGAGCCGCGCAGCGCCAGCCCGGCGCCGGCCGCCGCGTCGAGCACGTCGGCCGTGCGCGAGGGCGGGAAGCGCACCTCGACCAGCACGTCGTCACGCGTGATCGCCCCCCACCAGGACGGCTGCTCGGCCGTCACCGTGCCCCGGCCGACCAGCTCGCGCAGCGTCCCGGCCCTGGCCCCGGCCGCCGCCCCCTCCACCAGCGCGGCCAGCGTGACCGGGCCGCCGGGGGCCGGCCGGTCCACCTCGACCGCGCTCGGCTCGGCCTGGGAGGCGGCCAGGGCCGCGCAGGCGGGCGCCACCTCGGCGGCGTCGAGCGCGGCGACCACCCAGCGCCGCCCGGCCGGCAGCGGATGCAGGCGGAACGTGGCCTCGGCGATGACGCCGAGGGTGCCGTAGGAGCCGGTGAACAGCTTGCCCAGGTCGTAACCCGCGACGTTCTTGACCACCTTGCCGCCGGAGCGCGCGATCGTGCCGTCCGGCAGCACCACGGTGATCCCGATGAGCAGGTCGCGCGCGGTGCCGTGGCGGAAGGCGCGCGGGCCGGGCGGCGCGGTGGCCAGCGTGCCGCCGACCGTGGCGTCGGCGGCGAACGGCGCGTCGAGCACGAGCTCCTGCCCCTTGCCCGCGAGCGCCTCGGCCAGCGCGGCCACGGTCACCCCGGCCTGGACGCGCACCACGAGGTCGCCCGCGGCGTGCTCCAGGGTCTCGTTCATGCAGCACAGGTCGAGCAGCACGTCGCACCGCTCGGGCGGCGGGCCCCAGTGCAGCTTGGTGCCGCCGCCCGCGGGCACCACCGCCAGGTCCCGCGCGGCGCACTCGCGCAGCACGGCCGCGATCTCCTCGACCGTCTCCGGCAGCGCCACCCAGCGGGGCCGCACCCCGTTGACCGCGTCTTCCGGGCCCGCGTCCCTGACCGTCACCCCCGTGCTCAAAACTGCTCCGCCTTCCCCGACTCGACCAGCGGATGCACGCCCTTGCGCACGCCCGGCACCTCGCCGCACAGGCGCGGGGTGGGGAACACCTTGCCCGGGTTGGCCAGCCCCCGGGGGTCGAACGCGCACCGGACGAGCTGCATGGTGTCCAGGTCGTCCGCGCTGAACATCTTCGGCATGTAGCGGGCTTTGTCCACCCCGACCCCGTGCTCGCCGGTGATCGAGCCGCCGTGCTCGATGCACAGGTCCAGGATCGCGCCCGAGACGACCTCGGCCCGCTCGCCCGCCCCCGCCTCCGCGTCGTCGAACAGCACCAGCGGATGCAGGTTGCCGTCGCCGGCGTGGAAGACGTTGGCCACCCTGATGCCGTGTCGTGCCGACAGGCGGTCGATGGCGGCCAGCACGGCCGGCAGCGACGTGCGCGGGACCACGCCGTCCTGCACGATGTAGGCCGGGCTGATGCGCCCGACGGCCGCGAACGCCGACTTGCGGCCCTTCCAGATCGCCGCCCGCTCCTCGGCGCCGGCCGCCACCCGCAGCTCGAACGCGCCGGCGCAGATCTCGCGCAACCGGGCGAACTGCAGCTCGACCTCCTCGGCCGGCCCGTCCAGCTCCACGATCAGCACCGCGCCCGCGCCCGTGGGGTAGGAGCAGGCCACCGCCGCCTCGGCGGCCTCGATGGCCAGCGCGTCCATCATCTCGATCGCGGCCGGCACGATGCCCGCGCCGATGATCGCCGACACCGCCGCGCCGCCCTGCTCGATGCTCCCGAACGCGGCCAGCACCGTGGTGACGGCCTGCGGCGCGCGGCTCAGCCGCACGGTGACCTTGGTGGCGATGCCCAGCGTGCCCTCCGAGCCGATGAACGCCCCCAGCAGGTCGTAGCCGGGGTCCATGCGGTCGAGGGTGACCAGGTCGCCGTCGGGGGTGACGATCTCGCAGGCTTCGACGTGGTTGACGGTGAAGCCGTACTTGAGGCAGTGGGCGCCGCCGGAGTTCTCCGCGACGTTGCCGCCGATCGAGCAGACCTGCTGGCTGGAGGGGTCGGGCGCGTAGTAGTGGCCGCGCTCGCGCACGGCCTCGGTGATGGCCAGGTTGGTCACCCCCGGCTCCACGACCGCCCGGCGGTTCGGCAGATCGATCTCCAGGATGGCGCGCATCCTGGAGGTGACGATGAGCACGCCGTCCTCGCGCGGCAGCGCCCCGCCCGACAGGCCGGTGCCCGAGCCCCTGGCCACGAAGGGCACGCCGTGCTCGTTGCACAGGCGCACCACCCGGGCGACCTGCTCGGCCGTGCCGGGCAGCACGACCACGCCGGGGGTCGCCCGGTGGTAGGTGAGGCCGTCGCACTCGTACGTGCGCAACCGCACCGGATCGGTGATGACCGAATCACCGGGCAGAAACGAGCGCAGAGCCGCGACCAGCGTGTCCATCATCAGATATTTACGGCATTCTCGCGTAGGCGGGAAGGGTCAGGAACTCGGCGAAGTCGTCGTCCAGCGCCACTTCCTTGAACAGCGCCGTCGCCTGCCCGAACAGCCGCTCGTCGTAGCCGGGCTCCTGCGCGATCTTCGCCAGCTCCTCCTCGATGATCCGCTCGACCAGCTCCCTGGTCACCCGCGCGCCGGTGTCGGCCAGCGTGATGTCGTTGTGGATCCACTGCCAGACCTGCGAGCGCGAGATCTCGGCCGTGGCGGCGTCCTCCATGAGGTTGTGGATGGCCACCGCGCCCAGCCCGCCCATCCAGGCGGCCAGGTAGCGCAGCGCCACGTCCACGTTGTTGCGCAGGCCCGCCTCGGTGATGTCGCCCGGCGTCTCGGAGACGGCCAGCAGCTCGGCGGCCGACACGCTGACGTCCTCGCGCAGCCGGTCGAGCTGGTGGGGCCGCGAGCCCAGCACCCCGTCGAACACCTCGCGGCAGATCGGCACCAGGTCCGGGTGCGCCACCCACGACCCGTCGAACCCGTCGCCCGACTCGCGCGTCTTGTCCGCCCGCACCTTCTCCAGCGCCACCGCGTTCACCTCGGGGTCCCGGCGCGAGGGGATGAACGCCGCCATGCCGCCGATGGCGTGCGCGCCGCGCTTGTGGCAGGTGCGCACGAGCAGCTCGGTGTAGGCCCGCATGAACGGGGCCGTCATCGTCACCGCGTTCCGCTCGGGCAGCAGGAACTCACGGCCCCGGGTGCGGAACTTCTTGATCACGCTGAACAGGTAGTCCCAGCGCCCGGCGTTGAGGCCGGCCGAGTGGTCGCGCAGCTCGTAGAGGATCTCCTCCATCTCGAACGCCGCCGGGTAGGTCTCGATGAGCACGGTCGCCCTGATCGTGCCGTGCGGGATGCCGAGCAGCTCCTGCGCCCTGGTGAACACCTCGTTCCAGAGCCTGGCCTCCAGGTGCGACTCGATCTTCGGCAGGTAGAAGTACGGGCCCTTGCCCTTGTCGATCTGCCGCTGGGCGCAGTGGAAGAAGTAGAGCCCGAAGTCGAACAGCGACCCGGAGACCGGCCGCCCGTCCACCGTGGCGTGCTTCTCGTCCAGGTGCCAGCCGCGCGGGCGCACCACGACCGTGGCCAGCTCGTCGTCGGGCCGCAGCGCGTAGGTCTTGCCGCCGGTCTCGAAGTCGATCGTGCGGTCGAGGGCGTCGCGCAGGTTGAGGTGGCCGGCCACGCAGTTCTCCCACAGCGGGGAGTTGGCGTCCTCGAAGTCGGCCAGCCACACCTTGGCGCCGGAGTTGAGCGCGTTGACGGTCATCTTCTTGTCGACCGGGCCGGTGATCTCGACGCGCCGGTCCTCCAGGCCCGGGGCCGGGGGAGCGACCTGCCAGTCACCCTCCCTGATCTCCTTCGTCTCGGGCAGGAAGTCGAGCATGCCGCCGGCCGACAGCTCCGCCTGGCGCGCCTGGCGGGCCTCCAGCAGCTCCAGCCGCCTGGCGCCGAACTCCCGCTGGAGAGCCGCCACGAATGCGAGCGCCTCCGGAGTGAGGATCTCGTCGAACCGGTCGAGCATCGGGCCGGTGATCTCCATGGGTCCTCTTCCTTTTCCGTATGATGGAAAATGAGTTCTGGATTGTGGAATTGAAGGTACTCCCCTGGTGTTCTGGGGTCAAAGGTTGGGGTTCCCCTCGGGGCGATCCCCGATGTGGCGGGTGGGGTGCGGGGGGCAGGATCGGTGACGTGAAGACGATTGCGATCGCGGGCGGCCTGCTGGCCTCCGCCCTCCTGCTGACCGGTTGCGGCGGCCTGGCGAGCATCGCCGGCCCGGCGAGCCAGGACACGGCCTCTTATCAGGTGACCGACAAGGTGACCAAGCTCCAGCTCAAGAGCGGGGCGGGCGAGGCCGTGATCACCGAGACCGGTGGCAGCTCCGTACGCGTCGTCGAGACCCTGCACTGGCGCGGCGGTGACAAGCCCCAGCCCGAGCACAAGGTCGAGGGCGAGGTGCTGTTCCTCAGCTACGACTGCCCGGACAACTGGGGGAGCTGCAGCGTCAACTACAAGATCGAGGTCCCCAAGGGGCTGGCGCTCGACCTGGACACCGGCTCGGGCAACCTCACGCTCAGGAGCCTCACGGGCGACGTGCAGGTGAGCGTGGGCTCGGGCGACGTGGACGCCGCCGGACTGGCGGGCCGGAAGCTGACCGCCACGGCGGGCTCGGGCAACATCGAGCTCGACTACACCGCCGCGCCCGCGGTCGCCACCCTGGAGACCGGCTCGGGGGACATCACGCTCAAGGTCCCCGACGGTCCCTACGCCGTGAAGACCGAGGTCGGCACCGGCGACGTCGTGGTCAAGGTCAAGAAGGACGACTCCGCCCCGAACAGGATCTCCCTCACCGCCGGTTCCGGCGACATCACCGTCTCGCCCGCTTGACAGAGTGTGAGGTCACCGGGATAACCGGGTGATTTGCCGTGGGTGTCGTGCCACCATCGTGGGAAGACACCGAGGTGTCCAGACGTTCCCTAATAGAGATGACACGTATGCACGATTACTCCGAGCTCGACGCGTTCGAGACCGGCGACATGGACCTCGAGGACCGTCAGGCGCTGCGGCGCGTGGCGGGCCTTTCCACCGAACTCCAGGATGTCTCCGAGGTCGAGTACCGGCAGCTGCGGCTCGAACGGGTCGTACTCGTCGGCGTCTGGACCTCCGGCACCGCGGAAGACGCCGAGAACTCCCTGCTCGAGCTCAAGCTCCTGGCCGAGACGGCCGGGTCGCAGGTGCTCGACGGGCTCATCCAGCGCAGGCAGAAGCCCGACCCGGCCACCTACATCGGCTCCGGCAAGGCCCTGGAGCTGCGCGACGTGGTCGAGGCGACCGGCGCCGACACCGTGATCTGCGACGGCGAGCTGACCCCCGGCCAGCTCCGCCAGCTCGAGGACACGGTCAAGGTCAAGGTCATCGACCGCACCGCGCTGATCCTCGACATCTTCGCCCAGCACGCCAAGAGCCGCGAGGGCAAGGCCCAGGTCGAGCTGGCGCAGCTGTCCTACCTGCTGCCCCGCCTGCGCGGCTGGGGCGGCAACCTGTCCCGGCAGGTCGGCGGTCGCGCCGCGGGCGGCGTCGGCATCGGCGGCCGCGGCCCCGGTGAGACCAAGATCGAGCTGGACCGGCGGCGCATCCGCGAGCGGATGTCGAAGCTGCGCCGCCAGATCAGCGGCATGTCCACCTCGCGCGACACCATGCGCGAGCGCCGCCAGCGGCGCGAGGTCCCGTCCGTGGCCATCGCCGGCTACACCAACGCGGGCAAGTCCTCGCTGCTCAACCGCATCACCGGTGCGGGCGTGCTGGTGGAGGACGCGCTCTTCGCCACCCTCGACCCGACCGTGCGCAAGGCGCGCCTGCCCGAGGGCAGGCTGTTCACGATCGCCGACACCGTCGGCTTCGTCCGCCACCTGCCGCACCAGCTCGTCGAGGCGTTCCGCTCCACGCTGGAGGAGGTCGGCGACGCCGACCTGATCCTGCACGTGGTGGACGGCTCGCACGCCGACCCCGAGGGGCAGATCGCGGCCGTGCGCGAGGTGCTGGCCGACATCGACGGCGCCGCCGACATCCCCGAGATCATCGTGATCAACAAGGCCGACGCGGCCGATCAGGAAGTGATCGACCGGCTGATCCGGCGCGAGCGCGACAGCATCGTGGTCTCGGCGCGCACCGGCAAGGGCATTCCCGAGCTGATGACGCTCATCGAGGAGCGGCTGCCGCGGCTCGACCACGAGGTCCACCTGCTGGTGCCCTACGACCGGGGCGACCTGGTCTCGCGGGCCCACAAGGAGGGCGAGGTGCTCTCGGTGGAGCACGTGGAGGACGGCACGATCCTGCACGCCCGGGTGCTGCCCAACCTGTCGCAGGAGCTGCTGCGGGTGGGCAAGCCCGTCGAGCGGGTCTTCTGAGGTCCCTGGCTCCCTGATCCCGGCGGGCGCGTGCGCCCGCCGGGACCTTCACTCACCAGCATGGCTGGGCGGTACTCGCCGCAAAGAGCACAGTTCTGGCCAAAAGCGGCAGTGGTCCCTGAACCCGGGGATTGCTAGGATTGGCCAGACCTAACGTTGGTCTGGTTTTGGGTTCGGGTTCTGGGTTTCAGATGATGACCGCAGGTATCGAAGTCGTCAGCGGGGGCCGTGGGGACGGGACAGGGCTGCGTGACGGTTGGTATGAGTGGTCTTTCTTCCGAATAACCCTGTACATCAGCCCGACATGTGAAATAACGTAACTGAACTGAAATCGCCGGATCATGACTCTGGCGATACGGTCACCGCACAAGTGCTTGCGGATAGAGCAGGAGACCCCCCATGTC
Source organism: Nonomuraea candida (assembly GCF_000725485.1). GTDB lineage: Bacteria > Actinomycetota > Actinomycetes > Streptosporangiales > Streptosporangiaceae > Nonomuraea > Nonomuraea candida. The sequence continues at coordinate 115,970 of NZ_KL647033.1, read as the reverse complement.
GTCCGGACCCGGAGCGGACTCAGTGGGCGCGGCACAGACGGCCGTGCGCTGGGCGTTGCGCTCGCACAGGGGGTCATGCTGGGTGGTGATGCGATGACCGTCCGGCTTCTGACCAACATCGGCCGCCTCTGGACCGGCAACGAGGTCCTGAGCAACGCCGCCATCCTGGTGCACAACGACCGCATCGCGTGGGTGGGCCGCGCGCCCGACCTGCCGCAGAGCGTGCCCGGCGTCGTCGACGACATCGTCGACGTCGACCACGTCGAGAACCTGGGCGGCGCACTCGTCACGCCCGGGCTCATCGACGCCCACACCCACCCGGTCTACGCCGGCAACCGCTACGCCGAGCTGGCCATCCGCACCGGTGGCTCCACCTCCGCCTCGATCACCGCGGCGGGCGGCGGCGTGGGCTCCACCGTCACCGTGACCCGCGGCACCGACCCCTGGACCCTGTGCAACGGCGTGCGCGAGCGGCTGCGCGGCTGGCTGCTCAGCGGCACCACCACCGTCGAGGCCAAGACCGGCTACCACCTCACCCGCGACGGCGAGCTCGCCGACGTGCGGCTCCTGCGCGAGCTGGAGAAGGAGCCGATGATGCCGCGGGTGCACGTCACGTTCCTGGCCGCCCACGTGGTGCCGCCGGAATACTTCGGCAGGCAGCGCGAATACGTCGAGGCCGTGGGCGCCTGGTGCGCCGACGCCGCGGCGGCGGGCGCCGACAGCGTCGACGTCTACTGCGACGAGGGCTACTTCACCACCGAGGAGTCCCGCTGGGTCCTCGCCTCCGGCCGTAACGTCGGCCTGCTGCCGCGCATCCACGCCGGCCAGTACAGCCGGCGCGGCGCCGTCCAGCTCGCCGCCGAGCTCGGCTGCGCCTCCGCCGACGGCCTGCACCACATGTCCGACGAGGACATCGCGATCATGTCCCGCTACGGCGTGCCCGCCGTCGTCTGCCCGGCCACGGCCCTCCAGCGCGGCCACCTCCCGCCGGTCCGCCAGATGATCAAGCACGGCGTGCAGATCGCGCTCGGCAGCGACCACAACCCCGGCTACTGCGGCATCACCTCGATGTCCCTGGTCATCGCCATGGCCGTGTCGGCGTTCGGCATGAGCGTCAACGACGCGCTGCGCGCGGCCACGCTGGGCGGCGCCACCGTGCTCGGCGCTCCCGACCGCGGGGTGCTGGCGCCCGGGCGGCTGGCCGACATCGTGCAGTGGGACGCCGACCACGAGGGCGCCTTCGCCTGGTCCTTCGGCCTCAAGCCGCGGCGCGTGTGGCGGGGTGGGATTCCCGTTCAGTAGCTAATCTCGGGATATGCCGCCCTTGGTTGCTGTTGTCACGGATTCGAGTGCTTGTCTGGGGCCGGTGCCGGGTGTGGCCGTGGTTCCCGTACGAGTGAGCGTGCGGGGGGCGGCACGCCTTGACGCGCACCGGCCCGCTGCCATCGGCTCGGCCTCCGGGGTGTCCCTCGACTCCTTCTCGCCTGGAGGGCGTTCGACCGGGCGGGCTGCTCCTGAGGACCTTTCGCGTGAGGGCGGCGTGTTCGAGGGCCGGGTGATGGACGCCGGCGCGTCCGTGGACGGCGTGTTCGGGGACGGCGTGTTCGAGGACGGCGCGTCCGTGGACGGAGTGTTCGAGGACCTTTCGCCCGGGGCGCTGGCGTCCGCGACGACCTCCCGGCCTTCACCCGCCCGGTTCGCCGCCTGCTACGCGGAGCTGGCCGCCGCCGGCGCCACGGGCATCGTCTCCATCCACGTCTCGGGCGAGCTGTCGGGCACGATCGAGTCAGCCCGCGCCGCGGCGCGCGGCGCGCCCGTGCCGGTGGAGGTGATCGACAGCCGCTCGATCGCGATGGGCCTGGGCTATCCGGTCCTCGCCGCCGCCGGCGCCGCCTCGGCGGGAGGCTCGTCGGAAGAGGTGGCGGCGGCGGCCGTACGCCGCGTGCGGGCCACCCGGACGTTCTTCTACGTGGACACCCTCGACTACCTGCGCCGCAGCGGGCGCATCGGCACGGCGGCCTCACTCGTCGGCTCCGCCCTCATGATCAAGCCGCTGCTGCACCTCGTGGACGGGCGCATCTGCCTGCTGGAGAAGGTCCGCACGGCCACCCGCGCCATCGCCCGCCTGGAGGACCTGGCGGTGCGGGCGGCGGGGGAGGGGCCGGTGGAGGTGGCGGTGCAGCACCTCAGAGCGGGGGAACGGGCCGAGGCGCTGGCGGAGCGCCTGGCCGGGCGGCTGCCCGGGCCGGCGCGGGTGCGCGTGGTGGAGGTGGGGGCGGTGATCGGCGTACACGTCGGGCCGGGCATGCTCGGCCTGACCCTCACCTCGCCCGCCCTCCGGTAACCCCTGCCGGTCCTGAGCGGCGTCACGGGCGCACTCGGGCGGTCCTGAGCGGTGTCACGGGCGCACTCGGGCGGTCCTGAGCGGTGTCACGGGCGCACTCCGGCGGGGAACCCGGTCCAGCGCAGGCCGGGCGGGAGGTGGCTCATGTCGTTGAACATCAGGACCGTGGGGGGCAGGCGCTCGCGGTACTGGATGACGGTCAGGGCGGTGTTGCCGCTGTTGAGGCCGAGCCACCGGGAGGGCGGCGCGTCCAGCGCGTGCCGCAGCAGCCACGCGATCGGGTAGGCGTGCGTCACCAGGACCTCGTGCGTGTCGGCCGAGGCCGGCGTCGTGGCGAAGCGGGCGACCAGGGCCTCGGCGAGCCGGTGCCCCGAGGCCGCCTCCTCGGGGTCGTAGCCGTCGAAGAAGCCGATCCAGGACGGGGGCGTCTCCGCGGGGGTGGGGACGTAGGGGACGTGGTCGATGAGCTCGGGGGCCTCGGCCACGGGAGCGTTCGGCAGGTGCCGGGCGAGTTCGTACGCGCTGGCCGCGGCACGGGGCAGCGGCGAGTGCCACACCGCGTCGACCGGCACGCCGGCCAGCCGTTCGCCCAGCAGGCCCGCCTGCCGCCGCCCGGCGTCGGTGAGCCGGCCGAGCGCGTCGGCCTCGCCGTGGCGGGCCAGGTAGAGGTGTCGTGTCGCCATGATGCCCGGCCGGTCACGCGGTCGCGGCCGTGACGGTTCCGGCGGTGCCGTCGATGGTGATGAGGGCGCCGTCGTGGAGCCTGCCGGTCGCGTCCGGGACGCCGAGCACGGCGGGGATGGCCTGCTCGCGGGCCACGATCGCGGCGTGCGAGAGCGCGCCGCCGACCTCGGTGACGACGCCGCCGGCGATGCGCAGCAGCGGGGTCCAGGCCGGGTCGGTGAAGCGGCAGACGAGGATGTCGCCGGGTCGTACGCGTGCGAAGTCGCCCGGGCCGCGGACGATCCGCGTGACGCCGGTCACGGTGCCGTGGCTGCCCGGGGTGCCGGCGAGTACGCCGGGAGTGGCGGCGAGCACGCCGGGAGCGGCGGCGAGCGCGTCCGGGGTCGTGGCGGGCGATGCCGCGGGAGGGAGCGCGGCGGTGACCGGCCGTGCCTGGAGGATCCAGGTACGGCCATCGGCGATCGCCCACTCGATGTCCTGCGCTCCGCCGAGCCTGGCGGCGATCTCCTCGCCCAGCCCGGCCAGCCCGGTGACGGCCGCGCCGTCCAGCGTGGGCCGGTTCCGGTCGCCGGCGGGCACCTCCCGTACGGCGAGCCGGGTGCCGTGCCGGTCCAGGCGGGTGGGTTTGTCGGCGATGGTGCTCGTGACCGATCCGTCCCCGGCCACCCGGTAGGCGTCGGGGGTGACCGTGCCCCCCACGACGCTGGGGCCGAGCCCCCAGGACGCCTCGATCGTGGTCGGCTCGTACGGGTTCGCGGGAGTGAACATGACCCCCGACACCTCGGCATCCACCAGACGCTGCACGAGAACGGCCATCGCCGGACCGCTGTACGACCCGTCGCCAAGGCCGGCCGTCGTGGCACCGTCGTGGGGCCGCTCCTGGAGGCCGATGGCGCGTTCTGAGAACAGCGAGGCCCAGCAGGCGCGCACGGCGTCGGCGACCGCGCCGGCCCCGTGCACGGCGAGGAAGCTCTCGTGCCGTCCGGCCGCCGACTCCTGGGCGGTGTCCTCGTTCGCCGCCGACGATCTCACCGCCACGGGCGGGTCGCCGAGGGCGGCGAGCGCGCGTTCCAGCTCGTCCACGAGGGTGGCGTGGAGCGGGCGGCCCTCGATCGCCCGCCGCGCCGCCGCCGGCCCGCCCCCGGTCCGCCCGAGATCGAGGTCGCGGACGGCGGCCAGGTAGGCGGCGTACGGGACGACGAAACCATCAGGAATCGGCAGGCCCGCGCGGAGCAGCGCCCCGAGCGCGCCGGCCTTGCCCCCGCAGGTGCCGGCGGCGGCCTGCATGAGAGGTACGAGCATCCATCCCCATCTCTTCAACAAGAGATTGACAACTTTTTGTTGATTCTGGATCATGGAGGGCATGGAACGCAAGCACGACGCCGCTCACCAAGCGTCCCCCGCTCCCCCGCAGCCCGGCCCCACCCAAGCCGACCCCGCACAGGCCGACGCCGCACAGGCCGGACACGCCCAAGCCGATCGCGCTCAGGATGACCATGCGCAGGCCGGCCGTGAGCGGGCCGCGCGGGAGCGGCTCCTGCGCCTGGGCGCGGACCAGATCGAGGCCCGCCCGTGGCGCCCCGCGCCCGCCCCCCTGTCGGCGGTCGACCTCGCGCAGTTCGCCGTCTGGCGCTGGGCCGACCTGGGCCCGGAGGACATCCTGAGCGCGCTCACCCTGCTGCCCGCCGCCCGCGCCGAGGTCGAAGGGCTCGAAGCCGCCCTGCTGTTCACGGCCAGGAGCGCGGGGCTGACCTGGGCGCAGATGGCGGAGGCGATGGGCTTCAACTCCCCCCAGGCGTGCCAGCAGCGCTACACCCGCCTGACCGCACGTCAGGACTCCGGCTCATGACCCACGCCTCCCCGCACTCCCCGCCCGACCTGCTGGCCCTGCACGCCGTACGCATCCGCGGGTTCGCCGGCACGTCCGAACTTGCGCACCGCTACGGGCTCGACCCGGCCGAGACGAAGGAGCTTCTGCACGACGCCGAGGCGTACGGCTGGGTGCAGCACACCGCCTTCGCCGACACCGAGGGCTGGTCGCTGACCGAGCGGGGCCGCGCCGAGAACGAACGCCGGCTCGCGGCCGAACTGGCCGGCGTCGGCGGGGCCGAGGAGGTCCGCGCCGTCTATCGCGAGTTCCTGCCGCTGAACGCCCTCCTGCTGCGAGCCTGCACCGACTGGCAGCTCCGCCCCACGGCCGGCGACCGGCTCGCCACCAACGACCACTCCGACCCCGCCTGGGACGCCCGGATCCTCGCCGACCTCACCGGCCTCGCTCACGCCCTCACGCCGCTGACGGACCGGCTCGGCCGCGTCCTCACCCGGTTCCGCGGCTACGACACCCGTTTCGGCGCAGCTCTGACCCGGGCCCGGGACGGGGAGGGCGGCTGGGTGGACCGTACGGACGTGGATTCGTGCCATCGGGTCTGGTTCGAGCTCCACGAAGACCTCATCGCCACCCTCGGCCTCGCCCGCCACGCAGAACCCTGATCCACACCCAGCCGGGAGCATCTCGCACCACACGGAGCCGCCCACCACCCGCGACCCCCTGGCACCACGTTGGCGACCGGTTCGGAGCCGCCTGCCACCCGGAGCCGGAGACGCCTCGCATCAGGTAGACAGACGGCCCAGAGGCGACCAGCCCAGAAGCGACCGGCCCAGAGGCGATGGCGCTTTGTCCACAACCTTTCCCGCCTGCCCGCCACTATCCCCAGAACGTCGCTCGGTGCCGCCCCAACACCCACCCGGGCCGTACCTTCGCTGCCGTGCGAACCCCCGATCCCACGGCAGAGCGCGCCATAGCCGAGTCCCGGCTACGGTCCATCACCGCCCCTGCCCGCCGCCCTCGCCGTGTCCCCGGTCGCCCACGCTGGGGCACGCCCAGAACGGCCGGCTCTCGGGAAGCCCACCCCACCCTCTCCCAACCCTCATCCCACCCCGCCCCGCCCCACCACGCCACCCCGCCAGCTCATCCCCGCCTCGCATCGCCACACGAAGACCCCTCACCGGCTCATCACAACGTCTCACCGGACCACCACGACGCTGCACCGGCCTATCTCGACGTTTCGCCGGGCCACCGCGACGCTGCACCGGCCTATCACGACGTTTCAGTGGATCATCGCGATGACGCCCGTCACGATGGTCCATCGGGCCACGGCGGCACCGCACGGGTCCACCGCGATGGCACAGCGGGCCACCACGACATCCCACTCGCAGTCCATGACGCCCCGGCACCACCAGTGGCACCACCAGCGGCACCACCGGTGGCGCCACCGCTGGCGCCGATCCCGGGAGGGGCGGCCCTCCTGCCACCCTCTCTTCAGAGGCTCCGCAAGGTCATCTCCTCCGAGAGCCCGGCGGCGGCGACCCTGGACCCCGGGAAGCCCGGCCTGCGAGTCCTGCTCGCCATCGCCGTACTCGCCACCGCCGTGGCGATCTTCTTCGTCTGGCGATCGCAGCCCGCACCGGAGCCTCTTCCGGCGTCCGCCCCCATGTCCCCGCTGACCCCCACACCGTCATCGGCCACCGCCAAGGTGACCGTCCACGTCGCCGGCAAGATCCGCAAACCAGGCGTCTACCGGCTTCCCGCGGGCGCTCGGGTGACGGATGCGGTAGCGGCAGCGGGAGGAGTGTCGCGCGGCGCCTCCACGGACTCGCTCAACCTGGCCAGACGCGTCATAGACGGCGAGCAGATAGTCGTCGGCGCCCCCTCTGGCCAGGCCCTTCCCGGCTACCCAGCGGCAGACCCGGCCGCCGCCGTCCTGGACCTGAACTCCGCCACCCCCGACCAACTGGAGCAGCTCCCCGGTGTGGGGGAGGTCCTGGCGGCACGCATCGCCGAGTTCCGCACCAGCCGTGGCGGCTTCACCACCGTGGAACAGCTCCGCGAAGTCAGCGGCATCGGCCCGAGGAAGTTCGAGGAGATCAAGCCAAAGGTCCGGGTGTGACATGTCGTACCCACATCCCGAGAACACCCGCGCCGCCGCCCACCCCGCCCCCGATGCCGCCCTCGACACCGACGCGAACACCGACGCGAACACCGACGCCAGTGGCGATGGTGATGGCGACGCATATGGCGGCGGCGACGCATATGGCGGCGGCGACGCGGGCGATGGCGACGCGGGCGATGGCGACGCGGGCGATGGCGACGCGGGTGGCGATCAGAGCAGCGAAGCGGAGAAAGCCGCTGAGGCCGGAGCGGATCAAGACCTCCACAAGCGTGAACACGCCTGGCCCCTCGCCCTCCCCGCCGTAGCGGCCTGGGCCACCGCCCTGGTCCTCCTCGCCTGCTCACCCCTCACCGGCATGCTGACCGCCGCATTCGCAGCCCTCGGCGCTGTGGCGACGACCTGGCTCACCCGCCGAGGCCCGAAAGAGGTCGGCAGGCAGGCCGACGGGGGCACCCGTACCGGGTGGCGGAACGTCGTGATAGCCACGCTCATCTGTACGGCGGCGGCTGCCGCCTCCGTCGCCTTGCGCATCCACGCCCTCACGACCGGCCCAGCAGCGGAACTGGCCGGCAAGAACGCGTTCGTCACCGCCGAGATCGCCCTGACCGACGACCCGAAACGCCGGCCCAGAACCAGCGGACGCTTCCCTCAGGAGAGCTACGTCGTGGCCGCCGACCTCAAGATCGTCGAGTCCTCCGGAGCCAGGCAGGCCGTTGACGTCCCCATCACGGTCTTCGCGACAGGCCAGGTCTGGAGCACACTCCTCCCGAGCCGGCACGTCCAGGTCACCGGCCGGTTGGCCAAGCCGACCCCCGGCACCCTGGACGCGGCCATCCTGCTGGTCCGCGGCCCGCCCCGGATCCTGACGCCCGCGTCCGGCATCCAGACGGCGGCAGGCGCCCTCAGGTCCGGGCTCCGGTCCGCGGCCGACGTCCTTCCGCCTGACCAGCGCGGCCTCCTCCCCGGCCTGGTCGTCGGGGATGTCTCGCGCATGGACCCGCAGGTGACCGCCGACCTGAGGGAAGCCGGCCTGAGCCACCTCAACGCCGTCTCCGGCGCCAACCTCGCCATCGTGGCCGGTGCCGCGCTCGCGCTCTCCCGCCTGGTCGGCCTCCCGCTTCCCGCGAGGGCGATCTTCGCCGCTGTCGCGATGATCGCGTTCGCCGTGGTCGCCCGGCCTTCCCCGAGCGTGCTCCGCGCCCTCCTGATGGGCCTGGCAGCGGCCGTCGCGATGGGCACGGGCCGCTCGAAGGACGGCCTCGCCGCCCTCTCGGCGACGGTCCTCTTCCTGGTGCTGTTCGCCCCTGAGCTCGCCCGTTCGTACGGCTTCGCCCTCTCGGTCACCGCCACCGCCGGCATCCTCATCTTCGCCCCACGCTGGCGGGACAAACTCTCGGGAACGGAGCAGGAACCCGACCCGTCCGAAGCAACCGCAGCGCAAGACCAGGGTCCGCATGGATGCCAGGCGCAGGGCCGCCAAGGTCCCGAAGCACAGGGTCCCGAAGCACAGGGTCCCGAAGCACAGGGTCCCGAAGCGCAGGGTCCCGAAGCACAGGGTCCCGAAGCACAGGGTTCGCGGGACCTCAAGGGACAAGGTCTTCAGGGGCTCACGAAACAGGGCATCCAGCGACATGAGGAACAGGTTTCCCGGGCTGAGGGGCAGGCTTGCGGAACGGGGGAACGGCAGGGGCGCGCCCGACCTCCAGGGGCGCCGGGAGAAGCTCCCGCGTCGCCGTACCGGCTGCCGCGTTGGGTGGCTGAGGCCGTGGCCGTGCCGGCGGCCGCGCAGGTGGCCGTGACGCCTGTGCTGATCTTGATGTCGGGGCAGCTGACGCCCGTCGCGGTGGTCGCCAACCTGCTCGTGGCGCCGGCCGTGGCCCCCGCGACCCTCCTCGGCTTCGGCGCCGCGCTGGTGGCCCCCGTCTGGCCTGACGGGGCGCGGCTGCTGGTGATCCCGGCCGGGTACGCGGTCGGCTGGATCATCACCGTCGCCCGATGGGCGGTGAGCCTGCCGTTCGCCACCGTGCCGTGGCCGGCGGGTCTCGCCGGGGTCGGCCTGCTCCTGCTCGCGGTGGCCGTGGCGATCCCGATCCTGCGCCGCCGGGCCTGGCGGGTGATGGCGCTGACGGCGGCCGTCGCCGTCCTCGTCGTGGTGCTGCTGATCCGCCCCATCGCCAGTCCATGGCCGCCGAAGGGCTGGCTGATGGTGATGTGCGACGTGGGCCAGGGCGACGGTCTGGTCATCTCGGCCGGCGCGGGCCGGGGCGTCGTGGTGGACACGGGCCCGGACCCGGTCATCATGGACCGCTGCCTGCGCAGGCTCGGTATTGAGGACGTGCCGCTGCTCGTCCTCACCCACCCGCACGCCGACCACGTGGACGGCCTGCCCGGCGTACTCAGGAACCGCCGCGTCGGAGCGGCGCTCGTCAGCCCGCAGCGCCCCGGCGAACGGGCCGGCACGCGCATCTCGGCCACCCTGGCCCAGCGCCGGATCCCCGAATGGACGGCTCCGCCGGGCACCCGCTGGCGCTTCGGGCCGTCCGAGCTGACGGTGCTGTCCCCCGACCCCGCCCGGGGCGAGATGAACGGACAGGGGGAGGGCAGCGTGATCAACAACTCGAGCGTGGTCCTCCACGTACGCTGGCGGTCCGGCTCGATCCTGCTCAGCGGTGACCTGGAGACGGAGGCGCAGGAGGAGCTGCTGCACCGGTTCCCCGTACGCGCGGACATCCTCAAAACCCCGCACCACGGCTCGAACCGGCAGTCCCCGGACTTCCTGGCGTCCCTCGGCGCACGCGCCGCGCTGATCAGCGTCGGGGCGGACAACGACTACGGCCACCCCGCCACGCACACCCTCGGCCTGCTGAGACGGCTCGGGCTCACGGTCTACCGAACGGACCGGTCGGGAGACGTCGCCGTGGTCGAACACGAAGGGGGAGGGATGGCGATCGTGCCACGCGGCCCTTGACCAGCTTTACGGGCTCGGGCGGCACCCTTGACCAGATTCACGGGCTCGGGCGGCTCTTGACCAAGTCCGCGGGGCCGGGCGGTCCTTGATCAGGCGCTCGGGGGCCCGGGGCGGTTTCTTGGCCGGCTTCCGGGTTCGGCAGATGGGGAGAAGTGGCGTCGAGTACCGGGTTGTCCGTGGCGCATGGCATGCTGCCTGACATGGCGGGAACCGATCCAGCACCTGTGACCTTGGTTGTCGGCGACGAGGAGTTGCTGGCCGAGCGGGCCGTGAGCGGTGTCGTGGCGGCGGCGCGGGCCGCCGACCCCACTGCCGAGGTGCACGACCTGGTGGGCGGCAAGGTCACGACCGGTGAGCTGGCGCAGCTCACCTCGCCGTCGCTCTTCGGGGATCGTTCCGTGGTGGTGATCCGTTCGGCGCAGGACCTGGCGAAGGAGGTCATCGCCGAGATCGTGGCCTACACCAAGCAGCCCTCCGAGGACACGGTGATCGTCCTGGCGCACCCGGGCGGGGTGAAGGGCAAGGCGCTGGTCGACGGGGTGAAGAAGGCCGGGGCCAAGACGATCACGATCAGCAAGGTCACCAAGGCCGGGGAACGGATGGAGTTCATCAAGGGGGAGTTCAAGCGGGCCGGGCGCAACATCTCAGGCGACGCGGCCCAGGCGCTGCTAGACGCCGTGGGCAACGACCTGCGAGAGCTGGCCGCCGCGTGCAGTCAGCTGATGTTCGACACCGAGGACAAGACGATCAGCGCGGCGGCGGTGGCCCGCTACCACAAGGGGCGGGCCGAGGTCACCGGGTTCAACGTCGCCGACTCGGCCATCGAGGGGCGGCTGGCGGAGGCCCTGGAGCAGTTGCGGTGGGCGCTCGGCACCGGGGTCGCGCCCGTGCTGCTGGTGAGCGCGCTGGCCGGCGGCCTGCGGTCGCTGGCCAAGGTCGGCAGCGCCCCGCGCAACCTCCGGGGCGGGCAACTGGCCGGCCATCTCGGCATGCCGCCGTGGAAGGTGGACCGCGTGAAGCGGCAGCTCAACGGGTGGGGGCCGGAAGGGCTGTCGAGGGCGATCCAGGCTGTGGCCGCCGCCGACGAGCAGGTCAAGGGCGGGGGAGCGGACCCGGCCTACGCCCTGGAGCACACGGTGCAGGTCATCGTCGCCAGCCGCACCGGCCGGTAGCCGGCTGACAGCCCGGTAGCCGACCCGGCAACCATGTAGCCGACCGGCAACCCTGTAGCCGACCGGCAACCTTGTAGCCGACCGGCAACCCTGTAACCAGCTGACAGCCTGAGGCTGGCTGACGACCTCTTAGCCGGTCGATGGCGCGGTCGTCGGTCGACGGCTCTGGGAGTGCCCCGAGCGACTCCGAGCCGGTCTCCTGCAGGCCGAGGTACAGGGGAAAGTCCTCGATGTTGCGGTTTCGGTGGAACTCCGCAGGTCGGGGCATCGGCAGGGTCTCCGGGGTCGGTGCTGGCAGGGCGCGGAGGTTGGTGTTGACAAGATCCCAGATTGGGCGTTGCTACAAGCTGGTTCGCTGCCGCAGCGTGTCTGTGTGCTGTCCAACGTCCAGTCCTTTTCCGGCGGCCCACCCGTCGTCGTGGTAGGTCGCCAGATGCCGGTCGGCCGCGTCGCCGATCAGGGACACCACCGTGCCGGTCTCGCCCTTGGCCCGCATGCGCTCGACCAGCTCCAGCGCCGCCCACAACGCGGTACCCGACGAGGCACCGACCGGCAGCCCGGTGACCTCGCGGATCCGCCGGGCCGCCGCGACACCGGCTGCGTCGGGCACGGGGATGATCAGGTCCACGAGGTGGGGCCGGAAGGCCGGCTCGATGCGCGGGCGGCCGATGCCCTCGATCCGCGAGGGCATCCCGGTGCTGTAGTCGGGCACATCCAGGGTCCAACCCGGGAAATAGGCTGAATTCTCGGGATCTGCCACCGCGACCCGGCACCTCTCATCGCGGGCCCGGATCCACTGGCCGAGGGTGGCCGAGGTCGCTCCCGTGCTCGCGCCCGTCACCACCCAGTCCGGCCGCACCTGCCCGAACAGCTCCTCTGCCAGGTCGTGGGGCGCGGCCCGCCCGAACTGGTCCAGGAAGTGCCCGTCGATCTGCCGTGCGGCGTTGTAGATCGCCAGCGGCGGCGTCACGAATCGGCACTCCCCGCCCAGTTCCTCCACCGGCCGCGCCCGCGCCTGGCTGCGTTCGCCCGGCATGACGACGATGTACGGCAGCCCGAGCCGCCGCGCGAACCACGCCTGGGACACGGCCGCGTTGCCGCCGGTCGCCTCTACCACGGTCATGCCCTCGGCGATCGCCCCATCGAGCACGGCCTGGCGGAACAGCGCCCTGGCGTGCCGGTGCCGTAGGCTCCCGGTCGGCTGAGCGGACTCGTCCTTCAGCAGCAGCCTGATCCCGGGCGCCGCCACCGGGAAGTCGATCAGCGCGGTCGGCTCGCCCGCCATCAGCACGTCGAGCGCTCGCGTGTTCCAGTTCACCGTCCCACCATGTCAGGCGCGGCTCCAAGGACCGCGCCTGTTCGCCATGAGCGAGCCGGGAGAAGAACCCGCCCGGGCTCTTTCCCGAGATGTCCGTCGCGGTCGCCGGATCGCGCCAGGTGCAGACGCGTACGGGGGTGAGAAGGGTGTTGAGGAGGGCGTTCGTGACGGATGACTCCTCGACGCCCTTCGTCGTTCCCGCTTCCCGAGCGAATCGGGCTCACCCCTCCATGAAGGGTCGTCGAGGTGACACCGGGGACGCCGTACTGATGACCGGGAGGGGAAGCGGCTGGGGTCAGTTCTCGGAGGTTTCCTGCCATGACGGGTCGTCGACCAGGGTGCACGGCGCGACCGGGCCGGTGATCAGCTGGCCGGTCAGCCGCCACAGCAGCCGGCGGTTCTTCGTGTCGGCCGTCTCCTGGCCGTCTCCGGCGAACTCCAGCACGAGAGTCTGGTCCTCGCCGATCTGCCGGGGGTCGATGTCCACTCCGCCGTCGCTCATCCAGGCGGCCCCGCCGCCTGGCCCGCCCGCCAGCGCCTGGCCGCCCGCCTGTCCTCTGCCCACCTTGCACTGCTTGCCGACCGGGACGTAGCTGATGTCGGCCCGTACGCCTGCTTCGACCAGGTCACGTTCGAGCTGGTCGGCGTCCTTGAATTCGTTGATCTCCACCCTGACCGTGCCGTCGGCCTTCTTGCTCACGGCGTACGCGGGTTCGTCCGTTCCCGTGAGCAGGGGAACGGCGATCGCGGCCGTCGCGGCGACGAGAGCCACCGCGCCTCCCGTCCACAGCCGGCGGGTGACGCGGCGGCGCCGCTCGACACGATCGGTGATCTCAGCCTTGAGTTCCATCAGGAGTTGCTCCTTGTAGTTCACTTTGGTGCTCCATCCATGACGAAGGGCAGGTTGCGAAGCTTCTGCCGGGCGCGGTGCAGGCGTACCTTGGCGGCGCCCTGCCGGATGCCGAGGGCGAGTGCGGCCTCCGTGACCGTGAGCTGATCGATGACGACCAGCTCCAGTACCGCGCGCTCCCCCTCCGGCAGCCCGGCCATGGCCGTGAACGCCTGCCTGGCCTGCCGCTCCGCGTCCACGCGTTCCACCAGCTCGGCGATGTCGTCGCCGTCCAGCGTGCGCCGCCCGCTCACCCGGCCCGTCAACTGGTACTGCTTGTACGCCCTGCGCCGCTCGGCCGAGAGCGTCTTACGGGCCACGCCGTACAGCCAGGCGATCTCGGAGCCCTGTTCGGCCCGGTAGGTGTGCGCCGAGTCGAGCACCGCCACGAACACCTCGGCCACCACGTCGGCCACGGTGTGCGGGTCGTCGATCCGGCGGGCGAGGAAACGGGTGACCGCATCGATATGCCGCCGGTAGAAGGCCTCGAAGGCCACAGGATCTGTGGCGATCTTCGCCTGTTTGCGACGCACCGGTCATGCTCCCTTCGTCGATTCGCCCTCTCTTGGTGTGAATCGGCAAAAGGGTTACGTCAGCGGATGGACCACACTCTTCGTGGCGGGGTGGCGGGGTGGCGGGGCGCCGGTCTTCGCCCTGGCGCTGATCGCCGTTAGCGGGTGGATTCCGCTCTCAGGAGGAGTCGTTTGAGGAGGGTGTCGAGGAGGGTCTGATCGGCGGGGGTCAGGGCGCCGATGATGGAGGCCTCCGCCTCCGCGTGGACGGTCATCGCCGCCATCCACAGGTCCTGCCCCTTGGTGGTGAGCTCGACGTCCACCCGGCGGCGATCCTGCGTGCTGCGTACGCGCCGGACGAGCTCCGCGCGCTCCAGCGTGTCCAGCCGGCCGGTCATCCCGGCGGGGGAGAGCAGCAGGTCCGCCGCCAGCTCGGACGGCGTCGCCGTCCCGCCGCGCGCCACCAGCCGGTGCAGCGTCTCGAACTCGTAGTCCTGCGCCCCCACCTCCGCCAGCGCCGTCTCCTTCGTGTGGGCCAGGTGCTTCACGAGGAACCGCATGCGCGTCACGATCGCCTCCACCCGCTCGTCGAAGGGAGCCTTGCCGCGCCAGCGGGCCAGGTGTCGATCGACCGAGTCCTCCATGCCAGCGATCATATGCAGGCCGGTACGGCCCGACCCGCCGGCGACCGCACGAACCCCGACCCGCCGGCGACCGCACGAACCCCGACCCGCCGGCGACCGCACGAACCCCGACCCGCCGGCGAGAGGGTGGGGGTGCGCGCGTGTCAGGTGAGGGCGGACTCGTGGACGGCGCCGTCGCTGATCTCCAGGACCCGGTCCGCCAGCGTGATCAGGCTCGGATCGTGGGTGGCCACCAGCGCCGTGACCCCTTCACTGCGTACGAGCGCCCGCAACAACTCCATGATCTGCCGCCCCGTCTGCGAGTCCAGCTGCCCCGTCGGCTCGTCCGCCACCAGCAGCCGGGGCCGGTTGGCCAGGGACCTGGCGATCGCCACCCGCTGCCGCTGCCCGCCGGACAGCTCGTACGGCCGCTGGTTGACGTGCTGTTCCAGCCCCACCAGGGACAGCAGCATGCGTACGCGCGCCTCCCGCTCCGCCGACGGCATCCGCACCAGCCGCATGGGCACCCCCACGTTCTCGGCCGCCGACAGCACGGGGATCAGCCCGAAGGACTGGAAGACGAAGCCCACCACGTCACGCCGTACGGCCAGCAGCTCGTCCTCGGACATGGCGGTGATCTCGTGCCCGTCCACCACCACCCGCCCGGCGTCCGGTTTGTCCAGGCCGCCGATCTGGTTGAGCAGGGTGGTCTTGCCCGAGCCCGACCGTCCCCGGACCGCGACCAGCTCCCCGGGGTACACGGAGAACGACACGTCCCGCAGCGCCTCGACCTCCTTGGGGCCGGTGCGGTAGACCTTGCGCAGCCCCTCCACCACGACCAGGGGTGAGTCAGTCATCTGAGGGCTCCTCTCGGGCGGGCCACACGCCGATGTGGTCGGATTCGAGCTCAAGACGTACGCGCCGCTCCATCTCGAGGGCGTTCATGAAGTCGCGGGGCAGCTGCAGCCGTCCGACCCGGTCGAGGACGGCGTACTCCTCGGCGATGATCTGGCCCTCCGCGCCCTCGCGCCGCAGCGTCTCGCTGCTGGTGCGCCCGTCGCGGATGCCCACCGTGCGGTCCACCTGCTCGGAGACCAGCGGGTCGTGCGTCACGATGACCACGGACACGCCCAGCTCCCTGTTGGCCTTGCGCAGCGCGTCGAAGACCTGCTCCGACGTCTCGCTGTCCAGCTCGCCGGTGGGCTCGTCGGCCAGGATGAGCTGCGGGGAGTTGGCCAGGGCGACCGCGATGGCCACCCGCTGCTGCTGGCCGCCCGACATCTCGGGAGTCTTGCGGTCGGCGCAGGATGCGACGCCGAGGAGCTCCAGCAGCTCCTCCGCCCGCTCCCGCCGCCCCCGGCGGCTCCCGGCCAGCTTCATGGGCAGCTCGACGTTCTCCCGGGCCGTCAGGTACGGCAGCAGGTTCCGGGCCGTCTGCTGCCAGATGAACCCGACCACCGACCGCCGGTACCGCAGCCGGTCCTTGGCGTTCATCGACAGCAGGTCCATCCCCGCCACCCTGGCCACCCCGGCGGTCGGCACGTCCAGCCCCGACAGCACGTTGAGCAGGGTCGACTTGCCCGACCCGGACGCGCCGACGATGGCCACCAGCTCGCCCTTGTCGATCACCAGGTCGAGCCCCTGCAACGCCACGACCTCGACGCCCTCGGTCTTGTAGATGCGCACGAGGTTGTCGCACACGATGTGCGCGTCGCCGCCGAACGCGGCCTTCTCCCGCGTGGCGTCGGCTTCCAGCTCGGACAGGGTCGGGTTCATACGAGGTCCCCCACTCGAAGGACGGCGCCGAGACTGCGGCGCCGGCTGATGGCGGTGTGCGCGTACGCGCCGAGCACGGCCACCACGGCCAGCCCGGCCGCCAGCGCGCTCGGCAGGAACAGGTCGGGAGAGTAGTCGCCCACGGGCAGGTCGCCGGCGTAGGACGACAGGTCCACGGCGGGGCCGAGCGCGGCCGGCAGGCCCAGGCCGAGGCCCAGCCCGACCAGCGCGGTGACGAGGATCATGGGCAGGATCTCCAGCACGGTCAGCCGCTGCGCCTGCCGCTCGGACAGGCCCAGCGTGCGCAGGAACGACACCGCCCGGCCCCGCTCCGCGGCCCCGATCACCAGCGACAGGACGACGGCGAGCAGCGCGTACACCGCCAGGGCCACCGTCACCACCACCAGCGCCCAGCGGACGGTGCCGGTCAGCGGGTCATCCTGGATGGCCGCCAGGGCCTCCTTCTGGGAGGTGACGGAGCCGGTGGGGACGAGCCGCGCCAGCTCGGAGATGGCGACGTCCCCCTGGACGAGCAGCGTGTTCACGGCCGGCCGCACCTGCACGCTCAGCGGCACGATCATGAACTTGCCCCTGGTGAAGAAGCCGGGCACGGAGTCGATCACGCCGCGCGTGTCCACCTTCGCCCGCTTCTGCCAGCCGATCTCGAACGTGCCCCGCCCCCGCAGCTCCGGCGAGACCAGCGCCCCGCCGTCCGGCAGAGGGGGCAGGTCGAAGGGCGCGTCGTCCAGGAGCCGCCGCCACTGGGCGACGTCCACGGCGATCGCCTCGGCCCGTTCGGCGCCGAACCCGACCTGCACCCGGCCCGTCTGCGCGGGCACCACCCGCTCCACGCCGGGCAGCGCGCGCACCCGCTCGATCGCCTCGGCGGGGATCTCCAGGCCGGAGGTGATCCGGATCGGCGCGCCCACCTGCTGCCACGACGCCACCCGCTGCGTGGTCGCGATCCCGTCGGACACGACCGCCGCGAACACGGCCACGGCCAGCGCGGGCAGCAGGATCAGCACGGGCAGCACGCTGGCGGCGCGCGCCCTGGCGGCCCGGGTGAGCCCCAGGAACGGCACGGCGGCCCGGCCCCGCGCGGCCAGCCGCGCGAACAGCCGCAGCGGGTACGGATAGCACCGCAACGTGATCAGCGCCGCCGCCACGGTCAGCGCGACCGGCACCACCAGCAGGAACGGATCCTGCCCCGCCGACGCGTCCAGCCCGCGCGCCCGCAGCAGGTACGCCCCCACCAGCGCCAGCGCCACGACCAGCACCTCGAAGGTGAGGCGCTTGGCGGTGGGCCGGGCGGCGGCCACGTCGTCGCGCCGCTCGTGCAGCGGCGTGCGGTGCACGAGCGCCAGCCGCACCGCGGCGAACCCGACGGCCACCAGCACCACGACCAGCGGCCCCGCGTGCACGACGGGCAGCACGGGCCCCGGCACGAGGTACGACAGCGCGTACCCGATCACGGCCCCCGGCACGACCGCCAGCGCGGTCAGCCCCGCCGCCGTGCCCGCCACCTGCCGCAGCGCGCCGCCGCGCGCCCGGGCCAGGGTCAGCGCGTGGTCCAGCCGGTCGGCCAGGAGCTGCGCGGCCAGCAGGATCACGCCGAGCGCGACGGCCAGCAGCCCGCCGAGCACCAGGTAGACCACGGTCTGGGCGGTGGACAGCGCGGCCAGGAAGTCGCCGAGCAGCTTGGGCAGCCCGGTCACCACCCGGTAGGGGCTGCCGGTGGTCTGGAGCCCGACGACCCGGTCGAACTCGGCGACCGCCGCCTGGAGGTCGGGCACGGCCAGCGCGTCGGCGGCCCGCGCGTCGATCGGCAGGACCCAGCGGTAGGTCAGGTTGCGTCCCTCGCCGCTGAGCGCCCGCAGCCCGGCGTCGGACAGCAGCGCGGTGACGTGCTTCTCGAAGTCCAGCGAGCCCGGCGGTTGTATCTTGGTGACGTTCAGGAGGTCGTCGTCGTGGGACCAGGAGCGGTCGCCGGGGGAGACGGCCTCGAAGACGCCGACGAGCTTCACGGCCGCGTAGTCGTTCTCGCCGATCATGACCGTCTGGCCGATGCGCAGGTTCAGCTCGCGCAGGGCCTCCGCGACGACGCCGGCCTCGAACACGGGGATGGTCCTGCCCTCGTACCGCATCGTGGCGGGCGCGCCGGGCTCGCGCCCCTGCACCCACTTCACGCGCCGGTCGGCGTCGGACAGCCAGCCCAGGTTGAGGTACGTCCCGCCGCCGGTGCCGGTGATCGGCGTGAGCGTGGTCTTGGCGCTCATGTGGCCGCCGGCGGCCGTCAGCGGGCGCAGGTGCGGGGGCAGCAGCTCGCGCCAGAGGCGTTCGCGGGAGTCGAACTGGGCGCGCTCCAGGAAGTCCTCGCCGCGCCCGCGCGACTCCACGGCCACGGTCAGGTCGGCCTGCACGGCGGGCGCGTCGGACAGGGAGCGGCGCAGCGCCTCGTCGTACGACGACTGCGTCGCCCTGGGCAGCCCCGCCACCAGCAGGCAGGCGCTCAGCGTCAGCACGAAGAGCACGGCCACCGTGCCCAGGTGCTCCCGGGCGAGCAGCCAGATCCTCACTGTTCCTCCCGAAGGCCGAGCCCTTGCCTGCGCAGGTTGCGTGCCAGCCCGGCGACGATCGCGAACAGCACCCCGGCCACCAGCGCCAGCATCGCGCCGGTGGCCGCCCACGGAATGTCGAGTATCACGTCCGGCGTGACGGCCGCCGCCTGGCCGGTCAGCACGATGTGCGGCACGACCAGCACGCCGACGACCACCGCGAGCCCGGTGCCGGCCGCCAGCGACAGCCCGACCACGAACGCCTGCTCCATCGCCAGCATGCCGAACACCTGGCGGGAGCTGACGCCCAGCGCCCGCAGGATCGCGAACTCGGCCGTCCGCTCCCGCGCCGCGACGGCCGCGTTGACCAGGAAGCCGAGCGCCGCGAACACCAGCGCCGCCAGGAAGCCCAGCATCAGCGCCCCCTGCAGCCCGCTGGCCAGCGGGTCGTCGCGCAGCGTGGCGGCCAGCGCGCGCTCGTCGAGCGCGGTGACGTCCCATTCGGGCCGGCCGTCGAGCGCCTTGACCGCCGCCGAGGTGTCCCCGGCGGCCAGCCACCACTCCGTGGCGGGCCGGGGGAGCTGCGCGGCGGCCAGCTCGTGCGCCTGCATCGTCTGCCAGTCGACGAGCACGGCCCGCTGCCCGGCGTCGGTGGTCGGCATCGTCTCGACCACGCCCACGACCTTGACCGGCATGACCCGGCGGTCGATGGCGGCCTTGCCGGACTGCCCGACGCCCAGCTTGAGCGAGGCGGCCAGGTCGGCGGTGAGGACGACGGGCAGGGGCCCCGGCTCGGGCCGGCGGACGAAGGGGGTTGTGACCGGGGCGTGCCCGCCGGCGCTCATCGTCAGCGCGGGCGCGGCCACGTCCGCGCCGTCGGCGCGCACGCCGGTCAGCTTCAGGCTCGCGGTGCTCTCCTGCGGGCCGGCGACCAGGCCGAGCAGCGACACGGGGTACGTGATCGCGCCGCTGCGTCCCGCCAGCTCCCGCAGGTCCACCTCGACCTGGTTCGTCCCCGGCTTGAGCACGCCGAGCGACACGTCACGCCACACGCCGAGCCCGTCGGAGAGCACCAGCCGCAGCGGCAGGTCCGCGCTCGCCTCGGCCTCCAGGGTCACCTTGGCGGGGCGGCCCGGTAGCGCCAGTCCTTCGGCGCGGTCGCCGGGCAGCGCGCGCGACAACTCGCCGACGCTCTGCGCCGACAGGTCCGGGCGCAGGTGGAACAGCTCGCCGAGCTTGCCCGCGTCCAGCGCGAGCAGCAGCGCGTTCTCGCCGCTCACCTCGGTCTGCCCGCGGAAGCCCGGGGAGGCGGCGGTGACGCCGGGCAGCGCGGCGAACGCCGTCCCGCGCCCGAACGCCCCCAGCTCGGGCCCGTCCGGCGGCCCGGACAGCCGCAGGTCGGCCCCCGCCTGGTGGCGGGCCTGATCGGTCTGCGAGGAGCGCCAGGTGGCGGCGGTGGCCAGGGAGACGATGCCGATCGCGATCGCCATGGTCAGCAGCAGCGCGGGCCCGGCGTACTTCAGCGGCCGCCTGCTCACCTGCCACGCCCCGAGCGCGGGGGCCAGCGTGGGCCGCCGGGAGGTCACCCGTTCGGCCAGCCGCGAGATGCGCGGCACCAGCCGCAGCCCGAGCATGCCGCCCGTCAGCAGGGCCAGCGCGGGGCCGGAGATGATCAGCGGGTCGATGCCCAGGCCGCCCGCCGCCGTCGCGGTGACGGGCGCGCCGTAGCGCTGGAGCTGCCAGATCGCCAGCCCGGCCACGACCAGCAGCGCGAGGTCCGCGCCCGCCCGCTCGATCAGCCCGCGGCCGCCGCCGCGCCCGCGCGCCGACTGCTCCTCCACGTACGTGCGCCGCGCGCCCGCCAGCGCCGGCAGCATCAGCAGCACGGCCGCCGCCAGCGCCACCCCGGACGACACCAGGAACGTGCCCAGATCCGCCACCGGCGCCAGCCGCACCCCGGAGGCCCTGATCCAGGGCAGCAGATTGATCAGCGCCAGCAGCGGCGGCCCCAGGAACGGCGCCACGATCGCGCACGGCAGCGCCACCAGCAGCGCCTCGCCGCCCGCCAGCACGGCCAGCCGCGCGGTGCCCGCCCCGCGCGAGCGCAGCAGCGCCACCTCCATGCGCCGGTGGTCGGCCAGCAGCCGCGCGGTCAGCATCAGCGCGTACGCGGCCAGCAGCAGCAGTTGCAGCACCGGGATCAGCATGGTGGAGCGTGCCACCAGCGAGGCGGTGTCGAGCTGGGTGAGCATCTCGGGCAGCCGGCTGGAGGCCACGCAGCTGGGGCAGCCGCCCTCCTTCAGCCGCTGCCCCACCTCGGCGACCGCGCCGGCCAGCGGGCGCAGCTGCTCCGGGGTGAGCGCGCGCAGGTCGGGCACGGCGGTCCAGGTCGCGTTGACGCTGGTGGCGAAGCGGGCGATGAACGTCTCGCGGTCCACCATCAGCGGCCCGTACGTGGTGAACTCGCCGCGCTCCACGCCCCGGCTGAGCAGTTGCTCACCGGCCCACCGCTCGCCGAACGGGTCGTTGAGCTGGAAGACGCCGACCACCCGGACCTCGACCGGGCGCGGGTCGAGCCGGCCGCGCGTGGTGAACCGCTGCCCGACCTCGAACCCGGTGGCCGAGGCCGCCGACAGCGAGATCGCCGCCTCCACCGGCGTGTCGCCGGAGCCGGGCGTGGCGGCGGGACGGGGCCAGGCGCCGGAGACGAGCCTGGCGTGCCGGTCGAGCCCGTCGTAGCTGCCGAACCGCAGCAGCTCGGGCCGCTGCCGCCGCTCCTGGCCCGGCATGGCGTAGGAGTCGGAGCGGAAGCTGGTGGTGATCGCGGGCGGGCGCGTGTAGGCCCTGCCCAGCTCCGCGCGGACCGCCGCGTCGAACCTCGGGAACGTCTCGGCGGTGACCGGCGCGCTGATCGTGGCGGCGGTCTGCTGGTACGTCGCCGTCTCCATGGTCCTGCGCACCCCGGCGTCGGCGATGGAGGAGGCGTACATGGTCAGCGCCACCAGCGTGGTGGTCGCCAGCAGGATCGAACCGAACGCGGCCAGGAGCAGAAGCGGTTCGCTGAACGCCCTCTTGACGACCAACGGCCCCCGCATGTGTCCCCCTTCGCCCGTTTAGTGCACCTTCGAGCAGGTGGGGGAGCCGAGGCAAGGGATCTTCGTAACGGTGACGCACCCGATATGCCGGTGTGATATCGAAACCGTGACAAATCCGCGACGAAAACAAGAACGCCGCATCCCGAGGTGGGATGCGGCGTTTCGGCGCGAGCCGGTGAGCGCCGGCGTCGGCCCGGCGGCGGCGCCTGCGTGGTTACTCGGCAGCGTTACTCGGCAGCGCTCACCGGCGGTGGCGCATGCCTTTGGCGGCGCTTTGCCGGATCGGAACGCTTACTTGGCGGCGGCCAGGGCCGCGGCCTGCTTGGCGATCGCGGACTTGCGGTTGGCGGCCTGGTTCTTGTGGATGACGCCCTTGCTGACGGCCTTGTCGAGCTGGCGGGCGGCGACTCGCTGCAGGGCCACGGCCTGCTCGACGTCGCCCTGCTCGGCGGCCTCGCGGAACTTGCGGACAGCCGTCTTCAGCGAGGACTTGACTGCCTTGTTGCGCAGACGAGCCTTCTCGTTCTGCTTGTTGCGCTTGATCTGGGACTTGATGTTCGCCACGAAGAAGCCTCGGTGAAAGTCTGAAGTGATGGATGGGGCGCGCGGGCTCGAGAGAGGGCGCGCCACACGCAGTTGCCCAGGCTACCAATAACTCAGGCGGCTGCTCAAATCAACGCCATCGCGTCATGTACTCGCGCCAATCCTCCTCGGTGGCCGCGAAGTCCACATAGAGGGCCAGGCCGAAGCGCTCGCGGCGGCCGTGCTCCGACAGCGCCAGCCGGGCGCCCTCGGCGGCCATCGCCACGCTCTCGGCGTGGTCCCCCCATGGTAGGCCGTGGTCGTGGTCGTGGTAGGCCGGGGCGCCGATGTACAGGGCCTTGGCCGCCGGCACCAGGTCCAGGGCGAGGGCGGCCTGGCGGGCCACGTGGCCGCCGTAGAGGGACTGTGACGGGGTGAAGGAGTCGTACGTCATGACCGCCACCTGGTCCACGCGCGCGACGACCTGCCGGAAGTAGCCGGGGGACCAGTATTTGTCGTGACCCAGCACGGCCCTGGCGGTCAGGCGCAGGCCGGGGTACGGCTCGATCTGCGGGGTGGCGGTGGACAGCAGGGCGGTGTGCCGGCGCGTCTGCTCCAGCAGGCCGAGGAACTCGGTGTCGCCGTCGCCGATCGGCTCGAAGTTGTAGTGGATGCCGTCGTAGCCCTGCTCCATGACGGCGGCCACGCCCGCCAGGACGTTCGCGCGGGACCGGGGGTCGTCGAGGTCGAGGCCGTTCTTGACGGACTGGCCGAGCCAGGCGGAGACGCGGACGGCAGGGAGGTGCTCGCGCATCCATTGGATGAAATTTCGGGCGTTGGGGTATTTGGCGGGGTCGAGGCGGCCGTCCCACTCGAAAGGGCCGGAGTGCACGTACACGTCCTTGACGCCCGTGGCCCGCAGCCGCGCCGCCAGCCGCTCCACGTCGCCCTCCGTGCGGCGGCCGTCCACCCAGGCGTGCCCGAGCCACAGGGCGTCGTTGCCGGTGCTCTTGGCCCATGTCTCCGGGGCACCGGTAAACTGGAGGCGGAGCGCGGCGGCGAGGAGGGCGGCCAGCGCGACCACGACGACCAAGGCAAGCGCGAGCAGGCGCAGGCCGCGGCGGATGACGGTTCGGGCAATCACCCGGGCATGTCACCATGGAAGACTGCTTGACCTCAACCCTGTCGAAACGGACTTCGGTGCGCACTCAGCCTGGCCAGACCGACCCCGCGTTGATCCGCAACTTCTGCATCATCGCGCACATCGACCATGGCAAGTCGACCCTTGCCGACCGGATGCTCCAGATCACCGGTGTGGTCGACGATCGATCCATGCGTGCCCAATACCTCGACAGGATGGACATCGAGCGCGAGCGGGGCATCACGATCAAGTCGCAGGCCGTCCGGCTGCCGTGGGACGGCCACGTGCTCAACATGATCGACACCCCGGGCCACGTCGACTTCACCTACGAGGTGTCCCGGTCGCTGCAGGCGTGCGAGGGCGCGATCCTGCTGGTCGACGCGGCGCAGGGCATCGAGGCGCAGACGCTGGCCAACCTCTACCTGGCCATGAACGCCGACCTGCACATCATCCCGGTCCTCAACAAGATCGACCTGCCGGCGGCGCAGCCGGAGAAGTTCGCCGAGGAGCTGGCGGGGCTGATCGGCTGCGACCCGTCCGACGTGCTCAAGGTGTCGGGCAAGACCGGCGAGGGCGTGCGCGAGCTGCTCGACCACGTGGTGGCCTCGGTGCCCGCCCCGGTCGGCGCGGCCGACAAGGCCGCCCGGGCGCTGATCTTCGACTCCGTCTACGACACCTACCGCGGCGTGGTGACCTACGTCCGGGTCGTGGACGGCCACCTGGGCAAGCGCGAGCGCATCCTGATGATGTCGACCAACGCCACCCACGAGACGCTGGAGATCGGCGTCATCTCGCCCGAGCCCAAGCCCGCCGACCTCGGGCTCGGCGTGGGCGAGGTGGGCTACCTCATCACCGGCGTGAAGGACGTGCGCCAGTCGCGGGTCGGCGACACCGTCACCTCGGCCGGCAAGCCCGCCAAGGAGATGCTGGCCGGCTACGAGCACCCCAAGCCGATGGTGTTCTCCGGCCTCTATCCGATCGACGGCGACGAATACCCCGAGCTGCGCGAGGCGCTCGACAAGCTGCAGCTCAACGACGCCGCGCTGGTCTACGAGCCCGAGACCTCGGCCGCGCTCGGCTTCGGCTTCCGGGTCGGCTTCCTCGGGCTGCTGCACATGGAGATCGTGCGCGAGCGGCTGGAGCGCGAGTTCGGGCTGTCGCTGATCTCCACGGCGCCCAACGTGGTCTACCGCGTGGTCATGGAGGACGGCAAGGAGCTGACGGTCACCAACCCGTCCGAGTTCCCCACCGGCGGCAAGATCGCGCAGGTCTTCGAGCCGGTCACCAAGTCCACGATCCTGGCGCCCGCCGAGTTCATCGGCGCGATCATGGAGATCTGCCAGGGGCGGCGCGGCCAGCTCCTCGGCATGGACTACCTGTCCGAAGACCGCGTCGAGATCCGCTACACGCTGCCGCTCGGCGAGATCATCTTCGACTTCTTCGACCAGCTCAAGTCGCGCACCCGGGGCTACGCCTCGCTCGACTACGAGCCGGCCGGCGAGCAGGAGGCCGACCTGGTCAAGGTCGACATCCTGCTGCAGGGCGAGGCGGTCGACGCCTTCAGCGCCATCGTGCACAAGGACAAGGCCTACGCCTATGGCGTCGACATGGCCAAGAAGCTGCGCGAGCTGATCCCGCGGCAGCAGTTCGAGGTGCCGATCCAGGCCGCCATCGGGGCCCGGGTCATCGCCCGCGAGAACATCCGCGCCATCCGCAAGGACGTGCTGGCCAAGTGCTACGGCGGTGACATCAGCCGTAAGCGCAAGCTGCTGGAGAAGCAGAAGGAAGGCAAGAAGCGGATGAAGATGGTCGGCCGCGTCGAGGTGCCGCAGGAGGCCTTCGTCGCCGCGCTGTCCACCGACTCCGGCGGCGACAAGACCACCAAGAAGTAGCCGCGCTTTCAGGGGGCCCGGGTGTGCCCGGGCCCGCGCTGAATACCCTGAAAGCATGGAAGTGGTGCAGACGGCGCGAATGGTCCTATCTCGGGTCACAGCCGACGACCTCGACGCGGTCCACGAGATCCATTCCGACCCGCGCACGAGCGAATACCACCCCAGCGGCCCGGTCACCGACCTGGAGGCCAGCCGCGCCATGCTCGACCTGTGGCTGGCCGACTGGGACGAACGCGGCATCGGCTACTGGGCGGCACGGCTGCCCGGGAAGACCCGCGTGCTCGGCTTCGGCGGGCTGCGCCGCGCCGTCGTGGACGGCGACGAGGTGCTCAACCTCTACTACCGCTTCCGCCCGTCGGCCTGGGGCCACGGGTACGCCGTCGAGCTGGCCCAGGCCGCCCTGCGGATCGGCAAGGACCTGGGCGGCACCGTGGTCGCCGTCATCAGGGACGTCAACGCGCCGTCGCGGCGGGTGGCCGAGCGGGCCGGCATGCACAAGGACCGCACGATCCCGTACGGCGGGCTGCCGAGCGACGTCTACGTCGCCTGACGTCCGTCCCGGCAGCCCTCCACCTGTCACCGGGCCTTGCCGCCGCCCGCTCGCGCCCGCCACAGGTAACCCGCGAGCACCAGGACGCTCGCCACCCCCTGCGCCACCAGGAACGAGGTCAGGTCGGCCGGCGCGGAGGCCAGCGCCGCCGCGGCGGGGAGGGTGCCCAGCAGGGCCAGGTCCGGCCCGGTCGCGGCCCAGAAGAGCGGCCCCGTCGGGATGGCGCCGCCCGGCGTGTCGAGGACCGGCATGGAGTGGTCGATCGGGTCGCGCCTGGCCATCCGCAGGGCGCCGGCGGCCAGCGCGGGCGCGGCCAGCGGCCCGAACAACCACCACGCCGAGCCGCCCGCCAGGAGCCCGCCCGCGGCCAAGGAGTGCCCCGCGCCCGCCCAGGGCGCCGTGGCGGTCAGGGTCACGCCCGCCAGCGCCAGGGCGGCCCACGTCCCGCTCAGCAGCGCCGGCAGTGCCGCGCGGGCCGCGAGCGCCGGCCGCAGGCCCACGCCGGCGAGCCGGGACAGGGCCGGGTTGTCGGCGTCCCTGCGTGTGCCGGACGTGCTCATGGCCGCCACGGCCAGCGCGCCCGCCAGCACGGCGACCCCGAGGGCCGCCGGCGAGCCGCCCGCCTGCGCCAGGACCGCGGGGAGCGCGGCGGTCGCGGCCATCGCCGCCAGCCGCCCGGGCCTGCGGCCCAGCCGCCGCCAGTCCTGCCAGGCCAGCGCGAACGGCGCCGGCAACGACGGCCAGCGCCGCGAGCCCAGCTTCCTGGCCCGCCAGTGGTTGTCCTCGGCGATCCAGGTCAGCGCGCCGGGGTCGAGCGACACGGCCGCGCCCGCCACGTGTCCCGCCCGGGTGGAGGCGGCCATCAGGGCGCGGGTGGGGATGCGGTCGAGTGACGTCCACGCCTGGCGTACCAGCAGGCCAGAGAGCAGGGCCGCGCCCGCCGCGGCGGCGGTGACGGCCGGCAGGGGAGCGCTCGCCGCGATCGCCAGCACCGTGCGCAGCCGGCCGGTCACCGCCACGACCGCCAGCACCAGCAGCACGGCCACCGCGCCGGTCAGCCAGAACCGCCACGACTGCGACGCCTGCCCGAGCACGGCCAGCGCCATCCCGCCCACGGCCGCGGACACGCCCACGACCAGCGCGCCCAGCACCCGCCACACGTGCTGGTCCGGCGCGCCCAGCACGGCCAGCAGCCCGATCCCGAGCAGCGCGCCCGCCACCACCGCGACGCCGAGCAGCACCCGCGCCGTACGGCCGAGCAGGTGCCGCCGGTTCAGCGGGGACAGCAGCAGCCAGGAGGCGTCGGCGCCCGGCAGCAGGACGGGCCCCGCCGCCCGGGCCGCCGCCAGGAAGCCGGCCAGGGTGAGCGCGAGCAGCGCCACGCCCGCGCCCATGCGGGCGGGATCGGCGGGCACGGCCAGGCCGGCGAACATCCCGGACAGGGGCTGCCCGGCCACGGCGATCAGCATGAGCAGGGAGAAGACCGAGACGTACCGGTCCATCAGGGAGGCGGGGAGGCGGCCACGCGAACGCAGATACGCCCGCACCGTCCGCACGCTGGTCTCACTCACGCGGCCACCCCCGGCCGCGCGCTCGCGTCCGCGCAGGTCATGCGCTCACCCCTGACGGGGAGACCTGGCGGCCGATGGCGGCCAGGTCCTGGTCGTGGGTGGCCATGAGGACGGTGCCGCCCTCGCCGGCGTACTCGTCGAGCAGGCCGGCGAGCGCGGCGCGGAAGGCGGTGTCGAGGCCGCGCTCCGGCTCGTCGAGGAGCAGCAGCGTGCTGGGCCGCAGCAGCGTGGCTGCCAGGGAGAGGCGCTGGCGCTGGCCGGTGGACAGGTTGAGCGGCGGGGCGTCGGCCCGCTCCTCCAGCGCGAACAGCTCCAGCGCCGCGTCCACCGTCATCCGGGCCTGCGCGTGTACGGCTCCCATCAGCTCCAGGTGCTCGCGCGCCGTCAGGCCCGGATACCAGGCAGGCTCGTCGCCCAGCAGGGCCACGCTGCCCCAGAAACGCGCGTCGTCGGCAGGCGGCCGTCCGAACACGCGGACGTCGCCGGAGGTGGGCGGCTGGAGTCCGGCCACGCAGCGCAGCAGGGTGGACTTGCCGGAGCCGTTCGGGCCGACGACGGCCACGATCTCACCGGGCGCCACCGTCAGGTCCAGGTCGCGGAGCACGGGATTGCCGCCGAGCTCCACGCTGAGGGCGTCAACACTGACGATCGAGTCGTACACCGTCCGAGCGTATCCATCCCGGACGCCAGCCGCGAAGCCCTCCCATCCCGGACGTCGCCCGCGAAGCCCCTCCAACCAGGACGTCGTCGTGAAGTCTTCCCAGCCCGGACGTTGCTTGGGAAGCCCCCGACCCGCGTGGTCCCGTCCTGGACCTCCGAACCCCACCGCGGCATGCGCCTGGGACGTTCGGGCGGTGGGATGAGCGGGATCCTCGGCTGCGTAGGGATTTTGTCGGTGCCGGCGTCTACCTTCTACTACCGAACACCTGTGCGACTGGAGGGTGACGTGATTGCTTCTGAGCGATTCGAGCGTGCCGCGGTGCTGGGGGTGGCTGTGGCGGAGGAGGCCAGGCGGCTGCTGAGGCTGCATCTGACCGCCGGCGAGGCGGACCCCGACGGCACGGTCCTCGTCGACGTGCCCTATCCCGACGCGGCCGTGGTGGCGGCGCTGCTCGACGTGGCGGCCGAGTGTTTCGGCGAGCGGGGTGACTCGGTGGAGGAGACGCGGCAGGCGGCGCTGGAGACGTTGTTACAGCTCGCCGACTTCGACGAGGAGTCCCAGCTCAACGGGGGCGCGCCGAGTGGCGGCGAGCGGCGGGGGTGACGGCCGGAGGCGCGGGTGAGGGTGGTGGGCGGGAAATGTGGTGCCTGGGGGGATATGTCTCGGATACCGTCCGTTCATGCGCATTCTCTCCGTGAACGTGGGCACGTCGATCGACGCCGAATGGGCGGGAGACCTGGGGCGGACGGCGATCGACAAGCGCGCGGTCGCGCACCGGGTCGCGGTGCTGGCCAACGGGCTGGCCGGGGACGAGCGGGCCGACCAGAAGCACCACGGCGGGCTCGACCACGCGATCTACGCCTACGCCAGGGAAGACTACGACTGGTGGGAGGGCCGGCTGGGGAGGGAGCTGCGTGACGGGCGGTTCGGCGAAAACCTCACCACGTCCGGCGTCGACGTCAACGGCGCCCTGTCGGGCGAGCGGTGGCGGGTCGGCACCGCCGTGCTGGAGGTGACCCGGCCGAGGACGCCGTGCGTGGTGTTCCGCAACTGGATGGACGAGCCCGGCTGGCTCAAGCGGTTCACGGCGGCGGGGCGGCCGGGAGCCTACCTGCGGGTGGTCGAGCCGGGAGAGCTGGGGCCGGGCGACGAGGTGGAGGTCGTCTCGCGGCCCGAGGCGGGCGTGAGCGTGGCCGACTGGTTCCTGGCCCGCCACGGCGACCGGGACGCCCTGCGCCGTATCCTGGCCGTTCCGGGCCATGACGCCACCTGGGACGAACTGGCCGAACGCGCCCTCGCCTGAGTCCGTCTCGATCGGGCGCGCCTTGCGGAGGTCCGAGCCGGAAGCCCGGAGAAGGCGTGGAGCGGGGCATTGACGGGGTGGCCGGGCGGGCGGGCAGGAGACGCGGCGCCCGGCCACGTCGGGTGTCAGCGCAGCACCGCGTACAACGCCGAGGTGAGTGAGGCGCGGGAGTCGTCCTGGTCGATCGACCACATCATCGCCCCGCCGAGCCCCTTGGCCCGGATGTAGGCGGCCTTCTGCAGGAGCACCGCCGGATCGTCGTAGGACCAGAACTCGTTGCCGTCATAGAGCCACATGGCGCCGGTGCGCAGGTCGCGGTAGCGCTTGCCGGGCTTGTTGACCAGGTCCTTGTAGTCCTCGGTGCCGGGCCCCCACTTGCCGGGCGCGGGTCCGGTGGCGGGCTTGTAGAGGCCGTCGCCGCCGCCGGTGACGCCCGTCCAGCCCTGGCCGTACGCGGGCACGCCCACGACCAGCTTGCGGGCCGGGGCCCCGCGCGTGAGGTAGTCGCGCACGGTCTGGTCCACGCTGTACTTCACCGGGTTCGGGTCCCGCCGGTCGGTGAACAGGTTGCCGTTGTGTCCGGTCTGCGGCTCCCAGGTGCCGTGCAGGTCATATCCCTGCACGGTGGCGAAGTCGAGCTGCCTGAACACCTGGCGTACCTCGAAGCCGGCGTCGATCTTGGCGGCGGCGGCCGGCAGGAAGGCCGAGAGCTGCGCGTCCCGCGAGAACTCCCTGAGCTGCCTGCGCAGCTCCGCCACGAACAGCGTGAAGTTGCGCTTGTCCTCGGGCCTGATCACGTTGCCCTCGGCGCCCGACGAGCCCGGCCACTCCCAGTCCAGGTCGATGCCGTCGAAGACGCCGGCGCCCGCGCCGGGTTCGAGGCCGGGCAGGTTGCCGCGCAGCCAGAGGTCGATGCAGGAGGAGGCGAGCGCGGCGCGGGACTCGGGGGTGAGCACGGCGTCGGAGAAGTGCTTGGAGCCGGTCCAGCCCCCGAGCGAGATCATCACCTTGAGCCGGGGGTGCTTGGCCTTGAGCTTGCGCAGCTGGTTCAGGTTGCCGTTGAGCGCCTGGCCGGGCGCGTCCGCGACCCCGTCCACGCTCTGCTCGGCGGGCACCGGCCGCTGCCAGTCCGCCCAAGGGTCGGACGAGTAGCAGGCCGCTTCGGCGCTCACGAAGCCGAACGCGTAGTTCAGGTGCGTGAGCTTGGCCGCGGCGCCGGAGGCGTCGACGTCCTTGACGTGGTAGTCGCGCCCGTAGACGCCCCACTGGATGAAGTACGCGACGCGTTTGAGGCCGGCGCGGGCCTCGGCGGGCACGGAGACCGCCGAGAGGCCGAGTAAGAGCGACAGTGCGATCAGGATCTTCTTCTTCACGAGCTTGCTCCCGGACTGCGCACTTATATAGGAAACTTTCCTATAAGTTGAACGCGATCGTAGAGCGGCCGCCCGCCATCGTCAACGATCGGCGCGATCTCCGACGTCCGGGACGGTCGCGGAGGGAGCGCTCGTGGCGGGGACGGTTGTGGCGGGGACGGTTGTGGCGGGGACGGTTGTGGCGGGGAGGGCGGTTGCGGAGGGGGGCGGTCCTGCCTCCGTGCCGCTCGCGGCCGTTCATGAACGCCGGAGACCGGGCGCGCCGAGAGGTGGATCGGAGCACTCGCGGAGGCGGGCAAACTGGAGGCGTGCCATCCACCCTGCCTGACGGCGATCCCGCGCCCACCTCGGGCGAGCTGCCCGACAGCGCCCTGAGGGGCCTCGGCGAGCGCCCGTTCGGCTTCTACGTCCACGTGCCGTTCTGCGTGACGCGCTGCGGCTACTGCGACTTCAACACCTACACCGCCGCCGAGCTGGGGCCGGGCGCCTCGCACCGCGACTACGCCGACACGGTGGTCGCGGAGGTCCGCCTGGCGCGCCGCGTCCTCGGCGCCGCCGAGCTGCCGGTGGAGACGGTGTTCTTCGGCGGTGGCACGCCCACCCTGCTCCCCCCTGAAGACCTGGCCAGGATCCTGGCCGCGATCGAGTCCGAGTTCGGGCTCGCGCCCGGGGCCGAGGTCACCACGGAGGCCAACCCCGAGTCCGTCGACCCGTCCTCGCTGGAGAAGCTGCGTCACGGCGGGTTCAACCGGATCAGCTTCGGCATGCAGAGCGTGCGCGAGCACGTCCTCCAGGTGCTCGACCGGCGGCACACGCCCGGCCGGGCCGCCGCCGCCGTGCGCGAGGCCAGGCAGGCCGGGTTCGACCACGTCAACCTCGACCTGATCTACAGCACGCCGGGCGAGTCCGACGACGACTGGCGGGCCTCGCTGACCGCGGCGATCGAGGCCGGGCCCGACCACGTGTCGGCATACTCGCTGATCGTCGAGGAGGGCACCCGGCTGGCGGCCCGGATCCGGCGCGGCGAGCTGCCCCTGCCCGACGACGACGTGGCCGCCGACCGCTACCTCATCGCCGACGAGCTGCTGGCCGAGGCCGGGTTCCGCTGGTACGAAGTGTCCAACTGGGCCGTCTCCGACCAGGCCCGCTGCCGGCACAACCTGCTCTACTGGACCGGCGGCGACTGGTGGGCGGCCGGCCCCGGCGCGCACAGCCACGTCGGCGGCACCCGCTGGTGGAACGTCAAACACCCCGCCGCCTACGCCCAGCGGCTGGCCGCGGGCGCCTCGCCCGCCCACGCGCGCGAGGTGCTCGGTCAGGAGGACCGCGACGCCGAGCGGCTCATGCTGGAGCTGCGGCTCGACTCCGGCTACCCGCTGGCCGAGGTGGCGCCGGGCGCGCGCCCGGCCGTGGCCGGCGCTCTGGCCCGCGGGCTGCTGGAGCCCGAGGCGTTCAAGGCGGGCCGGATGGTGCTGACCCTGAAGGGACGGCTGCTGGCCGACGCCCTCATCAGGGACCTGCTGGTCTAGGTGATCAGGCGGATGGCGAACGGGTAGCGGTAGTTCTGGCCCTTGTTGCTGGCCATGGCCGCCTGGATGTGGAAGACCAGGGACAGGATCCAGACGATCGGCAGCAGGATGAGGCCGATGAAGATGACCGTCAGGATGCCGGCGACGAGGTAGCCGACGAACATCGTGATCTGGAAGTTCAGCGCCTCCGCCGCCTGGTCCCTGACATATGCGGACTCGTCCTTCTTCATCAGGTAGATGACCAGCGGGCCGACCCAGGAGACCAGCAGGCCCAGCAGGTGCGACAACATCGCCATCGTGGTGTCGTCGGTGCCGGGGCGGGGGCCGTACCTGCCCGGGATGTACGGCTCTCCCGGCGCCTGGGCGTACCCGTGACCGTAGCTGTAGCCGTAGCCGGGCTGGTGGTTCGGCGGGGGAGCGTAGCCGGGCGGCGGCTGGCCGTATCCGCCTGGCTGCCCGTATCCGCCTGGCTGCCCGTATCCGCCTGACTGGCCGTATCCGCCTGACTGGCCGTATCCGCCGGGTTGGCCAGGGCCGCCGGGTGGCTGGCCGTAGCCACCGGGTTGCCCGTAACCACCGGGTTGTCCGTAGGCGCCGGATTGCCCGTATCCGCCGGGCTGTCCGTAGCTTCCGGGCTGGGCGTACCCGCCGGGCTGGTCGTAGCCGGGGAGCGGTGGCTGCCCGTAGTCCGGGGCCGAGCCCGGCTGCTGGCCGTAAGGAGTGTGACCGCCGTAGCCCGGCTGGGAGCCGGGCTGCTGACTGTAGCCCGGCTGGGAGCCGGGTTGCTGACCGTAGTCGGGTTGCCGACCATGACCGGGCTGGGAGCCGGGCTGCGCGGCGTGGCCCGGGTGTTGGTGCTGGGGACCGGAGGCGAGGTTCGGCGGGAGGTCCGAGGGGGAGACCCGGCGGGTGGCGTCGTCGTCCGGTGGCGGCTGCGGGTCCTGGTTCTGGGACGGGTCCTGGCTCATGGTGCCTCCGTAACGAAGTCGATCAGTTCCTCGACCCGGCCGAGCAGCTCCGGCTCCAGGTCCGTGTACGTGGATACGGCGCCGAGAATCCGCCGCCACGCCTGCGCGGGCTCCATGCGCCAGCCGAGCGCCGCGATGACGCCCTCCTTCCACGGCACCCCGCGCGGCACGTCGGGCCAGGCCGGGATGCGCAGCACGGACGGTTTGACCGCCTGCCAGATGTCGATGTACGGATGCCCCACCACGAGCACGTCCGGCGAGGTGATCTCGGCGGCGATCCTGCTCTCCTTGGAACCGGGCACCAGGTGGTCGACCAGCACGCCGAGCCGGCGGCCCGGCTCGGGGGCGAACTCCGCGACGATGGCGGGCAGGTCGTCCACACCCTCCAGGTATTCGACGACGACGCCCTCGACCCGCAGATCGTGGCCCCAGATCTTCTCCACGAGCGCGGCGTCGTGCACGCCCTCCACGTAGATCCGGCTCTGCCTGGCCACCCTGGCGCGCAGCCCCTCCACGGCGATCGAGCCCGAGGCGCTGCGCCGGGGGCCGGCGGAGGCGGGGGCGGCCGTGGGGCGCACCAGGGTCACGGGCTTGCCGTCCAGGAGGAAGGCGGCGGGCGCGAGCGGGAACAGGCGGCGCTTGCCGAACCGGTCCTCCAGCGTGACGGCCTCCTTGTCACAGGCCACCACGGCCCCGCAGAAGCCGCTGTCGGCGTCCTCCACGACCAGGTCCGGCTCGGCGGGCACCTTCGGGATCTTGCCCTTGCCCGGCCGCCGCCAATTTCCCGCCAGCACATCGCCCTCGTACACACGGGGACCGTAGCAAATCACCCGCCGACCGCAAGGCGCCTGCGCGCGCTCCTGCGGCGCACCAGGACGGCTATGGTGCCGCCGATCGCGGCGAGCAGCCCGGCGCCGGGGATGAGGATCAGCCCGGCGAGCCCGCCCGCGATGCCGTCCGCGGCGGAGAAGGCGTCGCGGCCCACGCCGTACCGTACGGTGGCCTGCTCCTGGTTGGTGCAGGTGAGCAGGTAGTCACCCTTGGCCGGCGCGTTGATCACGAGGAACTGCTCCCACACGGCGTCGCCCGTCGTGACCGTCCGGCTGCCCGTGGTCCTGGCGAGCCTCGCCTGGCCGGGGCCGCCGGAGATGGAGCAGTCGTAGGTGACGCGGGTGTCACTCGCGATGTAGACGCCGGGCTTGTCGGCCGGGTCGATCGGCACGGTGACGCTTTCGCCGGACGCGAACGTCTTGGTCGGGGCCAGGTCCGCCAGGTCCGTCAGGCCCCCCGCGAACACGAACGCGCCGGCCGCCACGCACGCCAGGAATATCCCCCAGGGCACCGCGAGCCACCACAGGCGGGGCTTGACGGCTTCGGCGTCGATCCGTTGCGGGATCGGGGCCTGCTGGCCGCCGTATGGGCCGTATGGGCCGTATTGGGGTGGCGGGCCGAACTGCGTGGGCTGCCCGTACGGCGCCGCCGGCTGCTGGTACGGCCGTTCCCCGGCCGGCGAAGGCCAGTGCGGCGCCGTCTGCCCCGGCCCGGACGGCGGCCCCGGCTGCGACCCGGGCTGCGGGCCATAACCGGGCTGGGAACCCGGCTGGGGGCCATAGCCCGGCTGGGAACCCGGTTGGGGGCCGTAACCCGGCTGGGAACCCGGCTGGGGCCCGTAACCGGGTTGGGAGCCGGGCTGGGGGCCGTACTGAGGAAGTCGTGGCTGACCGGGGTGAGGCTCCTGTCCAGGCGGAGGGCCGTACGACGGGGGCTGTGAATTGTCGGTCATGTGGGCAAGTGTGAAGCCTGTCGCTTCGAAGATGCTAGAAGCAGGATGAGGGACGCGGTGTTATCGCACCTTGTGGGCGAGAGCCGTACACTTGGCACTCGGGAACACAGAGTGCTAGACACCACGTTTCTTCTAGAGGCGCGTTCCTGATAGAGACAGAGGCAGGAGGTGAGCACGTGCTCGACGATCGGAAATTGGCGGTGCTCCGCGCCATTGTCGAAGACTACGTGTCCACCAACGAACCGGTGGGCTCCAAGGCGCTTGCCGAGCGCCACAATCTGAAGGTCTCCCCCGCGACGGTCAGGAATGACATGGCCGCGCTGGAGGAGGAGGGCTACATCACCCAGCCGCACACCAGCGCCGGCCGGGTGCCGACCGACAAGGGCTATCGCCTGTTCGTCGATCGGCTGTCGCAGGTCAAACCCCTGTCGGCGGCCGAGCGCAGGGCGATCGAGACGTTCCTCGCCGGCGCGGTCGACCTCGACGACGTGGTCTTCCGCACGGTGCGGCTGCTCGCGCAGCTGACCAGGCAGGTGGCGGTCGTGCAATACCCCACGCTGACCCGCTCGACCGTCCG
The DNA here is from genome assembly GCF_000725485.1 of Nonomuraea candida. Taxonomy (GTDB): domain Bacteria; phylum Actinomycetota; class Actinomycetes; order Streptosporangiales; family Streptosporangiaceae; genus Nonomuraea; species Nonomuraea candida. Next base: position 80,214 of record NZ_KL647033.1, on the reverse strand, counting down.
GCACGTCGAGCTGGTCCCGCTGAACGACCGTCGGGTCATGCTCGTGCTGATCACCAACACCGGCCGCGTCGAGCAGCGCGTGGTCGAGCTGCCCGAGGTGGTGGACGAGACGCGCGTCGCCCATCTGCGCGCCGTGCTCAACTCCTGCCTCGACGGCTGCGGCCTGAGCAGCGTGCCCGAGCTGGTCGCCGACCTGCCCGAACGGCTGGCTCCGGAAGACCGGCCCGCGGCGGCGACGATCCTGTCGGTGCTGCTCGAAACGCTGGTCGAGCGGCACGACGAGAAGATCGTGTTCGCCGGTGCGGCCAACCTCGCGGGCGCCGACTTCACCACCGGCCTGCGCGACGTGCTGGAGGCGCTGGAGGAGCAGGTCGTCCTCATGCGGCTGCTCGGCGAGACTTCCACAGACACCCCGTCCGCGCTCACCGTGCGCATCGGCTCGGAAAACCCCTATCTGCGGGGGACATCCATCGTCGCCACCGGATACGGTTCTGGCGACAACCAACTGGCCCGGCTCGGCGTGCTGGGGCCGACCAGGATGGACTATCCCGTGACGATGGGCGCCGTACGCGCGGTGGCACGCTACGTCAGCCAGATCCTGGCTGCATCATAAGAGGTCGATAAGTGGCAAACAGCGACTACTACGCCACCCTCGGGGTGCGCCGTGACGCAAGTCAGGACGAGATCAAGAAGGCCTACCGCCGCCTCGCCCGCGAGCTGCACCCCGACGTGAACCCCGATCCTGAGACCCAGGAGCGGTTCAAGGAGATCACGCAGGCCTACGAGGTGCTGTCCGACCCGAACAAGCGCCAGATGTACGACCTGGGTGGCGACCCCTTCGGCGGCGCGGGAGCGGGAGCCGGCGCCGGAGGCTTCGGGGCGGGCTTCCCGTTCAGCGACATCATGGACGCCTTCTTCGGCACGGCCACCGGCGCCCGCGGCCCGCGCTCGCGCGCCCGCAGGGGCCGCAACGCCACCATCCGGGTCGAGCTCGACCTGCGCGAGACGGCGTTCGGCACCACCCGCGAGCTGGTCGTCGACACGGCCGTGCTCTGCGAGGTGTGTCACGGCGCCGGGGCCGCGCCCGGCACCCACCCCGACACCTGCGACATGTGCAACGGCCGCGGCGAGATCTCCCAGGTCACCCGGTCGTTCCTGGGCCAGGTCATGACCTCCCGCCCGTGCCCGCAGTGCGGCGGCTTCGGCACGATCATCCGCCACCCCTGCCAGGAGTGCTCGGGCGACGGCCGCGTGCGCACCCGCCGCACGATCAAGGTGCGCATCCCCGCCGGCGTCGAGGACGGCACCCACATCCAGCTCGCCGGCGAGGGCGAGGTCGGCCCCGGCGGCGGCCCGCCCGGAGACCTGTTCCTGGAGATCGTCGAGCGCGCCCACGAGATCTTCGAGCGGCGCGGCGACGACCTCCACTGCACGGTGCAGATCCCGATGACGGCCGCCGCGCTCGGCACCATCCTCGCGGTGGAGACCCTCGACGGCACGGAAGAGATCGACGTGCGACCCGGCACGCAGTCCGGCCAGGTCATCACCATGTACGGGCGGGGCGTGCAGCGGCTCAACGAGTCCGGCAGGGGCGACCTGCTCATCCACGTCAACGTCGAGACCCCCACCCGGCTCGACGCCGCGCAGGAGGAGCTGCTGCGCGAGCTGGCCAAGCAGCGGGGCGAGGAGCGGCCGCCGGGCAAGTTCGCGCCGGGGCAGCAGAGCTTCTTCTCCCGCCTGCGTGACGCCTTCAACGGCCGGTGACCGCGCCCGTCTTCCTGGCTCAGGACCTCGACGGTCCTGAGCTGACCCTCACCGGCCCCGAGGGACGCCACGCGGCCTCCGTGCGCCGCCTGCGGGCCGGCGAGCGGGTCGACCTCACCGACGGCGCCGGCACGGTCGCCGAGTGCGTCGTGCGCGAGGCGCTGAAGGACGCGCTCCGGCTCGACGTGCTGCGCCGCTACGAGGTCGAGGCGCCCCGGCCCCGCCTCGTCGTCGTCCAGGGGCTGCCCAAGGGCGACAGGGGCGAGCTGGCCGTGGAGATGATGACCGAGGCCGGTGTCGACGTGATCGTGCCCTGGTCGGCCGGGCGCAGCATCACCCAGTGGAAGGGCGACAAGGTCGCCAAGGCGCTGGGCCGCTGGCGCGCCACCGCGCGCGAGGCCGGCAAGCAGGCCCGCCGTTTCCACCTCCCCGAGGTGGCCGACCTGGCCACCACCGCGCAGGTCGAACGGTTGCTGTCGGAGGCGGCGCTCGGGCTGGTGCTGCACGAGGAGGCGGCCGAGCCGCTGTCCGCCGTGGCGCTGCCCGCCGGCGGCGACATCGTGATGGTCGTGGGGCCGGAAGGGGGCGTCTCGGAGGAGGAGCTGGCCGCGTTCACGGCCGCCAAGGCCACTCCGGTGCTGCTCGGCCCGACGGTCCTGCGGACGTCCACGGCGGGCGTGGCCGCGGCAGCGGTCCTGCTCACCCGCACGGGACGCTGGTGACCCAGGCCGCGAGGACGCGCGCGTAGAGAGAGCGGGCGTGCGGGTGAAGGTGCACGGTCAGAGAGAGCGCGTGCGGGTGAAGGCGCACGGTCAGAGAGAACGGGCGTGCGGGTGAAGGCGCGCGGGCAGAGAGCGCGGGCGTGTGCGGACGTCCGAATCAGAGGACGCGCGGGCCGGGGGACGGGCAGGTCAGAGGGCGCGGGTCAGGGCGCGGGTCAGGGCGTCGTCCGGGAGTGGTCCAGCAGCGGGCTCTCCCCGTCGGTCGGGGTCTCGGTCACCTCGTCGGGCGCCGGGCACTCCTCGGGCGGGCACTCCGTGGGCGGCGCGCCGGTCTCTTCCATGGTCGGCGCCGGCGTCGGCGTGGGGGAGGCCGAGGGGCAGTCGGCGGGCGGCGTCGCCTCCTCCACCTGCGGGGAGGGGCACTCGGTCGCGGCCGGCGTGGGCGAGGGGGACGGTCTGCTGGTGGACTCGGACTTCGGGGTCGTACGCGGCGAGGGCGGCTCAGGGGTGTCGGGGATCACCACCGGTTGGGAGTGCACCGGGAGCGGGTCGCGCGACGGCGGCTGGTGCGAGCGGGTGGTGGAGGAGTTGGACGGGACCTTGGTGGACTCGTCGTCGATGACCTGCACCGGCCTCGGGTCGATGACCTGCGAGCGCAGCCCCGGCACCGCCATCACGATCGCGCCCGCCACCAGCACCGCGCTCGCGGCGGCGGCGCCCGCCCGCCACCAGAACAGGTTGCGCGCGCCGCGCCGCTCGATCCGGGCGCGGATGACCTCCAGTCCGTCCGGCGAGGGCACGACCGCGTCCGCCTCCGCGCGGAGCGCACGGCGCAGCAGATCGCCGTACTCGTCGGGGGGCTGGGTCATGACATCTTCTCCAGGACCGATCGCAAGGCGGCCATGCCACGCGCAGTGTGGCTCTTGACCGCGCCCTTGCTGATGCCCATGGCGTGGGCGATCTCAGCTTCGGACAAGTCACCGTAGTAGCGTAGGACCAATGCCTCTCTCTGCCGGGTCGGCAGTGCGCGTAACGCGTCGATGACGGCGGAGCGCTCCAATTCGCCGATCGCGCCGTTCTCGGCGCTCGGCGCGTCGGGCAGACCTTTCGGGGCATATTTCTCGACGACCGCGCGGTGCCGCAGCACGGACCTGGACCGGTTGACGACGGACTGACGCAGGTAGGCGAGCGCCTTGTCGGGATCGCGCAACCGGCGCCAGGCGCCATGAATGGCGACGAACGCGTCCTGCACGACTTCCTCGGCTGTTGCCATGTCGCGCACCAGCAACACAGCGAGACGCACCAATGACCGAAAGTGCGCGCTGTAGAGCGCGGTCACGGCCATGTCGGCATCCCATCCGACCGGCACCGCCCCCATCGACCTGTCGGCCAGAAGGGTTTCGGTGGTCACATCAGTGGGACGCGCGGCCTTCCCGATGGGTTTACGCTCTTCCGGTTCTTGAGGTTTCCCCGGTTCGTTAGGGTGCATTACCCAGTCGTGTCCTCGCCAGGTGGCGCTCGCCCGACCCTGAATCGTCTTTTCCGCTTGAAGTCTCGCCCTCTCACCCTAACCTCGTTGATCTTCCCGCGCACGACACAGGTGATTACCGATTCGCAACGGACTTGCCGGCCGCGCGTGCTCGATAGGGTGATCGCGTGAACGATTGTCTCTTCTGCAAAATCGTCGCCAAGGAGTTCCCCGCCGAGATCGTTTATGAGACCGGCAGGACCCTGGCCTTCCGCGACATCAAGCCGCAGGCGCCCACCCACGTGCTGGTCATCCCCAAGGCGCACCACGCCGACGCGGCCGCCCTCGCGCAGGCCGACGACGGGCTGGCCGACGAGGTGCTCAAGTCCGCCCACGAGGTGGCCGTCATCGACGGCGTGGCGGAGGAGGGCTACCGCATCGTCTTCAACACCGGGCCGGCCGCCGGGCAGACCGTCTTCCACGTGCACGCCCACGTCCTCGGCGGGCGCGACCTGACCTGGCCGCCCGGATGACCCGGACGCGGTGATATTGGCGCGAGCAATCGGCCTGGCCCCGGATACGATGGGCGGAGAAGAACTCCGAAAGAGACCGGGAGGCATCAGGCCGCTGGCCTGCCCATGTCCGAACTACACGAATCCCGACGCACGGCACCTCCTTCGCGGACTCAGGCGAAGGTGCTGATACCGGACGAATACCCGATGGTCAGCCTCCTGGGCTCCCGAGACGAGCTGCTCCGCGTCATCGAGGGCGCCTTCAGGGCCGACATCCACGTGCGCGGAAACGAGATCACCGTCACCGGCAGCCCCGACGAGAGCGGCACCGTGGTGCGCCTCTTCGAGGAGCTCGTCGAGGTCCTGCGCAGCGGCGGTGAGCTCACCCCCGACGCGGTCGAGCGCAGCATCGCCATGCTCCGCATGACCTCCGACCGGCCGGCCGAGGTGCTGTCGCTCGACATCCTCTCCTCGCGCGGCCGCACCATCAGGCCCAAGACCGTCAACCAGAAGCGTTACGTCGACGCGATCGACAAGCACACGGTCGTGTTCGGCATCGGGCCCGCGGGCACCGGCAAGACCTACCTCGCGATGGCCAAGGCCGTGCGGGCGCTGCAGGAGAAGCGGGTCAACCGCATCATCCTGACCCGGCCGGCGGTCGAGGCGGGCGAGCGGCTCGGCTTCCTGCCCGGCACCCTCTACGAGAAGATCGACCCCTACCTGCGGCCGCTCTACGACGCGCTGCACGACATGGTCGACCCCGACTCGATCCCCAAGCTCATGGCCGCGGGCACGATCGAGGTCGCGCCCCTGGCGTACATGCGCGGCCGGGCGCAGCCGGTGAGCACGGGTGTGCTGACCCCGGACGGGTGGCGCCCGATCGGGGAGTTGCAGGTCGGTGACCTCGTCATCGGTTCCAACGGCGAGCCCACTCCCGTGCTGGGGGTCTATCCCCAGGGCGAGAAGAAGATCTATCGGCTCCACAGCCAGGACGGCGCCTCGGTGCTGGCCTGCGAGAACCACCTCTGGACGGTCCGCACCCGCGACGACGCCAACCGGGGCAAGCCGTGGCGCGTGCTGGAGACCAAGGACATGATCGGCGACCTGCGGACCGCCCACTACCGCAAGTGGGAGTTGCCGACGCTCACCGCACCGGTGCACTTCCCCGAGCGTGACGTCCCGATGGACGCGTACGCGCTGGGCCTGCTCCTGGGCGACGGGTGCATCACCGGCACGACGACCCCGAGTTTCGCCACGAACGACCCAGAGCTCGCCGAGGCGCTCGAGCGCGCTCTTCCCGGCGTGCGGATGCGCTGGAGGGGCGGACCGGATTACGTGATCAACCGGGTGAGGCGGCCCGGGGACAGCATGACGATCGCCAATCCGGTCACCGAAGTGATGCGGGAGCTGGGCCTGGCGGGCTGCCGATCGTCGACGAAATTCGTGCCCGAGGTCTATCTCCGCAACACGCCGGAGATCAGGCTCGCGGTGCTGCAGGGGCTGCTCGACGCGGACGGCGGCCCGGTCACGCAGCAGGGCCGGACGTGCCGCGTGCACTTCGCCACCGTCTCGTCCCGGCTCCGTGACGACGTGGTCTTCCTCGTCCGGTCACTCGGGGGTGTCGCCTACTGGCGCACGCGCCCGGCGAAGGATCGCCAGCCGGGGCTCGCGAGAGGCCGGCAGGTCCATCACCGCCACGACGCGCACATCCTCGACATCCGGCTCCCCGAAGGCATCGAGCCCTTCCGCCTGACGCGGAAGGCGGAGGTCTACAGAGCGCACGGCGGCGGTCGCCCCATGCGCTACGTGGACCGCATCGAGCCGCGCGGCACGGCGGAGTGCGTGTGCATCCAGGTGGCGGCGGAAGACTCGTTGTACGTCACCGAGGACTTCCTCCTGACCCACAACACGCTCAACGACGCCTTCATCATCCTCGACGAGGCGCAGAACTCCTCGGCCGAGCAGATGAAGATGTTCCTGACCCGGCTGGGGTTCAACTCCAAGATCGTGGTGACCGGTGACGTCACGCAGGTCGACCTGCCGTCCGGCACGGTGAGCGGGCTGCGGGTGGTGCAGGAGATCCTCGACGGCATCCCCGACATCCACTTCGCCCGGCTGACCAGCTCCGACGTCGTGCGTCACAAGCTGGTCAGCGAGATCGTCGACGCCTACGGGCGCTACGACGCTTCGCAGCAGGCGCAGGAGCCGAAGGCCATTCAGCAGCGGGGGAAGCGGCGGCCATGAGCATCGAGATCAACAACGAGTCCGGCGTGGGGGTCGACGAGGAGAGCCTCGTCGCCCTGGCCAGTCACGTGCTCGGCGAGATGGGCATCAACCCGCTCGCCGAGCTGTCCATCGTGGTGGTCGACGAGGACGCCATGGCCGAGCTGCACGAGAAGTGGATGGGCGAGCCGGGGCCGACCGACGTGCTGGCGTTCCCGATGGACGAGCTGCGTCCCGGCGGCGGCGCGCGCGGCGAGTCCGAGGGGCCCGCCGACCCGGCGCTGCTCGGCGACGTCGTGCTCTGCCCGCAGGTGGCCGCCCGGCAGGCGGAGGAGGCGGGTCACAGCACGGCCGACGAGCTTGAGCTGCTGTGCACCCACGGCATCCTCCACCTGCTCGGTTATGATCACGCCGAGCCTGAGGAGCACAAGGAGATGTTCGGACTGCAGTCCCGGCTCCTCGAGTCGTGGCAGGAGGTGCGCAACCCGCGGTGAACGCCTGGTTGTTGTCGGCCATCGCCCTCGTGGTCATTGGTGGCCTGATCGCCAGTGCGGAAACGGCACTGACGCGCATCTCCAGGGTGCGCGCGGAGGAGTACACCCGCGAGGGCAGGCGAGGGGCGGCGCGGCTGCAGGCGATCGTGACCGATCCGCCGCGCTACCTCAACCTGCTCCTGCTGCTGCGGCTGAGCTGCGAGCTGGTCGCGACCGTGATCGCGACGCTGCTGTTCATCGATCTCATGCACGACCAGGGCTGGGCCTACGTCTGGGCCGCGGTCGTGATGATCGTGATCAGCTACGTGGTGGTCGGGGTGATGCCCCGCACGCTGGGGCGTCAGCACGCCGAGCCGGTGGCGCTGGCCAGCGCCCCCATCGTGTACGGCCTGACCCGTATCTTCGGCCCCCTGCCCAAGCTGCTCATCCTGCTGGGCAACGCGCTCACGCCCGGCAAGGGCTTCCGCGACGGCCCGTTCACCTCCGAGGCCGAGCTGCGTGACCTGGTCGACCTGGCCGAGGAGCGCCGGGTGATCGAGCCGGACGAGCGCGAGATGATCCACTCGGTGTTCGAGCTGGGTGACACGCTGGTGCGCGAGGTCATGGTGCCCCGCACCGACATGGTGTTCATCGAGCGCGGCAAGACCATCAGCCAGGCGCTGTCGCTGGCGCTGCGCAGCGGGTTCTCCCGCATCCCGGTGCTGGGGGAGAACGAAGACGACGTCATCGGCATCGCCTACCTCAAGGACATCGCCCGCAAGATCCACGAGGCGGGCGAGGGCGGCGGCAAGGACACGGTCGAGTCGATCATGCGGACGGCCGCCTACGTGCCGGAGAGCAAGCCGATCGACCAGCTCATGCGGGAGATGCAGGCGCGGCAGATCCACATGGCGATCGTCATCGACGAGTACGGCGGCACCGCCGGCCTGGTCACGATCGAGGACGTCCTGGAGGAGATCGTCGGGGAGATCACCGACGAGTACGACCAGGAGGCGCCCCGCGTGGAGGCCATGCCCGACGGCGGGATGCGGGTGACGGCGCGCATGCCGGTGGACGAGCTGGCCGAGCTGTTCGACACCGAGATCGAGGTCGACGACGTGGAGACGGTGGGCGGGCTGCTGGCCCACGCGCTGGGCCGGGTGCCGATCGCGGGGTCGCAGGCGGAGGTGGCCGGGTTGTCGCTGACCGCCGAGACGCTGGCGGGGCGGCGCAACCGCATCAGCACGGTGGTGGTGCGGCGGGTCACGCCACCGCAGGACGCGGTCGTGTCCGCCACCGCCGAACGCGACTGAGCCGCGCGCATCTCCCGGGTGCGGCAAAGGTGGCGGAAGCCGCAAGTGTTCTACAAGCGGTCTGCAACCGGCGTCCGGCACTCTTTTCTCACGACATCCAGTGCGGTGGGTGTCACAAGGGGAAACAGTCCGAAGGCCGGGTGGGGTTCGCGGCCGGAGGACGATCCTGGGGGGACGACAGCGTCCCGGCCTGCTAGCCCGGTCGGACGCTGCTCGGCGTAAAGGGTGTTCTCGTCCGGAAAACCGGAGGGGAACACCCTTTTTGCGTGTTGGTAGACACTCCGGTGGATTGCCGCATTCGTCTCTTGGGGAGGCAACACTCCAAGGGGGGATCATGAAACGAAAACCTGGGATCATCTCTTGTGCGCTGGTGGCCGGCCTCCTGGCGGGATGCGGAGGAGGGGGCGCGGAGAGCTTCCTCGACGCCCGGGCCATGGCCCAGTTGCGCGAGGCGCTCAGCAAGGAGCCGCCCCTGCCGGACGGCTTCACGGCGCGCCCGGAGCAGGCGTGGCGGATGCCGTTCGGGCAGGCGGACAAGGACTGCAGGGCCGTGCTGGAGCCGGCCGGCGGGCGGGCGCCCGGGCAGGCGCTGACCGCGCAGGCGGCCGTCAGCTATCAGGGCGACGGGCTGGGGGAGCAGGCCGGGGTGGGGCTGGCCAGGTATGCGAACGAGGAGGCCGCGGGGCACCTCGCCGACCTGGCGGAGGCGATGGGGGCCTGCCGCGCCGTGCGCACCTCCAGCGGCACCGACCTGCGGCTGCGCCCCCTCACGGTACGCGGCGCCGGCGACGAGTCCGTGGCCGGGCGGTTGAGCGGACGGCTGAACGGTTACCCGTACGCGATGGACGTCGTCCTGTCCCGTGTCGGGGACACGCTGGTGTCCGTGGTGCACACAGGGATGAACGACGTGGACGCCGCGCGTACCAGGAAGGTGGTCGAGGCGGCGATCTCCATGGCCACCGCCTAACCTGTAGTGCGTGAATCCTGAAGACAGCAAGATCATCACACTGGCCCGTGCCGCGCGGGCGCGCAACGGCTCCGCCGAGGGAGCGGCCGTGCGCGACGAGACCGGCCGCACCTACTCGGCGACCAACGTGGCCCTGTCCGCGCTGACGCTGTCGGCGGTGCAGGTGGCGGTGGCCATGGCGATCTCCAGCGGCGCGCGCTCCCTGGAGGCCGTGGCGCTGGTGAGCGAGGGCGATCCCGCCCCCGGCGACGAGGCCGTGGCGGCCGAGCTGGGCGTCGCCAAGCTGCTCGTGGCCGGCCCCGACGGCACTCTGCGAGGCTGACCATGCCGATGTCGCCGTTCCTGGCGAGGCTCCGGGAGAAGGTCGGGGGCGACCTGATCATGCTGCCTTCGGTGGCCGGGTTCGTGTTCGACGACACCGGCCGGCTGCTGCTGGCCCGGCACGGCGACGTCGGGCTCTGGGGCGCCCCCGGCGGGGGCGTCGACCCCGACGAGCGGCCGCAGGACGCGGTGGTCAGGGAGCTGCGGGAGGAGCTCGGCGTCCGGATCGAGGTGCGGGGCCTGATCGGCGTGTACGGCGGGCCCGAGTTCCGCACCCTCTATCCCAACGGGCACGAGGTCGGCTACGTCATCGCCGCCTACGCCTGCGTGCTCGCGCCCGGCTCGCCCGCGCCGCAGCCCGACGGCGTGGAGATCAACGACTTCCGCTGGGTGCCGGAGCATGAGGTGGCCGGGCTGAGCACGACCGCCTGGACGCCCGGCGTGGCTCCCCGGGCGTTCGCGTGGTGGCGTGAACACGCTCGATGATGGGACACAATGCAGAGGTGACTTCGCCAGACAACCATCGCGCCGGATTCGCCTGTTTCGTGGGGAGGCCGAACGTCGGCAAGTCCACGTTGATGAACGCCCTGGTCGGCACGAAGGTGGCGATCACCTCGTCCAAGCCGCAGACGACCAGGCGCGTCATCAGGGGCATCGTGCACCGGCCCGACGCCCAGCTCATCATCGTCGACACCCCCGGCCTGCACCGGCCGCGCACGCTGCTCGGCGAGCGGCTCGACAGCCTGGTGCTGTCCACGCTGACCGAGGTCGACGCGATCGGCTTCTGCGTCCCGGCCAACGAGCCCATCGGCAAGGGCGACCGGTTCATCGCCGACAAGCTGGCCGCGGTGAAGAAGACGCCGGTCATCGCCGTGGTGACCAAGTGCGACCTGGCGACCAAGGAGCAGGTCGCCGAGCAGCTGCTGGCGGTGTCGCAGGTGGCGGAGTTCGCGGCGATCGTGCCGGTGTCGGCGCAGTCGGGCGAGCGGCTCGACACGCTGGCCGACGTGCTGATCGAGCACCTGCCGGAGTCGCCGCCGCTCTACGAGGACGGCCGGCTCACCGACGAGCCCGAGCAGGTGCTGGTGGGCGAGCTGATCCGGGAGGCCGCGCTGGAGGGCGTGCGCGACGAGCTGCCCCACTCCATCGCCGTGGTCGTCGACGAGATGTTGCCCCGGGAGGGGCGCGACGACCTGCTCGACATCTACGCCCACCTGTTCGTCGAGCGGCCCTCGCAGAAGGCGATCGTCATCGGGCACAAGGGCGAGCGGCTGCGCGAGGTGGGCACCAAGGCCCGCAAGCAGATCGAGGCGCTGATGGGCACGCGGGTCTATCTCGACCTGCGGATCAGCGTGGCCAAGGACTGGCAGCGCGATCCCAAGCAGCTGCGCCGGCTGGGCTTCTACGACTGATCCCGCCGGCCCCGCGCCCTGCTGGCGGAGGGGGTCAGGAGCGGCGGGACATCGCCGGCAGGGTGATCCCGCCGGTCCCGCGCCCGGTCGCGGACGGGGGTCAGGAGCGGCGGAACAACGCCAGCAGCGACAGCAGGACGATCGCCGTCGCGCACGCCAGCGCGGCGAACCAGCCGGCCCTGATGACCGGCTCGATCGACAGCAGGTCGCCCAGGTCGACGGAGATCCGGTCGCGCATCCCGCCGCTCTCGGTCACGAACATCAGCAGCACCGCCAGCGCCGCGCCGCCCGGCACCACGGCCAGCGCGGCGAGCCTGGGACGCGACATCGCCCCGGCCAGGCCGCAGCCCAGCGCCGCCAGCCCGGCCACCAGCGCGTAGACGCCGAACACGTCGTCCACGCCGCGCACGTCACTGGCCACCCCGCCGCCGATGAGGCTGCTCGTCGCCTGCAGCCCCGCCCACGGCAGGACGGCGCAGACCGCGAGGAGCGCTCCGGCGGCGGCGACGGCCAGGGCATATCCACGGCGGGCTCTCGGGCGGGCGGGCGTGGGCATGAGGTCGTCGGCCACCCGATCACTGTATGCCGGGCGGGGCGGCCCCACCACCGTACGCAACGGAGTCGTCACCTAAGCCGCGGCAACGTGCGAGCTTACGGCGCCGCGCTGCCGGGTCGCCGGCCTGTCGCGAGGGTTTCGCCCCATTCCAGGCGGGAGCGGAGCTGGACCGCGTCGGACGCCAGCGCCGAGACCAGGGTGCCGGGGGCGGCCAGGGGCAGGACCGCGACGCCCTCGGCGACGGCCGCCTCCTTGGCGGGGGTGGTCAGGAAGGTGGTGCCGACGCAGCGGGCCCCGCCGTACATGGCCGGGGAGGCGCCGAGGTCCGGGTCGCCGGCCGTGAACTCCTGCCGCAGCACCGGCAGGCCGTCGCGGGTGGCGTCGAAGCGGGCGTGGCAGCGTCCGGACGCCTCGCCGTGGCGGCCGAAGACGATCTCCTCGCGCCACAGCACGTCCGCGTCCGCGGCCAGGTCGAGGCGTACCAGGAGGCGGTGGTCGCAGCCGGCGGCCAGCACCGTGGGCTCCGGCGCGAAGCGCAGCGTGGCGCCCGCGCCCACCCGGGCGGTGACCAGCAGCTCGGACCGGCCCGTGCCGGGCAGGACCAGGGTGGCCGCGACCGAGGCCAGCTCCAGCGTGGTGTGCGGGGCGACGTCCAGGTCCAGGGCCAGGCGGTCGCCGCCGAGCGGGCCCGCCGCGGTGGAGACGAGGTGGACGGTGTGCGGGCCCGTCTGGCGCAGCGTCAGCGGGGGCGCGGAGGCCAGCCGGCTCACCACCGTACGGCCGTCCGCGGCCCGCGCGGTCGCCACGGCGGCCTCGGCCCGTATCCCGCCGCCCGCGGTCGGGGACGCGGCCCGCGCGGTCGTCACGGCGGCCGCGGCTCGTATCCCGCCGCCCGCGTGAGGAGGCCGGTGGGGTGTCACGCGACGGGGGAGGCGTGGGTGTGGGGCCAGGCGCGGACCTGTTCGGTGACCCAGGCGGCGACCGTGGCCGCGGTGGGCTCCTGGCGGATCGAGGTGAACAGGACCGGCCGGTCTCCGCGTACGGCCGCCGCGTCGCGCGCCATCACCCCCAGGTCCGCGCCCACCATCGGCGCCAGGTCGGTCTTGTTGACCACCAGCAGGTCCGCCGTCGTGACGCCCGGGCCGCCCTTGCGCGGCACCTTGTCGCCGCCCGACACGTCCAGCACGAAGATCTGCCGGTCGGCCAGCCCCCGGCTGAACGTGGCCGTCAGGTTGTCGCCGCCGCTCTCGACGATCACCAGGTCCAGGGGGCCGAACCGGTGCTCCAGGGTCTCCACGGCGTCGAGGTTGGCGGCGATGTCGTCGCGGATGGCGGTGTGCGGGCAGCAGCCGGTCTCCACGGCCAGGATCCGCTCCTGGTCGAGCACGCCCGCCCGGCGCAGGAAGTCGGCGTCCTCGGTGGTGTAGATGTCGTTGGTCACCACGCCCAGCGAGAGCGACGGGCCCAGGGTGCGGCACAGGGCCGCCACCAGGGCCGTCTTGCCGCTGCCCACCGGGCCGCCCACGCCGAGGCGCAGCGCCCGGCCGCGGCCGTCGGGGGCGTGGTGGTGGTCGTCGTGGTTGGCGCCCATGCGGGAGTCCTTCCTGTCAGGAGATGAAGAGCCGGACCTCGGCCTGCGCGTGCTGCTCGGCGAGGAGGTCCAGGGCCGGAGCCGAGTGCGCGGGCAGCGCCGCCCAGCCCTGGAGGGCGGGGGCCGGGCTGCCCGCCGGGCAGTCCGGGGCGGTGCCGCAGGTGGCGGCGCCGCAGGTGGCGGCGGTGCCGGAGGTGGCGGCGGTGCCAAAGGTGTCGGTGGCGGTCACTGTGGTGACGGCGGTGAGGTCGGGGGTGAGGTCGGCCAGCAGGGCGTGCACGGCCACCGGGTCGAGGCCCAGGAGGCGGACGGCGGCCGTGGCGGGGCCGGTGACGGAGTGGTAGGCCGCCGCCAGCGCCGCCTCCTCCGGGGTGGCGCCCGCGACGTGCGCGGCGGCCCCGAGGGCGATCGGGTGGTGCGGGCTGGCGACGGCGGCGGCCAGGTCGTCCAGGAGCGCCGCCGGCCAGATCCGGCGGGCGACCCTGAGCAGCAGCCTGCCCTGGGTACGCGAGGCGTCCCGCTGGGCGGGCGCGGCCGTCCTGGCGTCCACTTCGGCGTCCAGCGCCTGCCACGCGTCCCGTCCGGCGCGCGGGGCCTGCGCGCAGGCGGCGGCCGTCAGGGCGGCGGCCAGGGCGCCGGCCGTGTGCAGGCGGCCCCGGAGGAAGGACGCCAGCGAGGGCACGTCGTGCACCGCCCCCGTGGTGACGGCGCGTTCCACGCCGCCCGAGTGGGCGTGGCCGCCGGCCGGGAGGCGGGAGTCGGTGAGGAGCAGCAGGGACGGGTGCATCAGAACAGGAAGTACCGCTGGGCCATGGGCAGGGTGACGGCGGGGGCGGGCTCGATGAGGTCCCCGTCGACGCGGACCTCGAAGGTGTCGGGCGCGACCTCGATCCGGGGCAGCGCGTCGTTGAGGGGCATGTCCGACTTGCCGCGACGGCGGACGTCCGCCACGGGCGCCAGCCGCCGCCGTACCGCCAGGGTGTCCGCCAGCCCCGACTCCAGCGCGAGGGGAGAGACGAAGTGGAGGGACGTGGCGGCGGCGGTGACCGGCGAGGCGCCGAACATCGGGCGGGGCAGCACCGGCTGCGGCGTCGGGATGGAGGCGTTGGCGTCGCCCATCTGCGCCCAGGCCACCACGCCGCCCTTGAGCACGAGGTCGGGCTTGACCCCGAAGAAGGCCGGGTCCCACAGGACGAGGTCGGCGAGCTTGCCGCGCTCGACGGAGCCGACCTCGGCGTCCAGGCCGTGGGCGACGGCGGGGCAGATCGTGTACTTGGCGATGTACCGGCGGGCGCGCAGGTTGTCGGCCGGGCCCTCGCCCAGCGGGCCGCGGCGGCCCTTCATGACGTGCGCCGTCTGCCACGTACGGATGATCGTCTCGCCGATCCGGCCCATCGCCTGCGAGTCGGAGCCGATCATCGAGATCGCGCCCAGGTCGTGCAGCACGTCCTCGGCGGCCATCGTCGTCGGCCGGATGCGCGACTCGGCGAAGGCCAGGTCCTCGGGGATCGACGGGTTGAGGTGGTGGCAGACCATCAGCATGTCGAGGTGCTCGTCGAGCGTGTTGACGGTGTGCGGCCGGGTGGGGTTGGTGGAGGAGGGCAGCACGTTGGGGTAGGAGGCGACGCGGATGATGTCGGGCGCGTGCCCGCCCCCGGCCCCCTCGGTGTGGTACGCGTGGATCATCCGGTCGCCGATCGCCTTGAGCGTCGACTCGACGAAGCCGGCCTCGTTGAGCGTGTCGGTGTGGATGGTGACCTGCACGCCGGTGGCGTCGGCCACGGTCAGGCAGGCGTCGATGGCGGCGGGCGTGGTGCCCCAGTCCTCGTGCAGCTTGAAGCCCGAGGCGCCGGCGCGCAGCTGTTCGAGCAGGCCCTCGGCCGAGACGGTGTTGCCCTTGCCGAGCAGCGCGACGTTCAGGGGGTAGGCGTCGAGCGACTCCAGCATGCGGCTCAGGTACCAGGTGCCCGTGACGGTCGTGGCCTTGGTGCCCTCGACCGGGCCGGTGCCGCCGCCGACGATCGTGGTGACGCCGGAGGCGATGGCCTCGTCGAGGAGTTGCGGGCAGATGAGGTGGACGTGCGAGTCGACGGCCCCGGCGGTGAGGATCTTGCCGTTGCCGGCGAGGATCTCCGTGGACGGGCCGATGACGATGTCCACGCCGTCCATGGTGTCGGGGTTGCCGGCCTTGCCGATGGCGTCGATGCGGCCGTCGCGCAGGCCGACGTCGGCCTTGACCACGCCCCAGTGGTCGAGGATCACCGCGCCGGTGATGACCAGGTCGGCGGCGCCCTGCGCGCGGGTGGTCCTGGCCTGGCCCATGGACTCGCGGATGACCTTGCCGCCGCCGAAGACGGCCTCGTCGCCGGGGCCGGCCGGGCCCATGGACAGGTCCTCGGTGACCTCCACGAACAGGTCGGTGTCGGCCAGGCGGATCCGGTCGCCGGTGGTGGGGCCGTACAGGGCGGCGTAGCGGGCGCGGGAGATCTCAGCCATCCAGCGGCCCCGCCCACTCCGGCCGCAGGCCGGGCACCACGCGGGCGCCGGCCAGCGGCACCAGCGTCACGTCGCGCTCGACGCCGGGCTCGAACCTGACGGCGGTCCCGGCGGGCACGTCGAGCCGCATTCCCCAGGCCGCCTCCCGGTCGAAGTCCAGCCCCGGGTTGGCGGCGGCGAAGTGGTAGTGGGAGCCCACCTGCACGGGCCGGTCGGCGGTGTTGACCACGCGCACGGTGACCCGCTCGCGCCCGGGGTTGAGCGTGATCGTCCCCTCGGGGTGGACGTACTCGCCGGGGATCACGGGATCGGCCGGTGGACGGTGACCAGTTTCGTGCCGTCGGGGAACGTGGCCTCGATCTGCACGCTCTCCAGCAGTTCCGGCACGCCCTCCATGACGTCGGCCCGGCCGAGCACCGACCGTCCGGCCTCCATCAGGTCGGCCACGCTGCGCCCGTCCCTGGCGCCCTCCATGAGGAACGAGGCGATGATGGCGGTAGCCTCGGGGTGGTTGAGCCGCAGGCCCCTGGCCCGCCGCTCGCGCGCCACCCCGGCGGCGACGTGGATGAGCAGCCGCTCCTGCTCGTGTGAGGTAAGCCGCATGGCCGGACCCTAGAAACCGGCCGTTTCGGAGCTGTTGCCATGACATGTCGGATGAGTTTCGCGCCGTGCCGATGAACGCTCGGTGAACACGTGCGCGTTCGGCAATGGCCAATTAACACCCGGGATCTTCCGGCGAAATGTCACGGAGTCACCTTTCTCGCAGAACCGGTCGGCAGGAAAGGAACTCCTGTGCGCATCCCCCGTCCGCTTGTTTCCGCGATGCTCCTCCTGGCCCTGACGGCCTGCGGAACCGACGCCGAATCCGCCGCCCAGTCGAACGAGATCAAGGTCGGCCTCCTGCACTCGCTCAGCGGCACGATGGCCATCAGCGAGGTCACCGTGCGCGACGCCGAACTGCTCGCCATCGACGAGATCAACAAGGCCGGCGGCGTGCTCGGCAAGAAGCTGGTGCCCGTCGTGGAGGACGGCGCCTCCGACTGGCCCACGTTCGCCGAGAAGGCCACCAAGCTGATCAGGCAGGACAAGGTGGCCGCCGTCTTCGGCGGCTGGACCTCGGCCAGCAGGAAGGCGATGCTGCCGGTCTTCGAACGCCACAAGGCGCTGTTGTGGTATCCGGTGCAGTACGAAGGGCTGGAGAGCTCGCCGTACATCTTCTACACCGGCGCCACCACCAACCAGCAGATCATCCCCGGCCTCGACTACCTGCGGGAGCAGGGCAAGAAGCGCCTGTTCCTGGTGGGCAGCGACTACGTCTTCCCGAGGACCGCCAACAAGATCATCAAGGCGTACGCGGCCGCGAACGGCATGGAGATCCTCGGCGAGGAGTACACCCCGCTGGGCCACACCGAATACTCCACCCTGGTCAACAAGGTCACCCAGGCCAGGCCGGACGCGGTGTTCAACACGCTCAACGGCGACAGCAACGTGGCCTTCTTCAAGCAGCTCAAGAGCGCCGGCGCCACCGCCGAGAGCATGCCGGTGCTGTCGGTGAGCATCGCCGAGGAGGAGGTCACCGGCATCGGCGTGGACAACATCGCCGGCCATCCGGTCGCGTGGAACTACTACCAGACCACCGAGACGCCGGCCAACGAGGCGTTCGTGCAGGCGTACAAGGCCAAGTACGGCCAGGACAAGGTCACCTCCGACCCCATGGAGGCCGGCTACAACGCCGTGTACCTGTGGGCCGAGGCGGTCAGGAAGGCGGGCACGACCGAGGTCGAGGCGGTCAGGAAGGCCGCGCCGGGCATCGCGCTCGAACGCCCCGAGGGCCTGGTCACCATCGACGGCGAGAACCAGCACCTGTACAAGACCGCCCGCATCGGCGTCATCCAGCCGGACGGGCTGATCAAGCAGGTGTGGGACTCGGGCGAGCCGATCAAGCCGGACCCGTACCTCAAGGGTTACCCGTGGGCGGCCGGCCTGGCGGGGGCGAAGTGATGCCGGCCTTCGTCAACCAGCTCCCCATCGGGCTGTCGATCGGGGCGGTGCTGCTGCTGATCGCGCTCGGCCTGACGTTCACGTTCGGGCAGATGGGTGTGATCAACATGGCGCACGGGTCGTTCATCATGGCCGGGGCCTACACCGCGTACCTGATCGGGGACCTGCTCCTGGCGCTGCCGGCGGCGTTCCTGGTCGCCGGGCTCATGGGGCTGGTGCTGGAGCGGGCCGCGATCCGGCACCTGTACGCCCGGCCGCTGGACACGCTGCTGCTCGCCTGGGGCGTCAGCCTGGTGCTGCAGCAGCTCGCCCGCGACCTGTTCGGCGCGCCCAACGTGCAGGTGCCCGCCCCGGCGTGGCTGGCGGGCGGGATCGGCATCCTGCCCTACAACCGGCTGTTCATCATGGCGCTGGCGGTGGCCGGCGTGGTGGCGGTGTGGGCGTACCTGACGCGTACCGGGCTGGGCCGCAGGACGCAGGCCGTGGTGCAGAACCGGCGGCTGGCCGCCACCAGCGGGATCGACACCGGCCGGGTGGACATGCTGACGTTCTTCATCGGCTCGGGGCTGGCCGGCGTGGCGGGCGTGGCGGTCACGCTCATCGGCCCCGTCGGGCCGGCGCTGGGCGAGGTCTACATCGTGGACGCCTTCCTCGTCGTCGTCGCGGGCGGGCTGGGGCAGCTGCGCGGGGCGGTGCTCGCGGCCGTCGGGCTGGGGCTGCTGAACTCCTACGCCGAGTTCTGGTCGGACGCCTCGCTGGCCAAGGTGATCGTCTTCGCCGTCATCATCGCCTTCCTGCAGATCCGGCCGCAGGGCATGTTCGTGCTGCGTTCGCGGGTGCTCACATGATCCGGCCGCGGGGGACGTCCATGCTGCGCTCGCGGGTGCTCACATGAACCGGCCGCGGGGGATGCCCGTGTTGCGCTCGCGGGTGCTCACATCGATCCGGCGTCACGTGCCCTTCGCCGCCGTGGCCGTCGTCGCGCTGGTGGCCGCGCCGCTGCTGCTGGAGCCGTTCCGGCTGGGGCTGCTGGCGAAATACCTGTGCTACGCGATCGTCGCGCTCGGGATCGGGCTGGCCTGGGGCAAGGGCGGCATGCTCACCCTCGGCCAGGGCGTCTTCTTCGGGCTCGGCGGCTACTCCATGGCGATGTACCTCAAGCTCACCGAGGCCGAGGGCGGGCTGCCCGACTTCATGGGCTGGAGCGGGGTGGAGGAGCTGCCCGCCCTGTGGGCGCCCTTCGCCAACCCGGTCTTCGCGCTCGGCATGGCCGTGCTCGGGCCCGTGCTGCTCGCGGTGGTCCTCGGCACGCTGGTGTTCAGGCAGCGCGTACGCGGGGCGTACTTCGCCATCCTCACCCAGGCGCTGGCCGCGGCCATGGTCATCCTGCTGGTCGGCCAGCAGGGCCTGACCGGCGGCACCAACGGCATGACCAACTTCTTCGAGCTGTTCGGGCAGGACCTCGCCGACGACTCCACCCAGCGCGGGCTCTACCTCGTCGTGGCGAGCGTGCTCGGCCTGCTCTACCTGGGCACCCGGCAGCTCGTCGAGAGCCGGTACGGCCGCCTGCTCGTCGCCGTGCGCGACGGCGAGGACCGGGTGCGCTTCCTCGGCTACGACCCCGCCCTGGTCAAGACCGTCACCTTCGCCCTGTCGGCGGGCATGGCCGGGCTGGCGGGCGCGCTGTTCGTGCCCGTCGTCGGCATCATCTCGCCCGCGCTGCTCGGCATCGTGCCCTCGCTGGAGCTGGTCGTCGCCGTGGCGGTGGGCGGCCGGCACGCGCTGGCCGGGGCCGTGCTGGGCGCGGTCGTCATGGGCTACGCCAAGACGGCCTTCAGCGAGCAGTTCGCCGACGGCTGGCTCTACCTGCAGGGCGCCCTGTTCATCCTGGTCATGACCCTGGCCCCGAAGGGGATCGCGGGCCTGGTGGGGAGGCTGCGAAATGCTCGAGCTGCGTGACGTGACGGTGGAGTTCGACGGGTTCCGCGCGCTCGACGGCGTGGACCTGACCGTGCCCGAGGGCGAGCTGCGCTTCCTCATCGGGCCCAACGGCGCGGGCAAGACCACGCTCATCGACGTGATCACCGGTCTGACCAGGCCGGCGGCGGGCAGCGTGCGCTTCGGCGGCCACGACCTGGTCGGCAGGAAGGAGCACCAGATCGTCCGGCTCGGGGTCGGCCGCACGTTCCAGACGTCGGTGGTGTTCGAGGAGCTCACCGTGATCGAGAACCTCGACCTGGCCGCCGGCTTCCGCAGCCCGCTCTGGTCGCTGGCCAGGCGGCGCAAGGGCGTCAGCGAGGCCGTCGCGGAGGCCCTGGCCAGGACGGGGCTCGAAGAGCTCGCCGAGCGTTCAGCGGGCGTTCTCTCCCACGGCCAGCGCCAGTGGCTGGAGATCGGCATGCTGCTGGCGCAGCGGCCCCGGCTGCTGCTCCTGGACGAGCCGGTGGCCGGCATGTCCAAGGACGAGCGGGCGCGTACGGGCGAGCTGCTCACGGAGATCGCCCGCGACCACACCGTGGTCGTGGTGGAGCACGACATGGAGTTCCTGCGGCGGCACGCCTCGACGGTGACCGTGCTGCACGAGGGCAAGGTGCTCGTGGAGGGGTCGGTGGAGCAGGTCGGCGCCGACCCGCGCGTGCAGGAGGTCTACCTGGGGAGGAGGAAGGCTGAGGATGTTGTCGGTAACCGGCCTTGAGTCGGGGTACGGGCGGGCGCGCGTCCTGTTCGGGGTGTCACTGGAGGTCGGCCCCGGGCAGCTCGTGTGCGTCATGGGACGCAACGGCGTGGGCAAGACCACGCTGCTCAACACCGTGATGGGGGTGCTGCCCGCGACGGCGGGCACGGTGACCTTCGACGGCCGCGACGTCACCCGGCTCAAGCCGCACGAGCGGGTGCGGCTCGGCATGGGGTACGTCCCCCAGGGCCACCAGTGCTTCCCCCAGCTCTCGGTCCTGGGCAACCTGCTGGTCACCGCCGAGGCCGCCAAGCAGCCCCGGCAGGTCATCGACGAGGCCCTGGACGTCTTCCCCGCGCTCGGACCGCTGCTCAAGCGCAGCGCCGGGCACCTGTCGGGCGGCCAGCAGCAGCAGCTCGCGATGGCCCGCGCGCTGGTCACCAAGCCGAGGATGCTCATCCTCGACGAGCCGACCGAGGGCATCCAGCCGTCGATCATCCTGGAGATCGAGGCGGCCATCGAGCGCCTGCACGCGTCGGGGCTGGCGGTGCTGCTGGTGGAGCAGTACCTCGACATCGCGCTGCGGCTGGCCGACACGTTCGTCATCCTGGACGGCGGCCACGTGGTGCGCACCGGCGTCGCCGACGACCTCCAGCAGGAGGAGGTCCGCCGCCTCCTGGCCGTCTGACGCCTTCGCCGCGCCCGGCGGGTGCGTCGTTTGACGTCGTGACGCCCGGCGGATGCGCCGTCCGACGTCGTCATGCCCGGCGGGCGGTCTCGGCCGCCCGCCGGCTCAGGTCCATGAGCGGGCCGAACTTCCCGGCGATCAGCTTGAGCGGTCCTCTGATCTCGCCGTTCAGCATCTCGATGACGGGCTCCCGGGAATGGGGGTCGGTTTCTCCGGTGTCCATCCAGACGTCGCCTTGCCGATCGACCCACACGGGGATGACGGCTTTCATGCGGAAAGCCGAAACCACACGGCCTTGCCGTCCGGCGTCGGTCTCCACCCCCATGCATGGGCGAGACTCTGAACAATGGCGAGCCCTCTTCCGGCGGTGGCGGTCGAGGCCACTGCCGCGATTCTCGGAACGGCGTCACTCGAATCGTGCACTTCCACGGTCAGGAAGCGGTCTTCCCTGGTCGCGGTGATGCGGATGGTCTCCGTGGAAGTGTGAACGAGCGCATTGGTCACGAGCTCGGAAACGAGAAGTTCGGCGATCTCTGAAGCCGCTTGACCGGGGATCAGGTCGCGGACGAAACGCCGAACGGACGCTACGCATTTGACGTCACGGGCCATCCACCGCTCTCCCAGCATTGTTTCGGATTGCATATAGCCATGCTGTCGCGCCTCCGCTACGGTAAGTAAGAGAATCATTGCTAGGAGTGATTCTTGAAGTTCGTGCGGGCAACGTTGAACTCGGGGCGAGGGAGGGCAAGATGGTCGACCTCTATACACCCCAGGCGATCTGGGGCAGAGAGCTACGGCACTACCGCAAGGCCGCAGGCCTGACTCAGGGGCAACTTTCAGAGAGGATCCACTTCAGTGAGGGCCTGATCAGTGGCATCGAGACCGGCCGGCTTCCGGCGAGCTTCGAGTTCGCCCGGTCGTGCGACAGCGTCCTCAACACGGGCGGCGCGCTCTATCGCCTGCTCGACTGGCGAAAGGGCCCGCTCTTCCCGTCGTGGTTCGAACCGTGGGACGAGACCGAGAAGGCGGCCGTCGCTCTACGGTCCTACCAGCCGCTCCTGATTCCCGGCCTGCTCCAGACGGAGCGATACGCCCGCGCGCTGTTGCGTGGTGACGAAACCCTCGTGGCTGCCCGCATGGCGCGGCAGGCGCTCCTGACTCGCGAGGACCCGCCCCCACCGGCGTTGCGGTACATCATCGATGAGTCCGTGCTCTACCGGCCGGTCGAAACGGCCGGCCTGATGAGAGAGCAGCTTCAGCGTTTGCTGGATGCCGTCAACCCGCGGTTGAGCATTCAGCTTCTCCCGCACGGCATGCATGCGGGCCTGATGGGTGGGTTCGTGATCGCCACCATGAAGGACGACTTCGAAGTGGCCTACGTGGAAACCCTGGTGCGAGGCATCGCCACGAACGTGCGCGAGGACGTCGCGCTGGTTCTGGAACGTTACGAGACCATCCGAACCCAGGCATTGCCTCAGGCCATGTCTCTCGACCTGATCAAGAAGGCCATGGAGGAGAAATGGACCTGAGCCAGGCTCGCTGGCGGAAGTCAAGCTTCTCTGGCCCCGACGGTGGTAATTGCGTCGAGGTTGCTGAACTCTGGCAGAAGTCAAGCTTCTCCGGCGACAACGGTGGCAACTGCGTTGAGGTCGCTCACAAGAAGGGCGCCGACAGACTGATCGCCGTTCGCGACTCAAAGGACCCCGACGGCCCCAAGCTGTTCTTCACCCCCGCCGAATGGACCGCCTTCCTCAAGGGCGCCAAAGCCAACGAGTTCGACCTGCCCTGACATCGGCCGCAGGGCCGTTGTGACTATGTCGACGCGGTGCCGGCAATCGTTCCGGTCTCCAAGGCCGGAGGGTGCTTGATCACGGTTTGGTGTCGCGCGACCAGATGATCTTGACGTGGGAGCACTCATGAGACGTTATTAGAACATATGTTCCCACCCTGGCAGGAGACTCTCGTGTCCCCATCCCTGGTTCGCCGATTAGTCGCTTACTGCGGCGCCGCCGGCCTGATCACCGGCCTGCTCACCGTCACGGCCCCCGCCGCCTCGGCGGCCGGCGCCATCACCGACCTCGGGGTCGCCGACTCCTACACCGCCGACCTCGCCGTGGGCGGCGGCCGGGTGTTCGTTCCCGCCGGCGACCGCATCATCGTGGCCGACACTGACGGAAACGTCACCGGCGGCGTCGTCACCGGGCTGTCCGGTGTCCAGGAGCTGGCCGTGAACGCGGACGGCACCCGCCTGTACGCGGCTCTCACCGGCTCGAACGAGGTCGCCGAGATCGACACCGGCAGCCTCGCCGTCACCCGGCGCATCGACCTGTCGGCCCACCCCTGCCCGTCCACCCTGGCGTTGCTGGGCGAGCGGTTGTGGGTGGGGCACGGATGCGACAACGGCCCCGGCGGCGTCGTGGGCCTGGATCTCAGTGCGAGCGCCCCGGCGCCCGTGGCGGTCGGGGGCGAGCACCTGCGGCCTCCCGTGCTCGCGGCCGCCGGCGACACGCTCGTGGTCGGCCAGACCGCCCTGCACCACGCCGACATGCTGGTCTACGACCTCGGCGACGGCGCCCCCGCGCTGCGGGGCACGATCGACGGCGACGAGTGGCGCATGGACCACCTGCGCGACCTCACCCTGAGCTCCGACGGCGGCACCCTGTTCAGCGCGGCCGGCACCCCCGGTCACTTCACCAGGTACGACACCAGGACCCTGGCGGCGACCGGCACCTACGGCGACGGCTGGGACGGGTACCCGTCCGCCGTGGCGCTCGGCTCGGACGGCGCGTACGTCGCGGCGGGACGCCAGTGGGGCAGCACCGACCTCACCCTCTACGACGCCGCGACGGGCGCGGAGCTGTTCGCGGCCGACCAGCCGGACGCCGAACTGCTCCCGGACGGCGTCGCGTTCTCCGGCACGGACGTCTTCGCGCTGCTGCGCAGCTCCACGGACCGGCTGCTGCTGTGGCGGGTGACGGGCGTCGCGCTACCGGCCACCAAGCTCACGGTGACGGCCCCCGCGGACGCGTACGTCGGCTCTCCGATCACCGTCGAGGGGCGGCTCACCCGCGCCGACGGCGAGGCGCTCGGGCTCAAGCCGCTCACGGTGATCCAGTACCTGCCCGGCTGGACGAAACTGCCGATCACCGGCGTGACGACGCGGCAGGACGGCACGTTCACCTTCCAGGACACGCCCGTCTTCGAGCTGCCGCCGTACATCGGCGAGGTGTTCTACTGGGTGTTCTGGGACGGCGACGACGGCCACCGCCGCAGCAGCGCCTCCGTCATGGTGACGGTCAAGCGCGAAGCCACGCTCACCCTGACAGGGCCGCAGTCCGGTGTCGCAGGCACGGCCGTGGAGCTGAGTGGCGCCCTGACGGCGGGCGGCAGGCCGCCCTCCCCGGGGTCCACGCTCACCGTACAGCGCACCCTGTACGTCAAGGGCACCAGCGGTAAGACCGTCAAGCTCCCGTCGGTGAGGGTGAACGCCGACGGCACGTACGCGTTCACCGACACGCCCGCCAACGCCGGCAGGTACAGCTACCTCGCGAGCTATGCGGGGGACGGCGGGACCGGACCGGCCCAGGCCACCCATCAGATCATCGTCAAGTAGATGACCATCCGGCCATCGGCGTCTACGCTGTGGCTCTTGGAAGCTCCCGGCCGCGGATCAAGGCGGCCGGGCCGCGCCGTTCGGCCGGCGGCGTCTACCGGAGCCGGTTCGCCGGTCGCGCTGTTACCCGGTTCTTGCCGTGGTTCCGGCCCAGGTTCGGGCCGACCGTACGATCTCCTCCAGGTGGCCGCTGTGGGCGCCGTGCCAGTAGACCTGGCCGCAGGAGGCGCAGCGGCCGTAGGCGTCGTAGTTGCGGCGGGTGCCGGCCTCCAGCACGGGCTCGACCTCGTCCTTCGTGACCGGCGCCAGGACGCCGTTGCAGGCCGTGCAGCGGGTCCACGGGCGCAGTGGCGGGGCGAAGCGCTCCAGGAGGTCGCGGAGCTGGTCGTCGGGGGCCGAGCCGCGCACGTACGCGCCCAGCCACAGCGCGCGGCGGCGCAGCAGGCCGCGGTCCTGCGTGAGCAGCACCCGCCGCTCCTCGTTGGCCTGCACCACCAGCGCCGGGTCGTCCATGTCGTTGTGGTAGGCGGTGTCGATGCCCAGCAGGCGCAGCCGCCGCGCCAGCGTGCCCAGGTGCACGTCCAGCAGGAAGCGCGGCTCGTGGGGGAGTTGCTGGGGCCGGGGGACGGGGTGCACGTCCACCACGTCGCCGGGAACGAGCTGGTACGAGGGCGGCACGCCCCGGCCGGCCACCACCATGGGGCCGACCTCGGTCAGCGGGACGCCGATCGACTCGACGTGGTGGCCCAGGGTGGAGGTGGTGCCGGCGGTCACGTCCTGCCACTCGTGGCGGCGGCCGGCGGGCAGGAACATCCGCAGTTCGGGGGCGATGCGCAGGCGGGCGGTCGTCACATCGTCCATTCTGTTCCACCGGCTAACGTGAATTCATGTCGATATCCCGCCGTTCCCTGCTCGGGGCGATCGCCGTGGCGGCGATGTCCGGGTGCTCACAGGGGGATGACGGGCGGCGGGAGCTGCGACTGGCGACGGGGCTGGCGGGCGGGCCGTACCGGCCGCTGGGCGACCGGCTGGCCGAGGAGCTGCGGCGCGCCGGGGTGCGGACGCGGGTGATGGGGACCGCCGCGAGCGTGCAGAACCTCACCATGATGACCGACGGGCGCGCCGACGCGGGCTTCGCGCTGGCCGACAGCGCCGCCGACGCCGTACGCGTGCGCCACCAGCCCGTCACCGCGCTGGCCCGGATGTACATGAACTACGTGCACCTGGTCGTCCCCGCGACCTCGGGCGTCACCGAGGTGCGGCAGCTGTCGGGGCGGGCCGTGTCCATCGGCGTGGAGGGGTCGGGCACCGCGGTCACCGCCACGCGGGTGCTGGCCGCCGCCGGGCTGGAGCGCCCGCCCCGGGCCGTCCGGCTCAACCTGGACACCTCCGTCGAGGCGCTGCTGCGCGGGCGGATCGAGGCGTTCTTCTGGTCGGGCGGCGTGCCCACGCCCGCGCTGGCCGCCCGTGACGACCTCCGGCTGCTGCCGCTGGAGCCGCTGGTGCCGGTGCTGCGGCGCGCGTACGGGCCCGTCTACGAGCACGCCTCCGTGCCCGCGGGCGCCTACGGCGGCGCCACCTCCGTGCCGACCGTGGGCACCCCCAGCTACCTGATGTGCCGGGCCTCGCTGCCGGACGACCTGGCGTACACGATCACCGAGACCCTCTTCCTCGCCCGCGACCGTCTCCAGGCCCCGTCGGCCCCCGGCGGCCGGCTGGACGAGCGCTACGCCATCGGCACCGGCACCGTCCCCCTGCACCCGGGCGCCGCCCGCTACTACCGGTCGGTGTACGGCTGATGCGGTAGCTGGAGTTCCACGACCAGGCCGTGGGGCTCGGCGGGGAGCAGGCGCAGCGTGGCGCCGCACGATCGGGCCAGTTCGGTGGCGATGGCCAGGCCCAGGCCGCTGCCCGGGACGTTGGCGTGTGCGCCCGAGCGCCAGAAGCGGCTCAGGGCTTCAGCGCGTTCCTCCTCGGACAGCCCGGGGCCGTCGTCGGCGACCCGCAGCACCCCGTCATCCAGGGTGACGGTGACGGTGCCGTCCGGGGGGACGAACTTCTGGGCGTTGTCGAGGGCGATGTCGGCGATCCTGGCCGCGGCCTCCGGCACGACGGACTTCTCGGGAATGTCGGTGACCAGGTGGAGGTGCTTGGCGGCGTACACCTCGGTCCACGCCGCCAGCCGGGGCCCCAGCTCGACCTCTCGGCTCTCGACGCCCGCCCCCGCCTCCACCCTGGCCAGCGCCAGCAGGTCCTCCACCAGCAGCGTCAGCCGGTCCAGCTCCGCCATCGCCTCCTCGAACTCGGCCGTGCCCTCGCCGCGCAGATGCGGCTCCAGGTTCTCCAGCCGCAGCCCGAGCACCGTCAGCGGGGTGCGCAGCTCGTGCGAGGCGTCGGCCACGAACGCCCGCTGCCGCTCCATCGCCCCCGCCACCGCGTCGGCCATCGCGTTGAAGCGCTCCTCCAGCCGCCGCAGCTCCGAGGGCCCCACCCCGGGATGCGCCCGCGCGTCCAGCCGGCCCCGCGCGATCTCCCGCGTCGTGCGGTCCAGCTCGGTGACCGGCCGCAGGATCCAGCGGGCCAGCCTCCTGGCCGCGACCACCGAGGAGGCCAGCGCGGCCAGCGCCCCGAGTGCCACCGCGGCCCACACCAGCGTCACGTCCAGCCGCGCCCGGTCGGCCGGCGCCTGCAGCAGCACCACGCCGGACAGCTGCGCGTCCCGGCCGGCCGGCTCGGCCAGCAGCACCGTGGCCGGGCCGAACGGGGTGATCGTGGGCAGGTCCTCGGTCGTGCGGCCCGACAGGGCCAGGCGCAGCGCGTCGCGCTCGTCGGCCTCGAACCGGCCGGCGGTGAACAGCACCGAGCCGTCGCGGTCACGGACGCGGACGGCGGCGCCGTACAGGTCGGCGTAGCGGTTGATCTCGGCGACCAGCCCCGTGCGGTCGTCGTCGCGCGCCGCCTGGTCGGCCAGCTCCGCGAAGCGGGTGGCGTCGGCGCGGCGGTCGAGGAGCAGCCGGTTGGTCCGGTGGGAGGCGTAGGCCAGGCCCAGCGGCACCGCCAGCGCCGCCACCAGGAACACGATCAGCGTCGTGAACGTGACCACCAGCCGGGAGTTCACGCCGTCGAGCCCAGCCGGTAACCGGTCCCGCGCAGCGTCTCCACCAGGCCCGGCCGCCCGGTCTTGGAGCGCAGGTTGGCCACGTGCACGTCCAGCGAGCGCGAGGCCGACAGCAGCGGGTCGCCCCACACCTCGTCGAGGATCTCCTCCCTGCCGCGCACCACGCCGGGCTCGCGCGCCAGCAGCGCCAGCAGGTCGAACTCGCGCCGGGTCAGCGTCACCGGCTCGCCCGCCACCGTGACCTGCCTGCCCTCCAGGTCGATGCGGACGTCTCCGACGGTCACCACGTCGTCGCGCGGCGGGCGCGGGCGGGTGCCGCGCCGCACCACCGCCTCCATGCGCGCCATCAGCTCGACCGTACGGAACGGCTTGACCAGGTAGTCGTCGGCTCCCGACCGCAGGCCGCGCAGCACCTCGCGCTCCTCGGTACGGGCCGTCACCACGATCAGCGGCACCGCCGAGACCCGCCGCAGCCGGCGCAGCGCGTCGAGCCCGTCCATGTCGGGCAGCCCCAGGTCGAGCAGGACGAAGTCGACGCCCCCCGCCAGGCGGAGCGCGTCGACGGCCAGCCCCGCCCGGAGGACCTGATGGCCGTGCCGGGCCAGGGCGGTGGTCAGGGCGGAGGCGAGCCGATCGTCGTCCTCGACCAGGAGAACCCGCATACGCCCAGGTTAGACGCGGGAGACCGGCGCGTTCTCCATCGCCTGCTCGGCCCGGGAGAGGGCGGCGTCCCTGGTCTCCCGCATGGTCAGGTAGACGACGAGGGACACGGCGGCGCAGCCGGAGACGTACCAGAAGAAGCCGGACTCGATGCCGCTGTCCTTGAACCACAGCGCCACGTACTCGGCGGTGCCGCCGAACAGGGCGTTGGCGATGGCGTAGGGGAGCGCCACGCCGAGGGCGCGCACGTTCGTCGGGAACAGCTCGGCCTTGACCACCGCGTTGATCGAGGTGTAGCCCGTGACGATGACCAGGCCGATCAGCGAGAGCACCAGCGCGCCGCCGAAGCCCTGCGCGCCGCCGAGCGCCGTCATCAGCGGCACCGTGCTCAGCATCGACCCGATCCCGAACGTGATCAGCAGCGGCCTGCGCCCGATCCGGTCCGACAGCCCGCCCGCCAGCGGCTGCAGGCACATGAAGATGAACAGCGCGCAGAAGCTCACCAGCGTCGCGGTCTCCTTGGCCAGGCCGGCGGTGTTGGAGAGGTACTTGGTGAGGTAGGTGGTGTAGGTGTAGTACGCGACCGTGCCGCCCATCGTCAGCGCGATGACCAGCAGCGCCTCCTTCTTGTGGGCGAGCAGCTCCCTGATCGTGCCGCGCTCGCCGGACTGCCCGGCCTCCCGCTCCTCCTCGTCGTACGCCTCCGTCTCCAGGAGGTTGCGCCGCAGGTAGAACACGACCGCGGCGGCCGCCGCGCCCACCACGAACGGGATGCGCCAGCCGTAGGAGCTCAGGGCCTCCCTGGACATCGTGTTCTGCAGGATGATCTGCAGGCCGAGGCCGACGAGCTGGCCGGCGGTCATGGAGACGTACTGGAAGCTGGAGGCGAAGCCGCGCCGGCCCCGCGGGGTGGCCTCGGTGAGGTACGTGGCGCTGGCCGCGTACTCGCCGCCCACCGACAGGCCCTGCAGCAGGCGGGCCACGACCAGCACCAGCGCGCCGAAGTAGCCGACCGACTCGTACGTCGGCGCGATCGCGATCAGCAGCGCGCTGGCCGACATCAGGGTGACGGTGAGCGTGAGCGCCGCCTTGCGGCCCTTCCTGTCGGCGTAGCGGCCGAGCAGCCAGCCGCCCAGCGGGCGCATGAAGAAGCCGACGGCGAAGATGGCCGCGGTGTTGAGCAGCTTGGCCGTGTCGTTCCCCTCAGGGAAGAAGGAGGCGGCGAAATAGACGGCGAAACTGCTGTAGACGAACCAGTCGTACCACTCGACCAGATTGCCGACAGAGCCGCCGAGCACGGCCTTCCACGGCACGCGTGCCTTGCTCACGGAGCTCACGGACGAACCTCCTGGGGGGCTTCTGAGGGAGTCATTGCTGGTCAGAGCCTTATGCCGGAAGGTTGTTCGGACAAGGGAGCCGGGCCCAGATCTAACGTCCGCTTAACATGAGTTCTTTACGCCCCTTTAACGCGGGCGCAACCTGCGCGGGGTCGGCGCAGGTTCAGCGGCAGGGGCGGCACAGGGCCGGCACAGGGCCGGCACAGGGCCGGCGCAGGGCCGCCGCAGGGCCGCCGCAGGGCCGGCGCAGGGGCAGCGCGGGGTCAGCGCAGGGGCGGGACGGCGTTCTTCGCCCGTTCGAGCGCCAGCTCGCCCCACCACTCGCCGCTCGGCGGGGAGACCACGCCGCGCTCGGGGTCCTGCTCGCCGTCCGTGCCCCGCCGGCAGCGGCCGTTGGACGTGCCCGCGCGCGAGATCCACAGGTAGGCGTCGGCCAGCTCCTCGCCCGTCTCGGTCGTGGGCCGGTCGCCGACGCCCCGGCCCGGCGGGTTGCACCAGGTCTGCGGGTCCTCGTAGTGCTTGTCCGGGGCCCAGGAGCCCCGGCCGTTCCTACTGGTGTCGACCACGAAGTGCGGCATGGCCGCCGGGTCCACGCCGGCGTCCTGCGGGCACTCCTTCCCGCCCGTGGCCAGCCGGACGGCGATGCAGGCCGACAGCGCCTTGCCGTACTCGACGCTCTTGTCCGTGCGCTGGTAGCCGCCGGTGTTGACGAAGAACCCGTCGGCCTGCTCGATCCCGGCGTCGATCAGCCGCCCGGCCATGATCTCGGTGCCCGGCCAGTAGTCCTGGCTGCCGTCGAGGTAGACGGCCGTGTTCGGGTTGGCCTTGAGGGTGCGCACGGCCTGGCGGACGTCCTGGTAACGCTGTTGCGGCGAGCCCGGCCCGTCGCACTGCTCGGTGCCCGGCACCCTGACCAGGCTGCCCGGCTCCAGGATGACCACCGCGGGGGAGTCGCCGATCTGGCGGGCCACGCCGGCGACCCACTTCTGGTACGCGGGCATGGCCTCGGCGGTCGTGGGGTGGCACTCGTTGCCCGGCATGAAGCTCAGCAGGAAGACGGGGACCCCGCCCGCCTGCTCGGCCGCCGTGACCGTGCCGGCCACCTTCGCCCTGACCTCCGGCTGGTTGAGGCGGATGGCGTAGGGGACGCGGGCCAGCCTGCGCATCAGCTCGGCGTCCTGCGGGCGGTCGTCCTGCCAGAGGCTCGCCTGGCGGGCGGCGCCGGGCTCCTCGGGGGCGTAGAAGGTGACGCCGGGCCCGGCCCGCAGCGGGTTGCCGGTGGGCCGCGCGGAGCCGCGGGCGGTGGGGCTGCCGGCGGCCTGCTCCGCCGTTTCCGAGGGGCGGGCGCCGGTGGCCGGGCGGTCGTCGCGCAGGGCCACGGCGGCGGAGACGCCGGCCACCGCGACGAGCGCGGCGGCGGTGGCGGCCACCAGCCCGCGCCTGCGCCGTCCTGAAGACGAGGGCGCCTCTGGCGACGGCCCGTCCGTGGCCGGGGTCCGGCCGGGAGCGGCTCCCGTGGCCGGGGCGTGACCCTTGGGGAAGGCCGGGCCCGGGCCGCTCGGGGTGCCCGGGCCGCTCGGGGCGCTCGTGCCGGGGACGCTCGCACCGCCGGGGACGCTCGTGCCCCCCGCGCTCAGGCGGTCCATCAGGTCCTGGGCCGTCGGGCGGCCGGCCGGCTCCTTGGCCAGGGCCGCGGCCACCAGGTCGCGCAGCGGGCCGGACAGGCCGCGCAGGTCGGGCGGGTCGTTGACGATGCGCATGAGGACCGTGGGCACCGGCCCCGTGCCGAACGGCGGCGCGCCCCCGGCGGCGAAGGCGAGGGTGCCGCCCCACGAGAAGATGTCGGAGGCCGGGCCGACGGGGCCGCCCGCCACCTGCTCGGGCGACATGTAGACGGGCGTCCCCATGATCTCGCTGCTCATCTCCGCGTCGGCGAGCTGCGCGATGCCGAAGTCGATGACCTTGGGGCCCACCTGCGACAGCAGCACGTTGGACGGCTTGAGGTCACGGTGCACGACCCCGGCCCCGTGGATGGCGCGCAGGGCCATCGCCATCGCCGCCGCCAGGCCGTCCAGGGCCGAGCCCCGCAGCGGCCCGCCGGTCTCCACGGCGTCCCTGAGGCTGGGGCCCTCGACGTATTCGGTGACCAGGTAGGCGAGGTCCCCGACCACGTCGGCGTCCAGCACGGGAGCGGTGCAGAAGCGGGCGACCCGCTGGGCGGCGGCCACCTCGCGGGCGAAGCGCCACCGGAAGTCCGCCCGCGCGCCCAGCCTGGCGTGGATCAGCTTGACGGCCACCCGCGCCCCGTCGGGCGCCTGAGCCAGGTAGACGACCCCCATGCCGCCCTCGCCCAGCCGGCCGAGCAGGGTGTACGGCCCCACCTGCCGCGGATCCCCGTCTCTCAAGGTCATAGATCGTCAGGTTAACCCGCGAGCGCCGGATGCTGAATGGCCGTGGAGTTCACAGTGTGAGCCGCCACTCGTGCCACTCGTCGAAGAGCTCGAAGCCCATGGCCTCGTTGATGGCGAGCATGGGGGAGTTGGAGGTGGCGTTCCAGGTGATGACGCGTTCGACGTGGGGCTCCCGCTCCCGCAGCCAGAACAGGTTGGCCAGCTTGAGCAGCAGGCCCAGGCGGCGGCCCCGGTGCTCGCGCAGCACCGTCGTGTCACCCTGGCCGGCCCAGCCGTCGGAGCGGGCGGCGTCGAGCACGATGCGCGTGTAACCGGCGGGCGCGCCGTCGGAGTCGCGGCGGGCGATCGTGGTGTAGCAGGTCTGGCCGCCGGCGGGGATGCGCTCCTCGCGCACACGCAGGCGCTCGACGCTGAAGTCGGCCGCCTCGACGCCGCCGTCGCGCGGCGCGTCGTTCATGCCGCCCATGAGCGTGGCCAGGTCGGGCAGCAGCTCGGGGCCGGCCGGGCCGATCCAGCGCTCCAGGCTGTAGCCCTCGACCCGGGGCGTCAGGCGCTCCAGCGCCGCCCAGTCGGCCTTGCGCAGGTCGAGCGTGCGGCGCGCCTCGACGAGCGCCACCGTCATGCCGTGCGCGCGGGCGAAGCGGGCGCCGGCGCCGGTGGCGGGGGTCTCGGTGAGCAGGAGCGTGCGGCCGTGCGCGCGCACGCGGTCGAGCGCGTGCTCGAACAGCGCGCCGCCCAGCCCGCGGCCGCGGTGCTCGGGGCGTACGACGAGGGGGAAGACCCACGCCATGTGGCGGTTGTCGAGCCGGGAGAGCGACAGGGCGTAGCCGCCGGCCACCTTGCCGCCCTCGACCATCGCCCACGCCTCGGCACGCGCGCCGGGGGTGTTGAGGTAGATGTCGCGGCGGAACTGGGCGGCGGTCAGCCGGGGGCCGGCGTCGTCGGTGTGGCCGGACGCGTACGCGGTGTACAGGCCCGCCGACAGCTCGTCCTCCACGAGGTCGTCCGGCCGGTCGGCGATGGCGATGGGCTCGATCCGCATGTCCCCAGACAAGCGCATGCCCCCCGGCCTGGGCGAACGATTTTCCGCCTGCCGGCAGCTCCCGGCTCAGGTCCTCCTGCCGGCAGCTCCCCGCCTCTGGCCTTCCCGTCTTCCTACTGCCGGTAGTTCTCCACCTCGCCCGCCGGGCGGGCGGCCGCGCCGTCGGGGTCCTCGCCCGCGTTGCGCCGGGCCCGGCGCTGCCTGAGCAGGTCCCAGCACTGGTCGAGGGCCGTCTCCAGCTCCTTGATGCGCGCGTGCTCCTCGTCGGAGGTCACCTCGCCGGCGTAGAGCCGGTTGCGCAGATCGTGCTCCTCGGTGACCAGAGCACTGATCCTGGTCAGAATCTCGTCGTCCCGCATGCCCAAGACTCTAACCACTGCGTGATAGAACACGCCCTATGCCTGGTATCGCGCTGGTAAGGAAGCCCGGTCCGCGGATCGCCGAGGGCATCGTGACGCACATCGAGCGGCGGCCCGTGGACCACGAGCGGGCGGCCGTCCAGCACGACGCCTACGTGGCGGCGCTCGCCGCGGCCGGCTGGCGCCCGGTGTACGTGCCGCGCGCCGACGACCTGCCCGACGCGCCCTTCGTGGAGGACACCGTGGTGGTGTCGGGGCGGCTGGCCGTGCTGACCAGGCCGGGCGCGCCGGAGCGGCGGCCGGAGGTGGAGTCGGTGGCGCGGGTCGTGCGCGAGCTGGGCCTGAACTCGGTCAGGATCGCGCCGCCGGGCACGCTCGACGGGGGCGACGTGCTGCAGGTCGGCCCCACCGTGTACGTCGGCAGGTCCGCGCGCACCAACGACGACGGGATCACGCAGCTCACGGCCCTGCTGCCCGAGCGCGAGGTGGTGCCCGTGGGGCTGGGCGGCGTGCTGCACCTGAAGTCGGCGGTGACCGCGCTGCCCGACGGGACCTTCATCGGCGACCCCGCCCGTGCGGACCTGCCGGGGATGCTGGTGCCGGAGGAGGAGCCGGGCGCGCACGTGGTGCCGCTGGGCGGCGACCGGCTCCTGCTGGCCGCGTCGGCCCCGAAGACCGCCGCGATGCTCGAAAAGCGCGGCTATCTGGTGACGCGGGTGGATATTTCGGAGTACGAGCGGCTGGAAGGATGCGTGACCTGCCTCAGCGTCCTCGTCCCCGACTGATCTCCGGCCGGGCTCGACCGGTCCCTGATGGATCTCGCCGGTGCGGCAGGTTCCGCTCCCCGACGACGCCTTCTCAGGATCTGAGATCCGGGGCGGCGCATGGCGAGACGTCTGGTAGCGTGCATGACATGCTGTGCGGGCTCCTTCTTAGCTGCCGCGGCGGGGGCCTCTAAGGCCGGCTCCCTCGCCGCGGAGCCAGTCCTGCGCGTCGGCCGCTTCTTCTGAATGACCGACCGACGAGGAGCACCTGACATGACCGCTCAGCAGCCCAGCCGCATGCCGATCCACCGCTATCAGGCGTTCGAGCCCATCCGGCTGACCGACCGCACCTGGCCCGACCGGGTGATCACCAAGGCGCCCCGATGGTGCGCCGTCGACCTGCGCGACGGCAACCAGGCGTTGATCGACCCGATGGACTCCCACCGCAAGCTCCAGATGTTCGAGCTGCTGGTGCGCATGGGCTACAAGGAGATCGAGGTAGGCTTTCCCGCCGCCTCGCAGACCGACTTCGACTTCGTGCGGCAGATCATCGAAGAGGGCCGCGTCCCCGACGACGTGATCATCCAGGTGCTGACCCAGGCCAGGCCCGAGCTGATCGAGCGCACCTTCGAGTCCCTCCGGGGCGCCAAGCAGGCCATCGTGCACCTGTACAACTCGACCTCCACCCTCCAGCGCCGCGTCGTGTTCGGCCAGGACAAGGAGGGCGTCACCGCCATCGCGGTCGAGGGCGCCAAGCTGGTCAAGAAGCTGGCCGACGCCAGTGACGTGGACGTGTTCTTCGAGTACTCCCCCGAGTCGTTCACCGGCACCGAGCTGGAATACGCGGTCGAGGTGTGCGACGCGGTCAACGAGGTGTGGCAGCCCACGCCCGACCGCAAGGTGATCATCAACCTGCCCGCCACGGTCGAGATGGCCACCCCCAACGTCTACGCCGACCAGATCGAGTGGATGCACCGCAACCTCAAGCACCGCGACTCGATCGTGCTGTCGCTGCACCCGCACAACGACCGCGGCAGCGCCGTGGCCGCCGCCGAGCTGGGCTACATGGCCGGCGCCGACCGCATCGAGGGCTGCCTGTTCGGCAACGGCGAGCGCACTGGCAACGTCTGCCTGGTCACGCTGGGCATGAACCTGTTCTCCCAGGGCGTCGACCCCGAGATCGACTTCAGTGACATCGACGAGATCCGCCGCGTCACCGAATACTGCAACCAGCTGCCCGTGCACCCGCGCCACCCGTGGGGCGGCGAGCTGGTCTACACCGCCTTCTCCGGCTCCCACCAGGACGCCATCAAGAAGGGCTTCGAGCACCTGGAGCGCGACGCGGCCGAGGCCGGCGTGCCGGTGGACGAGTTCACCTGGGCGGTCCCCTACCTGCCGATCGACCCGAAGGACATCGGCCGCACCTACGAGGCCGTCATCCGGGTCAACAGCCAGTCGGGCAAGGGCGGCGTCGCCTACATCATGAAGGCCGACCACCAGCTCGACCTGCCGCGCCGGCTGCAAATCGAGTTCTCCAAGGTCGTGCAGGCGCGCACCGACAGCGAGGGCGGCGAGATCAGCCCGGCCGCGATGTTCGAGATCTTCCGCGACGAATACCTGCCCAACCCGGCCAACCGCTGGGGCCGCCTCAGCCTGCTGGCCCACCGGCACGAGTCCACGGTGGACGACAAAGACCGCATCAGCGCCGACGTGCGCCTCGACGGGGAGATCCGCGAGATCTCGGGCACGGGCAACGGCCCGATCTCGGCCTTCGTCGACGCCATCGCCGGGGTCGACATCCAGGCGCGGGTCCTCGACTACGTGGAGCACGCGATGAGCGCGGGCAGCGACGCCAAGGCGGCCTCCTACCTGGAGTGCGAGGTCGACGGCCAGGTGCTGTGGGGTGTGGGCATCGACGCCAACACCACGACGGCCTCGCTGAAGGCCATCATCTCCGCCGTCAACCGCGCCTCGCGCTGACATCACCGCGGTCAACCGCGCCTCGCGCTGACCACCACGACGGCCTCGGCCGCGTTCCCGTCGCACACGGGAACGCGGCCGAGTCGCCGTTCAGGCCACTCTTCGGGCAGGCGCTCGGGCCGGGGTCGCGTCGAGCAGGATGGCCGCCACCGCCAGCGACCTGCCCGCGGCCCGCACGGCGGGGGCCAGCGGGGGAGAGCCCGCCGCGATCAGCGGCAGGATCAGCGCCATGAGGATGGGCACGAGGAAGCCGCCCGCCATGGCGTCGCCGGGCGGCCCGGCGGGCCGGCCCAGGCAGCAGCGCCACGTCCGTGAAGCGCCCGAGCTCCTGTGATCTACGCGCCATGTATGCAGTAAAACTTAGTAAGTCTCACTGAACAAGTCCGATCGTCCGCGCCATCACCCGCATGGAGTGCCCGAAGACCGCGCCCCGGTCCCGCACCGAGTTGTTGAACTGGCCGAACACCTCGAAGCTCACCCACCCGTACAGCGCGGTCCACGACGTCACGCTCCGCCAGATGACC
The DNA here is from genome assembly GCF_000725485.1 of Nonomuraea candida. GTDB lineage: Bacteria > Actinomycetota > Actinomycetes > Streptosporangiales > Streptosporangiaceae > Nonomuraea > Nonomuraea candida. The sequence goes on along the minus strand of NZ_KL647033.1, from coordinate 43,225 downwards.
TCGTCGGGCACTCCGGGCATGAGCTCGCGGAAGCCGGCCGCCTCCGCCGCCAGCTCCGCGGGGGGCGCGCCGTCCGGCGGGCGCACCGCGCCGGCCTGCCAGGCGTCGGAGACGATGCGGCCCAGCACGGTCACGTCGCGCACCCGGGCCGCGATCGTGTCCTGCGGGGCCTGGTAGCCGGGCACGGGGGAGCCGTAGATGAGCGCGTACTCGTGCGGGTGCGCCACCGCCCAGTCGCGCACCGCGTGACAGGCCGCCAGCCACCGCCCCGTGTAGTCGTCGCGCGGGGTGGCCGCGTCGGCCTCCTCGACGGCCGCGCCGAGCGCGTCGTAGCCGTCGATGATCAGCGTGGTGAGCAGGTCGTCCCGGCTCGGGAAGTAGCGGTAGACGGCCGAGGAGACCATGCCCATCTCCCGCGCCACGGCCCGCAGCGACAGGCCGCCGGCCCCCTCCGTGGCCAGTTGCCGGCGGGCGATGTCGGTGATCTCTCTGGTCAGCTCGGCTCTGACGCGTTCTCTTGCGGTTCGGCTGGCTGTCATGTGCAGGAGATTATCAGAGCAGTGGATGGAAACGAGAGCACTGCTCTTGACGAGCGCTGCTCTCTTGCGAGAGCATTGCTCTCGCAAGAGAACGCGAGACCCGCCCGACCCCGAGGAGCCCGCCATGCTCACCCTGGCCAAGAACGCCAACGCCCTGCTGATGTTCGTGCTGGAGCTGGGCGTGCTGTTCTCCGTCGGCTACTGGGGATTCACGCTGGCCTCCGGCTGGACGGTCCGGTTGCTGGCCGGGCTCGGCGGCCCGGCGCTGTTCGTGACCGCCTGGGCGCTGTTCGGGGCGGGTGGCGGCGCGAATGCCACGTTCCCGCTCACCGGCCTGGGCCGCGCCGCGCTGGAGATCCTCTGGTTCGGCGGCGGCGCCCTGGCACTCTACGCCTCGGGACTGACCACCACCGCCGCCGTGTTCTCTACGTTGTTCGTCGTCAACGCGGTCCTCCGCATGGTCTGGAACGAGGTCTGATCCATGGGCAAGCACGTCGTCGTCGGCTCCGGCCAGGTCGGGTCACACGTCGCCGCCAGGCTCGTCGCCCGGGGGCACGAGGTCGTCGTCGTGACCCGGTCGGGCGGCGGCCCCGAGGGCGCGGTCAAGGTGGCCGCCGACATCTCCGACCCCGCCCGGCTGGCCGAGGCCGCCCGCGGGGCCGAGGTCCTCTACAACTGCGTCAACCCGCCCTATCACCGCTGGCCGGCCGACTGGCCGCCGCTGGCCGCCTCGTTCCTGGCCGCCGCCGAGTCGAGCGGCGCCGTGTACGTGATGCTCGGCAACCTCTACCCGTACGGCCCGGTCCGGGGCCCGATGACCGAGGACCTCCCGTTCGCCCCCAGCAGCCCCAAGGCCCGGGTGCGCGCCACGATGTGGACCGACGCCCTGGCCGCCCACCAGGCGGGCCGGATCAGGGTCACCGAGGTGCGCGCCTCCGACTTCTTCGGCCCCGGCGCCAGCGACCAGTCCTACCTGGGCGAGCGATTCCTCGCGCCGCTCAGGGCGGGCAAGGCGATCCCGCTGGTCTGGCCCGCCGACGTGCCGCACACCTGGTCCTACCTGCCCGACGTGGCCGAGGCGATGATCGTGGCCGGGGGCGACGAGCGGGCCTGGGGCCGGCCCTGGCACGTGCCCTCCCCCGAGCCGCTGACCTTCCGCCAGGTGGGCGAGCGCCTGGCCGCGCTGCTCGGCCGCCCCGCGCCCCGGCTGGCCGTGACGCCGTGGCCGCTGGTCAGGCTCGCGGGGTTGTTCTCGCCCCTGGCCGGTGAGCTGCGGCACATCCGCTACCAGTTCACCGAGCCGTTCGTGCTCGACTCCTCGGCGTTCCGGCGCGCGTTCGGCGTCGCGCCTACCCCGATCGACGAGGCGCTCAAGGCTACGCTCGACGGATGAAGACAGCCATGATCGGCCTGGGTGACATCGCGGAGAAGGCCTACCTTCCCGTGCTCGCCGCCCAGCCCGCTCTCGATCTGCACCTGTGCACCCGCAACGAGGCCAGGCTCGACCGGCTCGGCGACGCCTACCGCATCGGCGCCCGGTACACGAGCGTGGACGACGTGATCAAGGCCGGGATCGACGCGGCGCTCGTGCACGCGGCCACCGACGCCCACCCGGAGATCGTCGGGAAGCTGCTCGACGCCGGCATCCACGTCTACGTGGACAAGCCCATCGCCTACACCCTGGCCGAGTCGGAACACCTCGTGAGCCTGGCGCGGGCCAGGGACAGATCCCTCATGGTGGGCTTCAACCGGCGGCACGCCCCCGGCTACGCGGGCCTGGCCGCCCATCCCCGGCACCTCGTCATCATGGAGAAGAACCGCCACAACCTGCCCGACAACCCGCGCAGGGCGGTCTTCGACGACTTCATCCACGTCGCCGACACCCTCAGGTTCCTCGCCCCCGGCGAGATCACCGACACCACGATCAGGACACGCGTCCGCGACGGCCTCATCGAGCACATCGTCCTGGAGCTGTCGGGCGACGGCTTCACCGCCATCGGCGTCATGAACCGGATGAGCGGCGCCAGCGAGGAGACCTGCCAGGCCATGGGCGCGGGCGCCAAGCGGCGCGTGGTCAACCTCGGCGACGTCATCGACTACCAGGGCGGGGAGACGCTCGTCCGGCGGCCCGACTGGGTGACGGTGGCCCGGCAGCGCGGCATCGAGCAGGTCTGCCTGGAGTTCCTGGCCGCCGTGCGCGAGGGCCGCCGCCTCGATGCCGCCGACGCCCTGGCCACCCACGCCCTGTGCGAGGAGATCGTCCGTACGGCGGGGGAGGAGCCCGGCCCGGCCGAGGGGGAGGGCGTCAGCCGGTCGGGTTGAGCAGCATCGCCCGGTCGGCCTTGGCGAACATGCGCTCGAACGGCTTTCCCCCCAGCCGGGTCAGCACCGTGAACCCCTTCGCGTCGCCCAGCGGGCTGGAGGAGGACACCACGCCCGCCACCGCGCCGCCGTACAACGCGGGGCCGCCGCTGCCGCCCGCGGCGGCGTGGCAGTTGCGGGTGACCATCAGCCCCGGCCCCTCGGAGACGCCCTCGACCGCGTCGCCCAGGCAGCGGTACAGCTTCGTGCCCGGGTAGCCCCGGCCCGCCGGATAGCCCAGCAGCTCCAGGCCGCGCAGCTCGGTGCCCCTCGTGGTGCTCATCGTGGTCAGGCCGCGGCCGGTGACGGCCTCCAGCGGGCGCCCCCTGCGCACGACGCCGACCAGGCCCACGTCGTACGGCAGCAGCTCCGACGAGTACGGCCTGGTCCGCCAGCGGGCCGGCACCCAGGTGCGCACGACCGGCCACACGCCCAGCCGTGGCCGCCCCCGGTCGTAGCCCGGCAGGAAGGCCAGGTGCTCCAGGAGGCGGCCGTCGCGATAGAGGCAGTGCGCGGCCGTCAGCACCAGGCTGCGGCTGCGCGAGCCGATCACCGTGCCCCCGCACAACACGTCCGTCTTGGCGACCGGGTCGCGGCCGAGCAGCACCCCCGTCAGCCGCTGCGGCCCCGTGTAGGGGCGCGGGACCGGCGCGTAGCCCAGGCGGTCGCCGTCGGGGGTCAGCACACGGGGGATCGGGACGTTACGTTGCGACACCTCGGTGACGGCGGCTGGATCGAGCAGGACCAGAGACAGCACCAACCTGAGCACCCTCCCACCATAAGGCGAAGATGATCAGTGCTCTGACCTGCGACATCAATGTTTACCCTAACTTGTGTAGGCCGAACCCAGGGCCCTCAGCCGGGCGTGCGCGTCCTCGTAGACCCCCGTCGCCCCCAGATACGCCTTGGGCAGCTTGGCGACCATCGTGTAGTTGGTGTCGCACACGTTCCCGACCGGCGCCTGGCCCGCCTGGCTGACGAGCTGGTAGGCGTCGAGCGTGTCCAGGCCGGTGAGCTCGGAGGTCCAGGTGACCAGGTCGTGCTGGCTGATCCGGTACGCGTCCTCCAGCGGCCTGGCCGACCCCGTGGACATCAGGTGCAGGTCGTCCTCCAGGCGCGGCCACGGCGTGGCCACCCCCTTGATCAGCTCGACGGCGACCACGGTGTTCATGGCCGACTCGACGGCCGTGCCGCACACCTCGCCGTGCCCCTGGAGGCCGTGGCCGTCGCCGACGGCGAACAGGCCGCCCTCGACGTTGACGCCCAGGTAGACGGTGACGCCCGCGCGCAGCTCGGGGGTGTCCATGTTGCCGCCGTGCGCGTCGGGGGTGATCGTCATGCGGGCCTCGTTCGCGCCGGGGGCCACGCCGACCGTGCCGTGCATGGGGTCGAGCGGCAGTTCGACGCTGAAGTCGCTGTTGCGGGCGTGGTAGACGGCCACGTTCCGGTCCAGGTCGATGTCGTAGCGCCAGACGCGCTCCTCCAGCGGCGGCTGCAGCATGGCCGTGGTGTGGGTGCCGGTCAGCGCGCCGAAGTGCGGGAACGTGGTGGAGACCGCCCAGTCCCTGGCCGGGGTGATGCTGACGAAGTGCAGGGCCAGCGTGTCGCCCGGCTCGGCGCCCTCCACGTGGAAGGGGCCGGTCACGGGGTTCAGGTAGGGGAACTCGCACACCCGGGAGGGCAGGTCGTCCACCGTCCTGACCCGGCCGCCGAAGCAGTCCTCGGTGTAGAGCTCCAGGATCGTGCCCGGCCGCACCTTGGCGACCGGCGCGCGACCGCCGAAGGTGTAGCTCAGCTCCTCCGGCTCCGGACGATACGAGACGACGTTCACTTGACCTCCGTTGGCAGTGCGGGCCTGCGGCCCAGCAGGTACGAGGCGCCGAGGACGAGCAGGCCGAGAGCCAGCCAGACGCCGCCCACCCACTGGGCCGCGACGTTCTGGTTGATGACGACGGCCACCAGCACGCCGAAGCCTATGACGGGCGCGATCAGGTGGGCCCAGTAGTCCCGGCTGCGCTGCTTGACCAGGTAGTGCACGACCACGGCGATGTGCAGCAGCAGGAAGGCGCTCATGGCGCCGAAGTTGACCAGCGAGGCCAGCTCGCCGATGCCGTTCTCCCTGGTGCTCATGTAGACGCCGAGCACCAGCGAGATGCCGGCGACCGCCAGGGTGGCGTTGACCGGCACCCGGCGTCTGGCGTCCACGACCGACAGGAAGCGGGGCAGCTGGCGGTCGCGGGCCATCGCGAACAGCAGCCGCGAGGTGGCCGCCTGCGCGACCAGCGAGTTGGCGAAGCCCCAGGCGATGGCGGTGGCCACGGCGGTGAGCACCGACAGCCACGGCCCGCCGGCGAAGGCGGCCGTGTCGTAGAACGCGCTGCCGGCGGCGTCGCCCTCGGCGATCAGCTTGGCGCGGTCGGGGGTGAGCAGCGCCGCCACCCACGTCTGCACCACGAAGAGCACGGCCGCCACGCCGAGCGCGGCCACCATGGAACGGCCGAGCCGGCGGGCGTCCTCGCGGTTCTCCTCGGCCAGCGTGGAGATGCCGTCGAAGCCGAGGAACGACAGCACGGCCACCGACGCCGCCGCGAACACCACGCTCCAGGTGAAGGAGGAGGAGTCGAAGAGCGGGGTGAGCACGCCGGCCTGCGCCTTGCCCTGGGCCAGCGCGACGCCGCCGACCACGAGGAAGATCGCCAGCACGGCCAGCTCGGCCACCAGCATGATGCGGGTGATCCGGGCCGTCATCTGGATGCCCAGGTAGTTGACCACGGTGTTGAGCAGGACGAAGATCACCAGCCAGCCCCAGATGGGGATCGCCGGCAGGAACGAGTTCATGGCCGCGCTGGCCACCAGGTAGAGCAGCGAGGGCACCAGCACGTAGTCCAGCAGGATCGCCCAGCCGGCCAGGAAGCCGACCGGGGGCGCGATGCCGCGCCCGGCGTAGGTGTAGACCGATCCGGCCATCGGGAAGGCGCGGGCCATCTGCGCGTACGACAGCGCCGTGAACGCCATGGCGACCAGCCCGATGAGGTAGGCCAGCGCCACCATCCCGTGCGAGGTGGCGAAGACGTTGCCGAAGATCCCGAAGGGTGCGATCGGCACCATGAAGATCAGGCCATAGATCATCAGATCGGCGAAGCCCAGGGAGCGCTGGAGCTCCTGGCGGTAGCCGAACTGCTCGATCGTGCTCATTACGGCTCCTAGATGCTTGGGGGGCGATTGGCACCTTAGAGCCAAAGCTTTCTAGTGAAAAGGTTTCTCCAGAAAGAAGTCCAGGCCGTCGGCCCTGCCGAGGTGGACGGGGTGGCGTACCTGCCGATCGAGCAGGGTGAGCCGGCCGCGCCCGCTCGTGATCGTGGTGCCGTCGGCGACCGCGTCGAGCGCGGGCACCGCCAGCGAGCCCGCCCGCGCGCACAGGGCGGCCAGCATGGCCACGGCCTCGTAGCAGCCGTGGCCGTGGGCGTTGAGCATGGGGGCGTCGGGGCCGAACCTGGCGGTGTAGCGCTGCGCGAAGCCGAGGCCTGCGTCGGTCGGCAGGCCGCGGAAGTAGCCCATCGACGCGTACAGCCCGCCGGTGGCGTCGCCGCCGATGCCCAGCAGGCCGTGCTCCTCCAGCGCGCCGCACAGCCGCGCCGCGCCCAGCCCCGCCTGCGCGTACGCCCGGTTGAACGCCACCAGGTCGCTGCCGATCAGCGTGAGCAGGATGGCGTCGGGCCGGGCGGCGGCCACCCGGTCCAGCCAGCGCACCGCCTCGCCGTGCCTGACCAGGCCCTCGCCCACCACCTCGGCCCCGGCCGCGCGCAGCCGCCGCCGGGCGCCGGCGTGCACCAGGCGGGGCCAGATGTAGTCGTTGCCCAGCAGGTACCAGCGGCGGGCGCGGCGCGGGCCCGCCAGCCACTCGATGCCCGGCGCGAGCTGCCGGTCGGGGGTCTCGCCCAGGAAGTAGACGCCGGGCGCGCGGCCCCCGCCCTCGTAAGGCGGCGCGTAGACGAACGGCACCCGCCCCGCGATCGCCGCCACCACCGCCACCCGCACGTCGCTGGCGTGCGCGCCGGCCACGGCCTCGATCGTGCCCGACCTGACCAGCTCGCCCACCTCGGCCGCGACCCGCCCCGCCGGCCGGCCGCCGTCGACGAGGACCAGCTCGACCGGCCGGCCCAGCATGCCGCCCGCGGCGTTGACCTCCTCGGCGGCCAGCACGGCGCAGTTGATCGCGCACGGGCCCATCAGGCCGAGCACCCCCGACACGGGGACGATCAGGCCGATCCTGATCGAGCCCGAAGGGAGGAGCCGCGCTTCGAGAGGATCGACGGTCGCCGCCACGCCGACGAGTATCCTCCCCTTGAGCTCCCAGATGAAAGGACCGTCTTCATGACCGCTTCTGGGCTGGGGTCCTCACTCGCCTATCTGCTGAGCCGCGCGGAGCGCAGCGTCAATCGGGGGCTGGCGGCCGTGCTCGCCGGGGAGGACGTCACGGTCGAGCAGTGGCGCATCATGCGGGCGCTGGCCGACGGCCGGGGGGAGTCGATGGGCGAGCTGGCCGAGGCCGTGCTGATGCCGCACCCCACGCTGACCAAGGCCGTCGACCGGCTCATCGACCGGGCGCTGGTCTACCGGGGGCCGTCGAAGGGGGACCGGCGGCGGGTCGCGGTGTTCGTCTCGGGGCGGGGGGCCGAGCTGCTGTCCCGGGTGGACGGGGCGGTGGCCGAGCAGCAGGCGATGATCGCGCTGGCGTTCGGGCAGGAGCGCACGGGGCAGCTCATGCGCGACCTGGAGAGCCTCGTCGAGGCCCTCGACCACGCCGAACTGCCCACCTGACCCACCCCCGCCTGGTCTCCGGAACGACTGCCTGGTCTCCGGAACGGCTGCATGGGGGCGGCGGGGGAGGCCGGTGGTCAGCCCCGGTCGCGTTTCGTGGCGGTGTCCACCCAGATCAGCACGGCCACGCCGGCCACGGCGACGCCCAGGTAGCCCGGCAGGGGCAGGTCCACCAGCCGGTGCAGGAAACCCCAATGGCTGTCGAACCACATCCGGCCGACGAAACCCATGACGCCCTGGATGATCGCGATCACGCAGACGATGTTGATGAGAGCCTTCATGGCTCCACGATCGCGGCACGGGCCCGCCCCCGGCATCGAACCTTGGGCGGGCCCCGCGCTACTTAAGTCGCGACTCGCTCGGCGCCGAAGCCGCCGCCGGAGCCGCCGCCGGAGCCGCCGCCGGAGCCGCCGCCGGAGCCGCCGCCGGAGCGGCGCTCCGGGCGGTCGCTCACGGGTAGAGGCCGCGCATCTGGTGCGCCTCGGCGACCCGGCCCACGCCGATGACGTGCGCCGCCTGCCGGAGCGTCAGGCCGCGCTCGGCGGCCAGCGAGGCGACCTCGGAGAAGGCGCCCAGCATGAGGTCGCGCAGCTTCAGCTCGACCTCGGCGGAGCTCCAGGAGTAGGCCTGCATGTTCTGCACCCACTCCAGGTAGGACACGACCACCCCGCCCGCGTTGGCCAGGATGTCGGGCACGACCGTGGCGCCGTTGGCGGCGAGGATCTCGTCGGCCTCGGGCGTGGTCGGGCCGTTGGCGCCCTCGACGACCAGGCGGGCGCGCACCCGGGGCGCGTTGGCCTCGGTGATCACGCCTTCGAGCGCGGCCGGGACCAGGATGTCCACGTCGAGCTCGAACAGGTCGTCGTGGGACATCGCGTCGGCCTGGTGGAAGCCCCGCACGCCGCCGGTCTCGGCCGCGTAGGCGCGCAGCCGGGCGACGTCGAGCCCGCCCGGGGCGTGCACCGCCCCGGTGATGTCGGACACCGCCACGACCCTGCACCCGGCGTCGGACAGGTATTGCGCGGCGAGCGCGCCCACCTTGCCGAAGCCCTGCACGGCCACGGTCACGCCCTCGGGCGAGCGGCCGAGCGCGGCCAGCGCCGCGATCTGCACGCCGCGCGAGGTCGCCCCCGCGCGCCCGAGCGAGCCGCCCAGCGTCATCGGCTTGCCGGTGACCACGCCGGGCACCGAGTAGCCGGCGTTGACGCTGTAGGTGTCCATGATCCAGGCCATGGTCTGCTCGTCGGTGCCGACGTCGGGGGCCGGGATGTCCTTCTCCGGGCCGATCAGCGGCAGGATCTCGTTGACGTAGCGGCGGGTCAGCCGCTCCAGCTCGCGGGTGGTCAGCGCGGTCGGGTCCACGGCCACGCCGCCCTTGGCGCCGCCGTACGGGATGCCGACCAGGGCGCACTTCCACGTCATCCACATGGCCAGCGCGGTGACCTCGTGGATGTCGGTGGCCGAGTGGAACCGGAGCCCGCCCTTGGCGGGGCCGCGCGAGACGTTGTGCTGGACGCGGAAGCCCTGGACGACGTCGAGCCGGCCGTCCTCGCGCCGCACCGGGACCGAGACGGTCAGCGAGCGGCGCGGCGTGGCCAGCATCGTGCGGAGCCCGTCGTCGAGCCCGAGATGCTCGGCGGCCCGGTCGAGTTGGTGGAGAGCGGAGTCGAGGGCCTGGCGGCCCGGGGTGATCAGGGCCGGCGTCTTTGACGGCACCATGATGCTCATGGAAGGAAGTCCTCCTGTTGTGACACCCTATTGACGGAAAAAGCGCCGTTGCTTTCCCGATTTGGGCGTTGTTGTCACGATCATCCTAGAGCGGGGCGTTTGACGTTGCCTAGTTTTGGTAGAAATCCAAGCCGGTGATCGGATGCTGTGGACCGTGCCACTCTGGCAGGCTTGCGCGCGTGAGTGTGCCGGAACGTCGAAACAGGGGGTGGAATGCCCGCACTCGTGGTGGGGCCCATGCTGCGATATGTCGACTCTGTCAGTGCCTCGATCTGGGTGGAGACCGCCGAACCCTGCACGGTCGCCATAGAGGCGGACGGCAGGACTTACCGGTCGCCTACCTTCACCGTGCACGGGCACCACTACGCGATCGTGGACCTCGTTGAGTTGTCCCAGGATATCGCGTCGTATTCGGTGAAGCTCGACGGGGAGCAGGTATGGCCCCTGGCGGGTCGCCCGCCGAGCCGGATCAGGCTGCTGCCCGCCGACGGGGTGCGCCGGCTGGCCTTCGGCTCGTGCCGCGCCAGCGTGCCGCACGACGCCGCGCACGTACGCACCTACGGCGACGACGTCCTGCGCGCCTACGGCGAGTCGCTGGCCCAGGCCGGCGACGACGAGTGGCCCGACCTGCTGCTGCTCCTCGGCGACCAGGTCTACGCCGACAACCCCTCGCCCGAGATGCTCGACTACATCCGCTCGCGCCGGAGCACCGAGCCGCAGGGGGAGATCGCCGACTTCGAGGAGTACGCCGAGCTCTACCGCCGGGCCTGGACCGACGAGGAGATCCGCTGGCTGCTGTCCACCGTGCCGACCGCGATGATCTTCGACGACCACGACCTGCGCGACGACTGGAACACCTCCCAGCCCTGGCGCGAGCAGATGGCCAGAACGTCGTGGTGGCGGCACAGGGTGGTGTCGGGGCTGGGGGCGTACTGGATCTACCAGCACCTCGGCAACCTCTCGCCCGCCGAGCGCGCCGAGGACCCGCTGCTGGCCAAGCTGATGGCCGGCGACGGCGGCGCGGCGCTCGACGCCTTCGCCGAGAAGGCCGACACCGAGCCGAGCAGCAACCGCTGGAGTTACGCCCGCGACTTCGGCGCCACCCGCCTGATCATGGTGGACACCCGCTGCGCCCGGCAGCTCACCCCCGGCGACCGGCGCATGCTCGACCCGGGGGAGTGGGCCTGGCTGGAGGAGCAGGTGACGCGGCCCGCCGACCGGCTCATCATCGGCTCGTCGATCCCGTTCCTGCTGCCCGAGGGCGTGCACGGCGTGCAGAACTGGAACGAGGCCCTGTGCGACGGCAAGTGGGGGCCCCTGGTGCGGCGGTGGTCGGAGACGTTCCGCCAGGCCATCGACCTGGAGCACTGGGCGGCCTTCCGGCGCTCGTTCGACGACCTGGCCAGGATGCTGATCGGGCTGGGCAAGCCGGTGCTGATCCTGTCGGGCGACGTGCACTACTCCTACCTGGCCAAGGCCGACAGGGGGCCGCTCTACCAGATCGTCTGCTCGCCGATCCGCAACCCGCTCAGCCGCATGCTGCGCTGGGCCAACGTCTTCACGCAGTTCTCGATCGCCACGCTCGTGGGCGGGCTGCTGGCGCGGCTGGCCGGCATCCCGCGCCCGCCGTTCCGCTGGCGGGTCACCAAGGGGCCGTGGTTCCAGAACGCGCTGGCCACCCTCACCCTGCCGGACGACCGGGTCACCTGGTACGGCTCCACCGGCGAGGTGGTCGAGCCGATCGACTCCGTCTCCCTGCGCCAGGCCCCGTGAGGCGGCTCCCGGGTCCCGGCCGGCACCGGGTCCCGGGACCCGGCTGACAACCGGGGCCGCGGGTTCCGGATGACCACGGCGAGGGCCGGGCGTGGAGGCCGGGGAGATTGTGGAGGTTGTGGAGGTTGTGGAGATCGGGGGTCCGGTCGGCCACGGAGACGGCCGGCCGGGCGTCGTGACGGCGGCCGGCCGGTGAACCGGAGGAGCGTCTCCCTGGACAGGGCCCGGCCACGTGCGGCGGGTGGGCCCTCCCGGGCGGAGCCGTAAAGGCTGGGTTATTTGTTCTTCAGCTCGTAAACCGCGTCGGCGAGCTGGTCGATCGCCCAGAGGAGGTCCTCCTCGGAGATGACGATCGGCGGGGCGAGGCGGATCGTCGAGCCGTGCGTGTCCTTCGCCAGCACCCCCCGCTTCATCAGCGCCTTCGACACCTCCCGCCCCGTGCCCAGCGCCGGGTCGATGTCCACGCCCGCCCAGAGCCCGCGCCCGCGCACCTCCACGACCCCCTTGCCGATCAGCTCGCGCAGCCGCGTGTGCAGGACCTCGCCCAGCTTGGCGGCCCTGGCCTGGAACTCGCCGGTGTTGAGGATCTCGATGACCGCGTTCGCCACCGCGCACGCCAGCGGGTTGCCGCCGAACGTCGACCCGTGCTGCCCCGGGTGGATGATGCCCAGCACGTCACGGTCGGCCGCGATGGCCGAGACCGGCACGACCCCGCCGCCCAGCGCCTTGCCCAGGACGTAGATGTCGGGCACGACCCCTTCGTGGTCGCAGGCGAACGTCTGCCCCGTGCGCCCCAGCCCCGACTGCACCTCGTCGGCCACCATGAGGATGCCCTCGGCCGAGCACAGCTCCCTGATGTCGCCCAGGTAGCCGTCCGGCGGCACCAGCACGCCCGCCTCGCCCTGGATCGGCTCGACCAGCACCGCGACCGTGTTGGCGTCGACCGCCGCCCTGATCGCCTCGATGGAGCCGTAGGGGACCAGGCGGAAGCCCGGGGTGTACGGGCCGAAGTTGTCGTGCGCCTCCGGGTCGGTGGAGAAGCTGACGATCGTGGTGGTGCGGCCGTGGAAGTTGCCCTCCATCACGATGATGTTGGCCTGGTCGGGCTCGACGCCCTTGACCTCGTAGCCCCACTTGCGCGCCACCTTGATGGCGGTCTCGACGGCCTCGGCGCCGGTGTTCATGGGCAGGACCAGGTCCTTGCCGGTCAGGTCGCCCAGGCCCGTGCAGAACTGCGCGAACTGGTCGTGGTAGAAGGCGCGGCTGGTCAGCGTGAGCCGTTCGAGCTGGTCCTTCGCCGCCTGGATGATCTTCGGGTTGCCGTGGCCGAAGTTGAGCGAGGAGTAGCCGGACAGGCAGTCCAGATACCGCTTGCCGTCCACGTCGGTGACCCAGGCGCCGTGCGCCTCGTGGATCACCACGGGCAGTGGATGGTAGTTGTGGGCGCCTCGGCGCTCGCTCACTTCGATCAGCTCTGCGCTGGTGGTCATGATCAGTTCTCCCCCCTGATCTCCAGTGTGCAGCACTTGGGCCCCCCACCGGCCTTACGCAGCTCCGACAGGTCGACCGGGATGACCTCGTACCCGCGTCGCTTGAGCTCCAACTGCAGGCCGGCCGCCTCGGCGTTGATGACCACGCTCGTGCCGTCGCTGACCGCGTTCAGCCCCAGCACCTCGGCGTCCTCGGCGCTCGCCAGCACCGCGTCGGGGAACATGCGCCGCAGCACCGCGAGGCTGCCCGGCGAGAAGGCGCCGGGGTAGTAGGCGACGTTGCGCCCGTCGAGCGGGAACAGCGCCGTGTCGAGGTGGTAGAAGCGCGGGTCCACCAGCGTCAGCGAGATCACCGGGCGGCCCAGGTATTCCTGCGCCTCCTGGTGGGCGACCACGTCGGTGCGGAAGCCGGTGCCGGCCAGGATGACCTCGTCGAGCGTGAGGAAGTCGCCCTCGCCCTCGTTGACGTGGGCCGGCTCCAGCGCCGGGTAGCCGCGCTCGGTGAACCAGCGCAGGTAGGCCGGGCCCTCGGGGCCGCGCTCGGGGTGCGCGAAGCGGGCGCCGTAGACCCGCCCGCCCACGACCAGCGCGCCGTTCGCGGCGAAGACCATGTCGGGCAGGCCCTCGATCGGGTCGATGAGGTCCACCTTGTGCCCGAGCTCCTCGTACGCCGACTTCAGGCCCTCCCACTGCCGGACCGCCACGTCGCGGTCCGCGCCGGCCTCGGGGTGCATCCACGGATTGATGGCGTACTCGACCGCGAAGTAGTCCGGACGGCACATGAGGAAGTGTTTGGGCATGCAGCGCTCCATCGGATTTCAGGCAGGGGAGACCCCTTCGGCGGGGTCGCTGACAGCCTAAGAATCCACGTTTGCGCAGGCCAAGGGGTTGACATTGCGTCTTGGCGCGGGTCTGTTGCGTCTTTCAGCCCGTCGCGGGGGTTTCGTTGCGCGGGCCCGCGTAAGGCGCGCCCGGAGCCGCCGGAGCGGGCACGGCGGCCCCCGGCGGGGTGTCCACGAGCCGCGACAGCACGATCGCGCTCTTGGTGCGCACCACGAACGCCATCGCGGCGATGCGCTCGATGACCCGCTCGACGTGGCGCACGTCGGTCGCCCTGATGTGCAGCAGCGCGTCCGCCTCGCCCGTGATCGTGGCCGCCGCCACCACCTCGGGGAACTTGGACACCGCCAGCGCGATGTCCGACGGCTTGGTCTTGCCCTGGCAGAACAGCTCGACGTACGCCTCCGTCGTCCAGCCGAGCGCCTGCGGCGCCACCCGGGCGCTGAACCCCGTGATCGCCCCCGTCTCGCGCAGCCGGTCCACGCGCCGTTTGACCGCCGACGCGCTCAGCCCCACCTGCTGGCCGATCTCCGCGTAGGTCTGGCGGGCGTCCTCGACGAGCGCCGCGATGATGTCACGATCGAGCCGGTCCAGTTCCACGCGCTCTGTATACCGCCTGGCCAGGCTGGCGCGCGACGAGTGGCGCGCGGGAGACTGGGCAGCCCCGACCGTGACGTGAAAGGCATCCGCCAGAATGAGCACCGCGAGTTTCCCCCGCGATTTCGTGTGGGGGGTTTCCACGTCGGCTTTCCAGATCGAGGGGGCCACGGCCGCCGACGGCCGCCGTCCGTCCATTTGGGACACCTTTTCCGCGGACCGGGCGGAGGCGTGCGACCACTATCACCGATATGCCGAGGACGTACGGTTGATGAAGGACCTGGGAATGGCCGCCTACCGGTTCTCGGTGAGCTGGGCGCGGGTTTTCCCGGAGGGGCGCGGCGCGCCGAACCCCGCCGGTCTCGACTTCTACGACCGGCTGGTGGACGAGCTGGCCGCGGCGGGCATCACCCCGTACGCCACCCTTTACCACTGGGACCTGCCGCAGGCGCTGGAGGACCGCGGCGGCTGGCCGGCCCGTGACACGGCGCTGCGGTTCGCCGAGTACGCCGCCGCCGTGCACGAGCGGATCGGCGACCGGGTGGACACGTGGTTCACGCTGAACGAGCCGTGGGTGGCGGCGTTCCTGGGCTACGGCTCCGGCATCCACGCGCCCGGCCGCAAGTCGCCCGCGGACGCCTTCCGCAGCGCCCACCACATGCTGCTGGCCCACGGACTGGCCGCCCGGGCGCTGCGCGCGGGCGGGGCCGACCGGGTCGGCGCGGTGCTCAACCTGTCGCCCGTCATGACGCCCGCCCAGGTCAGCGACTTCGGCCGGCGGCTGTCGGAGGAGGACGCCGCCGCCGTGGCCCGGATCGACACGCTGGTCAACCGGCAGTTCCTGGAGCCCATGCTGCGCGGCTCCTACCCCGGCGAGCTGCTGGAGATCGTCGAGCGCCACGGCGGCCTCGGCCACGTCGCCGACGGCGACCTGGAGACCATCGCGCAGCCGCTCGACCTGCTGGGCGTCAACTACTACACCCCGCTCGTCGTGCAGGCGCAGCCGAGCGAGCCCGCCGACCCCGCCTATCCGGGCAGCACCGGAATCCTGTTCTGCACGGTGCCCACGGCGGTCACCGCCATGGGCTGGCCGATCGTGCCCAGCGGCCTTTCCCTGCTGCTCGGCCGCATTTCCCGCGAATATCCCGACCTCGATCTGATGATCACCGAGAACGGCGCCGATTTCGTGGACATGGTGACCGGCGACGGAATTCACGACGTGGACCGCATCAGTTTCATCGAGGAGCACCTGCGCGCGCTGCGCGCGGCCATCGCGGACGGCGCCCGGGTCCGCGGATATCTCGTCTGGACGCTGCTCGACAATCTCGAATGGGCCGACGGCTACCAGCGCAAGTTCGGCCTCGTGCACGTCGACTTCGCCACCCAGCGGCGGCGGCCGAAGGACAGCGCGCTGTGGTACCGCGACGTCATCCGCCGCAACGGCCTGGTGGAGACGCGCCCCAAACGGCCCACCCTGGAGACGGTGGCCGCCCGCGCGGGGGTGTCCAGGGCCACGGTCTCGCGCGTGGTCAACGGCGAGTCGTCGGTGAGCCCCGAGGTGCGCGAGTCGGTGATGCGGGCCGTCAACGAGCTCGGCTACGTCCCCAACCTGGCCGCGCGCAGCCTGGTCACCCGGCGCACGAACGCGGTCGCCCTGGTGCTGTCCGTGCCCCGGCAGGGCGGCGACGCGCTGACGGCCGCCGTGGTGCAGTACGTCACCAGCCTGCTGGAGGGCGCGGGCAAGCAGATCACGCTCATGCTCGCCGACACGGCCGAGAGCCACCGGCGCATCGTCGCGCACGTCGAGGCGCGGCTGGTGGACGGGGTCGTGCTGCTGCCGCCCGACCGGGCCGACACGCTGGCCGAGCGGCTCTCCCGCACCGGGGTGCCGGTCGTGCTGCTGGGCAAGCCGGCGATCGCGTCGCTGGTGCCGTACGTGGACGCCGACAACGCCGGCGGCGCCGCGGCGGCCACCGAGCACCTGCTGGCCGGCGGGCGGCGCCGCATCGGCATGGTCTGCGGGCCGATGGAGCTGGTCACCATGCAGGACCGGCTGGCCGGTTACCGGGCGGCGCTGCGGCGCGCGGGCCTGCGGCCGCTGCTGGCCCCGGCCGACGACCTGACCCGCGCCTCCGGCGCCGCGGCCACGCGCCGGCTCCTGGGTGACGAGCCGGCGCTGGACGCCGTCTTCGCCGCCACCGACCAGCTCGCCATCGGGGCGCTGAGTGCGGCGCGGGAGGCGGGCCGGCGGGTGCCGGCGGACCTGGCGGTCGTCGGCTTCGACGACATCGACGCCGCCTCGGCCACCACGCCCGGCCTGACCACCGTCCGCGTCCCGGCCGCCGACCAGGCGCTCGCGCTGGCCCGGCTGCTGCTGTCCCGCCTGGAGGGCGGCCACACGACCTCCGTCGTGGTGCCGGCCAGGCTCGTCGTCAGGGAGTCCGCCTGACCGGCCCGCCGCCCTGGCCCGTGCGGCCCGATCCCGGCCTGCGCGGTCGGAGCCGCCGCCGGAACAGGGCGCTCGGAACGCCTGCCCGACCTCGGTCATCCTGTCGCTCCCCTGCCGGCGGCGGTCCTACCCGATCGGTGTTCACCGATCGGGCCGCACCAGGGGGTCATCCCCGATCAGGCCTCAGCCGGGTGGTCTCCCCCGGGCAGGGAAGACCGCCCGAGGGAGACCCGGTGATCAGGAGGTGGTGAAGGTGAACCAGTTGACGTTGACGAAGTCGGCCGGCTGGCCGGAGGAGAAGGTCAGGTACACCGTGTGCGTGCCCGTCACCCCCGAGATGTTCGCCGGCACCGTGCGCCAGCTCTGCCAGCCGCCCGTGTTGGAGATCGCGAAGTCGCCGATCGGCGCGGCCGTCGGGCTGTCCAGGCGCACCTGCACCAGCCCGCCGACCCCGGCCGCCGCGCCCGAGGCCACGCGCGCCCGGAACTGCGTGGCGGGCGTCGAGCCGAAGTCGACCCCGTCGTAACGCAGCCAGTCACCGTTGGCGATGGCCCCGACGTTCTGGCCGCCGCCCGAGTCGGTGGTGTTCTCGACGAAGGTGCCCGACTGGGCCTGGTAGCGCTCGGCCTGGATGGTCGAGCGGGCGTCCACGCCGCCGGGAGGCGTGGTCGGGTCGGGGCCGCCGCCGTTGCTCTGCCAGACGGCCACGTAGTCGACCACCATCGGCCGGCCGGGCACGGTGGCCGCGGTCGGCGTCTGGCCGGCCAGCGCGTTGGGGAACGCCCCGCCCATCGCCACGTTGAGCAGCAGGAAGTAGCCGGCGTGGCCGGTCATGTTGTTCCAGGTGGTGGCGTCGAACTGCGACTGGTTCACGCCGTGGAACTGCTGGCCGTCGACGTACCAGCGCAGCTGGTTGGGGCTGACGCTGCGGTCCCACTCGAAGCGGTAGGTGTGGAAGGCGGACTGGCAGGTCGAGCCGGGGCAGGCGCGGCTGGCGCCGAGCCCGGTGGTCTCGTTGCAGGGCCCGCCGGGGTTGACGCCGCAGTGCAGCACGCCCCAGACGGAGTTGATGCCGTTGACGTTCTCCATGATGTCGAACTCGCCGATGGCCGGCCAGTTCCAGTAGTTCCCCCGGTAGGGCGCGCCGAGCGCCCAGAACGCCGGCCAGTAGCCGAGCGCGGCGTTGCCGGTCACGTTCGGCATCTGCAGGCGGCTCTCGATGCGCAGGACGCGGCCGTCGGCGGGCTTGAAGTCGGCCCGCCTGGTCTCGATGCGCGCCGAGGTCCATTCACCAGAGGAGCTGCGCAGGGGCGTGATGCGCAGGTTGCCGGAGCCGTCGAGGCTGAGGTTGGCGGTGCTGGAGGTGTAGTTCTGGACCTCGCCGGTGCCCCAGTTGGCGGGGCCTCCCGGGTACGAGTGCCCGGTGTCGATGATCCAGTTGGCCGACGAGGGGAGGGTGTTGGCGCCGCCGTTGAAGTCGTCGGACCAGACGAGGGACCAGCCCGAGGGCGTCGGCGGCACGGACGCGGAGGCGCTGACGGCCGTCTGCACGAGCAGGCCGCTGAGCGCCGCGAGCGCCGCGGCCACGGCCGCCAGGCGGCGCCGGCGCCGGATCGGTGTTGTCATACTCGCTCCATGGGGGGTACGGGAACGCCGCGGAGAGAGCGCTCTCTCGAAGATCTGAACACACCGTTTACCCGCTGTCAATGAACCCAACAGCGGGGTCGGCCAGGATGTGAGCACCATCTTGGAGAGCGCTCTCGACCAGGCGCGCCGCAGGGGAGCGAGCCCGCCTCGAAGACGACGAACGGCGCCGCACAGCAGTGCGGCGCCGTTCGGTGAGCAGTGGCGGAGGTCAGCCCTTCTCGGCCTCGCCGGTGGCCTGCTCCATGGCGTCCTCGGGAGAGGCTTCCAGGTCCTGCTCGGCGTCGGCGCCGGCCTGGGCGGACGCCTTGTCCAGGCGCACCCAGCTCGTCACGCTCTCCACCGCGAACAGCACGAACAGGTAAGCCGTCAGCACCGCGAGCACCGGCGTCAGGATGCCCAGCGCGGCCCCGACCCCGATGATCAGCAGCCGCAGCTCCCACCCGAGCCCCGCGTGGAAGACCCAGGCGGGCGGCCAGATGCTCTGCCGGGTCCGGTAGACGGTGTCGTAGGTGTGGTAGCCCACGACGTAGACCAGCACGAACAGCAGCCACTTCGGCGCCCCGGCCGCCAGGCCGATCGCGATGATGCTGAAGAACTCCGCGGCGCGCAGCAGCGGCGGGGTGAGCCAGTCGAAGCGGCCCAGGTGGTCGCGCGGCGTCGTGGGCAGCACGAGCAGCAGCACGATCGCCACGGGCAGGAGGAGGATGGGGCCGCCCTGCTCCAGCAGCCCCGCGACCGTGACACCGACCACGGCGAGCAGGGCCACGAGCGTGCCGGGCACGGGGGGCAGGCCGGCGCCGATCTTGCCGGACAGGGCGTGGGCGAGCGGACCGTCGTCGCGGTAGGCGACCAGGCGGGCGGTCTGGATGCGGCGGCGCTCCTCGTCGGGGTCCGGCGTGGGGCTGGCCATGGCCTGCGGTTGGGTGATCATACGAGCGACCTCATGAGGCGTCCGGTGAGGGTGTAGGCGGCGGCGACGGAGCCCCAGATCACGAGGGTGATGAAGGTGATCCGGGCGTCGAAGAGGGCGGCGGTGATCGCGATGGCCGCGAAGCGCTCGCCGATGGGGAAGACGATCATCTTACGCGCCCAGTGGACGACACGGTACTTGCCGGCCTTCGTCCACATCTTCAGCAGACCACGCAGGCCCTGGCTGCGCTCCGCCTTGCGGGCGGTCAGCTTCTGGCGCAGCTCCCGGTCGTCGGGGGCGTTGAGCGGGACGGTGGGAAGGGGGGACGGGGGCTTGCGGCGGTTGGCGACGCCGAAGGAGAAGTCGAGCAGGTGACGTACGGACTGCAGGCTCAGCGCGGCCAGCGCCAGGATCCAGATCTCGTCGCCGTTGCCCGAGACCACCCAGCCGACGGCGAGACCCGCGAAGACCACGTATTCCTTGAACCGGTCGAACGTGGCGTCGAGCCACGCGCCCAGCACGCCGAACTTGCGGGCGTAGCGGGCGACCTGCCCGTCCACGCAGTCGAAGACGAAGGCGAAGTAGATCAGGACGCCGCCCAGCACCATCCAGGGCCGGTCGCCGGTGGCGAAGCAGGCGGCCGCGGCCACGCCGAGCGTGATCGAGATCAGCGTCACCTGGTTGGGCGTCAGGCCGCGCCGGGCGGCCCAGCGGGCGATGTAGCGGGAGTAGGTGGAGACGAAGAACGTGGTGAAGAAGCCGTCGGCGCCCTTGACCGCGTTGTTGAGCCTGGCGCGGTCCTCGTTCATGCCGGCCATCTCGGCGCCGGCCTCGTTGACCTCCTCCTGCGTGGTGACCCGGCGGTAGAACAGGTCGCGGCGGCCCCGGAGGCCGACCGACACGCCGTTGCGCACCAGGCCGAACACGATGAGCTGCGTCAGGTCGTCGTCGGCGCCGAACGTGTGGGCCAGGTCGGCCAGGTCGCGGCAGGTCTGGGCGAGCACCGGCGCGTTGCGCGCGCTGATGTGCAGCGGCCCGAGCACGACCGCGTTGGGCCTGGTCACGCCGTGGGAGGCGGTGCCGACCGAGACGATGCGGGACTTGCCGACGCGCACGCGCACGGGCAGGCCCTCGACGCGGTTGTGGCCGATCTCGGGGTCGGCCTCGTCGATCGGGATGCGGTCTTCGAGGGCGTTGTCCTCGGGACCGTTCTCCTCCTGGCCGTTGTCCTCCGTCACCCCCACGCGCGGCTCTTTCGCGACGAGCGCCAGCGCACCGCGCTTGGACTTGGTGATCTGGTAGATCAGCTCGTCGTGGATGACCGAGTTCTCCGGGATGATGAACAGGCTCTCCGTTGCGGACTCGGCGACGTCGGCCAGGGCGCGCAGGGCGGCGGCCACGTCGTGCGACGGGATCGTGGCGAACCGCGGATCCATCGAGGTGAGCTGGTCGCGCAGCCGTTCGGACACGGTCGGATTGCCGGAAAGCGCGGCCAGCCTCAGGCCGGTCGGAGAGATGTCGGGGCCGGGCGAGGCGCCCAGCAGGACCACGCGGGTCATGACTCCCTTTCGAGGCGGTAGCGGGGGGTTGAACAACGGGTAATGCGGGGACAGGCGTCAAAGTCTAGTGAGACTGGCGCAAAGCCGCGTCACCCGAGCATGCCCGTAACGTCCAGTCTGCCGGTATAGAGGGCGGCCGTAAGATGTTCGAGTGAGTCTCTACCGTGACGAAGGCGTGGTCCTGCGCACTCAGAAGCTCGGGGAGGCCGACCGCATCGTCACCATTCTGGCCAAGCGAACGGGCAAGATCAGAGCGGTGGCGAAGGGCGTCCGCCGCACGACCTCGCGCTTCGGGGCCAGGCTGGAGCCGTTCACGCACGTCGACCTGCAACTGCACACCGGCCGCACGCTCGACGTCGTCACGCAGGCGGAGACGATCAGGCCCTACGGAGAGGCGCTGGCCGCCGACTACCCGCGCTACACCGCCGGCAGCGCGATGCTGGAGACGGCCGACCGGCTGACGCACGGGGAGAAGGAGCCGGCGCTGCGGCAGTTCCTGCTGCTGGTGGGCGGGCTGCGCACGCTCGCCGACCGCGGTCACGAGGCCAGGCTGGTCCTCGACGCCTACTTCCTGCGCTCCCTGGCCGTGGCCGGCTACGCCCCGGCCCTGGAGGCGTGCGCGAAGTGCCGGGCCCCGGCGATCAGGGCGTTCGCCATCGTCGCGGGCGGCGTGGTGTGCGGGGGGTGCAAACCGGCCGGCTCGGCCGTGCCCGCCGCCGAGACGATCGGGCTCATGACGGCGCTGCTGCGCGGCGACTGGGCCGCCGCGGACGCCTCGGAGTCGCGCCATCGCAGCGAGTGCAGCGGCCTGGTCGCCGCTTATCTGCAATGGCACCTCGAACACGGAATACGCTCTCTCCGACACGTCGAAAGGGAGCCCGCGTGAACGTACGTCCCCCGTCCCCGCACCCGTCGGGGGCGACCCCGCCGCCCATTCCGCGCGATTTGGTGCCGCGGCACGTCGCCATCGTCATGGACGGCAACGGCCGCTGGGCCAAGGCCCGCGGCCTGCCCCGCACCGAGGGGCACAAGGCCGGTGAGTCGTCGCTGTTCGACGTCATCGAGGGGGCCCTTGAGCTGGGCATCCCCTATCTGAGCGCCTACGCGTTCTCGACGGAGAACTGGAAGCGCTCGCCCGACGAGGTGCGCTTCCTGATGGGCTTCAACCGCGACGTGATCAGGCGGCGCCGCGACGAGCTCAACGCCATGGGCGTGCGCGTGCGCTGGGCGGGCCGGCCGGGCCGGTTGTGGAAGAGCGTCATCTCCGAGCTGCAGACGGCCGAGGAGATGACGGTCTCCAACCGGAAGCTGACGTTGCAGTTCTGCGTCAATTACGGCGGCCAGGCCGAGATCGTCGACGCGGCGGTCAAGCTGGCGCAGGACATCGCGGCCGGGCGGGTCAAGCCCTCCAAGGTCAGCGAGAAGGTGTTCGCCCGCTACCTCGACGAGCCGGAGATCCCGCCGGTCGACCTGTTCCTGCGCTCGTCGGGGGAGCAGCGCTTCTCCAACTTCCTGCTGTGGCAGTCGGCCTACGCCGAGATGGTCTTCCTCGACCGCCTGTGGCCCGACTTCGACCGGCGTGACCTGTGGGAGGCGTGCGAGATCTACGCCAAGCGCGACCGCCGCTACGGCGGCGCCGTCCCCAACCAGGTCTGACCCGGCGGCCGCAGGGCCGCGCGGGGTCAGGCAGCGGCGAGGGGCGCGGGGTCAGGCGCGGGTCAGGCAACGGCGAGGGGCGCGGGTCAGGCGGGGGTCAGGCGCGGCGGCGGGCCCGGTAGGCGGCCACGTGCATGCGGTTGCCGCAGGTGCGGCTGTCGCAGTAGACGCGGGAGCGGTTGCGCGACTCGTCCACGAAGACGCGCTTGCAGTCGGGGGCCGAGCAGGTGCGCAGGCGTTCGGCCTCGCCCTCCACCAGCAGGTGGGCCAGCGCCACGCCGCAGTCGGCGGCGACGTGCTCGGCCAGGGTCGCGTCGGCGGCGAAGTAGTGGACGTGCAGCGGGTGGCCGTCGTGCTCGGTCAGGCGGGGCGTGATGCGGGTGTCGGCCAGCAGCGCGTTGAGGGTGCGCACGGCCGTCGGCTGGTCGGGGGCGGTGAAGACGCGGTGGAACGCCTCGCGGACCATGCGCACCTGGCCCAGGTCGCGCGGCGTCAGGGTGCCGACGCCGCTGATGCTGCGGGACTCCACGAACGCCTGGAGTTCGGGCAGGCCCGCCAGGCCCTCTTCGCCGCCGGTCGACGGCGAAGTGTTGACCAGTTCGACAACGGTGGCCAGAGAATGCACCATGTCATGGCCAAAGGGCATGTTGACTCCTGTCCGCGCCGGGTTCTAGCGTGGTCGCAGCGTATCTCCTGAACGGGACTGGGGGGGTTCCCATGAGTGGACATCGCCGTATCGTCCTGATCGCGATCGTCGGTGCTCTCATCATCTCCACCTCCGCCCCCCTGGTCCGGTTGTCAGGTGTATCGCCGGCGACGTCGGCGTTGTTCCGGTGCGCGTACGCCGTCCCGCCCATGCTGATCCTGGCCTGGCTGGAGCGGCGCAGGCTGGGGCCGCTGCCACGCAGGGCGCTCCTGGCGGCCTGGGCGGCCGGGGTGGTGTTCGCGCTCGACCTGTTGTTCTGGCACCACGCCATCGACTACGTGGGCGCGGGCCTGGCCACCGTGCTGGGCAACCTTCAGGTGTTCATCGTGGCGTTCGCCGCCTGGGGGCTGTTCGGGGAGCGGCCGTCCAGGCAACTGGTGATCGGCACGCCGGTCGTGTTCGCCGGGGTGGTGCTGATCTCGGGGGTGTTCGACAGCGCGGCCTACGGGAGCGACCCCATGATGGGGGTGCTCGCGGGGATCGCCACGTCCCTGTCGTACGCGGCGTTCCTGCTGCTGATGAAGGGCGGCTCCGACCGGGCGGCGGGGCCGCTGGCGCACGCGACCGTGGTGGCCACGCTCTGCATCGCGCTGCTCAGCCCGCTGTTCGGCGGCGCGGACTTCGTGCCCGAGTGGCCGGCGCACGGCTGGCTGGTGCTGCTGGCGCTGGGGCCGCAGCTGCTGGGCTGGTCGCTGATCACGTATTCGCTGCCGCGCCAGCCCGCCGCGCTCACCGCGCTGCTGCTGCTGATCCAGCCCCTGTCGACCGTGGTGATCTCCACGGCCGCGCTCGGCGAGCGGCCCTCGCCGCTGCAGCTCGCCGGCTGCGCGGTGGTCGTGCTGGGCGTGTTGTACGGCTCCCGCCGCCCCACCCCGGCTCCCGAGCCCGAACCGCAGCGGATCGCGGCCCACTGAGCCCCCTGACGCCTCGGGGCCCCTCAGCCCGCCGGGGCCGAGCAGGACGCGCAGGTGCCGAAGACCTCGACGGTGTGGGTGATCTCGGTGAAGCCGTGCTCGCTGCCCACCGCCTCGGCCCACCGCTCGACGGTCGGCCCCGCCACCTCCACCGTGTGGCCGCAGCGGCGGCACACCAGGTGGTGGTGATGGGTGTCGGTCGCGCACGCGCGGTAGACGGACTCGCCCTCGTCGGTGCGCAGCACGTCGACCGCGCCCTTGTCGGCCAGCGCCTGCAGCGCCCGGTAGACGGTGGTCAGCCCGATCTTCGCGCCGTGCAGGCGCATCTCGGCATAGACGTCCTGCGCGCTGCGGAACCCCTCGCTCCTGCGCAGGGTGTCGTGCACGGCATCGCGCCTCGTCGTCATGCGACCTCCTCGACGCGCAGCTTTGGGCGCTCGCTCAATGTCGACTCCTGAGTACGGCCTCGCCGTACGAATTTACCGACACCGAGGGCCAGGACGAAGCCGGCGAGCGCAAGAAGCACGATAGCGGCCCCGGGCGGCACCCGGGAGGAGTAGGTGGAGGCGAGCAGCCCGCCCACGGAGGCGAGCACGCCGAAGACCATGGCCAGCGCCATCGTGGTGCGGAAGCCGCGGGTGAGCTGCTGGCTGGTCGCCACCGGGATCACCATCAGCGCGCTGACCAGCAGCAGGCCCACCACCCGCATGGCGATGACCACGGTGAGCGCGGCGGTGACGGCGATGAGCAGGCTCAGGAAGCGCACCGGCAGGCCGCTGGCCCTGGCCATCTCCTCGTCCTGGCAGAGCACGAACAGCTCCCTGCCGAAGATCACCACGACCGCGAGCACGGCGGCGGCCAGCGCGGCGATGACCCAGATGTCCTCGACGGTGACGCTGGCGATGGCGCCGAACAGGTAGGAGTTGAGCTTGGCGTTGCTGCCGCCGGGCGCGATGCCCATGAGCAGCACGCCGCCCGCGATGCCCCCGTAGAACAGCAGCGCCAGCGCCACGTCGCCGCTGGTGCGCCCGCGCGCCCGGACCAGTTCGATGGCCACCGCGCCGGCGATGGAGACCAGCACGGCGGTGAGCACGGGCGTGGTGCCGGTCAGGAAGCCCAGCGCCACGCCGGTCAGCGCCACGTGGCCGATGCCGTCGCCCAGCAGCGACAGCCGCCGCTGCACGATGAACGTGCCCACGGCGGGCGCGCAGAGCCCCACCAGCAGCGCCGCGACGAGCGCGAGCTGGAAGAGCTCCTCCTGAAGAAGTTCGAAGATCACCTTGGTTCCCCC
This sequence comes from Nonomuraea candida, assembly GCF_000725485.1. Classification (GTDB taxonomy): domain Bacteria; phylum Actinomycetota; class Actinomycetes; order Streptosporangiales; family Streptosporangiaceae; genus Nonomuraea; species Nonomuraea candida. The sequence continues at coordinate 17,944 of NZ_KL647033.1, read as the reverse complement.
TGCCACCCGGTGAGCGGGCCCGCGGCGGGCCCGGCGACCGGCCCCGCGACGGGCTCCGGCGCGTGCGGGTGCTGGTGCTCGTGTCCCGGCCGGGCGCAGTCGCCCTCCGGGCGCGGCGGCCGGCCGTCGTGGGCCACCAGGCCCTCGCGGATCACCACGCCGCGGGTGATGATCGGCTCCAGCGGGCCCAGCTCGTGCGCGACCAGCACCACGGTCTTGCCCGCGGCCACCAGCCCGGCCAGCGTGTCGGCCAGGAGCCGCTGGGTCTCGGCGTCCACGCCGGCGGTGGGCTCGTCCATCACGTACGTGTCCGGCTCCCCGGCCAGGGCGCGGGCGATGAGCACCCGCTGCTGCTGCCCCCCTGACAGCGACTGGACGGGGTCGCCGGCCCGGTCGGCCAGCCGGACGGCCTCCAGCGCGGCGGCCACGGCCGCGCGGTCGGCCGCGCTGGTCCTGCGCAGCCTGCTCTGCCTGGCGATGCGGCCCGAGGCGACGACCTCGCGCACGGTGGCGGGCACGCCGCCGCCGACCTGGAGCCGCTGCGGCACGTAGCCGATGCGCCACCAGTCACGGAACTTGCCGGGCGGCGTGCCGTACACCAGGGTGCGGCCGCCGGTCAGCGGCGTGAGGCCGAGCAGGGTGCGCACCAGCGTGGACTTGCCCGAGCCGTTGGTGCCCAGCAGGGCGACGACCTCCCCGGGACAGATGGTCAGGTCGATCCCCCGAAGGACGGGTTTGCCATCGAAGGAGACCCGGCCGTCGGTCATCGCGAAGGCCGTTTCGCTCATGCCGTACACCCCAGTGCTGTTTGTAGGGTTTTGAGGTTATCGCGCATGGCGGACAGGTAGTCGCCGGAGGGCTTGCTCTCCAGCGGGTCGAGCACCGCCGTCTTGGCGCCGACCTGGCCCGCGAGCACCTCGGCCACCTTCGGGCTGACCAGCGTCTCGGTGAAGATCGTGGTGACGCCCTCGGCCTTGGCCAGCTTGGCCACCTCCGACAGGCGGGTGGGCGACGGCTCGGTCTCGGGGTCGAGCGTGATGCCGACCTGCTTGAGCCGGTAGCGGTCGGCCAGGTAGCCGAACGCCTCGTGCGCGGTGACCAGGGTCTTGGTCTTGCACGCGCTCAGCCCCTTGGTGAACTCCTGGTCGAGGGCGCCGAGCGTGGCGGCCGTCCTGGCGGCGCGGTCCTTGTAGCCCTGGGCGTGCGCGGGGTCGGCGGCGGCCAGGCGCTCGCCGAGCTTGGTGGCGACGGTGGCCAGGCGGGAGGGGTCGAGCCACAGGTGCGGGTCGTAGGAGACCTCCTCGTGCGCGTGCTCCTCCCCGGCGTGCTCCTCCCCGGCGTGCTCGCCCTCCTCCTCGTGGGCGTGCTCGCCCGCCGGGATGGTCGTCACGGCGGTGGCGGCGTCGAAGCTCTTGCCGGGCTCCACGGCGTCGTCCACGGCCGGCTGGATGCCCTTGATGTAGACGGTGAGCGCGGCGTCCTTGAGCTCGGTGACCTGCTGGATGCTCAGCTCCACGTCGTGCGGCTCCACGCCGGGCGCGGTCAGGCCGGTCACCTGCGCGTCGGATCCCCCGACCTGCTCGCTCAGCCACTGCAGCGGGTAGAAGGCCGCGACCACCTCGGGCTTGGCGCCGGAACCGGAAGCGGCGGGCGTGGTCTCGGCGGACCCGGAGCCGCAGGCGGCGGTGGTGAGCAGGGCGGCTGCGGCCAGCAGGCCGGCAGCATACGGCCGGGAAAATCCTGACATCATGTGAGTCAGTATGCGTCGAAATGAAAACGGTTGTCAAAATGCGGTCGCCCGGCCGGCCCAGCTGGGGTAGTGGGATGCCGCCGGCGGCTGGGGGCCAGGCGCGCCGCGCGGCATCCCGTTCATCACCCCGGTGATCGTGCGACGGCAGAGCCGTTGCCGGCGCCCGAGGTGACGCCTTCGCCGGCGCTCAGCCGCCGCTCTCCCGTGTAGACGTTCATCGAGTTCCCGCGCAGGAACCCGATCAGCGTCAGCCCCTCCTCGGCGGCCAGCTCGACCGCGAGCGAGGACGGCGCGGAGACGGCGGCGAGCACCGGCACGCCACCCATGACCGCCTTCTGCACCAGCTCGAACGAGGCCCTGCCCGAGACCATCAGCACGGTCTCGCGCAGCGGCAGCCGTCCGGCGCGCAGCGCCCAGCCGAGCAGCTTGTCCACGGCGTTGTGGCGGCCGACGTCCTCGCGCACGCACAGCGGCTCGCCGGCGGGCGTGAACAGGCCGGCCGCGTGCAGGCCCCCGGTCCTGTCGAAGACCCGCTGGGCCGCGCGCAGGCGGCCCGGCAGGCTCGCGACGGTGGACTGCGCCAGCTCGGCCCGGTCGGCGCCGGCCCGCCAGCGCGCCACCGTGCGCACGGCCTCCAGCGACGCCTTGCCGCAGACGCCGCACGAGGAGGTGGTGTAGAAGTTGCGCGGCTCGGGGGCCGGCACCCCCGGCGCGAGCCGCACGTCGAGGACGTTGTAGGTGTTCTGCCCGTCCACGGTCGCGCCGGCGCAGTAGCGGATCGTCTCGATCTCGTCCGCCGCGCCGACGGCCCCCTCGCTGACCAGGAACCCGGCCGCCAGGTCGAAGTCGTCGCCCGGCGTGCGCATGGTCACGGTCAGCGGGGTGCCGTTGAGCCGGATCTCCAGCGGCTCCTCGGCGGCCAGCGCGTCGATCGCGCGCGTCCTGGCGGCGTCGTTCACCCGCAGGATGCGCCTCTTGACGGTGACCCTAGACATGGGCGGGGCCCCTGGAGACACGGTCGGGGAGCCTGGAGACACGGCCGGGGAGCCTGGGGACACGGGCGGGGAGCCTAGACATAGCCGTACCCGAAGCGGCCCTTCACGCAGAGGTTGCCCTTCGTGACGGGGTTGTCGTGCGGCGAGGTCACCTTGACGATCTTGTTGTCCTGCACGTGCAGGGTCAGGTTGCAGCCGACCCCGCAGTAGCTGCAGATCGTCGTGGTCTCGGTCTGCTTCGACTCGTCCCAGGTGCCCTCGGCCCGCATGTCGAACTCGGTCTTGAACGACAGCGCGCCCGTCGGGCAGACCTCGACGCAGTTGCCGCAGTAGACGCAGGCCGAGTCGGTGAGCGGGGCGTCGAACTCCGTGGAGATCGTCGCGTCGAAGCCCCGGCCCGCGACCGCGATGGCGAAGGTGTTCTGCCACTGCTCGCCGCAGGCGTCCACGCACTTGTAGCACAGGATGCACTTGGCATAGTCGCGCACGTAGAGGTCGTTGTCCACCTTGGCGGGCTGCGCGACCGTGGCCGCGTCGTCGCCGAACCGCTCGGGGTCGGCGCCGTACTCCGCCGTCCACTCGGCCGCGCGCGGCGTCGTGGACAGGTCGGTCGAGGAGCCGAGCAGCTCCAGCACGACCTTGCGGCTCTGCCTGGCCCGCTCGGTGTCCGTGCCGACCTTCATGCCGGCCTCCGCCTTCCTGGAGCAGGCGGGGGCCAGCGTCCTGGCGCCCTCCACCTCCACGACGCAGACGCGGCAGGCGTTCTTCGGGGTGAGCGTGTCGCCGTAGCAGAGGGTCGGGACGTCCTTGCCCGCCGCCTGGCAGGCGTCGAGGATCGTCGAGCCCTCCGGCACCCGCACGGCCTCACCGTCGATCTGGACGTCGATGAGCCGGCGGGGTGGCTGGAGCGGGATCATCTGTTGAACACTCCCAGGCGGTCGATGGCCGATTCGACGGCGTTCCAGGCGGTCTGCCCGAGGCCGCAGATGGAGGCGTCGCGCATGGTCTGTCCGACCTCGCGCAACAGCACCAGGTCGCTGTCGTCGACCCGGCGCGAGAGGCGGTGCAGGGCCTCCTCCTGGCGGACGGTGCCCACCCGGCAGGGCACGCACTGGCCGCAGGACTCGTCGCGGAAGAACTCCGCGATGCGCAGCAGCAGCCTGCGCAGGTCCACGGTGTCGTCGATGACGAGCACCACGCCGGAGCCGAGCGTCGCGCCCGCGTTCCTGGTGCCCTCGAAGGTGAGCGGGATGTCCAGCTCGGTGACGAACGCGCCGGCCGCGCCGCCGAGCAGCACCGCCCTGGTCGTGCCGGTCGTGCCCGTCATGTCGAGCAGCTCGCGCAGCGTCGTGCCGAACGTCAGCTCGTACACGCCGGGCCGCTCGACCGCGCCCGAGACGCAGAACAGCTTGGGCTCGGCCGCCGCGTACGCCTGCGCGCCGCGCTCCAGGATCGGCAGCACGTTCACCAGCGTCTCGACGTTGTTGACCACGGTCGGCTTGCCGAACAGGCCCTTCTCCACGGGGAACGGCGGCTTGCTGCGCGGCTCGCCGCGCTGCCCCTCGATGGAGTTGAAGATCGCGGTCTCCTCGCCGCAGATGTAGGCGCCCGCGCCCCTGCGCAGCTCGATGTCGAACGACAGCCCCTTGCCGAGGATGTCGTCGCCGAGCAGCCCCCGGGAGCGGGCGGTCGCGATCGCGTGCTGGAGCCGCGCGGTCGCCCGCGGGTACTCGCCCCTGATGTAGAGGTAGCCCTTGGCGCAGCCGGTGGCGTAGGCGGCGATGGTCATGGCCTCGACCAGCGCGTACGGGTCGCCCTCCATCACCACCCGGTCCTTGAACGTGCCCGGCTCGCTCTCGTCGGCGTTGCACACCAGGTAGTGCGGGTGGTCGGGCTGGCGGGCGGCGGCCTCCCACTTGCGGCCGGTGGGGAAGGCCGCGCCGCCCCTGCCGACCAGCCCCGACTCCAGCACCTCGCGGATCACCCCGGCGGGGCCGAGCTCGAAGGCCCGGCGCAGCGCGGTGTAGCCGCCGGCCGCCCGGTAGTCGTCCAGGCTGGCCGGGTCGACGACGCCGATCCGGCGCAGCAGGACCAGGCCGGGCTCTCCGGCCTGCGGCACGGCCTCCTTGACGGGGGTTTCGCCGGCCACCTCCAGGCTCGGCGCGTGCCCGTTGGCCCGGGGGGCCGCCCCGGTGATGGTGGTGATCGTCTCGGGGGTGGCGGGGGCGTACACCTCCGCGCGGTGCGGCTGCCCGGCCTCCAGCGCGAGGGCCGCCGGGGCGCGCTCGCACATGCCCAGGCAGGGGCTCTCGTGCCAGTCCTTGCCGGGCGGCCCGAAGCGCTCCTCGACGCGGTCGCGCACGACCTGCGCGCCCCTGGCCTGGCAGGCCAGGTCGGTGCAGACGTGCAGCACCCGCTGGGGCCGGGGCTCCAGGGAGAACAGGGAGTAGAACGTGGCCACCCCGTACGCCTCGGCGGGCGGGATCGTCAGGCGGCGGCAGATGTACTCCAGCGCCCCCTCGCTGATCCACCCGATCCGGTCGTTGACCGCGTGCAGCGCGGGCAGCAGCAGGTCGCGGGCCTCCTCGGCGCGGGCGGCCATCCGCAGGTCCAGCTCGGTGCGCGCGCCGCCCTCCCAGGCCGTGGCCGGCGGGCCGAGCAGGTCGTCGACGGCCGCGCGCTCCTCTTGCGACGGCTGCGCGCCGCGGAATCTCAGATCCATCCGTTCACCCGGCCTTGACGAGCTTCTCGACGCGTACGGCGGCGGCCTTGAACTCGGCCGTGCCCGCGATCGGGCAGGTGGCCTCGATCGTCAGGGCGTTGGTGTCGACCTCGTCGGGGAAGTGGAAGGTCATGAACACCAGCCCGGGCCGCAGCCCGGGATCGATGTAGACGGGCGCGGTCACCGTGCCGCGCCGCGAGCTGATCCGCACTTCCTCGCCGGCGACCACGCCGAGCTTCTCGGCGTCCTCGGGGCACATCTCGATCGTCTCGCCGCGCCGCAGCGGCGAGGCGAAGCCGGAGGACTGCACCCCCGTGTTGTACGAGTCCAGCCGCCGCCCGGTCGTCAGCCGCAGCGGATACTCCTCGTCCAGCAGGTCCACCGGCGGCGAGTGCCGCAGCACCGCGAACGGCGCCGGCGTGCCGCGCTTGGCCGGGTCGCTCTCCCAGAGCCTGCCGTGCAGGTACGGCGGCTCCAGCGAGTCCTCCGACGGGCACGGCCACTGGATGCCCTGCAGCTCGGCCAGCCGCTCGTAGGTCATGCCCCGGTGCTGCGGCGACAGGGCGCGCAGCTCGTTCCAGACCTCCTCGGCGCCGTCGTAGTGCCAGTCGTGGCCCATCCGGCGGGCGATCTCGCACATGATCCAGATGTCGTCACGGGCCTCGCCCGGCGGCTCCAGGGCCTTGCGCACCCGCTGGACGCGCCGCTCGCTGTTGGTGAACGTGCCGTCCGCCTCGCACCAGGCGGCGCTGGCCGGCAGCACCACGTCGGCCATCTGCGCGGTCTTGGTGAGGAAGATGTCCTGCACGACGAGGTGATCGAGCATGGACAGGCGCTTGATGCAGGCCAGCGAGTCGGCCTCGGACTGCACCGGGTTCTCGCCGATCATGTAGCAGGCGGTCACCTCGCCCTCGGCCATCCCCTCCAGCATCTGGGTGAGGTTGCGGCCGTAGCTGGGCTGGATGGGGCGGCCCCACACGCTCTCGAACCGCTCGCGGATCTGCGGGTCGAGGAGGTCCTGGAAGCCGGGCAGGCGGTTGGGGATGGCGCCCATGTCGCCGCCGCCCTGCACGTTGTTCTGGCCGCGCAGCGGCGACAGGCCCGAGCCGTAGCGGCCGACGTGGCCGGTCAGCAGGGCCAGGTTGATCAGCGCCCGCACGTTGTCGGTCGCGTTGTGGTGCTCGGTGATGCCCAGCGTCCAGCACAGCTGGGCCCGGTCGGCGCGGGCGTAGGCGTGGGCCAGCTCGCGGATGGCCTCGGCCGGCACGCCGGTGACCTGCTCGGCCGCGGTCAGCGTCCACGGCTCGACGCACTGCCGAAACTCCTCGAAGCCGACCGTGGCCCGCTCGATGAACGCCTCGTTGTGCAGCCCCGCGTGGATGATCTCGCGGGCCACGGCGTGGGCGAGGGGGATGTCGGTGCCCACGTTGAGGCCCAGCCAGAGGTCGGCCCACTGGGCGGTGCCGGTGCGGCGCGGGTCGACCGCGAACATCCTGGCGCCCTTGCGGATGCCCTTGAGGACGTGCTGGAAGAAGATGGGGTGGGCGTTGCGGGCCGCCGAGCCCCACATCACTATGACGTCGGTGTCCTCGACCTCCTGATAGGACGAGGTGCCACCGCCGCTGCCGAACACCGCCGACAGGCCCGCGACGCTCGGTGCGTGGCAGGTGCGGTTGCAGGAGTCCACGTTGTTGGTGCCGATCACCACGCGGGTGAACTTCTGCCCGATGTAGTTCATCTCGTTGGTGGAGCGGGCGCACGACAGCATCGCGAAGCTGTCGGGGCCGTGCCGCTCGATGTTGCGGCGGAAGCCCTCCGCGGCTCGCTCCAGCGCCTCCTCCCACGACGCCTTGCGCAGCACGCCGTTCTCGCGTACCAGTGGATGGGTCAGGCGGTCATAGCTCATGATCCCTCCATTCAGTATACAATCTACGGTATTCCGAGCTAGACCGCGCGGACAAGGTTCTCGTTCAGCAGGTCGCTCACCGCGTGGATCGCACGCAGCGTGGGCACCTCGGCGCCGGTCAGGTCGGCCAGCTCGACCACCGCGGCCAGCAGCACGTCGAGCTCCAGCGGCTTGCCCTTCTCCAGGTCCTGGAGAGTGGACGTCTTGTGCTCGCCCGCCTTCTCCGCGCCGCGCAGGCGGCGCTCGATGGAGATCCCCGGATCGCAGCCCACCCGCCTGGCCACGTCCACCGTCTCCCGCATCATGGCCACGACCAGCTCCCTGGCGGCGTCGTGGCGGCAGATGCCGGCCATGGTCGCCCTGGCCAGCGCGCTGATCGGGTTGAAGGCGATGTTTCCCATGAGTTTGATCCAGACGTCCCGGCGGAGGTCGCGCTCCACCGGGCACTTCAGCCCGCCCTCGACGGCGGCCCGGCTGAAGGAGGCGCACCGCTCGGTCAGCTGGCCGTTGGGCTCGCCGATGCTGAAGCGGGTGCCTTCGAGGTGGCGGATCACGCCCGGCTCCTCGATCTCCGTGGCGGCGTAGACGACGCATCCGATGGCGCGCTCCAGGGGCAGCGCGGCCGTCACCGCGCCCCCCGGATCGACGCTCTCGATGCGGTAGCCCTCGTAGGGGCCCTTGAGTCCGTGGAAGTACCACCACGGGATGCCGTTCTGCGCGGCGATGATGCTGGTGGAACCGTGCAGCAGCGGCTTGATCATGGGGCCCGCGGAGGCGTAGCTGTTCGCCTTGAGGCCCAGGAAGACGTGGTCCACCGGGCCGACCTGGTTCGGGTCGTCGGTGGCATGGGGATGGGCGGTGAAGTCGCCCCTGGGGGTGAGCACCCGCACACCGGCGCGGCGAATCGCCTGGAGGTGCGCGCCTCTCGCGATGAGGTGCACCTCGACTCCCGCCCTGTGGAGGGCGGCCCCCACGTATGCGCCGATGGCGCCGGCGCCAAGAACAGCGACCTTCATGCTGCGCTCTCCGTTCTCGCGTCGGATCGTGTATTCCGTATACAGTATGGAAAAACGTGGGTCAAGGAGTGTGCCGATGACCGTTCTGCGGCATGGATCAGTGGTGGAAGCGATCTCCTGGGGCTCCGCGCGGGCCCGCGCGGCCGGGGCGGCCCGCCCGTTGCGCCCCTCGTCAGTGCCTCTGCCGGAGGCCCTCGGATGCCGGCTGGCCGGGCCCCTGCGGGCCCTGGCGGCGGTGCCGGGGGTGGACGTCTCGGCGATGGACGGATACGCGGTGGCCGGCCCGGGGCCGTGGCGGCTCGTGGGGCGCGTCCTGGCCGGCGGGGCGCCGCACGCCGGGCCGCTGGGCGCGGGGGAGGCGGTCGAGATCGCCACCGGCGCGCCCGTGCCGGACGGGGCCGAGGCGGTGCTGCCGTACGAGCGGGCCGAGCCGGCCGGGGAGTGGGTGGCGGGCGCGTTCGAGAAGGGCCGGCACATCAGGCGGCGCGGCGAGGACATCCCCGAGGGGACGTTCGTGCTGGGGGCGGGCGCGGTGGTGACGCCGGTCGTGCTCGGCCTGGCCGCCGCCCTCGGCCACGACACCCTGCCGGTACGGCCCCGCCCCCGCGTGACGGTGCTGGTCACCGGGGACGAGGTCGTGCACGAGGGGCTGCCGGGGCCGGGGCGGGTCCGCGACGCGATCGGCCCGTTCCTGCCCGGCCTGGTGGACTGGGCGGGCGGCCGCGTCACCGGCACGCTCCGCCTCCCCGACGGTCCCGAGCCGCTGCGCGCGGCGCTCGCCGGGCCATCCCTGGAGGCGGTGGATGACGTGATCGTGGTGTGCGGGGCGTCGTCCAAGGGGCCGGCCGACCATCTGCGAGCGGTGCTCGACGAGCTGGGCGCCGACGTGCTGATCGACGGCGTGGCGGTGCGCCCGGGGCACCCCCAGCTCCTGGCCCGCCTGCCCGGCGGGGGGCTGGTCGTGGGCCTGCCGGGCAACCCGTTCGCGGCCCTGGCCGCCGCGCTCACGCTGCTCGCGCCCATCCTGCGCGAGCTGACCGGCACCCCCGCGGCCAAGGAGACGAGCGCCCTGGCCGGGCCGGTGCGCACGCACCCCCGCGACACCCGGCTGGTGCCGGTCAGGAGGTCGGCCAGGGGCGCGGTCCCCGTGGGGCACGACCGGCCGGGCTCGTTGTGGGGAGCGGCGCTGGCGGAGGCCCTGGCGGTGGTGCCGCCGGGGTGGCGCGGGGAGCAGGTCGAGCTGATCGAGTTGCCCGCTGGGGGCTAGACAGGCCGATCGCAACAGAGTAACCATTGCGTTCATACGGTATGCAGTATGCGGAAGACAGCGCAGAAAACAGTGCAGACGACAGTGCGCTCAGTCGCCGGGAAAGGGTGGCATGATGTCGGAAACGATCTCTGGCGGTCATCTCGTAGCCAAGGCGCTCAAAGCCGAGGGCGTGGACGTGATCTACACGCTCTGCGGCGGCCACATCATCGATATCTACGACGGCTGCGTCGATGAGGGCATCGAGGTCATCGACGTACGCCACGAGCAGGTGGCCGCCCACGCGGCCGACGGTTACGCCCGCATCACCGGCAAACCCGGCTGCGCGGTCGTCACCGCGGGCCCGGGCACGACCGACGCGGTGACCGGCGTGGCCAACGCCTTCCGCGCCGAGAGCCCGATGCTGCTGATCGGCGGGCAGGGCGCGCTGAGCCAGCACAAGATGGGCTCGCTGCAGGACCTGCCCCACGTGGACATGATGACCCCGATCACCAAGTTCGCGGCCACGGTGCCCAGCACGGAACGGGTGGCCGACATCGTGTCGATGGCCTTCCGCGAGTGCTACCACGGCGCTCCCGGGCCGTCGTTCCTGGAGATCCCGCGTGACGTGCTCGACGCGAAGGTGCCGCTGGAGAAGGCGCGCCTCCCCAAGGCGGGCCACTACCGGGCCTCGACCCGGCAGCAGGGCGACCCCGAGGCGATCGAGCGCCTGGCCGACCTGCTGGCCCACGCCGAGAAGCCGTGCATCCTGCTCGGCAGCCAGGTCTGGACGTGCCGGGCGACCGACGCGGCCATCGACTTCGTCCGGTCGCTGAACGTGCCGGCGTACATGAACGGCTCGGGGCGCGGCACGCTGCCGCCGGGCGACCCGCACCACTTCCAGCTCAGCCGCAGGTACGCCTTCACCGAGGCGGACCTCATCATCATCGTCGGCACCCCGTTCGACTTCCGGATGGGCTACGGCAAGCGCCTGTCGCCGACGGCCAAGGTCGTGCAGATCGACCTCGACTACCGCACTGTCGGGAAAAATCGGGACATCGACCTGGGGATCGTGGGCGACGCCGGCCTCATCCTCTCGGCGGCGGCCCAGGCCGCCAGCGGCCGCGTGGAGAACGGCGCGGCCCGCCGCAAGGAGTGGCTGGAGGAGCTGCGCAACGTCGAGACCCAGGCGTACGAGAAGCGCCTGCCCCGCCAGCTCTCCGGCGCCCAGCCGATCGACCCCTACCGCCTCGTCCACGAGATCAACGAGTTCCTGACCGAGGACACGATCTACATCGGCGACGGCGGCGACATCGTCACCTTCTCCGGCCAGGTCGTGCAGCCCAAGTCGCCCGGCCACTGGATGGACCCGGGCCCGCTGGGCACGCTCGGCGTCGGCATGGCCTTCGCGATGGCGGCCAAGCAGGCGCGGCGCGACAAGGAGGTGCTCTGCCTGTTCGGCGACGGCGCCTTCAGCCTCACCGGCTGGGACTTCGAGACCATGGTCCGCTTCGACCTGCCGTTCATCGGCGTCATCGGCAACAACTCCTCGATGAACCAGATCAGGTACGGCCAGGCCGCCAAGTACGGCCAGGACCGCGCCCGCGTCGGCAACACCCTCGGCGACATCCGCTACGGCGAGTTCGCCAAGCTCCTGGGCGGCTACGGCGAGGAGGTCCGCGACCCCGCCGAGATCCGCCCGGCGCTGGAGCGGGCCCGCGAGTCGGGCAAGCCCTCGCTGATCAACGTCTGGGTCGACCCAGAGGTGTACGCCCCCGGAACCATGAACCAGACCATGTACAAGTAGGGGAAACGCAGAGATGAAGGCTCTCGAAGGTGTCCGCGTCCTCGACATGACCCATGTCCAGTCCGGCCCGTCGGCCACCCAGCTCCTCGCGTGGCTGGGCGCCGACGTGGTCAAGCTGGAGGCCCCCACCGGCGACATCACCCGGCAGCAGCTCCGCGACCTGCCGGACGTCGACAGCCTCTACTTCACGATGCTCAACTGCAACAAGCGCAGCATCACGCTGAACATGAAGAGCGAGCGCGGCAAGGAGATCTTCACCGAGCTGGTGAAGAGCGCCGACATCCTGGTGGAGAACTTCGGTCCCGGCGCGGTGGACCGCATGGGCTTCCCCTGGGAGCGGCTCCAGGAGCTCAACCCCCGCCTCATCTACGCCTCCATCAAGGGCTTCGGCCCGGGCAGATACGCCAGGTTCAAGGCGTACGAGGTGATCGCCCAGGCCATGGGCGGCTCGATGAGCACCACGGGCTTCGAGGAGGGCCCGCCGCTGGCCACCGGCGCGCAGATCGGCGACTCGGGCACCGGCATCCACGCGGTGGCCGGCATCCTGGCCGCCCTCTACCAGCGCGAGCACTCCGGGCGCGGGCAGCGCGTACAGGTGGCCATGCAGCACGCCGTGCTGAACCTGTGCCGCGTCAAGCTGCGCGACCAGCAGCGCCTGGCGCACGGGCCGCTGCGCGAGTACCCGAACAAGACGTTCGGCGACGAGGTGCCGCGCTCGGGCAACGCCAGCGGCGGCGGCCAGCCGGGCTGGGCGGTGCGCTGCGCGCCCGGCGGGCCGAACGACTACATCTACGTCATCGTCCAGCCGGTCGGCTGGAAGCCGATCGCGACCATCATCGGCCGCCCCGAGCTGGCCGAGGACCCCGAGTGGGCGACGCCGGAGGCGCGGCTGCCCAAGCTGGACAAGATGTTCCAGCTCATCGAGGAGTGGACGATCCGGCACGACAAGTGGGCGGTGCTCGACCGGCTCAACGCCGAGAACATCCCGTGCGGGCCGATCCTGTCCACCAAGGAGCTGGTGGAGGACGAGAGCCTGCGCGAGGAGGGCATCGTCGTCAAGGTCGACCATCCGACGCGCGGCGAGTTCGTGACCGTGGGCAGCCCGCTGCAGCTGTCCGACTCGCCGGTGGACGTGCGCACCCCGCCGCTGCTCGGCGAGCACAACCAGGAGATCTACGGCGAGCTCGGCGTGAGCGCCGACGAGCTGGCCGCACTCAGGACGAACGGAGTCATCTAGTGGCCAGGGAAGTCATCGAGAAGGCGCTCGCCGAGGGCCGCACCGCCCTGACGGCCCCGGAGGGCCGCGAGCTGTGCCAGGCGTACGGCATCGCCACCCCCGGCGAGGGCCTGGCAGGCTCGGCCGACGAGGCGGCGCGGCTGGCGGGGGAGATCGGGCTGCCGGTCGTGCTGAAGATCGTCTCGCCCGACATCCTGCACAAGACCGACGCCGGCGGCGTGCTGGTCGGCCTGAAGAGCGAGGAGGAGGTGCGGCGGGGCTACGAGACGATCCTGGCCAACGCCCGCGCCTACGACCCGCAGGCCCGGATCGACGGCGTCCAGGTGCAGCAGCTCGTCGGCGGCGGGCACGAGGTGATCGTCGGCGCGGTCACCGATCCCACCTTCGGCAAGGTGGTCGCGTTCGGCCTGGGCGGGGTCCTGGTCGAAGTACTTAAAGACGTGACCTTCCGGCTTGCCCCGGTTTCGGGTGATGATGCGCTTGGGATGCTGGACGACATCAGAGCGGCCGAGGTTCTGCGTGGTGCCCGTGGGGCCGAGCCGGCGAACAGGCAGGCACTCGCGGCGCTGATCGAGCGCGTCGGCAGGCTCGTCACCGACATCCCCGAGATCGTCGAGGTGGACCTCAACCCCGTCTTCGCCGACGCCAACGGCGCGATCGCCGCCGACGTGCGCATCCTCATCGGGCAGCCGGCCCCCGAGGTCGAGCGGCTGCCGCGCGAGGAGATCCTGCGGCAGATGAACCGGCTGTTCAAACCGCGCTCGGTCGCCGTCATCGGCGCCTCCGCCGAGGACGGCAAGATCGGCAACTCGGTCATGAAGAACCTCATCAACGGCGGCTACCAGGGGCAGATCCACCCGATCAACCCCAAGGCCGACGAGATCATGGGGCGCAAGGCGTACAAGAGCGTCGCGGACGTGCCGGGCGACGTGGACGTGGCCGTGTTCGCCATCCCCGCCAAGTTCGTCGCCGCCGCGCTGGAGGAGGCCGGCGAGAAGGGCGTGGCCGGGGCCGTCATGATCCCGTCGGGGTTCGCCGAGACCGGGAACGTCGAGGGCCAGAAGGAGATCGTCGAGATCGCCCGCCGGCACGGCGTGCGCATGCTCGGCCCCAACATCTACGGCTACTACTACACGCCGGAGAACCTCTGCGCCACCTTCTGCACCCCCTACGACGTGCGCGGCAGCGTGGCGCTGACCTCCCAGAGCGGCGGCATCGGCATGGCCATCCTCGGCTTCAGCCGCACCACCAAGATGGGCGTCTCCGCCATCGTCGGCGTCGGCAACAAGGCCGACGTGGACGAGGACGACCTGCTGACCTTCTTCGAGCAGGACGACAACACCAAGGCCGTGGCCATGCACCTGGAGGACCTCAAGGACGGGCGCGGCTTCGTCGAGGCGGCCCGCCGGGTCGTCAAGGAGAAGCCGGTCATCGTGCTCAAGGCCGGCCGCACCGCGATGGGCGCGCGGGCCGCCGGCTCGCACACCGGCGCGCTGGCCGGCGACGACAAGGTCTACGACGACATCCTGCGCCAGGCCGGGGTGGTGCGCGCGCCCGGGCTCAACGACATGCTGGAGTACGCCCGCGCGCTGCCGATCCTGCCCGCCCCCAAGGGCGAGAACGTCGTCATCATCACCGGCGCCGGCGGCTCGGGCGTGCTGCTGTCCGACGCCATCGTGGACGCCGGGCTGACCCTCATGGACATCCCCGACGACCTGGACGCGGCGTTCCGCGCCTACATCCCGCCGTTCGGCGCGGCGGGCAACCCCATCGACATCACCGGCGGCGAACCCCCCTCGACCTACGAGAACACGGTCCGCCTGGGCCTGCGCGACGAGCGCATCCACGCGCTCGTGCTGGGCTACTGGCACACGATCGTGACGCCGCCGATGGTCTTCGCCGAGCTCATCGCCCGCGTGGTGGGCGAGGAGCGGGCGAAGGGCAACGTCAAGCCGGTCGTGGCCTCACTGGCCGGCGACACCGAGGTTGAGGAGGCCAGCGAGTACCTGTTCGAGCATGGCGTGGTCGCGTACCCGTACACGACGGAGAAGCCCGTGGCGGTCCTGGGTGCGAAGTACCGCTGGGCCAGGGCGGCCGGGCTGCTGGGCTAAGAGCCGAGCCACAGCAGCGCCAGGCGAGGGGGCATTTCGGGGCGCAGAGGAAGGCAACAACCCCTCCAGGAGGTCCGTAGGTGGACACATCGAACACACCACCGGCGACGGCCACGCCGCCGGTCGAGGATCAACGAGTATGGAAAGCGGGCCGGCTCGAGCCGATGCCCATCAGGAAGCTCCCCGACGCGCCTCCCTCGGTGCACCTCATCGGGCCGACGGTCTTCCTGGTCGCGCTCGGCGTGGGCATGGGCGAGTCGTACATGTGGCCCCGGCTGGTGCTGCTGTTCGGGCCCGAGATCAGGTGGCTGTTCCTGATCGGCGTCACCCTGCAGGCCGTGGTGATGCTGGAGATGGCGCGCTACGCCATGGCCACGGGGGAGAGCATCTTCTCCGGCGCGGCCCGGGTGTTCAAGCCGCTGATGTGGTTCTTCTTCATCGTGGCGATCGCCGTCTACATCTGGCCGGGCCACCTGTCGGCGGGAGCGGCGGCGTTCGAGGAGATCACCGGAATACCCTGGGTGGTGACCGCGGTCGCCGGGTTGATCCTCGTCGGCGTGATCTTCACCCTCGCCAAGGTGATCTACAACCTGCTGGAGAACGTGCTCTCCCTGCTCATCGGGGCGCTCGTGCTGGGCACCGCCGTGGTCGCGGCCATGGTCGGCACCTGGGGCGACGTGGTCACCACGATCTCCGGCATGTTCTCCTTCGGCTACCTGCCGGCGGAGGCCATGACGGCCGCCTGGTTCCCCGTCATCGTCGGCGCCTGCGCCTTCGCCGGCCCCTCGGGCATGCAGCAGATGTGGTACACGCTGCACCTGCGTGACTCCGGGGCCGGCATGGGCGTGCACCAGCCGAAGATCCGCGGGCTGCGCCACGCGGGCGAGGAAGAGGAGGTGCCCAACCGCGGGTTCATGTTCGACACCTCCGACCCGGCCGAGATGGCCAAGTGGAAGGGCTGGCGGCGCTGGGTCACGTTCGACGCGCTGCTGCTGTTCTGGGGCATCACGATGCTGGTCACGATCTCCTTCACGGTGATCGCGCAGTCGGCGGTGCGGATCGACCCGGCCGTGCGGACGGCCATCCAGGGCGACGACCGGGAGGTGGCGCTGACCGCGATGTCCAACGCCGTCTCCGCGGCGGGCAGCTCGGTTCTCGGGGTCGTGTTCCTCGGGTTCATCGCGCTGATCGGCCTGAACGCCACCCTCGGCCTGTTCGACTCGTTCTCGCGCGGCCAGGCCGACATGACCTTCCACTTCGTCCCCGGGGCGAAGAAGCTGGGCATGTCGAAGCTGTACGCGATCTTCCTGTGGGGCGTGATCATCTTCGGGATCCTGATCCTGCTGTTCGGACCCGCCGAAGGGCCCAGCGGGATCCTCGACACGCTCGCGTTCCTGTCCACGTTCGCCATGGGCGCGTACTGCGTGACCCTGCTCCTGGTGAACAACCGCATGCTGCCCAAGCCGATCAGGCCGAAGTGGTGGTCGAACGCGATCATCGGCTTCGGCGCGCTCTTCTACCTCGGCATGCTCTTCTACAGCCTGTTCGCCTACGGCGTGGTCGTGGGCTGATGACGGGACGGCACAGCCTCGAACTCGCCCTGCCAGGGGCGTCCATCGGAGCCGTCGCCGGAGCCATGGCCGGTGGGCTGACCCTGCTCGCGGGGCAGCCCACCGGGATGGCGGGGCTCGCGGCACTGGCGCTCGCCGCGCCGCTGGCCCTCTTCGGCGGCCTGTACGGCATGCTGCTCGGCCACGGCGTCTTCCGTCCCGGGACCTTCGGGCCGGTCGGCCTGTACTGGATGGCGGCCTTCCCGGTGTCCCGGCTCGCCCAGGAACTGCTGGCCCCGACGGGCGCGCTCGTCGAAGGGGTGCCGGCGTTCCTGGCGTACCAGGCGATGATCGCCCTGGGCTTCGGGATCGGGTTCCTGTGGATGCACGAGCGGCTCATGCCGCACTGGCTCGTACGCCGGGCCGACGGCAACCCGCTCGCCAGGGAGCTGCTCGGCACGTACCTCCGCTTCGCCGAGATGATGCGCACACGCAAGAGTGCCAGGAAGGGGGCGCGGAGATGACGCCGGCGATGGAACTGCCGCTCTGGGTCTGGCTGGCCACCATCGGGGGCTTCTGCCTGGTGCTGGCGCTGGACTTCTGGCTCGTGGCCCGCAACCCGCACGAACCCAGCTTCAAGGAGTGCGTGGGCTGGGTCTCGTTCTACGTGAGCCTGGCCGTGATCTTCGGCGTCGGACTGCTCCTGCTGTCCGGGCCCGCGCACGGCGGGGAGTTCTTCGCCGGGTGGATCACTGAGTACTCCCTCAGCGTGGACAACCTCTTCGTCTTCCTGCTGATCATGAGCAGGTTCCAGGTGCCGCGGCAGTACCGGCAGAAGGTGCTGCTCATCGGCATCATCCTGGCGCTGGTCATGCGCGGCGCCTTCATCGCGGCCGGCGCCGAGGCCGTGGCCAGGTTCGACTGGCTCTTCTACGTGTTCGGCGCCTTCCTCGTCTACACCGCGTGGAAGCTGATCGGGCACGAGGACGAGGAGGCGGAGTTCTCCGAGAACCTCGCCCTGCGCACGGTACGCCGGGTGCTCCCGACCACGGACACCTATCACGGGGCCCGGCTCACCGTGCACCTCGGCCGCAGGATGGTCACCCCGATGCTGATCGTGATGATCGCCATCGGGACCACCGACCTGCTGTTCGCGCTCGACTCGATCCCGGCCATCTTCGGCCTGACCAAGGAGCCCTACCTGGTCTTCACCGCCAACGCCTTCGCCCTCATGGGGCTGCGCCAGCTCTTCTTCCTGATCGGCGGCCTGCTCGACAGGCTCGTCTACCTGAGCAAGGGGCTGTCGGTGGTGCTGGCGTTCATCGGGGTGAAGCTGATCCTGGAGGCCCTGCACCACGACGGGGTCTCGTGGGCGCCGGAGATCCCGATCCTGGTGTCCCTGGGGGTCATCATCGGCACTCTCGCCGTCACCACGGTGCTCAGTCTCGTGAAGTCGGCCCGCGACGCCAAGAAGACGAAGGCGGTGGAGCCGGAGACCGTGGAACGCTAGCCCCGTTTTCCGCACGTGAGTGATCTTCAGCGGAGGTCTCGTGGGTCGATGTTGAGGAGATCCAGGAGATGGAGTTGGAGGTCGGTGGGTTGCG
>NZ_JOAG01000033.1 GCF_000725485.1 Nonomuraea candida | reverse complement strand
TCTAGCTACTCGAAGGATCACTCGATGGCCGTCTTCATTTCACGACGCCACGCCTCTTGACCAGGTCAAACTCGTACACCACTCCCGTGGACGCAACCGGGCCCCGGCCCCGATGAAGGCGTGCCGACGAGACATTCCGGTCACAGGTAAGGACGTCCTACTCCAGGAGGGATATCCCTGCCCAGGGAGGACCACCTCCCTGCCCAGGGAGGACCTCCCTGGGCAGGGATGACGCACCAACTCGGGGAGGACTTTCCGGTCCCAGGGGGACGTTCCGTGAGGTGGTGGATTCTCCTACGCCAGCGACGCTCGCCGAGACAGGCAGGGCGGGACGGGAGCGTTGATCCACTTCAACTGGACTGACCTTGGCCGTCCCCGACCGCGAAAGCCCATGTCATCCCCAGCCGTAAGGCGTCGTCTCCCTGAGCCCCACGTAAGGCGTCCTGTCCCTGACCCCAGCGGCAAGGTCGTCGCATCGTTGACCCCACCCGCAAGGCCCTCGTGTCGCTGGGCCCTCAGCGTCGTAAGGCCGTCGTGTCCTTGGGGACGTAGAGCCGGGCGCCCGGGCGGATCAGGGAGTCGGACAGGCCGTTCAACCGCTTGATCTCCTCGACGAGCGCACCCGTGTCATCCCCCTGGGAGAGCGCGTCAGCGATCTTCCACAACGTGTCCCCCTGATGCACCTCGACCCACGGCAATCCGGTGTGGTTCGCCACCACGACGCGCACCGCCGCGTGTCCGGCGGCCTGCGTGCCGAGCCAGAACCCGCCCAGCGACAGCAACGCCACGGCCACCACCAGCACGATCCGTCCTCTCCTGGTCAACCGCAGAGGCGCGTTGCCCTGTTCCCGGGAGGAACCGCCCTGCCGGGGAGAAGGACCCCCTCGCCCGAGAGCGGGCCGGCGCCGTCCGGCAGAGGAACCGCTCCGTCCGGAGAAGGAACCGCCCCGCGTGGGAGTGGAGCTGCCTCTCACGGACGCGGAACTGCCCTGTCCGAGAGACGGACGGCCCCGCCGCCTGGGCGAGCTTCCCTGCCCAGGTGAGGAACCGCCGCCCCGCCCGAGGGAATCACCGTCTCGCCGTCGGGAAACGGCCTCCCTCCGGCGCGAGGAAAGGTCTCCTCGTTCCGCGGGAACGCCACGCCGGGAGGAGGAGCCGCCTCTCCGCATGGCGGAAGGTGCGGCCACTCGCCTCGGTGGCACCGCCCTCGGCCCGGCACCGCCCGGCCGGCCCGCACTGCCGTCCGGCGATCGCACCCCTTGCGTCCGGCTCAAAGCATCATCCCCCGATCTTGCGTTTCCCGCCCCGCGCGCCTTCTCCCCCTTCGGGCCGTCCTCCCGCGCCGCGCCCCGTCGCAGGGTCCCCCTTCTGAGCCTCCTGCCCCAAACCCTCGCCCAGCGAGCCCCTACGCCCCGGCTCGGCCTCCCCCGGCCCTTCTCCCCTCGGCCTCCGCCCTCTTGGACGGCCTCTTCCCGGACGATCTCCCCTCGGCCCCCGTCGCCTTTCACGCCTTCCCGGCCCAGCTCCCCCCGGTCCCCGTGTCCTCTCACGCCTTCCCGGCCCGTCTCCCCCCGGGCCCCCTCCCCTTGGGCCCTCACTTCTCGGGCGGTCTCGCCTCCGCCCTTCCCGCGCCGGATGGTCTCCCCCTGGAGCTCGTTTCTCCGGAGCGGGTCCCCTTGGGCGGTCTCTCCGCTCGGCTCTCTGCGGGTCCTCCCTCCTCGGGCGGCGGCCTCCCTGCGCCTCTCCCTCGGAGGGGGCTCGGGCCGGCTCGGGCGCCCTTCGGGCGTGTCGTCTCGGTTGTTGGGGTTTGCGAGTGATAGGCGTTTGCGGCGTGTCGCGTGGTCGTCATCGGGACTCGGCACGTCCTCGGCCCGGACCGGCCGGGCCGGAGGCGGAGTGTCGTCCGGATCGGCCTCATCGCCTCCGCGTGGTGGCGGGACGAGGCGCAAATGGGATCTTCTGCCATCACTCGAACGGGGCCCCAACCTCTTGCCGGAATTCCCTCGAACAGAGGCCCCCGCGCGCGTATTGTCTCCCCGTCGATCGTTACTCTGCGTGGCTTCGGCGATCAGCGTCAGGCGCTTGACGTCTTCGCTGGTCGTGTCCGTATTTGTGGGCGTTCGCATGGTTGACCTCCTGCCGTGTGGCCTGAGGAAAGGCCAAATAAAGATCAGCAAATCGAACACGGTGTCGATCGAACTCCCGTACGATGTTGTACACCACGCTGGCGACAATTTCGAGGAAGACTCGAACAATTGTTTGAAGATGATCTTCAACAGCGATACGGTCGCTGTGTGCGACATCAGGACCACGGACCGGGAGGTTCGCCGGTGAGGCGGGCCGCCAGGCGAGGAGGAAGAGCATGACCGAGCGGGATGACGCAAACGGGGTCAGCGACCTCGCGGTGCGTCGGCGAGACTCCCTGGGCCTGACGCCCAGGCAGCGCAAGATCCTCGAAGTGATCCGCGACTCGGTGCAGCAGCGCGGATACCCCCCGTCCATGCGCGAGATCGGCGAGGCGGTGCACCTGACCAGCACGTCCAGCGTGTCGCACCAGCTCACCGCGCTACAGCGCAAGGGCTACCTGCGCCGCGACCCGCACCGGCCGCGCGCGCTGGAGGTCCGCCTCCCGGGCGAGCCTGTGCTCTGGGTCGACCCCGACGGCGCCAACGACGAGTCCCCGGTCAACCGGCCCACGGCCGCCTACGTCCCGCTCGTGGGCCGCATCGCCGCCGGTGGGCCGATCCTGGCCGAGGAGAGCGTCGAAGACGTCTTCGCCCTGCCCAAGCAGCTCGTCGGTGAGGGCACCCTGTTCCTCCTGCAGGTCGCCGGTGACTCGATGATCGAGGCCGCCATCGCCGACGGTGACTGGGTGGTCGTGCGCCAGCAGCCGGTGGCGGAGAGCGGCGACATCGTGGCCGCCATGATCGACGGCGAGGCTACGGTCAAGACCTTCAAGCGCAAGGACGGCCACGTCTGGCTTGTCCCCCACAACCCCAACTACGAACCCATCCCGGGTGACGAGGCGAGCGTCCTGGGCAAGGTCGTAGCGGTCCTGCGCCGGCTGTAGCCGGGGGATCACCGAGGGCTCGGGCGCGCGTCCAACCGCCCGCGCCGCGAGTCGGCGCGCGCCAACACACCCCAGAGATCCGAACGTCCTCAACTCCCCGACCCCCGGTTCCCTGGTCCTCTGGTGTTCAGGTGCCCTGTTCCCGGGTTCCCGGGTTCCCGGGTCCGTGGTCCCCCGGGTCCCCGGTCCTCTGGGGTTCAGCTGCCCTGCTCCCGGTTCCCCGGGTTCCTGGCGCCGCGGCCCTCGGGTTCCTCGCCCTCCGGTTCCCGGCTCCCTGGTGTTCGATTGCCCGGTTCCCCGGGGTTCCCGGGTCCGTGGTCCCCGGGTTCCCCGGTTCTGTGAGGTTCAGGTGCCCTCTTTCCGGTTCCCCGGGTTCCTGGCTCCGTCACGGACCGCGCGCCACCACGGATTGACGTGTCACCACGGATTGACGTGTCACCACGGATTGACGTGTCACCACGGATTGACGTGTCACCACGAAGGGGATCGCGCCGGGCCGCCTTCTCACTCCAGGATGAAGCTGGCGCTTCCCCGGAAAGCGCTCGACCCGTCGTCCCGCTCCACCCACACCTGACCGCCCCGATGCCGCAGGTAGTACCCCGGGAAGTTGACCGACTCCAGCGACACGGTCCCGCTCCCCGCCAGCCCGGCGCGCCGTACGAAGGTGGCGTCCGCGTCGAACAGGGCCGTTCCGTCCCGCCGCTCCACCCAGCCCTCGTGGTTGCGATGCCGCAGGTAGTACCCGGGGAAGTTGGTGGACTCCAGGGACACGGTGCCCGACCCGGACAGCCCGGCCACCAGCCTGAACTGTGAGTCCGCCAGCGGCGTCACGTCCGCCTCCAGCCTGGCGCGGTAGCTCCAGTGCCGTACGGCCGCCCCCGGCGTGTCGTACGACATCAGCCGCACCGGCGTGGGACCGTCGGCCACCGGGATGCCGAAGTCGGGCGTGCCGTCGGAGCGCCAGTACACCTTCTGCACCCGGGTGCGCCGGTTCGGATCGTTCAGCGGGTCACCGGAGATGTCCCGATAGGCGCGATCGTGGTAGACGAGCAGGTCGCTCCGGCCGTCCTCCGAGACCGTGAAGGAGTTGTGGCCGGGCCCGTACTGGCTGGTGGCGGCGTTGCTGGTGAAGACGGGGCTCTGGCTCTTGGTCCACGACGACGCCCGCAGCGGGTCCGCGCCGGCGGAGGCGGTCAGCAGGCCGAGGCAGTAGTTCGCGTCGGTGGCGGAGGCCGAGTAGGTCAGGAAGAGACGCCCGTTGCGCTGCAGCACCGAGGGCCCTTCCGCGACCTTGTACCCCCGGGTCTCCCAGGCCAGGGTGGGCACCGTGAGCCGGGTCGTGGCGCCGGTGATCGTCCACGGGTCGGCGCCCATCCGCGCGATGTACAGGTTGGAGTTGGTCGCGATGCCGGGCTCCTGTTGCGCCCAGAGCAGATACCGCACGCCGCCGGCGACGAACGTGGTGGCGTCGAGGGAGAAGGTGTCCCAGGGGGTGGTGATCCGGCCGCGTTCGGTCCAGGAGCCGGTCAGGGGGTTGGCGGCGGCGTTCTCCAGCACATACATGCGGATGCGCCACACGTCGTCGGCCCGGCCGGCGGCGAAGTAGACATACCACTTGCCGTTGATGAAGTGGATCTCCGGCGCCCAGATGTGCGCGCCCATCTCACCGGTGGCGTGCTTGCGCCAGATGACGCTCTCGGGCGCGGTGGCCAGGCCGGCGATGGTGGTGGCCCGGCGCAGCACGATGCGGTCATACTCGGGGACCGTCGCGGTGAAGTAGTAGTAGCCGTCGGTGTGGCGGAAGATGTGCGGGTCGGCGCGCTGCGCGGCCAGCGGATTGGTGTACTGCACCGCCGGGGAGGCGTGCGCGGCCCCCGGCGGCAGGAGGTTGGCGGTCACGGTGAGGAGCGTAGCGAGCAGGGCGAGGACGACCGCCCGCCGGAGGGCGGCCGGGCGCGCCGGACGGATCACGCCGGGCCGAGGGGGGTGTGGGGGCATCGGGGTCCTTCCACGAGACTTCCATGAGATCGCGAGAGACGGTCAGGCCAGCGGCGAGGTGACCGTGTACGAAGCGTCGGAGGCGAACACGGAGTCCGAGGCCCGCAGGTCCAGCCGCAGCTCGTAGTTGTAGTGCCGCAGGTAACGCCCGGGCAGATTGTAGGACTCGAACGAGGTCGTGCCCCCGCCCGCCGGCCCCGTCCGCCCGCAGAACGTGGCGTCGCCCTTGAAGATCGCCGAGCCGTCGTCGCGTTGCAGGGTCAGCCGCAGGTTGTAGTGGCGCAGGTAGTAGCCGGGCTGGGTGGCCGACCGGAAGGAGTAGCAGCCGGAGTGGGCCAGCCCGGCCGTGACGGTGAACGTGGCGGACTGGCGGTCGGCCAGGGCTCCGGCGGCCGACAGCGGGTCGAGGTAGGCGAGGCCGGCGCGGTGGCGCACGTACCGGTCGGGGAAGTTGGCCGAGCGCAGCGACCGGTTGCCGGTGGGCACGGCGGTCGTGTCGCCGACGTCCTCGCGCAGCACGGTGAAGTGCCGGGCCGTCCCGGACAGGCCGGCCATCTCGACCTTGGCCCCGAACGCCGACAGGTTCGCGCTGTCGGCGTAGTAGTAGCGCCCGCCGGTGTAGTTGTCGAAGTAGATCCGCCACCGCCCGTCGGGCAGCCGCGTCAGCGCCGGCCCCTCCAGGCCCGAGCCCCAGCCCGCCCAGTTGCCGGTGCCGGTGAAGGTCCACGGCCCGGTGAGCGAGGGGGCGGTGGCGTGCTCGATGTACTTGGTCGTCTCGTTCTTCAGGAAGTTGTGGTACGTCGAGCCGGTCTTGACCACGAAGCTGTCGATGTAGTTGGCCGGGATGCCCAGCGGCGCCGGGGCGCTCCAGGACGACAGCGCGCCGTTGGTCGCGGTGATCCGGTACGGCCGGAACTGCCCGGCGGTGCCCGTCGCGGACGCCGAGTAGATCACGTGCACGCTGCCGTCGGAGTCCTTGAACCACTCGGGCGCCCAGGTGCTGCCGGTGGCGCCGTTCAGTCCGACGGTCACGGTGCGCAGGAACGTCCAGTTCACGGTGTCGGCGCTGCGGGCGAAGCCGATGGTGTCGCCGGTCCAGCCGGTGGTGTGGACGAGGTAGTAGTAGCCGTCGGTGTGCCGCATCACGCTGGGGTCGCGGATCAGCCCGGACGGCGGCGTGTAGGCGTTGGCCCGGACGAGGTGGTAGCCGGTGGCGTCGAAGGAGTCGTAGACGTACATGTTGGACTCGCTGGCGTTGGTGAAGGCCGTCATCAGGTAGTGCGGCGCCGGCCCGGCGGCGTGCGCGGCCGTGACCGGGCCCGCCACGACGCCGCTCACCACGCCGCTCACGACTCCGCTCACGACGAGGACGAGGACGGCGGCGGGCAGCGCCACCCGGGTCCTCAACAGGCTCAGCGCCCTCATGACGCTCGAACGGGTACGCATCCAGCGGCCCTCCGCGATGTTAGCGTTAACATCTCACCGCGCCGGAAGGTGGGGCGGTGAAAAGGCGTTCGCCGGCATTCGTACCCCGGCAGAGGACGGCCCGTCAATCCCTCCACTGGTGCAGGGTGACATGGCACATCAGGGTCAACGCGAGGCGTACAGCTCGTGCCCCGCCCTGATCGCCGCCTCCCCGAACCCCGTCACGTCCCGCCTGCGCTCGACCGGCGAGCCGTACAACGACCGCCGCGGCGTCCCGAAGTGGTCGCCCAGCCCCGCGATCACGCCCGGCAGGGCCGGCGTGGCGGTGTCCTCCTCGCGCAGCCGCAGCGCCTCGTTCAGCACGCGGTGCCACCGCTCGGGGAAGACCTCCAGCGCGTGCCGCGCCGCCCCCGTCTTGGAGGTGATCTCCCCGGTCGCCAGCGTGTAGTGCAGGCGGGCCACACCGGTGACCACCCACACGACGCCGTACCCGCCCAGGCAGGTCAGCCCCCACGGGGTGAACGGGCGGGAGGCGCGGACGACCAGGCGGCGCCAGTAGAGGTCGAGGTTGCGGTCGGTCCAGGCGGCCAGGGCGGCGGGATCGTTCCAGATCTTCAGCTCCGAGGGCTTCGGCCCCCGGCAGACCAGCCCGTGGCGGGCCAGCGTGTGCCAGGTGACGGGGTCGAGGCCGCCCCGCCGGACGAGCCGCCCGGCCCGCGCGCGCGGGCGCTCGCCCAGCCCGGCGGGGTCGTGGCCCAGGTCGTCCCAGGTGAGGTAGACGCCCTCGAAGGGGTGGGCGCCCATCCGGGTGTGGATGCGTTCGAGCACCGCGGCGGGCGGCGGCCCGGCCGTCACGGCGACGAAGTCGACGTCGCTCGTGCCGGGCCGGTAGTCGCCCAGGGCCGCCGAGCCCTCCAGATAGAGCCCCTCCACCAGCCCGGGAGCCTCCGCGTCGGCCACGGAGAGGTAGGTCTCGACAATCGCATCGATCTTCGGGTGGGGCGTCATGGCCGCCCAGCCTGCCATAATCCGCGCCGCCGCCTCATCACATTGCCGAATCCTAGAATGGCCGAGTGAACGACGCATACACCCCTTTAACTCTTAAATCCACGCATGATGGTTTGAAGTGGGCGGCGGTCGAGCCGGACGTCATCCCCGCCTGGGTCGCCGACATGGACCTGCCCACCGCGCCCGCCGTGGCCGACGTCCTGCGCCGCCGGGCCGATGGCGACCTGGGCTACCCGGCCTGGCTGCTGGACCCGACGGGCGGCCCGCTGGCCGAGGCGTTCGCCGAGCGCATGGCCGGCAAATTCGGCTGGCGGGCCGACCCGGGGCTGGTGCGTCCGTTCAACGACCTCAACCAGGCCCTCCAGGTGCTCCTCCAGCTCTGGACCGAGCCCGGCGACGGGGTGGCCGTGCACGTGCCGGCCTATCACCCGTTCCTCGACACGCTGGACCTCATGGAGCGCCCGCTGCGCCCCATCCGGATGGAGCCGGACGGCGGCACCTGGCGCTTCGAGGTGCCCGACCTGTCCGGCTGCCGGGTGCTCCTGCTGGTCAACCCGCACAATCCGACCGGCCGCGCGTTCACCCTGGCCGAGCTGACCGAGCTGGCCGAGCACGCCGAACGCCACGACCTGCTGGTGATCTCCGACGAGATCCACGCCGACCTGGTCTACGGGCCGCACCGGCACATCCCGTTCGCCACGATCCTGCCCGGCCGCACGGTCACGCTCACCTCCGCCACCAAGGCGTTCAACCTGGGCGGCATCCGCTGCTCGGTCGCCCACCTCGGCCATCCGGGCGTGCGCGCGGCGCTGAACGCGCAGCCGCCCTTCGTGTACGGCTCCCCCAGCGTCTTCGGCGTCGAGGCGACGGTGGCGGCCTGGCGGCACGGTGACGCCTGGCTGGCGGAGACCGTGGCGCTGCTGGACCGCCACCGGCACGCGATCGCCGCCCGCCTGCCGGAGGCGTTCGGCTATCGCGTGCCCGAGGCGACGTATCTGGCCTGGCTGGACGTCGGGCGGCCGGGCATGGCGGAGGTGATCGAGCGCGAGGCCAGGGTCCGGCTGAACGACGGCGCGAGCTTCGGCCCCGGCGGCGAGCGGTGTGTCCGGCTCAACTTCGCCACCACCGAGGCCATCCTCGACGAGATCCTCACCCGCCTGTCCGGCGCGCCGCTGTGATCAGGGCAGCGGCGGCAGCTCCGGCGGCGTGGCCGGCGGGTGCTCGTCGAGCGCCGCCAGCGCCAGCTCGATCGCCTTGTCGAGCTGGGGATCGCGCCCGGCCACCCGGTCCTGCGGCGTGATCACCACCTCGACGTCGGGGTCGACGCCGTAGTTCTCCATGCCCCAGCCCGGCCCCTCCATCCAGTGGGAGTAGCGGGGCTGGGTGACCACGGTGCCGTCCACCAGCGAGTAGCGCAGGTCGATGCCGATCACCCCGCCCCAGGTCCGGGTGCCCACCAGCGGCCCGATCCCGCGGTTCTTGATGCCCGCGCTGACGATGTCGCCGTCGGAGCCCGCGAACTCGTCGGCGATCGTCACCACGGGCCCGCGCGGCGAGTCGTGGGGGTAGGGCATCGGCTCGTAGCCGCGCGCCAGGGACCAGCCGGTGACCTTGCGCGACAGCTTCTCCAGCACCAGCTCCGACAGGTGGCCGCCGCCGTTCTCCCGCACGTCCACGATCAGCCCGTCGCAGGCCATCTCGGTGCGCAGGTCACGGTGGAACTGCGCCCAGCCGGGAGCCGCCATGTCGGGGACGTGCAGGTAGCCCAGCCGGCCGGCCGAGGCCCGCCTGACGTGCGCCCGCCGGTCCTCCACCCAGTCGTGGTAGCGCAGCTGCGTCTCGTCGGCGATCGGGCAGACCACGACCCGGCGCACGTCGCCGCCGGAGGCGTGTCGCACGGTCAGCTCGACGGGCTGGTCGGCGGTGCCCGCCAGCAGGGCCAGCGGGCCGCGTACGGGATCGACCGGGCGGCCGCCCACGGCGAGGATGGCGTCGCCGGGGCGGATCGCGACGCCGGGCGCGAGCAGCGGCGAGCGGGCGGCGTGGTCGGAGGACTCGCCGGGCAGGATGCGCGCGACCCGCCACACCCCGTCGGCGTCCCTGGTCAGGTCGGCGCCGAGCAGCCCCTGGCGGCGGCGCGGATCGACGCCGGGGCCGTTGCCGTAGGCGTAGGCGTGGGAGGTGCCCAGCTCGCCCTGCGTCTCCCAGAGCAGGTCGACCAGCTCGGCGTGCGAGCCGATGCGCTCGACCAGCGGCTCGTAGCGGTCGAGCACCGCCTGCCAGTCCACGCCGTTCATGTCGGCGCGCCAGAAGTGGTCGCGCATGAGCCGTCCGGCCTCGCGGAAGCTCTGCCGCCACTCGGCGACCGGGTCGATCTGGACGCTGATCCGGTCGAGGTCGATGGTGACGACCTCGTCGCTCTCGCCGGCGGCGCGAGTCTGCAGGCCGTTCTTGCCGTTGAGCACGAGCCGGGTGCCGTCGCCGCTGACCTCGAACCTGCGCACCTCCTTGCCCAGCTCGGCCTTCGAGCGCTTCTTCAGGTCGTAGCGCTCCAGCACGACGTCGCCGTTCTGCTCGGTGCCGTCGCCGAGCCGGCCCGCGATCGGATGGCGCAGCCACAGCAGCGCGTCCTTCGCGGCGCGCAGGTTGGCGTAGTGGCCGGCGGGCACCGGCACGGGCACCATGCGGGCGGCCATCCCCTCGGGGTCCACCTCGGTGCGCGGCGGCTCATCGTCCTTCTTCTCGCCCTTGGCGGGGCCGTCGTCCTCGCCATTGAACCCGCGCCCCTGGAGGGAGGGGTCGAACGGCGACGGCGTGGTGGCCTGCAGCGGCACGATGTACGGCCGGCACCCGTAGGGGAAGGACAGCTCGAAGACGTGCGCGTCGTAGACCGGGTCGAAGGTGCGCACCGACAGGAACGCCAGGTGCTTGCCGTCCTTGGTGAAGACGGGGTCGTAGTCGATGAACCGGGCCGGCGTGACCTCGATCACCGAGGTGCCGTCCACCCGCCCCATCTTGATCTGCGTCAGCCGCAGGTCGTGCGGGTATTCCCAGGCCAGCCAGCCGGAGTCGGGCGAGAACGCCGGCCCGCTGATGTCGCCCTGCGTGGTGCGGTCGAGCTCGCGGACGTTCTCCGAGGCCAGGTCCACCACCAGCAGCCGCCCGTCGTGGGTGGCCACGGCCACGTGTTTGCCGTCGGGCGCGGCGACCAGCTCCAGCACCCGCCCGAGCCGCCCGGCGGCCAGGGTCCTGACCTCGCCGCCGGGGGTGCCGATCTCCAGCGCGTCCTCGCCGCCGGCGTCGGACACCCACACGGCCTTGCCGTCGGCGTCGAGGACCCGCGGCAGGCGTACGCGCACGCCCGGCTCGGCGCGCAGCACGCCGGCGGGCCCGTCGCGGTGGGTCACCCAGTGCGCGGTGCCGCGGATCTCGACCGCGCTGGCCCGCCCGGTCGCGTCGGGCGAGAAGCCGCCCGCCCGCAGCGGCGCCGGCCGCCTGGCCCGCCCCGGCCGCGGCCCGCCCAGCCGCACGTCCAGCCGGTACGGCTCCGCGTCGAGGCTCTCCAGCAGCCACAGGTCACCGGCGTGGGAGTAGATCACCCGTTCGCCGTCGCTGGTGGCGTGCCTGGCGTAGAACTCCTCGTGGGAGCTGTGCCTGCGCAGATCGGACCCGTCGGGCAGGGCGGAGTAGACGTTGCCGGTGCCGTCTTCGTCGGACAGGAAGACCAGCCGGTCGCCGGCCCAGCTCACCGACCAGTATTGTGCCCGGCTGTCGGCGAACAGCCTGGTGAACTCGCCGTCGCCGGCGGCGTCGACCCAGATCTTGCCCGCCGTGCCGCCGCGGTAGCGCTTCCACTGGGAGGGCTCGCGCCAGATCGACGACACGGTGGCGACCTTGGCGCCGCTGACCGCCACGTCGCTCACCCAGCCGTACGGCAGCCGGGTCGCCGCGCTCCCGTCGAGCGGCACCGCGTACGCCCAGCGGCGGGAGCTGGAGCCCTGGCCGGTCGCGCTGACCGCGAGCACGTCGCCGTCGCCCGTCCATCCGCGGACCGAGGTCGTGCCGTCGCCCCAGTAGGTCAGCCGCTCGCCCTCGCCGCCGTCGATCTCGGCCGCGAACACCTCGCGGGCGCCTTCTTTGCCGCTGTCCCAGGCGATCCGGCCGCCGTCGGGGGAGAAGCGCGGATGCGACACGGGTACGCGGTCGGCGGTGAACCGCCAGGCCCTTCCGCCACTCAGGGGTGCCAGCCAGACGTCGTCGTCGGCGACGAAGGTGACCAGGTCACCGTGCAGGTGCGGGTATCTCAGGTATGCGCCGTTTGCCACAGCTGCACACTAAACCGCGAGACCAAGAACGGCCCAAGAATTCCTCCGCCGGCGGACGTGCGCTACCCAGGAAAAGGCCAGGTCCGGGATGCAGGGGTAGGAGCGGGGAAGGAGACCAACGCCCGCTTTCGCACTATTAATGAGGAAAAATGAGGATCTTCGCGCGTCTTCACCAAATGCCGCCCCGGCTGTCTGCCGCCGCCGTCATCCTGAACTCCGGGCTGGGCAAGGCCGCCGCAGACGAGGAGACGGCCGCGCACCTGCACGGCATGGCGACGACCCCCTATCCGTTCCTGAGGTGCGTGAAGCCGGCCACGTTCGTCCGGCTGATGTCCAAGGGGGAGATCGCCCTCGGGGCGGCCCTGCTGGCGCCGTTCGTGCCCTCGCTGCTGGCGGGGGCGGCGCTGACCGGGTTCGCGGCGGGGCTGCTCGGCCTGTACCTCAGGACGCCGGGGATGCGCGAGGAGGGCGGCCTGCGGCCCACGCAGCAGGGCCTGGGCGTCGCCAAGGACGTCTGGCTGCTCGGCATCGGCCTGGGCCTGGTCGTGGAGGAGCTGCGCGAGCGCCGCCAACATTGATCTTCGCTCTTTGGCCGCTAATGTGGACAAAGCCGGGTAGCCGGGACGCATGGTACAAATCGGCTACACCTTGATGTCCGAACAGACCCCGGCCCGCGAGCTCGTCGACTACGCCGCGGCCGCCGAGCGGCTCGGCTTCGACTACGCCGTCATCTCCGACCACTACTTCCCGTGGATCGAGGAGATGGGCCACTCGCCCTACTGCTGGTCGGTGCTCGGAGCCGCGGCCCAGGTCACCGAGCGGCTGCCCCTCATGACGTACGTGACCTGCCCCATCATGCGCTACCACCCGGCCGTGGTGGCGCAGAAGGCCGCCACCATGGGCGTGCTCAGCCAGGGCCGGTTCACCCTGGGCCTCGGCTCCGGCGAGAACCTCAACGAGCACGTCATCGGCCAGGGCTGGCCTCCCGTGGACACCAGGCACCGGATGTTCGCCGAGGCCGTCCAGATCATCAGGAAGCTCTTCAGCGGCGAGTACGTCACCCACCAGGGCGAGTTCTTCGACGTGGACTCGGCCAAGCTGTACGACCTGCCCGAACGCCCCGTCCCCATCGGCATCGCCGCCTCCGGCGGGCAGTCGGCCGAGCTGGCCGCCGAGTACGGCGACGTGCTGGTCATCAACGAGCCGATGCCGGACGTGGTGCGGCAGTTCAACGCGGCCGGCGGCCAGGGCAAGCCCGTCTACGGCCAGCTCCCCATCGCCTACGACACCGACGCCGAGGCCGCCAAGCGGCGCGCCCACGAGCTGTGGCGCTGGTCCAGCGTGGGCGGCTGGAAGGTGATGGCCGAGCTGCCCGGACCGGTGAACTTCGCCGCCGCGGCCGGCACCGTGCGCCCGGAGGACGTGGCCCAGAGCGTGCCGTGCGGCGACGACGTGGACGCCGTCGTGCAGGGCGTGCGGAAGTTCGCCGAGGCGGGCTACACGCACGTGGCGCTCGTCCAGATCGGGCACGACCAGCAGCAGCCCTTCTTCGAGTGGGCGGAGAAGGAGCTGCTGCCGGCCCTGCGCGAGCTGTGACGCGCCGCGCCGCCGGGGCGGCGCTCGCGGGCCGACGGTGACCGGCACGCGCCGGACCCGCGCCCGCGGGACGAGGGCGACCGGCAGGCGCCGGGCCGGCGGCTACGGGACGATGTTGACCAGCTTCGGCGCCCTGACGATCACCTTGCGCGGCATGCCCTGGAGGTAGGGGGCGACCTTGTCGGAGGCCAGGGCCAGCGCCCGCAGCTCCTCCTCGGTGATCTCGGGCGAGACCTCCAGCCGGTCGCGCACCTTGCCCGCCACCTGCACCACGCAGGTGACCGACTCCCGCACCAGCAGCGCGGGCTCGGCGACCGGCCATCCCGCGAAGGCGACGGACCCGGTGCGGCCCAGCCGCTCCCAGCCCTCCTCCGCGGTGTAGGGGGCCACCAGGGACAGCATGATCGCCAGCGTCTCGGCGGCCTCGCGCACGGCCGGGTCGGCGGCGCCGGGGCCGCCGTCGATGGCCTTGCGGGCGGCCGAGGTCAGCTCCATCATGCGCGCCACCGCCACGTTGAAGCGCTGCGAGTCGATCAGCTTGGTGACCTCGTCGATCGTGCGGTGGGTCACCTTGCGCAGGTCGGCGTCGCCGCCGTCGAAGGCGACCCCCGGCTCGCTGGTGACCTCGGACATCACGCGCAGCGCGCGGGCCAGGAACTTCTGCGAGGCCGCCGGCGAGACGTCGGCCCAGTCGATGTCGTCCTCCGGCGGCCCGGCGAAGATCATCGTCAGGCGTACGGCGTCGACGCCGAAGTCGTCGATCTGCTGCCCCAGGTCCACGCCGTTGCCCAGGGACTTCGACATGGCCTTGCCGCCGTTGATGACCTGCCCCTGGTTGAGCATGCGCAGGAACGGCTCGGTGAAGTCGAGCAGGCCCATGTCGTGCAGGACCTTGGTGAAGAAGCGGGAGTAGAGCAGGTGCAGCACGGCGTGCTCGATGCCGCCGACGTACTGGTCGATCGGGCCCCACTTGCGCACCTGCTCGGGGTCGAACGGGCCGTCGGTGTAGCCGGGCGAGCAGTAACGCAGGAAATACCACGACGAGTCGACGAACGTGTCCATCGTGTCGGTGTCGCGCTTGGCCGGGCCGGCGCACTTGGGGCAGGCGACGTTGACCCAGTCGGTGGCGCTGGCCAGCGGGGAGACGCCCTTGGGCGCCAGCGCCTCGCCGCGCATGTCGGGCAGCGTGACCGGCAGCTGCTCGTCGGGGACGGGCACCTCGCCGCAGTCGGGGCAGTGGATGATCGGGATCGGCGTGCCCCAGAAGCGCTGGCGCGACAGCAGCCAGTCGCGCAGCCGGTAGTTGACCGCGCCCGCGCCCCTGCCGTCGGCCTCCAGGATCTCGATGATCCTGGCGATGGCCTCGGCCTTGGTCAGGCCGTCCAGCGGGCCGGAGTTGACCAGCGTGCCCTCGCCGGGCGTGGCCTCGCCGGTCTCGCCCGGGTCGGCCAGGCCGGTGTGCACGACGACCCGCACCGGCAGGTTGAACTTGCGGGCGAAGTCGAGGTCGCGCTGGTCGTGGGCGGGCACGGCCATGATCGCGCCGTGGCCGTAGTCGGCCAGCACGTAGTCGGCCGCCCAGACCGGGATGCGCTCGCCGCTGACCGGGTTGATCGCGTAGCGGCCCAGGAAGACGCCGGTCTTCTCCTTGTCGGTGGCCAGCCGCTCGATGTCGCTCAGCTTGGCGACCTCGGCGCGGTAGGCCTCGAACGCCGGGCGCTGCTCGTCGGTGACGATCTCCTCGGCCAGCTTGGCGTCGGCGGCGACGACGAAGAACGTGGCGCCGTAGAGCGTGTCGGGGCGCGTGGTGTAGACGTGGACCGGCTCGTCGCGGCCCTCGATCCGGAACAGCACGTCGGCGCCCTCGGAGCGGCCGATCCAGTTGCGCTGCATGGTCAGCAGCCGCTCGGGCCAGCCGGTCAGCTGGTCCATGTCGTCCAGCAGGCGCTGCGCGTAGTCAGTGATCTTGAAGTACCACTGCGTCAGCTCCCTGCGCACCACGTCGGCGCCGCAGCGCTCGCACTTGCCGGCCACGACCTGCTCGTTGGCCAGCACCGTCTGGTCGTTGGGGCACCAGTTGACCAGGCCGCCCTTGCGGTAGGCCAGGCCGCGCTCGAAGAAGCGGATGAACAGCCACTGGTTCCACCGGTAGTAGTCGGGGTCGCTGGTGTGCAGGCGGCGCGACCAGTCGAAGGAGATCCCGTAGCGGCGGAACGAGGTGGCCTGCGTCTCGATGTTGGCGTAGGTCCACTCGGCCGGGTGGGCGTTGCGCTTGATCGCGGCGTTCTCGGCGGGCAGGCCGAAGGAGTCCCAGCCGATCGGGTGCAGGACGTTGTAGCCCTGCTGCATCCAGTAGCGCGCGACGACGTCGCCGATGGCGAACACCTCGCCATGGCCCATGTGCAGGTCGCCGGACGGGTAGGGGAACATGTCGAGCATGTAGCGGCGCTCGCGGGTGTCCGCGGCGTCCTCGCTCGCCCGATAGGTTTCCTGCTCCTCCCATCGCTGCTGCCACTTGGCCTGCAGCGCCTGCGGATCGTACTCACTCACGGCTACTGTCCTTCTGGCTTGACTCGGACCCATAAGAAAACCCCTCGTGCACACAACGAGGGGTGGAGCCGCGACGGCGAGACCTTCAGGGCCGTCGCGGCCCGCTAAGAAGCAGGGTCGCGGAACGCATGTGTCAAGCCTAGCGCACCTCTTCGACTGAACGCAGGCACTGGATCGAGGGACGCGGGCACAATGGAGGCTTCGGGTCCGGTGAGACCTGATGGTGATGTATCCGTTGTGACCTCATTCGTCCCAGAAGAATAGCCTTGTCGCCGTGGTATCCCCAGCTGAGCATGATCGACCGGAAGGTGACCTGCCGTCGCAGGATCCGCCCACCGATCCGCATGGCTTCGCTCGTTTCGCTGCGGAACCACCTCGATCTCCTGGAAAATCCCATGAGATCATGCGTGAGACGTCAAATCCGGATATAACGGGACATCCGGACATAACCTCGGGAGGGCCGGCCGCAATGGCAACGGAGAATTCCGGACCTCATCCGCCATCCTCCTGGCCGGAGGCGCCCCGCCGGGACGCCTCTCCCTCCTGGCCCGACGCCCCCTCGGCCGAGGTGCCCACTTCCTGGCCCGAGCCGCCCCAGGCCCGCCCCGAGCCGTCCTGGCCGGAGCCGCCGCGCAAGGACCCCTCCTGGCCCGAGCCGCCGGGCGCGGCCCGCGCGGGCCGCCAGGACGGGCGGGCCGCGTGGCCCGAGACGTCCTCCTCCCCCGACGTCCGCGCCTCCTGGCCGGACGCGGCCTCCTCCCCCGACGTCCGGGCCTCCTGGCCGGGCCCCGTTCCCGCCGATGTGCCCGTCTCCTGGCCGGAGGCGTCCGGCAAGGGGGAGCCGCTGCCCCAGGGACGGCCGTCCCCGGGGCAGCCGCCCGTGCCCGACCCGGTCCCGGCGTGGGCGCAGCCGCCCGTGCCCACCCCCGGCGCCTGGTCGAACCTGTCCAGCCCCGCCCCCTGGCCCCCGTCCGAGGCGGCGGCCGAGCGTACGGCGGTCTACGCCGGCCCGGCGCCCCCCCCCGACCAGGAGCGCCCGGCCGGCGGCCCGCCGCAGGACGCGCCGCCCCACGACAACCGGGCGCCCCGGAACCTCCCGCCCCAGGACCACGGGCCCCGGAACCCCGCACCTCACCACTCAGCGCCGCACAACCCAGCCCCCCAGAGTCACGTGCCCCAGAACCCCCCGTCCCAGAACATTCCGTCCCAGAACACCCCGCCCCAGAACCCCGCCCCCCAGAGCCATCCGGCCGACGAGCGTACGGTCACGTACGCCCACCACCAGGACAAGCTCCTCAACGACCGCGCGGTCCCCTCCACCTCCATGGACTCTGCTCACACCGACACGCCCACCGGCGACGACCAGGCCGCCCGCCCCGGCTCCAACCTGAGCCGCGACCCCTCCGATCCGCAGAACCGGTTCGTCACGGCGGGCCAGATCAGCGGCTCCCGCACCCCGCCGCCCGAGCGGCAGCAGGAGCTCTGGAACACCGTGTTCGGCGACGACTACCAGGCCATGGGCGACCAGGACGGGCTCGACGACGAAGGGTCGGGCAAGCCCATCTGGATCTACGCGCTCGGCGGCTCCGTCGCGATCGCGCTGGTCGCCGCGCTGTTGTGGGCGTTCCTGTGGGGCCCGCTGGCCGGCGAGGAGCCGTCCAGCGCCAACCTCGCGGGCGGGCCCGCCACCACCGCGCCCAAGGCGAGCACCACCAAGAGCTCGACCACGATCGGCCCGCTGCCGAAATACCCGGGCAAGGCCTCGACCGTGATCGGCCGGGTGCCGGACGCCGCCGCCGGGATCACGGTGCCGCGCCTGGGCGGCACGTGGCAGCTCGACGAGCGCCCCACGGTCAAGAACACCTACGCGTTCGAGACCCGCCAGTACGTGCAGGTGGCGCCGCAGAAGTACGCCCAGCTCATGTCGGGGCCGCTGTCGCCGCGGCTGGCCTCGTACTACGAGCCGGACAACCTGGAGCCGGTCATCAAGCAGGTCGTGCTGAGCGCCCGCAAGCGGTTCTTCCCGGCCGACAACAAGGTCCGCAAGATCGCCCAGCAGGCGATCAAGGTGGGCGACCAGACGGGGCGGCTGATCGCGTACTCGCTGACCTCCGACACCGAGAAGGCGACGATCGTGACGATGGCCGTGAACACCGGCGGCGAGGTGCCGGCCATCGTCTACATGTCGATCCCGGAGGAGAGCAAGCAGCTCCTGCCGGACATCCGCGTGGTGATGAACCAGATCAGGCTGGGCACCCAGTCCTGACCCGGGCCGGCCCCCGCGGCCGGCCCGCCGCCACCGCGGGTGTGACTTCCGTCTCAGAAAGCAACCTGGACAGCGAGTCTGCATGGAAGAAGTATGCGATTCGCGACTCAACGAGCGGTGGGAGAACCGGCGCCACCGCCGCAGGGAGTGCCACCTGCCGCGGCCATGGACGAGGCCGTCGTGGCCGACCTGTTCCTGACCCAGCGGCTGGGCCTGGTCCGGCTGGCGTTCCTGCTGGTCGGCGATCAGGAAACGGCCGAGGACGTCGTCCAGGACGCCTTCGCGGCACTGCACCGCCGGTGGAGCCGGTTGAGCCACCCTGATCGCGTCCTTCCCTACCTGCGGGCGAGCGTGGTGAACGGATGCCGCATGGTTCACCGGCGCCGGTCCCTCATGAGCAGGTTCACCGGCGAGCGGCAGACGCCCTCCCGGTCGGCGGAGGCTGCCACGTTGCTCGGAGAGACGCGCCGGGAGGTGTCGGAGGCAGTACGCGCCCTGCCCCGCCGGCAGCGAGAAGCCGTGGTGTTGCGTTACTACCTCGACCTGTCCGAGGCGGAGATCGCCGAAGCCATGGGAGTCAGCCGCGGCACGGTGAAATCGACCGTCTTTCGCGTTCCCGCGGGCAGGTCGACGACCGTGAGCCGGGCCCCGGGGCAGAAGCGCAACGTTTTCCCCTGGCCGCACACCT
Organism: Nonomuraea candida; assembly: GCF_000725485.1. Lineage (GTDB taxonomy): Bacteria > Actinomycetota > Actinomycetes > Streptosporangiales > Streptosporangiaceae > Nonomuraea > Nonomuraea candida. Next base: position 69,173 of record NZ_JOAG01000033.1, on the reverse strand, counting down.
TGCCGTCGAGACTGTAGGCGAGCCGGGTCCCGTCACCGGTGGTCAAGTCCGAGGCTCGGGTCCTGGACACGACCGCCGCCTGCACCACCCTCTCGGCCAGCCGGGTCGTGGCTTCGGGAGACGAGACCACTGCCTCGGCGCTCACCCCGGACGGGCGCGGCATGCTGATCGGCCGCACCCGGCCGGCCGAGGGGCGGCAGCGGGAAACGAGGAGACAGGGCTGATCCACCCGCTCAGAAGGTGCACTCCATGTGCTTGATGCCGTTGATGAAGCTGGAGTGCAGGCGGTCCGGCCGGCCGCCCTCGATGTTCGGCACCCGGCGCAGCAGCTCACGGAACATCACCGTGATCTCGCGCCGGGCCAGGTGCGCGCCGAGGCAGAAGTGCGGGCCGGGGCCGCCGTAGCCGACGTGCGGGTTGGGGTGGCGGGTGATGTCGAAGCGCCGCGGGTCGGCGAAGACGGCCTCGTCCCTGTTGGCGGCCCAGTAGAACAGCACGACCTTGCGGCCCTTGGGGTAGAGGTGGCCGTTCATCTCGAAGTCCCTGGTGACCTTGCGGCGCATGAAGTTGACCGGGGAGGCCAGCCGGACGATCTCCTCCACGGCCCCGGGGGCGCGGCCGTCGATGTCCTCCAGCCACAGCGCGCGCTGGTCGGGGTTCTTGGTGAGCAGGCGCAGGCCGTAGGAGATGGCGTTGCGGGTGGTCTCGTTGCCGGCCACGACCAGCAGGATGAAGAACGAGCCCAGCTCCTGCATGGTCAGCCGCTCGCCGTCGATGTTGGCGTTGACCAGCGACGAGGTCAGGTCACTCGTGGGATGGTCGGCGCGGTGGGCGGCGAGGTCCTGCACGAGCTGCTGCAGCTCCATGCCGGCGTTGAGCAGCCGCTCGGCGAGCTGGCTGAGGTCACCGCCGGTGTATTCGGGGTCGAAGCCGCCCAGGATGACGTTGGAACGGTCGAAGACGAACTGGTAGTCGCGCTCCGGAATGCCCATCATGTCGCAGATGATCTTCAGGGGCAGGCGCGCGGCCACCTCGGTCACGAAGTCGCAGCCGGGGCCCTTGGCCAGCAGGTCGTCCACGATGCCGGCGGCCGCCGCCTCGACGTCGGCCTCGAACTGCTTGATCATCTTCGGCGTGAAGGCGCGGGAGACGATCCTGCGCAGCCGGGCGTGGCGGGGGTCGTCCATGTTGATCATGGAGCCGAAGTACTCGGCGAACTCGGCCGGCATGTCGGGGATGTTCGTCGCGCCGCCGTCGCCGGAGCAGAAGATCTCGGGGTTGCGGCTGGCCTCCAGGATGTCGGCATGCTTGACCAGCGCGTAGTAGCCGGGGCCCTTGGGCGCGTACGCCATCTCCATCTCTTCGAAGAAGGCCGGGGTGTCACGCGCGCGCAACCGCTCGAACGCTTCCTCGCGCTCGTTCATGGGCTTGGCCCAGAAGTCGCGTTCCGACAGGTCGAAGTCCAGGACGCTCATGAGGCCATCATCGAAACAAGTGACCACTTACGTCAATGGGTGCGACGTACGCCGTACGTACGCGGTCGGAGAAAATCTACGACGCCGGGCCCAGCCAGTCGAGGATCAGCCGGTTGACCTCGGCCGGGCGTTCCAGGTGGAGGAAGTGGCCGGCGTCGGCCACCAGCTCGGTTCGCGACCCCTCGGGCAGGTGGGCGAGCGCGTCCTTGACCACGTCGGGGCTCATGCAGCCGTCGCGCGCGCCGTGCAGATAGAGGACGGGGCCCGTGACGGCGCGCTCGACGGCCGGGTGGCGGCCGGAGGGCGGCGTGGTGCCGAGCATGGCCCGGTAGTAGCCGATGGCGGCGGCGAGGTTGGCCGGGTCGCCGAGGCTGCGCCGGACGAACGCCACGTCCTCCTCCGCGTCGTACCCCGGCGACCAGTCGCGCCACAGGCCCTCGATGAAGCCGGGCGTCGCGGCGGCCGGCTCGCCCAGCGCCGTCTGGAAGAGGAAGACGTAGAACGAGCGCTTGAGCTGGTCGTACCGCAGGAACGTGCTCGCCAGCGCGTCCGGCGGCGGCACCGCGAGCGCCACGGACGCGCGGAAGCGCCCGGCGGTGGCGTAGGCGGGGAAGGCGCCCCAGTCGTGGCCGATCACCACGGCGTCCTCGCCGCCGCCCAGCTCCTCGTGCAGCGCGCGCACGTCGGCGACCAGCGCGGCGCCCTCGTACGCGCCGTCGGCCGGGACCTCCGTGGGCGCGTAGCCGCGCATGAACGGCGCGACCGCGCGGTAGCCGCGCCCGGCCAGCGCGGGCATCAGGTGGCGCCAGGTGTGCGCGGTGTCGGGGAAGCCGTGCAGGCACAGCGCCAGCGGCCCCTCGCCCAATGACAGATACGCGAACTCCACGCCGTTCGCGTGGACAGTCCTGATCTCCATAGCTGCGCAACCTAGCACGCCGCCTCCCGCCCGGACCGGCTCAGAACGTGTACCGCAGGTGCTTGATCCCGTTGATGAAGTTGGACAGCAGGAAGTCCGGCTCCCCCACCGACCTGATCTCCGGCAGGCGGGTGAACAGCTCCCTGAACATCACCGTCATCTCCCTGCGCGCCAGGTGGGCGCCCAGGCAGTAGTGCGGCCCCGGCCCGCCGAAGCCGACGTGCGGGTTGGGGTCACGGGTGATGTCGAAGGTGTCGGGATCGGCGAACACCGACTCGTCGCGGTTGGCGGAGTTGTAGAAGAGCAGCACCTTGTCACCCTTCTTGTACGCCATGCCGTTCATCTCATGGTCCCGCGTCAGCGTGCGGCGGAACTGGATCACCGGCGTGGCGTAGCGCACCACCTCGTCACAGGCCCCGACGATGCGCCGGTCGAAGTCCTCCAGCAGCAGCGCGCGCTGCTCGGGGTGGTCGGTGAAGAGCTTGAGCCCGTACGCGACGGCGTTGCGCGTGGTCTCGCTGCCCGCCACCACCAGCAGGATGAAGAACGAGCCCAGCTCCTGGGAGGTGAGCCGCTCGTCGCCGTTGACCAGCAGGCTGACCAGGTCGCCCGTGGGCCGCCTGCGCCGCTCGTCGCCCAGGCGGGCGGCCAGCCGGTTGAGCGAGTAGCCGGCGTGCAGCAGCCTGGCCAGGCCGCGGGCGACGTTGACGCGGCTGAACTCGGGCGCGATCCCGGTGTACTCGGGGTCGGCGTTGCCGAGGATGACGTTGGTCCGCCGCAACACCATGTCATGAAATTTCGCGGGAATCCCCATCATGTCGCAGATGACCCGTACGGGCAGGCGGGCGGCCACCTGCGTCACGAAGTCGCCGGGCCCCTCCTCGATGGCCCGGTCCACGATCTCCTCGGCGGCCCGCGCGAGGTCCTCCTCCATCTTCGCCAGGATGCGCGGCGTGAACGCCCGGGAGACGATCCGCCGTAACCTGGCGTGCCTCGGGTCGTCCATGTTGATCATCGAGCCGAAGTAGACGCTCAGCCAGCGCGGCATGTCGGGGATGCTGTTGGAGCACGGCTCGCTGCTGAACACGGCCGCGTTCCTGCTGGCCTCGGTCACGTCGGCGTGGCGCACCAGGGCGTAGTAGCCGGGGCCGCCGCCGATGAACGGCACCGCCTGCTCCGGCACGAACACCGGGCGGCCCAGCTCGCGCAGCCTGCGGAAGGCCTCCACGCGCTCGGCCTGCGACCGCCCCCAGAACGGGATCTGCGACAGGTCGAGGTCCGCGGGCATCGTCATACCCAAGAAGCCTACGCAAGTGACCACTTACGTCAAGGGGTGGCGGCCCTGGTCAGCGGCTTTCACCCCTGATCAGGACGGTTTTGGTGGCCTGACCGGGACGGCTTGGTAGCTCCCGGGTCAGGATGGCCGGCGGCCCGATCAGGACGGCAAGGCGGCCCCGATCAGGACGGCTCGGCGACTCCGGTCAGGACGGCTTGGTGGCCCTGATCAGGTCGGCCCCCTTCTCGCCGATCATGACGGCGGGGGCGTGCGTGTGGCCGCGGTTCAGCCTGGGCATGACGGACACGTCCACGACCCGCAGCCCCTCGACGCCGCGCACGCGCAGCTCCGGGTCCACGACCGACTCCTCGTCCACGCCCATCCGGCAGGTGCCGACCGGGTGGTAGAGGGTCTCGCCGCGCTCGCGCACCCACTGGGCCAGCTCGTCGTCGCTCTCCGGCCCCCAGTACGGCTCCATCGGCCCGCCCGCGTACGGCTTCATCGCCGAGGTGGCGAACACGTGCTTGGCCGCCTTCAGCCCCGCGACCAGTCGCTTGACGTCGGCCTCCGCCGTCAGGTAGCCGGGGTCGATCACCACGTCCCTGCCGCTGAGCCCGATCCTGCCGCGGCTCTCCGGCTGCAGCAGCACGACCCCGACGGTGAGGCCGTGACCGGTGGGCGGAGTGAGGCCGTGGTCGATGAACGGCCCCGGCGCGAAGATCAGCTCGATGTCGGGCGCGGGCTCCTCGTCGGAGGTCCTGATGAAGGCGACGGCCTCGCCGACGTTCGTGGTGAGCATGCCGGAGCGCAGGACGATGTAACGCAGCAGGTTCGGGATCGACTCGGCCTTGGTCAGCGTCACCGGCTGCTTGCACTCGACGTACACGCCGGTCGAGAGGTGGTCCTGGAGGTTCTTGCCGACCTCGGGCAGCTCGTGCACGATCGGCACCCCGGCGTCGCGCAGCTCGTCGGGCGCGCCCACGCCGGAGCGCATCAGCAGGTACGGCGAGCCGATCGCCCCGGCCGCCAGCACGACCTCCAGCCGGGCCCTGATCGGGGCGCCGCCGCTGTGCTCGATGCCCGTGGCGCGCCTGCCGTCGAACGTGACCCGGTCCACGGTGGTGTCGGTGAACACGCGCAGGTTGGGCCGCGACATCGCCGGGCGCAGGTAGGCGTCGGCCGAACTCCATCTCCTGCCGCGGTTCTGGGTGACGGGGGTGGGGCAGTAGCCCTCGTTGGAGCGGCCGTTCAGCTCCTTGAGCCGGGTGTAGCCGAGCTCCTCGCAGGCCGCGAGGAAGGCGGCGGTGGTGACGTTGGGGCTGCGCAGCTCGGAGACGTAGAGCGGGCCCGAGGTGCCGTAGACGCCGCCCACGTTGCTGCCGACGCGGTGCTCGGCCTGCGTGAAGTACGGCAGGACGTCGTCGTACGCCCAGCCGGGGACGCCCCACTGGTCGTAGTCCTGCTGGCAGCCGCGCACCCACATCTGGGCGTTGAGCGAGGACGAACCGCCCAGCACGCGGCCGCGCGGCCAGTACAGCTCCCGGCCGGACATCTCGCTCTGTTTGGCCGTGGTGTAGTTCCAGTCGTACTCGGTCTTGAACAGCTTGGCGAAGCCGGCGGGCATCTTGATCTCGAGCTTGTCGTCCTTGCCGCCCGCCTCGATCAGCGCCACCGATATGCCGGGGTCCTCCGACAACTTGCCGGCCAGCACGCAACCGGCCGAGCCCGCCCCGACGATCACATAGTCGTACTCCATAACACCCCTCCAAGGGGTAAGTAACTTCCTACTTGCTTACTTCACGCCTATGGGCCTCGTCCATATGCACTTGTGACCTGAGTTACCTACCAGTCGGTATGCGGGTACTGCGAAGATGGCGGCAATCGGTCTCTAGGGAGGAATAGGCGTCATGCTCAACCTGTCGGTCGTCCTGGAGGACAGCGCCAGGAACACCCCTGACGGCACCGCGATCGTCTTCGGCGACATGCGGCTGCCGTACTCCATGATCGACACCGTAGCGAACCAGGTCGCGAACCTCCTGGTGACACGCGGAATCGGCAAGGGGGACAAGGTGGCGGTGGCCTGCCCGAACCTGCCGTACTTCCCGTTCGTCTACTTCGGCATCCTGAAGACCGGCGCGACGGTGGTCCCGCTCAACGTCCTCCTCCAGTCCCGGGAGATCGCCTACCACCTCGACGACAGCGACGCCAAGGCGCTGTTCTGCTTCGAGGGCACGCCCGAGCTGCCGCTGGGCGAGCGCGGCAAGGCCGGCTTCGAGGCCGCCGAGGGTTGCGAGCACTTCTTCGTCCTGCCCGCGACGCCGCTGGCCACCGAGTCGAAGTACGGCGAGTCGTTCTGGGCCGCGCTGGGCGGGATGGCGAGCGAGTTCGAGACCGTGCAGACCTCGCCCGACGACACGGCCGTCATCCTCTACACCTCGGGCACCACGGGCCGGCCCAAGGGCGCCGAGCTCACCCACCAGAACATGCTGATGAACGCCATCATCAGCGACCGCATGTTCCCCCGCACCGAGGGCGGCGACACCTACCTGGCGGTGCTGCCGCTGTTCCACTCCTTCGGCCAGACGACCGTCATGAACACCGGCTTCCTGCGCGGCTCCACGATCGTGCTGATGCCGCGCTTCGACCCCGGCGAGGCCCTGGCGCTCATGGCCAAGGAGAACGTGACGTACTTCGCGGGGGTGCCCACCATGTACTGGGGCATGCTCACGAAGATCCACGCCGAGGGCGTGGAGGTGCCGCGCTCGCTGCAGGTGGCCGTCTCGGGCGGCGCGGCGGCGCCGGTGGAGGTGCTCAAGGACTTCGAGCAGACGTTCGGCATCGGCATCCTGGAGGGGTACGGCCTGTCGGAGACCTCCCCGGTGGCCTGCTTCAACCAGCTCGGCCGGCCCAGCAAGCCCGGCACGATCGGCACCCCGATCTGGGGCGTGGAGATGAAGCTGGTCGACGGCGACTGGAAGACCGTCGAGGGCGAGGGCCCCGGCGAGATCGCCATCCGCGGCCACAACATCATGAAGGGCTACTACGGCCGTCCCGAGGCGACCGCGGAGGTCATGAAGGACGGCTGGTTCCGCACCGGCGACATCGCCACGCGCGACGCCGACGGCTACTACTCGATCATCGACCGGGCCAAGGACATGATCATCCGGGGCGGGTTCAACGTCTACCCGCGCGAGGTCGAAGAGGTCCTCATGACCCACGAGGCCGTGTCGCTGGCCGCCGTCGTGGGCGTGCCGCACGACTCGCACGGCGAGGAGGTCAAGGCGTACGTGATCCGCAACCCCGACGCCACGATCACCGAGGACGAGCTGATCGCCTGGGCCAAGGAGAACATGGCGGCCTACAAGTACCCCAGGATCATCGAGTTCCGCGACGCCCTGCCGATGACGGCCACGGGCAAGATCCTCAAGCGCGAACTGCGCTAGCGGGCCCGATCCGCCGGAGCACGGACGGCGCGGGCGCCCCGACCGGCCCCGCACCGTCCGCGCACGGCCTGCCGCCCGGGCTGCTTGGGGTGGGTGCGGGGCGGTAGGTTGCCGGTCATGCGAGATCGACCGGACGACTTCGACGAAGCACTGTTGCGGCCCGCGCTGCGTGCCTGGGGCATCGAGGCGGTCCGGCTGGACTACGCGCCGGTCGGGTTCGGGGACTTCCACTGGATCGCGGCCGAGCGGACCGGGCGGCGGTGGTTCGTCACGGTGGCGGACGTGCGGCGGCAGACGTACGACGGGCTGCGGCCGGCCATGGAGACGGCGGCGACGCTGCGCGAGGAGGCGGGCCTGGGCTTCGTCGTCGCCCCGCTGCGCGCCTGCGACGGCTCGGTGCTGCGCCGGCTGGACCGGCATCGTCACGCCATGAGCGTGTTCCCGTACGAGGAGGGCCGGGCCGGCCACTTCGGCGACGAGCTGCCCGCCGGCGAGCGCGCCCGCGTCATCGACCTGCTGGCCGAGCTGCACGCCACGCCCCCGCCCCTGTCCACCCCGGCGCGCCCGGTGGAGCTGACCGGGCGGGCCGGGCTGGAGCAGGCCCTGGACGGCCCTTCGAGCCCCTGGCTCGGCGGCCCGTACTCGCGCCCGGCACAGGAGCTGATCGCCGCGCACGCCGGGACGCTGCGGCGCGGGCTGGCGGAGCTCGACCGCCTGGCGGCCAAGCCGAGGGAGCAGGTGGTGACCCACGGGGAGCCCCACCCCGGCAACCTGCTGCGCGCCGGGGGCGACCGGCTCCTGCTGGTGGACTGGGACACGGTCGGGACGGCGGCGCCGGAGCGCGACCTGTGGCTGGTGGTTCGCGGCGAGGACGACCTGGAGCGCTACGCGGAGGCGGCGGGCCGGGCCGTGGACCGGGACGCGCTGGCGCTGTACCGGCTGCGGTGGGCGCTGAACGACGTGGTGGAGTTCGTGGAGTGGTTCCGCTCGCCCCACGCCGGCACGCCGGATGCCGAGACGGCCTGGACCGGACTCACCACCACGCTCGACGAGCTGGCGCGATCATGACGGCGTGAACGCCTCCTGCCACGCCGAAAGTTTCAGCCCGCCCTAGCCTCTCCTCCTGGCCTCTCCCCAGCTCAAGACTCCTCCGCTCCTCTGCCCGCACCTGGCCTGTTGCGGTGCCGAAATTTTCTGTGGACACTCGCAATATTTCGGCTGCCGAGCGAGAGGAACTCGATGAAGCTGAAAGCTCGCATAGCAAGCGCCCTCATGGCCGCCGCGGCGCTGGTGATCACCGCCCTGGTCACCGCGCCTCCGGCGGCGTCCGCCCAGCTCACCGAGGTGACGGGGTTCGGCGCGAACCCCACCGGCTTACGCATGCACCTGTACGTCCCCGACGGCGTCGGCGCCAGACCGCCCCTGCTGGTGGCCGTGCACTACTGCACCGGCTCCGGCCCCGCCTTCCATGCGGGCACCGAGTTCGCCGCGCTGGCCGACCGGTACAAGTTCATCGTCGTCTATCCCTCGGCGACCAGGAGCGGGTCCTGCTTCGACGTCTCCTCGCCGCAGGCGCTCACGCACAACGGCGGCAGCGACCCGGTGGGCATCGTGTCCATGGTCAGGTACGTGCAGCAGCGCCACAACGCCGACCCCGAGCGCACCTACGTGACCGGCGCCTCCTCCGGCGGCATGATGACGAACGTGCTGATCGGCGCGTACCCGGACGTGTTCCGGGCGGGGGCGTCGTTCATGGGCGTGCCGTTCGGCTGCTTCGCCACCACCGACGGGTCGAGCTGGAACAGCACGTGCGCCAACGGCCGGCTCGTCAAGACCGCGCAGCAGTGGGGCGACCAGGTACGCGCCGCGTACCCCGGCTACAGTGGGCCGCGGCCGCGCATGCAGATCTGGCACGGCACCGAGGACGCCACCCTGCGCTATCCGAACTTCCAGGAGCAGATCAAGCAGTGGACCAACGTCCACGGCCTGAGCCAGACGCCCAGCCTCACCGACCAGCCCGGGTCCGGCTGGACCAGGACCCGGTACGGCGGCACCGGCGCCAGGCCCCCGGTCGAGGCGATCAGTTTGCAGGGCGTGGGCCACGACCTGCCGCAGAGCGGGATGGCGGCCATGGCCGTCGACTTCTTCGGCCTGTCGGAGGGCGGCGGCCCCGGCCCGACCATCACGCCCACGGTCACGCCCCCGCCCGGGGACTGCCGGGTCACGTACACGATGAACACGTGGAACACCGGCTACACGGCCGCGGTCACCGTCGCCAACACCGGCGGCGCGCAGCTCACCTCCTGGAGCCTGGCCTTCACCCTGCCCGCCGGCCAGACGATCACCTCCGCCTGGAACGCGGCGATCTCCCCGGGCAGCGGCCAGGTGACGGCCAGGAACGTCGCCTACAACGGCACGATCGCACCGGGCGCGTCGGCGTCGTTCGGCTTCCAGGCCACCCACGGCGGCGACACCGCCAAGCCCTCCGCCTTCACCCTGAACGGCACCCCCTGCACCCCGGCGTGACCCCGCCCCCACCGGTGATCGGCCCCTCCCGCACCGGGCCGATCACCGGGACGATCACGGGGCCGGAAAATCGTTCACCTTTCAGCTTTCTCGCTTGCCCCGGCGCTGACTGTAGCCATACGGTCACTTTAAGCAGTAGGGAGAAGTGAAGGAGAACGACGTGGGCAGGCACGCCAAGCCCCCCATCGGCAAGGAGCAGCCGCAGGAGACCCAGGAGGAGTCCGGCTCCGACGAGCAACGCCCCAGCAAGGGGCGACACGCCAAGGACCGGCAACGCCGCTCGGCACCCTCCGCCGACCAGGCGGGCTCTACGGAACTTGCATGAACTGCAAGCTATCTTTCAGTTTATGAAAGAACCGCCATCCATGCTGCTTCCTCTGTTGCGCTCTCCCTTCCAGGGTGAACTTCTGGCCTGGTTGTTCTTGCATCCTGAGGAAGAGTACGCACAGGTCCAGCTGGCGAAGAGGTTCGAGGTCTCACAGGCCACGGTGACCCGCGAGGTGGACCGCCTGACCGCCGCAGGCCTGCTCGTGACGCGCAAGATCGGCAACATGCGCATGGTCCGGGCGGACACCGACGTGGTCGTGGCCCGTCCTCTGACCGAGCTGCTCGCCCTGACCTATGGCCCGGTGGCCGTGCTGGGCGAACACCTGGCCAGGGTCGATGGCGTGGAGGAGGCCTACATCTACGGTTCTTGGGCGGCTCGGTACTCAGGGATGGCCGGAAGAGTGCCTCATGACGTGGACGTCCTCGTCGTAGGCACGGCCGATGAAGACGACCTCTACGACATCGCCAGGACAGCGGAGGCACGGCTCGGGAGGGAAGTGAACATCCGCCGGCTGAGCCGAGAGGAATGGGCGTCGTCCAAGGACGATCCCTTCCTGCAGACCATCAAGGCTCGGCCGCTCGTACGTCTCAAACTCGACCATAGTGAGAATCGATGAGATGGGAACAGGGCCGCGCCGCGGTCGAAGGCATGCTCGGCCGCGGTGAGCTCGAGAAGGTGGCAGCGAGTCGCGCGCAGGCCGACGAACTGTTGCAGCAGGCGGGAAAGCACGTGGCCACAGCCCGTATGGCGCTGGAGTCGGACCCGATCGGCGCCTATCAGCTGCTGTATGACGCGGCGCGCAAGTCACTGGCCGCCGTTCTGGAGAACCAGGGGCTGAGAGCAAGCAGCCGAGGTGGGCACATCGCGGTGTACGAAGCGGTCGTCGCCCAGCTGGATCCGCCATTGGGTAGAAGCTTGCGGCCGTTCGACCGGATGCGGCGCCGACGAAACGAAGCCGAGTATCCGCGGCTCGGATCCCCTCGGTTCAGCACGGAGGACGTGCGTGCGGACATACCCAAGGTCGAGGCGATCATGGAAATCGCGGCCAAGGTGATCGATCAGATGCAGCCCTTTTGACCCGGCGGGCTCACTGCCGGGCCCGGTGGCCCACCCGGGGACGGGGTTCGGGTGGGCCGGGTGGGTGGTCAGGGCCAGTTGGTGGCGGGGCGCAGGGGGACGCCGGAGCGGCCCTCGTGGTCGAGCTTGACCCCGAGCACCTGGTGCAGCTGGACCTTGTTGCGCTCGAAGCCCACGATGCAGCCGGCCATGTAGAGGGCCCACACGCGGGCCGTGCCCATGCCGACCTCCTGGACCGCGTCCTCCCAGTTGGCGTCGAGGTTGTCGCACCAGTGGCGGAGGGTCTTGGCGTAGTGCTCGCGCAGGTTCTCCTCGTGGCGGATCTCGAAGCCGATGTCCTCCATCTGCCTGATCAGCCAGCCCACCGACTCCAGCTCGCCGTCGGGGAAGACGTAGCGGTTGATGAAGCCGCCCTTGTTGAACGTCTTCTCCTTGCCGGTCGGCCGGGTGATGCAGTGGTTGAGCATGCGGCCGCCGGGGCGGAGCTTGCCGTAGAGGAACTCGAAGTAGGACGGCACGTTCGCCTTGCCGATGTGCTCGGTCAGGCCGATCGAGCTGACGGCGTCGAAGCCGGTCTCGGTGACGTCGCGATAGTCCATGAAGCGGACCTCGGCCAGGTCCTGCAGCCCCGCGTCGGCGATCGCCTTCTGCGCCCACTCGGCCTGCTGGCGGCTGAGGGTGACGCCGAGGGCCTTGACGCCGTAGTGCTTGGCGGCGTGCATGACCATGCCGCCCCAGCCGCAGCCGACGTCGAGCAGGCGCATGCCGGGCTTGAGGTCGAGCTTGCGGGCCACCAGGTCGAACTTGGCGTACTGGGCCTCCTCCAGCGTGGCGTCCTCCGTCGGGAAGCAGGCGCACGTGTAGGCCATGGACGGGCCGAGCACCCACTCGTAGAACCGGTTGGAGACGTCGTAGTGGTGGTGGATGGCCTCGGCGTCGCGCTGCTTGGCGTGCCGGGAGCCCAGCTTGGCCAGCGCGCTCTGGCGCATCTCCTGCGGGGGCGGCGGCACCCGCATGAGCAGCGGCTTGACGCCCAGCGCCTTGACCGCGTCGAGCTTCTCGGACGTGGTCAGGTCGTTGGTGGTGATGTTCCACATCCGGTCGAGCAGGGTGTACATGTCACCCTGCACGTCGATGTGGCCGGAGATGTACGCCCTGGCCAGGCCCAGCTCGCCCGGCGCCTGGGCCAGGTAGGCCACGGCTATCGGGGACTTGACCTCGATCGCCAGGTCGGCGCCGTCGGGCCCCGCCTTGCTCCCGTCGTAGGCCGTGAACGAGATGTTCGTGTCGTTGCCCACGATCTTTTCAAAGATGGATGCCAGAGCCATCTGCTCACCTTCCCCGTACACATTTTTCGTACAGGTCCAGCAGGCGACCGTTCGGGTCGTATTCCCGCTTGACCGGCCAATATGCGTCGCCGTTGTACAGCTGCCAGAACTGCTCACGGGCATAGAACGAGGTGGAGTAGAGCGACTTGTGACCATCGAGGTCGTGCACGGCGCCCTCGATCAGCCGGTTGTAGTAGCCGTCGAACTGTCCCCGTGGCAGCGGCACCAATCCCCAGAAACCGAAGTTGACGTAGAGCTTGCCCGGTTCGAGCGGGTAGTGGGGCCAGCGGGAGCCGGCCCGCAGCGGGCACATCCACACCGGGGTCATGCCCACCTTGTCGTGGAAGAACTCCAGGAACTCCGCCCCGCGCTCGACCGGCGTCTCCACGTCCTGGATGACCGGCTCGTGCACCGGCTGGCCGCGCCACCTGTCGAGGCGGGCGGTGAAGCCGTATTTGCGGTCGAGCGCGACCAGGCGCCGGTAGACGTCGGAGCGCATCCAGCGGCGCGGCATGAGCGAGCGGACCACGGGCTGCTGCACGCCGAAGGCGCGCGAACACCAGAACCAGTCGGTGTCCCAGCGCCACAGGTAGTCGCGGACGGTCAGCCAGTCGCGGGTGCGCTGCCTGATCGACTGGTAGTAGATGCGCATGCCGGTGTAGTCGGAGATGTAGGGCGCGCGGTCGGCGAAGCGGCCGAGCGTGAGGTACATCTCGCCGGGCTCGAAGAAGACGCCGTCCACGAAGTCGACGCTCTCGCCGTCGTAGACCATGCTGTCGCAGATCTCCTGCATGGCCAGCATGCACTTGCCCGCGTCGGTGAACCTGACGTGGGTCAGGTGCACGTACGGCTGGACCTTGCGCAGCTTGATCCTGATGCGCAGGGCGTAGCCGAGCGTGCCGTAGGAGTTCGGGAAGGAGCGGAACAGGTCGGCGTGCTCGTTGTCGTCGCGGGCCACGACGACGCGGCCGTCGCCGGTGAGGATCTCCATCTCCTCGACCGACTCGTGCGGCAGCCCGTCCCTGAAGCTGGTGGACTCGATCCCCAGCCCGGTGACGGCGCCGCCCAGCGTGATCGTCTTGAGCTGCGGCACGACGTACGGCATGAGCCCGTGCGGCAGCGTGGCGTCCACCAGGTGCTCGTACGTCGTCATGCCCTGGACCTCGGCCGTCATGGTCTCGGGATCGACGCTGATGACCTGGTCGAGATCCCGGGCCGAGAGCTTGGCCGTCCTGCCGCCGTCGCGGAACCTGAACAGGTTGGACGTGGCCTTGGCGAGCCGGGGCGCGGCGTCACCCGGAATCTCGGCGTACGACCGCCTGATCTGCTCTACTGCCCGACGGTGAGCCGACATCGTCGTCGTCACGAAAGCACCCCCTTGAGCCGGCAGAGATCGTCCGTAAGACCGTATCTCCCATGAGCGACCCGGAACAGACCGGGGTCGTTAAAGACACGAAAACTGTTCATCGTGCCAGGTGAATCCCCTACTCGGCAGGCGATTCCGTAAAATTCCTGCTGATCACGGACGGAGCGCCGTTCACCACGTGAGCCACCTCCCGCCCTTCCACCACGGCCGTCAGGTTCTCCATCACGGCCGCGACCAGGCGCCCGCTCGCCTCCGGCGTCACCCCCGCGACGTGCGGCGACAGCAGCACGTTCGGCAGGTCGCGCAGCGGGTCGCCGGGCGGGAGCGGCTCGACGTCGAAGACGTCCAGCGCGGCGCCGCCGAGGTGGCCCTCGCGCAGCGCCGCCACGAGCGCCTGCTGGTCGACGACGCCGCCCCTGGCCGCGTTGACCAGCAGGGCGCCCCGCTTCATGCGGCGGGGGTCGAGCAGGCCGCGCGTCTCGTCCGAGAGCGCGATCACGACGACCACGACGTCGCTGCCGGACACGAGCGCGTCCAGGTCCTCGAAGCCGGGGTCGGCGCGCGGCGTGCGGGTCCAGTAGGTCACCTGGCAGCCGAGCGCCCGGAACATCGCCGCGCAGGTGGCGCCGATCGGGCCGTAGCCGATGACGCCGACGCGTTTGCCGCGCAGCTCCATCGGCCGCAGGCCCTGCTGGGGCCACTCCCCCGCGCGTACGGCGGCGTCGCCGGCGCCCAGCTTGCGGGCCAGCGACAGCGTGGCGGCCAGGCACCACTCGGAGACCGCGGCCGCGCTGACGCCGGGCGTGTTGGCCACCGGCACCCCGGCGGCGGCCAGCGCGGCGAGGTCGTGGCCGTCCACGCCCACGGACGGCTGCTGCACGAACGCCAGCCGGGGCGCGGCGCGCACCGCCGCGGCGTCGAGGACGAGCGTGCCCGTCCAGTCGCCGAGCACGATCTCCGCCTCCGGCAGCGCCGCCAGCAGCGCGTCCCTGTCACGGGAGGCGGGCAGGCGCACCCTCACCCGGTCGCCGAGCGGGGCCAGCAGGCTCCGCATGAGCTCCTCGGGCAGCGGCGGGAGCGCCAGCAGGTCCCAGGGCCTCATGGCGCCACGGTGAAGCTGCCGATCACCTGGCGCATCAGAGCCCTGTTGCGCGGCCACTGCCTCTCGGCGACCGTCCAGGACAGCACGTACGCGGTGTCCCCCACCACCAGGGCCCGGCGCACCTCGCGGTAGCGAGCGCCCGGGCGCACCCAGCGCTGCTCGTTCTCCTCGCCCGCGGTCCAGGAGAACTCCCACTCCACGGCCTTGACGCCCTGGTGGGTGACGGTCCTGCGGCCGCGGTTCACCACGTCCTGGGCGGTCTGCGCGAGGTTCTCCTGCTCGGTGACGATGATCTCGCCCGGGGTGAGGTCGACGTAGAGCGCCTGCACGCCGAGGTGCGCGTTGCCGTCCCTGCGGGTCCAGTGCGTGTACGCCTCCCCGCGCGCGCCCCGCCACCCGGTCGGCCGCATGATGGACCAGCCGTCGCGCGAGGTCCACGCGCGTACGGCGGGCGCGACCCTGGTCACGCTGGGCGTGGGGGTCGGCGTCGGCGTCGCGGTCACCGTCGGCGTGGCGCTCGGCGTGATGGAGCCGGTCGCGGCGGCCGGCTGGGTGCTGGCCCGGGGCGCGCCCTCCGCCGGCGAGGCCGTCCTGAAGTAGGCGACCGCGCCGCCCGTGAGCACCAGCACCACCGTGGCCGCCGCCGCGAGCAGCGCCCTGCCCGGCCCGCCGCTCTTGCCGCGCTTCCGCCGCTCGGGCACGTCGAGGTCGTCGTGGGCGGGCCTGCTGGCCAGGATGGCGCTGAGCAGCCGGTCGGCCTCCTCGGCGTCCACCCGGTCCTGGGGCTCCTTGCGGAGCAGGCCCTTCAGGATCGGGTGCATGGCCGGCGGGATCCTGCGGTAGTCGGGCTCCTCGTTGAGCAGCGCGTTGAGCGTGGCCATGGGGTCGCCGCGCTCGAACGGCGAGCGGCCGACCATGCAGGCGTACAGCGTGGCGCCCAGCGACCACAGGTCGGACTCCGGCCCGGCGTTCTCGGCGCGGACCCGTTCCGGCGCCAGGAAGCTCGGCGAGCCCGTCACCATGCCGGTCCTGGTCAGCGAGGCGTCGCCCTCGACGGTGGCGATGCCGAAGTCCATCAGCACCGCGCGGCCGTCGTCGCCGAGCAGGATGTTGCTCGGCTTGACGTCGCGGTGCAGGATGCCCACCTGGTGGGCGGCCCTGAGCGCCGACAGCACCTGCTTGCCCAGGTCGGCCGCCTCGCGCACGGGCAGCGCGCCGGAGGTGAGCACGACCTGCTCGACCGAGGGGTGGCTGACCAGCTCCATCACGATCCAGGGCCGGCCGCCCTCCTCGACCACGTCGTAGACGGCGACGACGTTGGGGTGGTTGAGCTTGGCCGCGGTGCGTGCCTCGCGGGCGGTTCTCAGGAGCTGGCGCTCCCGGTCGCCCGGTGACAGCCCGTCGGGCAGCAGCACCTCCTTGATGGCCACCTGCCGGTGCAGCAGTGTGTCGCGGCCTTCCCAGACCACGCCCATCCCCCCGCGGCCCAGTTCGCGCAGTAACTGGTAGCGCCCTGCGACGAGCCGGTTGCTATCCGAAACCATGTCCTACCCCTGTGGCTGCGCGTAGCGCCCGCCGCGGGCGTCCGCCGGGCGTCGCCGAGGTGCGGCGGCGCCGGCGGGCGCCGCGGACGGCCGCTGGACGCTGCCGTCTGAAGACCACCCGAACAGTGGGCAAGTTTCCCATACCTGCCACGACTTCGCGGGAAGGTCGGAAAGGCCGCTTGCACCAGTTCACCGAATGTTGTTCTACTGGGGCAGGGTCCACAGCAAGGAGAGGCCGATGCCTGAGGTTCGCCGGGGTCCGCTGTCCGGAGTGCGCGTGCTGGAGCTCGCGGGGCTCGCCCCCGGGCCGTTCGCGGGGATGATGCTAGCCGATCACGGCGCCGACGTCCTGCGGATCGACCGGGTCAAGACGGTTTCCGACCGGCCGCGCACCGACGTCATGGACCGCGGCAAGCACACGATCGGGCTGGATCTGAAGGCGCCCGAGGGCGTGGCGGCCTTCAAGGAGCTGGTGCGCCACGCCGACGTGGTGATCGAGGTCTTCCGGCCGGGAGTGGCCGAACGCCTCGGCATCGGCCCCGAGGACCTGCACGCCGTGAACGAGCGGCTGGTCTACGGCCGCATGACCGGGTGGGGGCAGGACGGGCCGCTGGCTCCGACGGCCGGGCACGACATCGACTACATCGCCGTGTCCGGGGTGCTGTCGATGCTGGGACGCGAGGGGGACAAGCCGACCCCGCCGATCAACATCCTGGGCGACTTCGCCGGCGGCGGTCTCATGCTGGCCTACGGGGTGCTGCTGGCGTTGTTCGAGCGGGAGCGCACGGGCCGGGGCCGGGTGATCGACGCGGCCATGGTGGACGGGGCGGCGATCCTGTTCTCGATGTTCTACCAGGCCGTCCAGGGCGGGCACTGGGGGCCGCGGGGCACGAACCTGCTCGACACCGGCGCGCCGCAGTACGACACGTACGAGACGGCCGACGGCGGATATGTGGCCGTGGGCGCGCTGGAGCCGCAGTTCTGGGAGACGATGGTCACGCTCATGGGCCTGACCGACCTGCCCGACAGGAACGACCGGGCCCAGTGGCCGGCGCTCAGGGCGCGGCTGGCCGAGGAGTTCCGGCGCAGGACGCGCGCCGAGTGGGAGGCGGTCTTCGAGGGCTCCGACGCCTGCGTCTCCCCGGTGCTGTCCATGGCCGAGGCCGCCGCCCACCCGCACAACGCCGCCCGCGGCTCGTTCGTCAAGGTCGGCGAGGTCACCCACCCGGTGCCCGCGCCCCGCCTGCTCGGCGTGCCCGCCCAGGACCTGGCGCCCGCCACCCGCCTGACCGACCTGTCCGGCTGGGGACTGCCGCAGGAGGAGGCGGACAAGCTGCGCGGCCAGGGGGTCCTGGCATGACCGACCTACTCGACGGCGCCCTGTACGCGGGCGACCCCGCCCCCGTCTACGCCTGGCTGCGCGAGCACGACCCCGTCCACTGGGACGAGGGCAACGGCCTGTGGGGCGTCTCCCGCCACGCCGACATCTCGGCCATCGAGCGCGACCCCGGGCTGTGGACCAGCACCGGCGGCTACCGCCCCCAGCTCCCCTCAGAGCCGTCCATGATCGGGCTGGATGATCCGGAGCACGCCGGGCGCCGCCGGCTCGTCTACCGCCGTTTCACGCCCCGCCAGGTGTTCGAGCGCCACGCCGGCCACATCCGCGGGATCGTCGTCGAGCTGCTGACCCGCGCGCTGGCGCGCGGCACGGTGGACGCGGTGGCCGAGCTGGCCGCGCCGCTGCCCGCCCGGATGATCGGCCGGCTGCTCGGCTTCCCCGACGAGGACTGGCCCAGGCTCAAGCACTGGTCGGAGTCCACGATCGTGGCCGGGGGCGGGCTGCGGTACGTCACCCACGAGGCCGCCGTGGCGGCGGGCGAGTTCGCGCTGGCGGTGCTGGAGCTGGCCGCCGAGCGCCGCGCCCGCCCCCGCGACGACCTGGTGTCCCTGTGGTGCGCCGACCCCGGCTACGACGACGAGCACCTGGTGAACGAGGCGCTGCTGCTGCTCGACGGCGGCGCCGAGACCACCAGGACGGTCATCGCCACCGCGATCGACGCGCTGATCCGCCATCCGGAGCAGTGGCGGCGGCTGCGCGCCGACCCCGGCCTGATGGAGGGGGCCGTGGAGGAGTTCATCCGGTGGACCACCCCGATACTCAACATGTGCCGCGCGGCCACCCGCGACACCCTGCTGCGCGGGCGGGAGATCCGCCGGGGGCAGCAGGTGCTGCTCATGTACGGCTCGGCCAACCGCGACCCCGAGGTGTTCGACGACCCGGAGGTCTTCGACGTGACGCGGCGGCCGGGCGGGCACATCGCGTTCGGCCTGGGCACGCACTTCTGCCTGGGGGCGGCGCTGGCCCGGCTGGAGCTGCGGATCTTCTTCGAGGAGTGGCTGGCGCGGGTGGGCTCGGCCTCCTGGGCCGACGCGGAGGGTCCGCGCATCCTGCCGAACGCGTTCGTCAGGGGCGTGACGTCGTTTCCCGTCGAGCTGCGTAGTCCTTGAGCGCGATCGAGTCGTGCAGCCGCACGCCCTTGCTGCCGGCCTTGGCCGCGGCCCTGGTCAGGGCGACGGGCAGGCGGTTGATCAGCCGCACGCCGGCGGTGAGCGCCCACAGCTCGAACCGGCTGCCCGGCACGAGCCGCCGGGCCGCGTTGATCGCGAACGTGCGGCTGCGGCGCACGTAGTCGCCCAGCTCGGCCTCGTACGCCGGGTAGGCCCGCGTGTGGTCGCCGCCGTGCGCCGCCAGCTCGCCCGCCAGCACGTACGCCCCCACGACCGCCAGGCTCGTGCTGCCCCCGACCGCCGGGCCGGGGCAGTAGCCGGCGTCGCCCACGAGCGTCACCCGGCCCCGTGACCACGTGTCGAGGCGGAGCTGGGTGATCGAGTCGAAGTAGAAGGCCGGGGTGCGCGCCAGCTCCTCCATGAGCCGGGGCACCTCCCAGCCCAGGCCGTCGAAGCGGG
This sequence comes from Nonomuraea candida, assembly GCF_000725485.1. Taxonomy (GTDB): domain Bacteria; phylum Actinomycetota; class Actinomycetes; order Streptosporangiales; family Streptosporangiaceae; genus Nonomuraea; species Nonomuraea candida. The sequence continues at coordinate 49,825 of NZ_JOAG01000033.1, read as the reverse complement.
CGCGCAGCAGCTCCTTCTGCCGGTCGGTGTCCCGGTGGTGGTAGTCGAGCTCCCGCGCCGTCCTGAACAGGAACACCGCCCGCGCGTCGGGCAGGTGCGCGGCGCCGTACATCGCGGCCATCCTGCCCACTCCGGCCACGCCCTCCATGCGGCCGTCGAGCCCCAGGTGGTTGGGCACCGAGGCCACGGCCAGGTAGGCGCCGACCCAGGAGGTGTAGCGCGACTCCGGCCCGAAGACCAGGCGGCGCACGTTGGAGTGCAGGCCGTCGGCGCCGATCACCAGGTCGTACCGGGCCGGCGCGCCGCGCTCGAACGTGACCTCGCCGTCGCCGGAGATCGAGGTGATGGAGTCGCCGAAGACGTATTCGACGTCGTGGCGGGTGGCGTCGTAGAAGATCTCGCTGAGGTCGTCGCGCATGATCTCGACGTGCCGGTCGGAGACGGCGCCCATGACACGCCGGATCTCCAGCTCCGCCCGCGCCCCCGACTCCGTGTGCATGGTCAGGAAGTCGGTGCCGGTCTTGGCGGCCAGGACCTGCTCCAGCACGCCCATCCGCTCGACGATGTCCATCGCCGGCCGGAACAGGTCGATCGCGTGGCCGCCCGTCTTGCGCAGCGCCGGCGCCCGCTCGACGACGGTGACGGTGAAGCCGTGCCGGGTGAGCCAGTACGCCAGCGCGGGCCCGGCGACGCTGGCCCCGGAGATGAGGACCTTCATGATCCCTCCTTACCTATCGGTAAGTAAGCACGGTAGCACGAGAGCTTACTTAACGGTAGGTAAGGGATATTCTTGGCGCATGCCCAGTGACACCAAGGCCCGCATCCAGGCGGTCGCCCGCGAACTGTTCGTCGAGCAGGGCGTGCAGAACACCAGCCTGCGCCAGATCTCCGAACGGCTGGGCATCACCAAGCCCGCGCTCTACTACCACTTCTCCTCCCGCGACGACCTGGTGCGCAGCATCGTGGCGCCGCTGGTGGAGGAGATGGAGAGGTTCGTCGGCGGCCCGCGGCCCGCGGACGACCCGCGCAGGCTGCTCGACGACTACTTCGAGCTGATCTGGCGGCACCGCGAGGTGATCGTCATGATGGTGCGCGAGCTGTCCACGCTGAGCCACCTGAACCTGGGCACGCGCATGTTCGCCTGGCGGCGCGAGCTGATCGCCATGCTGCTCGGGGACGATCTCCCCCAGGAGCAGCACATCCGGGCGACGGTGGCGCTGGGCGGCATGTCGGACTGCGCGGTCGAGTTCGCGCACCTGCCGATGGAAGAGGTCAAGCCGACGGCCGTCGAGGCCGCGGCCATCGTGCTCGGATTGTGACCCGCCCCGTCCCGCCACGCGGCGGGACGGGCGTGAGGTCGCCGTCGTCCGTCCCGCCACGCGGCGGGGCGGGGCGGGGCGGGGCGGTTGTGGCGTTGGCGCGGTCCTCCCCGCCGTGCGGCGGGGCGCCGGCTACACCGCTATGTAGAGGTCGACCCCGTCGGGGTGGTGCACCTCCAGATCCGTCGTGAACGCGCGCGACGGCGTGCCGCCCGACTCGGTGTGCTTCCACACCTGCTGCCACGAATCGAGCAGCGCCTGCGGCATCGGGCCGCGCGCCTCCAGCCTCAGCGCCTGCCCGGCCGGCACGCGCACGGCGACCATGCCCTCCGGCAGGCGCGGCACCGTGCGCACCCCGGTGCCCACGATTTGCGTGTAGGCGCCGTGGTGATCGCTCTCGTAATCGGTCAGCACCGCGTAAAGATTCTCGTCGACGCGGCCCGGCACATGCGCGAAAGCACCGGGCGCGCCCGCCCGCTGCCACAACGCGGGCAGTTTCGCCCGTGCCGGATCCATTTCGTCGGCGTTGGTCGTGCGTACGGCGAAACCGACCACGACCAGTTCGGCCCGTTCCGTGATGTCCACAGGCCCTCCCTCCCCCAAAAGTGTCCCGGCCGATCATAAGCCCCCGAGAAAGGGGGAAACCCCTTGTAGACCAACCAGCACATATGATGGATGAACGTGAGATTTCTCAACGACCTCGAGCCGCATTACGACCTGACCTATAGCGACGTGTTCATGGTCCCGTCGCGTTCCTCGGTGGGCTCCCGGCTCGCAGTCGACCTCTCGACGAACGACGGCACGGGCACCACCATCCCGATCGTCGTCGCCAACATGACCGCGGTCGCCGGCCGCCGCATGGCCGAGACCGTCGCCCGGCGGGGCGGCATCGCCGTGATACCTCAGGACATCCCGCTGGACGTGGTGGCGGACGTCGTCGACTGGGTCAAGAAGCGCGACCTCGTCCACGACACCCCGCTCACCCTCACCCCGCACGACACCGTCGGCGAGGCCCTGCAACTGCTGCCCAAGCGGGCGCACAACGCCGTCATCGTGGTCGACTGGGAGAACCGCCCCGTCGGCGTCGTGACCGAGGCCGACTGCCAGGGCGTCGACATGTTCACCCAGCTCTCGCACGTCATGTCGAGCGAGCTGCTCACGCTGCCCGCCGGGCTCGACCCGCGCGCCGCCTTCGACCGGCTGCACGAGGGCCGGCACCGGCTGGCGCCCATCGTGGACGACAGCGGGCGGCTGGTCGGCATCCTCACCCGTACGGGCGCGCTGCGCGCCACCCTCTACCAGCCGGCCGTGGACGCCGAGGGCAGGCTGCGCATCGCGGCCGCCGTCGGCGTCAACGGCGACGTGGCCGCCAAGGCCAAGGAGCTGCTGGAGGCCGGCGTCGACTGCCTCGTCGTGGACACCGCCCACGGCCACCAGGAGAAGATGATCTCCGCCCTGCGCTCCGTCAAGGCGCTCGACCCCGCCGTGCCCGTCGCCGCCGGCAACGTGGTGACCGCCTCCGGCGTGCGCGACCTGGTGGCCGCCGGGGCCGACATCCTCAAGGTCGGCGTCGGGCCCGGCGCGATGTGCACCACCCGGATGATGACCGGCGTGGGCCGCCCGCAGTTCTCGGCCGTGCTGGAGTGCTCGGCCGAGGCCCGCCGGCTGGGCCGGCACGTGTGGGCCGACGGCGGCGTGCGCCACCCGCGCGACGTGGCGCTCGCCCTGGCCGCCGGGGCGTCCAACGTGATGATCGGGTCGTGGTTCGCGGGCACGTACGAGTCGCCCGGAGACACCCGCACCGACGCCGACGGGCGCAAGTACAAGGAGAACTACGGCATGGCCTCCGCGCGGGCCGTGCGGCTGCGCACCGCCGAGGACTCCGCGTTCGACCGGGCCAGGAAGGCGCTGTTCGAGGAGGGCATCTCGACCTCCAGGATGTACCTGGACCCGCGGCGGCCCAGCGTGGAGGACCAGATCGACGCGATCGTGGCCGGGCTGCGGTCGTCGTGCACGTACGCGGGGGCGTCGACCCTGGAGGAGTTCCACGAGCAGGCCGTCGTGGGCATCCAGAGCTCGTCGGGGTACGCCGAGGGCATGCCCCTGCACCAGAGCTGGTGACCCACCGGGCACCGGGCGCCTGAGCCCCGGACCGGCGGACGACGGGGACCTCGGCGGCGGCCGGGGTCCTTCGCCATCCACCGGCCGCGCCTCGGAGCCCGTGCCTTCTACCAGCGGCATCCACCGGCCGCGCCCCAGAGCCCGTGCCCCTGCCGGCGGCATCCACCGGCCGCGACTCAGCCCCTGCGCCACCTGCCGGCGGCGTGTCAGGCCCGGCGCCACCCGCCGGCCGCGTGGATCCCGCCGTCCACGTGCACCGTGGTGCCCGTCACGAACCTGGCCAGGTCGCCGGCCAGGTACACGGCCGCCGCGGCGGCGTCGCGGGGATCTCCCAGGTGGCCGAGCGGCGGCAGGCGTACCGGGTCGTAGGGCAGCGGGCGGGCCAGCATGCGTTCGCGCACGCCCGCCTCGCCGTCCGTGCGGAGCGCGTCGGGTGCGATGGCGTTCACCCTGATGCCCCGGGGGGCCAGCTCCAGCGCCAGCGACTTCGTCAGGCTCTCCAGGGCCGCCTTCATTGCCGCGTACACGGCGAACCCGGGCGCGGCCTGGTGCGCCTCGATGGAGGTCACGTTGATGATCGACGCGCCCTCGGGCATCATCGGCAGCAGCCGCCGGATCATGCCGGTGACCTGGGTGAAGTTCTCCTCGATGAGCACCTGCTCGCCGCGCGGCGAGGTGTCGGCGAACCCCACGTGAAACGTGCCGCCCGCGTTGTTGACGAGCACGTCCACGCGGCCCCAGCGCTCGCGTACGGCCTGGGCGAACACCTCCACCGCCACGTGGTCGCGCACGTCGAGCGTCATGTCCAGCGCGACGCCCGGCCCGTCCCGGCCATCACCGTCGCCCCGCCGCGCGCCGTCCCCCTCGGGCCCACCACCGTCGCTCCACCGTGCGCCGTCCCCCTCGGGCCCATCACTGTCGCTCCACCGTGCGCCGTCCCGGTCGGGGCCGGCCCCGCGCTGGGCTCCGGCGTGGCCGCACGCGGCGTCGCGGCGGGTCTTGTCGCGGTCGCAGACGGCGACGTGCGCGCCGAACGCGGCGAACGTCTCCGCGATCGCCCGCCCGATGCCCCTGGCCGCCCCGGTGACGACGGCCACGCGGCCGGTGAGCAGGATCGCGTCGGGTGAAAGGGCGGCCATGAACGATGACGATATCCCGACCGCATAGAGTCGTCGGGTCCATTCTCTTCGACAGACAGTCGGCGGCAGTCGACGACAATCGTCAACAGGAGCACTTTCGTGGCACTCCAGAAGCCCGAGATCGACTTTCCCGGCGGCAACCCGCCCCAGGACCTCGAGATCGAGGACCTGACCGTGGGTGACGGCCCCGAGGCCAAGCCCGGCCAGAACGTACGCGTGCACTACGTGGGCGTGTCGTTCTCGTCCGGGGAGGAGTTCGACGCCTCGTGGAACCGCGGCCAGCCGTTCGAGTTCCCGCTGGGCGCCGGGCGCGTCATCGGGGGCTGGGACCAGGGGGTCGCGGGCATGAAGGTCGGCGGCCGGCGCAAGCTGGTCATCCCGCCGCACCTCGGCTACGGCACCCGCGGGGCCCCTCCGCGCATCAAGCCGAACGAGACGCTCATCTTCGTCGTCGACCTGCTCGGCGTGAGCTGACGTCCGCTCCGGTGGCGCCGGCGCCCGGGGCCGAGGTCCTTCACGACCCGGCACCGGGCCCCTCCCCCCTTCCGGGTGCCATCGCCGAACCCTTGGGGCGTCGCCCAGGCGCGGCCCCGAGCCGTACCGCTCGCCGGCGGCGCACCACGCGACCGCCGGCCCCGCCCCTCCCCACGCGACCGCCGGCCCCGCCCCTCCCCACGCGCCCGCCCACGGACCCCCCACCGCCGGGCATCGCCCTCACGCACGCCCGCCCGCCACGGACGTCGCCCTCACGCCCACCGACCGCCGGGCATGCCTCTCGCCCACGGACCCCGACCGCCGGGTGTTTTCTTCCCTTCGCGACTGCAGGGGCGGGATGACCGAATTGCCCCAGCACTGCCCATCGACCGACACACTCTGCGGATATGCCGATATCAGGTAGGGAAATGTCACCGCCGTAAGGCACCATAGGCGTGTGCTTCTGATCGACGTGGTCCGGGTTTCCGAGGCGGTGACGCGTACATCCGCGAGGCTCGGCAAGATCGGCCACCTGGCGGAGCTCCTGGGCCGGGTCGGCCCCGAGGAGGCGGAGATCGCGATCTCCTACCTCTCGGGCGAGCTGCCCCAGCGTCAGGTCGGCGTGGGCTGGCGCACGCTGGAGGACATCCCGCAGCCCAAGCTGGTCGCCACCGCCACGCTGACCGAGGTCGACGCGCTGCTGAGCCGGATCAAGGCCGTCTCCGGCCAGGGCTCGCAGGCGGCGCGCAAGGCGCTGGTGGCCGAGCTGTTCGCGGGGCTGACCAGCCAGGAGCAGCAGTTCATGCGGCGGCTGCTCTTCGGCGAGCTGCGCCAGGGCGCGCTCGACGGCGTCATGATCGAGGCCGTGGCCAAGGCGTCGGGCGCGCCGTCGGCCGACGTACGCCGCGCGCTCACGCTGCGCGGCTGGCTTCCCGCCGTCGGGGCGGCCGCGCTGACCGGCGGGGTGGCGGCGCTGCACGCCTTCCGGCTGGAGGTGGGGCGGCCGGTCGCGCCGATGCTGGCGGGCAGCGCCCCCAACGTGGCCGCCGCCCTGGAGAAGGCGGGCGCGCCGGCGTCGCTGGAGTGGAAGCTCGACGGCGTACGCGTCCAGGCCCACCGCTCCGGCCAGGAGGTGAAGGTCTTCACCCGTACGCTCGACGACATCACGCCGCAGGTGCCCGAGCTGGTCGAGGCGGTCCTCGGGATGCCCTCCGACGACCTGGTCCTCGACGGCGAGGTGATCGCGCTGCGGGGCGACGGCCGGCCGCATCCGTTCCAGGTGACGGCGAGCCGGGTCTCCAGCAAGACCAACGTGGAGCGGTTGCGCGAGCAGACGCCGCTGAGCGTGTTCTTCTTCGACGCCCTGCGCGTGGACGGCGCCGACCTGCTCGACCTGCCCTACTCCCGGCGCCAGGAGGTCCTCACCCGCACGGTGCCGCAGGGCCTGCTGACGCCGCACCTGGTGACGTCGCAGGTGGCGGAGGCGGAGCAGTTCTTCACCGACGTGGTGAAGGCCGGTCACGAGGGCCTGGTGGTCAAGTCCCTCGCCTCCCCCTACGCGGCCGGCCGGCGCGGGGCGGGCTGGATCAAGGTCAAGCCCCGCCACACCCTCGACCTGGTCGTCCTGGCGGCCGAGTGGGGCCACGGCCGCAGGGAAGGCAAGCTGTCCAACCTGCATCTCGGCGCCCGCGACCCCGAGGGCGGGTTCGTGATGCTCGGCAAGACCTTCAAGGGGCTGACCGACGAGCTGCTGGCCTGGCAGACCGAACGCTTCCTCGAACTGGCCGAGGGGCCCACGGACGAGTGGACGGTGCGGCTGCGTCCCGAGCTGGTGGTCGAGATCGCCTTCGACGGCGTGCAGCGCTCACCCCGCTATCCCGGCGGCATGGCCCTGCGCTTCGCCCGGGTGCTGCGTTACCGCCCGGACAAGCGCGTCGAGGACGCCGACACGGTCGACACCGTCCGCTCCCTGATGCTCTGACCACCGCCTCTCCCGACCCCCCTCTTCGCACTCTCGGACCTCCGGCCATCCCCCCTCACGGCCACCCCCTTCGCGCCCTTCTCGTCACGCCGGGGCGATCGCTCCGGGTCGTCGCCTCGGACGATCAAGCTCAGCCCTTGAGGGGAGCCGAGAAGTCGAAGATCCACGGCGCACGCTGGGTGTCTCGGGATACTTGCGGCATAGGTGAGAAATTTCACTGGATGGCCCATTAAGTTGCCTTTACCTGCTGTTTGTCGCATATGTTCGTCCCCGTCGCGCGGGATCCCCACCCCGCCTGCGGATCGGCCTCCGTACGCCCCCGCCCCCTCACGGCCTGGCCTTTCCTTTCCCCATCCCCTGACTAGGACCGTGGTTTACCTTGGGCCAGCACAGCCGTAAGCCTTCTCCTCCGGATCGCAAGCCCTCCCCGCACAAGCGCCGCTGGACCGCCGTCGCGGCCGGCGCGGCCGTCGTGGCGGCGGCGTCGACGACCGCCTGGGCCGCCATCGGCAACGACGACTCACCCAAGAGCACAGTGGCCTTCACCCCGTCGGCCGCCACCCCGAGCACCGCGGTGACGTCTCCCGGCCCTGCCTCGTCCCCGAACGGCGCCGCCCACCGCCACACTCCGCAGCCCGACTCCCCGACCCCCAAGCCACCGGCCGCCGCAGCCCAGCCGGAGACTGCCGGTTCTCCCGGACCGGCCACCGCATCCCCCGCTCCCGCCCGCTCCCAGACCCGGAAGACCGAGACCGGTCCGACCAGGGCCAGGACCGGGACCAGGACCGGTACCGGGACCGGGACCACCGAGCCCGGGGCCGAGACCGCCAGAACCGGGGCCGAGGGCGCCAGGCCCCGGACCGAGGGCGCCAGGACTGGCAGCCAGGCCGCCAAGAGCGAAGCCGCCGAGACCGGTTCCGCCACGACCGAAACGGCGAAGTCCGAGGCCAGGAAGCCCAAGTACCGCGTGCTCTCGTCCGGTGCCTGTGGCGCCTCCTACTACGGCGAGCCCCAGATGACGGCCAGCGGCGAACGCTTCAACCCCGCCGCCATGACGGCCGCCCACAAGACCCTGCCGCTGGGCAGCAAGGTACGCGTCACGAACCCGAACAACGGCGAGTCCGTCACGGTCCGCATCAACGACCGGGGCCCGTACATCGGCGGCCGCTGCCTCGACCTCTCCAGGGCCGCCTTCGCCGCCATCGGCAACATCAGCTCCGGGGTGATGCGCGTCAAGTACGAGGTGCTGGCCCGCCGCTGACGCCCAAGCGCCCCCGGAACTTGGCACGCCATCCCCGCCCTTCGCCGCGCCCCGTAGGCCCGGTTCCCAGCCCGCCACACACCGCGTCCTGGACGCCCCGTACCCATTCGAGGGCAACGGGCTACGGCTCACGAGCCCGGATGCGGGTCAGTCACGGTTCGCAGGAGAATGTCCGTCAGTGCCGCGAGGGCGAGGGGCAGCGGTGGCCGTGGCCGGGTGGACGTATGCGGCCAGGCCATCGGCCCGTTCCACCTCGTCCCCGTCTCTGTGCGCGTACAGGGCCTGTTGCAGGGCGAAGGAGCCGCGAATGGCGGCGATGCGGGCTTCGAGGTCGCTGTCCTGCCGGCCGCGGGCCCTGAGCACCCGGCGCAGAAACCTGGATCCGTACGAGGCTCCGACGGCCGCCAGGTCCTCGGCGCGGTCGCCGATCGTGACCTCGTCCCAGTCCACCACGCCGCTGAGCCGCGGCACCCCGTCGTGCCACTCCCACAGGACGTTCTCGGCGCCGAGGTCACCGTGCACCACCGCCGGCTGCGCCGGGTCGGGCAGCCGTTCCAGTGCCGTGAGCTCGCGCTCGGCACGGTCGCGGCCGTCGTCCGACATCATCCCGTACAACTCGGCGCGAACCTCCGCCGCGAACTGCCGCCAGCGACCCTCGGGCGCCGGCAGCACCGCCCGCGCCCGCTCGTCGGCCCCGGCCTCCGACAGTCCGGTCAGCAGCGCGGCGTACTGGGCGGCGACAGCCTCGGCCACCCGCGAGTCCGCCAGCAGCTCAGCCACAAGCGGCGCACCGGGAACCCGCGTCAGAACCAGCCACGAGCCCCCGGAAACGACCACCCCCCGGCCACCGCCACCGACCCCCGACGCCACACCATCGCCAACCCCCGGCAACCGGCCCCCACCGCCGGCCCCCGAGAGCGCACCGCCACTCGCCCCCGGTGCCCGCCGCAGGCCATCGCCAGCCACCCCTGACATCCGATGGCCGTCACCCATCCCCGGCCGCCGGCCGCCGTCGCCTGCCTCCGACAGTGACAACGGCCGGGGGATGCGGAAGGGCAGGCCGAGCTCCGCGAGCACGTGCAAGGTGGCGGCCCTTTGCGGCAGCCGGGCGGCGGCCGCACTGGTGCGGGGCAGGCACACCACCCGGTCTCTGCCGATCAGCACATGGTGGAACTGCCCTTGATGGACTTCGAGATCCGCAGGCTCGGTGCCTGGCAGCAAGCGGCTCAGCAGGGCGGGATCAATCTGCAGGTCTTTCATGAGGAGGGCTCTTGCTCTCCGTTCCCCGATCAGGTGCTCCCCGGCGTCGTCCGCGCCCGTCCCCCGGACGGGCCGAACAGGCTGAGCGAGCAGCGTGGCGATCTTTTTCTCACTGACATTCGTACGTCAACCGGAGCCTGCCCGCGCGAACCCACACATCAATGCAGACCTCCTCATCGAGCACGGCCCTCACCCGCGACCTCGCCACCGCCCTCAAGTCCGGGACGGAACCGCGAAGCGCCACAGAGCCGAGCAGAGCGCCGGGACACGACGGCCCAGCGGAAGGCCACCGCATCAAAGATCGCACCCGGAACGGACCCGACACACAACCCCGACACGGAACCCCGGCACCCGACCGTCAACCCAGGACCCGACCCGCAACTCCGACATCCGACCCGCAACCCCGACACTCCGACCCGCGCACCGGATGTGTGAGCCGGGAACTCGGATGCGTGTGCTGGAAAGACGACGCCCCGCCCGGTTCATGAGCCAGGGCGGGGCGGGAGGGATTGGGATTGTGGTCAGCGGCGAAACGCTACTTCACCAGGCGAAGGGTCATGGGGTAGCGGAAATTGCCCTCTGACAGTGCCGAGACGCCGCCGACGATGGCGAGGATGATGGCCGCGACCCAGATGAACGGCACAAGGACGATTCCGACGAAGGTGAGCGGCAACAATATCGAGGCGCCCACCACCGTGATCTGGAAGTTGAGCGCTTCCAGGGCGTGGCTGCGGATGTAAGGCGACGTCTTGCCGCCGGTGAGCAGCAGGAGCAGCGGGCCCAGGACCGGGAAGCCGATGATCGGCAGCAGATGAGCGAGCGCGCCGCCGAGGCGCTCGTTGCTCTCCGCCGGCCCCGTCGCGGGCGCCGGGCGCGCCGGGTGGGGCGGCGGGGCGAGCGTGGGCACGGCGAGGGAACCGTACAGCTCGTTCATGATGGGCATCAGGTCGCCGTGGGTACGCGCCGTCATGGCGCGCTCCAGCCGATCGTCGAATTCGAGCTTGTCGAAGCGGCCCTCCGCGTACGCGGCCTTGACGTGCTCCACCACGTTCTCGCGGTCCTGGTTGGTGACGCGCAGATGAGCTGGCGGCACCTGTCCCGGCCCGGGGGTTTTCGGTACCCCAGCCATAATCGCCATGCCTCTCCTTGAAGAATCGGACTGTCACTCCTCATACTGCGTCCTGCGAACTCGTGCCGCCATCGGGAGAATCCCGGATCTGTCCCCGAGATCATCCCCGACGCAAGGGCCCCAGACGGTATAAAAAGGATTCATGAGATGGCGAGACCGCTACGGCATTCGTCGGCTACGCGGCCGTAAGATCGCGAAGTTCGACCGTGAGGCGACAGACGCCGACATCGAGGCGCTCATCGCCTTCGCTCGTTCGCGGCGCGGTGTCGAGTTTTACGTCGAGCCAGAGACCTTCGCCACCGACACGACCGCTGTGGCCGTCGCCGACGACGGCGAGTGGACCCGGCGCAGGGTCGGCTCACCGGCAGTGATCCACAAGGTCGCCCGCGACCTCGCCCTGCCGGTGTACGACGTCCAGCTCACCGGCTATCCGCAGCGCATGCGGGCCTACAACGAACGCCGCAGAAAGGAAGAAGGCAGCCTTTAGCCTTTCCTTCCCCTACCCGGCCACTTCGTCCCCCACCGCCGGTGACGTCCACGGAGGTGCCGACAGGGGTGGAGTTCTTCACGCCATACGCTCGCGCCGTGGGCGATCAAGCACATGAACGACCACATCCCCGTCCCCGTCTCCACCCCAGCCCCCGGCCCGTGGTCTCTGCTCCCGTCTCCCGGGTTCCCGGGTTCCCGGGCCATGCGGCCGTGGCTCGGGGCACGCCGCTGATGGATGGCCCAAGGAGGGGATCACGTTCTCGTCCCGGACGGTTGCCCGGTGCGGTCCGGCCGACGGAGGGCTTACGTCTGGGGTTTCAGGGGGCCCTGGTTGTCATTCGAGTTTGGGTGGTGAATCGTCCTCTCCGAGGAGATTGACCAGGGGGAGGAGCCAGGCTGCGTTGGGCGGGCCCATCGCGGAGTCCAGCTCGGCCGGCGTCGGGAGGCGGTCTTTGAGGATGGCCGGGGAGAGCAGGTTCTGGAGGGCGTGCATGAGGAGATTGGCCATCGAGTAGCCGGGGTCGGCGGTCAGGGCGCGTTCGAGGGCTATCGTCGCCTGAACGCTGTTGCCCGCCCGCCAGGCCGCCATCGCCAGCAACGACGCGGCCGGCGGGACGAAACGCGGCTCCAGCCTGCGGGTCAGGTCTCGCCAGAGCAGAGTGTGTGAATCCTCCATGAGCGTCCACGCCTCGTCGCGCACTCTCATGATCGTCAGGTCCAGGCCCAGCCGCGCCGCCTCCGCGTCGTCGAGGCGGCCGCCCTCGGCATGGGTGGCCAGCGCCGAGCGGACCCGGCTCAGCCCGTCGGACACGAACTGTGTGGCGAACGCCTCCAGGTCGGGGGCCGCCATGATCCGTGCCTGGAAGTCGGCGATCGCCTCGGCCGTGGCGCGGCGCATCGCCACGCGTACGGGGCCGGTGACGGGAGCCACCATGCGTTCCAGCGTCTCCCGGTCGGGCAGGGCCACCAGGCCGCGCACCGTGGCCTCGGCCGCTATCTGGCTGCTCGACAGGTCGTACGGGGTGCCGTCGGCGGGGCAGCACGTCGTCAGGTCGCAGATGTACGACCAGTAACGACCCTCATGGGCCCGCAGCGCCTCCCCCACGTGAACCCCGTGCGTGGCCGCGAGGCGTCTGGCCTCGTCCACCGCCGGAGTGACCAGGTCGCCCGCGCCGTAGCCGATGACGACGATCTCCGTGACGCTCTCGCGCTCGAAGAGGGGCGCCATCGCGTCGAGGGTGCCCGGCGGGAACGGCAGCCCCCACCTCGTCACCAGCTTGGCCTGCCCTCGGGCCAGGCCGATGACGATCAGGCTGGCGGTGGGATGGAAGCCGACGAGGTAGGGCACGGCGGCCAGGATGTCGGTGGGGCTGCTCAGGGTGAGACAGGGCTCCGCGCCAAAGGGGGAACCGCCCGAGGCGTCTTCCTCCGCGCCGTCCATCGGTATCAGTGCCGACCCCGACGCCGGTGCCGACCCCGACCCCGGTGCCAGGGCCGGCACCGGCCCCGACGCCGGTGTCAGTGCTGACGCAGGTGTCACGGCCGAGGCCGAGGCTCTCCTCGTGGCCGGGCCTTCGGCGGGGCCGCGGAAGCTGGGGCTCGGAGGGGTGGAGGCAGAGCTCGGGAGGTTGGTGGCGGGTTGGGGGGACTGGGGGCCGGGAGCGGCGGGCGGCGAGGCGTTGAGGGGTGAATGCGGGCGGTTCGGGGGGCGGTGAGGCCGGGGGTTGGTCGTCATGGGTCCCTAGGGTGCCCGGTGTTCGGGGGCGCCGACGGGGCTCAGGTCGCTTCTGTGGATGAAGCGGGCCGGGCGCTCAGCGGCTGTGGACAACCACGTCGAGCCGGCCGGACACATCTCGTCCTGTGCCTCCCGGCGGCCCGTTCGGGGCGGCCGGAGCGTCGGGCGCTCCAGGTCGCGCAGCCTGTGGCCTCGGGGGGAAGGATGGCGTCGCCGGGAGGTGGGCCGAAGGTGATCTACGGCATACGCTGACGGGTGTGACTATCGAAGGCTCGCGTGACGACCTCTCCCAGCCCGCCCGCGACGCCGTCGGCCTGCCGCGCAGGATCGCCTGGGGAGCGCTGACGCTGTTCCTGGCCGCGTTCGCGGTGTTCGAGAGCGTCAAGTACGGCCTGCCCACCACCGCCGCCGCCGTCCTGCTGTTCGTGCTGCCCGACCTGGCGCGACTGGCGGGGGTACGCCCGCCGGGAGTCCTGCACCAGGCCGTGCACCGTGTCTGGATCCCGCTCGCGGTGCTGGTCGGTTACACGTTCGGGCCGATCGTGTGGCCGCCGCTGTTCACCGCCGGCCTGGGGTGGCTCACCCGCATCGGCCTGGACCGGACGCTCGGGCGCGGCCTCACGTCCGGTCGCGAGGCGTGAACGGCCGGCGCCGGCGGCGTCCCGGCGGAGTCCGAGCAGGGCGGAGGCGTCCCGTCAGAAGGCGTCCCGCGCAGAACGGCCGGGGACGGCCGGCGGTTCAGGAGACCGGGGCCAGGCGGGTGCGGACGAGCAGGGCCGCCCCCGCCACCGCCGCCGGCATGGCGATGACGGCCACGAACGGCACCAGGAACAGCAGGAAGCCCGCCACCCCGAACCCCAGCGCGCTGGCCTTGTTGGCCCGCAGCAGGGCGAAGCGCTGCTTGCGGGACATGCCCCGCCGTTCCAGGGCGAGCGTCGTGAGCTCCACCGTGAGGAAGAACCCGGAGACGGCGGCTCCCAGCACGGGCACCACCGTCTGCCCCACCACCGGCACGAACCCCAGGAAGAACAGCGGAATCGTGAACAGCAGCACGTAGAAGAGCGTCACCAGGCTGTCGCGGATGGAGCGCGGCAACGTACGCCACCACGGCTGCTCCTCCTCCTTCTCCAGCACGTCCGCCGCCGCCGACAACTTCTCGTAGAACGGCTCCCCGATCACCAGGGTGATCGCCGCGAACGTGAGCACCGCCAGCGCCAGCCCCCCGATGAACAGGGCGATCCCCACCAGCGTGCGGAACAGCTCCGCCCAGCTCCACGAGTCGGCGAACGGCGTCAGGAACTCGGCCAGCGCCGAGGCGTTCGTGCCCAGGAAGATCAGCGCCACGGCATAGACGCTGAACGCGATCAGCGCCGGGATCAGCCCGAACAACCACCACCGGGTGTTCTTGGCGACCCAGCCGAAACCCTGGAAGAGAAAGCCCACACCGGCGGTGAAATCACGCACTGATCGCATGCCCGGCAGGCTAGCGCCAGAACGACGTCACCGCGTAGCCGAGTTCGGCGAACAGCTCGCGCAGCAGCGGCAGCGACAGGCCGAGCACGTTGCCGTGGTCGCCCTCGATGCCCTCGACGAACCAGCCGCCGCGCCCGTCGATGCTGAACGCCCCGGCCAGGCCGAGCGGCTCGTCGGTGGCGACGTAGGCGGCGATCTCCTCCTCCGACGGCTGGCCGAAGCGCACCACGGTGGTGGCGACCTCGGCCACCTGGCGGCCGGCCGCGACGTCGATCACGCAGTGGCCGGTGACCAGGCGCCCGGTGCGGCCGCGCATGAGGCGCCAGCGCTCCGTGGCCTCCTCGCGGGTGGCCGGCTTGCCGTAGGGGCGGCCGTCGAGCTCCAGGATCGAGTCGCACCCGATGACCAGGCCCTCTTCGAGCCCGCCCGCGACCGCCTCCGCCTTGGCCGTGGCCAGCACCCGGCTGAGGGCCGCGGGCGAGTGGGCGGAGTAGCTCTCCTCGTCGACCCCGCTGACGATCACTTTGGGGTCGAGACCTGCGCTGCGCAGGAGGGCCAGGCGGGCGGAGGAGGCTGAGGCCAAGACGATCACCGGCATAGCTTACCGGTCACCAGTCGGGGTTCGACGTGCCCGGGGCGGGGTCCCAATCGCTGCGGTAGGGCTCGGACGCCGCCTCGCGTCCGGCGCCGTAGGGTCCGGACGCCGCCCCGTGCCCGGTGCCCCGGTAGGGCTCCGGCGTGATCTCGTGCTCGGTGCGGTACGCCTCGTACGGCCCGGCCTGGCGCGGCACGCCCGCCGCCCCGAAGATGCCGCCCAGCAGCGTGCCGATCAGCTCTCCCAGCCCGCCGGGGATGGCCGCGCGCTCGCGGTTCAGGTCGTCGGCCACTTCGCCGGCGTCCATGTCGTGACCGGCGGCCCGGTCGGCGAGCAGCGACATGATCATGGGTGCGATCAGCGGCAGCAGTCTCATGATCGCCGTCGAGCTGACCCCGGCGAGCTGCGCGAGCCCGGCCGCGGCCTGCTCGGTGCCCTGACCGCCCAGCACGTGGGCGAGGATGCTGTGCCCGTCGCGCACCAGCGAGGCCACGTCGCCGTTGAACGGGTCGGCATCCATGTGGTCGTCGAGCGCCCCGCGCAGGGCGTCGGCGCCGTCCGGGTGCTCGGCGTTGCGGGCCAGGCCCCCCACGATCGTGCCCGACACGGCTTCGATGACCTTGCGGGCGGTCAGCGTGTCCGTGCCGAGCATGCCGGCGATCTGTTCCAGTCCTTGGTCTCCGAGTCCGGCGAGAAGCTCGTCATTCAGTGTCACGACGGTCCCCCGATCAGTCGTCTCGGGAGACCTGCCCCTGCCGGACGCGAAGCAACGCCCGAATTGCCTAACTTTCGGAAAAACGCGCGGGCTGAGCCTCGGGGGCTCCGGCCCGGTGCGCCTCCACCGCCGGGCGGGCCGCCACGGCCTCCGGCCTGCTCTCGGCCGGCCGCGCCAGACCGGCCGCCGCGTACGCGCTCGCCTCGTCCAGCGTCTCCTGCTCCAGCAGCGCCGCCACGATGGCGTCCAGCTTGTCGCGGTTCTCGGTCAGGATGCGGACGGCGCGCTCGTAGCACTCGTCCACGATCCGCCGCGCCTCCTCGTCCACCATGGCGAGGGTGACGGGCGAGGCCTGGGGCGGCTGGCCGTCGTTGGGCAGGATGGTCAGCGGCCCGACCTTCTCCGACATGCCCCACCGCCCGACCATGCCGCGGGCGATCATGGTGACCTGCTCCAGGTCGTTCTCGGCGCCGGTGGTGATGACGCCGTAGACGACCTGCTCGGCCGCCATGCCGCCGAGCGCGCCGGTGATGCGGCCGCGGAGATACTGCTCGTCGTAGGCGTAGCGGTCGGTGTCGGGCGTGGAGAGCGTGACGCCCAGCGCCCGGCCGCGCGGGATGATCGAGATCTTCCTGACCGGGTCGGCGCCCGGCTGGAGCATCCCGAGCAGCGCGTGGCCGGCCTCGTGGAAGGCGGTCCTGGTGCGCTCCTCCTCCGGCATGACGATGCTGCGCGCCGCGCCGAGCTGCAGCTTCTCCAGCGCGTCGGCGAAGTCGGCCATCGTGACCTTCTCCTTGCCGCGCTTGGCGGCGAGCAGGGCGGCCTCGTTGACCAGGTTGGCCAGGTCGGCGCCGGTCATGCCCGGGGTGGTCTTGGCGAGCTGGTCGGGGCTGACGCCGTCGTCCAGCGGCACGCCGCGCGTGTGCACGGCCAGGATCGCGGCGCGGCCGGCCGCGTCGGGCAGGCCCACCTGCACCGTACGGTCGAAGCGCCCGGGACGCAGCAGCGCCGGGTCGAGGATCTCGGGCCGGTTGGTCGCCCCGATGACGATCACGCCCTCGGCCCCGGAGAAGCCGTCCATCTCGGTGAGGATCTGGTTGAGCGTCTGCTCGCGCTCGTCGTGGCCGCCGATGCCGCCCGCGCCGCCGCGGGCCCGCCCGATGGCGTCGATCTCGTCGATGAACACGATCGACGGCGCCACCTTGCGCGCCTCCTCGAACAGGTCACGCACCCGGGAGGCGCCGACGCCGACGATCATCTCGATGAACTCGGAGGCGCTGGCCGAGAAGTACGGCACCTTGGCCTCGCCGGCGACCGCCCTGGCCAGCAGCGTCTTGCCGGTGCCGGGAGGACCGGCCAGCAGCACGCCCTTGGGCAGCTTGGCGCCCAGCCTGCGGTATTTGCCGGGGTCCTTGAGGTAGTCGACGATCTCGACGAGCTCGTTCTCGACCTCGTCGATGCCCGCGACGTCCTCGAACGTGACGCGCACCTTCGCGGCCTCGACCGGCTTGGCCGCCTTGGACTTGCCGAGCCCGCCCAGACCGCCGCCCATCATGCTGGCGCCGCGGCGCATGATCCAGATCCACAGGCCGGCCAGCAGCAGCACGGGCAGCAGGGACAGCAGCAGGTTGGAGAAGAAGCCGCGGGTGATGGGCTGCGAGGTGATCTCGACCTGGCCGGTGGCCAGTTGCTGGTCGAGCTGGTCGGTGTTGGCGAAGGCGGGGATCTCGGTGGCGAACTTCGTGTACGACTCCCCGCTCTCCGGGTTCTTCGCCGCGGCCCTCAGATCGCCCTCGACCGACAGGCCCTGGGCGTAGATGTCCTTGACGTTCTTGGCGCTCACCTGCTTGGTGAACTCGGTGTACGAGATCGTCTCGACCGAGCCGCTGTCCATGAACGACGACACGACGAAGAAGCCCGCGTACACCACGAGCAGGGTGACGACGAACCGCCACCAGTTGATCTTGGGCCGGCCTCCGGGGGTCCCGGGCAGGCCCTCAGAGCGCCAGGGCGGCTTGCCCCTGCGCTTGTCCGAAGCCTGCGGCGGTCCAGAGCGTTCCACGGCGTCACTCCCCAATATCGCCGCATCCATGATCTTCTAGCCTAGAACACGCACCCCTGAGGCCACGCGGCCGATGTCGCGCCACTGTTTGCGCTGCGAGTCAGGCACTGTGACGAACGCCAGACCGGGCTTGCTCATTCCCCCGTCCATGATCACGACCGCTGCCCGTGACGTGCGCTTGCCGTAGGTGACGCGGTAGGCGAGCATCCAGCCGCGCTTGACCGGCTGGGAGGCCAGCCACGTGATGCGCGAGCCCTTGGGGTGGTGGTTGAGCGTCCACCGGGCGGCCAGCAGCGCCGTGTCCCGCGGGGAGCGCTGCTCCATGATGGGCAGCGGGCAGGTCACGAACATGCCGCGCAGGCTCGTGCCCCGCTGTCTGGGCAGCACCTGCTTGGTGGTGAACGGCGCCGCCCCCGACGTCTTCCACCGTCCCGGCAGCCGCGGCACGGCCAGGCCGGTGCGCCGGTCCTTGATGACGCGCTTGCCGGGGTCGCGCAGGGCCATGCGCTTGACGCCACGGGTGAGCCGGGGGACGCGCGGGTCGGCGTACAGGGCCTCCATGGCCGTGTAGCCGGGGGCGAGCGAGACGCCCGGCGTCGGGGTCGCGCCGGGCGGCGCGGCGCTCTGCGACGCGGCAGCCGGCGGGGTGGCCGCCACAGTGGCGCCCGACACAGCGGCGGCCGACACAGTGGACGACACAGTGGCAGCCGGGGTCGGCGCGGGGCCGGACGAGGGCGGTGCGGCCGGCGGCGCGGTTACCGGCCCCGCCGCGACCTCGTCCGGCTCCGACGGGAGCACCACGACCAGCGCCACGGCGACGGCCGCGGCGGCGGCGGCCACGGCCAGCCCCCGGTACACCACCCGCATGCGAATGTCGCCGATGCGGGAGCGTTTGGGCGGAGAAGTGGGGACCCCACGCCTTGCGGCCGTTCTCTCTTGGGAGCCCTTGATCTCTTCTTCCCCTTGGAGCACGACGGGAGCGTACGACATATCCCGCCATCGCGCCTCGGAAGCTACCGAAGTGCAATCATGGCGTGGTGGAACAGGTTGAGCTGCGATTCGACCACGCCTCGCGAGCGTCTCAGACGCACACGAACCTCTCGGCGATCCGTCAGAGCGCCACCGGCCTGTGGGTCGCCGGGGACGAGACCGCCTCCTTCGAGCACCTCACCTGGACCGGCGACCACTACGGCGACCAGCGTTCCTTCCGCCTGGCCGACTATGTGGAGCTGCCCGCGGGCCCGGAGGACGAGGCCGACATCGAGGGCCTGGCCCACGCGGACGGCCACCTCTGGCTGGCCGGCTCGCACAGCCTGAAGCGCAGGAAGGTCAAGTCCAAGGACCCGGAGAAGGCCGCCGACCGGCTGGCCACCGTGCTCAGGGAGGAGAACCGCTTCATCCTGGCCCGCCTGCCGCTGGACCCGGCCACCGGGACGCCGCGGCCCGGCTCGATCATGTCGGGCGCGCAGAGCCTCACCGCGCGGCTCAAGCACGACCGGCACCTGGCGCCGTTCCTGGCGCTGCCGGGCAAGGACAACGGCTTCGACGTCGAGGGCATCGCGGTCACCGCCGGCCGCGTCTGGCTGGGCCTGCGCGGTCCCGTGCTGCGGGGCTGGGCGGTGGTGCTGGAGCTGCGGATCGAGGAGGCGGGCAGGGGGCGGCTGCGGCCGGCGGAGCCGTACCGCAAGCACTTCCTCGACCTCGGCGGGCTGGGCGTGCGCGACATGTGCCCGGACGGGGACGCGCTGCTGCTGCTGGCCGGCCCCACGATGGACCTCGACGGCCCGGTACGCGTCGTGCGCTGGCCCCTGGACCGCCGGGGCGTGGCCGCGGCCGGCGACCTGGAGACCGTGCTGGAGCTGCCCTTCGGCGTGGGCTGCGATCACCCGGAGGGGCTGGTCCGGCTGGCGGACGGCAGGCTCATGGTCGTGTACGACAGCCCGTCGCCCGCCAGGCTCACCCCGGCGGGCGGCGTGCTCGCCGACGTCTTCAAGGCCTGACCCCGTTCAGGGCCGCTGGAGGCTCAGGACCGGGCTCAAGGACTGACCCCGTTCAGGGTCGCCGAAGGCTCACGGCCGGACGTGGACGCGGCCCGACAGCCACGGCGCCTCGGCCACGAACGTGCACGACCCCGGCTCGATCTCGGTGAACCCCGCGTCGCGCACCACCGGCAGCCCGGCGGCCACCATGGCGTCGAAGCCGGCCCGGTCGGCGGCCGTGCGCACCGACACCGCCAGCCCCCGCTCCCGCCAGGCCGCCCGCTCGCCGGCGTCGCTGGCCCACCAGGCGAGCTGGGCGGCGTGCCCGGCCTGGGCCATGGCCTTGCCCGCGGTCATCTCCAGGCCGGGGTTGGCCCACAGGGTCGGCGGCGCGGCGGGGCCGGGCGCGGCGCTGTCGGTCAGGTCGGTGCCCGACACCTGAAGCCGCGCCAGGTCGCGCGGCCAGTCGTCGAGCGGCACGGGCGGGTGCACGCGCACCTCGGCGGTGCGGTGCTCGATCGTGCGGCCGGGCAGCGCGACCGCCCGGCGCCACTCGGCGCCCCTGGCCCGGCGCACCACCTTGCGGATCTTTCCGGTGGACTGCCAGGCGTGCAGCTCGGCGGTCCACTCTCCCGGGTCGTCGAGCAGGCTCAGCACGGCCATGGCGGCCGCCTCCAGCGCGTCGGTGCGCTCGGGAGGGGCGGCCCGCTCGATCCGCACGACCAGGGGCAGGACATACAGCTCGGAGTTCATCGTCTCCTAGCATGCCCGATGGCCAGGGACATGCCGGCGGCGAGGAGGCAGAGGGCGCCCGCGGCGTACCAGGCCAGGTCGTAGGCGCCCAGGTGGTCGCGGGTGAGGCCGGCGCCGACGGCGGCGATGGCGGCCCCGACCTGGTGCGCGCCGAACACCCAGCCGAACACCACGGCCCCGTCGGGCCCGTAGACCTGCCGGCACAGCGCCACGGTGGGTGGCACGGTCGCCACCCAGTCCAGGCCGTAGAACACGATGAAGATCAGCATGCTGGGCTCGGTCGTCGCCGCGAACAGGCCGGGCAGCACCATCAGCGACAGCCCGCGCAGGCCGTAGTAGACGCCGAGCAGCATCTTGGGGCTGACCCGGTCGCTGAGCCAGCCCGAGGCGACGGTGCCCACGATGTCGAACACGCCGATGACCGCGAGCAGGCCGGCGGCGACGGGCTGGGGCATGCCGTGGTCGTGGGCGGCGGGGATGAAGTGCGTGCCGACCAGGCCGTTCGTGCTGATGCCGCAGATCGCGAAGCCGCCGGCGAGCAGCCAGAACGGGCGCGTCCTGGCGGCGGAGAAGAGCACGGTGACGGCCCTGACGGCCGCGTTGACCCGGGCCGGGGAGCCCGCGCCCCCGGCCACCGCCGCACCCGTTCGAGCGGCCGCACCCGCCGCGCCGCCTGTGTCGCCTGTGTCGCTTGTGCCGCCTGTGCCGGGCCCGGGCGCCGGCTCCGCGCCCAGCGCGGTCGTGCCCACGTCCGCGGGCCGGTCGCGCAGCAGCCACCACACGAACGGCACCACGGCCAGCGCCGCCACGGCCACCGTCAGGGAGGCGAACCGCCACCCGGGCCCCTGCGCGAGCTGCGCGAGCACGGGCAGGAAGACGAGCTGCCCGGTCGCCCCCGCGGCGGTCAGCACGCCGGTGACCAGCCCGCGGTGGCGCACGAACCAGCGGTCCACCACCGTGGCGGCGAACACCAGCGCCATCGACCCGGTGCCCAGCCCCACCAGCACGCCCCAGCAGAGCAGGAGCTGCCAGCTCGCCGTCATGAGCACGGTGAACCCGCTGCCCCCGGCGATCAGCAGGAGGGCGACGGCGACCACGCGCCGCATGCCGAAGCGGTCCATCAGCGCGGCGGCGAAGGGCGCGGTCAGGCCGTAGAGCACCAGGTTGATCGACACGGCCAGCGAGATGGTGCCGGTCGACCAGCCGAACTCCTCCTGCAACGGCGTGATCAGCACGCCGGGGGTGGCGCGGAAGCCGGCGGAGCCCAGGATGGCCACGAACGCGACGGCCGCGACGTACCAGGCCCGGTGCAACCGCCGGCGGGTGGGGGCGGTGGTGCTCACAGTCATGCGCCAATCCTGATTTATCCCTTTCCATGGCTACGAGTGGCCGGAAAGCCAATATGTGCAAGAATCCGGCCATGCCGCATCGTGTCGCGGTCGTCGTGCTCGACCACTTCGCCCCGCTCGACCTCGGTGTGCCCGGCCAGGTGTTCCGGACGGCGGAGACGGCGGCGGGCGAGCGGCTGTATGAGGTGGTGACCTGCTCGGAGAACCGCGGGCCGGTGCGGTGCTCCGCGGGCTACACCGTGCTGCCCGACCACGACCTCGACGTCCTCGACACCGCCGACACGGTCGTGGTGCCCGGCATCCACGGCGGCCGGGCGATGAAGGACGGCACGATCAGCGGCCCGCTGCGCGACGCCCTGCGCGGCCGGCCCCGGACGATGTCGATCTGCACGGGCTCGTTCGTGCTGGCCGCGGCGGGCCTGCTCGACGGCCGTCGGGCCACCACCCACTGGCGCGAGGCCGACCGGTTCCGCCGCCTGTTCCCCCGGGTCGAGCTGGACCCCGACGTGTTGTTCGTGGACGACGGCGACGTGCTGACCTCGGCGGGCGTGGCGGCTGGGCTGGATCTGTGCCTGCACGTGATCAGGCGCGACTTCGGCAGCGCGGTGGCCAACAGGGCGGCCCGGCGCTGCGTGATGCCGCCGTGGCGGGAGGGCGGCCAGGCCCAGTACATCGACCGGCCGCTCCCGTACGGCAGCGGCGGCGGCACGGCGGCCACCCGCGACTGGATGCTGGCCCACCTGGACGCCCCGCTCGACCTGAACGCGCTGGCCCGGCACGCCAGGATGAGCGTGCGCACGTTCACCAGGCGCTTTCGCGAGGAGACCGGCCAGAGCCCGGCCCGCTGGCTGAACGGCCAGCGCGTGCAGCACGCCCGCCACCTGCTGGAGACCACGGACCTGGGCGTGGAGGAGGTGGCCAGGCGGGCGGGGTTCGGCACAGCGGTCTCGCTGCGCCAGCACCTGCACGCGGCCGTCGGCGTGTCACCGCTGGCCTACCGCCACACCTTCCGCCGTACCTGAGCCGCCGTCCGGCCTGCCGGAGCCGGTGTGCGGCACGCCCGCAGGGGGTCGCGCGTCTAACGGCTGCGTCCACAGGAAGGCGTTAGATTGAGGGCATGTCCTCTCTCACCCTGGAATTCGCCGGCACGGTCAGGGCCGACCGGCGCGGCCCGGTCGACGACCTGCCGGACGCGGCCGGCCTGACGGCCTGGGCCCGCGCGCACGCGGCCGACCTGGGCGTGGACGCCGGCTTCACGGCCTCGGAGGAGGCGTGGCGGCAGACCGTACGGCTGCGCCAGGCCGTACGCGCCCTGCTGGCCAGGGCCGTCGCCCCCGAGCCGCCGAGCCGGGCGGACGCGGCGGACCTGCCCGCGTTCGGGGAGGCGCTGGCGCTGGTGAACGCCACGGCCCTGGCGGCGCCCACGGCCCCGCAGCTCTCCTGGGACGGCGAGCCCGTCCTCACCATGGCCTCCGCCACCGGCGCGGACGAGCCCGCCCGCCTGCGCGCCCGGCTCGCCACGGCGGCCGTGGAGTTCCTCGCCGGCCCCGACCGGGCCCTGCTGCGCACCTGCCAGGCCCCCCGCTGCGTGCTCTATTTCGTCAAGGAGCACCCGCGCCAGGAGTGGTGCTCGACGGCCTGCGGGAACCGCGCCCGCGCGGCCCGGCACTACCGGGAGCACAAGAAATAGCCCTCTTCTAACGCCAAAGCAGTAGATTTGCCGTTATAGTGCTTCTAACGGCAAATCTACCGTGCAAGCGTTAGAGGAGTGAGGCATGGCCTTTCAGACCGGGCACATCGGGCTCAACGTCACCGACCTCGACAGGTCCATCGCGTTCTACGGGCGCGTCTTCGGGTTCACGCCGGCGGGCGAGTCGCAGGAGAAGGGGCGCCGCTACGCCTTCCTGGCCCAGGACGGCAAGCTGGTGCTGACGCTCTGGCAGCAGAGCGACGGCCGCTTCGCCGCCGGCCTGCCGGGCCTGCACCACCTGTCGTTCCAGGTCGCCGACCTCGACGCGGTGCGCCGGGCGGAGACCGTGATCAGGGAGCTGGGCGCGACCCTGCACCACGACGGCGTCGTGCCGCACGGCGAGGGCGCCGCGTCGGGCGGCGTGTTCTTCGAGGACCCCGACGGCATCCGGCTGGAGATCTTCGCCCCCGACGCCGCCGGAGACCGTCCCGCGCCCACCACCGGCGCGCCGACCTGCGGGTTCTTCTAATGAGAAACCATCCCGGCGAGGTCGCGGCGCAGCGGCGGGCCGGGGTCGGGCTCACCGGGCACGGCAGCGCGCGCACCCGGCCGGAGATCCCCGGCCCGGCCGCCGAGTTCCTGCGGGCCCAGCGCATGATCGTCGCCGGGGCGGCCGACGACCTCGGGCACCTCTGGGCGGGCGTGCTCACCGGGCCCGCCGGGTTCGCCGCCGCCGAGGACGACCGCACGATCGTGATCCGCGCCCTGCCCGCCGCCGGCGACCCGCTGCACGGGCTGTTCGCGGCGGAGCGGGACCTCGGCCTGCTGGCCATCGAGCCGCACACCCGCCGCAGGATGCGGGTGAACGGCACCGCCGTACAGGCCGGGGACTCCCTCGTCGTGTGGACCGAGCAGGTCTACTCCAACTGCCCCAAGTACATCCAGACCCGCGAGCCCACCACCTTCCCCGGCACGCCCGCCACCCTCGGCGGCGGGAGCGAGCTGACGGAGCGGCACGCGGATCTGATCGCGGCGGCGGACACGTTCTTCGTCGCCACCGCCGCCGACGGGCACGGGGCCGACGTGTCGCACCGGGGCGGCAACCCCGGCTTCGTCCGGGTCACCGGGCCGCGCACGCTGGAGTGGCCCGACTATCCGGGCAACGGCATGTACATGACCCTGGGCAACCTGGAGCTGAACCCGGCGGCCGGGCTGCTGTTCCCCGACTGGGAGCAGGGCGGGACGCTGCAGCTCACCGGCACGGCCAGGGTGGAGTGGGGGGATCGGCCGGTGGTGCGGTATGAGCTGGAGTCGTACGTCCACCAGCTCGCCGCCATGCCCGGCGGGTGGACGGCGCCCGGCTACCACCGCTTCAACCCGCCCGTGTGAGCCCGCCACCGGAGCCGGGCCCCGGCAACGCGAGAAGGCCGCCCCCGATCTCGGGAGCGGCCTTCTCGCCTGTTGTGGAGCTATGGGGATTCGAACCCCAGACCTCCTCCATGCCATGGAGGCGCGCTACCAACTGCGCCATAGCCCCTCGTGCCTGAACAAGTGTATCCGACTTCGGGACCGCCCGAGCACGCTTCGAACCGGGGCCGCCGCCCGCCCTCCGACGGCCCCGGCCCGCGCGTCAGGCCGGTTGCTTTCGCGCGAGGTTCCCGTAGGCGGCGGCGAAGAGCGCGGCCAGCAGGGCCGCCACCGCCGCGACGCCGAAGCTCCACCCGGCGCCCCCGGCGGCCAGCACCACCGCCCCCACCGCACCGGCCACGCTGCTGCCCACGACCCTGACCAGCGCGTTGATCCCGCCGGCCGCCGCCGTCTTGGCCGGCTCCACGTGCTCGACCGCCATCGTGCCGAGCGCGGCGTACCCGAGGCCGACGCCCAGGCCCAGCACGGTCGCGGCGCCGTACAGGTCGGCGCTCGACGACCTGGACACCGCCAGCCACAACGCGGCGGCCGTCACCAGCGCCGAGCCGGCCGTCACGAGCGCGGAGGCGGTGAAGCGGCGCATCAGCGCGCCCGCCAGCACGGAGACCACGAGCATGAGCACCGTCGTCGGCAGCAGGTAGATCCCGACCTGCAGCACCGTGGCGCCGAGCGCGCCCTGGGCCACGGCCGACACCGTGGTGATGGCCGCGAACAGGGCGAACCCCAGCAGGAACGACGCCACGGTCGCCCCCACCGTCCGCCGGTGCACGAGCATGGGAATCTCGATCAGCGGCGACTCGGCGCGGCGGGCGGTCGCGACCCAGATCGCGGCCACCACCACGGCCGCCGCCAGCAGTCCCAGCGTCAGCGGCGAGGTCCAGCCCCACGCCGCGCCCTTGCTGATGGCGAGCAGCAGGCACACGAGCCACGCCGCGACCAGCGCCGCCCCGGTCAGGTCGGGCCGCCCGGGGGCGCGGGCGGGCGTCTCGCGCACCACGGCCGCCACCAGGACGAAGCTCAGCGCGCCCAGCCCGGTCAGCGCCCAGAACACGGCGCGGTGGTCCCCGTCGAGGAGTCCGGCGAGGATCATGCCGCCGCCGCTGCCGACGCCGATCATGGCGCTCAGCACCCCGATCGCGGCCGGCAGCCGGCGGGCGGGGACGGCCTGCCTGACCAGGCCCATGGCCAGCGGGAGCAGCGGCGCCGCGACGCCCTGGAGCACGCGGCCCGCGATGAGCGGCGCGAGCGTGTCCGACAGCGCGCCGAGCGCCGAGCCGGCGACCAGCAGGCCGAGCGCGACCAGCGACGTCATGCGGCGGCCGTACATGTCGCCGAGCCGTGACAGCAGCGGGATCGAGACCGCGCCCGACAGCAGCCCGGCGGTGAGGGTCCAGGAGACGGTGGTGGGCGAGGCGCCGAGGTGCCGCGCGAGCCCCGGCAGCAGCGGCACCACGACCGTCATCTGCAAGGTGCCCACGGCCACGGCGAAGGCCAGGACCGCGACGGCCCACAAGTTTTTATACATGTATAAAAAGTAACATGACAAGATGCCGACGCGTACGGGCAGGCCGCCCAGGATCTCCAAGGCGGAGATCGTGGCCGCCGCCACCAGAGTGATCGAGGAAGACGGGCTCCCCGGGCTGACCATGCGCCGCCTGGCCAGAGAGGTCGGCAGCACGGCCATGGCGATCTACCACCACGTGCGTGACAAGGAGGAGCTGCTGCTGCTGTTGCTCGACGACTACGCCGCCGGCTTCCCCAGGCCCGAGCTGCCGGCGGAGCCGCGCGAGCGCATGGTGGCCGCCGCCCTGGCCATGCGGGAGGCGGTGGCCGGCTGCCCGTGGGCGGTGGACGTGCTGCGGGCCGACGACCTGCTCTCGGTGAGCGCGCTGTGGTACCCGGAGCAGATCATCGACGCCGCGATGCGGGCCGGGCTGGGCGTCGAGGACGCCGTGGACGCCTACCGGGTGATCTGGCACTACACGGCCGGGGAGATCGCCGCCGGGGCGGCGGCGCGCCGGCGGCGCGAGGAGGGCGGGAGCACCTACCGGGAGCGGGTGTTCGCCGAGCTGGACGGCGCTGAGTACCCGAGGCTGGGCGAGATCGGCGGCCGGTGGGAGGAGCTGACCGGGCGCGACACCTACGCCAAGGGGGTCCGCGCCCTGGTGACGGGCCTGCTCCCGTAACCCATCCCCGGCGGGTGGTCCGCCACGACCCTCCCCGGCGTACTGCCCCGTCACCGTCACGCCCCTCCCCGGCGTGCGGCCCCGTCACCGTCACGACCCTCCCCGGCGTACGGCCCGTCGCGGAAAAGCGGTGGCCCGGCGGGGGCGTTCCGTGAAACGGTCGGTGCGATGATCCGATGGACCGAGGCGGGGCAGGAGCGGTCGGCGGTCTGGCGCAGCGCGCTGGGCGCGCCCCCGCCGGGGCGCGTGATCGTCGCCGACGACGGCATGAACGCCGCCACCGCCTACCGCCTGGCCTGCGAGGGCACGGCGCTGCTGTGGCGGGGCGACTTCCACAACGGCCGCCGGCTCCTGACGGCGATGGGCCGCCGCTGCAAGCCGGCCGAGCCGGGCAGCGGCTTCCACCGCCACCGCCAGGCGCGGTCCCGGCGCGCCCGCACGCTCGGCATGCTGCTCATCCCCTACGCGGAGGACCACGTCGTGCCGCTGCGCCGGGCGCCCGACGTACGGCTGGCCTGCGCCGAGGTGCACGGCCCGCACGCCCCGCCCGCGGTCGGCCCGCTCCGCGAGCTGCTCGGCCTGATCGGGGCGCACGAGTGGCGCAAGAAGGGCGTCTACGTCCCGGCGCTCGGCGCCCGCGTCCACCCGCACCACGGCGTGTTCTCGCCCACCAGGAGCGAATACGTCGACCTGGTGGCACAGGCGCCGCTGCCGGGTGACCGGCTCGCCTTCGACGTGGGCACCGGCACCGGCGTGCTGGCGGCGGTGCTGGCCAGGCGCGGGGTGCGGCGCGTGGTGGCCACCGACCTCGACGAGCGGGCCGTCGCGTGCGCCCGCGACAACGTCGCCCGCCTGGGGCTGGAGGACCGGGTGGAGGTCGTGCCCGCCGACCTGTTCCCGCCGGGGCGCGCGCCGCTGATCGTCTGCAACCCGCCGTGGCTGCCCGCCAAGCCGCTCTCCCCTCTCGACCACGCCGTCTACGACCCGGGCGGGCGGATGTTGCGCGGATTCCTGGACGGGCTGGCCGGGCATCTGGAGCCGGCGGGCGAGGGCTGGCTCGTCCTGTCGGACCTGGCCGAGCGGCTGGGGCTGCGCGGTAAGGGCGAGCTGGCCGCGGAGTTCGAGCGGGCGGGGCTGCGGGTGGCCGGCCGGGTGGACGTCGCGCCCCGGCACCGCCGCGCGGGCGACGCGGACGACCCGCTGCACGCGGCCCGCGCCGCCGAGGTGACCTCGCTCTGGCGGCTCACCCGCTGACGGTGATGGCGCGGGTGCGCGCCTCCCCGACCCACTCCCGCCGCATCCGGTGGGCGGCCGGTCAGGCGCCGAACGCCCGGCGGTAGGCCGACGGCGAGGTGCGCATCGCGCGGGTGAAGTGGTGCCGGAACGTCGCCGGGCTCTCGAACCCGACCGCCGCCCCGATCTCCTCCACCGGCGCCGCCGTCGACTCCAGCAGGGGCAGGCTGGCCGCCACTCGCTGGGAGATCACCCAGCGCAGCGGGCTGGTGCCGGTCTGCCGCTTGAAGCGCCGGATGAACGTGCGCTCCGACATGTGCGCCACCCCGGCCAGGTCGCCCACCGAGATGGGGCCGGCCAGATGGTCCAGGGCCCAGGCCATCGCCCTGGCCACCGCGTCGTCGTCCGCCACGGGGGTGACGGCGGCCTGGATGAACTGGGCCTGCCCGCCCTCCCGGTGCGGCGGCACGACCAGGCGGCGGGCCACGGTGTTGGCCACGTTCGGGCCGTGGTCGCGGCGTACGAGGTGGATCAGCAGGTCGAGGCCGGCGGCGCTGCCCGCGCTGGTGAGCACGTCGCCGTCGTCCACGTACAGGACGGAGGGGTTGACCAGGACGGCGGGGAAGCGCCGCTGGAACAGCTCGGCGTACCTCCAGTGGGTGGTGGCCGGGCGGCCGTCCAGCAGGCCGGCCGCCGCCAGCGCGAACGCGCCCGAGCAGATCGAGACCATCCGCGCGCCGCGGGCGGAGGCCGCGCGCAGGGCGGTGACGAGCGGCTCCGAGACCGGCGCCCTGACGTCCGCGACGCCGGGCACGATGACCGTGTCGGCCTCGGCCAGCAGGTCCAGGCCGTGCTCGGCCCGCATGGTGAAACCGCCGACCACGCGCAGCGGCTCCCGCGTCTCCGCGCACACCGTCAGGTCGTACCAGGGGACGTCCAGCTCGGGGCGGGGCAGCCCGAACAGTTCGACGACGCAGCCGAGCTCGAACGGCGCCATTCCGTCGAACGCCAGCACGGAAACCAGGTGCGGCCTGGCAGGGAACGGGAGCAGCATGCCCGCATGTTAGCGGCGGCCTTTCAGCGGCAGGAGAGATATATGCATATTGCGGGAGTACAGACCGTTTTGCCCGATCACCGTTACGAGCAGGCGGAGATCACCGAGGCGTTCTCCCGGCTGACGGATTGTGACGAGGCGCTGCTGAGGCGGTTCCACCAGGCCACCGGGGTGCAAGGCCGCAACCTCGCCCTGCCGCTGGCCGACTACGCCAAGCTGGACTCCTTCGCCCGCGCCAACGACGCCTACGTCGAGGCCGCGCTCGACCTCGGGGAGCAGGCGCTGATCGGGGCGCTGCGCAAGGCCGACGTGCCGCCGGAGAAGGTCGATCACCTGCTGTTCTGCTCGACCACCGGCCTGGCGACCCCGTCGATCGACGCCAAGCTGGCGCAGCGGGCGGGGCTGCGGCCCGACGTGAAACGGGTGCCGGTGTTCGGCCTGGGGTGCGCGGCGGGCGCGTCCGGGCTCTCCCGCCTGCACGACTACCTGCGCGGCTGGCCCGACCACGTCGCGGTGCTGGTCTGCGTGGAGCTGTGCTCGCTGACCATCCAGCGTGACGACACCTCGATCGCGAACCTGGTCGCCAGCGGCCTGTTCGGCGACGGCGCGGCGGCGGTGGTGGCGTGCGGGCGCGGCCCGGGCCCCGAGGTCGTCGCCACCCGCAGCAGGCTCTACCCGGGCACGGAGCACCTCATGGGATGGGAGGTGGGCGACCACGGCTTCCGCATCGTGCTGGACGCGGACCTGACGTCGTTCGTGGAGCAGGTGCTGGCCGCCGACATCAAGGCGTTCCTGGCCGACTACGGGCTGACCCCCGAGCAGGTCGCCACCTGGATCTGCCACCCCGGCGGCCCCAAGGTGATCGACAAGATCGTGGAGACGCTCGGCCTGCCCGCCAAGGCCCTCGACGTGACCTGGCGCTCGCTGCGCGAGCACGGCAACCTGTCGTCGGTCTCGGTCCTGCACGTCCTGCAGGAGACGCGCGGCCGGCCCGGCACCCCCGCCCTGCTGATGGCGCTGGGGCCCGGGTTCTCCGCCGAGCTGCTCCTGCTGCACTGGTGATGGCGTACGCGCTGCTCATCGGCCTGGTCGTGCTCGAACGGCTGGCCGAGCTGGTCGTGGCCCGGCGCAACCTGGCCTGGGCCAGGGCCAGGGGCGGCGTCGAGCGCGGCGCGCGGCACTACCCGTGGATCGTGCTGGTCCACGTGGCGCTGCTCGCCGCGGCCCCGGCCGAGGTCTGGCTGCTCGGCCGCCCGTTCCTGCCCGCGCTCGGCTGGCCCATGCTCGCCCTCGTCGTGCTGGCGCAGGGGCTGCGCTGGTGGTGCATCGGCACGCTGGGCCGGCAGTGGAACACCCGCGTGGTCGTGGTGCCGGGCCTGCCGCTGGTGGCGCGGGGGCCGTACCGGTGGCTGCGCCATCCCAACTACGTCGCCGTGGTGGCCGAGGGGATCGCGCTGCCGCTCGTGCACACGGCCTGGCTGACCGCGGCGGTGTTCACGGCCGTCAACGCGGTGCTGCTCACGGTCCGGATACGCGTCGAGAACGCGGCCCTGGCAGGCTTGAGCCCATGAACGAGACCATGACCCTGCTGAAGCGCGCCGCGGCCGGCACCTCGGCCCTGGTGCGCGAGATCAAGGACGACCAGCTCGGCCTGCCCACCCCGTGCGCCGACTACGACGTCAAGGCGCTGCTCACCCACCTGGAGTGGGGCGCCGACCTGTTCGAGTCCCTCGGGCTCGGCGGCGGGCTCGTGCCGCCGAAGGAGTACACCGGCGACTTCCCCGAGCGGGTGGCGCGCATGCTGGCCGTCTGGGAGCGCCCCGAGGCCTGGGAGGGCGTCAGCGAGGCCATGGGCGGCCTGCCCAAGCCGGTGCTGGCGAACATGGCGCTGACCGACCTGGTGGCGCACGGCTGGGACCTGTCCCGGGCGACGGGCCTGCCCTACGAGGTGGACGAGGAGACCGCCGGCACGCTGCTGGCGGTCGCCACGCAGATGGCGCCCAAGGGGCGGGAGCAGGGCGCGTTCGGGCCGGAGGTGCCGGTCCCGGCCGACGCGCCCGCGCTGGACCGCTTCCTCGGGCTCATCGGGCGGGATCCGGCCTGGCGACCGTGATCTCCGCGAGGCCCTCGGGGCGCTTGCCGGGGTAGAGGCCGGTCAGCAGCGTGCTGACCGTGTAGAGGTGCCAGGCCAGGGCGGGCTTCTGCACGACGGGGCCGGCGAACAGGGCGCGGACCTCGTCCGGGTTCACGATGGGGGCCAGGGCGTCGAGGGTGCCGAGCACCTGCTCGCGCAGCACGTCGGTGAGGGCGGGGCCGGGGCTGGTCCGCCAGCTCCACCCGCCGCCCGTCTTGGCCGTGGGCATGTGCGCGGGCGGCACGGGCAGCTGTCCCGGCCAGGGGAACCGGTTGCGCGTCATGCCCTCGGCGAACCTCCAGGGCTTGCCTTCGATGGGCACGTCCCGCAGCTTTGGCGCGAATCGCAATATCAGCGTATAAATCACCTCTTCGGAGAGCCGCCAGCCCTGGTCGAGGCCGAGCGCCGCGCGCACCACCCGGTTGTCCAGGAACGGCCGGACCGGGTCGCCGCGCCGCAACGAGCCCGCCCGCGCGCTGGCCTGCCAGCGCCCGACCTTGTACCAGATGTAGATGTGGTCCAGCGCCTCCAGCCGGTTCGGCCGGGCCAGCCACGGCGCGGCCAGCTCGCGGGCGTGCTCGTTGGCCTCGGCGGTGAACAGCTTGGCGTCCTTGCGGAAGGTGTTGTCGATGCGCCGCTGCAGCGCCTTGTCGCTCAGGTCGGTCTGCAGCAGGTTCAGGCTGCCCGCGCGCAGCGTCTCGCCGCTCTGGCCGGACATAGTGGGCTTGCCGGAGTAGGGCAGGTAGCTCACGATCGACTCGTACGCCGAGGTCATCCCCTCACACGTGCGCAGCGTCTCCCAGGCCCGGCTCAGCGGATGCTCGACCAGCACCGCGTCCTTGGCGGCGGTCTGGGCGGGGGCGATGACCTTGTGCTCCACCCCGAGCCTCTCGGCGATCATGCGGGCGAGGATCACGTCGGGATGCGTGTCGAGCCCGTTGGTCGTCGCGCGGAACGGCACCCGCGCCGCGTGCAGCAGCGCCGCCAGGATGCGGGTGTCGCGCCCGCCGGTCAGCGCCAGGTTCACCGGCTCGCCCAGGTCGCGCAGCGGGGCGACGGTGGCCAGCAGCGCCTCGGCCAGCTCGTCGATCGCCGCCCGCTTGCGCCGCCCCGAGGCCGGCACGGGCGCCGCCTCCGGCAGCGGCGTCTCGGTGATCGTGCGCACGCCGTCCCGCACCACCAGCCGCGAGCTGGGCCGCAGCGCCGAGACCCCCTTGTACGGCGTCTCGTCCGACAGGAAGAACCCCTGCCTGACCATCGTCTGGAGTGCGAGCACGTCGTGGTTGATGCGGTCGTCCGGCTGGGCCGCCAGGTGCACGAGCAGCGCCCGGCTGCCGACGACGTGCAGCTCCGGCGTCTCGGTGTAGAAGACGGGGCAGACCCGGTTGATCGCGGTGCTCGCGCCCAGCTCGCCGTCGCGGGCGAGCCAGGCCGAGAAGCAGCCGCCCACGGAGTCGTCCGGCAGCCGGGTCACGTCGGCCGGGTCGGCCAGGTGCCCGTTGAGCCCCACGACGCGGTCGCCGAGCTCGGAGATCAGCGGCGGCAGGCGGGAGTCGTCGGGCTCGTTGGTCCAGGCGAACAGCGAGACGCCCCGGCCGTGCCACTCCCTGCCGCGGATGACGTCTGACGGCACCGGAAAGGCGGTGTCGATAACGGACCGGACTCTGTTCAGCACGCGATCAGGAATGTCCCGAGACTTCGTCGCGATGCCCAGATAAATGCGCACGGCGTCCAGGCATACCGCAATACCTCATCCGTCACAACCGATCACGCGGCGATCGCGGTTTGCGCTCGCTTGCGTCACCGGCCGGGCTGTGGCCGATCGTCTTCCGTCGTACGACTCGGAGGTGGTTCAGATGAGATTACGTCCGTGGGCGGCCGGCACAGCGGTTGTCGCCCTCCTCGCTCTGACGGCCTGCGGCGGCGGTCCGAGCGCCACGAGCGGCGAGAGGGCGGCCGACGGCGGCTCGGCCCCTCGCCGGCCGGCCGCGTCCGCGTCCCCCATGCCCGAGGCCGCGGAGGAGGGCGACCGCGAGCAGGACACGACGACGGCGCAGATCTCCACGTTCGCCCTTGACGTGGACACCGCGTCGTACGGCTACGCCCGCCGTACCCTCCAGGAGGGCCGCTGGCCCGCGCCCGCCGAGATCCGCCCGGAGGAGTGGGTCAACGCGTTCCGGCAGGGCTACGCGCAGCCGACCGGCGACGGGTTCAGCGTGCACGTGGACGGCGCGCGGCTGCCCGGGCGGGACGAGGCGGTCATGCGGGTCGGCCTGCAGACGCGCGCCTCCGAGGCGGCCGAGCGGCGGCCCGCCAACCTCACGTTCGTGGTGGACGTGTCCGGCTCGATGGCCGAGGCCGGCCGCCTCGACCTGGTCAAGTCGGCGCTGCGCAAGCTGCTCGACCAGCTCGCGCCCGGCGACCAGGTCTCGATCGTCTCCTTCAGCGGCCAGGCCGAGGTGCTGGCCTCCATGACCCCGCTGACCGCCAGGGACGAGCTGGTCGCGGCGGTGGACCGGCTGGCGATCGGCGGCAGCACGAACCTGGAGTCCGGGATGGTCACCGGCTACCGGGAGGCGGCCAAGGCGTTCCGTCCCGCCGCCACCAACCGGGTCATCCTGCTCTCCGACGGCCTGGCCAACCAGGGCAGCACGCAGTGGCAGAACATCCTGGCGCAGGTCAAGGAGCACGCGGGCAAGCAGGTCACGCTGCTGACGGTCGGCGTCGGCAGGGACTACGGCGACGAGCTGATGGAGCAGCTCGCCGACAACGGCGACGGCATGGCCGTGTACGTCAGCAGCGAGGAGGAGGCCGCCAGGCTCTTCGTCGAGCAGCTCCCGGCCACCATCGAGCTGCGCGCCCGCGACGCCAAGGCGCAGGTGGTCTTCAACCCGTCGGTGGTGGAGGGCTACCGGCTCATCGGGTACGACAACCGCGCGCTGAGCGCCGAGGAGTTCCGCGACGACAGCCGCGACGGCGGCGAGATCGGCCCCGGCCACTCCGTCACCGCCCTGTACGCCCTGACGCTCAAGCCCGGCGCCGAGGGCCAGCTCGCCCAGGCCACGGTGCGCTGGCAGGACCCGGACACCAGGGCCGCGTCGGAGGCGGGCGAGGCGCTGCGGTCGGACCAGCTGAGCGGCTCGATCTGGACGGAGGCGCCGATCCGGCTGCAGGTGGACGTCGTGGTGGCCGCGTTCGCGGTCTACCTGCGCGACCGCGAGGCGTTCGGCCTGGACCTGGCCACGCTCGGCGAGCACGCCGCCAGGCTGGCCGCGGCCTCCGAGGATCCGATGGTGTCCGAGCTGGCCGGGCTGGTCGAGCGGGCCAGATCGATCGGCTGACCCCGCGCGCGGGGCCCCGCTCACGCGGGGCCCCGCTCACGCGGGGCCCTGCCGTTCTCCGCGCGGGCGGCCGGTCAGAGCGTGTAGTCGAAGGTGTAGGAATGGCCGCCGTCGGGGCCGATGGCGATGGTCATCTCGCCCCTGATCCCGGCCAGTTCCCCTGTCCCCGAGTCCGCGACCACCCTGATGCGCAGCGTCTGCTCGCCCCGGTCGCTGGTCGCGTCGTGCTGCACGGCGAACGTGCCCGTGCGGCCGTCCAGGGTCGCCTCGATGTGCTCCAGCGCCACGTACGAGCGTGACTCCTCCACCGGGGTGGTGGCCATCAGCATGGTCACGGTGCTGGTGCCGGCGAGGTCGCCGTGCCAGGTCTTGCCCAGGGTCACCAGGCCCAGCGTGACGCCGTCACGGTCGTGGAAGGCCGGCTGGGGGCTCCAGCCGGCGGTGTCGAAGGTTCCCTTTGCGGTCATGCGGACATCCTGGCGGACGTACCTGTCAGCTCCCGTCAGGTACGGGGGGCCATGCGCGCGGAGGCGCTACTCCCCCAGCAGGGCGCGGGTGAAGTCGTTGCCGAACTTGCCCTCCGGGTCGAGCCGGCGCGCCAGCGCGCGGAACGGCTCGGAGCACTCGGGCCACCGGGTGAACAGCTTGCCCCAGTGCGGGATCGGCGCGTACGGCGCCAGCGCCTCCTCCACCAGCTCCACCACCGGCATCACGGCGGCGACGTCCCTGATCCAGGTGAAGTGCACGCCCACGCTGTCGCGGCCGTGGAAGGGGCTCAGCCACAGGTCGTCGGCGGCGATGCAGCGGACCTCGGAGATCTGCAGGACCGGGCGGATGCGGTCGCCGATCGCGAAGAGCGCGCGCAGCGCGCCGGGCGCGTGCTCCCGGGGCAGCAGCAGCTCGGTCTGGAGCTCGTCGCCCGCGCCGCTGGGCGGGGAGTCGGCGCGGAAGTGCGGCAGCCGCTCGTGCCAGGGGCCGGGCACGCCGAGCTGCGGCGTGCAGGTGGCGGCCGGCATGGCGGGCAGCGGGTGGCGGGGGCCGTCGGCGGCGGTGGTGCCGTACCAGTCGGCGTCGGTCAGCTCCTCCTCGCGCTTGAGCCAGACGCGGGTGTCGCGGTAGTCGGTGAACAGGCTGACGCTGTAGCCGCTCGACATGATCGCCTCGAAGTGGGCCAGGGCGACCTCCGCGGCCAGGCCCTCGCGTACGTACTGGCGCAGCTCGAAGGCCGGCACCAGGTCGAGCGTGAGCGTGGTGACCACGCCGAGCGCGCCGGCGGACACCACGGCGCCGGGGAAGTCGGCGTCGCCGCGCGAGAGCGACAGCAGCGAGCCGTCGGCGGTGACGAGGTCGATCCCGGAGACGGCGGCGGCCAGACTGGGCTGGGCCACGCCCGAGCCGTGCGTGCCGGTCGCGACGGAGCCGGCCACGGAGATGTGCGGCAGCGAGGCCATGTTCGCCAGCGCGAACCCGGCCCGGTGCAGCCGGTGCGCCAGCTCCGCGTACGTCATGCGCGCGTTGACCCGCACCGTGGCCGCGGCGCCGTCGATCTCCACCACGGCGGGCATCCGGTCCAGCACCACGAGGTCGCCGGAGGTGTCGGCGACGTGGTTGAAGGAGTGCCCGCTGCCCAGCGCCCGCACCTTGACACTGGCCGCGACGAGCCGCCGCAGCTCGTCCAGAGAGGTCGGATGATGCACGTCTTTTGCGTGGAATGTGGTGTTTCCAGCCCAATTGGTGAGCGTCACGGCCTTACCTTCCCACAGTGTCGCCAGTGTTGCCTTGTCAGCCCGGCCGGGTACCGCTAGTTTCAGGTGCCCGCTGACGGAGGTTGCCGTGCTCTATCTGTCCCAGGCTGTCGGCCTGGTCACGCTCGTGCTCTGGCTCTACTGCGTGTTCGACGCGCTCACCACGCCCGACGCGCTCTGCCGCAACCTGCCGAAGATCGCCTGGGTGCTGATCGTGCTGCTGTTCCCGCTGATCGGGTCCGTGGCCTGGCTCGTGGCGGGCCGGCCCGCCCGCACGCAGGCCCAGACCCGGCCGAGCGCCTTCCCCGAATACGACCGCCCCGGCCGCTTCGCCGCCACCAACCCGGACGACGACGAGGAGTTCCTGCGCCGCTGCCGCGAACGCGCGGAGGAGCAGCGCAGGAACGCCCCGAAGAAGCCCTCGGAAGAGAGTTAGAAGCCCTGGGCCAGGCGGTAGTACGCCTGGTTCCAGCGCAGCTCCTTGGCGAAGCGCTCGGTCGTGGTGTCGGCGTCGATGATCACCAGCTCCACGCCCAGCATGTCGGCCAGGTCCGTCAGCTCCTCGCGGCCGACCGCCTTCGACAGCACCGTGTGGTGCGGGGCGCCCGCGGTGAGCCACGACTCGGTCGAGGTGCGCAGGTTCGGCCGCGGCCGCCACACCGCCCGCGCCACCGGCAGCTTGGGCAGCGGCTGCGGCGGGGCCACGACGTCGATCTCGTTGGCCACGAGGCGGAAGCGGTCGCCCATGTCGGCCAGGCCGACCACGATGCCGGGGCCGGGCTCGGCGTCGAACACGAGCCGGACCGGGTCCTCCCGGCCGCCGATGCCCAGCGGGTGGATCTCGCACGACGGCGTGCCCGCCGCGATGGAGGGGCAGACCTCCAGCATGTGCGCGCCGAGGATGAGCTCCTGGCCGGGGGTCAGGTCGTAGGTGTAGTCCTCCATGAAGGAGGTGCCGCCGGGCGTCATGGCCTTCATCGTGCGCAGCAGCACCGAGGTCTTCCAGTCGCCCTCGCCGCCGAAACCGTAGCCGTCGGCCATGAGCCGCTGCACGGCCAGGCCGGGGAGCTGGCGCAGCCCGCCGAGGTCCTCGAAGTTGGTGGTGAACGCCTTGAAGCCCCCGGACTCCAGGAAGCCGCGCAGGCCCAGCTCGATCCTCGCCGCGTAACGCAGCGACTCGTTGCGCTCGCCCAGCAGCTCGGGCGCCACGGTGTACTGCTCGACGTACTCCTTGACCAGCGACGTCACGTCGGCGTCGCTGACGGAGTCCACGACCTCGACCAGGTCGTTGACGCCGTAGGTGTTGACCGAGACGCCGAAGCGCAGCTGCGCCTCGACCTTGTCGCCCTCGGTGACCGCCACGTCGCGCATGTTGTCGCCGAAGCGGGCCAGCTTGAGCGTGCGCACCTCGGCCAGGCCCTTGGCGGCGCGCAGCCACGCCTGGATGCGCTCGCCCACGGCCGGGTCGGAGACGTGCCCGGCCACGGTCTTGCGCGGCACGCCGAGCCGGGTCTGGATGTGCCCGAACTCGCGGTCGCCGTGCGCGGCCTGGTTGAGGTTCATGAAGTCCATGTCGATGGAGCTCCACGGCAGCTCCACGTTGGCCTGCGTGTGCAGGTGGAGCAGCGGCTTGCGCAGCGCGTCCAGGCCGGCGATCCACATCTTCGCCGGGGAGAAGGTGTGCATCCACGCGATCACGCCGGCGCACTCGTCGTCGGCGTTGGCCTCGAGCATGATCCGCCGGATGGCCGCCGCGTCGGTCAGGACGGGCTTCCACTCCACCGGCATGGGCAGCTGCTCGGCGATGCGCCGCGACTGCTCCGCCACCTGGCGCAGCGTCTCCTCGCCGTACAGTCCCTGGCTGCCGGTCAGAAACCAGATGTTCAACGCGGGCTCCTCTGTCCGTAGACGTTCTGATAGCGGTCGTAAAGGCGGTCGATGTCGTCCTGCGCGATGGGCAGCGGGTCACCGAGCTGGCGGGCGACGTGCACCGTGCGCGCCACGTCCTCGCACATCACGGCGGCCTTCACGGCGGCCTTGGCGTCCTTGCCGATGGTGAAGACGCCGTGGTTCCGCATGAGCACGGCCTTGGAGCGGTGGCCCTTCAGCGTCTCGACGATGCCCTGGCCGATCGAGTCGTCGCCGATCAGCGCGAACGGCCCGACCGGGATCTCGCCGCCGAACTCGTCGGCCATCGCGGTCAGCACGCAGGGGATGGCCTCGCCCCTGGCGGCCCAGGCCGAGGCGTAGGTCGAGTGGGTGTGCACGACGCCGCCGACCTCGGGCATGTTCCTGTAGACGTACGCGTGCGCCGCCGTGTCGCTGGACGGCGCGTGCTCGCCCTCCACCAGGTTGCCGTCGAGGTCGCACACGACCATGTTCTCCGGGGTCAGCTCGTCGTAGGAGACGCCGGAGGGCTTGATCACGAACAGCTCCTCGCCCGGGACCCGCCCCGAGACGTTGCCGGCCGTCCAGACCACCAGGTTGTAGCGGACCAGCTCGGCGTGCAGGTCGGCGACGATCTTTTTCATGTCCATCAGGCCTGTGCCTCGTTCCTGATCGCGCGCAGCGCGTGCAACATCTGTCCGTCCCCGAAGAAGTCGTGGAGCCTGCGGTATTCGGCGTAGAGCCGGTCGTAGGCGTCGGCGCGGGCCTCGTCCGGCACGTACGCGTTCTCGGTGCGCTTGCCCATGGCCGCGGCGGCCTCCTCGATGGAGGCGTACTCGCCGGCGGCGACGGCCGCGTGGATGGCCGAGCCGAGCGCGGGGCCCTGGTCGGAGCCGATCACCGACAGCGGGCGGCGCAGCACGTCGCTGTAGACCTGCATGAGGAAGCGGTTCTTCAGCAGGCCGCCGGCCACGATGAACTCCTCGACCGGCACGCCCGACCGCTCGAACGTCTCCACGATCATCCGCGCGCCGAACGCCGTGGACTCGATGAGCGCCCGGTAGACGTCCTCCGGCTTCGTGGCCAGGGTCTGGCCGACGATCACGCCGGAGAGGTTGTGGTCGACCAGCACCGAGCGGTTGCCGCCGAACCAGTCGAGCGCGACCAGGCCGTGCTGGCCCACGGCCTGCTTCTCGGCCAGCTCGGTCAGGCGCTCGTGGCCGTCGGTGCCGAAGTTCTCGACGTACCAGGCGAAGATGTCGCCGACCGCCGACTGCCCGGCCTCGTAGCCCCACAGGCCCGGCACGATGCCGTCGCGGACGACGCCGCACATGCCGGGCACCTCGGCGAGCCGGTCGCTGGGCATGATGTGGCAGGTGGAGGTGCCCATGATGGCCACCATCTGGCCGGGCCTGACGGCGTCCGCGGCAGCGGCGGTGACGTGCGCGTCCACGTTGCCGACCGCGACGGCGGCGCCCTCGGGCAGGCCCGTCCACTCCGCGGCCCGCGCGGTCAGGCGCCCGGCCAGGCCGCCCAGCGGGGCCAGCGTGACGCCCTCGACCTTGTCGCCGACCTCGCCGGTGGCGAGCTTGCCGACGAAGCCGGCGAAGCCCGGGTTCAGCTCGGCCAGGTACTCCTCCGACGGGTAGCCCCCGTCCTGGAAGACGCCCTTGTAGCCGACGGTGCAGATGTTGCGGCTCTCGACGCCGGTGAGCTGCCAGATGATCCAGTCGGCGGCCTCGATCCAGCGCTCGGTCCTGGCGTACACCTCGGGGGCCTCTTCGAGGAGCTGCAGGCCCTTGGCGAACTCCCACTCGGAGGAGATCTTGCCGCCGTAGCGCGGCAGCCAGCTCTCGCCCCGGCGCGCGGCCACCTCGTTGATCCGGTCGGCGTGCGGCTGGGCGGCGTGGTGCTTCCAGAGCTTGGGCCAGGCGTGCGGCTCGGCGGGCGTCTCGAAGCACAGCGGCGTGCCGTCGGCCGTGGTGGGCATGACGGTGCAGGCGGTGAAGTCGGTGCCGATGCCGACGATCTCCTCGGGGCGCACCCCGGCCGCGGCGACGGCGGCCGGCACGGCGATCCTGAGCACGTCGATCCAGTCCTGCGGCGACTGCAGCGCCCAGTCGGGGCCGAGTCGCACGTCCGTGCCCGGCAGGGTGTGCTCGATGACGCGGTGCTCGTACTCGTGGACGGCGCTGCCCAGCTCGGCGCCGTCGCTCACGCGCACGACGACGGCACGCCCTGACAGCGTGCCGAAGTCCACTCCCACCACGTATTTGTTAGCGCTCACATTCAACCTCACGAGATATCGGGGGCATGCTCATCATCTACCTGACGCCGTTCATCTGACAGGAGCCGTGCTCGACCGCACGACGAAGCTCGGCCGCACGACGAGCCGCTCGTAGGCGGTGGAGCCGCCGTTGAGCTGCACGTCGATCTGCCGCAGCAGCACCTCGATGCAGTGCCTGCCGACCACGTCGAAGTCCTGCCTGACCGTGGTCAGCGGCGGCGAGAAGAACTCCGACTCGGGGATGTCGTCGAAGCCGACCACGCTGATCTGGTCGGGAACCCGCACCCCCTTCTCGGACAGGGCGCGCAGCACGCCGAGCGCCATCTGGTCGTTGCCCGCGAAGACGGCCGTGACGCCGTCCATCGCGGCCAGGCTCTTGCCCGCCTCGTAGCCGGCGCGCGGGCTCCAGTCGCCGGCCAGCGGCTCGGGCACCGGGCGGCCCGCCTCCTCCAGGGCGGCGCGCCAGCCCTCCAGCCGGCCCTCGGTCTCCAGCCAGTCGTGCGGGCCGGTGACGTGCCAGACCGTCTCGTGGCCCTGCGCCAGCAGGTGCCGCGTGGCCAGCCTGGCCCCCTCCTTCTGGTCGATGCACACGACCGACACGTCGGCGCTGTGCGTGCCCTCGACCGCCACCGCGGGCAGCCCCGGGGGCAGGTTCTCCAGGGCGTGGCCGGCCGAGCGCTGCGGCGCGACCACCACGACGCCGTCGACGCCCTGCTCGACGAGGTAGTCGATGGCCTCACGCACGGTGTCCGCGTCGATCGACTTCAGGCTCACGATGCTGACGAAGTAGCCCGCGGTCCTGGCCGCCTGCTCGATGCCGTAGATGGTGCTGGCGGGGCCGTACAGCGTGGTGTCGAAACTCACCACGCCGAGGGTCCTCGAGCGCTTGGTGACCAGGGCGCGGGCTACCAGGTTGCGCCGGTAGCCCAGCCGGGTGATCGCCGCCTCCACGCGGGCACGGGTGTCGGCCCGCACGTTGGGATGGTCGTTGAGCACCCGGGAGACCGTCTGGTGCGACACGCCGGCCTCCCTGGCCACGTCGGCCATCACCGGTAGGCGACGTTTCGGTGTCGTCACGGTCTCTCCTTATCTGAGCTCCGGGGGATCTTACTATCGGCTCGCGCCCGCCCGGCGCTTGGTCCACACGTCGAACGCCACGGCCGCCAGCAGCACGATGCCCTTGACGAGCATGACCCGCTCGCTGGGCGAGCCGATCAGGGACATGCCGTTGTTGATGACCGCCATGATCAGGCCGCCGGTGATGGCGCCCACGACCTTGCCGACGCCGCCCTGCACGGCCGCGCCGCCGATGAAGGCCGCCGCGATGGCGTCCAGCTCGAAGCTGTTGCCCGCGGTCGGGCCCGCCTGGTTGAGGCGGCCGGCGAAGATGATGCCGGCGATGGCCGACAGCACGCCCATGTTCACGAAGATCCAGAACACGACCGACTTGACCTTCACGCCGGACATGATGGCCGCCTGGAGGTTGCCGCCGATGGCGTAGATCTGCCGGCCGAAGACCGTGCGGTTGGCCATCATCGAGTACGCCAGCACGAGGATCGCCAGCAGCACCAGCACCCACGGCAGGTTCTTGAACCGGGCCAGCTGCACGACCAGGAAGAGGATCACCGCGGCGCCCGCGACCAGCTTCAGCACGAACAGCGCCATCGGCTCGACCGACTGGCCGTAGCCCAGGCGGGCGTGCCTGCTGCGCCACTGCGCGGTGAACATGCCGACGATCGCGACCACGCCGATCAGCAGGCTGAACAGGTCGGCGCCGCCCAGCGGGCCGAGGCCGATGTTGCCGAGGTAGCCGTCGGTGAAGCCGTTGGCCAGCGTGCGGACCTGGTCGGGGAACGGGCCGATGCCCTGGTTGCCCAGGACGGTCAGCGTCAGCGCGCGGAACAGCAGCATGCCGGCCAGCGTCACGATGAAGGCCGGGATGCCGAAGTAGGCGATCCAGTACCCCTGCCAGGCGCCGATGAGCGCGCCGGCCACCAGCGTGGCCAGCAGGGCCAGCGGCCAAGGCCAGCCCATGTTGACCATGAGCACCGCCGCCAGCGCTCCCGTGACCGCCACCACCGAGCCGACCGACAGGTCGATGTGCCCGGCGATGATGATCAGGATCATCCCGATCGCGAGGATCAGGACGTAGGAGTTCTGGACGATGATGTTCGAGATGTTCTGCGGCGTGAGCAGCGCGCCGTCGGTCAGCACCGAGAACAGCACGACGATCGCCGCGAACGCGATGTAGATGCCGCTGGATCGCAGGTTGAGCGACATGCCGCCGAACGACACCCGGCCGGGCCGCCCTGGCGCTCCCCCGTCGCCCTTGGCGCCGACCTCCACGTCGGCGGGCGTGATGCTGCTCATCAGAGCTACTCCTGTCCCTTGGTCATGAGGTGCATGAGGCTTTCCTGGGTGGCCTCCTGGCGGGGAACCTCGCCGGTGATGCGACCTTCCGAGAGTGTGTAGATGCGGTCGCACAGGCCAAGCAGCTCAGGCAACTCACTGGAGATCACCAGCACCGCCTTGCCCTGGTCGGCGAGGTGGTTGATGATCGTGTAGATCTCGTACTTGGCGCCGACGTCGATGCCGCGGGTGGGCTCGTCGAGGATGAGCACGTCCGGCTCGGTCATGATCCACTTGGACAGCACGACCTTCTGCTGGTTGCCGCCGCTCAGCTTGCCCACGACGCTGTTGACGCTGGGCGCCTTGATGTTCATGCTCTTGTGGAACTCTTCGGCGACCCGGTATTCCTCGTTCTCGTTCACCCAGCCGCGCTTGGCCAGGCTCTTGAGCCCGGCGGCGCTGATGTTGCGCTTGATGTCCTCGATGAGGTTGAGGCCGTACCGCTTGCGGTCCTCGGAGGCGTAGGCGATGCCGTGGTTGATCGCGTCCTGCACGTTGCGGATCGTGATCGGCTTGCCGTCCTTGAAGACCTTGCCGGAGATGTTCACCCCGTACGTGCGCCCGAACAGGCTCATCGCCAGCTCCGTGCGCCCGGCGCCCATCAGCCCGGCCAGCCCGACGATCTCCCCGCGCCGCAGCGTCAGCGCGGCCCCGTCCACGACCTTGCGGTCCGGCTGGCTGGGGCTGTAGACCGTCCAGTCCTCGATCCGCAGCGCCTCCTCGCCGATCGTCGGCTCGTGCGGCGGGTAGCGGTTGTCGAGGGCGCGGCCGACCATGC
Source organism: Nonomuraea candida (assembly GCF_000725485.1). Taxonomy (GTDB): domain Bacteria; phylum Actinomycetota; class Actinomycetes; order Streptosporangiales; family Streptosporangiaceae; genus Nonomuraea; species Nonomuraea candida. The sequence continues at coordinate 5,819 of NZ_JOAG01000033.1, read as the reverse complement.
CGGAGATGATGCGGTCCTCGGTGACGTGGTCGGTGACCATGTCCAGCGTCTCGATCGTGCGGCCGTCCCGGATGATCGTGACGGAGTCGGCGATCGCGGTCACCTCGTTGAGCTTGTGCGAGATGATCACGCAGGTGATGCCCTCGTCGCGCAGCCCGCGCAGCAGGTCCAGCAGGTGCGCGGAGTCGTCGTCGTTGAGCGCCGCGGTCGGCTCGTCGAGGATGAGCAGCTTCACCTTCTTCGACAGGGCCTTGGCGATCTCGACGAGCTGCTGCTTGCCCACGCCGATGTCGGAGATGGGCGTCGTCGGGTTCTCGCGCAGGCCGACCCGCTTCATCAGCTCGCCGGCCTCGTAGTTGGTGCGGTTCCAGTCGATGAAACCGCGCTTGGCGCGCTCGTTGCCGAGGAAGATGTTCTCCGCGATCGACAGCTGAGGGCTCAGCGCCAGCTCCTGGTGGATGATGACGATGCCGGCGTGCTCGCTGTCGCGGATGCCGCCGAACTCGCAGCGCTTGCCCTCGAAGAAGATCTCGCCCTCGTAGTCGCCGTGCGGGTAGACCCCGGACAGCACCTTCATCAGCGTCGACTTGCCGGCGCCGTTCTCGCCGCAGATCGCGTGGATCTCGCCCTGCCGGACCGACAGGGTGACGTCCTGCAGCGCCTTGACGCCGGGGAACGTCTTGGTGATCCCGCTCATCCGCAAGATGTGCTCGGTCATATCCCCTCGCTCAGGAAAAGCCCCGGGGCCGGGCCCCGGGGCTGAACCCCTACTTGAGCTGGTCCTCGGTGTAGTAGTTGCCGCCGATGATGACGTCCTTGTAGTTGGACTTGTCGACGATCACGGGGTCGAGCAGGTACGACGGCACGACCTTGTTGCCGTTGTCGTAGTCCTTGGTGTTGTTCACCTCGGGCTGGCCGCCCTTGAGCACGGCGTCGGCCATCTTCACCGTCTGCTCGGCGAGCTTGCGGGTGTCCTTGAAGATGGTGGAGTACTGCTCGTCGGCGACGATCGACTTCACCGACTGCAGCTCGGCGTCCTGACCGGTGACGATCGGGTACGGCTTGCTGTAGCCGGAGCTCTTCAGCGCCGACAGGATGCCGATCGACAGGCCGTCATACGGGGAGAGCACGCCGTCGACCTTCTTGCCGCCGGTGTAGGTCTTGGTGAGGATGTCCTCCATGCGCTTCTGCGCGGTGGCCGGGTCCCAGCGCAGGATGGCGGCGGTCTTGAAGTCGGTCTGGCCGCTGGCGACCTTCAGGGTGCCGTCGTCGATCTTCGGCTTCAGCACCGACATCGCGCCCTCCCAGAAGAAGGTGGCGTTGTTGTCGTCGGGCGAGCCGCCGAACAGCTCGACGTTGAACGGGCCCTTCTTGCCGTCCTCGACGCCGAGGCCCTTCAGCAGCGAGGTCGCCTGCTGCACGCCGACCTTGAAGTTGTCGAAGGTGGCGTAGTAGTCGACGTTGGGGCTGTTGCGGATCAACCGGTCGTAGGCGATGACCGGGATCTTGGCGTCGGCGGCCTGCTGGAGCTGCGAGGTGATCGCCGTGCCGTCGATCGAGGCGACGATCAGGAGCTTGGCGCCCTTGGTGATCTGGTTCTCGATCTGGTTGGCCTGCGTCGGGATGTCGTTCTCGGCGTACTGGAGGTCGACCTTGTAGCCGAGCTGCTCGAGCTGCTGCTTGACGTTGTTCCCGTCGTGGATCCAGCGCTCGGAGGACTTGGTGGGCATGGTGACGCCGATCAGGGCGCCCGCGTTACCGGCGGCGGCGGAGGCGGAGGCCTCCTGGTCGACGGTCTTCGTGCTCGAGCCACAAGCCGTCATGGTCGCGGCGAGCGCGATGGCGGACACCACGCCCCCGATTCGTCCCAACCTCATGTGCATCCCTTTCGTTGGGGGTCGCGGCAGCGCTGGACGCGGCTGCTGCCGGTAGAGAAGTGAGGGGATTCGGTCACAGAACGTGACGAATCAGAACAAAGTTCGCAGTCGTTTCCGCCTGATTGTTATCGCTAACAAAGTCTATGTCAACGCTGGGACATAACCTGACGGAAACTTTCAGGTAACTTTCCCGCAGGTCAGCGCCCTGAGCGCCGCGAGAACAGGCGCTGCAACAGGATGAAGACGAACAACAACATTCCGATGAAGATCTTAGTCCACCACGACGAGAGCGTCCCTTCGAAACTGAGGATCGTCTGGATCAGTCCGAGCACGAGCACCCCGAGCACCGTGCCGAACAGGAACCCGCTGCCGCCGGTCAGCAGGGTGCCGCCGATCACCACCGCAGCGATCGCGTCCAGCTCCATCGCCACCGCGTGCTGGCCGTAGCCGGAGAGCATGTAGAACGACAGCAGCACCCCGCCGAGCGCCGAGCAGAACCCGCTGACCGTGTAGACGGCGATCTTCGTGCGGCCCACGGGCAGGCCCATGAGCAGCGCCGACTGCTCGCTGCCGCCCGTCGCGTAGACCGAGCGGCCGAAGCGCGTGTAGTGCAGCACGTACGCCGCCACCCCCACGACCACCAGCGCGATGATCACGCTGGGTGAGATCCACAGATCCGCGAACAGGTCGATCCTGGTCTGCGCGAACGCCGTGAACGTCGGGTCGTCGATCGGGATCGAGTCCGTTCCGATCGTGTAACACAGGCCCCGGGCCAGGAACATCCCCGCCAGCGTCACGATGAACGGCTGGATGTCGAAGGCCTGCACGATGTAGCCCATCACCAGCCCCAGCCCCGACCCGATGGCCAGCACCAGCGGCACCACCAGGTACGGCGGCCACCCCGGCCCCTCCATGAGGCTGGCCGCCACCATCGTCGACAGCGCCACCACCGACCCCACCGACAGGTCGATGCCCCCGGTGAGGATCACGAACGTCATCCCGACCGCGACCACCAGCAGGAAGCCGTTGTCGATGAAGACGTTGAGGATCACCTGCCCGCCGGCGAACCCCTCGTAGCGGATCCCGCCCACCACGAACATCGCCACGAGCAGGCAGCCGGTCACCAGGACCGGCAGGTACTTGGCGGGCACGCTCGCCCGCCCGATCGTCATCGTGCTCACGCGGTCGTCACCCGCACCTTCTCCTCGGGGGCCGGGCCCGGTTTGGCGGTGCGCCGGCGGAACACCTTCTCGCGGAACGTCGGGGACTGGATGAGGCAGACCGCCGTCACGACCAGCGCCTTGAACAGCAGCGTGGTCTCCGGCGGCACGCCGATCGAGTAGATCGTGGTGGTCAGGGTCTGGATGATGAGCGCCCCCAGCACGGTGCCGCCGAGCGAGAAGCGCCCGCCGGCCAGCGAGGTGCCGCCGATGACCACGGCCAGGATCGCGTCCAGCTCGATCCACAGGCCCGCGTTGTTGCCGTCGGCGCTGGAGACGTTCGAGCTGATCATCAGCCCGGCCACGCCCGCGCACAGGGCGGCGAAGGCGTAGGCCATGATGATGATCCCGCGCGCCCTGATGCCCGCCAGCCGCGCCGCCTCGGCGTTGACCCCGACCGACTCGATCAGCATGCCCAGCGCCAGCCGCCGGGTCAGGAACGCGGTGATGGCCAGCACCCCGATCACGATCAGGATGCCGACCGGCACGGCCAGCCAGTAACCGCCGCCGATCACCTTGTACGCCGGGCTGTTGACGGTGATGATCTGCCCGTCGGTGATGAGCTGGGCCAGCCCGCGCCCGGCCACCATGAGGATGAGCGTGGCGATGATCGGCTGGATGCCGACGCCGGCGACCAGGAACCCGTTCCACGCCCCCAGCACCAGGCACAGCCCGAGCGCCAGCGCCACGGCCGCGAACACGCCCTGGTCCTGGCTGATCTGCAGGCAGGCCAGCGCGCCCGAGATCGCCACCACCGACCCCACCGACAGGTCGATGCCGCCGGTCGCGATGACCAGGGTCATGCCCAGGGAGACGAGGATCAGCGGGGCGCCGAAGCGCAGGATGTCGATCAGGCTGCCGTAGAGATGGCCGTCCTTGACCTCGATCGAGAAGAAGCTGGGCGTGAAGAACACGTTCAGCGCCAGCAGCAGCACCAGGACCACGGCGGGCCACATCAGCCGTCTCATGAGGGCCGCCCCCCGTTCACGCTCACGTCCGCCCGTCCTCCGCTCGCGATGGTCTCCATCAGCACGTCGCTGGTCAGGCCCGCGTCGTTGGGCAGCTCGGCCACCAGCCGCCGGTCACGCAGCACCTGCACCTTGTGGCTGAGCCGCAGCACCTCCTCCAGCTCGGCGGAGATGAACAGCACGGCCATGCCGCCGTCGGACAGCTCGGCCACCAGCCGCTGGATCTCGGTCTTGGCCCCGACGTCGATGCCCCGGGTGGGCTCGTCGAGGATGAGCAGCCGGGGCTCCAGGATCAGCCACCGGGCCAGCAGCACCTTCTGCTGGTTGCCGCCGCTGAGGTTGCTCACCAGGTGCTCGGGGTTGGGCGGGCTGATCTTCAGCGCCCGGATGTACCGGCTCACCAGCTCGTCCTGCTGCTCGCGCGGCACCGGCCTGGTCCAGCCCCGGGTGGCCTGGAGGGCCAGGATGATGTTCTCCCGCACGGTCAGGTCCGGGATGAGCCCGTCGGCCTTGCGGTTCTCCGAGCAGAACGCGATCTTCTGCGCCATCGCCGCGCGGGGCGTGCGCAACGGCGTCGCCGTGCCGCGCACCGCGATCTCGCCCGTGCTGGCGTGGTCGGCGCCGAACAGCAGCCGGGCGATCTCCGTACGGCCGGAGCCGAGCAGCCCGGCCAGCCCGACGACCTCGCCCTCGTGGATGGTCATGCTGAACGGCTCGATCGCCCCCGTCCGGCCCAGCCCGCGCGCCTCGACCAGGGGCCGGTCGAAGACCCTGGCCTCACCGTGCAGCCGCTCCAGCGCGGCCAGCTCCTGCCCGATCATCTTGGCGACCAGCTCGACCTGCGACAGCTCCCTGGTCGGGTACTCCCCGACGAGCCGCCCGTTGCGCAGGATCGTCATCCGGTCGGAGATCTCGTAAACCTGGTCGAGGAAGTGGGAGACGAACAGGATCGCGATGCCCTCCCCCTTCAGCCGGCGCATCACCCTGAAGAGCTGCTCGACCTCGTCGGCGTCCAGGCTGGAGGTCGGCTCGTCGAGGATCAGCACCCTGGCGTCCACGTCGATCGCCCGCGCGATGGCCACCATCTGCTGGATGGCCAGCGAGTACGTCGACAGCGGCGCCGACACGTCCAGGCTCAGCTCCAGCCGCGCCAGCAGCTCGGCCGCCCGGGCGCGCATGCGCTTCCAGTCGATGCGTCCCCGGCGCCGCGGCTCGCGGCCGAGCAGGATGTTCTCGGCCACCGAGAGGTTGGTGCAGAGGTTGACCTCCTGGTAGACGGTGGAGATCCCGGCCTGCTGCGCCTCCAGGGGACTGCCGAACGCGACGGGCGCGCCACCCAGCTCGATGGTGCCCGTGTCGGCGGGATGCACGCCGGTGAGCACCTTGATCAGGGTGGACTTGCCCGCGCCGTTCTCTCCCATGAGCGCGTGCACCTCGCCGGGCAGCAGCCGCAGGTCCACGCCGTCCAGGGCCTTCACCCCCGGAAACTGTTTGCCGATCCCGCTCATCGTCAGGACCGGCGCGGGTACGGCCATGAGCCTTCCCTTTCGTCATGGAGGGGCGGCCCGGCCTCGCTCCCGGGCCGCCGCCCCTCGTCCTACGCGGGGCCACCGCCCCTCGTCCTACGCCCGCGCCGGCTCCGCGCCGGCGCCGGTTCAGTACTGGCGGGTGGACAGGACCTGCTTGGCCTGCTCCTGGGTGAACGTGGTCTCCTCGGTCACCACCCGGGCGGGCACCTGCTCACCCTTGACGAC
>NZ_JOAG01000032.1 GCF_000725485.1 Nonomuraea candida | reverse complement strand
GGCCGCGGCCGGGCTGCTCAACCCGATGATCGCGGGCGCGGCGATGGCGTTCTCCAGCGTCTTCGTGGTCACCAACAGCCTGCGACTCCGCCGCTTCACGTGAAACCAGGACAACCCGCCGCTACTCCCGGCTCTCGGCGGCGGGCTCCTGCGGATGGCGGTAGGGCTCCGGCGTCATCGCCACGCCCTGCCCGCCGGTCGTCCACGACGGCCTTGACGCCCTCGCCCAGCAGCGGGTAGAGCCTCGGCCAGGCCACCACGGCGTCCAGCCCGTACGGCTCGCCGGCCCGCGACTCGACGGCGGCGAGGACGTTCCCCGGCAGGGTCGGCCTGAGCAGCTCCGGCGCCGGAAGAGGCGCCGCAGCCGGGCCCCGGCCGCCCCCGCCGCCCCCGGGGCCGCCCACCACGACGTTGGGGACGCCCGCCACAGGAACACCCACCATGACGTCGGGGACGCCCGCGGCAGGAACACCCACCATGACTCCGGAGCCGTCAGAGCCGTCCACCACGGGCTCGGGGACACCCACCATGGCCGAACTCCTCCACCAGGCAGTCCGCAGGCTCCGCGCCGACGACAACGCCGCCCTCCCCGGCCTGTGGGCCCCCTACATCCACATCGGCCCCTGACCGCCCGCACCTGCCCGGCAGCTCTGACCCCCCGCAGGCCAGGTGCCTGGGGGACGCATCTTGACCGTACAGATGCCGCCCAAGCCGGGATCGGCCCGACGATCTGGGCATGATCCGCCATAAGTGATCGTCGACTCACAGGAGTTCATGATCTCGGGGGGCCAAGATGTGTGACCGTCCACCGTCCGCGTACATCCGCAGCACACCGTCCAACCCCAGGCGAGCCCACCGCCCGCTCACCCTCGCCCTGGCCTTCACCGCCACCGTCGCCTTCAGCACGGCCCTCGGCTTCAGCACGGGCCTGACCTTGAGCCCAAGCCTCACCCCCTCCACACACCCGCCCACCGCCGCACAGCCGGTCACCTCTGGACTGCCGGTCTCCCCTGCACAGTCGTCCGCCCCTGCACTGCCACCTGCCGCCCACGCCCGCCCCGCAGCGCCCCTCACCCCCCGACCGACCTCCGCCTCACCGACTCGCCGCCCAGCGACAAACCCACCATCCCGCACCAACCCGCACCCCCTCCCGAAACGGAAGGCGAAAAGACCCGCGACCATCGAGAAGAAGCACGTGCGCCACGTCCGAGCACCCCGGCCCACGGCCACCAGCGACGACAAACCCCTCCGCCCCCGGCACCCACGACACCGGGAGCACCGGGAGCACCAAGAGCACCGGCAGGACCGGCAACTGGACGCTCTGAGGGAGCGAATCCGCCAGGACATCATCGACCGCGTGCTGAAGAACCTGCGCCATCCACCCTCGGACCGCCCGTGAAGAGCCGGCCCGGCGCTTCCGAGCGCAGATAACGCAGACGACGCAGATAATGTGCCACCACCATCGCTCCCGATAGGCGCGGAAAGAGGATGCCCATGGACTGCGTGTTCTGTGACGTTCTGAAGGGCGAGGAACGTGAGGTGCTCACTCTCGGAACCGTCGCGTACTTTCCCTCCGCCTATGCCGTCACAGAGGGACATCACCTGGTCATCCCCATCCGCCACGTGGAGACCTTCTTCGACATGTCCGCCCCCGAGACGGAGGACACGCGAGCCGCGCTACACCTCCTCCGCGAGGAACTGATGCGGCAGGACAAGAGCATCGACGGCTTCAACATCGGCATGAACTGCGGCACCTCCGCAGGCCAGTCCATCTTCCACGCCCACACGCACCTGATCCCACGCCGCACGGGCGACGTCGAAAACCCCCGCGGCGGCGTACGCGCCGTCATCCCGTCCCGCCGCGAATACAGGGAGACCACTCCCTGAGAAACACCAAGGCTGCGACGGAGAACTCGACAAGGCCGTCACCCTGGCCCGAGTTCCGAACGGCGGGCGTCCCGGACACCCTCGTCGTTCACGAGCGCTTGTGACCGAGCGGGCGGCCATCGTGCCCTACCAGCAGGCATGATGACAAGACTGTGCCCCCGGCGTCCATGGGCGGTGCCGGGGGCACGTTTTATGGTGACGCTCTCCCAGAGGAGAGCGAGGGCTCCCATGGCCAAGCGTGAAGTGCGGCATCATTTCCGGACCACGGCCAGCGGCAAGAGAGTACCGGTCCGCCCTCACAAGCGGCGGGTCAAGGGGAGCATCACCGCTGGTGGAATCCTCTTCGTGGTCCTCCTCGTGGTGGTGCTGATGGCGATGTATCGCTAGCCGAGGCTGTCCTCTATCCGATAGTCCTCAAACGCGACGCGGATACTCACCTGCCAGTGACCGGGATCGGCCGGCTCCCGGATGCGCGCGGACGCTCACGTTGAGAACGAACGCGCCATCCAGGGGTCTTGACGCAGGGGGAGCCGCCCTCGTGGGCTGAAATCAGAGAGCGAGGCGGACCCGCCAGCCGTCGTCGCCACGTTGGAGTACGGGCCGCATCCGGTCAACGCCGGGACTGCCATCGGCCCGCCAGGTCTCGGCCCACCCGGTCAGCACTCGCAGCGCCTCCTCATCCCCGGCGTGAACCGTGTGCTGGGCATCATCTGCCGTGATCAGAGCGGCTCCGGCCGGGGTGGCGCAGCCGATCCGCCAGACGGGTTCACCCAGTGCGGCCGTGGCCAGTTCGGCGGGGCGGGTGGCGAGCAGGTAGTTGTAGAAGGCGGCGGAATCCTCCACCTCGGTCAGCGGCCCGGGAGACTCGCGAGGCTCGGTGATCAGCCGGGCCAGGAGAGCCTCACCGGCGGCGGTGGCCCTGCCGCGGAGCCAGCGCGCCGACAGCCACCACGGGCGACCCTGTTCGTCACGGATGAGCGCGTCCGCGCCATACGGCGGCACCAGCCACTGATCCACGACCTGGTCATGCGCCTCGACGAACCCCGCTTCCAGGAGCTGTTGCGGTTGCAGGGCACGGCCGTCGTAGCGGGCACGGACGACCATGAACGTCTTGGCCAGACCCGTCACGTTGACCGGGGTGACGAGGACCGCGCCGGGCGCGACCTGGCGGAGCCATGCGTCGGGAATCCGCTCGACCGTGGCCCAGGCGATGACGCGGTCGAAGATCTGACCCGAGCCGGGTGCGCCCTTGACGCCATCGCCGCAGATCAGCTCGACGTTGCGGCGGCCGTGAGCGCTCAGGAGGTCTGCTGCGCGGGCGGTCAGCTCCGGGACGACCTCGACACTGGTCACATGCCCGTCGTCTCCGACGAGCCCGGACAGCAGCGCGGTGGAGTACCCCGAGCCGGTGCCGATCTCCAGCACACGCCGGCCAGGGGTGACGTCGAGCAGGTCGAGCATGGACGCGATGATCTTGGGCGCAGAGGTCTGCGGCACCCGGCTGCCGTCCGGCCTGCTGGTGTAGGCGGCCTCATCGACGGAGTCCAGAGCGGCCTGGACGGGCGGGCTGAACATCGTGGTCATGTTCTCCGTTCTCCTTGGGTCAGATGCGCAGGAGCAGAACGTACGGCCGGTCGCTGGCTGGTTCCCCGGCCGGGCCGGTGTCCGTCTCGATCCAGGCATGCGCGGCGTAGGGGGCTGTTCGTCCCCCGATGCACCAATGCACGGCCTGACCTTTGACGGCGGCGATCAGCACTGGGACCAGTCGCGGGCGGTGCGCGCGGCGAGCAGGCGGGTGGCCCAGACGGGCACCTCTGGGATGTCGGTCATCCAGTGCTCCTCCGGGAACGGGTGGACACAGTGGCGGACACAGTGGCGGACACGGGGCGGACATCAGGGGTGGCCTCTCAGTGTCCTCTACAGCCTTGGTACCGCGCATGGCTTGGTTGTAGTCGTGCACTTCGACACCGAGGGTTTCTCCTCGTGGACGGCTTCTGACGACGACGGCCGGGGCTCGTGCGGCATCACCGGCGAGCTGGAGCGGGCCTCCGCACGCCTGCGGCAGGCGCTGCAGGAGTTGGCGCCGGGCGCCTCCGGCGAGGTGCAGTTCGTGCGGCTGGACCGCTACGCATCGGACCCCTCCTACATCTACGGCACGACCTTGCTGCGGCTGCACAGGGGGAAGGCCATCGCCGCCGCCGAGTAAGGCCGGCGATCCGTACGTCCGATCAGTCATCGCGCTGGGCGGCGCTCGCATACGCCGCCCTCGTCACGTAATCAAAGGCGCGTTTCATGTACGAATGGGAACCGCACGTCCCCACCAGCTCGCGCCGCGTCCGGGTGACCGAGACCTCGTGCTGCGGTGAGTACGAGTGGTGCTGCGAGGCCGGGAGGTTTTTCGTCCTGCGCCACGTCGAGGGCGTCGGGTACGAGGAGACCGCCCGGGGCCGCTACCCCGACGCCCGCCGGGTGTGGATCGCCCTGGTGGCCGCTCATCAGCACGCGGAACGGAAGGAAGCGTGTACTGCACAAGATCAAAGGGCTAGGGCGGAGGCGCAGTGCGCCGTCAGTCCCCGAAAACAAGAGAGGCCGCTTCCGATTCTGGAAGCGGCCTTCTACCTGCGGCAACTGTGTCGGGGTGGCGGGATTTGAACCCACGACCTCTTCGTCCCGAACGAAGCGCGCTGCCAAGCTGCGCTACACCCCGGCGCACGCCCGTCGTGTGCGTGCTTCAGAAAGTCTAGCGGACTTCCAAGGTGCTTGTGACCGCCTTTATCTCCGGGGCACCAGGGTCAGCAGGGTCGCCTCCGGGAAGCAGGCGAAGCGGGCCGGGGCGTAGGGGGAGGTGCCGAGGCCGGCGGAGACGTGGAGCCAGGCCGAGTCGTGGCGGTGCAGGCCCTTGACCCGGGCTCGGTCGATGCCGCAGTTGGTGACCAGGGCGCCGTAGAAGGGGATGCAGAGCTGGCCCCCGTGGGTGTGGCCGGCCAGCAGGAGCTGGTAGCCGTCGGCGGCGAAGCGGGTCAGGTTGCGGGGCTCCGGCGAGTGCATGACGCCCAGGCGCAGGTCGGCGTCCGCGGGCGCGGGGCCGGCCACGAGGTCGTAGCGGTCGCGGGAGATGTGGGAGTCGTGGATGCCCGCCACCGCCACGTCGAGGTCGCAGACCTTGAGGCGGGCCGTGGTGTTGTTCATGTCGAGCCAGCCCTCGGCAGCCATGCCGGCCCCCAGCTCCTCCCAGGGCAGGGAGGGGACGTGCTGGCGGTGGTCGTTCTTGGACGTGCGCCACAGGTAGCGGGCCGGGTTCTTCGGCTTGGGGGCGTAGAGGTCGTTGGAGCCGTACACGAACAGGCCGGGGCGGGACAGCAGGGGCTCCAGGGCGTGCAGGAGCGCGGGCACGGCCTCCGGGTGGGCGATCGAGTCGCCGGTGTTGACGACGAGGTCGGGCTCCAGGGCGCCCAGCGAGCGGACCCAGTTGATCAGCATCGTACGGCGCGGGGTCAGGTGCAGGTCCGACAGGTGGAGGACGCGCACCGGACGCCGGCCGTGCTCCAGCACGGGCACGTCGAACCGGCGCAGCCGGAACCAGTTCCGCTCCACCACGGAGGCGTAACCCAGCCCGGCCAGGCCGAGACCGAGGATGGACAGGGGTACTGCGACGGCTTTCCTCACCTCTTCATGATGCCCGACATCGGGCGCCGGGCGACCGGTGCTCCGCGCAGGCGGCAAGATGGTGCGCATGAGCGCACTGAAGGACAAGCTGAAGGCCGATCTGACGGCCTCGCTGAAGAGCCGGGACGAGGTACGCCTCCGCACCATCCGCATGGCCCTGGCGGCGGTGAACGTCGAAGAGGTCGCCGGCAAGGAGGCCAGGGAGCTGAGCGACGCCGAGGTCATCAAGGTGCTGACCAAGGAGGCCAAGAAGCGGCGCGAGGCGGCCGAGGCGTTCGGCAACGCGGGGCGTGCCGAGCAGGCCGCGGCGGAGCTGGCCGAGCAGGCCGTGCTGGAGGAGTACCTGCCGGCGCAGCTCTCCGACGAGGAGCTGGGCGAGCTGGTCGACGCGGCCATCGCCGAGGTCGGCGCGACCGGGCCGCAGGCCATGGGGCAGGTCATGAAGGCGGTCAACCCGAAGGTGGCGGGCCGGGCCGAGGGCGGCCGGGTCGCCGCCGCGGTCAAGTCCCGCCTGGCCGCCCAGTAGGTCCCTGGGGTTGTCATGCGGCGGGTCGGGTCCGCCCGCTCGCCAACGGTCCGGGTTGGTTCCGCCGGTTCCGGTTCGCGCCCGCCCGCCGAGGGAGTGCCGGCCCGCCGAGGGAGTGCCGGTCTGCTGAGGGAGTGCCGGCCCGTCGGGGGAGTGCCGGTCTGCTGAGGGAGTGCCGGCCGCGGTTCCGTGGAGAAGGCGTGGATGGGCTTGTGCGGGGCCGAGTGCTTCCCTGCGGTCTGCTGGGGCCGGAAGGGCATGGAGGCATCCTCCCGTATGTGGGAGAAGGCCTCAGCGCTTCTCAGCCGCCGGCGGTGCCTCTCAGCCGCCGGCGGCGGTTCTCAGCGGCCGGCGGCGGTTCTCAGCGGCCGGCGGCGGTTCTCAGGCCGGCGGCGCCTCTGCGCGGCCGGCAGGGGTTCTCAGTCGCCGGGGGTGATCGGGGCGGTGGGGCCGGCGGCGCCGCCGCGGCCGCGGCCGCCTCCGTCGCGCCAGCCGCCGCCCGGCCCGTCACCGGGCCCGTCGCCGCGCCAGTCCGGCGGGCCGTCCCCGCCGCGTCCCGGGTCGAAGATGTCGAACGGGTCGCCGGGCCCTTCCTCGTCCTTCTTCTTCTTGGGCTTGGGCGCGCAGTTCTCGGTGCAGCCGCCGAAGCGCGAGCGGTCGACCGGCGCGAACTCGGCCGGCTCGACCCCCTTGAGCGCCTGCAGCATGGAGTCCTTCCAGATGCGCCCGGAGATCGACGACCCGTACACGTACGGGTAGTAGCGCCCGCCGATCGTGATGCCGATCAGCTTGTGCGCGGAGGTGCCGCGCGGGTCGCCCAGGCTGACGGCGGAGGACAGGTTGGGGGTGTAGCCGGCGAACCAGGCCGACATGTAGTTGTCGGTCGTACCCGTCTTGCCGGCCGCGTCGCGCCCGATGCCGCCGACCTCCGTCATCGTGCCCTTGGTGAACACCCCGGACAGGATGCCGCTGACCGCGTCGGCGACCTCCTCGTCGAGGACCTGGGAGCACTTCGGTTTGTACTGCTTGGCCGTGCCGTTCCGGTCCTTGATCTCGGTGATGGCCAGCGGCGTGCAGTATTTGCCGCGCGAGGCGAAGACCGCGTAGGAGTTGGCGATCGTGACGGGGTCGACCTCGTTGACCCCGAGCGTGAAGGTCTCGACCTCCGACAGCTTCTGCCCGTCGGCCCGCTTGACGCCGAGCTTCTTGGCCATCTGCACGGTGTCGCAGAGCCCGACCTCCTCCTGCAGCTTGATGAAGAAGGTGTTGACCGAGCCCCAGGTGCCGGTCTCCAGCGTCTTGAAGCCGCCGCCGCCCTCGCTGGAGTTGCGCACGGTGTGCGACGGGTCGCCGACGTTCTGGCCCTTGCAGTTCTTGAACGAGCTGTAGCCGCTGGCGGTGTAGCCGTCGGGGGAGGGGAAGCCGTCGCCGTACTTCATGCCCTCCTCCAGGGCCGCGGCCAGCGTGTAGACCTTGGCCGTGGAGCCCTGCTGGAACCCGCGGCCGCCGCCGTGGGCGGCGTCGGCCACGATGTTGTAGCTCATCTCGTTCTTCTTCTTGCTGCGGCCGAACTTCCGGGAGGCGGCCATGGCCTTGATCTCGCCGGTGCCGGGGACCACGATGGCCTGCGAGGCCACGGGCTTGTCCTTGGTGCTGACGTACTTCTTGATCGCCTTCTCGGCGGCCGCCTGCATCTTGGGGTCGAGCGTGGTCTTGATCCGCAGGCCGCCCCGCTGGAGCAGCTTCCTGCGCTCTTCCTGGTTCTTGCCGAAGTCCTCGTTGTTGAGGATCTCGTACTGGACGTAGAGGCAGAAGTACGGATATTTGCTGGCCTCGCAGCCGCCGGGCGCCTTGACGTCCTTGTAGCCCAGCTTCTTCGCCTTGGCCTCGGCGGCCTGCTCGTGCGTGATCTTGCCGAGCTCCCGCATCCGGTCCAGGACGGTGTTGCGCCGTTCCAGCAGCCGCTGGCGGGACTCGGGACCGACGTTGGGGTCGGTCCTGGCGGGGTTCTGGACGGCGCCGGCCAGGGTGGCGGCCTCGACGAGGTTGAGCTCGGAGGCCGGCTTGTCGAAGAAGCGCCGGGCCGCGGCCTGGATGCCGTGCGCGCCCGCGCCGAAGTAGGCGATGTTGAGATATTTCTCAAGAATCTGGTTCTTGGAGTACTTCTTCTCGACCGCCATCGCGTAGCGCAGCTCGGACAGCTTGCGGGAGATCGTCGGCGCGATGGCCGCCGCCTGCTCCTCCGGCGTCTCGGCCTTGTTGACCAGGACCTGCTTGACGTACTGCTGCGTGATCGACGAGCCGCCCTGGGTGACGCCCCCGCTCGTCAGATTCTTGACCAGCGCTCTGGCCGTTCCCTCCACATCGATCGGCCCGTGCTGGTAGAAACGGAAGTCCTCGATCGCGATCAGCGCGGTCTGCATGATCGGGGCGACCTTGTCGAGGGTCACGGACTGCCGGTTCTCGAAGTAGAACTGGGCGATCCTCTTGCCGTCGGCGTCGAACAGTTCGGTGCGCTCTGACAGAGGAGGTTCGTCGAGCTCTTCGGGCTTGAGGTTGAGCCCTTCGACGGCGCTCTTGGTCGAGATGCCCGCGCCGCCGATCGCCGGCAGTGCCACGGCGGCCGCGAGCACCCCGGCCGCCGACCCCGCGATGACGAGACGCAGGATGTTCAGGACCGGGTTGGATCGATCTTTGCGCTGGGCTTGCACGGTTCCAAGAGTACGCGGAAAGACTGGCCGAATCGGTAGCACGACACCATTTCGCCTTGACTGACGGGGGTGACTAGTCATTCCCGGTCAAGACCGCCGCGAGAAATTGGTCCTCTGGGGTCTGTCGGCCCGAACGGGTAGTTGCGTACGTTCTCCTCTGCGGCAACTGAATACGGAGGCTCGGCGCCCGCGCCCGTCGGCCCCAAATGACGACTGACCACCTAAGGGGAGTGGGGTCGAAAAATGTGGATCACGGATTGGACCTCCCGTGCCGCCTGTAAGGGTGCGGATCCGGATGCCCTGTTCGTGCAGGGCGCCGCGCAGAACAGGGCGAAGCTCATCTGCCGGGGCTGCCCGGTCCGCACCGAGTGCCTCGCCGATGCGCTGGACAACCGCATCGAGTTCGGGGTGTGGGGCGGTATGACCGAACGGGAACGACGCGCGCTGCTTCGACGGCGGCCCGACGTGGACTCGTGGCGAGAGCTGCTCGAGTCGGCGAAGGAAGAGTACGAACGAACCAACGAGCTGATCGCGGGCTGACCCCAGCCCGGCGACCGCGTACGGCCGGCGCCGCCCGCCGGCCGTACTTCTATGCGGTGGCCAGCAGGTTTCCGATCTGCCGCAACCCGGTGAGATCGTGAACGTCCTCGGACATGGCGCGAACCTGCACCACGGGCACCGTGGGGTGGGCCGAGATGAAATGCTCCTGCTCGCGGCTTTCGCGGGCGGCGAGCTGCATTCGCCCGGCGTGCAGCCGCAGCACGGCCGCGGTGAGCTCGTGCTCGCCCCGCGACTCCAAGTCCTCCGCGGCGGCGGCGCTGCGGGCGGCTGAGAGCCCCGGAGCGGGCGAGACGTGCACCCGGTTGACCACCAGGCCGGCCAGGGGCATGCGCTCCTCGGCCAGGCGCTCCACGAAGTAGGACGCCTCGCGCATCGCGTCGCGCTCGGGCGCGGCCACGACCAGGAAGGCCGTGCCGGGGGCCTGGAGCAGCTTGTACGTCATCTCGGCCCGCTGCCTGAACCCGCCGAACACGGCGTCGAGCGCGGACACGAACGTCTGCAGATCCTTGATCACCTGGGCGCCCAGCAGCTTGGTCATCGCCCCGGCCATCAACCCGAACCCGGCGTTGAGCAGCCGGAACGCGCTGCGCCCGCCGGCCTTGGCGGGCGCCGTCAGCAGCTTGATGAAGCGGCCGTCGAGGAAGCGCCCGAGCCGCTCGGGCGCGTCGAGGAAGTCCAGCGCCGAGCGCGAGGGCGGCGTGTCGACGATGATCAGGTCCCACTCGTCGGAGCGGCGGAGCTGGCCCAGCTTCTCCATGGCCATGTACTCCTGCGTGCCCGAGAAGCTGGACGACAGGGACTGGTAGAAGGGGTTCGACAGGATCTGCCGGGCCCGCTCGGGGTCGGCGTGCGCCTCGATGATCTCGTCGAACGTGCGCTTCATGTCGAGCATCATGGCGTAGAGCCGGCCCTCGCCCTCCGGCGAGCTGACCAGCCGCGGCGTGTTGTCCAGCTCGGTCAGCCCCATCGACTGGGCCAGCCGCCTGGCCGGGTCGACGGTGAGCACGACCACGCACCTGCCGCGCTCGGCGGCCCGCAGGCCCAGCGCCGCCGCGGTCGTGGTCTTGCCGACCCCGCCGGCGCCGCAGCAGACGATGATCCTGGTGCCGCGGTCGTCGAGGATGGCGTCGATGTCGAGTCTGGCGGGCGTCTTCACGCTGCTCCCTGGGTGCGCATGCTCTCTGCCAGCTCGTACAGGCCGGCCAGGTCCACCCCGTCGGCCAGCAGCGGCAGCTCGTATCTCCTCAGCCCGGCCCCGGCCAGCGACTCGCGCTCGGCGCGCTCCAGCTCCGTGCGGTGGGCGTGCTCGACGACCTCCTCGGCCAGCGCCTTGGCCAGCGCGGGCGCCTGCGAGCCGTCGGCGACGCCCGCCGCCTCCAGCCCGCGCGCGAGCTCCTCGGAGTCGAAGCGGCCCTTGACAGCCATGTCAAGAGCGGCCTCCGGCAGCAGGGACTGGCGCACCATGTTGAGGAAAATGCCGCCGGCGGGAAGCCCGGCCGAGCGCAATTCGGCGATGCCGTCGAGCGTCTCCTGCACGGGCATCTCCTCCAGCAGCGTGACGAAGTGCACCGCGGTCTCGGGGGACTTCACCACGCCGCTGACCAGCTCGGAGTGGTTCTTGATGGGCCCGACCCTGGCCAGCCCCGCGACCTCCTGGGTGACGTTGAGGAAGCGGGTGATGCGGCCCGTGGGCGGGGCGTCGAGCACGACCGCGTCGTAGACCCGGCGGCCGTTCCTGCTCCGCCGGCGCACGGCCTCGGTGGTCTTGCCCGTGACGAGCACGTCGCGGAAGCCCGGGGCGACGGTGGTGGCGAAGTCGACGATGCCCATCTTGGTCAGCGCCCGGCCGGCCCTGCGCATCCCGTAGAACATCTCCATGTACTCGAGCATGGCGTCCTCGGGGTCGATGGCCAGCGCGTACACGTCGCCGCCCGACGGCGCGACCGCGATCCTGCGCTCCTCGTAGGGCAGCGGCGGCAGGTCGAAGATCTGCGCGATGCCCTGCCTGCCCTCCACCTCAACCAGCAGCACCTTGCGGCCGCCCGAGGCAAGGGCGAGAGCGAGAGCGGCGGCGACGGTCGTCTTGCCGGTGCCGCCCTTGCCGGTGACGACGTGCAGCCGCACGTCGGTCCAATCCGTGTCCGGAGAGTCCACCATTCGAGGCTACCGAACGGTCACTTGTCGTCAGCCTGCGGCCAGGATTTGAGATTGCTCACACTGTGATGCGCCGTGTCGAGCGGGCGCACCCCGGGCCGCGCCCCGCAACGCCTACGCTGATCCCCATGAAGAAATGGGAGTACCTCACGGCACCCGTGCTGATCCACAACACGAAGATGATCCTCGACAACTTCGGGGCCGACGGCTGGGAGCTGGTCCAGATCGTCCAGGGCGCCACGCCCGAGCAGCTCGTCGCCTACTTCAAGAGGGAGAAGCCGTGACCCCCGAGCAGCGGATCGAAGAGCTGGGCCTGACGCTGCCGCAGGTGCCGGCGCCGGTGGCGGCCTACGTGCCGGCCGTGCGCACGGGCAACCTCGTCTACACCTCCGGCCAGGTGCCGCTGGTCGACGGCAAGCTGGTCAAGGCCGGCAAGCTGGGCGCCGAGGTGACCCTTGACGAGGGCATGGAGCTGGCCCGCGTCTGCGGGCTCAACGCGCTGGCCGCGCTCAAGTCGGAGATCGGCGACCTGGGCAGGATCGTGCGCATCGTCAAGGTGGTCGTGTTCGTGGCCAGCGACCCGTCCTTCACCGACCAGCCCAAGGTGGGCAACGGCGCCAGCGAGCTGTTCGTCCAGGTGCTGGGCGAGGCCGGCAAGCACGCGCGCAGCGCCGTGGGGGTCGCCTCCCTGCCGCTCGACGCGCCGGTCGAAGTGGAAGTGATCGCCGAAGTCGGCTGAGCGGGCATATGTCACCATGACCGAGTGATGTTCTAGAAGGAGGTCATGTGACCGGATTGCCGCTTCCAGCCGAACTCGCCGCCCGGGCACGAGACGTCATGGCCGGGCGGGTCCAGCCGGTGCCGGCGCGGGAGGCCGCCACGGTGGTGCTCCTGCGCCCGGGGCCGGAGGTCTACCTGCTGCGGCGCAAGGCGACCATGGCCTTCGCCGCGGGCGCGTACGTCTTCCCCGGCGGCTCCGTGGACGTCCGCGACACCGACCAGGCCGTCGCCTGGGCCGGGCCGTCGCCGGCCGAGTGGGGCGAGATCTTCCACGCCGGGGAAGGGGTGGCGCGCGGGCTGGTGTGCGCGGCCGTGCGCGAGACCTTCGAGGAGTCGGGCGTGCTCCTGGCCGGCCCCGGGCCCGACTCGGTGGTGGCCGACACGACCGGCGACGACTGGGAGGCCGACCGGCTCGCGCTGATCGACCACAGCCTCGCCTTCGCCGACTTCCTGGCCAGGCGCGGGCTGGTGCTCCGCTCCGACCTGCTCAAGCCGTGGTCCCACTGGATCACGCCGGAGATGGAGCACAAGCGCTTCGACACCCGGTTCTTCGCCGCCGTGCTGCCCGAGGGCCAGCGCACGCGCGACGTGGGCGGCGAGGCCGACCGGGTCGTCTGGCAGCGGCCGGCCGAGGCGCTGGAGCTCGCGCACAAGGGGGAGATCTTCCTGATGCCGCCGACGTACGCGACGCTGAGCGAGCTGGCCGCCCACGACAGCGTGGCGGGCGTGCTGGCCGAGCAGCGGGAGATCACGCCCATCATGCCCAGGGCCGTGGAGATCGGGGGCGAGATGCGGCTGGTGACCAGATGAGCGGCCTGCACATCCCCATCGGCACGCCGGACGGGTCGCGTACCGAGCACGCCGAGAACCTGCTCGCCCCCAACCCCTCCGCGATGACCCTCGACGGCACCAACACCTGGGTGATCGGGACGGGCGAGGAGGTGCTGGTCGTCGACCCGGGCCCCGACGACGCGGCGCACCTGCGCCGCGTGCGCGAGCACCTCGGGGAGCGCCGCGTCACCCAGATCCTGCTCACCCACGGCCACTTCGACCACAGCGGCGGCGCGCGGAGCTTCGCCCGGATGGTGGACGCGCCCGTGCGGGCCCTGGACCCGCGCCACCGGCTGGGCGACGAGGGGCTCGCCGACGGCGACGTGGTGACCGTGGCGGGGCTGGAGCTGCACGTCTACGGCACGCCCGGCCACTCGTTCGACTCGTTGTGCTTCTGGCTGCCCGCCGACGGCGCGATGCTGACCGGCGACACCGTGCTCGGCAGGGGCACCACGATCATCGCCCGCGACGGCGGCCTGGCCGACTATCTGCGCAGTCTCGACCGGCTCAGGGCGGTCGCGGAGAGCCTGGCGGCGCGGGCGCTGCTGCCGGGGCACGGCCCGGTGCTGCCCGACCCGATCGCCGCGCTCGACGGCTACATCGCCCACCGGCGCGAGCGGCTCGACCAGATCAGGGCGGCACGCGCGCAGGGCGCCCGCACGCCCCGGGAGATC
Organism: Nonomuraea candida; assembly: GCF_000725485.1. Taxonomy (GTDB): domain Bacteria; phylum Actinomycetota; class Actinomycetes; order Streptosporangiales; family Streptosporangiaceae; genus Nonomuraea; species Nonomuraea candida. The sequence goes on along the minus strand of NZ_JOAG01000032.1, from coordinate 129,104 downwards.
GTCAAGATCGTGTACGCCGACGTCGACCGGTCGCTCTGGCCCGCCGCCGAGATGTCGGTGCTGGCCCAGCTCGACTATCTCGACGCCAAGTGACCACCGGCGCGGAGCAGGCCGCGGAGCAGGCTAACGGGAGCGGTTGTAGAGCCGGTCCATGTCGAGGATGACCACGGCCTTGGCCTCGATCCGCAACCAGCCGCGCTGCGCGAAGTCGGCCAGCGCCTTGTTGACCGTCTCGCGCGAGGCGCCGACGAGCTGCGCCAGCTCCTCCTGCGTCAGGTCGTGGTGCACGCGCAGGCCGTCGTCGGTCTTGGTGCCGAACCGCTCGGCCAGGTCGAGCAGCTGCTTGGCCACCCGCCCGGGCACGTCGGTGAAGACCAGGTCGGCCAGCACGTCGTTGGTGCGACGCAGGCGCTGCGCGAGCGCGCGCAGCAGGTGCAGGGCGACCTCGGGCCGGCCGGTCAGCCAGGGCCGCAGGTCGTCGTGGCCCAGCCCGGCCAGGCGCACCTCGGTCAGCGCCGTCGCCGTGGCCGTGCGCGGCCTCGGGTCGAACAGCGACAGCTCGCCGAACATCTCGCTCGGCCCCAGCACGCTGAGCAGGTTTTCCCGCCCGTCGGGGGAGGTGCGGGAAAGCTTGATCTTGCCTTCCAGCACGACGTAGAGCCGGTCGCCCGTCTCGTTCTCGTGGAAGAGCGTCTGCCCCTTGGACAGCTGGACCTCCGTGATGCTCGTCCGCAACGCCGCGGCGCTCTCGCGGTCGAGCGCGGCGAACAGGGGGGCCTTGCCCAGCACATCTTCGGTGTTCACTCTGCCTCCTCTGCTGCCATTGTGACTCACCCCACTCCGGGCGGCACACACAGGTTATGGGAATGCCGGAGTGTTCTGGCCTTGCCCGGTGCGTCGAGTCCAGGGGGAGTTCAGAGGGAAAGGTACCGGACGACCGTTTCCGAGTCGTGACCGGTACCTGCGCTCATCCCGCCTGCCGCGCCAGCAGGTCGTCCACCGAGGCCACCGCCGCCGCCATGGACCGGCTGAGCAGCACCCCGAGCACCTCCGCCGCCTGCGGGCGGGCCGCCGGGTCGGGCAGCCGGCACTGGTGGATGGCGATGCGCAGCGCGGGCGGCAGCGCACGGACGTCGCCGTCCTCGTCGCCGGTCGCGGCGAACACCACCAGGTCCGCCCAGGCCCGCACGTCCTCCGCGCCCGGCGTGTCGCCCGTGGCCGGCGCCACCTCCCAGCCGATCAGCACCTGGCCCCGCGAGCCGAGCGCCACGCTCTCCTTGCCCGGCCGCACGCCCGCCGTGCCGCGCGCGTGCAGCTTGGCCATGGCCGCCACGCAGCTCACCGCGAGCCGGTGCAGCGCCTGGCCGCGCAGCGGCCCCGACTGCCTGACGAACTCCGCCAGCGTCGCTCCCTGTTCACCCATCCGCCGGCCCCCTTTCCACCGCCAGGTTGTACGCGGGTCCACCCGTCATGGGTTCAACCGTTCGGCGGAGCTTCTACTCTTTCCGCATGGCGACGAACGCGGCGGGGCGCAAGCCGGAGACCCAGCTCGCACTGGTTCGGCGAGCCCGTAAGATGAACCGCATCCTCGCGGAGACCTACCCGGACGCCCACTGCGAGCTCGACTTCCGCAACCCGCTGGAGCTGCTGGTCGCGACCATCCTCTCGGCCCAGTGCACGGACAAGCGGGTCAACATGGTGACCCCCACCCTCTTCGCGAAATACCCGGCGGTGGAGGACTACGCCGCCGCCGACCGGTCGGAGATGGAGGAGATCATCCGCTCGACCGGCTTCTTCCGCGCGAAGACCAACAGCATCATCGGCATGGCCCAGGCGGTCTGCGAGCGCTTCGGCGGCGAGGTGCCCGCCAAGCTGAAAGACCTGGTCACGCTGCCCGGCGTGGGCCGCAAGACGGCCAACGTGGTGCTGGGCAACGCCTTCGGCGTGCCGGGGCTGACCGTGGACACGCACTTCCAGCGGCTCGTGCGCCGCTTCGGCTGGACCGAGGAGACCGACCCCGTCAAGATCGAGCACGTCGTGGCGGAGCTGCTGCCCCGGCGCGAATGGACGATCTTCTCGCACCGGGTCATCTGGCACGGCCGCCGCATCTGCCACGCCCGCAGGCCCGCGTGCGGCGTGTGCCCGCTGGCCGCGCTCTGCCCCGCGTACGGCACCGGCCCCACCTCCCCCGAGCAGGCCGCCAAGCTCGTCCGACCCGGTCCCTTCTCCTGATGGCCTGTCCTGATGGCCGATCGGGGAAGTCATTCGCACCACGGCGTGTTGGAGGATGCGTGACCCAAGTGCCCGACTGGCTGGAGACATTGGCGGCGCAGGCGCGGCGCATCAGCGTGCCCTCCTACCTCCGGCCGCCCGCCGGGCGGGGGCGGGCCGCGGCGGTGCTGATGCTGTTCGGCGAGGGCCCCTACGGCCCCGACGTCCTGCTCATCCAGCGCAGCACCCGCGGTCGCAGGCACGCGGGCCAGCCGGCCTTCCCCGGCGGCGGCGTCGACCCGGAGGACGACGGGCCGGTGGCGGCGGCGCTGCGCGAGGCCGAGGAGGAGACCGGGGCCGACCCGGCCGGGGTGCACGTGATCTGCACGATGCCCGAGCTCTACCTGCCCTACAGCGACAACCGCGTCACGCCCGTGATCGCCTGGTGGCGCGAGCCGTCGGCGGTGCACGCGGCCTCGCCCGACGAGGTCGACTCGGTCGAGCGGGTGCCGATCGCCGAGCTGGTCGACCCGGGCAACCGCGTCATGCTGCGGCACCCCAGGGGCACGACGGCGGGGCCGGCGTTCCTGGTGCGCGGGATGCTGGTGTGGGGGTTCACCGCGATGGTGCTGGACACCGTGCTGCGCGAGGGCGGGCTCGACCGGCCGTGGGACACCACGCGGGTGATGGACCTGCCGCCCGAGTCGGTCTATCTCGCCTCCCGCGGTTAGACGGGCCCCGGCGGGGGTCAGCGGGCCGATCTCGGGGCGGCCCCGGCCGGCCCTGCCGGGTCAGCGGGCCGATCTCAGGGCGGCCCCGGCCGGCCGTGCCCGGTCAGCGGGCCGATCTCAGGGCGACCCCGAGTGAGGCCCAGCCGGCCACGTCGGCGTCGCTGTCGGTCGCGAGCGTCCGCAGCGTCGCCAGGCCCGCCCGGTCCGGCGGGTCGCCCAGGACGTGCTGCAGCGCGTACGCGGCCCCGTACCTCACCCTCGGGTCGGCGTGACCGGCCAGGTCGATCACGGACGGGAGCGACCGCGGGTCGGCCAGGTGGCCGAAGGCGATCAGCACCGAGTACAACACCATGGCGTCGTCCTCGCTGGCGGCCAGGAAGCGCAGCACCGGCAGCGTACGATCCACGAACGGCCGCAGCATCCCCATGATGTCCACGCCGAGCAGCCGCTCCGCGACCGTGTCCGCGGCGCACAACCGCCGCGCCTCGATGAACGACTCCAGGTCGGCCCGCTGGCGCAGCAGCGAGATCACGTGCCAGCGCAGCGGACCGTCGGGATCGTCGTCGCGTAGGGCTGCCTGGATGAGATCGCGCACTGTTCCCTCGTCCGGCGGCATACCGCTCAAGATAGCCAGGTGGGTGACGTCGTCCTGGCTGAAGACGTGCACGCTTGACCGTATCGCTGGTTACCTTTGAAGCGTGCGCGGTGATCTGCTTGACCTCATCTTGATCGGCCTCGTGATCGCCTTCGGCATCTCGGGTTACCGGCAGGGCTTCATCATCGGGGCGATGAGCTTCGTGGGGTTCGTCGGCGGCGCCGTGCTGGGCGTCTTCATCGCGCCGCCCCTGTCCAAGGCCATCGTCGACGGCGACACGCCGCAGGCGCTGCTGGCCATCGTGGTGGTGTTCCTGTCGGCCACGATCGGGCAGTTCGCCTCCTCGACGCTGGGCGCGGTCGTGCGCAGCCACGTCACCTGGGAGCCCGCCAAGCTGGCCGACGCGATCGGCGGCACCTTCGCCAGCGCGCTGTCGGTGCTGGTGATCGCCTGGCTGATCGGCTCGCTGATCGTCTCCACGGCCTTCACCCCGCTGGTCGACCAGGTCAAGAACTCCGCGCTGCTGACCACGGTCGACGACGCCATCCCGCAGGCCGCGCGCAACTGGCAGCAGCCGTTCAAGAAGTTCATCGACCGCTCGGAGTTCCCGCCCGTCTTCGACGCGATCGGCGCGGGCGCGCTCATCGACGTGCAGCCGCCCGACCAGAGCGTGCTGCAGGGGGCCAAGCTGAGCCGGGCCCGCCGGGCGATCGTCAAGGTGCAGGGCGACGCGCAGAGCTGCAACAAGCACATCGAGGGCACCGGCTTCGTCTACGCGCCGGGCCGCATCATGACCAACGCCCACGTGGTCGCGGGCGTCACGCGCGACCTCCAGGTCATCGACGCCGACGACGTGCGACACCGGGCCACGGTGGTGCGCTACAACCCGCGCCGCGACATCGCGATCCTCCACGTGCCCGGGCTCGACCTGCCGCAGCTCTCGTTCGACACCGAGGGCGGCCGCGGCGACAACGCGATCATCGCCGGGTTCCCGAAGGGCAGGGGGTTCACCGCCGAGCCGGCCAGGATCGGCGGCCGGCTGGAGGCCGAGGGCCCCGACATCTACCGCGCGAACACGGTCAGGCGCGACGTCTACGCCATCCGCGGTCAGGTGCTGCCGGGCAACTCCGGCGGCCCGCTGCTCACGGTGGACGGCCGGGTCTACGGCGTGATCTTCGCCGCCGCGATCAACGAGGAGCAGACCGGCTACGTGCTGACGGCCGACGAGGTCGCCCCCGACGCCTCGGCGGGCCGCCACGACAACATGCCGGCCGGCACCGGGGAGTGCGACTGATCCGCTGACCGAAGGGGTCTCCCCTTTCGCACGCCCTTATGTGATAGCTTCTCACAATGTGAAAGACAATCACATGGAGAGGTGACCCGCCATGAAGACCCGCAGACTCGGCAGAACCGACATCGAGCTCACCCCCATCGGCCTGGGCTGCATGCAGTTCGCCGGCACCGCGAACGTCACCCGCTGGATCATCCGCCCCATCGACCGCCGGGCCGCCGCCCCGGTGGTGCGGGCCGCGCTCGACGGCGGGGTCAACTGGTTCGACACCGCCGAGATGTACGGCGCGGGCGACTCGGAGGAGACGCTGGCCGAGGCGCTGAAGGCGGCCGGGGTGCGGCCCGGCGAGGTCGTGGTGGCCACCAAGTGGGCGCCGCTGGGCCGCACCGCCGCCAGCATCACCCGCACCATCGGCGACCGCCTGCGCCACCTCGGCGGGTTCCCCGTGGACCTGCACCAGATCCACATGCCCACCGGCTCCCTGTCGAGCCTCACGGCCCAGCTCCGGGCCATGGCGGCGCTGTTCAGGGCCGGCCGGATCCGCTCGGTCGGGGTGAGCAACTTCTCCGCCCGGCAGCTCGCGCTCGCCCACCGGGTGCTCGCGGCCGAGGGCGTCACGCTGGCCTCCAACCAGGTGCGCATCAGCCTGTTGCACCGGAACGTCGAGCGCGACGGCGTCCTCGACACCGCGCGCCGGCTGGGCGTGACGCTGATCGCGTACTCGCCGCTGGAGGGCGGGCTGCTCACCGGGCGCTTCCACGACGATCCCGCGCTGGTGCGGTCGGCGCCGGTGATGCGCAGGTTCTTCGGGCGGCGGGAGCTGAGCGCGCGAGGGCTGGCGCGGACCCGGCCGTTGATCGAGGAGATGCGGCGGATCGGCGGCGCGTACGGCGTGTCGATCCCGCAGGTGGCCGTCAACTGGGTCATCAACCGGTACGGCGACACGGTGGTGGCCATCCCCGGCGCGTCCAAGCCCCGGCAGGCGGCCGAGGCCGCGGCGACCATGGAGTTCCGGCTCACCGAGGCCGAGCTGGACCGGCTCGACGCGCTGTCGGCGGCCTGAGCCGTCACCTGGCGCCACGCTAGTCTGTGGCGGTGCCAAGGACGACCAAGCGAGACCGTTACCACCACGGCGACCTGCGCGCGGCGCTCATCGACACCGCGATGGAGCTGATCGCCGAGCAGGGCGTCCAGGGGTTCTCGCTGGCGGAGGCGAGCAGGCGGCTCGGCGTCGCGGTCAGCGCCCCCTACCGGCACTTCGCCGACCGCGACGAGCTGCTGCTGGCCGTGGCCGCGCGCGCGGGCGAGCTGCTCGTCGCCGCCGTGACGGCCGAGCGCGGCGGCGACGCGCCGCAGGCGCGGCTGGCGGCGGTGGCCAGGGGTTACGTCCGCTTCGCGGCCGGCCACCGCGCCCTGTTCGAGGCGATGTTCGGCACGCTCACGCCGGTCGGAGAGCCGGAGCTCGACCGGGCCATGCGGCCCGTGAAGGAGGCTTTCCAGGGTGCCGCGACGGCCCTCGCGGACGGCGATCAGGCGGCGGCCGAGGCGCTCGGGCTGGCCGTGGTGGCCGCCGCGCACGGGTATGCGGGGCTGCTGCACCTGGGCACGTTCGGCACGGGCGAGGAGGCGGTGGAGACGGCGGTCAAGCGGGCCGAGGCGGCCACGCTCGCGCTGATCGCCGGCCGCACGGCCCTCACCTCCTGAGCGTCACCGGGGGCTAGTGCGGGAGCTTGTCGAGGATCAGGGCGATGGCCTCGCCGGGGTCGCTGTGCTGGGTCAGGGCCGAGGCGGCCTTGCCGACCGCGTCGTACGCGCCGCCGTACGACTGCGCCTTGGCCGCCCCCCGGCTGAACAGCGTCACCGCGCCGCGCCCGTTGCCGCGCTGCAGATGCGTCAGCCCGACGCAGATCTGCGCCAGGCCCTGCCACAACTCCCGCTCGTCCTCAGGGGCGCACTTCCAGCGCCCCTCGAACACCTCGTGCGCGTTGAACGGCAGGCCCTCGTCGAGGAAGCGGCGGCCATCGGCCAGCGCCTGCTCGGTGGTGGGGGCGTAGTCGTCGGGCACCCTCGGCATGCCGGGGGAGCCGTAGGGGAGCGGCCTGCCGTACGCGTCACGCGGCCGGGCGTTGCGCGGCCTGCCCTCGGGATCGCGGTCTCTCATCGGTCGGGCTCCGGATCGGTCAGCCAGCCGATCAGCTCGGTGTCGAACACGTCGGGAATCTCCTCATGGGGGAAGTGGCCGGCCCCTTCGAGCAGCCGCCACCTGTAAGGCGCCGCCACGTGGCGGCTCGAACCCTGGGCCGTACGCGGCAGGACGACCGGGTCGAGCGCCCCGTGCAGGTGCAGGGTGGGTGCCTCGACCTCGGTGCGCATGGCCCGGGCGTACCGGCGGCCGTCGGGGCGCAGCTGGGAGCGGCCGAACCAGCGGTAGTACTCCAGCGCCGAGTGTGCCACGGCCGGGATCCTGAACGCCTCACGGTACGTGCGCGACTCGGCGGGCTCCGGCCAGCCCGGCCGCGACCACTCCTCCAGCAGCCTGCCCACCAGCGCCGCGTCGTGGCGGGTGAGCCGGCGCTCGGGCAGCAGCGGAAGCTGGAACCCGATCGCCCGGCGGCCCGCCCTGAGCTGCCCGAACGGCTCGGTCCACAGCGCGCCGCGCAGCCGCAGCGGGTGGGGGGCGGACACGGCGACCAGCCGGCGCACGCACTTGGGGTCGAGCACGGCCATGGTCCAGGCCAGCAGCCCGCCCCAGTCGTGCCCCACCACGATCGCGCCGGTCTCGCCCAGCGCCCTGATCAGCCCCGTCGCGTCCCCCGCCAGCGTGGGCAGGTCGTAGCCGCGCGGCGGCTTGTCACTGCCGCCGTAGCCGCGCAGGTCGGCCGCCACCGCCCGGTAGCCGGCCTCCGCCAGCGAGACGAGCTGGTGCCGCCAGGTCCACCAGAACTGCGGGAACCCGTGCAGCAGCAGGACCAGCGGGCCGTCCCCGGCCTCGACGACGTGGAAGCGGGTGCCGCCCGCGTGCACCGCGCGGTGTGTCCAGGGCCCCTGGATCTGTACGAACGACTCGTCAGGCGCCATCACGCGTCACCGGCTCGCGGTCCGGGTGGAGCGCGGGCAGTGCCTGCTCGTCAGGCGTGGCGATCTCCTTGAGCCCCTTGATCGACCGGGCGGTGCGCTTCATCCCCGCCAGGCCCTTGAGCCGGCGGACCCCGATGAACACCAGCAGACCCGCGGCCAGCAGGTAGACCACGGTCACGATGAGGAAGGCCAGCCAGTTGGGCATCACCTGGGCCAGCGCGTACGCGATCGCGAACGAGGCGAGGATCAGGCACAGGTGCGCCATGAAGGCGGCGGCGGCGAACAGTCCGGCCGCCATCCCGACCCGCTTGGCGTCGAACCTGAACTCGGCCTTGGCCAGCTCGATCTCCGAGCGGATCAGGGACGAGATGTGACTGCTCGCCTGGGCGACCAGCGAGCCCAGGGATTCTTCCTCGGGAGTCTGCGGCATGAACGTCTCCTATCGAGGCCTGGTGGCCGTGTCAAACATCATCCAGCGCAATGCGGCGGTTGCGTACCCGTGCGTCGAGCAGCACCAGTCGAGCGGCACCCGTCGAGCGACGCCTGTCGGGCGGCACCCGCCGGGCAGCGCTCTGTCGAGCAGGGCCTGTCGAGCGGCGCCGGTCGATCAGCACCGCCGCCGGGATCGGCCTCGGGACCCGACTCCGGCCGGAAGCGGCCGCCGCCATCTCCCGCCGGTGGCGCCCCTCCGACAGTCTCGCCAGGCCGGGCGGTGCTGACAGCCAGGCGGCGCCGAACACGCCGAGGAACTTACCGGGCACGAGTTCCGCCGTCACTCCCAGATCTACCCGATCGGACAAGATAGCGCCGAGCTTCACCCCGCCTGCTTTCACCCCGCCTGCTTTCACCCCCCGCGCCGCGACCCGAGCCCTGGACCGGACCACGTCCCGACCCGAGTCCTGGACAGAGCCGCGTCGCGACCCGAGTCCGGGCCCGGACCACCTCCCGACCCGGGTCCCGGACCGGACCCGCGCCGCGACCTGAGCCGTGGGCCGAGCCGGGCCCCGGTTCGGCAGGGACACCCCCTGTCGGCACAAGGCCGCATGCCCCCGATCGGCGGGGACATGCGGCCTTGTGGTGAGTCTCGTGCTGTCAGTCCTCCGACTTGGCGCTCGGCAGCTTCTCCGAGATCAGGTTCATCACCGTGCTGTCGGCCAGCGTGGTGACGTCGCCGATGCTGCGGTTCTCCGCCACGTCGCGCAGGAGACGACGCATGATCTTGCCGGAGCGGGTCTTGGGCAGCTCGGGCACCACGAGGATCTGCCGCGGCTTGGCGATCGGGCCGAGCGTCTTGGCCACGTGGTTGCGCAGCTCGGTGGCGATGTCCGCGCCCTCCTCCGCCGTGCCGCGCAGGATCACGAACGACACGATGGCCTGGCCCGTCACCGGGTCGGTCGCGCCCACCACGGCCGCCTCGGCCACCTTCGGATGGCTGACCAGGGCGCTCTCCACCTCGGTGGTGGAGATGTTGTGGCCGGAGACCAGCATGACGTCGTCGACGCGGCCGAGCAGCCACAGGTCGCCGTCGTCGTCCTTCTTGGCGCCGTCGCCGGGGAAGTACATGCCCTCGAAGCGGCTCCAGTAGGTGTCGATGTAGCGCTGGTCGTCACCCCAGATGGTGCGCAGCATGGAGGGCCACGGCTCGCGTACGGCCAGGAAGCCGCCCCCGCCGTTCGGGACGCTGTTGCCCTGGTCGTCCACCACGTCGGCGACGATGCCCGGCAGCGGGCGCATGGCGGCGCCCGGCTTGGCCGCGGTCACGCCGGGCAGCGGGCTGATCATGATGGCGCCGGTCTCGGTCTGCCACCAGGTGTCGACGACGGGGCAGCGCTCGCCGCCGATGTGCTCGCGGTACCAGACGTACGCCTCGGGGTTGATCGGCTCGCCGACGGAGCCCAGGATGCGCAGGCTGGACATGTCGTACTTGGCGGGGATGTCGTCGCCCCACTTCATGAACGTCCGGATCGCCGTGGGGGCGGTGTAGAGGATCGTGATCTTGTACTTCTGCACGATCTCCCAGAACCGGCCGCGGTGCGGGGTGTCCGGGGTGCCCTCGTAGATGACGCTGGTGGCGCCGTTGGCGAGGGGGCCGTACACGATGTAGGAGTGACCCGTCACCCAGCCGATGTCGGCCGTGCACCAGTAAATGTCGGTGTCGGGCTTGAGGTCGAAGACCGCGTGGTGGGTCCAGGCCGTCTGCGTCAGGTAGCCGCCGGTGGTGTGCAGGATGCCCTTGGGCTTGCCGGTGGTGCCGCTGGTGTAGAGGATGTACAGCGGGTCCTCGGCGTCGTGGGGCTCGGCGGTGTGCTGGTCGCTCTGGCGCTCCACCAGGTCGTGCCACCAGACGTCCTTGTCGCCGGTGGCGACCTCCTGGCCGGTACGCCGTACGACGAGGACGTGCTCGACCTGCGGGCACTCGGCGACGGCCTCGTCGACCGTCGGCTTGAGCGCGGAGGGCTTGCCCCGGCGGTAGCCGCCGTCGGCGGTGATGACCACCTTCGCGTCGGCGTCGTGGATCCGGCTGGTCAGCGCGCTGGCCGAGAACCCGCCGAACACCACGGAGTGGATCGCCCCGATGCGGGCGCAGGCCAGCATCGCGATCGGCAGCTCGGGGATCATCGGCATGTAGATGGCCACCCGGTCGCCCTTGCGGACGCCGAGCTCCAGCAGGGCGTTGGCGGCCTTGCCGACCTCGGACTTCAGGTCGTTGTAGGTGAGGGTGCGGGAGTCGCCCTCCGGCTCGCCCTCCCAGTAGTAGGCGACCTTGTCGCCGCGCCCCTCCTCGACATGGCGGTCGACGCAGTTGTAGGCGACGTTGAGCTCGCCGCCCACGAACCACTTGGCGAACGGCGCGTTCCACTCGAGGGTCTTGTCCCACCTCTTGGCCCAGGTCAGCCGCTCGGCCGCGCGCTCCCAGAAGGCCAGGCGGTCGGCGGCGGCCTCGCCATATGCGGCTTCGGTCACGTTCGCGGCCGCCGCCAGGTCAGCCGGCGGTGCGAACCGGCGATTCTCCTGCAGCAGGTTGGACAGCGCCTGGGTGTCGTTACCAGCGGTCTCCGGGGCCACCTCGTGCTCCTTCTATGGCCAGAATGGATAGGTTCGTGTCCCACTTCACCAGCTCATGGCAGCGGTACACAAGAGGTCTAGACAGGTCCGTACCGAGCGGGGGCCGGGGAGGAGCCTCTTATCAAAGTGCCTGACAAATGCAATTGAAATGTTGTCATCTTGAAATCCGGAAAATATGCGGGGAGGGAAGGGGCTGAGGTTTATGGGCCCCCCGTACGGGGTGCGCGCCCGAACGTGTACGCCCTCGAACGGGAGCGGGGTGCGTACCGATAAACCCGCACAATCGCCACGCCGTCCGCCCGGTCACCACTCGCCCATACGCCGGCCACGGAGAGCTACGGCAGTCGCGTGACACCCGCCGGCCGCACACGCAATGGAACCGGCCCCGCCGCACCGGTCCTGCCGCACCGGTCCTGCCGCACCGGTCCTGCCGCACCGGTCCTGCCGCACCCGGCCCGTCCATCCGCGCGGCGGGCCAGGACAACTCCGGGCGGCCGGGCACGACCGTGCGCCCGGCTGCTCAGACGCCACCTACCCGCAGGTAAGGTCAGTTTCCGTGAGTGACCCCTTGGCCGTCATCGCCCAGCTTCCCGGCGTCCCGGAGGCGGTGGACGAGGCCCGGCAGGCCGTGGACAGGCTCTACCGGCACCGCGTCCTGCGCAGGGCCAGCCCCGCCGTGTCCACGGAGTCGTCCCTGCGCGGAGCCAGGGCGTCGGCCGCCATCGAGGGCGTCGACGTGCCCCTGGACGTCCTGCGCCGGGACGAGGCCCACGACCCGCTCGTCCAGGGGGCGCTGCGCGCGTCGGCGGAGATGGGCCGTCTGGGCGCGACCTGGCGAAAGGCCCCCCGGCAGGTGCTCGCGCGCCTGCACGTCGTGGCGGCGGCCGGCCTCACGCCCCAGGAGGAGCTGGGCCGCCCCCGCTCCGGAGACGTGGACGACGTCCCCGACCCGCTGTCCCTGGGCCCGGCCCCGAGCGCCGCCGACACCGCGACCCGCATGGACGGCCTGTTCGACCTGCTGGAGCGCCCCACGAAGGCGCCCGCGATCGTCCTGGCCGCCGTGGTGCACGCGGAGCTGGCGGTCCTGCGCCCCTTCGGCGCGGCCGACGGGGTCGTGGCGCGCTCGGCGGAGCGGCTGACGCTGGTGGAGTACGGCCTGGACCCGAAGTCGCTGGTGGCGGTGGAGGTGGGTCACCTGGAGCTGCCGTACGGGGAGGCTTTGCGCGCGTACCTCGGCGGCACTCCGGAGGGCGTCGCCACCTGGGTACAACACTGTGCCTCCGCGGTAACCCTCGGCGTACGCGAGACCACCGCCATCTGCGAGGCCATGCAGCGAGGCTGACACCTGCTCGTGGCCGTCTATGGCCGTCTGTGGCTGTTCGTGGCTGTTCGTGGCTATTCGCGGGGCGGAGGCGCCGGCAGGAGCGGACGTGCCCACAGATGAGGAGACGCCCGCAGTGGCGGACGTACTCGCAGGTGGGGTGGTGTCCTGCGGTGGATGGGCCGGGCAGGTGAGACGGCGCCCCGGGGCAGGCGTACCCGCTGAGAAGAGACGCCCGCAGGGCGGAACGCGTCGACGGGGGAAGTCGACATAGCTGACGGCGTCTCAGTCATGAGACGCCGTCTGCCGGTGCATCACACCGGGTTACCAAGCGTGCACCTCAATCCGTCGGAGCGGGTCAAGCCCGTCACGACGCGCCTCCCGCGGCTGGTCGCGCGTGGGTGCCCGGCTGATGCACCCGGACAAGTGGTCCGTGACACCTTTCTACGACGGATCCGCCCTGATGGGAACCCCTCGGACCAAGACCTTTACCCACGCATGGCCTGACGCTCCGCCCGTACGCGGCCGAGCACCGCGACCAGTCCGGTTACCGATCCGTGACGATCACTCTCGGTGATCGTCTTTATGTGATCGTTATCAGGTCACGAAAAAAACTTGGCGAAAATACGAGATTGCTCCTCGACGAAACTCGAGTCGATCGGGCAGCATACGGTGGTATCGCCCGAAACTGGAGCGCCCTTGCACGGGATAGCTTTGCAAGTCCCTTGCCAGGCTCCGGTTCAGTGATGAAAGCTTTCTTCTGAAACGGGACCGGCTCTACCCCCCCGGAGCCGGACCGGTCAGGCGACCCCCGCTCTCCCCCCCGGCGGGGGTCGCCCCTTTTCCCCACCCACCCCACCTTCCCCGGGTGCCCGCCCCCTCCCCAGCGCCGCCTCCGCCCGGCCGCCCGGCACTGCCTCCGCTCGGCCGTCCGGCACTGTCCCCGCTCGGCCGTCCCCTGCGCCGCCTCCCCTCGGCCCGCGGCCCTCGGCACTGCCTCCGCTCGGCCGACTCGGTGCCACCTCCCCTCGGCTGGCCGGCGCCATCTCCGCTCGGCCGCCCCGGCACGGCCGTTCGCCCCGGCTCCACCTTCGCCCCGGTCCCGACGCCGCCTTGACCTGTCCTGACCCTGCTCTGACCTGCCCTGGTTCACCTGACCTGCCCTGGCTCGCCTGGCCTGCCCTGGCTCGCCTGGCCTGCCCTGGCTCGCCTGGCCGGGCCTGGACTGCTTGGACTGCCTGGACTACCTGGCTCGGGACCGTCCCGCTCGCCGGTCGCCCCGTGCCTTGCCGAAGCACGCATGCCACAACAGGGACCCCAGCCCCGCCCCTCATCCACAACCCCCGATCCCACCGCAGTCGCCATCCACAGAACCCCGTTCGGCCCCGCTCCACCCCAACCCCATCCACCAAGCTCGTCCTCCCACCCCCGCTGCACACACCCACGCGCCATCAAGGCGTCAGCGCAGGCAGCATCACAGCCCTGGGAGGCCGACATGCACCGTCCTCTGGTCATCACCGAAGACCACGCCCTACTCGACGACCTGGTCCGCACAGCAGCCGCAGCCGGCGCCCAGCTCGACGTGGCCCACACCCCCGCCCACGCCCGCCCCTCCTGGAACCTTGCCCCTCTCATAGCCATAGGCGCAGATCAAGCAGAGGCGGTGGCGGCGACCTCGCCCCCCGCCCGAGACCAGGTCCTCCTCGTGACCCGAGACCCCGACGACCCGGACACGTGGCGAAAATGCGTGGCAGTAGGGGCTCAAGCCGTCATAACCCTCCCCAGCGACGAACGCCACCTGGTGGACCTGTTCGCCGACGCCATGGAGCCCAACCCGCGCTCAGGCTCCCTGATCTGCGTGATTGGCGGCCGAGGAGGCGCCGGCGCGAGCGTGCTCGCGGCCTGCCTGGCCCTACGAGCCTCAGCCGACCATCTCCGCACCCTGCTCGTGGACGCAGACCCGCTGGGCGGCGGCATAGACGCGCTCCTGGGCCATGAGGAGGCGTCCGGGGCCCGCTGGGGCGACCTGGTGGCAAGGGAAGGCAGGATCAGCTCCAGCGCGCTTCAGGCGGCCCTGCCCGCGTTCGGAGATCTGGCGGTCCTCTCCTTCCACAGAGGCGAGGTCTCCCCGATCCCGGCCCAGGCCATGCGCTCGGTCCTCGAAGCGGGAAGGCGCGGCTTCGACCTCGTCGTGGTGGACCTCCCCCGACACATAGACCCGGCCGCAAAAGAAGCCCTCACCAGGGCGAAGACCACCCTGACGGTGGCCACGGCAGACGTCCGGGGCATCCTGTCGGCCGCCCAGGTCCTCTCCGAGGTACGCCGGCACACCGCAGACGTCCGCGCGATCTTCCGCCCGGGAGTCCTCGACGACGACACGGCCATGAGCTCCCTGGGCATCCCCTCAGCCGGCACCCTCCCAGACCAACCCAGACTCACCGCCACCCTCAACCGGGGCGAACTCCCCAGACTGGGCCCCCGCACCGTACTCGGCGCCCTGTGCACCACACTCCTCCAAGACCTCCTACCAGCAGCGTGACCCCATGCCCACCATCAATCACCCTCAAGCCCACCCCAGCCCCCAACCCCAAGCTTCCCTCCTCCCCCCACGCCAGACACCCGCGCCCCAGACACCCGGGCTCCAGCCACCCAGGCTCCAGACACCCCCACAACGGCACAGGCCACACCACACCCCCGAGCCCCGCCCTGCCGTCCACGAGCCCCACCCCAGCGGAAACGAACCGGACCCTGGCCCTCGCCGCATGCTTCATCCGCAGACCCTCATGCTCCGTCCGCAGACCCTCACACTTCATCCACAGCCCGGGCCCCTCCACCCACAGGCCTCACCAGGTGCTTCCTCTCAGCTCAAGACCGACAAGTCACGCCATGAGCACCATGAGCCAGGCAGCCACCCACAAGAGGCCCGCAACCAGCTCCAAGAGCCACATCCCGCGAGCCAAGGACCACACCCCCGACCAGCGAAACCGCACACTCGCATAGTCGAGCCCCGTCTCCACCCCCACGAAACACAGCAGCGACCTCCTAAGCCGCACCTTGACCCCGGCCAGCCTTACCATCGGCCCCCGGAGCCGCACTCCCAAACCCGTCACCACCCCTCGCCCCCTCCCAATACCGACACGAGCACCAGCACCACCACCGGCACCAGCACCGCCGTCTCCCCAGAACTGGTGGAAGCCGTCCGCGTACGCCTGGCTAGGACAGGTGCCGAACCCACCGCAGCCCAGGTGGCAGTCGCCCTGAGAGCCGAGAAGTCCGTGTACGGCGATGCGGAGATCCTCGCCGTAGCCCGGGCCCTCTGCGCCGACCTGATAGGCGCAGGCCCTCTTGAGCCGCTCCTGGCCCGCCCTGATGTCACAGACGTCCTGGTCAACGGCCCACGAGAGGTATGGGTGGACGACGGCAGCGGCCTACGCCGTACCTCCATCGCCTTCACCGACGACGGAGCGGTCCGCAGGCTGGCGCAACGCCTGGCGACAGCCGCCGGCCGCCGCCTGGACGACGCCTCCCCGTACGTGGACGCCCGCCTCCCGGGAGGAGTCCGCCTCCATGCCGTGCTCCCGCCCATCGCCTCAGGCGGCACCTGTGTCTCGCTACGCCTGCCACCACGCCGTACCTTCACCCTGGCCGACCTCGTCGCGGCAGGCACCATCACCCCATCCGCGGTCCCCGTGCTGACCGCCCTGGTCACGGCCAGACTCGCTTTTTTGGTTACCGGCGGCACCGGCACAGGCAAAACGGAACAAAGACTGTGACATCTTTAATTCATGATCTTTCTTCCGCAACGAGCAATCATCCTCACGCGCATCAGCGATGCTCGCGAAGAGGTAGAGGACTCAACGCAGGCGAACGCGCGCCATGGCGAGTCCGGGGACGGGCACGAAAGTGACGGTCACAATGTGGCGGAGCGCGTGTCAGCGCGTGCCATCGCTGAGGTTCCAGCGAAGATCAAGAGGGTTGTCACGGAAAAGGGCGTAGCCGATCAGCAAAGACGTGCAAGGGAGCGCGCTGAGCGTCTCGGCTGGAAGATCGGCCCCACGGAGACCCACATCATCGTGGAAAACGACACCTCGGCGTTCAAGCGGCGGAAGATCGCCCTGCCGGACGGGACCACCGCCTTGCGTACCGTCCGTCCCGGGTTCCGCCGCGCCCTGGACCTGCTGGCCTGTGGTCAGGCTGACGGGCTGATCGCGCTGGATCTCGACCGAGTTGTTCGAGATCCGCGAGACCTCGAAGACCTCATCGACGTGATCGAGAACACAGACCCGCGCCCCATGGTGGAGTCGGTGACGGGATCGCTAAGGCTCGCCAACGACGCCGACATCACCATGGCCCGCATCATGGTTGCGGTGGGCAACAAGGAGAGCCGGGACAAGGCCCGCCGGATCTCCGCCGCCCGCGAGCGCGATGCGCTTGCGGGCACCTGGTCGGGCGGCATCAGGCCGTTCGGATTCGAGGGGGACGGCGTCACCATCAGGCCGGCCGAGGCGGAGTGGATCGCGCGCAGCACCGAGAACATCCTCGCCGGAGTCAGCCTTCGTGCCGTCGTCAAGGCGATCAACGACGCCGGTGTCCGGACCTCACTCGGCAACGAGTGGAGCACGATCGAGATGCGCGACATGCTGCGCAGAGCCAGGAACGCCGGGAAGACCGTCTTCAAGGGGGAGGTCGTCGGCGACGCGGTATGGCCTGCGATCGTCCCGGAGAAGTCGTGGAGGGCGGTGTGCGCCCTCTTCGCCGACCCCACGCGAAAGACCTCGCCCGGCAACCAGCGACGATGGCTCGGCAGCGGAATCTACCTGTGCCCCTGCAGCGACACGGTGATCTGCAGCCGCTCAGGACCGCAGCGACCCCCCACCTACCGCTGCCGTCCGCCCCGAGGTGCCACGCGGAAGCCGGGACCCCACGTCAGCCGTAAGGCGTCCGAGGTGGACGAGTACGTGCAGGAAGTCATCATCGAGCGGCTCAGCCGAGACGACGCGGTGGACCTCCTCGCGAACGGACAACACACAGAAAACCTGGCCGCCCTCCAGAAGGAGGCCGACGAGCTTCGGGCGCTTCTGGATGAACAGGCCATCCTGCACGCGAAAAAGATCATCGACACCCGTCAACTCGCAGCGGGCACGCAAGTACTCCGTGGACAACTCGACGCCGTCGAGCAGAAGATCGAGAAAGCGGGATCCACCAACATCTTCGCGGGCATCGTAGGTGTGCCCGATGTGCGGGCGAAATGGTTCAGCTTGGAGTTGGGTCAGCAGCGTGCCATGCTCAACGCCCTGTTCACCGTCACCATCCTCCACGCGCCCCACGGGCGAGGGCGTGACGGCAGCTACTTCGATCCGGACATGATCAAAATCGAGCCCAAGGAGCGCGCTACTCGATAGCGGCCTCTTCGGCCTCCAGGAGCTCCAGCGCGCGGGCCTTCGCCACCCAGTTGAAGGCCGTGCGCTGGGACGTCCCGAACACCCCCTGAATGCTCTTCACGGGCGGCTCCGCCAGGGCTACCGCCACGCGGTAGAGCAGCGCCACCCACTCCAGCGTCTCGGGCACCGGACCAGCCTCTTTCAACCGGTCGCGCTCCTCGACATCCAGCAAACCCCAGGCCACTGCCCGCCCAGATCTCCCGCTCGGCAAGTTGTGCCGTGCCTGCGCAAGCGCACCCTTCACCAGAGGTCCTACCGTCACCCTTCTCAACGTCCCGGCGGTCACTGGCGGTCCCCCTGGCCGACGGCGGACGGTGATTTCCTCTACAACGAGCCGTCCACGCTCCGGGATCACGATCGCCTCGACGTCGAAGCCGTGCGAGTCCCGATGAGCAACGGGAATTTCTCCTGGCACGAAAAGGCCCGGTGCTAGCTCGACCTTCTGGCGTCCGCGCTCGCTATCGGACTTGTACGTCGTGATTTTGGTCCCCACCCCGGCAAGTCTCGGTGATGTGCAGGGTGCCGTCAACGATACGCACCGGCGCGTAGGTGCATGCCCCTGACGCGCATATGCATGTAAGCTGGCCTCGTTGCCTGCATATCGCTGACGCGGCACTGCAAGGAGGGGGATGGGCAACGCCGACGAAAACATGCTGCTGACGTCCGAGGAACTCGCGCACTACGTGAAGGTCAAGAGGCGGACCGTGGAGACCTGGCGGACCCGTAACAAGGGACCCGCCTACATCCGCATCGAAGGCGGCTACGTCCGGTACCGCCTGGCCGACGTAGAGAACTGGCTGAACAACTCCTACCGGGCGGGCGCATGACCGAGTACATCCACGCCGACCGCGTGCGCCAGCTCGTGGACGCGATGCCGCCGCTCACCCCGGAGCAGCGGGCGGTCATCGCCAACATCTTCCAGACGTCGATCACGAGCCCGAACCCCATGGAGGAGATCAAGACACATGCCGCCTGACAAGCCGAGGGCCGGGCGCGCCTACGCCCGGCCCTCGAACATGACACCCATCAGGGCGATCAACGACACCACGAGCGTACCAAACATGCTCACCGCCGCCCTGGAACTCATCAGCCATGGGTGGGACGTCTTCCCCTGCGTACCGGGCGGGAAAGCCCCGCTGGCTCGGTGTGTCCCCAACGGCTACCTCGGGGCGACGCGCGACCCTGAGCAGGCCCGCCGGTGGTGGACGCGGTTCCCCAGCGCCAACATCGCCATCCCCACCGGGATCGCCACCGTTGACGTACTCGACGTGGACAACAAGCCCGCCGGGGCAGGGTTCTCCGCCGTCGAGCGCCTGCTCGGCGCGGGTGTGGTGAGCGCGCCGGCCACGTTCGTCACGACGCCCTCGGGTGGGCTCCATTGCTACTACAGGGGCACCAACCAGAGGTCCGGTGCCCTGCCCAAGCACTTCATCGACTTTAAGGCGTCCGGCGGCTACGTGCTCGTGCCGCCGTCCGTGGTTAACGGCACCTCGTACGAGTACGTGACCAGGCACACGCCCCAGGAGGTCCTCGTCTGGGAGGACGCCAAGGAGCTGCTCGACCCGCCGCTGGCCAAGAGGTGGGTCACCTGCGGCAGCAGCGGCACAGGAGTCTCCCGACTGTCCCATCACCTTGCCAGGCAACCCGAGGGCAACCGCAACCGGTTCCTCTACTGGGCTGCCAACCGCGCGCTGGAGAACGGCGCGAGCGAGTACGACCTTGAAGATCTCATCGCCGCCGCCCTCACGGCTGGTCTGACCGAGCGCGAGGCCCGCCAGGTGGTGCGGTCCGCGCTGCGAACCACTCGGAGGAGCGCGTGACCAACCCGAACGACATCGAGGAGTTCCCCCCGCCCTCGAACCCCATGGCCGTGGCCCGGCAGCTCATGCCGACCTGGACCGTCCACGACCACGCCGTGCTGCGCTACTGGCGGGCCTCGTGGATGCGGTGGCAGGGCACCCACTGGGCGGAGGCCGAGGAGCAGGACATCCGGGCGACCGTCTACCGGCGGCTGGAGCACGGGGTGTACCTGGAGCCCACCGCGACCGGTATGCAGAAGACCAAGCCGTGGTCGCCGTCCAAGCGGAAGATCGCCGACCTCCTCGAAGCCCTGACGGCCATCACCTTCCTGAGGGCTACCACCGACGCGCCGACCTGGATCGACGGTAATCAGGACGAGGACGACGGCCCCATCGTGGCCTGCGCCAACGGGCTGCTCCGGGTAGCAGATCTGAAGCTTCTCGATCACGACCCGCGCTTCTTCAACCTCGTCTCCGTGCCGTTCGACTACGACCCCGGCGCGCAGCGGCCGAGCAGGTGGCTGGAGTTCCTGAACCAGGTCTGGGCGGACGACCCCGAGTCCATCGCGGCCCTGCAAGAGTTCTTCGGCTACGTGCTCAGCGGACGGACGGACTTGCACAAGATGTTGCTCATGGTCGGCCCGCCCCGCTCCGGCAAGGGCACCATCGCCCGCATCCTGACCGCCCTCGTGGGCCAAGGGAACATGGCCGGGCCGACCCTCGCCAGCCTGGCCACGAACTTCGGCCTGGCCCCGCTCATCGGCAAGCCGCTCGCCATCATCTCGGACGCCCGCCTCGACGGGCGGAACTCCACCCAGGTCGTCGAACGCCTGCTGACCATCAGCGGTGAGGACACCATCGACGTGGACCGCAAGTACCGCGAGCCGTGGACCGGACGACTTCCCACCCGGTTCATGATCTGCTCCAACGTGCTCCCCAAGTTCGACGACGCCTCCGGGGCGATAGCCAGCCGCTTCATCGTCCTCACCATGAAGTCGTCTTGGCTCGGCCAGGAGAACACCAACCTGACCGAAGAACTGCTGGCCGAGCTGCCGGGAGTGCTCAACTGGGCGCTCGACGGGCTCGACCGGCTGACGGAGCAGGGGCGGTTCACCGTGCCGCCCTCCTCGGAGGAGGCCGTGAACGCGATGAAGGACGCGGCCAACCCGCTGTCGCCGTTCCTGCGGGAGTTCTGCGAGGTCGGCCCCGGCCACACGGTGCCGTGCAAGCTCCTCTTCCAGGCGTGGGAGAACTGGTGTCAGCGCAACGGCATCACGGCCTACGCCACGAACATCCAGACCTTCGGCCAGGATCTCCGCGATGTCGTGCCCCAGATCGCCGTCAAGCAGGTGCGGACCCCGGACGGGCGGCGCGAGCGGCTGTACTCGGGGATCAGGTTCAAGCAGGAGTGCAGGGCGTGTGGGAATCGGCTCGACGACACCGCCCTGCGCGCTGGCTGGCTCACACACCCGACTTGCGCATCCGACGACGACTGGCCGACCAACCCGAGCTAATCGGCGGCCCGGGGCCTCCAGGCCGCCGCCTGATCCAGATAGGAGGGCAATATGCCCATCTCCACTGGCGCGATGCTCGCCGAACTCACTTTGGCGAGCATCCCTGACAAGATCTCCAAGTTCCGGGGCGTCCTGCTCCAGGACGTCGGCAACCTCATGAGCGACGGGCGCTACTCACCCGAGTACCGGCAGGAACTGATGGGCGCGCTGTTCGCCGCCGCCCGGCAGAGCCTCGACGGCATCCGCCGCGAGGCCGAGCAAGGGCGCGACACCGTACGCGCTTGGATCGACGAGGCATCCACGGCTCCGGCCGTGGACCCGGCGCGAGAGCTGGCGGACATCACCAAGCAGCGCGAGGCATGGCGGCGCGCGGAGAACCAGCTCCGGCACGGCGTCAACGTGGCCGAGATCGTGGAGGAGGCCGTGAAGCGGCGCGACCTCGCGACGCTGACCGCGCTGCGGATCGAACTCCCGATCTTCGAGCGGACCACGAGCGGCCCGGCGACCATCGGCATGGCCGCCGCGCTGACCCGGCTGGAGAGCGCCCTGGCCGAGCTGCTCCCTGGTGACGTGGGGATTGCCGAGCGGCACCGGCTCAA
The DNA here is from genome assembly GCF_000725485.1 of Nonomuraea candida. GTDB lineage: Bacteria > Actinomycetota > Actinomycetes > Streptosporangiales > Streptosporangiaceae > Nonomuraea > Nonomuraea candida. Next base: position 107,458 of record NZ_JOAG01000032.1, on the reverse strand, counting down.
GCTCGATCGGCAGTGGAAGGAGATCGAGACGGCCCTCCAGGCCGGACGCGACCACGTCGCCGCGCTGGAGGCGGACCCGGCAGGACGACTCCGGCGCGCGGCTCGGCTCGCCGACGTGGAGCAGAACTCCTCTGGCTTCTCCGTCGTGAACGGCGTGCTCCAGGTCCGTGGGTCGCGCTCGGGGGGCGACTTCACCACGACTAGGTGACCAGACAGACCAGGGGCCCTGTCTCGATCGAGACAGGGCCCCTGACGTGCTTAAAGCGCTGAAATCGTTTCTAAGGGGTTGATTAAGCGTCCAGGTACCTTTTGTTACCTTGCTTGAGTTTGCGTCTCAGATTCGCTTTGAGCGCGCGAGAGCGCTCATGTGCGTTGTTTCTTTCATTGGGTAGTGCTTTCGGCCGCTGAGTCGGCTGGGCTAAGCCCAAGGTGCCGGTAGAGCGTGGCGCGGCTGACCCCCAGGGCTCTGGCGATCTGCGTGGGGGACTCCCCGCGAGCGTGACGGGCTCGCGCGGCGGCCAGCTTGTCATCGTCCATCACGGACGGGCGTCCGCCGACCCTGCCCTGAGCACGGGCTGCGACCAGGCCCGCCATGGTGCGCTCCTGGATCAGGTCGCGCTCCAATTCGGCGAACGCCGCCATCATCGTGAAGAAGAACTTCCCCTCACCGGTCGGCGTGTAGGTGCCCGCCAGCCGTCCGGTCAGAATGCGCAAGCCGACACCGCGCTCATGCAGATCGTCAGCGATTGTGAGGAGTTCCTTGACCGAGCGGCCCAGCCGGTCGAGCTTCCATATGGCCAAGGTGTCTCCGGGGCGCAGGAAGTCCAGCGCGTCGGCGAGGCCGGGGCGGTCGGCCTTCCTGGTGGAGATCTTCTCCTCGAAGATGCGGATACACCCAGCGGCATTCAAGGCGTCGCGCTGGAGTTGGGAGTCCTGGGCGTTGGTCGAGACGCGGGCGAGCCCCACCAGGGTTGATGCGGTCTTGGTCATGTTCAATTGTCTCATAACCGTCTCAAAACTTTGAGACTTTTGGTGAGGTTATGAGACGTGTTTTGGACAAGATCGCTAACGAAAAACCTGCGAGAACATCAAGATCGTTAAGCGTCTCAATAACGATGGTTTATGAACAAGATCGCAAAGCGGGTGTCACGCGCTGGCACGCGCTCCGCTACATTGCGGTTCCCCTTGCATACATTCGCAGGTCCGTCCTCGCCACGTTCTCCAGAGAACGAGCCATGCTCATCGTCCGCGTACGCGTCAAGACGTGATTGACCGCGTGCCAGTGCGTGCCAGGCCGGACAGCGGCAACTTTTGGCCCAGCCGACCGCTACTGCCCCGTAGCCCACCTTATGGGGCGGCCCACCAAGCCGAACATGCTTCTAGGCTCGGACGAACCACGTGGCTGAGCTTATGGGTTGTCATTCGCGATCTCCCAGATGGCGAGTACGGGTAGGGTCCGGCGGGCCTTCCCCGCATCGCCCGCCGGACGCCTCATCAACCCCGGTGCCAGGCTCGGTACTGGAGCCACTTCTCGGCCACCTCGGCCATCGCCACCTTCCAAGGGGCGCTGTCTGCTTGGGCAATCTCGTCCCACATGTTCGCGCACGCGCCCGCGAACGCCTTCACGCCCTTGGCGGGGGCCTTACGCCATGCGGGCAGGTCCATGCAGACTTTGTCCGCCTCCTCTGCGGTGTGCCCGCCCGCCATCAGCCGCAGGATCAGGCATGCCGGGTCGATCCACCCCGCCCCCCGGGTGGGCCACGCCCAGTCGATGAGGAGGGCTCGCCCGTCCGCGATGAGGATGTTGAGCGGGTTGTAATCGGTGTGCAGGAGCCGATCCCCGATCAGCCAGTGCACGTCGGCAAGGTCGTCCATGTAGGGCTTCCATCGGCTCTCGGCCGTCTTCACCGGCAGATTCGGGCAGGGTATGCGGCCGAGCATGGTCATGGTGTCGGTCACCAGGCTCACGTCCGGTGAGCCCGGATCGTAGCTGGCGTGCCTGCCCTCGACGGCCTCGAACCCGATCAGATCCCACTCGTCATCTTGGACGCGCCACAGCGCCTTGGGGGAGATGCCGGCCACGTACGGGCCGATCATCCATTCCATGTCCTGCGTCCAGCGCCTTGGGTAAGCCTGCTTCAGGCCCTTGAAGAAGAACGAGTTGACCTCCGTCTTCAGGACCATCGCCACGGCCGAGTTGAGCCCCTCCGAGACCGTCTGGGCGGAAAGTACGGGGCCGGTGCGCTTCTCCACGGCCGCCCTGGTTTCGCTGGGCAGGTCGTCCCAGTTCGTACGCGCAACCGCCATGGTTCCTCCGTTCTGCAAGAGGGGAGCCGCCCCACGATAGCCGTAGGGCGGCCCTCACCTGCGTGTCCTTCTAGTAGGGCTGGTCGTCACTCGCGTCGCACGAGCACTTCTGCGGACTCAGGAGATCCTCCAGGTCCAAGACGATCTCGACCTCCGGCTGAGGTGCGGGCTTCGGTACGAGATCAACGAACACGGCAGTCACGTGGCATTCACCTCCTCCCGCTCTCGGTGCTGGCAGTAGCGCGCCAGCGGCGACTTGGCCTTGCGGTAGAGCTGCACGAGCGGCATGCAGGTGCCGCACGAGCCCTGCAAGGTGCATCCGGTACAGCCGCCCTGCCGCAGCAGAAGTGAGTCCGCGATCTGCCCGAGGCGGGTCAGCCCCGCGGCGCCCTCGGCGAGCAGATCCACGTTCGGCTCCCGTCCGACCTTGCAGATGGACGCCTTGCCGTGCGGGTTGACGTGGAAGAACGTGTGCCCGGCGTTGCAGCCGGTGAAGACCTTGCGCTTGCGAAGGTGCTCCATGGACTGCGTGGGCAGCGGCTCACCCCCGCCGTAGATGGTCGGGCTCATGTTGACGAACGTCGCGTACGGGATGCCCCACTGGTCCGCCAGCTTCTCCATGAGCTGGACTTCGGTGCTGTTGTGGTTGGTGACGATCAGGCTGAACTTCAGCGGCAGCCCCGCTTCGACGGCGGCGCTAACGCCCTTGTGGAACTTCCGGAAGGAGCCGGGCCGCCGGGTGAGGCTGTCGTAGCTGGCCTCGGTCGCGCCGTACACGCTGATGGTGATCTCGTGCGGGCGGTGCTCGGTGAGCAGGTTGAGCACCTTCGGGTCGTGCAGCTTGGAGCCGTTGGACAGGAGGGACAGCATCATGCCCATCTCGTAGGCCAGGCCGTACGTCTCGACGAACAGGCGGTCGATCGTCGGTTCGCCGCCGGTGAGCTGCAGCCACAGCACGCCGATGTCGCGCAGGATGTGCAGCATCCGTTCCCGGTCGGGCCAGTCCATGCCCTCGAACTTCTTCAGCCCGAGGTAGCAGTGCTCGCAGTCGTAGTTGCAGCCCAGGTTCAGCTCGTACGTGGCGCGCACGTAGTCGTAGCCGGTGACCGGGCGGACGAGCACGGCTTGGCGGAACGGCCGCAGTGACAGGTCAGCACCCCACAGGGTGGCGACCGCTTCGGACAGCCACGCCGGCGGGGCGGTGGCGTGGACCAGCTCGGCGTACTTGGCGGGCGAGATGCGCAGCCCGCCTCCCTGGCCGGGGCACAGGACCAGGTACTCGTGGTCGAGGTAGGGGCTGACGATGAGCTTGTGCATGGCGTGTTCCCATCGGGTTGGTTCAGGTCGCGGCGTGGGTGTACCGCTTGCTGGCGACGCAGAACGGGCCTGCGCACCGGGGAAGGCTCGGTAAGTGCCTGACCCGCCGCACCAAGTCGGTCAGCGGCCTGAAGCACCAGAACATGGCGTCGTGCTGAAGCATCAGGACCGGCCCGGCGGGGCCGCACTCAGCAGTCCAAGCCGCCTCGCGCTCCTGGTGAAGAGTGAGCCGGGCGCGGCATGCCTCGCACATCTGCTCGGGGTCGCGTCCGGTAAGCCGTTCCAGGACTTCCATGGTCGCGATGAGCCCCAGGCCGTGAACGGTCGAGACAGCGAGGAAGAGCATCAGGAGGGGATTCATGACGCGAACCTGCGCTTCCGGTGCCTGGACCGGTGGAGGTTGGACAGCTCTTCCCAGGCTGCGAGGGCCTGCCGGTAGGTGCCTCGGGCGGTCTCCAGGAGGCGTCCGGAACTGCCCCACATCGTGACGGCGTAGTGACGATCTTCGCGGATGAGGGAGAACTCTCTGCGGCAGGACTCGGCGACGCCGCACCGCGAGGTTTCCAGCACCCAGCACGTGGCGTCTCTGCGTGGGACGTACGGTTTCCACACGTATCGCACGGGGATCAGATCACTTCCAGCGGCGCGGCGGCCTGACCTGAAGGGGTGTGAGCCGGGAAGGGACCGCCGCGCCTGATCGGAGGCCCGGGGCGAGAGGGTTGACCTTCCGGCCCCGGGGAGTCTTACGGTCGGAGCGCTAGAGGATCATGCCGAGCTTGCGCCAGTCGTCGCCGGACGCCCGGAGATCGCCCGGGTGTTCCTGGTCACGCACGGAGTAGGCGTCGTGGTCGTTGACCGGGGCGTACTCCAGGCCCATCCCCTCGACCGCCTGGTACACGCCCTCGTCCACGTCGTACTCGTACAGGTCCACGCCGTCGGTCACCTGCTCGACGCCGACACCCCTGCCGAGGACCGCGCCCAGCTTGCGGAAGGCGTCACCGGCCTGGCGGATCTCGTCCTCCGGCCGGTCCTTGACGCGGACCGCGTAGTCGTCCACGTCCCCGATCGGCGCGTACTCCAAGCGGGTTCCTTCGAGCAGCGCCCACTTGTCCTCTGGCACCTCGACCCGGTGCAGGTCGGGTTCGATCCTGGCCGACATCATGTTCTCCTCGGGTTGATCTTCTTCGGGTTGTGCCGGGCGCTGTAGCCCGGCTTGGATCCCCTGACCCGCCGAACGCCGCGCGCGAACGACGGGCCAGGGAGGCTTAAGCGCGGGGACCGGTGAAGATCTTCGTCTGGTCGCTCAGGTCCGCCATGAGATCGACCGGGCTCCACCGCTGCAGGCGTGGCAGCACACCGGCCGTCACCTGCTCCACCGTGGGCTCCCAGCCCGGTATAGCTCTCCAGGCAAGCCCTTGCGGGGTGCGCTCGTACCAGATGCGCCACTGCGGATAGGCGCGGCGCAGCACGTCGAGATGCCGTTCGACCGGGTGCAACTTGCGGAGCTTTTGGGGATCGGCCGTGGCCGTGACCATCTCAACCACCGCCCGCGAGCCGCAGCAGCCGGACGCACCCCCGAACGCCCGGCAAACGGTCGCGCATCGCGGAGAAATGTTCCACCGTGACGTCGCAGGTCAGGCCATCACGGGCCGTCCAAACGTAGAAACTTTCTGTATCCGGGTGCACAAGTTCATCACAACGCTGAGTAACACCGCAGGAACAGGTGCGGTTGGGGGACACTGGGTGATGCGAGCGTGTCACCTTCCCTCCGATGAGGTGCGACGACATGACAGACGAGACTGGCCGAAAGAAGCCCCTCCCGGCGTACGCGGAACGCCTCCGGCACGAGCGCAGAAAACGCGGCTGGTCCCAGAAACAAGTGGCCGTTGCCCTGTTCAAAGCCGCAGGTGACGACATCGCGATGGTCGAGTTCGAGTCGGTCGTGCGGAGGGTTAAAGACCACGAAGGAGGCAAGGGGCGTCCCCGTGACCCGTATCCCCTTCTCTACTCCCGCGCCTTCGAGATCCCAGAAGCTAAGCTGTTCGAGGCCCCAGCGTTGCCGGAGGTCACGGCCGACGAGAGCGCCGACGACGCCGCGAACACGGTCACATCGCCCGCACTCCCCTGGCTCTGGGAAGCAGGACCAACAGCCGATGCGATCTACGACATCACCAAGAGTGACCTCATGCTCGACCGTCGCCAAGCAGTAAAGGCCCTGGCCATCACGGCAGGAATACCCCTCGTTGACCCGGTGCAGCGCTGGCTTGCCGTGACGTCACCGGCGCCAGCCTCGGCAGACCCGAGTCGGATCGGTCCGGACGAGGTCGCCCAGCTCGAAGCGGCCACTACCGTTTTCCGCACCTGGGACGACCAGCACGGCGGCGGCCTCGCCCGCAAGGCCGTCATCGGGCAGCTCAACGAGGTCGCCGACCTGCTCCGCGACAACCACCCGCGAGAGATCAGCGTCCGCCTGTTCAACGTGATGGCCCAGCTCAGCAAGATCGCTGCCACGATGTCCTGGGACTGCGGCATGCAGACCGCCGCGCAGAAGTACTACGTCATGTCGCTGCAGGCGTCCAAGCCTGCTGGCGACAAGCCGTTCGGCGCGAGTGTTCTAGCGTCCATGGCCCGTCAGCTCCTCTACCTCGACCAGCCTCAGGACGCGCTGGAGCTTATCCGGCTTGCCCTCGACGGCGTCAGGTCGACGGCCACGCCTCGGCTGCGGGCGATGCTGCACACCCGGGAGGCGTGGTCGTACGCGAAGCTGGGGCGACCGGAGTCGTTCAAGCGGGCGACCGGTGCCGCAGAGCAGGCGTTCACCGAGATCAGCTCTGGCGACCCAGACCCGGACTGGATCGGCTACTTCAACGAGGCTGAGTTGGCCGGGGTGACCGGCGGCCGGTATCTGGAGCTGTCCCGGCAGGACAACCGGTTCGCGAGCGACGCCCTTGGCCACATCCAGCGCGCGATTGAGCTGCGGAAGCGGTCCAGCATGCGCAGCCTCGCACTCGATCAGGTGGGGCTCGCGTACGCGCACCTCATCAGCGGCGATCTCGACCAGGCCGTGGCCGTAGGCAGTACGGCGGCCGACACCGCCGGGCACATCCAGTCGGACCGCGTACGGGTGCAGCTCCGCGAGTTCTACCTGGAGATCGAGACCCGCAGCGATCCGGTCGTGGCTCCACTACGGCAGCACATCCAGGAAACGCTGGCACGCTAGAACCCCGACACCTAACGGAAAGGGACTCGATGATGCGTATCGGCGTGACAGGCCACATGAACCTCAATCCCGAGACGGCTCAGCTCGTCTCCGACGCGATCCGCGCGCATCTGGCCACCATGAGTGGTGACGAACTCGTGGGGGTGTCCTGCATCGCCCGCGGCGCTGACTCGCTGTTCGCTGACGCGATCCTTGAGGCCGGCGGCGCGCTGGAGGTGGTGCTGCCGTCTCGGGACTACCGGGAGGCGAAGGTGAAGCCGGACCACGTCGAGCAGTTCGAACGGCTCATGGCGGCGGCGTCCGTCCGGGTCATGGACTTCGACCACGCCAACCGGGAGGCGTACGAGGCCGCGAACGAGGCCGTGCTGTCGTCGATCGACGAGTTGGTGGCCGTGTGGGACGGCCAGCCTGGCACCGGGCGAGGCGGTACTGCCGAGGTGGTGGCCGAGGCGCGAGAGCGCGGTCTGCCCGTGACCGTCATTTGGCCTGACGGCGCATCACGGGAATAGCGCGGCTATCGCCCGCCGAATCGTCCCTTATCCGCTCCGCCGCCATCATGCTAGATGATCTTGAAAAGTTATGATGTCTTAACCTGACTTCCGGTAAGACGACGCTCCTGTCAGCTCTCCTCTCCCTCGCAGACCCGGGCGAACGCCTTCTGCTCGTGGAGGACTCGGCCGAGCTACGCCCTCTCCACCCTCACACCGTCCGCCTGGAGACACGCCCGGCCAACCTGGAGGGCGCGGGCGGGGTGGGCCTGCGCGACCTCGTACGGCAGGCGCTCAGAATGCGCCCCGACCGCCTGGTGGTCGGGGAGGTACGCGGAGCCGAGGTCGTCGATCTGCTGGCCGCTCTCAACACAGGTCACGAGGGCGGATGCGGCACGTTGCACGCCAATACGGCGGCCGACGTACCTCCTCGCCTGGAGGCTCTCGGCTGTGCGGCGGGGTTGAGCCGAGAGGCCGTACACAGCCAGTTGGCGGCGGCCCTCGATGCGGTCGTCCACCTGACGCGCAGCCGCGCGGACGGCCGCCGCCGCATAGCCGAGATCTGCCTCCTCTCCAGAACGCCGACCGGTTTCGTCGAGTCAGTCCCGGCCCTGACCTTCGACACCGAGGGCCACACCAGACCAGGCCCCGGCTACAACGCCCTGGCCCAAAGAGCACGCCAGTGAAAACCCCAGTCACCCACGAGAACAAGCACCACAAAACCCACCCACGCCCCCAAACCGCCACTCCGGGCCCCACCACCTCGGACCCCACCGCTTCGGACCTCGCCACCTCGGACCCCAGCGATCCGAATCCCGGCGACTCGAACCCTCAACGACCCGAACCCCAACGACCACAAACCAACCCAGCACAAGGAGAACGATGACGGGCGCCCTGATAGCCGCGTTGTCCACAGCCGGTGCGATCTGGTTGTGGACAGGCCCTGACCAGGCCACCACCCGCCTGACCAGGTTGCTGAGATCAGACAACCTTCCGCCACAATGGAAATCGCTGCCCAAACTGCTCAAAGCCCCCAACTCCACCCCGGCCCGCCGCGCGGAAGCCTGGCGCCAGGCATCGATCGAGTTGTGCCAGTCCCTCTCAGCAGAACTGTCCGCCGGCCGCACACCAAGCGAGTCCCTGGTCAGAGCTATGACAGCAGTGGATTTCCCCGAGCCGGACCTCCTGCGTCCAGTGCTGGCGGCGGCAAGGGACGGCGGTGACGTCTCTGCGGCCCTCAGAACAGCCGCCCCCCAGCAAGGAGGCGAAGGCCTGCGCCAGCTCGCAGCGTGCTGGGAGGTCGGCACCACGGTAGGCGCGGGCATGGCCACCTTGATCGACCGGGCGGCCCAGACGTTACGAGCCGCCCAGGCTCACCGCCAGGACGTCGCAGCGCAATTGGCAGGACCACGCACCACGGCCAGAATGCTCGCCGCGCTCCCTGTCCTGGGCATCCTCATGGCCGCCGCCCTGAACATGAATCCCCTGCACTTCCTGTTCGGCAGCCTCCCCGGCCTCATGTGCCTGATAGCCGGAGTAGCACTCGACGTCTGCGGCTTGTGGTGGACGAACACCATGTCGAACCAGGTCCAACCCTGAACACCATCAACACCCCCGAACACCAACCCCAACAAACGCCCGAACACCAACCAAAGACACCCAAACACCGGCAACCAACACGAACTCCGCCCTCGAAACAGTCACCGGTCCCGCTTCCCGGGCCTGTATCACCCGGATCGCTCACACACCTGACGACGGGACCGACCACCCGGCTGAACCACCGGCCTGAACCACCGGGCCGAGCCGCCGGGCCGAAGTACCGATCGGATTCACACATGCTCCAGTTGCTGTCCGCACTATGTGCCGCCATGTCCGCCTGGCTGTGGTTCTCGTCCAGATCCCCGAAAGATCGCCTAGCCCGACTACGCCCGGCCGGTAAACCTCCTTCGCCCTCGTCCCCCTTCCACCCGCGCACCTCGCAAGAGCACAAAAACCGCCTGCCCCAACGAATCACCGAAGAGAACGCGCACCAGCCGCCCTGGCTCCATCCCCAGCACCACCCCCCACCTCGCCTCACCCGCAGAACGGCGATAACCGCCACGGCCACCGGCCTGCTCTTCGCGCTCCTGATCGGCGGCAGTACGGGCGTGGTCGCGGGCGTCCTCATCACCCCCGTGATAGCCCTGTTCCTCCACAGGCAGGAGCCCCAGCAGTCCCAGCACGACCGTCGCCGAATGGCAGCTGACCTGCCTTTCGCCGCCGACTTGATGACGGCATGCCTGCGCGCGGGCCATCCAGTGAGCGGTGCCACCGACATCACCGCCAAGGCGATGGGCGGCCCCGTGGGTGAACGCCTGACGTGGGTGAGCAGCCAGCTACGCCTGGGCGCCGACCCTGAACCGACCTGGGCTGCCCTCGTAGGGGACCCCGCCCTGGGCCAACTGTCCCGAGCCATGAGCCGCGCAGCTCAAAGCGGCGCCCCCGTGGCCGACGTCCTGACCCGCCTGGCCGACGATGCCAGAGAAGCGGCCAGGGCCGCGGCGGTCGCCTCGGCGAGGAGCGTCGGCGTGAAGGCGGTCGCGCCCCTGGGCCTGTGTTTCCTGCCCGCATTCGTCCTGCTCGGCATCATCCCGGTGGTGGCCGGCCTCGCCTCCACCATCGTCATCCCCTGACCGCGCCCCGGTCGACGACACCGAGGCACGGCCCGCCCTCCATCTGGAAGTCCCGCCACCGCACTCATCACACCGCAACACACCACGCATCTCGTACCGAGTCACAGAACACCCGGTAAATCAGCAGCCATCTGAGGTACAGCAGCCCTCCAGAATGCATCTACCATCCGAAAGCATCAACCAGTCAGAGGTGCATCCATCGCGTGAAATGCGTCCATCGCGCGAAGTGCGTCCGGGTCCGAAGCTTATCCACCACTCAAAGCGTAATCACCATCCGAATGCATCCATCGTGCGAAGTGTCTCCATAACGCGAAATCAGCCATCGTCTGAAGATCAACGACCAGCCGGCCATTTCGCGCCATCCACAACGCGCCACTCCCTGTCGCAGTTATCCACAGAACGCGATTCGGCCCTCCGGCCCCCACCCCGCTTCGGCGACCCTTGAACTCCCGCCGGCCAAGATCCCGGCGCCAACCTCTGGAGGCCAGATGCCCAGTCCCGCCACCATGCCAGACGACATCAAAGCCACTCCAACACCTGCCGTCGGCATCACATCAACCAGGTATGCAGACCGCACCACATCGACCAGGCACGTAGGCGGCAGCGCCCAATCAACCGAGCAACCGGGAAGCCGACTCATCAGGAGTCCGACCGGCGTCCCCGCGACCGCCCTCACAGTCAGCAGCACCATCGAAATCGCTCACCCCACCGATGCCGCCACAGCATTGACCCGAGCAGCCAAGCCAACCGTAAAGATCCCACCGGCCCCCGCCTCGGCCGCACTCGCCCAGCCCAAGCCGATCGACCGAGTGGCCACCCGCAAAGCCACTCACGTCACCACAAGACTCCAAGCCACCCGCAACAAGCCCAAAGCTGAGCCCATTCGTATCCACAACACCCGCCAAGTTGCAACGAGCAGAAGCACCTACGAAAGCGCAACCATTGGAAGCGCTCACAAGCCGCCCACCGCCGCCGCTCTTCCCATCGCCGCCACTCCCATCGCCGTCCCCACCAGCTTGAGCCCGAGCCACAGCCGGGAACATCAAGAAAAAGATCCGCAAACGCCGTTGCATGGGCAGTCACCCATTCCCTGCCCACGACCGGTGCGCAACCGGCGAATCCGAATCCGTCAACCTCGCATGAGCAAATGGCTCCACTACGCGGCCCTCAACCGGCAACGTGGCATGTCAACCGCCGAATACGCGGTCGGCACCATCGCGGCCTGCGCTTTCGCCGCGCTTCTCTTCAAGGTCGTGAGCAGTTCTGAGGTCCAGCAAATGCTGACGGCACTCATCGACCGAGCGCTCAAGACCACCACAGAATGACGCCCCGCCATGCGCGGACGTCCATGAGCACCAGGCGGCCGGCATCACGGGGCTCGGTAACAGCTGAGACCGCCGTGATGCTGCCCGCCCTCATGGTCGTACTGGCAGCCGCCCTGTGGGCCATTCAGGCCGTCAGCGTGCAACTCGAATGCGTGGACGCCGCGCGTGCGGCCGCCCGGGCGGCGGCCAGAGGCGAATCACTCGATCAGGTCCGCGAATTCGCCAAGACCGCCACCAGTCCGAACGCGCAAGTAGCCATCACCCGCGACCCGGAGCTCACCAAAGTGCAGATCACCGTAGAAGTGCGCCCTTCCTGGGGGCAGTCCCTCCCCGCCGTCCAGATATCGGCCTCAGCCACCGCGGACACCGAACGATGACCGACACCTCCCCGCACACCACCGCCCGAACACGCATCCTTCCCGCCGGGCCAAGATCACCCACCGCCGCGGTCCCCGGACAGCGACGGAGGTTTCGCCTCACGTCGCTGCCGGAACACTCATTCCTCCCGCCGGGCCAGGGTGCGGCAGGTCCCGGACGGCGACGGGTGCTTCCTCTCGCGTCACCGCGCCCCCAACGTCCGTTCCTCCCATCGGACCAGGACTTGGTCTGAGCCGCTGAGGACTCCGAACCACAACGAGCGCCGCCGCTCGGACCTGTGCCGGCGCCCGAACACCCCATCCCTTTCACCGAACCAAGGAGGCGGCGATCAATCCCAGAGAACGCGGCTCGGCCACCCTGTGGGGCGTGGCGCTCATGGGCCTGTTGCTGGCGGTGGCCACCGCGCTTGCCACAGTGGGCTCCGTTCGAGTGGCCGGTCATCGCGTCAACAGCGCCGCCGACCTCGGTGCCCTGGCAGCGGCCAGGCTCGCGCTGATAGACCCGGAAGGCGCCTGCGCCAAGGCCGCCGAGCTGGCCATAGAGAACGGCGTCGAGCTGACCGACTGCAAGATCAACGAAGATGTCGCCGACGTCTGGACCGAGCTGTCGATCTCGCTGCCCTTATTAGGCTCCCGCACCGTACGGGGAAGATCGCGGGCCGGCCCGGCGGAGACCATCCCGCTCGACGATGACCGCTCGTCGTCACCGGAACGACGATCGCTCATCCCCATCGGAACAACGACGCCACCAGCGGACACCAAGGCAATGCGCTCGACCGCGTGACGCATTCTCCCGTACGACTCAAAGGCCGAAGCGCCGATCAATCCTCACGATCATCCGCACGCCCGCGCCGACAAGAGATCCGTCAGTCAAGAAGGCGACGAACGACCACCACAGGCGCCTGACTGGGCGAACAACGGACGTACACAGCGTCCAGATAAGCGCAGTTGAAAGAGCGCATCTGAACGATTGAGTGATATGGGGCGGTTGAGGTACCAGCGGGGCAATGTCGCAATCAAGTCACGACTTCTTAGACATGGTGTCCAAGAGTGGGATGACTCCCGTAAGGTTCCGCTTACCCTCGGTCCATGCCGTACGTGACGGGGAGCCTGGGAGAGCAGGAGCACAGTCGCCAGGTGCGGGTCCGGGGACGGTCGGTGACCGTATCGGCCGGGCGTACTGCACTTCCGCTCGTCGCATGAACGCCCTGAGGGTGCTCAGGCGGCGCGAGGCTCTCGATGGAGGGAAGCGTCGTGACGGTAGTCGGCAGAGTCGTAGCCGCGGGAATGATCCTGACCGTGCCCATCGCCCTTGGCGGTACCGCACAGGCAGCCGTGACGGCGGGACAAACCGACTACACAGCCCAGCCCCAGCTCGTGTCGCAGACCGGTCACTCCGGACTCTATTCGAGCCACCCCGGATGGCCCCGGCGAACGGATTCCTCAGCCGGAACCACCTCCCCGTGGACGGCCAGGTCCTCAAACGCGACCGCCACCCTGGGGACGGCGAACTCCTCGGGCGGGGCCACCTCCCTGTGGATGGCGAACTCCTCAGGAGGGATCCCCGCTCTGTGGACGGCCAGGTCCGCCGGCCGGGCCGGATCGTCCTCGCAAGGGACGAACTCCTCCGGGCAGATCACCTCGCCCGCCGACGGCCAGGTGGTTTCAGGTTCGTCCGTCGTGATCTCCGCGCGTACGGGACTGATGCAACTCAAGATGGGCCTGTACGTCGAAGGCCCCGCCACGCCCAGCCAGAAGGTCGCCGGGGGAGGGGCGAACGAGACGATCTCCGGCACGTTCGACGCGGGCGACGCCTCCAACGGAACCTTCACCGTCACCCTCAAGGGAGAGATCACCGGCACCAGGTACGCGAGCAGCACCTTCAAGCTGCGCCGGCCGGCACAGGCGCCGGGGAACGTGAACGCGAGCAGACAGGGCACCACCAAGGTCGTCGTGACCTGGAGCAAGGGATCGGAGCCGGACCTTCAGTCGTACGAGGTCTCCAACACCCAGTCCGGAGTGGTCGGGAGGCTGCCGGCCGACGGCGCGTGCGCCGGCTCGTCATGCAAGGCGGTGCTCGCCGTGCCGGCCAAGGCGACGGGGCAGAAGGTGGGGTTCACGGTCAGGGCGTTCAGGGGCGATGGGGATGGCGGATCGCTCGGATCGGACGATTCGGCGCCCGCGTACATCTCCTTCCCCGCCGCGCCTCCGGCCCAGCCGACCAGGAAGCAGGCGACCGAAAGCGAGCAGGCACCGAAGAACCAGGACACCAGGGGCGTCCAAGCGCTGCCGACCTTGCCCGCCAAGAAGCAGGCCGTCCCTTCGAGCAAGCCGACCAAGCGCAAACCGGCCACGAGCCGGCCGGCCACCACGAAACTCCCGGACATACCCGACGCCGATCCCAGCGGCAACCTTCCGATTCCCAGCGCTGATGAGCAGGGCGAGAACCAGGACCTGGTTCCGGCGGACGCGAAGGAAGGCGCCGATTCGGCTCCGGTGCGCAGCGACGGGGTGAAGGCCCAGTCGAACGAGTCACCGATCGGCAACCTCGGCCAGTACGGCCTCTACGTCGCGGGAGGCATCCTGTTGTTGCTGCTCGGCGCGCACGCCGGCGCCTGGGCCCGACGCCGCTCGCTCGCCCCCGAGTCAGGAGGCCCTGCCCCCGCGACCTCGTCCTCCCCCGACACGGGTACACCGGCCGGCGCACAGAACCTGAAGACCACCCACGGGGCACAGGTCAAGCCGGTGGACGGCACCACCTCGCAGACTCCGGCAGTCGTACGCCGACCCGCTGTCATCCTGGCCGTAGCCAAGACCCGAGCCCCCGCCCAGCCCGGTCAATCCGATCACCCCAAGTCTCCGCCAGAGCGGCCATCCCGGCACTCGGGCCGCCGGCCGTACCACCAACCGGATCCGTCACCTTCCCACGACGATCGGGAGCGGCGGCCCGGCCGGGCACTCGGTCCAGCACTGCCTGGCGAACCTGCCCAACCCGGCCGAGAGCCGGACCTCACCCACGACGGCCCAGGACGGTCCGAGCGGAGAGAGGCGGGTTCCGAGCTTGCGGGACGGCGACGGCCTGATCGTGCGACAGGGCCGGCGCTCGATGGCCGAGGGCGTTCTGAGCGGGAGGAGGCGAGCTCCGGGCTTGGCGGCGGAGGGCGGCCTGATGGTGTGAGGGGGCCGGCGCTCGATGGTGGCGGACGGTCCGAGTGGGGAGAGGCGAGGTCCGGGCTTCAGAGCCCGGGGCGGCCTGATCGTGAGATGGGGTCGGCGTTCGATGGCCGAGACCCGTCTCAGGGGGAGACGGGACTCGGGCTCGATGGCCGGGGGAGGACTGAGCGGCGGATGGAGACGGCGCTCAGCGGGGAGGGGGAACCGACCTCCAGGAGGATCGGCTCAGAGTCTGGCGGTCGGAATCTGGCGCCTGAGCGTGCCGATGCGGCATCGGCTGCCGGCTTGGCATCGCGTTCCCGGGCTTGGCATTCGTTGCCGGCTGCCGGACCGTCGTCGCCCGCGCCGGAGGGACTGCCGGGGCCTCCGCGCGGTGACCAGGCGGACGGCTTACGAGGGGGACGGGAAGGCCGGGAGGCGCAGGGCGCACCTCCCGGGCCGGTTCACATCGCGCTGCCGAGCTCGGCGGTCACGGATGTTCCCGGGCATGCAGTTCCAAGGGTCACACCCGCCGTACGCCTGGAGGAGCGGTGGGACGACTATCTGCCGCCGTCGCCGCGGTCGATGGAGGACAGCGGGTTCTGGGAACGCCCCCAACCTGGAGCAACCGACTTCTGGGCTCCTGACGATGACGACAATGCCCAAGGTGACCGCCACGCCCAAGGTGACCGCCACGCTCCCGGTTACGACGACGCCTACGGTCACGGGGATCGCCATGGCCACGGCGGTCGTGACGGTGCAGGCAAGGAGAACGACGAGAGCGGTGCCGGTCATCGTCCTGTGGACGAGTAGCGCTGTCGCTCTGGAAGGAGGCGGGGTCGCCGTCTTGTAACGGGGGCGTTGTCGCTCAGGAAAGGAGCGGGGTGGCTGTCTTGTGACGGTGGTGTCGTTGCCGTGAAGCGGGCTGTCGCGCTGCAGACGGATGGCGCTGTCGCCTTACCGAGGGGACAGGCCGGTGGTGCGCAGAAGGCTTATACAGTTCTTCTGCGCGTGGTGGTCAAAGCATTCTTTGGCCAGGTAATCGGCTCCTGTCACGTACTGAGAGCGGAAATTTCTGTGGCGTGGGTGTGCCGGGTAGTTCTTCGCTGGTAGCAGGTAAGTGCTCTCTTTGGTGGGCAAAGTGCTTTTGTTGCGTTCGGGTTCTAGGCCCGAGTGGGGGCTCATGGGCTGTCGGTAGGGTTCACCGGTGTTCGAGCCCAATCCGGTCAAGACATGCCCTTGAAGCCCCATGGGCTCTCGGGAGAGTTCACCGGGCCGCTGGGCAATGCCGTCGGCTGGGAAATGTCGTCGGCTGGGCCGGGTCGGGCAACGTCGTCGGGTCGGGCAACGTCGTCGGGTCGGGCAACGTCGTCGGGTCGGGCAACGTCGTCGGGTCGGGCAACGTCGTCGGGTCGGGCAATGCCGTTGGGTTGGGCAATGCCGTCGGGTTGGGCAATGCCGTTGGGTTGGGCAATGCTGCTGGCTCGGTCGCCGCCGCCGGCTTTGTCTATTGCGGGGACAGGAGGGTGTTGAGGAGGTGGATGGCGCCGCGCTTGTCCAGGGGTTCGTTGCCGTTGCCGCACTTGGGGGACTGGATGCAGGAAGGGCAGCCTCGTTCGCACTCGCAGGACAGGATCGCCTCGCGGGTGGCCGTCAGCCAGTCCGTGGCCCGGGCGTAGCCGCGTTCGGCGAAGCCGGCGCCGCCCTCGTGGCCGTCGTACACGAAGACGGTGAGCAGACCCGTGTCGGCGTGCAGTTCCGTGGAGACGCCGCCGATGTCCCAGCGGTCGCAGGTGGCGAACAGCGGGAGCAGGCCGATGGCGGCGTGCTCGGCGGCGTGGGCCGCGCCGCCCAGGTCGATGCCGGCCTCGGCGAGCGGGGCGACGGACGAGGCGGGCAGCGTCCACCAGACCGCGCGGGTGCGAAGGGTGCGGGGCGGCAGCTCCAAGGGCTCGTCGCCGAGCATTTCGCCTGACTGGAGGCGGCGTTTGAGGTAGGAGACGACCTGGCGGGTCACTTCGACCTCGCCGAAGTGCAGCGTGCCGGGGCCGAAGGACTGGGAGCGTTCGGTGGAGAGGACGGAGATGTCGGTGATGTCCCGGGCGAACGTCGTGTAGTCCGGATTGGCGCTTGAGACCAGGGCCACCCCGGCTTCCAGGTCCAGGAGCTCAACCAGGAAGGTTTCGCCCTGGTGGAGGTAGATCGCGCCGGTGTGGACGGTGGTGTGCGCCGAGGGCTCGTCCACGCTGCCCAGGAGACGGCCCGTGGACGCCTCCACGACCTGGATCGGGTTGCCCCCGCCGCCCCGGATGTCGGCGAGATCGGTGGCGCGCTCGCGCCTGGTCCAGAACCAGCCCGCCGGACGCTTTCTGAGCAGGTTCTGGGCGACCAGGTCCGCCAGGACCTTCGGCGTGGTGGGGCCGAAGATCGGCAGATCTTCCTCGGTCAGCGGGATCTCGGCCGCCGCGGCGCAGAGGTGGGGCCCCAGGACGTACGGGTTGTCCGGGTCGAGGACGATCGCCTCCACGGGCCTGCCGAACAGGGCCTCCGGATGGTGGACGAGGTAGGTGTCCAGCGGGTCGTCCCTGGCGATCAG
This sequence comes from Nonomuraea candida, assembly GCF_000725485.1. Taxonomy (GTDB): domain Bacteria; phylum Actinomycetota; class Actinomycetes; order Streptosporangiales; family Streptosporangiaceae; genus Nonomuraea; species Nonomuraea candida. Next base: position 90,003 of record NZ_JOAG01000032.1, on the reverse strand, counting down.
TACGGCGAGGGCGTCCTGGCCGTCGCGGCCCGCCCGGCCGGCCTGCTGCCACAGCGAGGCTCGGGTGCCGGGCCAGCCCGCGATCAGCACGGCGTCCAGACCGGAGACGTCGACGCCGAGCTCGAGGGCGTTCGTGGTGGCCAGGCCCATGATGGTGCCGGCGCGGAGTGCCTTTTCGAGGAGTCTGCGGTCCTCGGCGAGGTAGCCCGCCCGGTAGGCGGCGATCTTGTTCGGAAGATCGGCGAGGTCTGAGTCGGGAGGCTCCGGGAGCGCCCACGTGAGGGCCGAGGCCGGGGCCTCGGGAGCTGCCGATTCTGCCGGTGTGGTTTGTCCTGGATGTGCCGTAGGTGGTGTTGAGGGCGTGGTGGCGAGGCCGTCGCGAGCCCGGGTTTGTGCGGCGCTCTCGCGCGTGAAGGTCGTTTCGCTCCGGGCGGGCGACGGTGCTTGAGCGGCGGCCTCGTTCGCGCTGGTGACGACTTCGTGGTGGATGGCGGCCTGTGCGGCGGTTTCTCTGGTGGTGGTGGCGGCTTCGTTCTGGGCGGTTGTTCCAGGGGGTGTTTGGCCGATGGTGGCGGCTTCGTTCCGGGCGGTTGCTGGTGGGGTGGTTTCGCCAGCGGTGGCGGCTTCGTTCTGAGTGGTCGTCTGTGGGGCGGGTTTGCCGGTTGCGGCGGCTTCGTTCCGGGTGAGGGGTTGTGCGGGGGCTTTGGGTGGGGTGGTGGGTTCGTTCTGGGCTGGGGTTTGGGTGGTGGGCGCGCTGGAGGTGGCCGGTTCGCCGGTGGCGGGGCCTTCGTAGTGCTTCGGAGCCTGCGTGGTGGTTTGCGGGCTCGGGTGGTGGGGCGGGAAAGGGGCGGAGATCGAGAAGGCTACGTCGGCCAGTTTGGCGCGGGCGGACAGGGCGACCGTCTCGGCGCCTCGGCGGGAACGTACGAAGGCGAGCGTGCGTACGTCCGCGAGCACCAGATCCGCCAGGAGGTCCGCGGCCTCGGCCGTCGCCGTCCGGCGCACGGGAGCGCCTCCCTCGCCCCGGAGCTCCGTCAGGGGCGGCTCCCACAGCGCGATGGTGGTGGAGCCCTTGGGCGAGGCGTCCACCGTCACCTCGTCCATCTCAAGCCCCGTCAGCCTCGTCGCGAACACCCCCGGCTCACTTGCCGTCGCCGAGGCGAGCAGGAACGTGGGGTGCGCGCTGTAACGGGCGCAGGCACGGCGCAGGCGGCGCAGGATCTGGGCGACGTGCGAGCCGAACACGCCGCGGTAGCCGTGGCACTCGTCCACGATGACCAGGCGCAGCCGGCGGAAGAACGACGACCACTGAGCGTGACGAGGGAGGATGCTGCGGTGGAGCATGTCCGGGTTTGTCAGCACATAGTTGGCGTGCCGGCGGACCCAGGCGCGCTCCTCGAAGGGGGTGTCGCCGTCGAAGCAGGCCGCGCGCACCTGGGTGATGCGCAGCTCGCGCAGGCTGCGGAGCTGGTCGGCGGCCAGAGCCTTGGTCGGCGTCAGGTAAAGGATCGTGCCGCCGTCGAGACAGGAGGCGATCGCCGGCGTGAGGTACGCCAGCGACTTCCCGGACGCCGTGCCCGTGGAGATGATCACGTTTCGGCCACGGTGGGCCAGGTCCGCGGCTTCGTACTGGTGGGGCCAGAGTCCTGTCACCCCGCGGTTCGCCAAGCGCGTAACAAGGACTTCAGGCGTCCATTTGGGCCAACGGACTTGACCCGCCTGACGTGCTGGAACATGCTCCACATGGGTGACACGCTCATGACGTGCGGGAACGCCAAGCAGGTGGTGGAGGAGTGGACCTGCCTGTTGTGGGGAGGATGCGGAGGAAGTCACTGTTTCCAGTCTTGCATCGATGGGCAAAGTCGCCGGGAATCGTGATTTCGTATAGACACAAGCCAGGCGCGTGGTTGAATGCCGCGCGTCAGGGTCGGACAGTCTGGGGCCACGCTCCAGATTGCCAGGCCCGCAAGAGTACTTTCGCAGGCGAGGCGCTGGAGGATCTGTGGATCTGAAGTTGGATCACCGCACCGAAGACCGACTCACCATCGTGGAGGTCGAGGGTGAGATCGATGTCTACACGGCGCCGAGATTGCGTGAGCTCCTCATCGACCTGGTCAACAAGGGCAACTTCCACCTTCTTGTGAACATGGAGAAGGTCGACTTCCTCGACTCCACGGGCCTCGGTGTCCTGGTCGGGGGGCTCAAGCGGGTACGCGCGCACGACGGCTCCCTGGAGCTGGTCTGCACGCAGGAGCGCATCCTCAAGATCTTCCGGATCACCGGTCTGACCAAGGTCTTCGGGATCTACGCTTCGGTCGACGAGGCCAAGGAAGCTCACGGCAAAGACAAGTAGCATGGCTACCGTCGAGCTGACGTTCAGCGCTCTCCCCGCGCATGTGCGGACCGCCCGGCTGGTGGCGACGGCGATAGCCCGCCGCACCGGCGTGGAGGAGTCCCTGCTGGACGAGGTCAGGCTCGCCGTGGGTGAGGCGTGCTCCCGGGCAGTCGAGGCACATCGAGCCCACTGTCCGGGCGAGCCCATCCGCATCGAGCTGCGGGACGATTCCGGGCGTTTCGAGGTCACGGTCAGTGACCAAGCCCCCAGCGATGAGATCAAGCAGGAGCGGCCCCTCGATCTCGGCATGCTCTCCGACTCGTTCATGTCGAACTTCGGGCTGGCCGTCATCGAAGGTCTGGCCGACGATGTCGAGGTGTTTCCCAGCCCTAAGGGGACGAACATCCGCATGAGCTGGCCGGCCGCCGTCGGTGTCTGACCGCCGCCGCTGGTGGCGCCTCCGTGCCTGGCCGCCGCCGTAGGCGAGCGCCCGATGGGGTACGCCAGGCGTGCTGCCGCGTCTCCTCGTGGTCTCTCATGGTCTTGGTGGCAGTCGTTCGCGATGTCACCATGGGGTCTGGTCCGACCATGGGAGGCCGACCACGGGAGACCGGCCGTGAGGGCTCGGTGGTGAGGGGCCGAGTGATCTGGTGACGCGGCCGTAGGGCGCGGGGGGCCTCCCGGCCTCAGAACGGCCTCTGATGAGTCCCCTGTCAGGTTTGGAGCGTCGTCTGCGGTTTCCGCAGGGATGAAGGTGCCCGACTCCCTGAGGCTTGTGTGGGCCCGTCGAGGCGCGTCCGCAGGGTCCTGCGGTCCTTGAACCCGTGTCATGGGTTCTGCGGGGCACCGCGCTTGGCGGTCGGGTCTATCGCGTTCGGCGGCCGGGTCACCGCCCGGCGGTGCCTGGGTGGCTGGCTGGCTGGTTGGCTGCGTGAGTGTCTGGTGCCCTGAGTGCTGCCTGGGTTTGGGGCCAGGGGGCATTGGGCCAGTCAACGGCGCCACCCAGGCTCCCGGACAGATCACCATACGCGTCGTGCCCACGCTGGAAGCCGCTGATCGCCTGCGGGTGAACGGGTGAAGCTTCCCCCTGGCGTCGTGCTCGGCGAGGGAGAGCTCTCCCTGAACGTATGGGACTCCACCGTCACCGAACAGGTGCTCTCCCGCGCAGACGTCTGCCGAGCGCTGTCTGCGCAGGCGTGGCCGCCCTTCTGCTGAGTTCTCTGGTACGCGGGTGGTCTTTCGGGAGGGGCAACGCTGCCCGGATCGCCTGGGTCGCCGCTCTTGTGCTCGTCTCGAATGTGCTCGGTCCCGTGCTGTCCGGTCGCGCCGTGGAGGCCGTGCTCGACCGGGCAGGACTCGAGGCGAGCTTCCTTCCGTCGCTCAGCCTGCCACGGGCGCCCATCGCGGGCGCCGTGTTCCTCCTGGCGCTGGCGCCGGCCTTCCGAGGCGAAGACAAGGCCTCCGGCGCTGCGCCGGAGGCGGCGATAACGGATCCACGAAACAGCTCCTAGAGAAGCCTCGTTCTCTGGGGCCGCAGCGTGGGACCAGGAGCGCCGGCGGCCGCGGCGACGACGTGGGGCGGAGCGGGTGTCGCGCGTTCTCCCCGCCTGCGCGCTTTCCCGCCCATAAACCACCAGACCTTCGAACCATCCTCACCTGAAACCTGATTCCGGTCAGGCCGATTCGCGATCTTGCATTGACCGTAAACACGCGGAAATTCCGCTTGTCAGAACCCAAACCGGGTCGCTGGCAGGGGATTGCCGGACACTCGCACAATTAGCGACCGCGAGAGCCTTCATATCCGTGGAGTGCCTGCGTAGACTCCCGGCACCGGCCAAGGTGATCCGGCGGAACGCGGATTCAACCGGAAGCGGCACCCACAACCCGGATGGTGCCGCAACACCCGCCGAGGAAAACTGCAGCACCGCCCGGGCAGGACGACCGGTCTTGCCGAGGAGAACGATGAGCAGGCACATGCTGGCAGCGGAGCCAGCGTCCAATCTGGTTCTGAGCGGAAACAATCTCACCATCGTGATCGTGGTCGCCGCGGTCGCACTGATCGCGCTAGCCGTCGCAGGCGGGCTGGTGCGCGAGGTGCTGTCCGCCGGCCAGGGCACCGAACGAATGCAGAACATCGCGCGCGCCGTGCAAGAGGGCGCCGCGGCCTATCTCGCGCGACAGTTCCGCACGTTGGCGATCTTCGTCGTCGTGATCCCCTTCCTGTTGCTCCTGCTGCCCGGAGAGATGGACGAACGCATCGGGCGTTCCATCTTCTTCGTGGTCGGGGCGGTCTTCTCCGCACTGACCGGATTCATGGGCATGTGGCTGGCCGTGCGCGGAAACGTACGTGTGGCCGCCGCGGCCAACGACTCGGGCGAGAAGCGCGCCATGCGCATCGCCTTCCGTACCGGCGGCGTGGCCGGCATGTTCACCGTGGGCCTCGGCCTGTTCGGCGCGGCCGTGGTGGTCTTCATCTACCAGGGCGACGCGCCCGCCGTACTCGAAGGGTTCGGGTTCGGTGCGGCGCTGCTGGCGATGTTCATGCGAGTCGGCGGCGGCATCTTCACCAAGGCCGCCGACGTCGGCGCCGACCTGGTCGGCAAGGTCGAGCAGGGCATTCCCGAGGACGACCCGCGCAACGCCGCGACCATCGCCGACAACGTGGGCGACAATGTCGGCGACTGCGCCGGCATGGCGGCCGACCTGTTCGAGTCGTACGCGGTCATGCTGGTCGCCAGCCTCATCCTGGGCAGGGCGGCCTTCGGCGAGGAAGGGCTGATCTTCCCGCTGATCGTCCCGATGATCGGCGTCATCACGGCGATCATCGGCATCTTCGTCACCGGGATGCGCGACCGCGACCGCAACGGCATGGCGGCGATCAACCGCAGCTTCTTCATCTCCGCGGCGATCTCGGCCGTGCTGGTGACGGCGGCCGCGTTCTGGTACCTGCCGAGCAGCTTCGCCGGCCTGACCGGCGCGACCGTGCAGTCCGACGCCGACCCCAGGATCATCGCCATCGGCGCGGTGCTGATCGGCCTCGTGCTGGCCAGCGCGATCCAGCTGCTCACCGGCTACTTCACCGAGACCAACCGGCGCCCGGTACGCGAGATCGGCGAGAGCTCGCGCACCGGCCCGGCGACCGTCATCCTCGCCGGCATCAGCGTCGGCCTGGAGTCGGCCGTCTACTCCGCCCTGATCATCGGCGGCGCGGTCTACGGCGCGTTCCTGCTGGGCTTCGGCAACGTCACGCTGGCCCTGTTCGCGGTGGCCCTGGCCGGCACCGGCCTGCTGACCACGGTCGGCGTCATCGTCTCGATGGACACCTTCGGCCCCGTCTCCGACAACGCCCAGGGCATCGCGGAGATGTCGGGTGACGTCGAGGGCGAGGGCGCCCGCGTGCTGACCAGCCTCGACGCCGTGGGCAACACCACCAAGGCCATCACCAAGGGCATCGCCATCGCCACCGCGGTGCTGGCGGCGACGGCGCTGTTCGGCGCCTTCCGCACCGCGGTGGAGACGGAGCTGACCAGGGCGGACGCGGCGATCAAGGGGGCTCTGGGCGAGTTCCAGAACTTCAACCTGGGCATCGACAACCCCAGCGTGCTCGTCGGGCTGATCATCGGTGCCGCGGTCGTGTTCCTGTTCTCGGGCCTGGCGATCATGGCGGTCGGACGCGCCGCGATGCGGGTGGTCTTCGAGGTACGCGACCAGTTCCGCAACAACCCGGGCATCATGGACGGCACCCAGAAGCCCGAGTACGGCCGCGTCGTGGACATCTGCACCCGCGACTCGCTCCGCGAACTGGCCACGCCCGGCCTGCTCGCGGTCATGACGCCGATCGCGGTCGGGTTCGCGCTCGGGTACGCGCCGCTGGGCGCGTTCCTGGCGGGCGCCATCGCCTGCGGCACCCTGATGGCCGTCTTCCTGGCCAATTCCGGCGGCGCCTGGGACAACGCCAAGAAGCTCGTCGAGGACGGCCACCACGGCGGCAAGGGCTCCGAGGCGCACGCCGCCACGGTCATCGGCGACACGGTCGGCGACCCGTTCAAGGACACCGCCGGTCCCGCCATCAACCCGCTGATCAAGGTGATGAACCTGGTCGCGCTGCTGGTGGCGCCCGCCGTGGTGCTGTACGCGGGCAACCCGGCCCTGCGCATCGGCATCACGGTGGCCGCGGTGGCCGTCGTGGTCGGCGCCATCATCGTCTCCAAGCGGCGGTCGGTGGCCAGCGAGCCGGCCAGCGACAACAACCGCGAGCACGAGCCCGTGGCCTCGTAGCCCCGGCCCCGGTTCGACCGACGCCCGCTTCCCGGCCCTTCGGGGAGCGGGCGTTCGCGTGCGCGAAGGGGGCCGAACGGTCGGACGTTCGCCGCGTGACGGCCGGCCGGGGTTCGTGGTGAAGGCCGGTTGAGGGTGGGCGTGGGGACCGGAGGGTTCCGGTGGGAAACTGGGCTGCGTGAACGATGAGAACCGGCCCAGCGGCGGCAAGACCCTGGGCCTGATCCTCCTGGCGATGGTCGGGGTCCTGGCCGTGATCATCGCCCTGTCCATCTGGGCGTCGAGGACGGGATGAGCGCGTGCGTACCTTGATCCTGCTGCGGCACGCGAAAGCCGCCCAGGTGCCCGGCCTGGCCGATCGCGAGCGTCCCCTGACCGACCGGGGCGAGCGGGACGCCGCGCGGGCCGGCGACGAGATCAGGGCGGCCGGCCTGGACCCCGACGTGGTGCTCTGCTCGCCGGCGCTCAGGACCCGGCGCACCGCCGAGCTGGCCTTCCCCGGGGTGGAGATCAGCTACGAACGCGACATCTACGAGGCGTACCCGGAGGAGCTGCTGGAGATCGTCCGGCGGGCCGATCCCGACCTGGGCACGGTCGTGTTGTGCGGGCACAATCCGGGCGTGCACGAGCTGGCCCTGGGGCTGGCCGGGGGCGACTACGTGTTCCGGCCGGGCGCGTTCGCGGTGATCCGGGTGGAGCCGGCGTGGGAGGACCTCTGGCCGGGCCAGGGACACCTCGTCACGCACTGGGACCCCAAGGAGCACGAGCCCGAGGAGCGCTGACCCGAGGAGCGCCCCGAGGAAAACTGACCCGAGGAGCGCTGACCCGAGGAGCGCTCAGCGCGGGGTCAGGACGCCGTCCTCCGCGTCGGCCGCCTCGACCTCGTCCCGCGAGATCCCCAGCAGGTAGAGGATCGAGTCGAGGTACGGCGTGTTCACCGCGGTGTCGGCCGCCTGCCGCACCACCGGCTTGGCGTTGAAGGCGATGCCCAGCCCGGCCCTCGCGATCATGTCGAGGTCGTTGGCCCCGTCGCCGATGGCCACGGTCTGGGAGATCGGCAGGCGGGCCTCGCGCGCGAACCTCTCCAACGCCCGCGCCTTGCCGGGCCGGTCGACGATCTCGCCGACGACGCGCCCGGTCAGCCGGCCGTCGACGACTTCGAGGACGTTCGCGGCGGAGTAGTCGATGCCCAGCTCCTGCACCAGCCCGTCGGTGATCTGGGTGAAGCCGCCGCTGACGATGGCGAAGCGGTAGTCGAGCCGCTTGAGCGTGCGCACCAGCGTGCGGGCGCCGGGGGTGAGCACGACCTCCTTGCGCACCTGCTCGAACACCTCGGCGGGCAGCCCTTCGAGCAGGGCCACGCGGCGCTTGAGCGACTCGGCGAAGTCGAGCTCGCCGCGCATCGCCTCCTCGGTCACCCTGGCGACCTCGTCGAGGCAGCCGGCGTGGGCCGCGAGCAGCTCGATGACCTCGCCCTGGATGAGGGTCGAGTCGACGTCCATGACGATCAGCCGCTTGGCCCGGCGGGACAGGCCGGTGCGCTGGACGGCGACGTCGACCTCCTGCGCGGCGGCCTCGGCGGCCAGCTCCACGCGCAGCGCGTCGGGGTCGGCCCCGGACACGGACAGCTCGATGCAGGTGACGGGCCACTGGGCGAGGCGTTCGATGCGGTCGATGTTGGCGCCGGCGGCGGCGATGCGGCCGGCGATGCCCGCGATGGCGGCGGGCTGGAGCGTGGCGCCGAGCACGCTGACGGACAGGCGGCCGCGGCGGCGCTGCTCCTTGGCCTGCGATCCGGTGGAGAGCTCCACCTCCATGCCGAGGTCCTCGGCCACCCGCTCGACGGCGGTCCACATGGCGCCGAGCGTGGTGCCGGTGCCGGTCGAGGGGCCGCCCGCGTAGGTGACGAGCACGCCGAGCGTGAGCCGGCCGCGGATGACGACCTGCTCGATGTCCGAGACTGTCACCGGAAAGCGTGACAGGACGGAGAAAAGCCGGGAAGTGACGCCCGGGCGGTCGGGGCCGGTGAGTGTGATCAGGAGGGTGCGCTGGTCCACATCCAGCCACGGTACTGCGCCCGGGTCGATGCTCGTGAAGCAGGTTGGGCTTTCCGCCACGGGCGCAGCGTGCGCGGCGCGGCGGGCGGCGACGGCCCCGCGCTGCTCCGCATCGCCTCCGCAAAGATCGGGTAAAGGTTATTTCCGCAGGATCAGGTGCGTGTCGCCGAACTCGTGCCACAGGTATCCGGCACGCAGCGCCTCCTCGTACGCGCGGGCCAGCGCCGGCTCGCCCGCGATCGCGGTCAGCATGAGCAGGTGGCTGGAGCGCGGCTCGTGCAGTCCGGTGATCAGTCCCGTCACGGCGCGCACGCCGGACCGCGGTGTCACGAGGTGCCGGGTCCAGCCGCGGGCGGGCCTGACCCGGCCGTCGGGGCCCGCGGCGGTCTCCAGCGCCCGTACGACGGTGGTGCCCGCCGCCACCACCCGGCCGCCGTTCCGTCTGGTCAGGTCGACCAGGCGCGCGGTGGCGGGCGGCACCTCGTACCGCTCGGCGTAGGGCGGCTCGTCCTTCTCCGGCGAGGCCACGCCCGTGTGCAGCGTGATGGGGGCGATCCCGATCCCGCGCGCCACCAGCGCCGTCACCAGCCTGTCGGTGAACGGCCGCGCCGCGCTCGGCATCTCCGCGCTGCCCGGCACGGTCGCGAACACGGTCTGGTACGCCTCGATCGGCCAGTCCCGCGTCACGTACGAGTAGCGGATCGGCGCCCCGTGCGCCTGCAGGTACGCCTCCACGTCCCGATCCAGCGCCGCCCGCCACAGCCGTGGCGTCTCCCGCTCGATCAGCCGCAGCGTGGCCCCGCCCGGCAGGGGCAGCCACTCGCCGGGCTCGCCTCCGGCGTACGGCTCCGACGCCCTGGCGGTGCGGCGGCGCAGCTCGACCAGCCACGTGCCGTCCTGCCTGGCGGTCGAGAAGTGCACGGCCAGCCGGTCGAGCCGGACGGCCGCGGGCAGGGTCGCCGAGTTGTTCACCACGATCAGGTCGCCGGGTTCGAGCAGCTCCGGCAGGTCGCCGAAGTGGTGGTGGCTCGGCGCCTGGTCGCCGCGCGAGACCAGCAGGCGCACCGCGTCCCTGGCCATGCCCCTGGCCTCCGGCGGCTCGCGGGCGGACAGCCCCGGCGGCAGCACGAAGTCCAGCCCCCCGCCCACCTCGGGCCCGGCCCCCCGCCGCTCCAACCCGGAGAAGCCTGCCGACGTCGCGGGTTCGCTCTCTCGCCGGTCGAACGCGGCCGGCGTCGCGCGCTCGCTCTCCCGCCGGTCGAAGGCGGCGGGCGTCGTGGGTTCGCTCTCCCGCCGGTCCAGTGCGGGGGTCATTGCAGGCTCACTTTCCCGCTGGCGGGACGGGAGGCGACCAGGTCGTGCAGCGCGGCCGCCACCTTGGCCGGGTCGGCGGCGCCGGCGGCCTCCTCCGCTCCCACGGCGTCGGCGAGCATCCGGGTGTTCATCTCGCCCGGATCGACCCACCAGACCCGCACCCCGGGCTCCTCGGCCGCCAGCACGTTGGACAGCTGCTCCAGCGCGGCCTTGGTGGCGCCGTAGCCGCCCCAGCCCTCGTACGCCCCCGTGGCGGCGTCGGAGGTGATGTTCACGATCGAGCCGCCGGCGGCGCGCAGCGCGGGCAGCGTGGCCTGGACGAGGGCGAGCGGCGCGGTCACGTTCGTCTCCAGCAGCGCCCTGAACGCCTCCAGCGGATAGCCCGCCAGCGGCGGCAGCGGCGTCACGCCCAGGTCGCTGGCGTTGTTGACCAGCAGGTCGAGCCCGGGCGCCGCCTCGGCCAGCCGTCGCACGTGCCCGGGGTCCGTCACGTCGCCGGGGATCGCGGTCGCGCCCAGCTCGTCGGCGGCCCGCCGCAGCTCCTCGGCCCCGCGGGCGGTCAGCACGAGGTGCCAGCCCGCGCCCGCCAGCACCCTGGCGAAGGCGAGGCCGAGCCCCCGGGAGGCGCCGGTGATGATTGCGGTGTTCGTCATGTCACCGACGCTAGGTTCGCCGCCCGCGCCGCACATCGGCCTCAGGGCCCGCGCCCGCCTCGGCACATCGTCCTAGGACCGGCCGGCCGCCGGTCACGGCCCCATAGAGTGGGGCAGTGACCTCCGACCGGGACGAGATTTTGCAGGCGGTGAGCTCCGCCGTGCTGGCGGTGACCCGCCATCTGTCGGTCCGCGAGGTGCTCCAGGTCATCGTACGCTCGGCACAGCGCCTCCTCGACGCCCGCTACGCCGCGCTCGGCGTGCCCGACGACGACGGCTCGTTCGCCGAGTTCGTCGCCGAGGGCCTCACCGACAAGCAGTGGGACGCGATCGGGCCGCTGCCCAGGCAGCACGGCATGCTCGGCGCGATGTTGCGCGACGGCACCCCGGTCAGGCTGCCCGACCTGCGCAAGGACCCCAGGTTCGAGTGGTGGCCCAAGGCGCATCCGGTGATGAAGGACTTCCTCGGGGTGCCGATCCGCGACGGCGAGTGCGTGCTCGGCATCATCTTCCTGGCCAACAAGCGCACCTCGGGCGGTTTCACCCAGGAGGACCAGGAGCTGCTCACGCTGTTCGCCGCGCACGCCGCGATCGCGCTGATCAACGCCAGGCTCTACGAGCGCGGCCGCGAGCTGGCCATGCTGGAGGAGCGCAACCGGATGGCCAGGGAGCTGCACGACGCGGTCACCCAGAAGCTCTTCTCGCTCCGGCTCACCGCGCAGGCCGCCGGCGCCCTGCTGGACAAGGACCCCGGCCAGGCCGCCGCCGAGCTCGAACGCGTCCAGCGGCTGGCCGGTGAGGCGCTGTCGGAGCTGCGGGCGGTGATCGTCGAGCTGCGCCCGGCCGAGCTCGACCGGCACGGGCTGGCCGAGACGCTGCGCAAGCACGTGCGCATGCTGGACCGGCTCCATCCGGCGGTGGTCACGTTCGAGTGCGACGAGCTGCCGCCGCTGGAGTCGGCCGTCGAGGTGGCGATGTTGCGGGTGGCGCAGGAGGCGCTGCACAACGCGCTGCGCCACTCCGGCGCCGGCACGGTCTCGGTCCGCCTGGCCTGCGAGGACGGCAAGCTGGCGCTGAGCGTGCACGACGACGGGAGCGGGTTCGAGCAGGCGGACTCGCACGGGCTCGGCCTGGTGTCGATGCGTGACAGGGCCGAGTCCGTCGGGGGAGTGATGGCGGTGGAGTCGATCCGCGGCGCGGGCACCACCGTACGCGTGGAGGTGGGCGTGTGATCCAGGAGCGGTGGCGCGCGGTCCGGGGACGGGCCGGCCGGGAGGTGAGCCGGTGATCCGGGTGCTGATCGCCGACGACCATCCGGTGGTGCGGCAGGGGTTGCGGACGTTCCTCGACCTCCAGGACGACATCACGGTCGTCGGGGAGGCGGCGGACGGCGCGCAGGCCGTGGAGCTGGTCGGGGAGCTGAGCCCCGACGTGCTGCTGCTGGACCTGAAGATGCCGGTGCTGGACGGGCTCGGCACGCTGGAGCGGCTGTCCGGCGTGGCGACCAGGATCGTGGTGCTGACCTCGGTGAGCGATCCGTCCGACGTGGGGCCGGCGATGCGGGCGGGGGCGGCCGGGTTCCTCTACAAGGACGTCGATCCGCCCGCGCTGGTGCAGGCCGTCCGCGCGGTGCACGGCGGGCAGGTGCTGCTGGCCCCCGAGGCCGCCGAGGCGATGATGGCGGCGCCGGCGGGCGGCGCCGCGCCCGCGCCGGTGCCGCTGACCGAGCGCGAGCGCGAGGTGCTGGCGCTCATCGCGGCGGGCCGCTCCAACCGGGAGATCGCCAGGAGCCTGGCGGTGGCGGAGAAGACGGTCAAGACCCACGTCTCCAACGTGCTGATGAAGCTCGGCGTCCAGGACCGCACCCAGGCCGCGCTGTACGCCGTCCGCCACGGCCTGGCCTGACCGCCGCACCCGCCACGGCTGGCCCGGCCCCGCCGCACCCGCGGACGCGTGGGCCTACTGGTTCCTGACGGGCTCGAAGATGGCGTGGTGGGCGGCGACGAGCGCACGGCGTACCGCGCGGTCGAGCTCGCGCAGGGCGGCGTCGCGTACGGCGAGCTGCCCCGAGGTGAGCCCCCGGTCGTCGGCCAGGCGCAGCACGGAGCCCAGCCGCGTCGCCAGGGTGGAGACCCGGTGCGCGCGGCCCGGATAGCCGGGCGCGAGCTCCCCGCCGCGCGCCACCCCCTCCGGGCGGCTCTGCGCGGGCCCCTCCACCGAGGTCAGCGCCTCGGTGGCCGAGCGCATCGCGTCGGACAGCTCCCGCTCGGCCTCCGCCAGGGAGGGCAGGTCGTGGCGGACGGGCCCGGCGTCGTGCACCTCCAGCAGCACACCGACGTAGGACGAGCCGCGCCGGTCGGGCCGGGGCACCAGCCCGAGGTTGCGGTCGGCGAGCACCGCGATCACGGCCTGGCCGGCGTCGAGCGCGGCCGCGTTGAACGGCGGCGGCCCGGAAAGCCCCAGCGGGTCTCCGGGCGCGGGCAGCGCGAGCCGGAACTCGCGCAGCCCCTCGGAGCGCAGGTTTGCGAGGTATTTACGAAGGGGTTCGTCGCCCGCGACGGCAGGCCCGCCGGCGGCTTCGACGTGGTCAGCCGCCTCGTCGAGGCCCACGTGACCGGCCAGCCACGCGTTCCCCCAGGCGACCAGGGATGGACAGACAGTCGATTCAGGGCGCACCGGTCCACGATAAGCGCTCGCCCTGCAATAGGTTTGTCCCGAGGGTGACTCCAAAAGGAGGTTCGGGGATGGGTGGTCAGGTGCTGCGGCTCCAGGACGTCGCCGTCAGGCGCGACGGAGCGGCCCTCCTGCGCGGCATCGACTGGACGGTCAACGAGGACGAGCGGTGGGTCGTCATCGGCCCGAACGGCGCGGGCAAGACCACGCTGTTGCAGGTCGCGGCCACGTTGCTGTATCCGACCGAGGGCGTGGTCGAGGTGCTGGGCGAGCGGCTGGGGCAGGCGGACGTGTTCGACCTGCGGCCCAGGATCGGGCTGGCCAGCGCCGCGCTGGCCGAGCGCATCCCGCCGGAGGAGAAGGTCATAGACCTCGTGCTGACGGCCTCATACGCGATCATGGGCCGCTGGACGGAGGAATACGACTCCAACGACGTGACCAGGGCCGTCGAGCTGATCGACATGATGGGCGCGGCCCATCTGATCAGGCGCCGCTTCGGCACTCTGTCGGAGGGCGAGCGCAAGCGCGTGCAGATCGCCCGCGCCCTCATGCCCGACCCCGAGATCCTGCTGCTCGACGAGCCGGCGGCCGGGCTCGACCTGGGCGGCAGGGAAGACCTCGTGCGCCGCCTGTCGGTGCTGGCGGGCGACTACCGCTCGCCGACGCTGGTGCTGGTGACGCATCACGTCGAGGAGGTGCCCGCCGGGTTCACGCACGGGCTGCTGCTGCGCCACGGCTCCGTGGTGGCCCAGGGGCCGCTGGAGCACGTGATGACCTCCGACAACCTCTCGCAGACGTTCGGGGTGCCGCTCTCGCTGGAGCGCGGCGCGCAGGGCCGCTGGTACGCCCGCGCGCACTGAAGCGTCATTTATCCCGATAAAGTCGTTCATAACTGAAACCAACTCCATGGAGAAGCAGATGCGCGCCGACCGCGACAGGCGGGCCGCCGTGCCGGCCGCGGAGGGGCAGCGCCAGGCGGACGCGATCGGCGTGGGGTTCAGGGCCATTCACGAGGGCAAACCGGACCAGCACCTCCTCGCCTACCAATACCTTCAGACCCTGCCGGAGATCGCCAAGGGCGACGCCAATAAGATTTGGATCGTCCCCTCTGAAATGGGCAAGGTCCTGGAGAACCTGGGCGGCCTGTTCACTCCCCCCAAGGGACAGGACGACCGGTAGAACCCCGCCCGCCGCCGCGGTCCCTGACCGGATGGCACCGGCGGCAGCAGGAGGGTCTCTTGACCGCGTGGGAGCTCGCCGCGGTGTGTCTCGCCGGCGTGGTGGCCGGCGCCATCAACGCGGTGGTCGGCTCGGGGTCGCTGATCACGTTCCCCACTCTGGTGGCGCTGGGCGTCGATCCCGTCACGGCCAACGTCTCCAACACCGTCGGCCTCGTGCCCGGCTCGTTCACGGCCGCCTACGGCTACCGCGCGGAGTTGCGGGGGCAGCGCGAGCGGCTGCTGCGCCTGGGCGCGGCCTCGGCGGTGGGCGCGCTCATCGGCGGGATCCTGCTGCTGTTCCTCGACCCCGACGTGTTCGAGGTCGTGGTCGTGGCGCTGATCCTGCTGGCCTGCGTGCTGGTGGTGGCGCAGCCCAGGCTGAACGCCTGGGTGGCCGCGCGGCGCGCCGAGCCGCGCCCGCACGGCGGCGCGGCCCTGTGGCTGGGGGTGCTCGGCGCGGGCGTCTACGGCGGCTACTTCGGCGCCGCCCAGGGCGTGCTGCTGATCGGGCTGCTCGGGATCTTCCTCGACGACGGCATCCAGCGCGTGAACGCCGCCAAGAACGTGCTGGCGCTGATCGTCAACGGCGTGGCGGCGGCCTTCTTCATCGTGGTCGCCGAGGTGGACTGGCAGGCCGTGGCGGGCGTGGCGCTCGGCGCGATCGTCGGCGGCTTCCTGGGGGCGCGGCTGGGCCGGCGCATCCCGCCGCTGATCCTGCGTGCGGTCATCGTCTGCGTGGGGGTCGCGGCGATTATCGTACTGGTGTACGGATAGCCGTCGATGGGTATATATCCGGCATGAAGGGTGACCGGGTGGAGATCGTCATCGACGCGGGAGGATCGTCGCCCCGCACCTACGAGATCACGGCCACCCGCGCCGGCCGCCGGGTCGAGGTGGCCACCCGGCGGGGGCTCGTGGAGGTGAGCGAGGTCACCCGGAGCGGCACGCCGGTGCGCACCGCCCGGTTCATGTCCAGCCGCGTCCTCGCCCTCGTCGAGCACCCGGCCGACGAGAGCTGACCCTCCCCACAGCCGGGCCTCCCCAGAGCCGGGCCTCCCCACAGCCGGGCCTCCCCACAGCCGGCCTGTCCGCAGCCGGGCCTCCCCGCTCAGGGGAAGCCGGCTCAGCGGAAGTCGGCGGCGTGGTCCTCGGCCCACTGGCGGAAGGAGAGCGCGGGCCTGCCCAGCAGCAGCCGCACGGTGTCGGTGGCCCGTTCGGGGCTGGTCACGAAGCTCTTCCAGGCGCTCAGCGCGCTCTCGACGAACTCCGCGTCCCCCCAGGCCGCCAGGAGCCGCTCGCGGGCCTCCTCCGCGGGCTGCTCCTCCCAGCGCACCTCGCGCCCGATGGCCTCGCCGATCACCCGCGCCTGCTCGGCCTGGGTCAGCTCCTCGGGGCCCGTGATGGTGTAGGCGGCCCCGTTGTGCCCGGCCGAGGTGAGCGCGTGCACGGCCACCGCCGCGATGTCCTTCTCGTGGATCAGCGCCCGGGACGCCTCCCCGTACGGCCAGCGCACCACCCCGGACGTCCTGATCTGCTCCGCCCACCCCAGCGTGTTGGCCGCGAAACCGCCGGGCCGCAGGAACGTCCAGCCGAGCCCCGAGTGCCGGATGAGCCGCTCGATGTCGCCATAGTGGCCGGCGGCGTTCTCACCGCCGGGCACGTGCGCCGACAGGTAGACCACCCGCCGCGCCTGCCCGGCGATCGCCGAGACCACCTCGGCGGCGTTGCCCGTGGAGAGCCCCGGCCAGAGCAGGAAGACGCTCTCGACGTCCTTCAACGCCGGTTCCAGCGTCTCGGGGACCGTCAGATCGCCCTGCACGGCCTCGACGCCCGCCGGGACCCGTTCGGGACGCCTGGCCAGCGCCCGCACCTCCAGCCCGGCCCGCGCCAGCTGGGTCACCACATGCCTGCCAACATTGCCGGTCGCGCCGGTCACCAGAATCTTGCCCATGCGACGACCGTAGGACCTCAACTAAACTTCAGGTCAACCCCGGCCGCACCTGGATCGTGCCGTCGCGCCTGATCCGCGTCTCGAACACGGGCGCGGGCGCCGTCGCCGGGCCGTGCTTGACCGAGCCGTCCGCCAGCCGGAACGTGCTGCTGTGCCACGGGCACACCACGCACGCCTCCCCGTCCTCCATGACGAGCCGGCCCTGGTGCAGCGGGCCCGCCAGGTGCGGGCACCGGTCGGCCAGCACGCTCACGCCGTCACCCTGGCGCAGCACGAAGAGCTGGATGTAGCCCAGCCGCCTGGCCACCGGACGGCCGTCGGGCAGGTCCTTGAGCGGGCACAGGTCGTGCCAGCCCAGCGGCACCAGGTGGGTCACCTGCGGCGCGTGGTTGGCCCCGGCCGCCTGCCGGTAGGCCAGATGGCCGCCCAGGTAGGCGCCGAGCCCGCCCACGGCCAGGCCGGCGTAGGAGAGCAGCCGTCCGGGCCGCTCCCGCCCGCGCAGCCGGGCCGCCAGGGAGGCGGAGAAGAGGCTGAGCGCGGTCAGGTTCGCCGCCATGTGCACGAAGCCCACCCGCTGCTGCTCCCGGTGCAGGGAGGACCAGTCGGTCAGCCCGGCCGCCGCCGTGGGCAGCGCGTTGACCAGGCCCGTGGTCAGCAGCAGCCGGGCCGCGCGCGGATCGGCGCCCGCCAGGTCCAGCACGGCCGTGGAGAGCCAGCACCCCAGGCTGACGGTGGCCAGCGGCGGGTGCACGGGCTCCCCGAGTGGCACGCCGTGCAGCAGGTCGCGCAGGCGGCCTTGGCGCAGCCGCTGGCGCACCGCCTTGGCCAGCCCTCTGATCGGCTTGTCCATGACCTTCGACTTCTCGAGCCGATCGGCGATGGCAACCGGCCCGGCGAAACCCCGCAATTGCCGACGTCTCGCTCGTACTGTCTCTTTCACGACAAGTCCCCTACCCCCGCCATGTGGGGATCACTCGGACAGGTGCCCCCGGGCCACGGACAGCTCGACGAGCTCCAGCGCGTACGCGCCCAGCGACGGCGAGCCCTCCTCGATGATCCGCACCTTCTCCTTGACCTGCGTCGCCGTCACCTTGAACAGCGGCCACGTGCCGCCGTCGGTGTGGTGGTTGGCCAGGATCGGGGCAAAACGGTCAAGCGCCTTGGCGAACCTCGCCTCCGGCGTCTTCCTGGCCTCGAACTCGTCCCACAACTCGCGCATCCACGCGCCCTGCTCGGCGGGCAACAAGCCGAAGATGCGGTCGGCGGCGGCCCGCTCGGCCTCGGCCTGGGCCGTCACCGCCACCGCGTCATAGATGAAGGTGTCACCGGCGTCGATCTCGACCAGATCGTGCACCAGGAGCATGGCCACCACCCGCTGGAGGTCCGTGCCGGGTGGGGCGTGCTCTCCGAGGACCATCGCCAACGTGCCCACGTACCAGGAGTGTTCAGCGGTGTTCTCCCGTCGCGAGCCGTCGATGAGATGGTTGCGGCGGATGATCCGCTTCAACTTGTCGATCTCGATGGCGAAGGCGATCTGGGCGTTCAGGCGGTCCTCTTCTGGTGCGATAGTCACGCGCGACACCCTAATGTGCGGTGATCACCCCGGTTGGTGAAATCGTGACCGGAACTCCGTTGAACACTGCGTTACCACTGGGGATATCGACGGCGCTCTCGTCGGTCAGCGCGTTGGCGCTGACGCCCGCGTGCTCGGCCGCCACGCTCTGCGCGCTGCCCGCGTGGCCCCAGCCGTGCGGCAGGCTGACCACGCCCGGCATGATCGTGTCGGTGGCCTCGATCGGCACCGTGACCTGGCCCTTCGCCGAGCGCACCACCGCCTGGCCGGCCAGCCCGAGCCGGGCGACGTCGGCCGGGTGGATCTGCAGCGTGCACGCGTTGCTGCCGCCGACCAGCGGGCCCACGTTGTGCATCCAGCTGTTGTTGGAGCGCAGGTGGCGCCGCCCGATGAGGACCATCTCCGGCGGCTCCTCCGCCAGCTTCCCGAGCAGCCGCTCCACGTCCTCCATGAGCTGCGGCGGCGCCAGCTCGATCAGCCCCGAGGCGGTCGTGAGCACCTCGTCCAGGCGCGGCTCCAGGGGGCCGAGGTCCAGGCCGTGCGGGTGGTCGAGCAGCTTGCGCAGCGACAGGTCGCCCTTGCCGGCCCACTCGCCGTACGGGCCGAGCCGCAGCATGAGGTCCAGCCGCCGCTCGCCGCCCGTCTCGCCGTCCAGCAGGTCGCGCAGCTCCGCGACGTCGCGCCCCTCGACCCCGGAGCCGGGCGTCCGCGTGGCCTTGTCCAGCAGGTCGTCGATGACGAACGCGTCCGGGTCGCCTTCCCGTCCCGAGGCGATCATGGTCAGCCGGGCCAGGATCTGGGCCTCCGACGGCCGCTCGTCCAGCGGGAGCAGCGGCGGCGAGTAGCGCGCGTAGTTGCGCACCGCGAAGCCGAGCAGCGTGAAGTCGTAGTGCCCCGACTGCAGGACCCGGGGCGGGGGCAGGATGACGTTCGCGTGCCTGGTGGTCTCGTTCAGGTACGGGTCCACGCTCACCATGAAGTCGAGCCCCCGGAAGGCCGCGTCCAGGCGGTCGCCGTGGGGCGCCGACAGCACGGGGTTGCCCGCGATCGTGAGCAGGAACCGGATCTGGCCCGCGCCGGGCGTCTCGATCTCGTCGGCCAGCGTGGCCACGGGCAGCTCGCCGTTCGCCTCCGGCAGCCCCCTGACCCGGCTCTTCCACCGCCCCATCGTGTACGGCCGGCGGCGCGCGGCGAACTCGGTCGCGGGCTTGGCGAACATAGCCCCGCCCGGCCGGTCGAGGTTGCCGGTCAGCACGTTCAGCACGTCGACGAGCCACTGGGCCAGCGTGCCGAACTCGGCCGTGCACGTGCCCATCCTGGCGTACACGGCGGCCGTGCGCGCCGCGGCCAGCTCCCTGGCCAGCCGCGTCACCACCTCGGCCGGCACCCCCGTACGCCGGGCCACGACCTCCGGCGGGAAGTGCTTGGCCGCCTCACGCACCTCGGCCAGCCCGTTGACCTCGTGCCGGGGCCTGGCCAGGTCCTCGGCGAACAGCGTGTGGACGAGCCCGAACAGCAGGTACGCGTCCGTGCCGGGACGGATGAAGACGTGCTCGTCGGCCAGCGCGGCGGTGCGCGTGCGGCGCGGGTCGACCACGACCAGCCGGCCGCCGCGCCGGCGCAGCGCCTTGAGCCTGCCGGGGAAGTCGGGCGCGGTGCACAGGGAGCCGTTGGACTCCAGCGGGTTGGCCCCCAGCATCAGCAGGTGGTCGGTCCTGTCGAGGTCGGGCACCGGGACGGCCATCGGATGGCCGAACATGAGCCCGCTGGCCACGTGCTTGGGCATCTGGTCGGCGGTGCTGGCGGAGAAGACGTTGCGGGTGCCGAGCGCCCTGATCAGCGGCCGGGCGTACAGGGCGCCCGCCATGGTGTGGGCGTTCGGGTTGCCGAGGTAGACCCCGACGGAGGCGCGGTCGGCGACGCGGTCGAGCCCGGCCCGCACGGCGGCGAACGCCTCGTCCCAGCCGGCCTCGCGCCAGAGGTCGCCCTCCCTGATCAGCGGCTTGCGCAGCCGGTCGGGGTCCTCGTCGAGCCGGCCGAGGCTGGCCCCCTTCGGGCAGATGAACCCCTTGCTGAACGGGTCGTCCTTGTCTCCTCGGACGCTGGTCACGTGTCCGCCCGCGTCGAGGGTGAGGGTCAGGCCGCAGACGGCTTCGCAGAGGGGGCAGGTCCGGTGCACGGTCGACGTCATCACGACTCCTGAGTTCGCCAGATGAACTCATCTTGGCGCGGACCACGGCCCCGGGGAAGCCCCTGGCGGGCGGGTACAGCGAGACTTCCGGCGGGCGCGCACGGGGGAGACTTCCGGCGGGCGGGCACGGGGGGACTTCCGGCGGCCGGTCTCCGGCGGCGGGCGCAGCGGGCTTCCGGCGCGAGGCTTCCGGTGTCCGGGCATGGGCAAGCCCCGGAGCCCCCGCGGTCTCCGGGGCTTGCGATCCAGGGAATGTCCCGGTTCCCCGGTCTTCAGCCCGCCTGGGGCAGCGCCACCCCGGCGCGCAGATCAGGCGGCTCCTCGAGGTCGGGTCTCACCGAGACCCAGGCCCGCCGGCCGTAGAGGCGGTCCAGCCCGGGGGAGACCGCGCCCGGCGCCTCGTCGCGCCTGACGATCTCCACGATCAGGAACTGGGCGCGCGTGCGGTGCCGGTAGACGTTCACGCCGCGGGCCCAGCAGGCCGCCGCGATCTCCTCGCCGTACGCCTCGAACTCCTCGGCGCTGATGCCGGCCCTGACCAGGATCAGCGCCTTCTCGCCGGTGGTCGTCGGCGTGATCCACAGCACCAGCGGGATGCGGCCGGCCCTGGTGTGCATGGTGGTCTCCAGGCAGACCCGCTGCAGGCGGTGCCGGGAGACCACGCACCAGAAGTGGGCCGTGATCCAGTTGCGGCCGATCCTGGTGGCGGCCGGCACCGAGACGGCGCTGGTCAGCAGGACGAAGGGCATCCACCGGCCCTCCTGCGCGGCCCCCAGCAGGGTCATGACGAACAGCGCCAGCCCGGCCAGCAGCATCAGCTCCGCGCGGGCCCGCCAGAGCCTGACCGGGCCGCCGGCGCGGCCGGCGGCGGGAAGGTCCTCGTTGGCCGGGTAGATCTGGTTGCGCGGATTCCTCGACATGTCAGGACACCTCCTCGGTCACCTTGCTCGGCAGGCGGAGCTGGTCGAAGCGCGGGTCCCGGTAGCGTCGCGAGCCGAATCCCGTCTTGGTCACGGTCCAGCTCATGCGATAGGCGAACTCGTCAGGCTCCACGCAGATGCGGTAGTCGGCCGACGCGACGAGATCCTGGATCCAGGACTTGATTCGCCTGAGCCCCTTGGTACCTTGTGTGTACATAGAAGACCCCTTTCGCGGCATTTAGAGGTGGCTTCTTCGCCGGTCCGACGGCTGATGACCGGTCTCGCCGCAGGGTGGCAGCCCAGATGCGGCAGGTGGTGGTCAGCCTCGGCCCGGCTTTTGTGTGCTCGTACGAGCGACGTCGCGCGATGTGCTTCAGGCGGTGTCGAGATCCTTCCGGCAAGTGGCCTCCCTGGGGTGGAGTTTCGTTTCCGGGACGGCGACGTTGCCGGGGATGCGGCCCTGGAGCGGGCGCGCGAGCGTGACGGGAAGGCTCGCCGTGGTGGGCCGTGTCGTCATCTCCGGCCTCCTCCCCACTGGATGAACCTTCCGCTCTGATCGTCCCCCGTGGCCGTCAATGCTGCAATACATCGAGCAAGGGAAGATTTCCTTTTCTTCGTCCCTTGCTGTGCAACTTGCACGACAAACCTCGCGGGTGGGTTGTGCAGGGGTAAGCTCCCCGATCTCGCGATGGCGTGGAGCTCGTCCTTGCTCCTACGCTCCGCCCATGAAAGCCTTCTGGCAAGGCTGTGCGGCACGGTACATGCAACTTGCAGTGTAAGATTGGACGAACGGCCCAAACGGCCGGGCTCCAAACGGTCCCTTCCGGCTACACCTTCATTCCCGAGAAGGAGTGTGGACGGTGCCATCGCAGCAGGGCAGTCCAACAGTTCGGCGACTCCGGTTGGGCCAGGAGCTACGCCTCCTCAGAGAGCGCAGGAAGCTCACCGGCTCCAAGGTCGCCAAGGACCTCGGCTGGTCCCCCAGCAAGGTGAGCCGCATCGAGGCCGCCAAGACCATGCCCAGCTCGGCCGACATCAAGGCCCTCGCGCAGCTCTACCGCGTGGACGGGGAGAAGCTTGACGAGCTTTTCGGTTTCCTGCGGGATGCGGAGCAGCGTGGGTGGTGGGAGGATTACGAGGACACCCTGCCCGGGGAGTACACAAGATTTCTCGGGCTGGAGGCTGAGGCGACATTCCAGTGCGACTGGGAACCCCAGATCGTGCCTGGCCTGCTGCAGACCGAGGACTACGCCAGGGAAGTGATCCTGGCGACCCGCGGCATCGCCCGCATCACGCACAGCGGTGTCAGGAGCCGGGTCGAAGCCCGCCTCGACAGGCAGCGGCGCGTGCTGCGCCGGCCCGATCCCTGTGCCCTGACCGTGGTCCTCGACGAGTCGGCGCTGATGCGGCGCTTCGGCGAGCCGTCGGTCATGCGCGAGCAGATGGAGCATCTCCTGGAGCTCTCCATGCTGCCGCATGTGAGTGTGCAGGTTCTTACGCTAGATTCGCTCCATCCGGTCAACACCGGCGCGTTCATTCATCTGAAGTTCTCTGGTTTTGATGATGTCGTCTATCTGGAGCAGCTTTACAGCGCCCACTTCGTCGAAGACCTCGAGCTGGTGGCGGGATACGAAGCGGCTTTCGATAACATCCGATCGGAGGCGCTGGACGAGGACGAGTCGCGCGTCCTCATTCAGCGTAAAGCCATGTTGTGGCGACGTTAGCGACAAAACCTCAGAAAGGGGCAACGGTGCCCCTTTAACCATTTGGGGAGCAAATGTACAACCACACTAAGACGGTGGCCTGGCGGAAGAGCAGCTTCTGCAACGGTGCGGCAGCGTGCGTCGAGGTCGCCCCCTTGGCCGACGGCAATGTCGCCTTGCGGGACAGCAAGGAGAAGGACGGTCCCGTGCTGGTCTTCACGCCGGCGGAGTGGGACGCGTTCACGGCCGGGGTGCGTAGTGGCGAGTTCGACCTGGCCGCCGCGCGCGTAGCCGGCGCATAACGCCGGACGGCCCTGGCGGGCGCGACTCGCGGGGCCGTGCACATAACGTGCACATAAAGCGCGGCGCGGCCTTCCGGTGGAAATCCTTTCCCGGCCGCGAACGAGCGGTTCACCGGAAAGCGCCGTTTCCCGGGGAGCCGGATTTCCCGGGCCGACGACCGGAACACGAAACGGCCGGCGTCCCCCGCAAAAGGGGACGCCGGCCGTTGTCGTGCCGTCACCATGACGAGGCTCCGGGGCGCCGCGTCGTGGTCAGGCCAGGCCGAGGCCCTGGGCGACGCGCTGGCCGAGGTCCTTGTGGATGTTGGTCCAGTACTCCACGACTCGCCTCTTCATGTCACCGGTGACCTCGGGGGCCGAGGCGTGACCGACGACGTTGCTCACCAGGTTCGTGCGGTCGGTGTCGGACAGCACGTTCTCCCACAGGGCGCGCGGCTGGCTGTAGTCGTCGTCCTCGGCGTGCAGGGTGTAGGCGGAGCGGATGATCTCGCCGGTGACGTGGTAGTGCTCCCCCTCGTACGGCGACGGGTCGGCGGCGGGGCCGCCGGCCGTGTTCGGGGCGTAGACCGGGTCCTGCGGGTTGCGGAAGGTCATCGGGCCGTCGAAGTTGTAGCTGTGGACGGGGTTGCGCGGCTGGTTGATCGGCAGCTGCAGGTAGTTGGGGCCGATCCGGTAGCGGTGCGCGTCGGGGTAGGAGAACAGCCGGCCCTGGAGCATCTTGTCGGGGGAGGCGCCGATGCCCGGCACCAGGTTCGACGGCTCGAAGCCCGACTGCTCGACCTCGGCGAAGTAGTTGCCGGGGTTGCGGTTGAGGGTGAAGCGGCCGATCGTGATCTCGGGGTAGTCGCCGTGCGGCCACACCTTGGTCAGGTCGAAGGGGTTGAACCGGTAGTCGGCGGCGGCCTCGAACGGCATGATCTGCACGTTGACCGTCCACGACGGATGGTCGCCCCGCTTGATCGCCTCGAACAGGTCGCGGGTGTGGTAGTCGGGGTCGGTGGCCTGCAGGGCCAGGGCCTCGGCGGCGGTGAGGTTCTGGATGCCCTGCTCGGTCTTGAAGTGGTACTTGACCCAGAACTTCTCGCCGGCGGCGTTGTACCACAGGAAGGTGTGCGAGCCGAAGCCGTGCATGTGCCGCCAGGTGGCGGGGGTGCCGCGGTCGGTCATCAGGAAGGTGACCTGGTGCGCCGACTCGGGCGACAGGGTCCAGAAGTCCCACTGCATGTTGTGGTCGTGCAGGTGGTTGTCGGCGCGCCGCTTCTGGCTGTGGATGAAGTCGGAGAACTTGCTGGGGTCGCGGATGAAGAAGATCGGCGTGTTGTTGCCAACGATGTCGTAGTTGCCGTCCTCGGTGTAGAACTTCAGCGCGAAGCCGCGGGGGTCGCGGGCGGTGTCGGCGCTGCCGTTCTCGCCGGCGACGGTGGAGAAGCGCAGGAAGAGCGGGGTCTCGACGCCCTTCTGGAAGAGCTTGGCCTTGGTGAACTGGCTGACGTCCTCCGTGATCTGCAGGATGCCGTGGGCGCCGCCGCCCTTGGCGTGCACGACGCGCTCGGGGACGCGCTCCCGGTTGAAGTGGGCCATCTTCTGGATCAGGTAATGGTCCTGAAGCAGCAGGGGGCCGTTCGGGCCGACGGAGAGCGAGTGGGCGTCGCTCGGCGCGGGGATGCCCGCGTCATCGGTCGTGACAGGCCTGGTCGTCATAGCGCGATCCTCCGAATGATCATCATTGACAGCTCGGGCAGACGCCCCAGAACGTGACGTCGGCCTCGTCCACGGCATAGCCGGCCGCGTCGACGGGCGTGATGCAGGGCGGCTCGCCCTTCACGCAGTCGACGTCGGTGACGGCGCCGCACTTCCGGCACACGAGGTGGTGGTGGTTGTCGCCCACCCGCGCCTCGTAGCGGGCCGGGCTGCCCATGGGCTCGATCTTGCGTACGAGACCGGCCCGGTGCAGCGCGTGCAGCGAGTCGTAGACGGCCTGGAGTGAGACCTGCCCCACGCGGTCACGCACGCCTCGATAGACGTCGTCCACGTCCGGGTGGTCGCCGGCGCGGACCGTTCGCATGATCGCCAGCCGGGCCGCGGTCACCCGCAGGCCGGCCTGACGGAGCAGGTCGTCGTCCCCCATGGCTGCCAGGCTACCCTAAATCTGAATGATTCAAGAAAACGAACTCTCCAACTCTAGGCGGCGATCGGCGCGCGGCGGCGTACCAGGAAGATCGAGCTCAGGCCGGCCAGCACGGCCAGGCCCGCCATGGCGAGGGCGGTCGTCAGCGAGGCCGAGGCCGACGAGGCCGCGCCCTGGTCGAGGGCGATGAACAGGGTGCCCACGGTGGAGACGCCGATGACCTGGCCGAGCTGCATCACGGTGAGCAGCGCGCCGCTGGCGTCGGCCGCGTACGCGTCCTCCACCCGCTCGGTCGCCATGTTCGTCACCGCGACCTGCACGCCGAGGCCCGCGCCGATGAGGGCGCTCATGACCGCGTACGCGAGCCCGCCCCCGGCGGCCAGCCCCAGCCCGATGTAGGCCGGCGCGGCCACCACGTAGCCGAACGGCACCAGCGGCCGCTGCAGCCGCTGCGGCAGGCGCGGCCAGGCGAGCCCGACCAGCCCGAAGGCCAGCGCGCACGGCACCAGCATCATGCCGGAGGCCAGCGGCGACAGGTGCAGGTCGCCCTGGAGGTGCAGGGCGGAGGTGAACAGGAACGCCCCCCACGTGGCGGGGCCGAACAGCAGGACCGCGAGGCCGGGCCGCATGCCGGGCGCGCGCAGCACCCGCGCGTCCACCAGCGGACGGCCGCCCCGCCCGGTCACCCACCGCTCGACGCGCACGAACACCAGGAACGTCACCACGCTCAGCCCCATCGAGATCCAGCCCCACAGGGGCCAGCCGAGGTCGCGGCCGAGCACCAGCGGCACCACGAAGAGCAGCACGGCCGCCGAGAGGGTCACCAGGCCCAGCGGGTCGAGCCCGGCCCGGCCGCCGCCCTCGTCGGCGGGCAGCACCCGCAGCCCGGCCACCAGGAGCAGCGCCCCGACCGGCACCAGCACCAGGAAGACCATCCGCCAGCCCAGGCCGATGCCCAGCAGGATCCCGCCGAGCGCCTGGCCGACCACGATGCCGCCGCTGATCACCAGAGACCACAGGCCGATCGCCCGCCCCCTGGCCGCGCCGTGGTAGTTGCGCTGGATCAGCGTCAGCACCTGCGGCATCATCATCGCGGCCCCGGCGCCCTGCACCAGCCGCGCGGCCACCAGCCAGCCCGTCGTGGGCGCCAGGCCCGCGCCCAGCGTGGTGAGCGTGAAGACCGCCAGGCCGCCCAGGAAGGCGTTGCGGTAGCCGAACAGGTCGCCGACCCTGGCCCCGGTGATCAACAGGACGGCGTAGACAATGGTGTATCCCGCGACGATCATCTGCAGTCCGGCGCCCGAGGAGTGCAGGTCGGCCTCGATGGTCGGGGTGGCCACGTTCACGATGTTGACGTTCAGGATCGCCAGGAACTGCCCCACGAGGATGATCGCCAGGAGCAGGCCGCTGGCCTTGGGAACCGCCTCCTGTGACTGGGTGTTCACAGGAGGGGAGAATGCGGCAGTTTGCGACATGGTGGCCAGTCTGCCGCAGGGTCAGTACCAGTAACGAGAGCCTCTTTATACTGGTATTGAGGGTAACTGGTTAATGTCGCCTTGTGCCCCCATAGTGGAGGAATGACGGTGGCAGAGGCAAGGCGTACCGACCTGTCGGCGTTCCTGCGTACCCGCCGGGAGCGGATCACGCCGGAGATGGTGGACCTCGCGCCCGGCCCGCGCAGGCGGACCCCGGGGCTGCGCCGCGAGGAGGTCGCGCAGCTCGCGGGCGTGGGCGTGACCTGGTACACGTGGCTGGAGCAGGGCCGCCCGATCAACGCCAGCACGCAGGTGCTCGACGCGATCGCGCGCACGCTCAAGCTGGACAGCGCCGAGCGGCACCACCTCTACCGGCTGGCCGGGCAGATCGCCGACCCGGTGCCGGCGGACTCGGGTCAGGTGACGCCCGAGATGCGGGAGATCCTCGACCGGCTCGGCGAGATGCCCGCCTGCGTGGCCAACAGCCGGTGCGACGCGCTGGCCTGGAACGACGCGTACGCGGCGCTCTTCCCCGAGCTGGTCGGCGCGCCCGAGGGGGAGCGCAACTCCCTCTGGCACACCTGCCTGAACCGCACGCCCACCACCCGGCTGATGGAGCGTGACCAGGAGCTGGCGCGGATGGTGGCCGTCTTCAGGGGCGCCTACAGCCGCCACGCGGACTCCCCCTGCTGGCAGGACTTCATCCGCAGGCTCAGCGCGGAGAGCGCCGAGTTCGCCCGGTTGTGGGCCCGCCAGGACGTGGCGGACCCGGGGCCGCGGGTCAAGGGGTTCGAGCACGTGGAGCACGGGGTGCTGCGCTTCAGCACGACGAGCCTGACGGCCGTGCCGGAGATCCGGCTGATCGTCTACACGCCCATCGACGACCGGACCCGTCGTGTGATGTCCACTTTGGTGAGTGATCGGGGGGTCCGCTCGCGTTGATGGGCAGCCGGGGGGCTGCACGGTAATACGACCTGCATGGCATGCTCAATCTCTGTAAAACAGGATTCGAGCGGAAGTGCGGCATATGAGACTCCCCCGTGCCCTCCCGATGATCGCCGTCGTCGCATCCCTGGTCGCGTGCTCGTCGGCGGCGTCGGAGACGGAGCCTCAGCGCGAGCAGCAGGCCCGTCGGCAGGCGAGCGCCGAGCCGTCGAAGAAGCCGACGCCCGAGCGGCGGCCGTTCACGATCGCCTTCGGCGGGGACGTGCACTTCGAGGGGATGCTGCGCGGGCGGCTGGCCAACCCGCGCACGGCGCTCGGGCCCATCGCCGGCGTGCTGCGCAAGGCCGACCTCGCGATGGTGAACCTGGAGACGGCCATCACCACGGGCGGCACGCCCGCGCCGGGCAAGCAGTTCACGTTCCGGGCGCCGGCCAGCGCGCTGACCGCGCTGAAGGGGGCCGGGGTGGACGTCGCCTCCATGGCCAACAACCACGGCATGGACTACATGGAGACCGGCCTGGCCGACTCGCTGGCGGCGGCCAGGCGGGCCAAGTTCCCCGTGGTGGGGATCGGGGAGAACGCGGCGCAGGCGTACCGGCCCTTCCGCAAGACGGTGAACGGCAACCGGGTGGCCATCATCGGCGCCACCCAGGTGCTGGACGCCGAGTTCATCTCGGCCTGGACGGCCACCGCCGACAAGGGCGGGCTGGCCTCGGCGAAGAACGAGCCGGCCCTGCTGCGCGCGGTACGGCAGGCGCGCAAGAACTCCGACACCGTGATCGTCCACCTGCACTGGGGCACCGAGCTGCAGAAGTGCCCCAACGAGGCGCAGCGCTCACTGGCGCCCAAGCTGGTCGAGGCCGGGGCCGACGTGGTGGTCGGCGGGCACGCGCACATCCTGCTCGGCGGCGGCTACCTCGACAACGCCTACGTCCATTACGGCATGGGCAACTTCGTCTTCTACAACTCCACGCCGAACACCACCGGCCGCACCGGCGTGCTCACGCTGACGATCAACGGCCGCAAGATCCTCAAGGACGCCTGGACCCCGGCCACCATCCAGGGCGGCGTGCCGATCCCGATGACGGGCTCCGCGCGGACCCAGGCGGTGGCCGACTTCAAGGCGCTGCGCGCCTGCACGGGGCTGGCCGCCCGGCCCTGAACGATCTATCCTACTGGACAACTCGTCCAATAGGAGGTCGCCATGCGGTGGGTCGAGTCCGGTGACGTGCGGCTGGCGGTCTTCGAGGAAGGCGACCCCGGCAGGCCGGCCGTGCTGCTCCTGCACGGCTATCCCGACACGCACCGCGTCTGGGACGAGGTGGCCGCGCTGCTGCGCGACCGGTTCCACGTGGTGCGCTACGACGTGCGCGGGGCGGGCGAGTCGAGCGTCCCGCGAGACCGGCGCGACTACGGCCTCGACCGGCTGATGGACGACCTGGTCGCCGTGCTCGACGCCGTGGGCCTGCGCCGGGCGCACCTGGTCGGGCACGACTGGGGCTCGATGCAGGGCTGGGAGGCGCTCGGCAGGCAGGAGACGCGCGACCGGCTGGCCTCGTTCACCGGCCTCGGCGGTCCCGGGCCGCGCCAGGCGGGGCACTTCATGCGGCACGGGCGGTGGCGCGACGTCATGGCGCAGCGGATCAGGGCCTGGCACATCGGGGCGTTCCAGCTTCCCGTGCTGCCCGAGCTGGCCTGGCGCACGGTGCTGCCGGGGATCGTACGCCGTGCGCTGCGGCGCGAGGGCGTCGTGCCCCGCCCCGGGCATCCGGCGGGCACCCTGGGCCGGGACGGGCGCAACGGCTTGTGGCTTTACCGGCGCAACCTGGCGGGCCTGCTGCGCGGGCGCGACGGGCGGCGGCGCGGCGCCGGAGGCGGGCGCGACGGGTCGCGGCGGGACCGGCCGGGTGGCGCGGGCGTACCGGGCGGGGATGAGTCTGATCCGCGGGTGCCCGATGTGCCGGTGCAGGTCGTGGAGGCGACGCGGGACGCGTACGTCACGCCGGCGTTGTCGGCGGAGCTGGGGCGGTGGGCGCCCCGGCTCTGGCGGCGCAGGATCGCGGCCGGGCACTGGGTGCACCGGAGCAGGCCCGAGGCGGTGGCCGGAATGATCGCCGAGTTCGTCGAGCACGTCGAGGGCGCGCCCGAGAGCCGGGGGCTGCGGCGGGCGCGCGCCTACGGGCGGGCCGGCGGGGGACCCGGTGGGGCGTTCGGCGGGCGGTTGGTGGTGGTGACCGGGGCGGGGTCGGGGATCGGGCGGGCGACCGCGCGGGCGTTCGCGGCGCATGGGGCAGAAGTGATTTGCGCAGATATAGCGTTTGATGCTGCGAAAAGAGCCGCCGAGGCGATCGAGAGGGAGCTCGGCGGTACGGCCTGGGGGATGCGGGTCGATGTGGCGGATGCCCAGGAGATGGAAGATTTTTCGCAAAATATCATCTCCGAATATGGCGTGCCGGACATTGTGGTGAACAATGCGGGGATCGTGGTCGCCGGTGGGGTCCTCGACCACAGCCTCGACGACTGGCGCAGGACCCTCGACGTCAACCTCTGGGGCGTCATCCACGGCTGCCGCCTCTTCGGCGCGGCCATGGCCGAGCGCGGCGAAGGCGGGCACATCGTCAACGTCGCCTCCCTGGCCGCGTTCGCGCCCTCCAGGGCGCTGCCCGCGTACTCGGTGTCCAAGGCCGCCGTGAAGATGCTCAGCGACTGTCTCAGGGCCGAGCTGGCGGGGCGGGGCATCGGGGTCAGCGCCATCTGCCCGGGGTTCGTCTCCACGGGCATCGCGGGCAACGCCGCGTACACCGACGAGGGGCTGCGCGACGCGGCCGTCAGGGCGCTGGCGCGGCGCGGATATCCACCCGAGCGCGTGGCCGCGCACATTCTGCGGGCCGTGCACAGAAATCAGGCCGTCGTCCCGGTCAATCTGGAGGGGAAAATCGGGTATGCCCTATCGCGTATATCGCCCCGCATCATGCGCGGGCTGGCCAGGTTGAGCGCACCTCCGGGAAATCCGTAAATTGGCGGGTAATGATCGCCCATACAGGAGAAGATGAATCCGTGTCTTCGCCGCAAATGGACGACGAGTGCGTCCACCCCAAAGCCCTCAGGCGGCAGCCCGCGCAGCGCCGCAGCGCCCGGCGGGTCGAGCGCATGCTCGACGCGTGCGCCGAACTCCTCGACGAGGCCGGCTACGAGGCCCTGTCCACCACCCGCATAGCCGAGCGGGCGGGCGTGGCGATCGGCTCGGTCTACCAGTTCTTCCCCGACAAGCGGGCCATCACCCAGGAGCTCACCCGGCGCAACGTCGAGGAGTTCGTCCGCAGGGTCGACCGCACGTTCCTGGAGGAGGAATACCGCGGCTGGTGGGAGGCCGTGGACGCGATCATCGACATCTACGTCGACATGCACAGGACGGTGGCCGGGTTCAAGAGCCTGCACTTCGGCGACGCCGTCGACCTCAACCTGCTCGACTCCGACTCCGACAACAACACCGTCATCGCCGGACGGCTGCGCGGGCTGTTGCTGAAGGAGTTCGGCCTGGCCGACAGCCCCGAGCTCGACCTGGCCGTGCTCGTGGCCGTCGAGGCGGGCGACGCGGTGCTGAAGCTGGCCTTCCGCCGCGACCCCGAGGGCCGGCCTGAGATGATCGACGCCGCCAAGCAGCTCATCAGAGGCTTCCTGGCCCGCCAGCTCAGATCCTGGTCCCCGCGCTGACACCCTGGATCCCCGCGCTCAGGGCCTGATCCCCGCGCTGGAGCGGGCTCCAGGGCCGGGCCGGCGCGCGGTGTGGTGCCGGTCAGTGGCCGCCGGGCTCTTCCAGGGCCTTCGACGGGACGGCCGGCCAGGCGGGCACGTCGCCGAGCCACCGCCTGTCGTGCGCGCGCTCCCCGAGCGCCGTCGCGGGCACCTGCTGCAACCGCGGCGGCAGCGGCGCGCCGGGCGTGCGCAGGCAGGGCGCGGGATATGAGATCGGGCGCGCGTCCCTGGCCTCCCGGACCCGCAGCCGCGCCTCCAGCGCCCGCAGGTTGCGCTCGGCGGCTTCGATGGACTCCATCCGGGCCGACAGATAGCCGGCGACACCGGGGACGAGGGCCGACAACACGACGGCACAGGCCAGCATGAAGGTCAGCTGCTTGGACATGGCCATCACAGTCCCTCCGCTCGCGTGGCGGCAAAGTGACTGGTGTATGCCCCGTGACCTGCCCGGACACGCGTACTGTGCAGATCTTTGCACAAGCCGTGACCGAAACTGCGCAAGACCGGCGATGGCAATTGACCGGACGGAGAACGGGGCGGCTCGGTAGTCTCGCGGTGTGGCGCATGTGACCCGTGAGCACCTTGATCATCTGCTCGAGCAGGCCCTGCTGGCCGACGACCACAGTTCCTTGGCCAGTCGGCTGTACGACGTCGCGCTCGACTACTCCTCCGGAGACGTGTCCAGGGCATCGATCCTGGTCCTGGCCGCCGAGGAGTGGCGGGCGGCGGGCCAGCCCGCCCGTGCGATGGAGTGTTTCCAGCGCGCGGTCGAGGACGGCGGCGAGGCGGGCTTCGACCCGCGTGCAGGCATTGCCGACACCCTCTTCGAGCTCGACAGGCCCGATGAGGCCAGGGAGGTCATCGAGACGATACGCGCGGAGGGGAACGTCTCCACGGCGACCGCTCACACGATCGCCGAGACCCTGGTCGCCTACGGAGACCTCCAAGGAGGGCTCGAATGGGCGACTCAGGCCGCCCTGCGGTGTGACGAGAACGACCCGGAGCAGGTGGCGCTGCTGCGCACCCGCTATCGCATCAGGGTCGATCTCGGTCTCCCCGAGGACGAGCTGGACGAGCTGGTCTCCTGACGACC
The DNA here is from genome assembly GCF_000725485.1 of Nonomuraea candida. Taxonomy (GTDB): domain Bacteria; phylum Actinomycetota; class Actinomycetes; order Streptosporangiales; family Streptosporangiaceae; genus Nonomuraea; species Nonomuraea candida. The sequence goes on along the minus strand of NZ_JOAG01000032.1, from coordinate 57,436 downwards.
GCCGCCGGCACCGGGCCCGCCCGCCCCACGGCGGGCAGGGCCCGCTGAGCCATGCCCGGACGTGCCCGTGGGCGGCCCTGTCTCGTGCCCGGGGGCGTGGCCCGTGGTCGCCCCGTTCCGTGCCCGCCGGACCGGTCCCGCGCCACGTCCTGAGCGGGCACGGGTTCCGGGTGGTCAGGGCGCGAGGGGCCGCGGCCGGGCGACCGCGGCCCCTCGCCTGAGGGAGGCCGGGCGCGGCAGGCACGGTCCACGCCCGGCGAGGTGGCTCAGTCGAGTCCGAGATCCGGCAGCAGGCCGCCGCCCAGGCCACCGCCGCCCATGGCCTCGCCGCCGGGCAGGACCGAGCTGCCCTTGACGGCCTCGGCCACCTTGGGCAGCAGCTCGCTCAGGACCTTTTCGCCGATCTCCTGGACCGGCTGCTGGACGTCCAGCGGCGAGCCGATGCCGTGGCCGGCGATGTTGCCCTCGTAGGGGGGCCGGTCGGCGGCGGACTTGCCCGGCTCGGCGCTCTCGTACCGGGGCTGGGGGAGCCGCGGCGTCTGCGGCAGGATGGGCAGCGCGGGCAGGGTGGGGAGCATGGGCATGGCCGACATGGTGTTCAGATCCGCCATCCCGACCGGCGCCGGCAGCATGGGGAGCACCGCGGGCGACGCCGCGGTCAGCGAGGGCATGTGCCAGGTGGCCGCCACGCCGCCCAGGTCGGCCATGCCCATCACGTCCTTGACCGTCGCCAGGCCGGTCAGCCCGAGCTGCCTGGCCAGTCGCCCGGCCTCCATGGCCAGTCGGTTGGCCTCTTCGGCGATCATGCGGCTGCCGCCGGTGTTGTCGCTCAGGCGCAGCTCGCCGGGCGTGTCGCAGTAGCTGGTTTGCAGGGCGGGAGTCAGGAGACCCGGATCGAGGTCGGAGCAGGTCTCGGCGGTCGAGGAGCTCGCGAACAGCCAGCTGACACCCGCGGTCAGAGCGGCCACCGCAATCGTGCTCCGGATCCTCTGGAATGACACTGATCGTCCCCCCGATCGATTTCGGTGATCTGACGAACGCCGAAGGTAGTCGCGTGAGGGGGCGGGCGCTGGCTCCTTGTCCGAAGGCTGGCGCGAACCTTACCGACTGCGCGGCCCGATGACCGTGGCATGACACGCCGGAGCCCGGAGATCGCCTCGATCTCCGGGCTCAGAAGCACGCCTCTGCCGGTCGCGCCCGGGGCCGACCTGCCTGGGCCGGATGGCCGGACCAGGGCCGGGCCGGTCGCGCCCGGGTCGGGTCAGGCCGCGCGCTTGACGAGGAGCTCGTCGTCGCCCAGCTCGACCAGGACCTTGTCGCCGTCGGCGACCTCGCCCGACAGCACCGACTTGGCCAGCTTGTCGCCGATGGCGGACTGGACCAGGCGGCGCAGCGGACGGGCGCCGTACAGCGGGTCGTAGCCCGTCAGGGCCAGCCACTCGCGGGCCGCCGGCGTGACCTCCAGCGTCAGCCTGCGGTCGGCCAGGCGCCGGGCCAGGCGATCGACCTGGAGGTCGACGATCTGCGACAGCTCCTCAGTGCCGAGCGCGTCGAAGAGGATCACGTCGTCGAGCCGGTTGAGGAACTCCGGCTTGAACGAGCTGCGCACCAGCCCCATGACCGCCTCGCGCTTGGCGCCGTTCTCCAGCTTGGGATCGACGAGGAACTGCGAGCCGATGTTGGAGGTCAGGATGAGGATCGTGTTGCGGAAGTCGACCGTGCGGCCCTGGCCGTCGGTCAGCCGCCCGTCGTCGAGCACCTGCAGCAGGATGTCGAACACCTCGGGGTGGGCCTTCTCGACCTCGTCGAGCAGCACCACGGTGTACGGGCGCCGCCGCACGGCCTCGGTGAGCTGGCCGCCCTCCTCGTAGCCGACGTAGCCGGGAGGCGCGCCGACCAGCCGGGCCACGCTGTGCTTCTCGGAGTATTCGCTCATGTCGATGCGGGTCATCGCCCGCTCGTCGTCGAACAGGAACTCCGCCAGCGCCTTGGCCAGCTCGGTCTTGCCCACCCCGGTCGGCCCGAGGAACAGGAACGAGCCCGTCGGCCGGTCGGGGTCGGCGATGCCGGCCCGGCTGCGGCGCACGGCGTCGGAGACGGCCTGCACGGCCTGCCGCTGCCCGATGAGGCGCCGGCCCAGCTCGTCCTCCATGCGCAGCAGCTTGGCCGTCTCGGCCTCCAGCAGCCGCCCGGCGGGGATGCCGGTCCAGGACGAGATCACCTCGGCGATGTCGTCGGCCCCGACCTCCTCCTTGACCATGGCGTTCTCCGGCGGCGCGGCCTCGGAGGCGGCCTTGAGCGCCTGCTCCAGCCGGGGCACCTCGGCATACATGAGCCGGGAGGCGGCCTCGAAGTCGCCGTCGCGCTGGGCCCGCTCGGCCGCGCCGCGCGCCTCGTCGAGCTGTTTCTTCAGCTCACCGACCTTGTTGAGCCCGGCCTTCTCGTGCTCCCAGCGGCCGACGAGCGCGTTGAGCTCCTCCTGGCGGTCGGCCAGCTCCTGGCGCAGGCGTTCGAGCCGCTGGACCGACGCCTCGTCGGTCTCCTTCGACAGGGCCAGCTCCTCCATCTTCATCCGGTCGACGTTGCGCTGGAGCTGGTCGATCTCCACCGGACGGGAGTCGATCTCCATGCGCAGCCGCGAGGCGGCCTCGTCGACCAGGTCGATGGCCTTGTCGGGGAGGAAGCGGCTGGTGATGTAGCGGTCGGACAGGGCGGCGGCGGCCACCAGCGCGCTGTCGGCGATCTGGACCTGGTGGTGGGCCTCGTAGCGGCCCTTGAGCCCGCGCAGGATCGCGATCGTGTCCTCGACGGACGGCTCGCCCACGTAGACCTGCTGGAAGCGGCGCTCCAGCGCCGGGTCCTTCTCGATGCGCTCGCGGTATTCGTCGAGCGTGGTCGCGCCGATCATGCGCAGCTCGCCGCGGGCCAGCATGGGCTTGAGCATGTTGCCGGCGTCCATCGAGCCCTCGGCGGCCCCCGCGCCGACGACGGTGTGCAACTCGTCGATGAACGTGACGATCTGCCCGTTGCTCTCCTTGATCTCGGAGAGCACGGCCTTGAGCCGCTCCTCGAACTCGCCGCGGTATTTCGCGCCGGCCACCATCGCGCCCAGGTCGAGCGAGATGAGCCGCTTGTTGCGCAGCGACTCGGGCACGTCGCCGGCCACGATGCGCTGGGCCAGGCCCTCGACGACCGCGGTCTTGCCGACGCCGGGCTCGCCGATGAGCACCGGGTTGTTCTTGGTGCGGCGGCTGAGGACCTGGACCACGCGGCGGATCTCGGAGTCACGGCCGATCACCGGGTCGAGCTTGCCGCCGCGGGCCCGCTCGGTCAGGTCGACGCCGTATTTCTCCAGCGCCTGGTAGGTGTCCTCAGGGGTCTCGCTGGTGACGCGGGCGTTGCCGCGTACTTTCTCGAACGCGTCGAGCAGCGCCTGCGGCGTGGCGCCCTGGGACCTGAGCAGCTCGGCCGTCTGCCCCCCGTCGGCGGCCAGGCCGACCAGCAGGTGCTCGGTCGAGACGTAGAGGTCTTCGAGGCGGTTGGCGTGCTGGGCGGCGGTGTTCATCACCGTCAGGAGCTGGCGCGAGCTCGACGGCGCCCCCACCGTCGCGCCCTGCGCCTTCGGCAGCGCCGCGAGCTGCTCCTCCGTGCGCGTACGCAGCGTGCGCCAGTCGGCGCCGACGGCCTCGAGCAGCGGCACGGCGGTGCCGCCCGTCTGGGAGAGCAGAGTGGTCATCAGGTGAGCCGGGGAGATCTCCGGGTTGCCCTCGGCGGCGGCGCGCCTCATGGCGCCCGCGAGCGCTTCCTGGCTCTTCTGGGTGAGCTTGTAGTCCATGTCTTTCTAGGCCCCCGGTGGCAGCTCGTAGCGGATCAGCGCTCTGACCATCCGCATCTCGGCGCGCAGGCGGTGAACCTCCTCACGCAGCCGCAGAGCTTCGTTCTCGAGCTCGAGAATCCGCTTGATCCCCGCGAGGTTGATGCCCTCCTCCTGGGAGAGCCGCTGCACCTCGCGGAGCTGGATGATGTCTCTCGTGGAGTAGAGGCGGCCGCGCCCCGCCGTGCGGCCAGGACTGACCAGCCCGAGCCGGTCGTACTGGCGCAACGTCTGCGGGTGGAGCCCCGACAGCTGCGCGGCCACCGAGATCACATAGACAGGGGTGTCGTCTGAGAGGTCGAAATAGTTGGCGTCCATCGGCTACTCGCTTCTGGCTCGCTGAATGAGCTCTGCGCGTGGGTCCTCGCCCGCGTGGGCGTTGTTGAACTCGTTGAGCAGCTCTCGCGACTTGTCGTCGAGCGTCTTCGGCACGACCACCTCGACGCTGGCGAGCAGGTCGCCCTTGGTGCCGTCTTTGCGGGTCACGCCCCTGCCGCGCACCCGGAACGTGCGCCCGTTGGGGGTGCCCGCGGGAATGCGCAGCGTGACCGGCATGCCCTTGAGGATCGGCACCTTGATCTCCGCGCCGAGCGCGGCCTCGGTGAAGGTCACCGGCACGGTGATCGTCAGGTTGTCGCCCGTCCTGCCGAACACGGCGTGCGGCTTGACGTGCGTCTGGATGTAGAGGTCGCCCGCCGGGCCGCCGTTCTCGCCGGGTGCGCCCTTGCCCTTGAGCTTGACCCGCTGGCCGTCGGCCACCCCCGCGGGAATGCGCGCCTGGATGGTGCGGGTGCTCTTGGCCCGGCCGCTGCCCTCGCACACGGGGCAGGGGTTGTCCACGATCAGCCCGCGGCCCTTGCAGTCGCGGCAGGGCTCGGAGAAGGCGAAGTTGCCCAGGTTGCGGCTGGCCGCGCCGGTGCCCTCGCAGGTGGGGCAGACCCGGGGGGTCGTGCCCGCCTTGGCTCCGGTGCCGCTGCACGCGGTGCAGGCGGCGGAGCTGGTCAGCCTGAGCGACACGGTGGTGCCCTCGACCGCTTCGGTGAACGTCAGCGTCACTTCGGACTCGATGTCCTGACCACGCCGGGGCCGGGTGGCGCCGGTGGTGCGGCCCGTCGTGCCGCCCCGGTTGAACAGCCCGCCGAACAGGTCGCCGAGCCGCTCACCCGCACTTCCGCCGGAGCCCTGCTGCTGGCCGGTGCCGCCGAACAGGTCACCGAAGTCGAACGGGAAACCGCCACCGCCGGGACGCTGGCCGCCCACCCCGGACCCGAACAGCGTGCGCGCGTCGTCGTATTCCTTGCGGCGCTTGCTGTCGGACAGGACGTCGTAAGCCTCCGAGACCTCCTTGAACTTGGTCTCCTTGGACGCGTCGCCCTGGTTGGTGTCGGGGTGGTATTGCCTGGCCAGCTTCCGGTAGGCCTTCTTGATCTCCTCGGCGGTGGCGGTCTTGGGCACACCAAGGACGGCGTAGTAGTCCTTTTCCAGGTAGTCCTTGGTGCTCATCTACGGCCCTTCGTCCTCGTGATCAGTTGTCGTCGTCATTGGACGCGGCAGGGGCGTCCTCGGGCTCGGCGACGGCCACCCGCGCCGGGCGCAGCACCCTGTCACCCATCCGGTATCCAGGCTGCAACACGTCGATGGCGGTGGGCTCCGTCACGTCGGGCGAGTAGCTGTGCATCAGAGCCTCGTGGACGGTCGGGTCGAACGGGTCGCCCTTCTGCCCGAAGGCGGTGAGGCCCAGCTTGGTGAGCGCCGACTCCAGCGACTCCGCCACCTTCGCGAAGCCGCCGGTCAGCTCACCGTGATCGCGCGCCCTGCCGATGTCGTCGAGCACGGGCAGCAGCTCCGTCAGCGCCCCGGCGACGGCCTGCTCGCGGACCGCGGCACGGTCGCGCTCGACGCGCCGGCGGTAGTTCACGTATTCGGCCTGGAGGCGCTGCAGGTCCGCGGTCCGCTCGGCGAGCTGGGACTCCAGCTCGCCGTCGCCGGCGCCACCGGCGCCGGCGGCCGCCGCCTGCGGGGCGGACGGAGCCGGCTGCTCGGCGGGAGCGGGCTCCCTGACCTGACCCGTCTCGGGGTCGATCTTGCGGTTGTCGCGGATCACCGGCTCCTCGTGCCCGTTCTCACGCGGCGGCATCACTTGTCCTTCTTCGGCTGGTCGTCGTCCACGATCTCGGCCTCGACGACGTCGTCGTCGGCCTTCTGGCCCTGGTCGGCGGAGGCGTCCTGCGGGGCGCCCTCAGCGCCGCCCTGCTGGCCCTGGCTCGCGGCGTAGATCGCCGAGCCCATCTTCTGGCTGACCGTGGCGAGCTTCTCGGCGGAGGTGCGGATGACGTCGGTGTCGGTGCCCTCCAGCGCCTTCTTCAGCTCGGCCAGGGCGTCGTTGACCTCGGTCTTGATCTCGCCGGGGACCTTGTCGTCGTTCTCGCGGAGGAACTTCTCCGTCTGGTAGGCCAGACCGTCCGCGTTGTTGCGGACCTCGGCCTCCTCGCGGCGCTTCTTGTCCTCCTCGGCGTAGGACTCCGCCTCGCGCATCATGCGCTCGATGTCGTCCTTCGGCAGCGCGGAGCCGCCGGTGATCGTCATCGTCTGCTCCTTGCCCGTGCCCAGGTCCTTGGCGGAGACGTTGACGATGCCGTTGGCGTCGATGTCGAAGGTGACCTCGATCTGCGGGATGCCGCGCGGCGCCGGCGCGATGCCGGTCAGCTCGAAGGTCGCCAGCTTCTTGTTGTAGGAGGCGATCTCGCGCTCGCCCTGGTAGACCTGGATCTGCACCGACGGCTGGTTGTCCTCGGCCGTGGTGAAGACCTCGGAGCGCTTGGTCGGGATCGTCGTGTTGCGCTCGATGATCTTGGTGAAGATGCCGCCCTTGGTCTCGATGCCCAGCGACAGCGGGGTCACGTCGAGCAGCAGGACGTCCTTGACCTCGCCCTTGAGCACGCCGGCCTGGAGGGCGGCGCCGATGGCGACGACCTCGTCGGGGTTGACGCCCTTGTTGGGCTCCTTGCCGCCGGTCAGCTCCTTGACCAGCTCGGAGACGGCGGGCATGCGGGTCGAGCCGCCGACGAGCACCACGTGGGCGATGTCGGAGACCTTGATGCCGGCGTCCTTGATGACCTGGTGGAACGGGCCCTTGGTGCGCTCGAGGAGGTCGGCGGTCAGCCGCTGGAACTCCGAGCGGGTCAGCTTCTCGTCGAGGTGCAGCGGGCCCTCGGACGAGGCCGTGATGTAGGGCAGGTTGATGTTGGTCTCTGACTGGCTGGACAGCTCGATCTTGGCCTTCTCGGCGGCCTCACGCAGGCGCTGGAGCGCCATCTTGTCCTTGGCCAGGTCGACGCCGTGGGCGTTCTGGAAACGCTTGACGAGCTCGTCGACGACGCGCTGGTCCCAGTCGTCACCGCCGAGGTGGTTGTCACCGGAGGTGGCCTTGACCTCGACGAAGCCGTGGCCGTCCTCCTGGCCGACGTCGAGCAGCGACACGTCGAAGGTGCCGCCACCGAGGTCGAAGACCAGGATCGTCTGGTCCTGCTCCTTGTCGAGCCCGTAGGCGAGGGCCGCGGCGGTCGGCTCGTTGATGATGCGGAGCACGTTGAGGCCCGCGATCGTGCCGGCCTCCTTGGTGGCCTGGCGCTGGGCGTCGTTGAAGTAGGCGGGGACGGTGATCACCGCGTCGGTGATCTTCTCGCCCAGGTAGGCCTCGGCGTCCTGCTTGAGCTTCTGCAGCACGAAGGCGCTGATCTGCTGGGGCGAGAACTTCTTGCCGTCGATCTCCTGGGACCAGTTGGTGCCCATCTCGCGCTTGACCGAGCGGATCGTCCGGTCCACGTTGGTGACGGCCTGCCGCTTGGCGACCTCGCCGACGAGGACCTCGCCGTTCTTCGCGAAGGCGACCACGGACGGCGTGGTCCGCGAGCCCTGCGCGTTGGCGATGACGGTGGGCTCACCGCCCTCGAGGATCGAGACGACGGAGTTGGTCGTCCCCAGGTCGATACCTACCGCACGTGCCATGAGTACGTCCTTGTAGTCAAAGTTGAGTCGGTCGGACTCAACCTATGGATGCGTGTCGTCTTTGTCAAACGACTTGAGCCTACCCGACTCAACCTCGGTGAGCGGGAAAGCATTCCCGACGGAAGGGCAAGAACGGGCGTAATGCCACACACCACGCGTAACGCCGCCAGACCGACCCCGGTTCCTCTCCCCACCTCAGGGTTTCCCCTGGACCTTCCCTGAGGGCGTTGTCCTTCGGGGGCTGCCTGAGGGGCCTGCGCTGAGGGCGCTATCGCGGCCCGGGGCGGAGCCGGGAATGGGCGGACCCCCGGCACGGTGGGCGCGTGGGCCGGGGGTCCGCTGTCGGGGGTGGCTTCTCAGAGGGGGGTGTTCATGTCGGTCTGGATCTCGGTGGCGGTCAACGCCCGGTTGTAGATGCGTACCTCGTCTATGAGGCCGCTGAAGTACTCGCCCCAGACGCTGTTGCCGCCGATGCGCAGGACTCCGCCGTCGGTGCGGATGGCGCCGTCGGCGGCGCGCTGGGCGACCTGGACGCCGTTGACGAAGAGGCGCAGGGTGGCGCCGTCGTGGGTGGCGGCCAGGTGGCTCCAGGTGTTGAGGGGGAGGGAGGCGGTGCCGCCGATGTCGGCGTCCCCGGTGGTGTGGATGGCGACGTGGGGCCGGTCGCTGTCGCTGCCCGCCGTCAGCGCGTAGGCGAGGCCGGCGCTGTGCTGCTTCATGATGACGGTGCGCCAGCTCGCGACCGTGGCGGGTCTGACCCAGGCTTCCAGGGTCATGCCCGTGGTGAGGCGGAGGTTGGGGGCGTCGTCGACGGTGACCCAGCTGGAGGAGCCGTTGAAGGACAACGCGGCGCCGTACCGGCCGGTGGCCGACCAGGTGGTGTCGGTGACGGTGCCGGTGTTGCCGGTCGAGGAGGCGTCGGCGACGGACGAGCCGGCGTTCTCGTTCATGCCGTAGGCGGCGACCAGACCGGACGGGGTCTGCGACTGCTCGTACGCCGCCGTGTACGTGGTCGGCGTCGCCGGTGCGGCGACCTGGTGGGTGGCGGCGCCTCCGTCGGACCAGGTCGTGAAGGCGTAGCTCTGGCCGTTCAGGGTCTGTGGTGAGGGTGCGGAGATCGAGTTGCCGGATCCGATGATGACGGTGCGGGTGAACGGGGTGGTGGCCTGTTCGCCGTTGAAGCCCAGGCGCAGGCCGGGTGGTGTGGAGGTGAAGGTGAGCTGGGTGGTTCTGGGGTGTAGCAGGACGCTTTCGGTGTCGGTCAGGCCGTGGGCGTCGGTGGCGGTCAGGCGTAGTTCCAGATGGGAGGGGTGGTCGTGGTCGGGCGCCTGGAAGGTGCCGGAGGCGCCGGTGAAGGTGGTGATCTCGTGTTCGTGGCAGGTGCCGGGGCAGTGGTGCAGGATCAGCGTCCAGAGCATGCGGGAGCCGGGGACGGTGCCGTCCTGGGTGTCGGTGGCGGTGCCGGAGAAGGAGATGGACTGGCCCACGGCCCAGGTGGTGGTGGCGGTGGGGGTGGTGATGGCGGCGTTCGGGGCGGTGTTGGCGATGTTGACGGTCACGGTGGTGTCGCCCTGGCCGCCGCGGCCGTCGCTGACGCGTAGCCGCACCACGGGGGAGCCGGGCTGGGTGTAGGTGTGGGTGGGGGCGGCGGAGGTGGAGTCGTCGAGTTCGCCGTCGCCGTCGAGGTCCCAGGCGTAGGTGAGGGGGTCGCCGTCGGCGTCGGTGGAGCCGGTGCCGGAGAAGGCCACGGTGAGCGGGGCGGGGCCGGTGGTGGGGGTGGCGGTGATGGCGGCGGTGGGGGGCGTGTTGTCGTAGAGGTAGCGGATGATCCGGCCGGCGGCGTAGTCGACGGCGAACAGGTCGCCGCCGGGGCCGGTCTCCAGCTCCACGGCGGGGATGCCGGAGTCGAAGTGGGCCACGGTGGCGGGGTCGGGCAGGCCGTTGGCGCCCTTGGTCATCACCCACACGCAGGAGCGGCTGTAGTCGGAGAAGAACAGCGCGCCGTCGTAGGCGTCGGGGTAGGTGCCGCCCGGGTAGAAGGCGACGCCGCTGGAGGAGGAGCCGCCGGTGGGGCAGGGGTCGTTCGGGGCGGGTCGGGCGTTGTGGTTCCAGGCGAAGTACGGGGCGGTGTGCGCGGTGGCGCCGGCGGTGTAGAGGGTTTCGCAGAGGGTCAGGTTGAGGTTGTCGTAGCCGGCCTGGCGGCCGGCGCCTTCGTAGCAGGGCCAGCCGAAGTTGGGCACCGTGGTGGTGGGGGCGGCGATGCGGTTGATCTCCTCGGAGATGTTCCAGCCGACCTCGCCGGACCAGATCTCGCCGGTGCCGGGGCGGTTGGTGATGCGGAACGGGTTGCGCAGCCCGTGGGCGATGATTCTGGCCAGGTTGGGGTCGGCGTGGCCGGCGTTGGGGTTGCCGGCGGCGGCGGCCCCGGTGTCGGGGTCGATCCGGATGACGGTGCCGTCCAGGCCGGCGGGGTCGGTGGTGGTGCGGATGTCCTGGGAGCGCAGCGCGCCGCCTTCGGCGGTGGGCGGGGTGAGGGCGGTGCCGACCGCCGAGGGTGGGTCGCCGCAGGGGTTGTCGGGGGTGATGTCGGAGGAGGGCAGGTTGTCCTGGCCGTAGTCGGCGAAGTTGAAGCTGGCGCCGTCGCCGGCGGAGGCGTACAGGGCGCCGTCGGGGCCGAACTGCAGGTCGCCGACCGAGTGGCTGGGGTGCTGCTGGCACCAGTCGGTGATCAGCGGCGTCTCCGCCCCCGACGGCGAGATGACCGACAGCCGGCCGGTGACCAGGCAGCCGTCACCCGTTGCGCCGGGCGGGGTGGGACACGGGTCGTTGACGGCGCCGGCGGTGCCCCAGCGCGGCGCGGTTCCGCCCGGGACCGCGTCGCGGGTGTACAGGACGTAGACGCGCGGGTCGGCAGGGAAGCCGGGGTGCAGGGCCAGGCCGAGCAGGCCGCGGTCCCAGAAGCTGTGCACCTGGGTGCGCAGGTCGGCGTAGACGCTCGGCGTGGTGTCCGTGAGCGAGTCGAACACCTTGATCAGGCCGCTCTTCTCGGCCACGAACACCCGCCCGTCCGGCGAGAACTCGATGTTGGTCGGATTGGTCAGCCCGCTGAAGACGATCTGTTTCTCGAAGGACTGGGGCAGGGCCGCCGCTTGCGGGGCGAGCGGGAAGGGCTGGGGCAGGGCCGCCGCAGGCGGGGCGGGCGCCACGAGGCCGGTCATGATCAGGGCAGCAGAAATCAGGCAGCGTAAGAGCCGTTTCACGGATTCCCCCAGTGGAGCGTGCCATCACCACCGGCGCCCCGCCGCCGCGGTGTCCTGATCGATGTATCGCAAGCAATCGATCATTTGTCACTGGGGTTGTCCGTAAGTGGACAGATCACACTTTGGCGCCAGATAGGCGGATTACGCCTTGGCGCCGTCCACGATCTTCCGCTTGCCGAGGGGCTTCTTCAGCTTGACCGTCGTGGTCTTCTCGATCGCGACCATGATGCACGACACGTTCTTCGCCTTGGGCGAGGCGCCCTCGTACAGGGTGATCGTGACCTTCCTGCCGGTCTCCTTCACCTTCACCCGGTCGAGCACCGTGCACGGCTCCACCCCCGACCACCAGGTGAGCTGGACCTTCTTGCCCTTCGAGACGGCCTTGGCCTTGGTCCAGCGGATCTTGCGCACGTTGATCGCGTCGCCCGTCGGCTTGACCGGCTTGGGGTCCTTCGGGGAGGTGGTGGTGACCGGGCTCGACACGACCGGCGGCTTCGCCGGGGTGACCGACGAGGCCCGCTCGGCCGGCGGGGCCGTGCCGCAGCTCGTGGCGAGCACCAGAGATCCGGCCAGGAGAGTCGCTGTCATTGTCCGCATACCCTTACGACGGATCGCGCCGGTCCGCGGTTCAGTTGTCTAGTGTGGTCCACGTGCTCCGTCAGGCCATGCTCGCCCTCTCCAAGAGCCCGCGCGCCGAACGGCTCGTCACCACCTCGCCGCTGACGGCCGACGTGGTCAGGCGCTACGTCGCCGACGACGTCGCCGCCGTGGTCGGCGAGCTGACGCGCAAGGGCCTGCTCGTCAGCGTCGACCACCTCGGCGAGGAGGTCACCGACCCCGCCCAGGCCGAGGCCGCCGTCGCCGCCTACGTCTCGCTGCTCGACCTGCTGCCCGCGGGCGCGGACGTGTCGGTCAAGCTCACCGCGCTCGGGCTGCGGCAGTCGCGGGAGCTCGCGCTCGGCAACGCGGCCACCATCTGCGCGGCCGCCGCCGGCCGGGGCATCACGGTGACGCTCGACGCCGAGGAGCACGACACCATCCCCGGCCTGCACGCCGTGCACGCCGCGTTGCGCCGGGACCATCCCGACGTGGGGGTGGTGGTGCAGGCATACCTGCCGGACTCGCTGGAGCGGTGCGAGAAGCTCGAAGGCGCGCGCGTGCGGCTGTGCAAGGGGGCCTACACCGCGCCCGGCGCCTACACCAGGCCCCAGGACATCGACCGCGCCTTCGTACGGTGCCTGAGGATCCTGATGGCCGGCACCGGCTACCCCATGGTCGCCACGCACGACCCCCGGCTGCTGCGCATCGCCGCCACGCTCGCGGTGCTCGACGGGCGCGACGTGACCGGCCTCGAATACCAGATGCTGTATGGCGTGCGGCCCGGCGAGCAGGTCCGCCTGACCCAGCTCGGCTCCCGGGTGCGCGTCTACGTCCCCTACGGCGCCGACTGGTACGCCTACCTCATGCGCCGCCTGGCCGAACGCCCCCGCAACCTGGCCTTCTTCCTCCGCTCCCTGATGTCACGCCGCTGACCCGCCGGAACGCTGGGGTGGCCCGATAAGCTGCCGGGTCGGGCGTCTACTTTTCTCCGAGGGGCGAAATGATCGCGATTCTGGGCACGGGCAAGATGGGCGAAGCCCTGCTGTCCGGGCTGCTGCGGGCCGGGTTCAAGCCGGGCGACATCATGGCCACCACCCGCCGGGCCGAGCGGGGCCAGGCGCTGCGCGAGACCTACGGCGTGCGCATCGTGTCGAACGCCGAGGCCGCCAAGTCCGCCGACACCCTCATCCTGGCGGTCAAGCCGCAGGACATGGGCACCCTGCTGGCCGAGATCGCCCCTTACGTCCCGGCCGAGCGCCTGGTGATCAGCGCTGCGGCCGGCATCACCACGTCCTTCGTCGAGCAGCGGCTCGGCATCGAGGTGCCGGTGGTGCGGGTGATGTCCAACACGCCGATCAAGTTCGACGAGGCGATGAGCGTGATCTCGGCGGGGGCGTACGCGGGGGAGGAGCACCTCAAGCTCACCGAGGGCCTGCTGCGGCCGGTCGGCAAGGTGCTGCGCATCCCCGAGTCGCAGCAGGACGCCGCCACGGCCCTGTCCGGTAGCGGTCCCGCCTACTTCTTCTACCTGGTCGAGGCCATGGTCGACGCGGGCATCCTGCTCGGCATGCCGAGGGCCGCCGCGCTCGACATGGTCACCCAGTCCATCGTGGGGGCCGCGGTGATGCTGCGCGACTCCGGCGAGCACCCGGTGATCCTGCGCGAGGCCGTCACCTCGCCGGGCGGCACCACGATCGCGGCGATCGCCGAGCTGGAGCGGCACAGCGTGCGGGCCGCGTTCCTGGCCGCCATCGAAGCCGCCCGCGACCGCGGCCGCGAACTCGCCTCCGGCGACTGACCGCCCGCCTTCGTGCTTCCCGGGCACGGAAAGCGCCCCGCGGACGGCCCACGGGGCGCTCGTAGCGGTGGCCGGCTCGTGAGCCGGAGGAGCGTCTCCCTGGACGGAGGCCCGCCACGTGCGGCGGGTGGGGCCGGGGTGGCGCAGCCGTAAAGGAAGGGTGGCGTGACGGACAGAAGCGGCGCGGGACGGGAGCGGAGCCGGGGAGGAGGGCGATCACCGGCGCGAACCGGTGATCGCCACAACGATCGCGACCGTTACGCGTCGCGGCGGCGGAGGAGGACGGCGCCGGCGATCATCGCGACGGCCACCCAGATCAGATACACGCCGAACCCGCTCCACGGCCCCAGCGTTTCGGAGTTGCTCTGCCCCACCAGCAGCAGGCCGGCGTTGGTGGTGAAGTACTCGGCGATCCTCTGTCCCCACGCTCCCGGGAGCTGCGTCGCGACCTGGGGCAGCACCAGCATGAGCGCGATGGCCGCCACGACCGCGCCGGGCGTGTGCCGCACGAGCGTGCCCAGCCCCAGCCCGAAGAGGCCGCAGGCGGTCAGGTAGAGAGTGGCCCCGAGCACGGCCATCAGGACGTCGTTCGTCGGCAGCGAGGGCGGTTGCGTGATGGCCAGGCCGACGCCCAGCGCCGCGGCGGAGGCCACCGCGCTGACGACCAGCGAGGTCGCGGTGAACACCAGGATCTTGCCGGTCAGCAGGCGCAGCCGCTGGGGCACGGCCATCAGCGAGGTGCGGATGCCGCCGGTGCGGTACTCGCTGGAGATCACCAGCACGCCCAGCGTGGCCATGGCGAGCTGGGCGAACATGATGCCCAGCAGGCTTCCCGCGATCGCCTGCTCCGCGTTCACGGGCCCGTCGGCGGTGCTCTTCATGGAGCCGGTGAGCAGTGCGGACAGGCCCACCATCAGCGCGGCGGTGACGGCCAGGGTCCACACCGTCGAGCGGACCGAGCGGATCTTGGTCCATTCGGACCTGAGGATGTCGATCATGCGGAGAACTCCAGGCTGTCTTTGGTCAGCTCCATGTAGGCCGCTTCGAGCGAGGGCTGCACGAAGGTCAGCTCCTCCAGCGGAATGCCGGCTCGTGCCGTCAGCGCGCCGATCTCCAGCGTGCTCATCGCGGTCACGCGCAGGTGGTCGGGGTGCAGCTCACCCACCTTGACCAGCTCGGCCACCTCGGCCAGGCGGGGCGAGCGGACGCGTACGTAGCCCTGCGAGCTGCGCCCGATGAACTCCTGCACGCTGGTGTCGGCGATGAGCCGGCCCTTGCCGATCACGATCAGGTGGTCGGCGGTCTGCGCCATCTCGCTCATCAGATGGCTGGAGACGAACACCGTCCGCCCCTCGGCCGCCAGCTTGCGCATGAGCGTGCGGATCCACAGGATGCCGTCCGGGTCGAGCCCGTTGACGGGTTCGTCGAACAGCAGGATCTCCGGATCGCCGAGCAGCGCGGCGGCGATGCCGAGTCGCTGCGCCATGCCGAGGGAGAAGCCGCCGACCCGCCGCTTGGCCACCTCGCGCAGGCCCACGATCTCCAGCACCTCGCGCACCCGGCCGGCGGGAATGCCGTTGCTCTGGGCGATGGCCAGCAGGTGGTTGTGCGCGCTGCGCCCGCCGTGCACGGCCTTGGCGTCCAGCAGCGCGCCCACCTTGCGCAGGGGGTGTCTCAGCTCGGCGTACGGCCGGCCGTCCACCAGCACCGAGCCGCCCGAGGGGCGGTCGAGGCCCAGGATCATGCGCATGGTGGTCGACTTGCCCGCGCCGTTGGGGCCGAGGAAGCCGGTCACCCGACCGGGCTCGACGTCGAACGACAGGTCCGCCACGGCAGCGGTGCCGCCGTAGCGCTTGCTCAAATTCGTTGCCCGAATCGCGGTCATGATCCAAGCGTGCCGTCACGATCGCCGGGTTTCTTCCTGCCCGGGAACCGTTCCCACGGCGGCGGGATAGGACCCTGGTCCTACTCTCCCGGGTGGATCAGGGCCGCCTCGTAGGCCACGATCACGGCCTGGGCGCGGTCCCTGACGCCGATCTTGGCGAACAGGTTCGTGACGTGGTTCTTGACGGTCGAGGGGGAGACGGCCAGCTCGGCGGCGATCTCCGCGTTCGACCGGCCGCGGGCGATCAGCACGAGGATCTCCCGCTCGCGCTCCGTCAGCCCCGCCAGCCCCGGAGCACCGGCCCCGGCCCCGGCCCCGGACGCGCCCGGCGGCTCGGCGGACGTGCGGCGCGGGCCGCCGGGGGCGCGGACGAAGGCGCCGATGAGCCTGGTCAGCAGGCGCGGGGCGACGGCCGACTCGCCCCTGTGCACCACGCGCACGCCCTCGATGAGCTCCTCCGGCGAGACGTCCTTGGGCAGGAAGCCGTCCGCGCCCGCGCGCAGCGCCGCGACCACGTTCTCGTCCAGGTCGAACGTGCTCAGCGCGAGCACCCGCACCCCCGGCAGCTCGGAGGTGATCAGCTCGGTCGCGCGCACGCCGTCCATGCCGGGCATGTGCAGGTCCATCAGCACCACGTCGGGCCGCAGCCGCCGGCTCAGCTCGACCGCCTCCCCGCCGTCCCCGGCCTCGCCGACCACGCTCAGGTCGGGCTGGGCGTCGAGCATGAGCCGGAAGCCCTTGCGCACCAGCTCGTGGTCGTCGGCCAGCAGCACCTTGATCGTCTCGTCAGGGGTCATGCGCTCTCCAGCGGTATCCGGGCGTGCACGCGGAATCCTCCCTCGGGCCTGGGGCCGGTGGAGAGCCGGCCACCGCACAGGGCCACCCGCTCGGCCATGCCGCCGAGCCCGAATCCCGGGGCGTCCCCGTCCTTGGGCAGGCCGTCGTCGAGCACCTCGACCTCGACGGCGGTGGGCTCGTAGGCCAGGCGGACGCTGGCCCTGGCGCCGACGGCGTGCTTGCGCGTGTTGGTCAGCGCCTCCTGCACGATCCGGTAGACGGCGTGGTCCACGGCGGCGGGCAGCTCGACGGGCTCGCCCGTCACGGTCAGGCTGGCCGGCAGCCCCGCAGACCCGGCCTCCCTGATCAGCGCGGGCAGCCGGTCCGCGCCCACCCCGGTCGCGGCGTCCGGCCCCTCGTTGCCGTCGGCCCGCAGCACGTCGAGCAGGTGGCGCATCTCCGACATCGCCTGGCGGGCGGTCTGCTCGGCGCTCTCCAGCGCGTTCCTGGTGACCTCCTGCTCGGGCGGGAGCGTGGCCCGCGCGCCGCCGACCAGCGCGTTGATCACGGTGATGTGGTGCGCGACCACGTCGTGCAGCTCGCGGGCGATGCGCCGCCGCTCGGCCCGTACGGCGGCGTCGGCGGCCTCGCGCCGGCCGCGCTCGCTCAGCTCGGCCCTGAGCCGGACGAGCTGCCCGACGCCCACGCAGGCCCCGATGGCGAACAGGGCGGCGACCCAGCCGCCCCTGGCGCCCAGGCCCAGCTCCAGGACGGAGGCGTAGCCGGCGTAGACGACGAGGGCGGTGATGGCGGTGGTGCGGCCGTTGGCGTAGCGGCCCAGGCTGTAGAGGGCGATGCCGGTGGGCAGGTTCGTGGCCTCCACGACGTGCGCCAGGATGAACACGACGTCCACGCCGGTCACCAGCGCCGTCGTCAGGATCGGCCGGCGGCGGCGCATGAGCAGGAACGCCATGCCCAGCAGGTAGTGCAGGGAGACCAGGAGAGGGGGCGGCCCGTCCGCGCGCAGGACGTCCTGCCCCCATCCGAGCACCACGATGACGCCGACGACCTGCGGGAACGCCAGCACGATCACCAGCGCCCTGTCGAAGACCACGGGCCGCTGGAAGAACCGTACGACCCTCATGAAGGTCCGCCCCACGCGCACGCTGCAACCCTAAAGCAGGAAATATCGATATTGCGGCGACGTTTCCGGCCGCTGAACCCGGGCTACAACGAGGTGTCTGCGCTGCGGTAACGTCGGCGCAAGGCGAGCAGGCGGCGAAGGGGTTGGCATGAGCCGGTCGGCACGGGTGATCTGGGACGACGCTCTCACCTCCTACAACTTCGGCCCGAGCCATCCGCTCGCCCCCGTCCGGGTCGAGCTGACCATGGCGCTCGCCCGCGAGCTCGGCGTGCTCGACAAGGTCGAGGTGGCGGGCTGCGCCCCCGCCGGCGACGACGAGCTGGCCATGGTGCACGACCGGGGCTACATCGAGGCCGTCAAGCGGGTGTCCGCCGCGGGCCGGCCGGATCTCGCCGTCGGGCTCGGCACCACCGACAACCCCGCGTTCGCGGGCGTGCACGAGGCCTCGGCGCTGATCGCCGGCGCCTCGCTGGCCGCCGCCCGCTCGGTGTGGGAGGGCGCGGCCGAGCACGCGATCAACGTGGCGGGCGGGCTGCACCACGCGATGCCCGCGGCCGCCAGCGGCTTCTGCGTCTACAACGACCCGGCGCTGGCCATCGCGTGGCTGCTGGAGCGGGGCGTGAGCCGCGTCGCGTACGTCGACGTGGACGTCCACCACGGCGACGGCGTGCAGACCGTCTTCTACAACGACCCCAGGGTGCTGACGATCAGTCTCCACGAGAGCCCGCGCACGTTGTTCCCCGGCACGGGCTTCCCCGAGGAGACCGGGGCCGAGGGCACGGCCGTCAACGTCGCGCTCCCGGCGGGCTGCGGCGACTCCGGCTGGCTGCGGGCCTTCCACGCGGTGGTGCCGCCGCTGCTGCGCGAGTTCGGGCCGGAGATCCTGGTGACCCAGCACGGCTGCGACAGCCACGCGCTCGATCCGCTGGCCAACCTGATGCTCAGCGTGGACGGCCAGCGGGCCGCCTACTCCGCGCTGCACCGCCTGGCCCACGAGACCGCGGGCGGCCGGTGGATCGCGACGGGCGGCGGCGGATACGAGCTGGTCCAGGTGGTGCCGCGGGCGTGGACGCACCTCATCGCCGAGGTGGCCGGGCATCCCGTCGATCCGGCCACGCCGACGGGGGAGGGCTGGCGCCGCCTCGTACGGGAGCGCACCGGCGAGGCGCCCCCGCTGACCATGACCGACGGACGAAACCCGGAATTTCGTGACTTGTCCAGTGGTTATGATCCAGCGGACCCCATTGACCGTGCGGTCATGGCGACCCGAAACGCGGTGTTCCCCCTGCACGGCCTCGATCCGATGCCCTGACGAGGAAGAATCCAGTGCTGAGCCGCGACGAACTCCGAGATCACCTTGTCTCCACCCGCATCGCCGGCGATGTCGCGACCTCCCGCGAGAACAACCTTGACCACTACAGCTCGCTGGCCAACGGCGACCCCTACTACGCGCTGGGCCTGACGTTCGACCAGCCGTGGTCCTACCGCGACGTGCTGGCGCTGATGGCCAAGTCCGCGGGCGTGGTCTCCGACCCCGGCCACCGCTCGGGCCAGGACACCATCGACCCCGACCTGACGATCGACGCGCTCGACGCGATGGCCGAGCGCATCGCCGCGGTGCTGGCGCGGCCCCGTCCGCGCATCCTGTTCGCCACCGGCCACCCCACCGGCGTGCTGGCCATCCACCTGCCGCTGGCCGCGTTCTGCGCGTCGAGGGGCGCGCAGCTGCTGTCGCCCGCCGAGGGCTGGACGTATGCGGGGTCGGGCTTCGGCCGGCCCAGGAGGATCCGCTACCTCCAGGACGTCGCCATGCTCGACGACCGGGGCGCGCTGGTGCACTCCCACGACGCGGCCCCGATGCGGCACATGCTCGACGAGCTGGGCGCGGATCTGCCCGACCTGGTGATCGCCGACCACGGCTGGGCCGGGGCGGCGGGCGAGGCGGGCGTGCCGACGGTGGCGTTCGCCGACTGCAACGACCCCGGGCTGTTCGTCGGTGAGGCGGAAGGCAAGCTTGACGTGGTCGTGCCACTCGACGACAACGTGCTACCTCGCTACTACGCACCGTTGACCGAGCGATTGGTCACATCCGTCACACAGGCCCTTTGAGTTCAAATCGGTCATCCCCATACGGTCTTTTCGCGCCTGCATTCCAGGAGCCTCGCTGTCACTTTGCCAACTTTTGATAGGGCTTCGGGGACTCTTAAGTGTGGCAACTTGGACAGTTCCAAGGTGTGGGAGAGGCGCGGTGACCTGCTGCTGGCCAGCGAATTCGCAGATTCGGCTGACAGACGGCTCCGCGAGCTGAGAAACTAGGGGGTTTGCGCACTCGGAGTCCCGACTTACGCTGACGGCAGTACACGTGCGTGAGCAATGGCACCAGTGGGGATAACCCGGAAACACGTGCGGAAGAGGCGTCCGATGGCTGCAGGCGAAAGACCTCTCAGCGAGGTGAAGTTCCTGACCGTGGCAGAAGTGGCGACGGTCATGAGGGTGTCCAAGATGACTGTGTACCGGCTCGTCCACTCCGGCGAGCTGCCGGCCATCCGTGTCGGCCGCTCGTTCAGGGTGCCTGAGCAGGCGGTACACGACTATCTGCGGGAGGCCTACATCGAGGCAGGTTGACGTAGCGACACGCCCGTTCGTGTCGTGAGTGCTGACCCAGGGAGAGGCCCGGCCGCCGCCGTCGTGGCCGGGCTCTCACCCCCCGAGGGGCGATCTACCGTGGATCGCCGGTAGTCTGTGAGCCGGTGTGCGCTCGCACTCCGATCAGACTTGCTATCAGTACCTGGGGGTCCCGTGGGCTCTGTGATCAAGAAGCGCCGCAAGCGGATGGCTAAGAAGAAGCACCGCAAGCTGCTCAAGAAGACGCGCATCCAGCGGCGCAACAAGAAGTAACCGACGCAGCTGCGAGGCGCTGATGACCCACACCGTGCTTGTCACCGGGGTCTCGCGCCACATAGGCGCCCGGGTGGCGAGCGTTCTGGCGGCAGACCCGGACATCAGCCGTGTCATAGGAGTGGACACCGTGCCGCCCCCCTCGCTGACGCGAGAAGGCGGCATCTCCCTCGGCCGGACGGAGTTCGTCCGGGTCGATCTGCGCAGCCCCGACATCGCCCAGGTGATCGCGGCCGCGGACATCGACACCGTTGTGCACATGAGCCTGGTCAGCGCTCCGTCGCGGAGCGGTGGCAGGGCCGCCATGAAGGAGCACAACGTCATCGGCACCATGCAGTTGCTCGGTGCCTGCCAGCGGTCGGCGACCGTCAGGCGCGTGGTGGTGCGCTCCACCACCGCCGTCTACGGCTCGTCGCCCCGCGACCCCGCGGTGTTCACCGAGGACCTGGAGCCGCACGACGGCCCCGTCCACGGCTATGCCAAAGACGCGGTCGAGGTCGAGGGCTACGTGCGCGGGTTCGCGCGGCGGCGCCCCGACGTGACGGTCTCGCTGCTGCGCTTCGCCAACTTCATGGGCCCCGGCGTCGACTCGCCGCTGACCCGTTACTTCACCCAGCCGGTGCTGCCGACCGTGTTCGGCTTCGACCCGCGGCTGCAGTTCGTCCACGAGGACGACGCGGTCGAGGTGCTGCGCCGGATGGCGACCGAAGACCACCCCGGCACGTACAACGTGGCCGGGGCAGGGGTGCTGCTGCTGTCGCAGTGCGCCAGGAGGGCGGGGCGGCCGTCGCTGCCGCTGCCCTCGCCCGCTTTCACGGTGCTGGGCGGCGCCGTGCGCAGGGCCGGGCTGGTCGAATACTCGCCCGAGCAGGTCAGGCTGATGTGCCACGGCCGCGTGGTCGACACCTCCAGGCTGGAGGCCGAGCTGGGCTGGAAGCCCAAGTTCTCCACCGGCGCGGCCTTCGACGACTTCCTGCGCTCGCGCAGCCTGCGCCCGCTCGGAGGTGTGCCCGCGTGAGCGTCCCCCATGAGGACGAAGCCCGCGTGATCCCGATCAGCGCGGCCCCGTCGTTCGAGGAAACCGATTCCGGCCACGAGCCCGACCCCATGGCCGCCCTGCTGGCCTTCCTGCGCAGGCGCGTGACCGGCGACTACGAGGTCGACGAGTTCGGCTACGACGCCGAGCTGACCGACAAGGTCGTGCTCGAACTGATCAGGCCGCTCTACCACCACTGGTTCCGCGTCGAGACGCTGGAGCTCAAGAACATCCCCGACGACAGCGGCGCGCTGGTCGTCGCCAACCACTCGGGCACGCTGCCGCTCGACGCGCTGATGCTGCAGGTGGCGCTGCACGACGAGGTCGGCAGGCCGCTGCGGCTGCTCGGCGCCGACCTGGTCTACCAGCTCCCGATGCTCAGCCACCTGGCCCGCAAGACCGGCCACACGCTGGCCTGCCGCGAGGACGCCGACCGCCTGCTGCGCAAGGGCGAGCTGGTCGGGGTCTTCCCCGAGGGCTTCAAGGGCGTCGGCAAGCCGTTCTCCGAGCGTTACAAGCTGCAGCGCTTCGGCCGCGGCGGCTTCGTGGCCTCGGCCATCCGCGCCGGGGTGCCGATCGTGCCCACCGCGATCGTGGGGGCCGAGGAGATCTATCCCAAGATCGGCGACCTGAAGTTCCTGGCGCGCATCCTCGGGCTGCCCTACCTGCCGATCACCCCGTTCTTCCCGCTGCTCGGGCCGCTCGGCCTGGTGCCGCTGCCGTCGAAGTGGATGATCGAGTTCGGCGAGCCGATCCGCACCGACGAATACGAGCCGGCCGCCGCCGACGACCCCATGCTCGTCTTCAACATCACCGACCACGTGCGCGAGGTCATCCAGCAGCTCCTCAACGAGCTGCGGCTGCGCAGAGGGCACGCCTTCCCGCCCTTCCTCTGACTTTCCGGAGACGGGTGCAACCGCCCCCGCCCCCTCGGTGTTCGACGGACGGATCAACCGAACACCGAAGGGAACACCCCCATGGATCTGCAGCTTTCCGGCCGGGTCGCCGTGGTCACCGGCGGCACCAAGGGCATGGGCCTGGCCATTGCCCGCACCCTGGCCGAGGAGGGCGCCCACGTCGTCGCGGCCTCGCGGAGCCGTACGGACGAGCTGCCCGGCCAGGTCGCGCACGTGGCGGCCGACCTGATGGACCCCGCCGCCCCGGCCGAGGTCGTGGCGCGCGCCGTGGCGGAGTTCGGCGGGGTGGACATCCTGGTCAACAACGCCGGCGGGCCGCCGCCCGGGGCGACGCTGCCCCGCGCCGGGTTCCTGACGCCCGGCGACGCGGACTGGGCGGCGATGTTCGAGCTCAACCTGTTCGCGGCCGTACGCATGATCCGCGCCGCCGTGCCCCACATGCTGGAGCGGGGCGGCGGCTCGATCGTCAACGTGTCCTCCACCATGGGCCGGCAGGCCGGCGCGGTGAACGTCGACTACAGCGCCGCCAAGGCGGCCGTGCTGGCCATGAGCAAGTCGTTGTCCGCCGAGTACGCCCCCCAGGGCATCAGGGTCAACACCGTCTCGCCCGGACCGGTGCTGACGGACTGGTGGACCAAGGAGGGCGGCGCGGCCGAGGTCTTCGCCGGCATGGTCGGCTCCGACAAGGACAGCGTGATCAATGAGGTCGGCCCTGCCATGATGGGGCTGGCCACCGGACGGCTCGTGCGCCCGCAGGAGGTCGCCGACGCCGTCGCCCTCCTCGTCTCCCCCCGCTCCGGCAGCACCACGGGCGCCGAGTTCGTGATCGACGGGGGCCAGCTGAAAGAAATCTGAACCCTCAGGGCGGGTTGTGGCGAGACATCGGTGACCGATCTCCCACAGAAGGGCGGAGATGATCACGCAACCCGCCGTCAGGGGTGCGGACGCGGATCTCGTACGGGCCTCATGGACGGAACCAGAGGCCTTCGCCGAGCTCTTCGACCGTTACTCCGCGATGCTCTACAGGTACGTCTCCAGACGCCTCGGCCCCGAGCCCGCCGAGGACCTCGTCGGTGAGACGTTCCTGGTCGCGTTCTCCCGCAGGAAGAGCTACGACCTGGCCTACCAGGACGCCAGGCCGTGGCTCTTCGGCATTCTCACCAAGCTCGTCTCCCGGCACCACCGCAGCGAGGCCGCCCGGTACCGCGCCCTGCTGCGCGCCCCCGTGGACGCCGACGTGGAGTCGCCGGCCGACCGCGTCGCCGCAGGGGTGAGCGCGCAGGCCCTGCGCGCCGAGCTGGCGGGCGCCCTGGCCACGCTGTCCGCCAAGGACCGCGACGTGCTGTTGCTGATCGCCTGGGGCGACCTGACGTACGAGGAGACCGCGCAGGCGCTCGGCATCCCGGTCGGAACCGTGCGCTCCCGCCTCAACAGGGGCAGGCGGAAGGTACGCGCCGCGCTCGGCGACATGGAGGAGGAGTGACGATGGACGACCTGAAGCTGCTCCGGGACCTCGGAGCCGAGCTGGAGCACCAGCCACCGCCCACGCTTGTGCGCCAGCGGGAGCGGATCCTGCGCGCCCGGCCCCGGCGCAGGTGGTCGCCGTGGTGGGCGGCCGGTCTCGTGGCCGTGGCCACGAGCGTCGCCGTCGCGGTGCCCACGGTGCTCGTCGGCGACCGGAGCGTGAGCACGCCGCCGGCCCCGGCCGCGCCGGTGGACGTGAGCGGCGCCAGGAACGTGCTGGTGATCGGCTCGGACACCCGCAAGGGCGACGGCAACGCCAAGTACGGCCCGCACAGCCAGGATCACGGCCAGCGCTCCGACACCATCATGATCATCAACCTGCCCGCGGACCGGGGGAAGGCCACCGCGGTGGGGGTCCCGCGCGACTCCATGGTGAAGATCCCGCGCTGCGGGTCCGACCCGGCCAGGACCAGCATGATCAATTCGGCCTACAACTCGGGCGGGGCCGCGTGCCTCAGGGCGACGCTGGAGAAGCTGACGGGGCTGCGCCTGCACCACACGGTCGAGGTGGACTTCACCGGGTTCAAGGGCATGGTGGACGCGCTCGGCGGCGTGACGGTCGAGGTGCCCAGGCCGGTGGACGACCGGGCGTCGAAGCTGCGCCTGCCCGCCGGCCGGCACACGCTCGACGGCGAGCGGGCCCTCGGCTACGTACGGCTGCGCCACTACGGCGACGGCTCCGACACCGCGCGGATGAAGCGGCAGGCGGTGGTCGTGAAGGCGATGCTGACCAAGGCCCGGCGGATCGTCGGTCAGCCCGCCCAGCTCAGGGCGTTCCTCGCCGAGGTGCGCCGCTGGGTGCGGACGGATCTGAGCCTGGAGGAGATGTACGAGCTGAGCAGGCAGCTCGGCGGCACCACGATGAGCTACGTGTCGGTGCCCTGGGAGCCGGCCCCGGAGACCGGGAACCGCCTGCGCTGGAAGCAGCCGGCGGCGGACCGCCTCTTCGACTCCCTGAAGTGACGGCCCCCCGGTAGGGGGCGGTGGTCAGGGGCGGCCGCGGTAGAGGCGGCGCAGGGCGATGCCCGCGGCGACGCCCCCCGCCACGGCCCCCACGCCGGCCGCGATGGGCAGGGCCGTCATCGTGGCCTTGCGGCCCCTGCGGAAGTCCTTGACCGGCCAGTCGAGCTTCCTGGCGTGCTCGCGCAGCTCGCTGTCGGGGTTGATCGCCACCGCCTGCCCCACCAGCGACAACATCGGCAGGTCGTTGGCCGAGTCGCTGTAGGCGGTGCACCGGGTCAGGTCGAGCCCCTCCCTGCGGGCCAGCGCGCGCACCGCCTCGGCCTTGGCGGGCCCGTGGAGCAGGTCGCCGACCAGCCGGCCGGTGTAGACGCCGTTGCTGGTCTCGGCGACCGTGCCGAGCGCGCCCGTCAGGCCGAGCCGCTGCGCGATCACCCTGGCCAGCTCGATCGGCGTGGCGGTGACCAGCCAGACCCGCTGCCCGGCGTCGAGGTGGCTCTGGGCCAGGGCCCGGGTGCCGCCCCAGATGCGGTCGGCCATGACCTCGTCGTAGATCTCCTCGCCGAGGCGGACGACGTCGTCGACCTTGGCCCCGGCCACGAACGCCAGCGCCGTCTCCCTGGCCACCGCGATGTGCTCGGGGTTCTCGTTGCCGCGCAGCCGGAACACCGCCTGCCCCACGGCGAACTTGAACAGGTCGGACGTGGTGAACAGCCCGCGGGTGGCCAGCCCCCTGGCGAAGTGGTAGATCGACGCCCCGCGCATCATCGTGTTGTCCACGTCGAAGAAGGCCGCCGCCTCGGGGTCCGGCTCGACCGGCTCCGGCGCGACTGTGACCGCCGCCTGTGCCGCTACCTCGCCGGCGGCCTCGAACTGCACTTCCTGTCGTCGTCGCATAAGCCGCCACATGCGCTTCAGCTTACTTTCCTACTCAGGGGCGACCAGACCCTCGATGTAGTCGAGGTAGCCCTCGGCCTGGGCCAACTGGTCGTCGTCGAGCTCCTGGAGCATGGGCTTGACGGCTTCCTCCTGGTCCTTGGCGAACTTCTTGATCCGCGGCGAGCGCGGCTCGGCCCGTTCGAGGCGGCTGATGCCGGACCGGGTCGACTCCTCCATGTCCTTGAGCGTCTTCTTGACCAGCGGCCCGTCGGCGGAGGAGCCGAGCAGGCTGGCGATCTCCCTGGCGCGGGTCTTGGCCGAGTCGAGCTCGCGTCGGCCGCGTTCGGCCTCGTCGGAGCTGAGGCGGACGAGCGTGCTCTCGGCGGCGCGCTTGAGCGGGTAGAGCGAGTCCCCCGGCACCGCGCGGTAGGTCGCGAAGGAGGAGACCGTCAGCGCCGCCGCCAGCCCGACGGCGGCGAGCTGGGACAGCAGCGGCCGCCGCCGCGCCCGCCGCCGCCCGCCCGCCCTGCCTGACCCACCGGCCCCACCGGCCCCACCGGACATGGCGGGCTCGGGCTCCGCGGCGGCCGGCTCGGGATCGAGCGGTGCCGGGGTGAGGCGCTCGGCGGGCAGGGGCTCGCGGGCGTGCGCGCCCGCCAGCAGCTCGGCGCGCAGCCGCTCCTTGAACGCCGGCTCGGGAACACCGCCCAGCGGCAGCTCGCGCAACTCGGCGAGCTGCGCGAGCACGCGTTCGCGCCGCCTGCGCGCCCTACTCATGCCAGCTCCCTGACCGACGCGGCCATGACACCTGCTTAACGAGGGGCGGATGGTGGAGGTTACGCCAGGTCGTGCTTGAGAGCCCTGGCCAGCGCCCGTACGGCACGGAACTGCAGCGCTTTGATCGCTCCACTCTTCTTCCCCATGATCAACGCGGTTTCCGCGAGCGAGAGGCCGTGCAGGAAGCGCAGGACGACGCATTCCTGTTGTTCGGGATTGAGATCTCGTACGGCACGCAGCACCCGATCGTTGATGATGGCATTGACCACCGCGTTCTCGGGGATGTGCGGGCCGTCGAGCGGAACGTCGATCACCTCTCCGGTCGGGATCTCCAGCCGGTAACGCCCTGACTTGAAGTGGTCGGTCACCAGGTTCCTGGCGATGGTGACGAGCCAGGCGCCGAAGTCGCGGCCCTGCCAGGTGAAGTCGCCGATCCTGCGCAGCGCGCGCAGGAAGGTCTCGCTGGTGAGGTCCTCCGCCAGCGGGTGGGAGCCCACCCGGAAGTAGATGTAGCGGTAGACCAGGTCCACGTAGCGGTCGTAGAGCGTGCCAAACGACTGCGTGCATCCGTTCTTGGCGTGCGTCACCAGGGTGCGGAGGTCCTCGGGGACATCTTCGCGCACGTCGTCGCGCACGTCGTCGCGCACGTCGTCGCGCACGTCGTCGCGCACGTCGTCACGCACGTCGTCACGCACGTCTTCGCGCACGGCGAGCTCGCCCGTCCGGGCAGGTCCAGCGACCGCTGGAGCGAGCAGCCCGGCGAACGGCGACGAGTCAGGCATCCGGTATCCCTAGGGGTAAGGGGTGCGGCGTGCTCGAACACTCTAGAAATCAACCGGAAAATCCACAATCCACGGCATGCATGCATGACTAGCCGTAATCGGCGGATACCGTGGTGGACCGACCCGTTCCCTCTTCGGCTACCGGCTGGGAGGCATCGTCCGGCAGCATTGGAGTCACCATGGAGATCCTCGTTGCTGTCATAGCTCTCGCCGGTGCGCTCCTGGCCGCCGTCGCGGCCGGTGCCCTGATCCAACGACTGCGCGAAGAGCCCGAGGGGTGGTTGGTCGCCTGGACCGTTGCAGCCGCGGGGCTCTGCGTCGCGCTCGGCGTGATCGGCTTCGGCTCGCTCCTGGGCTTCGGCGGCTTCACCTTCCGGGTCTACCAGGTGACCGGGTCGCTGGTGGCGCCGCTCTGGCTGGCGGTGGGGCTGGTGCAACTCCTGTCGGAGAAGGTGCCGCCCAGGTTTCTGGCGTGGCTGCTCGGCAGCGCGCTGACCTTCGTCTCCGTGGTCATCATGGTGTGGGACCCGCTCAAGACCGACGAGATGGGCAAGACCCTGCCGAGCGGCGCCACGCACTGGAACCTCTTCCCCGGCTACCTGCTGACCGCCGTGCACGTGGTCGACGTGCTCGTCATGGTGGCGATGCTGGTGGTGGCCGGGCTCAAGTGGCGCAGCGGCGACGAATACGACACCGACAACCTGCACGCGACCGTGGTCATCGTCCCCTCAGGGCTGGCCCTCCTGGGCGCGATGAGGTTCGCGGTGCCGTCGTTGTTCACCACGGCGCTGCTCGCCGTGGCCGCGGCGGCGGTGTGGTACACCGTGCTGCGGCCGCTGGCGCCGTACGAGGACGACGACGAGGACGACTTCGGTCCTGACGGCGACGAGGGCCCGCCGCGCCGGGAGGAGCGATCTCAGCGCCGCGAGGAGCGCGCCCAGCTCCGCGAGGAGCGGCCCCTGGCCCTGGACGAGCGCCCGATGGCGGCGGAGGACCGCCCGATGTTCCGTGACGAGGCGGCCAGGGGCGGGCGCAGGGGCATGCCGGAGCCGGTGCCGGCGGCCGACCTGCCGTCCGCGCCGCCGCGCCGGTCGCCGGGGCTGGGCGACCTGGTGGCGGAATACCGCGCGGGCGACAACCGGGCCGACCGGGAGGTCGACTACGCCGCCCGGATGGCCCCGCCGCTCGACTCGGGCCCCTCGACCGGCTACATCATGAACGGCGCCCCTCCCGCCCCGCCGCAGGCCCCGCCGCGCGGCGACCCGGCTCTGGCGGGCGCCGGCGCGGCCTTTCCCGGCGGCGACCTGTTCTCGCCCGCGCCGCAGCAGCAGCCGGGCTCCGGCAGGCCCTCGCCCAGCATCTACGGCCTGCTCACCGTCTTCACGATCGTGGACGGCGCGGGGGAGGCGTTCGACCGGCTGGCCGAGGCGACGGTCGAGGCCGTGCGCAGGGGCGAGCCCGACACGCTCGTCTACGCCTGCCACGCGGTGAAGTCGGCGCCGCTGCAGCGCATCGTCTACGAGCTCTACCGCGACGAGGTCGCCTACCGCGACCACCAGCGCCAGCCGCACATGGAGAGGTTCGTCAACGACCGGCAGCCGATGGTGCTGGCCACCAACGTCATCGAGCTGAGCGTCAGCGCCGCGAAGGTGGTGCCGCTGCCCACCGCGATGTACTGACCCCCGCCCGATCACCGGCGCGCCGCGATGTGCCGGGCCTCGGCAGGTCCGCGGCGCGGCGAGCCCGTACGTCCCCCGGCGGGCCGGCGGGCCGGAGGGCTACCCCGTCAGCGCCGCGCGCAGGCGGGTCTCGTCGACGCGCCAGAAGTCGTGCTGCACCCCGTCGATCAGCGTGACGGGAATCATCTCCCAGTATTTCTCCTTGAGCTCGTCGGAGGAGTCGATGCTGACCTCCTCCCACGGCACGCCCAGCTCTCCCGCGACTTTGGCGATGACCGCGCGGGCGTCGTCACAGAGGTGACAGCCGGGCTTGCCGAGCAACGTGATGCGATGCATGACGCAACCGTACCCCTGCCGACTTTGTGCATCGGTTCACAAAGGGATTAACCTGAAAGACGGTTCGATTCCGTTCACGCGGTCCCCAAGCCGCCCGTCCCCTGGAGCACCGGCACGTGATGAGCCCGTCCCAGCCCCGTGACCGCGGCATCCCCGAGGCGACGGTCGCCAGGCTCCCGTTGTACCTCCGGGCGCTGCACGGCATGGCGGAGCGGGGCGTCGCGACCGTCAGCTCGGAAGATCTCGCCGTCGCCGCCGGGGTGAATTCGGCTAAATTGCGCAAGGACCTGTCACATCTCGGCTCCTACGGCACCAGAGGCGTAGGCTATGACGTCGAGTACCTCGTCTACCAGATCTCCCGCGAACTCGGCCTCACGCAAGACTGGGCGGTCGCGATCGTGGGGGTCGGTAACCTCGGCCGCGCGCTGGCCAACTACGGAGGTTTCGTCTCCAGGGGCTTCCGGGTCGCGGCGCTCGTGGACGCCGACCCCGAAGTGGTGGGCGACACCATAGCGGGGTTGAATGTTGAGCACATCGACGAGCTGGAAGCCGTGATCAAACGGCGAGGGGTTTCGATCGTGGTTCTGGCGACACCGGCGGAAGCGGCGCAGGAAGTGTGCGATCGCGTGATCGCCGTGGGCGTCACCAGCATCCTGAACTTCGCCCCGGTCGTGCTTTCCGTGCCCGACAGCGTCGATGTCCGGAAAGTCGACCTATCAATCGAACTGCAGATTCTCGCGTTCCACGAGCAACGCAAGGCTGGGGGGCCACTCATGGCGGTGGACAGTCAATGAGTGTTCTGGCTATCGGACTCAGTCACCGGACCGCGCCGGTGTCCCTGCTGGAGCGCGTGTCGGTGACCGGTGACGCACTGGTCAAGCTCCTGCACGACGTGCAGGACGACCCGTGCGTCGCCGAGGCCATGGTGGTCTCGACCTGCAACAGGGTCGAGGTCTACGTCACCGTCGACCGCTTCCACGCGGCCGTCACGGCCATCAGCGAGCTCCTGGGGCGCCACTCCGGCGTGCCCGTCGACGAGCTGACGCCGCACTTCTACGTGCACTACGAGGAGCGCGCCGTCGAGCACCTGTTCTCCGTGGTGTGCGGGCTCGACTCCATGGTGGTCGGCGAGGGCCAGATCCTCGGCCAGGTCCGGCAGGCGCTCAAGCTGGCGCAGCGGCAGGGCACCGTCGGCGCCACCCTCAACGAGCTGGTGCAGCAGGCGCTGCGGGTCGGCAAGCGGGCCCACACCGACACCGGCATCGACCAGCACGGCGCCTCCCTCGTCACCGCGGGGCTGGCCCTCGCCGGTGAGCTGGCCGGGCGGCGCGCCCTGGTGGTCGGCGCGGGCTCCATGAGCTCCCTGGCCGCCGCCACGCTGGCGCGCGCCGGGGTCACCGACATCGTGGTGGCCAACCGCACGTACGAACGGGGCGCCCGGCTGGCCGCGTCCGTCGGCGGCAGGGCGGTCGAGTTCTCCGCCGTGGCCGACGAGCTGGCCGGCGCCGACATCGTCATCACCTGCACCGGCGCGGGCCGCCACGTCATCACGCCCGGCATGCTGAGCGGGCCCGCGTTCCTGCTGGACCTGGCGCTGCCGCACGACATCGACCCCGCCGTGCGCACCGTGCCCGGCGTCACGCTGGTCGACCTGGAGACGATCCAGGAGTCGGGCATCGGCTCGCGCGAGGGCGACGCCGTACAGTCGGTGCGGGCCCTGGTCTCCGAGGAGCTGCGCGCCTACCTCGACGCCGAGCGGGCCGCCAAGGTCACCCCGACCGTGGTGGCGCTGCGCAGCAAGGCGGCCGGCGTGGTCGAGTCGGAGCTGGGCCGCCTGCTCATGCGGGTGCCCGACCTCGACGAGCGGGCGCGTGACGAGGTCGCGATGACCGTCCAGCGCGTGGTCGACAAACTGCTCCATGAGCCCACTGTGCGTGTCAAGCAGCTCGCCACCTGCCCAGGGGGCGATCATTATGCCGAAGCCCTGCGGGAGTTGTTCAACCTGGATCCGAAGATGCCCGAGGCCGTGAGGGAGGTGGAGCTGTGACGTCCCGGTCCGGCGCCCTGCGCCTGGGGACCCGCCGCAGCCTCCTGGCGACCACGCAGTCCCAGATGGTGGCCGACGCCTACGTCGAGCGCACCGGGCGCGCGATCGAGCTCGTCGGCGTCACGACGTTCGGCGACGTGACCAAGGCGCACCTGGCGCAGCTCGGCGGCACCGGCGTGTTCGTCAGCGCGCTGCGCGACAAGCTCGTCGAGGACGAGATCGACTTCGCCGTGCACTCGCTGAAGGACCTGCCGACCAAGCAGGACCCGCGCTTCACGCTGGCCGCGCTGCCCGCCCGCCACGACCACCGCGACGCGCTGGTCGGCCCGCACAAGTTCGCCGACCTGCCGCCGGGCGCCCGCGTCGGCACAGGCTCGCCGCGGCGGGTGGCCATGCTCAGCGCGCTCCGCCCCGACCTGGAATACGTCGCCATCCGCGGCAACGCCGACACGCGCATCGGCAAGGTCACGTCCGGCGAGCTCGACGCGGTCGTGCTGGCCGCGGCCGGCCTGACCCGGCTCGGCCGCAGCGCCGAGATCGCGCAGATCTTCGAGGTCGAGGAGCTGCTGCCCGCGCCCGGCCAGGGCGCGCTGGCCGTGGAGTGCCGCGCCGACCGCCCCGACCTGATCGAGTTCCTGGGCGTCGTCGACGACCCCGCCACCCGCTCCGCGGTGATCGCCGAGCGCGCCGTGCTGTCCGCCCTCGAAGCAGGCTGCGCCGCTCCGGTGGGTGCGTTCGCGGTCGATGACGGGCACACTCTGAACCTGACCGCTGTGGTCGTCTCCATCGACGGCCGCGAAGCGGTCCGCAAGTCCGCCGCCGGCTCTCCTTCGGAGGCAGCTAACCTGGGCCGCCTCCTCGCGGCCGAGATGATCGCCGAAGGGGCCGACAGATTGATGGGGGAGCATTCCCGTTGAGCTCCGATAGTCCAACCTCCGGTTTCGTCGCGTTCGTGGGCGCGGGTCCCGGCGACCCCAACCTGCTCACGCTGCGCGCCGCAGAGCTGCTCGCCAAGGCCGACGCGGTGGTGCTCGACGCGGAGACGCAATCCCCGCTGCTCGGCCACTGCCGCACGGGCGTCGAGGTCGCCGAGGCCGCCGAGCTCGTCCGGCGCGCCGCGCGGGGACAGCTCGTGGTGCGCCTGTGCGAGGGCGACCCGATGCTGTTCTCCTCGATCACCGAGGAGGCCGCGGCCTGTGCCGCGGCGGAGGTGGACTTCGAGATCGTGCCCGGCGTGCCGCCCGCGACCGCCGTGCTCACCTACGCGGGCATCCCGCCGGCGACGGCGGTGCCCGAGTTCAGGATCGTCGACGCCGCCCAGGAGCAGGACTGGGCCGCCCACGCCGCCTGCCGTGGCACGCTGGTCGTCTACAACGGCCTGGCCGACGCCGTGGCCATCGGCAAGGCGCTGATCGCCGGCGGCATGCCCGACACCATGCCCGTCGCGGTCAGCAGCGGCGGCACCACCACCGAGCAGTACACCGTCGTGTCCTCGCTCGGCCGGCTCCAGGCCGACCTCAAGCACGCCGGGTTCACCGAGCCCGCGCTGATCGTGGTCGGCGAGGCCGTCGGGCAGCGCGACAAGCTGTCGTGGTTCGAGACCAAGCCGCTGTTCGGGTGGCGGGTGCTGGTGCCGCGTACGAAGGAGCAGTCGCGCAGCCTGTCCGAGCAGCTCATCGCCTACGGCGCGGTGCCGGAGGAGGTGCCGACCATCTCGGTCGAGCCGCCCCGCACCCCGCAGCAGATGGACCGCGCGATCAAGGGCCTGGTCACGGGCCGCTACGAGTGGGTGGCCTTCACCAGCTCCAACGCGGTCAAGGCGGTGCGCGAGAAGTTCGAGGAATACGGCCTCGACGCCCGCGCCTTCGCCGGGCTCAAGGTGGCCGCCGTGGGCGACGCGACCGCGCGGGCCCTGGTCGAGTTCGGCGTCAAGCCCGACCTGCTGCCCTCCGGCGAGCAGTCGTCGGAGGGGCTGGTGGCCGAGTGGCCGCCCTACGACTCCATGCTCGACCCGATCAACCGGGTGCTGCTGCCGCGGGCCGACATCTCCACCGACACGCTCGTGGCCGGGCTGACCGAGCTGGGCTGGGAGTGCGACGACGTCACCGCCTACCGCACCGTGCGGGCCGCCCCGCCGCCCGCGCCCATCCGCGAGGCGATCAAGGGCGGCGGCTTCGACGCCGTGCTCTTCACGTCCTCGTCCACCGTGCGCAACCTCGTGGGCATCGCCGGCAAGCCGCACAACGTCACCGTGATCGCGGTCATCGGGCCGCAGACGGCCAAGACGGCCGAGGAGTTCGGGCTCCGGGTCGACGTCATGGCCGACAAGCCGTCAGCCTCCGCCCTGGCCGCCGCGGTGGCCGAGTTCGGAGCCAAGCAGCGCCAGGCGGCCCTGGCCGCGGGTGACACCCCGCGCAGGCCCTCCCAGAACCGCCGGGGCGCCAGGAGGAGAGCCAAATGAGCGCGCAATACCCCGTCGCCCGTCCCAGGCGGCTGCGCCGCAACCCGGCGCTGCGCCGGATGGTGGCGGGCACCCGGCTGCACCCGGCCGACCTGATCCTGCCGATGTTCGCCAAGGAAGGCATCAGCGAGCCGCAGCCGGTGGCCTCGATGCCGGGCGTCGTGCAGCACACCCGCGACTCGCTGCGCAAGGCGGCCCACGAGGCCGCCGAGGCCGGCGTGGGCGGCGTCATCCTGTTCGGCATCCCCGAGGTGAAGGACGCCCGCGGCTCGGCCGCCGACGACCCCGACGGGGTCCTTCAGGTGGCGCTGCGCGACGTGGTCGCCGAGGTCGGCGACTCCATGGTGGTGATGGCCGACACCTGCCTCGACGAGTTCACCGACAACGGGCACTGCGGCCTGCTCACCCCCTCGGGCGACGTGGACAACGACGCCACGCTGGAGCGCTACGCCTCGATCGCGGTGGCCCAGGCCGAGGCCGGGTCGCAGATGGTGGCGCCCAGCGGGATGATGGACGGCCAGGTGGCGGCGATCCGCGCCGCCCTCGACGGCGCCGGCCACGGCGACGTGCCGATCCTGGCCTACTCCGTCAAATACGCCTCCGCCTTCTACGGGCCGTTCCGCGACGCCGCCGAGTGCGCCCCGCAGTTCGGCGACCGCAGCACCCACCAGCAGGACCCCGCGGGCCCGCTGGAGGAGGCGCTGCGCGAGGTCCGGCTCGACCTGGCGGAGGGCGCCGACGCGGTCATGGTCAAGCCCGCGCTGGCCTACCTCGACATCATCTCCCGCGTCCGCGCCGAGGTGGACGTGCCGGTGGCCGCCTACCAGGTCAGCGGCGAGTACGCGATGATCGAGGCCGCCGCGGCCAACGGCTGGGTGGACCGCGAGCGGATGATCATGGAGTCGCTGGTCGCGATCAAGCGGGCGGGGGCCGACCTGATCCTGACGTACTGGGCCACGGAAGTGGCGCGCACGCTCTAACCAAGGGGTTTCCCGTCAACTCATGGGACCCGTGGGTTAGAGTTGCATGACAAGTGCTGGTGTGTCCCGCGTGCGCGTAGGCGCTGTTCGTCTGCCCGCGGTGAGCCGCTCGACGCGGCCTGTCGCAGGCGCCGCTCGCCTGCCTGTGGTGGACCGCTCGACGCGGTCCGCCGCACCGCCCGGTGTCGGGGCCTCCTCAGGCGCTGTTACTCGACGGGAGACACCAATGGTGGGGGTACCACTGGCTCGGCGTACCAAAAAGCGGTCGCGGCCCACACGCATCTCGACCGTGCTCGAATACGCCGCCATGGGCTGGCCCGTCGTGCCGGGCGCCTATCCGCTGCGGCACGGGCCGCGCGCCTGTTCCTGCGACCGGGTCGGCTGTCCCGACCCCGGCGCCCATCCGCTCTCGCCCGCCTGGAACATGCAGGCCACGACCGACCCGGCCCTGCTCACGCGCTGGTGGCAGGCCGAGCCCGAGGCCAACGTGATCCTGCCGACGGGCCGCGTGTTCGACGTCTTCGACGTGCCGCTCCCCGTCGGCCTGTCGGCCCTGACCCGGATCGACGCCGCCGACGCCCACCCGGGCCCGGTCGCCGCCAACGGCGACCGGGTCCTGTTTTACGTGGCCACCAGGGGCAACCCGGAGGACGAGGACGAGTGGTGGTCGTGCCACCTCGACTGCGACCCGGCCACCATCGACGACACGCCGGGGCTGCGCTGGCACTGCCGCGACAGCTACGTCCTCGCGCCGCCCTCGACCCTGCCCAGCGGGCAGCCCGTCACCTGGTTGCGCCCGCCCGACGGCCGGCCCCTGCCCGACCCGCTGCGCATCCTGGAGTGGCTGGCCGACTGACCGGCCCCGCGGCCTGGCCGGCTGACTGACCGGCCCCGCGGCCTGACCGGCTCCGTGGCCTGGCCGGCGGACCGGCTCCGTGGCCTGGCCGGCGGACCGGCTCCGTGGCCTGGCCGGCGGACCGGCTCCGTGGCCTGGCCGGGCACCGCCTCGCCGCCCGGCCGGGCACGGCACCGCCGTGGCGAATGACTACTCTGATCTGGTGAGCCGTACACAGAAATCTGAGGACCTGTTCGCCCGCGCCAAGGAGATCGTGCCGGGAGGCGTCAACTCCCCGGTGCGCGCGTTCGGCGCGGTGGGCGGCACGCCGCGCTTCATGGCCGCCGGGCAGGGCCCCTACATCACCGACGTCGACGGCAACCGCTACGTCGACCTGGTCTGCTCCTGGGGCCCGATGATCCTGGGCCACCGCCACCCCGCGGTCGTCGAGGCCGTCGAGCGCGCGGTCGCCGGCGGCTTCTCCTACGGCACCGCCACGCAGGGCGAGGTCGAGCTGGCCGAGGAGATCGTGGCCAGGGTGGCGCCGGTCGAGAAGGTGCGCCTGGTCAGCTCCGGCACCGAGGCGACGATGAGCGCGGTGCGCCTGGCCAGGGGGTTCACCGGGCGGTCCAAGGTGATCAAGTTCGCCGGCTGCTACCACGGGCACGTGGACGCGCTGCTGGCCTCGGCCGGCTCCGGGGTCGTGACGTTCGGGCTGCCCGACACGCCCGGGGTGACGGGGGCGTCGGCGGCGGACACGATCGTGCTGCCGTACAACGACATCGCGGCCGTCGAGGAGGCGTTCGCGGCCTCCGACGTGGCGTGCGTGATCACCGAGGCGTGCCCGGCCAACATGGGGGTCGTCCCGCCGCGCGAGGGGTTCAACGCGCGGCTGCGCGAGCTGTGCACGGCCAACGGGGCGCTGCTCATCGTCGACGAGGTGCTGACGGGCTTCCGCGTCTCGTCCGCCGGCTGGTACGGCCTGCACCCGGTCGACGCCGACCTGATGACGTTCGGCAAGGTCATGGGCGGCGGCCTGCCCGCGGCGGCGTTCGGCGGCCGGGCGGACGTCATGGCCCATCTCGCGCCCGAGGGCCCCGTCTACCAGGCGGGCACGCTGTCGGGCAACCCGCTGGCCTGCGCCGCGGGCCTGGCCACGCTGCGCGCGCTGGACGCGGAGGCGTACGCACGGGTGGACGACGCGGCGCTCAAGGTCGGCGAGCTGGCCTCCGAGGCGCTGGCGAAGGCCGGGGTGCCGCACCGGCTGCAGCGGGCGGGGAGCCTGTTCTCGATCTTCTTCACCGAGGCCGAGGTGACGAACTTCGACGAGGCCAAGGGGCAGAACACGGCGGCGTTCACCGCCTTCTTCCACGCGATGCTCGACCACGGTGTCTATCTGCCGCCGTCGGCCTACGAGGCGTGGTTCCTGTCGGCCTCTCACGACGACGAGGCGCTCGGCCGCGTGGCCGAGGCCCTTCCGTCCGCGGCCAAGGCGGCCGCCGCCGTTCTCTGACGAGCGGGCGGCCGTTCTCTGACGAGACGTTCTCCGGGAAGCCGGTCCCGGACGAGCCGTCTCCGACGAGCTGCTCTCCTACGAGTCGTCTCTGACGAGCCGCTCTCCTACGAGCCGTTCTCCGGCGAGCGGGCGGGCTCGCGCCGGTGCGAGCCCGCGACGCGAGCGCCGCGGGTCAGCGGGCGGGCTTCTG
Source organism: Nonomuraea candida (assembly GCF_000725485.1). Taxonomy (GTDB): domain Bacteria; phylum Actinomycetota; class Actinomycetes; order Streptosporangiales; family Streptosporangiaceae; genus Nonomuraea; species Nonomuraea candida. The sequence goes on along the minus strand of NZ_JOAG01000032.1, from coordinate 20,273 downwards.
GTAGCGAATGCGCTGCTCGCGGGCCTGCTCGGCGAGGACCTTGAGGTAGGACAGGGAGCTGGCCTGCTGCTTCTTCGTCTTGAGGATTCTCATACAACTATTTTCGTCCGCTACACATTCAACGACAAGCGAGACTTTCTACGCTAAACCATTTAGACTGGCTTACATGTTGGACCTGAACCGGCTCAAGGCTCTTCACGCAGTGCATGTCTATGGGTCGGTCGGCGCGGCGGCCGACGCGCTCATGGTCACCCCGTCCGCGGTCTCCCAGCAGATCGCCAAGCTGGAGCGGGAGACGGGCGCCCGCCTCATGGAGCGCAACGGGCGCGGCGTGCGCCTCACCGACGCCGCGGGGCTGCTGGCCGAGCACGCCGAACGCATCCTCGCCCTGGTCGAGACCGCGGAGGCCGACTTCGAGGCGCTGCGCGGCGCCGTCGTCGGCCGGCTCAACGTGGCGGCGTTCCCCACCGCCATGCGCGGCCTCATGCCCGGCGCGCTGGTCTCTCTCAAGCAGCGCCACCCCGACCTGTGGGTGCAGCTCAACGAGCGCGATCCGGAACGGGTGGTGCGCGAGGTCTCCAGGGGCGAGCTCGACCTCGGCATCATCCAGGACTGGCACAACCGCCCCATGGCCATCCCCGAGGGCCTGTCGAAGGCCCTGCTGCTCGACGACGTCGCCGACGTGGCCGTGCCCGCCGACCACCCGCTGGCCGACCGGCAGGAGGTCGAGCTGGCCGCGCTGCACGGCGAGCAGTGGATCAGCTCCACCCCCGGCACGTTCTGCCACGACTGGCTGGTGTTCACGCTGCGCAGCGCCTCGCTGGAGCCGGTCATCGCCTGCATGGCCGACGAGTACCCGACCCAGCTCGCGCTGGTGGCGGCGGGCCTGGGCTGCGCGATCGTGCCGCGGCTGGGCCGCGACTGCGTGCCGGCCGGCGCGCGGCTCATCCCGCTGCGCCCGCGCCAGGCGCGCCGCATCTACGCGCTGTGGCGCACCGACGCGGCCCGCCGCCCCGCGATCAGGGCCATGGTGGACGTGCTGGTGGAGGCGAGCAGGAAGCAGGAGAACGCCTGGGCGGTGAGCTGAGACGGCGGGGCCCCGGCGAACTGAGCGGCAGGGCCTCGGCCGATCAGCTCGGACGAGCGGATAGGCTGTGCCCACCATGGCTGAAACCACAGTCGTTCACCTCTTGCGACACGGTGAAGTGCACAATCCCGGACGCATCCTCTACGGCAGGCTGCCCGGCTACCACCTGTCCCAGACGGGTCAGCTCATGGCCGAGACGGTCGCCAAGGCCATCGGCGGCCGTGACATCGTCGCGCTCTACAGCTCGCCGCTCGAACGCGCGATGGAGACGGCGGCGCCGCTCGCCGACAAGCTCGGCCTGGAGATCACCTCCGACGAGCGCCTGATCGAGGCGGGCAACCTGCTGGAGGGGCGGATCTCCGCGCCCGGCCTGGCGCTGCTGCGCAACCCGCGCAACTACCGCTACTTCTACAACCCGCTGCGCCCGTCGTGGGGCGAGCCCTACCCGGTCATCGTCAAGCGGATGAAGTCGATCATCGACGAGGCCAGGGCGGCCGCGCGCGGCCACGAGACCGTGCTCGTCAGCCACCAGCTGCCGATCTGGGCCATCAGGTGCGCCGCCGAGGGCCGCAGGCTCTGGCACGACCCGCGCCGCAGGCAGTGCTCGCTGGCCAGCCTGACCACGCTGACCTTCGACGGCGACCGCCTGATCAGCATCGGCTACAGCGAGCCCGCCGGGTCACTGGAGACGGGGCCCTCCGTCCCCGGGGCCTGATGTCGGGAGCGCGTGGGTGCCCCGGTAGAGTTGCAAGCTCTACCGGTTGTAGTACAAGGAGATCTTCCTCCGTGCGCGCCAAGTCCATCTCCCTCCTTCTCCCCCTGGCCGTGCTGGTCGCGGGCTGCGCCGGCAATCAGGGCGGCCAGCCGCAGGCGGGCGACACCAGGTTCGTCGCGGGCGACGGGAAGATGCAGGTGTTCGAGGCCGCCGAGCGCAAGCCCGCGCCGGCGATCGAAGGGCCGACCCTCGACGGGGGCACGGCCTCCCTGGCCACGCACAAGGGCAAGGTCGTGGTGCTCAACTTCTGGGCGTCGTGGTGCGGCCCGTGCCGGGCGGAGGCGCCGGTGCTCAAGGAGGTCGCCGCCAAGACCAAGGACAGCGGCGTGCAGTTCCTCGGCATCGACTTCAAGGACCGCCAGGCCGACGCCAAGGCGTTCGAGCGCACCGAGCAGACCGGCTACCCCCACATCTTCGACCAGCCCGGCAAGATCGCGCTGGCCTTCCAGGGCACGGTGCCGCCCGCGGCCATCCCGTCCACGCTGATCATCGACAAGCAGGGCAGGATCGCGGCCAGGGCGCTGGGCGCCGTCAAATACACCGACCTGATGAACACCGTGACCAAGGTGCGCGATGAGTGACGTCGTCGCCTCGGGCTCACTGCTGCTGGCGGTGCCGATCGCGGTGCTGGCCGGGGTGGTGTCGTTCCTGTCGCCGTGCGTGCTGCCGCTGGTGCCCGGCTACCTGTCCTACGTCACCGGCATGAGCGCCGACCCCAAGCGGGGGCGGCTGGTGCTCGGCACGGCGCTGTTCGTGGCCGGCTTCGGGCTGGTGTTCGTGCTCAGCGGGGCGCTGTTCGGCGGTCTCGGCTCGATCATGCTGGGCCACGCCGAGATCATCACGCGGGTGCTCGGCGTGCTGACCATCGGGCTCGGGCTGGCCTTCCTCGGCGTGCTGCCGGGGCTGATGCGCGACGTGCGCATCCACCGCCTGCCGGCCGCCGGGCTGGCGGGCGCGCCGCTGCTCGGGGTGGTGTTCGGGCTGGGCTGGACGCCGTGCATCGGGCCCACCCTGGCCGTCGTGCTGACGCTGGGGCTCAACGAGGGCAGCGCCGGCCGCGGCGCGCTCCTGGCCGTCGCCTACGCCCTGGGCCTCGGCCTGCCCTTCGTGGCCGCGGCGCTGGCCTACAGCAGGGCGCTGCGCACGTTCCGCGCCATCCGCAAGCACTCGCGCCTGATCACGAGGATCGGTGGCGGCATGATGGTGGCCGTCGGCGTGCTGCTCGTGACCGGGCTCTGGGGAGAGATGATCGCCGCCATGCAGGGCCTGATCGGCGCGTTCGAGCCGGTGATCTGATGAGCGTCCAGGAGCTGGAGAGAGAGCAGGCGCCCAAGAAGGCGTCGTTCGGCGCGGTCGCCTGGCTGCGCTGGGTGTGGCGCACGCTCACCTCGATGAAGACGGCGCTGATCCTGCTGTTCCTGCTGGCGCTGGGCTCGGTGCCCGGCTCGCTGGTGCCGCAGCGCAGCGTCGAGCCCGACAAGGTCGCCCGGATCTACGAGCAGAGCCCCGCCCTGGCCGAGTGGTACGACCGGTTCCAGCTCTTCGAGGTCTTCTCCTCGACCTGGTTCGCGGCCGTCTACCTGCTGCTGTTCACCTCGCTCATCGGCTGCATCATCCCGCGCACCGCGACCTACGTGCGCGAGCTGCGCCGCAAGCCGCCCGCGGCCCCCAGGCACCCGTCCCGCCTGCCCCACTCGGCCACGTTCGAGTCGGAGCTGACGACCGAGGAGGTCGCCGGGCGGCTGCGCAAGCTGCGCTTCCGCGTGGTGACCGGCGACGGCTGGGTGTCGGCCGAGAAGGGCTACCTGCGCGAGACCGGCAACCTGTTCTTCCACATCGCGCTGCTCGGCATCCTGCTCGCGATCGGCGCCGGCTCGCTGTTCGGCTACCGCGGCAACGTGCTGGTCGTCGAGGGCGACGGGTTCGCCAACACGGTGGCCGCCTACGACCGGTTCATGCCCGGCAGCCAGGTCTCGGCCGAGTCGCTGGAGCCGTTCTCCTTCCAGCTCTCCGAGTTCAAGGTGGCCTATCAGGTCACCGGCGACAAGCGCGGGCAGGCGCTCGACTACTCCGCGCACCTCAAGGTCAACGACACGCCCGGCGCGCCCGCCCGCGACTTCGAGCTCAAGGTCAACGAGCCTCTTGAGGTCAACGGCACGCAGACCTACCTGATCGGCAACGGCTACGCGCCCGTGTTCCGGGTCACCGACGGGAAGGGGCAGGTGGCCTTCGACGGCGCCGTGCCCTGCCTGATCGAGCAGAAGACCACGATGACCTCGGGCTGCGTGGTCAAGGTGCCCGACGCGCAGCCGTCGCAGCTCGGGTTCCTGCTGCAGTTCCTGCCGACCAGCGTGCCGCTGACCGACGGCGACCACGCCTCGGCCTTCCCCGGCGAGCTCAACCCCGAGGTGAAGGTCCTCGGCGCCTTCTCCGGCGACCTGGGGATGAACTCCGGCAAGCCGCAGTCGGTCTACGAGCTGGCCGAGCCCGAGGTGATGAAGAAGCTCAAGCCCCTGGTCATGGGCACCAGCGTGCCCAAGCCGCTGGCCGTGGGGCAGTCGCTGGACCTTCCCGGCGGGGTGGGCAAGCTCGAGTTCACCGGCGTCAAGGAGTGGATCACGCTCCAGACCAACTACGACCCGGGGCGCTGGCCGGCCCTGGTGTTCGCCGCCACGGCCGTCGTCGCCATCGCGCTCTCCCTCATGATCCGCCGCCGCAGGGTGTTCGTACGGATCGCGCAGGGCAAGGCCGAGGTCGGCGGCCTGACCCGCACAGAGGGCTCCGCGGCCGGCTTCGCCGAGGAGTTCACCGAGATCGTCCAGGTTCTATCAGCAGGAGAAAAGGATGTCCGCTGAGCAACTCGCCGAGCTGAGCGACCTTTTCGTCGTAGCAGCCGTCCTGCTCTACGTCGTCGCCATGGTCGGCTTCGCGATCGAGCTGGCCTTCGGCCGGTCCCGGCCGGGCAGGGCCGCGACCGCGCGCCGCGTCGAGATCAAGCAGCCAGTCGCGGTCGGGGCGGCGGCCGGCGGCGACACGGTGGCGGTGTCGGACGAGGTCTCCGCCGGCCCGGCGGACGCCTCCCCGGAGGAGCCGGCGGTCGCGGGCGAGACGCCCCCGGGCGCCCCCGAGCGGGCCGGCCAGGACGACAGGACGATGCGGGTGGCCGTCAGGACCGGGACGGTGGCCCTCGGGCTCGCCTGGCTCGGCATGATCGCCAACCTGACCGCCATCGCCACCCGCGGCCTGGCCGTGGAGCGCTGGCCCTGGGGCAACATGTACGAGTTCGTGGTCGCGATCTGCTTCGCCGCCGTGGCCGCGTTCCTCGGCACCCAGATCCGCACCAACGTGCGCTTCCTGGGCGCGTTCGTCATGCTCGCGGCGGCGCTCGGCCTCGGTCTCGCGGTCAAGGTCTTCTACACCGCGGCGGGGCCCGTGGTGCCGGCGCTCGACTCGTACTGGATCGCCATCCACGTCTCGGCCGCGATCATCTCCAGCGGCCTGCTGACGCTGGCGGGGGTCAGCGGCGTCCTCTACCTGGTGCGCGGTGACGGGATGTCGCGCCTGCCGTCGCGGGCGGAGCTGGAGAAGGTGGCCCACCGGGCGATCGTCTTCGCCTTCCCGCTGTGGACGTTCGCCGTCATCGCGGGCGCGCTGTGGGCGGACCGGGCGTGGGGCCGCTACTGGGGCTGGGACCCCAAGGAAGTGTGGTCGTTCATCACGTGGGTGGCCTACGCCGCCTACCTGCACGCCAAGGTGACGGCGGGCTGGCGGGGCAGGGCCGCGACGATCGTGCAGCTCGTGGCGTTCGGGTGCCTGCTGTTCAACCTGATCGGGGTCAACATCTTCATCGACGGGCTGCACAGCTACGCCGACGTGGACTAGCCGGGGGTCCTGCCCGCGGGCCGGTCGGCGGCCTGCGGGTTAGCTCACGTCGTCGCCGCGCATGCGGCGCTCGAGGTCGCGGAGGAAGTCGGGGTCGTCGTCGGGGCCCTTCGGCATGCCCGGGCCCGGGGTCACGGGCCACGGCGCGCGGGGGGCGCGGGGACGGCCGCGCGCCATCCACACCAGGCCGCCGATAAGGGGGACGAGCACGACGACCAGGATCCAGAGGGGTTTTGGTACGTTCCGCACCTCGTCCTCGGGGGTCGTCACCACGTCGAAGAGTGAAAAGAGCCAGAAGGCCAGCAGCGCCAGGCCGATCAGAACACCTGCCATGTCCCGAACTGTAAGCCATGCTCAGGTGTGATCGGGCTGCTTGATGTCCCATTTCGGGTGACTAGGGGAAGATCGGCGTCGTACGGTGGAAGCCGATGCGACGGTGTCCACGGGGCTCCACGGGCGTTGAGGGGTGCGATGGCTTTTACCTTCGACAGAGGTCCTGGTGCTTCGGGCAGGAACTCCGGGGACAAGGGACGGCACCGGCGCGGCCGGTGGTGGCGGCGCGGGTCGTACCTGTTCTCCCGGCGCAGCGAGGCGCCCGCCGACGCCGACCGCTCCTTCTGGTCCGACGCCCGCGAGCGGCCCCAGGAGGGCCGCACGGGACGGCCGGGCCACGAGGAAGCCGAACGCGCCCGGCGCTTCGGCGACGGCGGCCTCAGCGGCCGTCCCGGGCAACCGGGCCGGCCCCCCGACGGCCGCGCCGAGCGCCCCGGATGGCCGGGTGACACCCGTGCCGGGCAGGCGGGCCGGCCGTACGATCAGGCGGCCGGGCACCCGTACGGCCGGATGGAGGGGGCGGACGGTTACGGCGGGGTGCGGGAGCGCGGCGAGCGCCTGCCCGCCGCCGTCCTGGTGGACCGCCCCCGCTACACCTGGTACGACTTCGAGCTGGCCGACCAGCCGCTCAGAGCCCGCCCCCACCGCCCCGACGCGCCCTCGATGGGCGACGGCCTGCGGCACTGCGGCGAGCTGGAGCCGATCCTGCACCGCCAGTGGGACGCCGCGCTGGGCCCGCCGCCGCCCGACGTGGTCAGGGCCGTGGAGAGCCTGGCCCGGCTGCCCGACCGGCTCAAGGAGCTGCTCGCCGGCGGCCTCGAAGGCATCTACATCGGCCCCGGCGGCGTGCCCGACCTCGACGACATGGGCTACCTGCGCGGCGCCCCGCTCCCGTCGGGCCGCGCGACCTGGGACATCTGCGCGGGCGCGTACGGCGACCGCAAGATCGTGGTGGGCGACCGTCCCTCGCCGACGCCCGACGTGATGATGCACGAGGTGGGCCACGCGATCGACGACGTCGACTCGCCGTACGGCGACTGGGTGTCGGACTCGCCGGAGTTCGTGCGCCTCTACGAGGCGGCCGTGCCGCTGCTGGCCTCGACCTTCCACCGGCAGGGCGGCGGGCTGGGCCGCAAGGAGTTCTTCGCCGACGCCTTCGCCGCCATCGCCTCGCGCCAGCGCCCGGCCCTGGTGGACATGCTCGGGGGCGACACGCGCATGGCGCTCGACATCATGCTGTTCTTCAACCGGCGCTACGGAATCTAGGTGATCGGCGATGTACGTCATCCGGCTCGCGGACGGGACCTTGCGCGTACCGCGGAGCCTGACCAGCGAGGACGGGCGACTGATCGGCAACGCGTACGTGGAGGTGCAGCCCGGTGACCCCGACTACGACCAGTGGCTGCCGGAGTCGCTGACCGAGGAGGAGGCGCAGTCGCGCCGCCGGCGCTGGGAAGAGGAGAACGACGACCTGGAGCGCGAGTTCCTGGCCTTCAAGGCGCGGCAGGAGGAGGCCTAGGAGGTCCGCCCCCGTCCAGGGAACGGACAGGCGCCAGCCACGGTCGGCGGTTGGCGCCGCCCCGTGCTCACCGTACGGACGTGTGGCCGGAAAGCACGCGAAACAGTCGGTCCCGCCCGCGGTGATCCTGGAGGAAGGGCCGCTGTACAGGCGGCCCGTCGTGCAGGATCACCGACTAGACGGAACGTCAGACGCGCGGGGACTCACCTGCCGGCCTGTCGGCCGTGAGAACGTCCTCGCCTCGGAGAAGGGCGTGGACTTCCGACTCGCGGAAGCGCCGGTGCCCTCCGGGGGTGCGGATACTGCTGATGCGGCCTGCCGCTGCCCAGCGTGTAACCGTCTTTGGGTCTACCCGGAAGAGGGCGGCAACCTCTCCTGGGGTCAGCAGACGCTCGCTGCTACTCTCCACCAATCTCTCCCCCTCGCATCCCGCTTCCTGCCAGCGGGCGGACAGGTAACCAGTGTGTCGAGCGAAGCCTGATTTATCCGTGGTTTTCTACAAAGATCACGGGTTGTTATCAGCTGACTGCCCGATTGTTATATGATAGAGCCTCTTTGGGGCTCTCGTGGGTGTTTCTTTACGAAACTCCCTAACTGGGAACAGTAGCAGTGCTCGCGTCCGGTGCGAAGAGCGACCGCTGCACAGGTCCGAGTAACCTGGAACCCGTGCGTCCCGTTCTCGTTTACACCGCGTCGCGGATCGGCCTGTTCACCGTCACCCTCGGTGTCCTTCTGCTCCTTGGGCTGCAAAACTGGCTCGCGCTGATCGTGGCCTCTTTCTTGATCAGCGGCATAGCGAGCTACGTCCTGCTCTCCAAGCAGCGTGACGCCATGAGCGAGCGTCTTAGCAACCGGATCGACCGCCCCAAGCCACAGGACGGCTAGGGCAGGGGGAACATGCCAATCCGGGCATGGTACTCCCGTCCGAGTCTCGTTGTGTCGCTACCGACAAGTAGTCCGCCGGCGTGCGCGTAAAACGCCTTCACCCCGATGCCGCGCTCCCGCGTGGGATTCCAACTGAGGGCCTTTCCGGTGCGCGGATGAATGGCGCCGATCCCCGGGCGTGACACGGCGCCCGGGCCGGCCGAGTCGCGGCCCTGCGGATTGTCCAGCCAGCGCTGGTGCCCGCCCACGTAGACCGCCGCGCCGGTCACGGCGACCGCGTAGAGCGAATCGCCTCCCGTGGCGTTCACCCAGGTCGGCCTGATGGCCGAGCCGCCGGCGTAGGTCTCGAATCTCGCCGTCGTGTCGCACATCCCGCCTCTGGCGCCTCCGGTGGTGACAACCGCGAAATAGCGTCCGTCGGGCGAGAAATCCAGGCCGCGTACGTACGAGGGAAAGTTGGGGTTGCACCGGCGCGCGTACGCGTCGGTGCGCCAGGAGGCCACCCGCGCGGTGGGCGAGCCGATGTCGATCAGCCCGAGCTGGGGCCTGGACTGGCCGTCGAGCGTGGTGAACGAGCCGTCCACGGCGAGCCTGTCGCGGGAGACGGCCAGCCCGTAGATCTTCACCCGCGGGGTCAGCGGCGCGCCCGGCTCGATGGCGAAGCCGGGGTCGGGGGCGCCGGTGGCGGCGTCGAGCCGGGCCAGCGCGGTGCGCGGGCGGACGAAGTCGCCGCCGACATAGAGCTGCCCGCCCTGCCGGGCCAGCGCGGTCACCATGCCGCCGCCGATGCGCGGCGCGAAGCCGGGCACGAGCGCGCCGTCGGCCACGTTGAGCCTGGCCAGGCCGCGCGCGCTGCGGTTGTCGACGCCGTGGAACTCGCCGCCGACGTAGACGGTGCCGCTCTCGCCGGCCGCCAGGGCGTAGACCGGGCCGGCCACGCTCGGCGCGAAGCCGGGCAGGACGCGGCCGGTCACCAGGTCGTAGGCGAACAGGTTGGCGCGGGTGTGGACCGTGGTCCGGCCCGCGTCGCTGACTTCGCCGAACGAGCCGCCGACGATGACGGTGCGCCCGACGACGGCGATGGCGTTGACGATGCCGTCGAGCACATGGGGGGTGTTGTCGACCGGGTCGGCCGACACGACGCGCGCATGCGGGACGGGGGTCGATGCGATGATCGCCGCAAGGGCGACACGGGCCAGCATTCCCCAACAACTAGCAGACGATCGGTAGCCATGCGGCTACTTTCCGTCGATTCTCCCGGATGGGCATGACGGCGGGCCCGCCGCCCTCCCGGGCGCTGTCGGGCCCGCCGCCCTCCGGACGATGTCGGCCCCGCCGCCCTCCGGGGCGCTTCGTCGCCCGCCCGGTCTCCCTGGGGTGGCGGCGTGTGGCGGCGCTTCCCCGCCCGCGGGTTCCCGTGGCGCCCGGCACGCCGCGGCGCCGCCGGCCCGCACCAATAGGCTGTGGGGCATGACGCGCGCTCAGTTGGACAAACAGCCGGATGAGGTCGCCGCGATGTTCGATCGCACCGCCCGGCGCTACGACCTGGTCAACGACGTGATCTCCCTCGGGCAGGTCAGGCTCTGGCGCAAGGCGGTGGCCGCCGCCGTCGACGCCGGGCCAGGGGAGCTGGTGCTCGACCTGGGCGCCGGCACGGGCACGTCCACCGACACGTTCACCACCTTGGGCGCGCGGGCGATCGCCTCGGACTTCTCGCTGGGCATGCTGCGCACCGGGGTGCGGCGCCATGGCGGCAACGCGCTGTCGGGGCCGGGGGTGCCGTTCGTCGCCGGTGACGCGATGCGGCTGCCGTTCGCCGACGAGGTGTTCGACGCGGTGACGATCTCGGTGGCGCTGCGCAACGTGCACGACACCTCGGCGGCGCTGCGGGAGATGCTGCGGGTGACCAAGCCGGGCGGGCGGCTGGTGATCCTGGAGTTCTCGCACGTCACGTTCGGCCCGTTCGACCTGGTCTACCGCGAATACCTGATGCGGCTGCTGCCGAAGGTGGCCAAGGTGTTCGGCTCCAACGACGACTCCTACGAGTATCTGGCGGAGTCGATCAGGGACTGGCCCGACCAGCCCACGCTGGCGCGCACCATCCAGGAGGCCGGCTGGGAGCGGGTGGCCTGGCGCAACCTCACGATGGGGATCGTCGCCATGCACCGGGGCTTCAAGCCCGCCTGAGCCGGGCCGCCAGGCGAGGGCAGAGGGTCCGGCCCCCTGAGCCGGGACGCCATGTGAGGCCAGGGGCCCGGCCGCCGAAATCGGCGGCCGGCCGATTATCGGGATTGTCATTCTGCCGCCGTTCCCGACTTCGCGCTCCGCCGATTCCGCCCGGCCGAAACTCGCCCGGCGCCGTCATTTCGAGCGCACAATCAACCGGCCGAAGTGGGCGGGGACGAGGAACGGGGTCAATCGCCGGTTCGGCGATTTCCGGCCCGGCTTCCGGCCCGGCACGGCGGGCGGGCGCGGCCGGAGAGAAGTCTCGAGACGGCATCGCCTGGCGGGCGGGCCTCTGAGCGTCCGGGAGCCTGCTGCTAGCGTGACGATCATGACTGCGCTGCCTCAGGCGACACGCCGTCCCCTTGGATCACAGAACCGTACCCCGACTGCCACTATGTACGCGAAAAGCAGTAGACTGCGGGCCGGTAAGTTTGTGAAGGGGTTCACAAAGGAACGAAGGCGCGACACCCCGAGGCCTTCGAGCGTGTAGGGACAGGACAGTCCAGTGACCGTGCCAACAGCCACACACCGAGCGCAGGAGCTCGCCGCGAGAGAGCGCAGCCAACGAGTGGCGAAGCGGGCGCGACCATGAGCACTGGCGACGCCGACGTCATCGTCGTCGGCGCCGGTCCCGCCGGTTCCGCGACCGCGTTCTACCTGGCCCAGGCGGGGCTCGACGTCCTGCTCCTGGAGAAGACCAGGTTCCCCCGCGAGAAGGTCTGCGGCGACGGCCTGACCCCGCGCGCGGTCAAGCAGCTGCAGAACATGGGCGTCGACATCGACGCCCCCGGCTGGGTCAGGAACAAGGGCCTGCGCGTCGTCGGCGGCGGCCTGCGCTTCGAGCTCGACTGGCCCCAGCTGGAGCGCTTCCCCGACTTCGGGCTCGTCCGCACCCGCCAGGACTTCGACCAGATCGTCGCCGCCAACGCGGTCAAGAACGGCGTGCGCCTCATGGAGGGCGTCACCGTCACCGGCCCCGTGCTCGACGACCGCAGCGGCCACATCGTGGGCGTGACCACCAAGGACGGCCGCGAGTTCCGCAGCCGCGTGGTCGTGGCCGCCGACGGCAACAGCACCCGCCTGGCCCTGGGCATGGGCCTGCACAAGCGGGAGGACCGCCCGATGGGCGTGGCGGTGCGGACCTACTTCGAGAGCCCGCGCCACGACGACGACTACCTGGAGACCTGGCTGGAGCTGTGGGACGGCGACACGCTGCTGCCCGGCTACGGCTGGGTCTTCGGCGTGGGCGACGGCACCGCCAACGTCGGGCTCGGCCTGCTCAACACCAGCTCACATTTCGGCAACATCGACTACCGCGACCTGCTGCGGCGGTGGTGCCGTTCCATGCCGGCCGACTGGGGCTTCACCGAGGAGAACATGACGCGCCCGATCCGCGGCGCCGCGCTCCCGATGGCCTTCAACAGGCAGCCCCACTACACGCGCGGCCTCGTTCTCGTGGGAGACTCCGGCGGGTCGATCAACCCGTTCAACGGCGAGGGCATCGCCTACGCCATGGAGACCGGGGAGATCGCCGCCGAGGTCATCGCCAGGGCGCTCGCGGACACCACCCCCGCGCGACGGGAGCGGATCCTGCGCACCTATCCTCAGGTTCTGAAGGACGCCTACGGCGGTTATTTCACGCTCGGCAGGTTGTTCGTCGAGGCGATCGGGAAGCCGGGTGTGATGAGCTTCGGCACCAGGCACGGGTTGCCCCACCCGAGACTGATGCGCTTCGCGCTCAAACTCCTTGGTAATCTCACCGACCGGCGAGGCGATGCGTCCGACATGATCATCAACGCACTCTCGAAGGTCGCGCCATCAGCATGAATCTCGCAATCAACAGATCCGGCTGCGCGCCCGCGCGCGCGGCGACTCCAGAGGAGGCGTAGCGATGGACCTTTACGTGCCCATCCTGGTGCTCGCCGTTCTCGCGGGGGGCTTCGCGATCTTCTCGGTCGCCATCGCTCCCTTCACCGGTCCCAAGCGCTGGAACCGCGCCAAGCTCGACGCCTACGAATGCGGCATCGAGCCCACGCCCCAGCCTGTCGGTGGTGGACGGTTCCCGCTCAAATACATGGTCACGGCGATGCTCTTCATCGTCTTCGACATCGAGATCATCTTCCTCTACCCGTGGGCCGTCTCGTTCGCTCCGCAGACGGACGACCTCGGCCGCATCCTCTCTTCGGGCCTGGGGCTGTTCGCGCTCGTCGAGATGCTGCTGTTCATCGTCACCGTGCTCGTGGCCTACGCGTACGTGTGGCGCCGCAAGGGTCTGGACTGGGACTGAAAATGGGACTTGAAGAGAAACTCCCCAGCGGGTTCATCCTCAGCACGGTCGAAGCGGCCGCCGGATGGGCGCGTAAGAACTCCGTGTGGCCGGCCACGTTCGGCCTCGCGTGTTGCGCCATCGAGCTGATGGCCACCGGTGGCCCCCACTACGACCTGGCGCGCTTCGGTATGGAGCGCGCTTCGGCGTCTCCCCGCCAGGCCGACCTCATGATCGTGGCCGGGCGCGTGTCGCAGAAGATGGCACCCGTCCTGCGCCAGATCTACGACCAGATGGCCGAGCCCAAGTGGGTCATCGCCATGGGCGTGTGCGCCTCCAGCGGCGGCATGTTCAACAACTACGCGATCGTCCAGGGCGTCGACCACGTCGTGCCCGTCGACATCTACCTGCCGGGCTGCCCGCCGCGGCCCGAGATGCTCATCGACGCGATCGTCAAGCTGCACGACAAGATCCAGAACATGAAGTTCGGCGCGCACCGCGCCAAGCAGATCGAGGAGCTCGAGCTGCAGGCGCTGCGCACGCTGCCGCTGATCGACCAGGGGGCCTCGAAGTGACCTCGCCCGACAACCTCCCCGAGGTCCCGGACGCGCAGGTCCCCGAGGTGCCGGCGGCCCAGGAGCCGCCCGTCGCGCGCCGGGGCATGTTCGGCGCCAACGACACCGGCGACACCTCCGGCTACGGCGGCCTCGTCGTGCGCCGGGCGCCGCAGATCTCGACGCCGCGCCCGTACGGGAGCTACTTCGACGAGATCGTCGACACCCTCGCGCTCGACGACGCGATCGAGCGCGTGGTCGTCGACCGCGGCGAGCTGACCCTGCACGTCAAGCGCGAGCGCCTGGTCGAGGTCTGCCAGAAGCTGCGCGACGACCCCGCCCTGCGCTTCGAGCTCTCGCTCGGCGTGTCGGGCGTGCACTACCCGCACCTGGCGGGCGAGGAGCTGCACGCGGTCATCCACCTGTGCTCGATCACGCACAACCGGCGCGTGCGCGTCGAGGTCAGCGCCCCTGACTCCGACCCGCACATCCCATCCACGGTCAGCGTCTACCCTGGTCACGACTGGCACGAGCGCGAGGCGTACGACTTCTTCGGGATCATCTTCGACGGTCACCCCGCGCTCACCCGGATCATGATGCCGGACGACTGGGACGGTCACCCGCAGCGCAAGGACTACCCGCTCGGCGGCATCCCGGTGGAATACCGCGGCGCCACCATCCCCTCGCCGGACCACAGGAGGAGCTACGCGTGAGTGACCTTGTGGAGCTGAGCGTTGACGACCGTAGGGAGGAACACTCATGAGCACCGCTTATGACGAGGCGACCGAGGGCACGGTCTACTCGGTCAACGGCGCCGACTGGGACCAGGTCGTCAGTGGCGTGCGCGACGCCGAGGAGGAGCGCCTCGTCGTCAACATGGGCCCCCAGCACCCGTCCACGCACGGCGTGCTCCGGCTGGTCCTGACGCTCGACGGTGAGACGGTCACCGAGGCGCGCGGCGTCATCGGCTACCTGCACACCGGCATCGAGAAGAACATGGAGTACCGGACGTGGACCCAGGGGACCACGTTCGTGACCCGCATGGACTACCTCTCGCCGATCTTCAACGAGACGGCCTACTGCCTGGGCGTGGAGAAGCTGCTCGGCATCGAGGACCGCGTGCCCGACCGCGCGCAGGCCATCCGCGTGATGATGATGGAGCTCAACCGCATCGCCTCGCACCTGGTCGCGATGGGCACGTTCGGCATGGAGCTGGGCGCGACCACGCCGTTCCTCTTCGGGTACCGCGATCGTGAGATGATCATGGACCTGTTCGAGTACATCACCGGCCTGCGCATGAACCACGCCTACATCCGCCCCGGCGGCGTCAGCGTGGACCTGCCCGCGGGCGCGGTGGACAAGATCGGCGAATTCCTCAAGGAGATGCCCAAGCGGATCAAGGACATCCGCAAGCTCCTCGACGAGAACCCGGTCTACGTGCGCCGCACCAAGGACGTGGCCTACCTCGACCTGACCGGGTGCATGGCGCTCGGCGTCACCGGGCCGATCCTGCGCGCCGCCGGCCTGCCGTGGGACCTGCGCAAGTCGCAGCCCTACTGCGGTTACGAGACCTACGAGTTCGACGTCGCCACCGAGCGCGGCTGCGACGTCTACTCGCGCTACCTCGTCCGCATGAAGGAGATGGAGGAGTCCCTCAAGATCATCGAGCAGGCGCTGGACCGCATCGCCGGCCCGCTCAAGGGCGACCCCGTGATGATCGAGGACAAGAAGATCGGCTGGCCCGCGCAGCTCGCGCTCGGCCCCGACGGGTTCGGCAACTCGCCCGACCACATCGCGCACATCATGGGCACCTCCATGGAGGCCCTCATCCACCACTTCAAGCTGGTGACCGAGGGCTTCCGGGTGCCGGCCGGGCAGGCGTACGCCAGCATCGAGTCGCCCAAGGGCGAGCTCGGCGCCCACGTCGTCAGCGACGGCGGCACCCGGCCCTACCGCGTGCACTTCCGCGAGCCGTCCTTCTGCAACCTGCAGAGCTTCCCCGCGATGGCGGAGGGCGGCCAGATCGCCGACGTGATCGCCGCGGTGGCTTCTATCGACCCCGTCATGGGAGGTGTGGACCGGTGACATACTCACCGGAGATCCGTGAGCGTCTTGAGCGGGACGCCAAGGAGATCATCGGGCGTTACCCCAAGACCCGCTCCGCCCTGCTGCCGCTGCTCCACCTCGTGCAGTCCGAGGACGGCTACGTCTCGGACGACGGGCAGGAGTTCTGCGCGGAGATGCTGGGCCTCAGCAAGGCCGAGGTCACCGGCGTCGCGACCTTCTACACCATGTACAAGCGCAAGCCCATGGGCGACTATCACGTCGGCGTGTGCATCAACGCGCTGTGCGCCGTCATGGGCGGCGACCAGATCTGGGAGGAGCTGTCGGAGCACGTCGGCGTCCGTCACGACGAGGCGACCCCGGACGGCAAGATCTCGCTGGAGCGCCTGGAGTGCAACGCGGCCTGCGACTTCGCGCCGGTCATGATGGTCAACTGGGAGTTCTTCGACAACCAGACGCCCGAGTCGGCCAAGCAGCTCGTCGACGACCTGCGTGACGGCAAGGACGTGCGGCCCACGCGCGGCCCGAAGAAGCTGTGCACCTTCAAGGAGGCCTCGCGGGTGCTCGCCGGTCTGCCCGACGACCTCGCGGGCGACGGCCCCTCGGCCGCCGGCCCCTCGCTGGAGGGCCTGAAGGTCGCCAAGGCCAAGGGATGGAAGGCGCCCGAAGCATGAGCACGACTCTGACACCGGTCCTGACCGCCAACTGGGACCAGCCCAACTCCTTCACCCTCGACGTGTACGGCGAGTACGCGGCGGCCAGGAAGGCGCTGGGCATGGAGCCCGACGCCGTCATCCAGGCCGTCAAGGACTCCGGCCTGCGCGGCCGCGGCGGCGCCGGCTTCCCGACGGGCATGAAGTGGGGCTTCATCCCGCAGGGCGACGGCAAGCCGCACTATCTCGTCGTCAACGCCGACGAGTCGGAGCCGGGCACCTGCAAGGACATCCCGCTGATGATGGCCAACCCGCACGCGCTGGTCGAGGGCATCATCATCACGTCCTACGCGATCCGGGCCAACCACGCCTTCATCTACGTGCGCGGTGAGGTGCTGCACGTCATCCGGCGGCTGCACGCGGCCGTGCGCGAGGCGTACGAGAAGGGCTATCTCGGCAGCGACATCTTCGGCTCCGGCTATGACCTGGAGCTCGTCGTGCACAGTGGCGCGGGCGCCTACATCTGTGGCGAGGAGACGGCGCTGCTGGACTCGCTGGAAGGCTTCAGAGGTCAACCGCGGCTCAAGCCCCCGTTCCCGGCCGTGGCGGGCCTCTACGCCTCGCCTACTGTCGTGAACAACGTCGAGTCGATCGCGTCTGTTCCCTCGATCATCGCCAACGGCGCCGAGTGGTTCGCCGGGATGGGCACCGAGAAGTCCAAGGGCTTCGGCATCTTCTCCCTCAGCGGCCACGTCACCCGCCCCGGCCAGTACGAAGCCCCGCTCGGCATCACGCTGCGCGAGCTGCTCGACATGGCCGGCGGCATCCGCGAGGGGCACCAGATCAAGTTCTGGACCCCGGGCGGCTCGTCCACGCCGATCTTCACCGACGAGCACCTCGACGTGCCGCTCGACTTCGAGGCGGTCGGCGCCAAGGGCTCCATGCTCGGCACCCGCGCGCTGCAGATCTTCGACGAGACCACCTGCGTGGTCCGTACCGTGCTGCGCTGGACCGAGTTCTACGCCCACGAGTCCTGCGGCAAGTGCACGCCCTGCCGCGAGGGCACGTACTGGCTCAAGCAGGTGCTCAAGCGCCTGGAGAAGGGCCAGGGCACCGAGGACGACCTGGCCACGATCACCGACATCGCCGACAACATCCTGGGTCGCTCCTTCTGCGCGCTGGGCGACGGCGCGACCAGCCCGATCCACTCCTCGGTGAAGTACTTCCGCGAGGAGTACCTCAAGCACTTCGAGATCGGCGGCTGCCCGTTCGACCCGAAGAAGTCCACTCTCTGGGGTGAGCAGTGACAGTCGTAGAGACAGAAGTGAACCTGGTGACCCTGACCATCGACGGGTTCCAGGTCAGCGTCCCCAAGGGCACCTTGATCATCAGGGCCGCCGAGCTGCTGGGCATCCAGATCCCCCGGTTCTGCGACCACCCGCTGCTCGACCCGGCGGCCAACTGCCGCCAGTGCCTGGTCGACATCCCCGACGCCGGCAACGGCCGCGGCTTCCCCAAGCCGCAGCCGTCCTGCGCGATCGAGGTCGCCGAGGGCATGGTCGTGCAGACCCAGCTCACCTCGCCGGTCGCCGAGAAGGCGCAGCGCGGGGCCATGGAGCTGCTGCTGATGAACCACCCGCTGGACTGCCCGGTCTGCGACAAGGGCGGCGAGTGCCCCCTGCAGAACCAGGCCATGTCCAACGGCCAGGGCGAGTCCAGGTTCCAGGAGCAGAAGCGCACCTTCCCCAAGCCGCTGCCGCTGTCCACGCAGGTCCTGCTCGACCGCGAGCGCTGCGTCCAGTGCGCGCGCTGCATCCGCTTCTCCGACCAGATCGCCGGCGACCCGCTCATCGAGTTCTTCGAGCGCGGGGCCAAGGAGCAGGTGCGCACGGCCGAAGGCAAGCCGTTCAACTCCTACTTCTCCGGCAACACGGTGCAGATCTGCCCGGTCGGCGCGCTCACCGGCGCCGCCTACCGCTTCCGCGCCCGCCCGTTCGACCTGGTCTCCACGCCCAGTGCGTGCGAGCACTGCGCCTCCGGGTGCAGCCTGCGCACCGACCACCGGCGCGGCCGCGTCACCCGCCGCCTGGCGGGCAACGACCCGCAGGTGAACGAGGAGTGGAACTGCGACAAGGGCCGCTGGGCGTTCACCTACGCCACGCAGCCCGACCGCCTCAAGCAGCCGCTGGTCCGCAACGAGGAGGGCGTGCTCGTGCCCACCTCGTGGCCGGAGGCGCTGATGGTGGCCGCCGAGGGCCTGGCCAAGGCGCGCGGCAAGGCCGGCGTGCTGGTCGGCGGCCGGGTCACGGTCGAGGACTCCTACGCCTACGCCAAGTTCGCCAGGGTCGCGCTCGGCACCAACGACGTCGACTTCCGCGCCAGGCCGCACTCCGCCGAGGAGGCGCAGTTCCTGGCCCACGCGGTGGCCGGCAAGGGCATCGAGATCAGCTACGCCGACCTCGAGAACGCCCCGCACGTGCTGCTCGTCGGGTTCGAGCCCGAGGAGGAGTCGCCGATCGTCTTCCTGCGCCTGCGCAAGGCGTGGCAGAAGAAGGGCCTGAAGGTCACCTCGATCGCGCCGTTCGCCTCCCCGGGCCTGGCGAAGATGGGCGGCACGCTCATCCGCACCGCGCCCGGCGCCGAGGCCGACGCGATCGGCGACCTGGTCGGCACGCTGGCCGAGGGCACGATCGTGCTGGCCGGCGAGCGCCTGGCCACCGTGCCCGGCGCGCTGTCCGCCCTCGTACGCCTGGCCGCCGCCTCCGACGCCCGGATCGCCTGGATCCCGCGCCGGGCCGGTGAGCGCGGCGCGATCGAGGCCGGCGCGCTGCCCAACCTGCTGCCGATCGGCCGTCCGGTGGACGACGAGAGCGCCAGGGCCGAGGTCGCCAGGGTGTGGAACGTGGGCTCGCTGCCCGCCACGCCCGGCCGCGACACGGCCGGCATCCTCGCCGCCGCCCGCGACGGCGAGCTGGACGCGCTGGTCGTCGCCGGGGTCGACCCCTACGACCTGCCCGACCCGGCGGCCGCGCTGGAGGCGCTGGAGCACACGCCGTTCATCGTCAGCCTGGAGATCCGCGCCAGCGCCGTCACCGACCGCGCCGACGTGGTCCTGCCCGTCGCCGCCGTGCAGGAGAAGGGCGGCACGTTCGTCAACTGGGAGGGCCGGGGCCGCTCCTTCGAGGCGCCGCTCAAGGTGCCGGGGCTCCAGTCCGACCTCGCCGTGATCGGCAACCTGGCCGACCGCATGGACGTGCACCTGGGCCTGCCGGACGCCAAGGCGGCCCGGCGCGAGCTGTCCAGCCTGGGCTCCTGGCGCGGCAGCCGCGTCAGCGCCCCGGTCACCCTGCCCCGCCCGCTGGACGCGCCGGAGCAGGGCCAGGCGCTGCTGGCCACCTGGCACCTGCTGCTCGACGAGGGCAGGCTGCAGGACGGCGAGCCGTACCTCGCGGGCACCGCCCGCACCGCCGAAGCACTGGTCTCCGAGAGCACGGCCGCCGAGCTGGGCGTGGCCGACGGCGACAAGCTCGTCGTGGGCGAGAACGTCACCCTGCCGGTGCGCATCGCCGATCTGCCCGACCGCGTGGTCTGGGTGCCGGCGAACTCCGGCGGCTGCTCGGTCACGCGTGACCTGCGCGCGGTGGCCGGCGACATCGTCACCATCGGGAGCGCCTCATGAGTCCCACTCTGGAGAACTTCGGCCACGATCCGCTGTGGATCACCATCATCAAGGCCGTCATGCTGTTCGCCTTCCTGATGCTGGGCATCCTGTTCGGCGTCTGGTTCGAGCGCAAGCTGATCTCGCGGATGCAGCACCGCTACGGCCCCAACCGGGCCGGCAAGTTCGGCCTGCTGCAGTCCGTGGCCGACGGCCTGAAGATGGGCCTGAAGGAGGACATCTTCCCGCGCACCGTGGACAAGGTGCTCTACCTGCTCGCGCCGGTGATCATGGTGGTGCCGGCGTTCCTGGCCTTCTCGATCGTGCCGTTCGGGCCGGTGGTCAACCTGTTCGGGGTGGAGACCCCGCTG